>JAVKIP010000037.1:0-13375 GCA_031459385.1 Candidatus Fervidifonticultor secundus | reverse complement strand
TTCTGGCGGCTGATCAAGGAGTTCGAACGCCTGACCGGCGTGCCGGTGGTGCTGAACACCTCGTTCAACGAGAACGAGCCCATCGTCCGCACCCCGGAAGAGGCGGTAGACTGCTTCCTGCGGACGCAGATGGACGTGCTGGCGATTGGGAATTGCCTCGTGGGACGCTGCGGCCAGGCCTCTAGCGAATGACGTGGACCTCGACCCCGACCCGTAACGTGTCCCACGCCTGGTCTGCCGTCAGGGCCGGGATTCGCCTGGCTCTGGCCAGGGCCAGGCACGCCCGATCACCCAGGGAGAGGCCAGCCGGCCTGGTGATTGGATGGAGGAGACCCGCCTGGTAGGCCTGTTCCGCATCGAAGTCGACCACTTCCAGGCCCAGGGGCTCGAGCGTGGTCCGAATCTCCTCCTCGGACATCCCGGCGTCGGCAAGCTTGGCGACGACTTCGGAGAGGTTGACCGCGCTGATGGCGGCGGCTCCAACGGCGGTCTCCCAGCGCTCGACGCCGGGTTCGCCCTGCAACAGCGCGAGCAGCGCGGAGGCATCGAGGACGAGATTACTCACGCGCAGACTCTGCCCTGCGCTCGGAGATGAGTTCACGGGCCAGGGAACGTCCGGGACCTGCGTAGCGGCGAACGAGGTTGCGGGCGTGCGCCAGCGCCTGCCTGGGCGTGAGGATCCGCAGCTCTCCCCCTTCAACCCTGAGCATCACTTCGTCCCCCGAGCGGAGGCCGAGGAGCCGCCGATACATGGCGGGGATGACCAACCTCCCTCCTCGTCCGATACGTGTCTTCATTTCATTCTTGTGACATTCGACGGATCTTTGTGTCACACTTACTTAATAGTGGCATAGACCGAGCCTTGTGTCAATGCCGTTTTGGCTCAGGTCAGGTGTTCTACGTTCTATCTGGAGGCCGCTGAAGCGGCGGTAGCCTCGGTTAGATCTGCAAGCCTTCGCCCGTCGCCTCCGCTCTCCGGCGTAGGGTGAAGGCCGGGCTTCCATGGCGAGGATTCTTCTCTTCAACCAGTACTTCCCCCCAGATAGCGCGGCCACCGCGCGGGTGGCGGCCTTTGTCGCCGGCACCCTGGCAGAGCGGCATCAGGTGACGGTCCTCGCCGGCCGGCCGTCCTATGACCCCGCCGAGCGCCACCCGGCCTACCTGCTCCGCCGGGAGCGAGGGGACGGCGTGGTCGTCGAGCGGGTCGGCTCCACCGCCTTCCCGCGCCGCCGCATGGCCTGGCGGCTGGTCAACTACCTCACCTACCTGGCGCTGGCGGTGCCCCGCGCCCTCATGCTGCGGGCCGACCTTGTCCTGGCCATGACCGACCCGCCGGTGACCGGGATCGCCGGGGCGCTGGTGGCGGCGGTGCGCCGGCGGCGCTTCGTCTACAACGTCCAGGACCTCTACCCTGACATGGCGGTGGCCGGAGGCCTGCTGCACCCAGGGCCGTGGACGGCGGTGTGGGACCGGCTGCACCGCTGGGCTCTGCGCCGCGCAGACCGGGTCATCGTGCTGGGCGACGACATGCGCGACCGGCTGGTGGCGAAGGGTGTCACGCCCGAGCGCATCGCTGTCGTGCGCGACGGTGGTCCGCCGCCAGCGGCGGTGCCAGCGAACCGCGATCATCCGGTAGTGCGCGCGGTGCGGGGCCCTTACCGCTTCGTCGTGCTGCACGCCGGCAACGTGGGGTTCGCCGGGGCCTGGCAGACGCTCACCCGAGCCGCGGCGCTGCTGGACGGGGCGGGGGCCGGGCTCGTCTTCGTGGGCGACGGCGCGGCCGCAACCACCATCGATCGCGCGGCAGAGGCGCTACCGCATGTGCGCCGCCTGCCGTTTCGCCCGGCGTCCGAGGTGCCCTATGTACTCGCCGCGGCCGACCTCCATGTCGTCACGGTGCGGCGGGGCCTGGACGGGGTCGTGGTCCCAAGCAAGCTCTACGCCGTCCTGGCGGCCGGACGGCCGGTGCTGGCCGTTGCCCCGGAGTCGAGCGATGTCGTTCGCATCGTCCGACAGCACGGGTGCGGCTTCGTGGCCGACCCCGACGACCCTGTTGCGGTGGCAGCCGCGGTGCGGCAGGCCATGGCGTCACCGGACCTGCTGGAGACCATGGGCCGCCGGGCGCTGACCGCGGCGGCAGACTTCGAGCAGTCCGTCCAGCTGGCGCGGTTCGTGGAGGTCGTGGAGGAGGTGCTGGCCTCGCCTACGTCGAGGCGGGGCTGGCCTGAAGGGAGAGGGCGATGACGGTGCGCGTCGTGGTCACCGGGGCCGGCGGATTCATCGGGCACCACCTGGTGCGCTACCTGGTGGACCGGGGCTGCTGGGTGCGGGGAGCGGACATCAAGGCTCCCGAGTTCGAACCCACCGCGGCGCACGAGTTCCTGCGGGCCGACCTGCGCGACCATGCCGCCTGTGCGTCCGCCGTGCGTGGGGTGGACGAAGTCTACCACCTCGCCGCAGATATGGGCGGCATCGGCTACATCACCGCCTACCACGCTCAGGTCGCCCGCAACTCGGCGCTCATCAACCTGCATATGCTCGAGGCGGCGCGTCAGGCCGGCGTGCGCCGCTTCCTCTTTCTCCTCGTCGGCCTGCGTCTACCCCCGCTACCGGCAGGAGAGCCCCGACGTCACGCCGCTGCGGGAGGAGGACGCCTGGCCTGCTGACCCCGAGCCCGGGTACGGCCTGGAGAAACTCTTCGCCGAGGAGCTGTGCCGGTACTACCGCCAGGACCACGGCCTGGAGACGCGCATCGTCCGCTTCCACAACGTCTACGGCCCGCTCGGCACCTACGAGGGCGGGAAGGAAAAGGCGCCCGCGGCCATTTGCCGCAAGGCGGCCCTCGCTCGTGACGGCGACGAGATCAGGGTCTGGGGAGACGGCCGCCAGACGCGCTCCTCCATGTACGTGGACGACTGCGTCGAGGGGATCTGGCGCCTCATGCGCTCCGACTACCCGAACCGCTCAACCTGGGCACCGACCGGCTGGTGACGGTGGACGAGCTGGTGGACATCGTCTGCCGCATCGCCGGCAAACAGTCGCGCAAGCGTCACGACCCGAGCAAGCCGCAGGGGGTGCGCGGCCGCAACAGCGACAACACGCGGCTGCGGCAGGTGCTGGGGTGGGAGCCCCAGGTCCCGCTGGAGGAGGGGCTGGCGCGGACCTACCTGTGGATCGAGGGGGAGCTGCGCCGGGCAGGGCGCCTGCCAGGGGAGCAGGCAGTGCCTGCACCTGAAGCGCTCCCGGCTCCGACCCTGCGGAGTTCGCCCGCCATTGGCCCTTGAACTCCACGCGGCTGCAGGCTGCGTGGTGGAGACCTAAAAGTCAGCGACGCGCGAGCAGGATGCCGCGGTCGATAGCCGCCCTGGCCAGCGGGATGCGCTCCGCCTCCTCGCGCGTGTAGCAGAACAGCTCGACGGGCATGCCGATTCCCGAGAAATACCGCGAGAACTGTTCGGCACGATCCAGGACGCGCCGCTGGCTTCGCTCCAGGAGGATGAGGAGGTCGGCGTCGCTGCCCGGCACGGCCCGATCCTCGGACAGGGAGCCAAAGAGGTATACGGCGGCGACGTGCCCCTGCTCGGCCAGCAACCTTTCGGCCGCCGCCCGCAACCGGGCCAGCGCCTCACCGCTGTTGAGCCAGAAGACCTTCACAGAATCGTAGGATCGACTCTGCACAACGGAGCGCATGCCCGGCGTCCTCCTGCGTGAAGTAGTCCTTGGGGCTGCCTCTGTCCCAGCTATTCGG
This sequence comes from Candidatus Fervidifonticultor secundus, assembly GCA_031459385.1. GTDB lineage: Bacteria > Sysuimicrobiota > Sysuimicrobiia > Sysuimicrobiales > Humicultoraceae > Fervidifonticultor > Fervidifonticultor secundus. The sequence goes on along the minus strand of JAVKIP010000037.1, from coordinate 9,627 downwards.
ATATCGGGCGGGGATGTAGAAGCGGTCCAGCAGCCTCCCGCAGGCCAGGAGCTCGTCGGCGACGGGAACCTTCTCCCGCAGGCCTTCGAGCAGGGGGCCGAGGGCGTGCCCCCAGGCCTCGCCGCCGAGCTTCTGGTAGGCGGCCTTGACGGCCTTCTCTGCCGCCTGCTGGCTGATGAAGCAGGCCCACTCGAAGAACCCGCCCTCCGCCTGGAGGCGCGCGCTCTCCAGGTCCCTCCGCGCCTGCTCCACCCAGTCTCGGCTGCGCTCGGCCATGTGGTGTCCCCGCCTCGTCCCGGATGCGACCGACGCAGAATGCTGTGCTGCAATCACTATACCCACTCGCTACCCGCCTGCCCAGGGTCCTGCACATGGACAGGCGCGTGATCGACCATGAGTGCATTCCGGAGGTGACTGGCGTGGACAGCCTGCAGCGTGTCCTCATCACAGGTGGGGCGGGCTTCCTGGGCAGTCATTTGTGCGACCGGCTGCTGGAGCGGGGGTGCGAGGTGTGGTGCCTGGACAACCTCCTCACCGGCGCCGAGCGCAACATTGCCCACCTGCTGGGCCACCCGCGCTTCCGCTTCATCCGCTACGACGTCTGCGAGTACATGTACATCGAGGAGCCGGTGGACGCGGTGCTGCACTTCGCCTCGCCGGCCAGCCCCAAGGACTACCTGGAGTATCCCATCCACACGCTGAAGGTGGGAGCCTTTGGCACCCACAAGGCCCTGGGGCCTGGCGCGGGCCAAGGGGGCTCGGTTCCTGTTGGCCAGCACCTCCGAGGTCTACGGCGACCCCCTGGTGAACCCGCAGCCTGAGACCTACTGGGGCAACGTCAGCCCCATCAGCCCGCGGGGCGTCTACGACGAGGCCAAGCGCTTCGCCGAGGCCATGACCATGGCCTACCACCGCTACCACGGTCTGGACACCCGGATCGTGCGCATCTTCAACACTTACGGGCCGCGGATGCGGCCCCAGGATGGGCGGGTGATCTCCACCTTCATTACGCAGGCGCTGGCAGGGCGACCCCTCACCGTGCACGGCGACGGCACCCAGACCCGCAGCTTCTGCTACGTGGACGACATGGTGGAAGGGATTCTCGGGGTGCTGTTCTGTGCGTCGGACCGCCCGCCCGAGCAGCGCACGGACCGGACGTTCCTGTACACCAACAACGAGCACGAGGACTCCATCCACCACCCCATCAACCTGGGCAACCCGGAGGAGCACAGCGTGCTGGAGATCGCCCGGCTGGTGCTGGAGGTAACGGGCAGCCCCAGCGCCGTGGAGTTCCACCCGCGGCCGGTGGACGACCCCCGGGTGCGGCGGCCGGATATCCGCCGGGCGCAGCGGCTACTGGGGTGGTCACCGCGCGTGGGGTTGCGGGACGGGCTTGCCCGGACGGTGGTGTATTTCCAGGTGCGGCTGGAGCGCCCCGCGGTGGTATAGCGTCTGGTGGAGGCTACTCGCGAGCCCTGCGACCGCGGGACTCCCGACGATCACCTGCGTTCGAGGCCAAGTGCTTTCCGCAGGGCCTCCCACTCCTGCTCGTCAACCGCCAGGCTAATGATGTCGCCCGTGATCCGTCCGGTGCTCCGGGAGGAGCCCAGCCAGGAAGGCGGCCTGGAGGGTGGCGGTGGAGGGACGAATACCATGGTCAATGTCCATGCGGCCCGAGGAATGGCATCACGGACGGCGGAAGGCCCGTGGGTCAAGGCGCCGGACCTCGGGCACGGTGTCGAAGTGGGCGTCTGCCGGAGCGATCTCCCCGATGCCGTGCCGGAGCATGATCGCGAGGTGGATCAGGTCGCGAGGGCTCAGGCGCGAGTATCTGTCGGCCAGATCTCGGGCCTGGCGCACGTGCATCTCGTCAACGGGAAGGGGGCGCCCCGCCATGAGGCGGGTGAAGGCATTGAAGATCGATGGCACCATTGACCACTGCGTCGACCACGCGCCGGGCCGGCTCCACGAGGGGATGGTTGGAACCTGCGGCGTACATGGGGATGTTCGCGTCGACGAAGACGGGCGGCACGGCTCAGTCCGCTCGGGCTCGGGCTTCGGCGATCTCCTGTTCCATGCGGGGCCAGTCGGCGACGGGTGCGCCGACCCGGAACAGCGCTTGGGCAGCCTGCAGCCGCGCTTCCCGGTTGTGCTGAAGCCTGGCCTCGATCGCCTCGCGCACGAGACGGGCCACCGACGTGCCGCGCCGGTCCGCCTCCTCGCGCAGCATCTTCAGCGTGTGGGCCGGCACCCTGATTTCCAACCGTTCTGTCAGCTGGGACATATGGCAGGCTCCCCAGTCAAGTTATCAAAATGGGTATTGCCGATATTCAAGCACGGTTCCGGCTACGGATACTGTCTTACGGATAACCACGGGCACCGACAATGCGTCCCTGGGAGGGTGGTCATTCCCGCCTCGACCAGATCGGGGGCGCCCTGGATGGCTTGGTCGGTGACGACGCCGAGCCGCCCGGCGGTGACGTAGACCAGGTCGGGCTGGACCACGTCGACCTCGCTCAAGACCACGTCGACGGGGGACGGGAAGACTTCGCCGAGGGCATGGCGCCTGACCCATTCGCAGGTAGTCCCGGTAGGTGAGCACGAGCTTCCCGCGTCCCATACTCTGCACCCTCGGGCCAGAGCATAACACGCTGCTGTCCGTGGCCATTCCATGTCCCGTACGCCGCTCGCAACGGTCCACATCGGTTATCGGCGTGCTATGGGCCTTATACGGGGATCCCGGTGCCTGCAGCGAGGAGGTGTCCGGATGACAGCCCTCATCACCGGTGGCGCGGGCTTCATTGGCTCCCACCTGGCCGAGGCGCTGTTGGCCCGCGGCCAGGAGGTGGTGGCCCTCGACGACCTCTCCACGGGCAGCCGGCAGAACATCCTCCACCTAATGCGCCGCCCGGGGTTCGAGTTCGTGCTGGGCTCGATCATGGACGCGGCCGCGGTCGAGGAGGCGGTGCGGGCGACGGACGCCGTCTACCACCTGGGGGCGGCGGTGGGGGTGCGGCTGGTGTTCGAGCAGCCGGTGCGCACCATGGAGACCAACGTGCGGGGCACGCAGCACGTCCTGGACGCCTGTCTGCGCCACGGGCGGAAGGTCTTCGTCGCCTCCACCTCCGAGGTCTACGGCAAGGACGTGCACAACGGCACGGGCCGGTTCCGCGAGGACGACGACATCACGATCGGGCCGTCGATCCGCTGGTGCTACGCCACCAGCAAAGCGCTGGATGAGTTCATGGCACGGGCCTACGCCGCCGACAAGGGGCTGCCGGTGGTGATCGGCCGCTACTTCAATACGGTGGGCCCGCGCCAGTCGCCGGCCTACGGCATGGTGCTGCCGCGGTTCATCGAGCAGGCGCTGGCGGGGCGGCCGCTCACGGTCTACGGGGACGGCCAGCAGGTGCGGTCGTTCTCGTGGGTCGACGATGTCGTTGAGGCCACGGTCCGCCTGATGGAGGCGCCGGCAGCCGAGGGCCAGGTGTTCAACATCGGCTCCGACGAGCCTGTGACGGTGCTCGAGCTGGCCCATCGCGTGCGCGGGCGGACGGGGTCGGCCTCGCCCATTGTGCATGTTCCCTACGAAGAAGCCTACGGCCCGGGATTCGAGGACATCCGCTACCGGGTGCCCGATCTGACGAAGCTGCGCGCGTTCATTGGATTCACGCCCACGCTGGGGCTCGACGAGATCATCGACCGCGTGGTGGCCTACACCCGGGAGCGCCTGGCGGCCGGGGCGGGCTCGGCGGCCGCCTCGCTTCGCGAGCCGCACACAACGTGGTAGCGCAGACGCCCGGGGGCGTCACAGCGTCCTGCGTTCTGGCCGAGCGCATCGCCGCCGGGACGGCGGTGGTAGGCGTCATTGGCCTGGGGTACGTGGGCCTGCCACTGGCCCTGGCGTACGCCCGTCGGGGCTTCCCGGTGCGGGGGTACGACACCGATCCCGACAAGATCGCGGCGCTGGCCGCGGGCCGCTCCTACCTGCGCGACGTATCGGCTGACGCCGTCCGGGCCGAAGTGGCAGCCGGTCGGTTCGCCCTGGGCGCCGACCCGGCCGTCCTCGGCGAATGCGACGCCGTCTTCATCTGCGTGCCCACGCCCTTCACCCACCAGAAAGAGCCCGATGTGCGGCACATCGCCGACGCGGCGCGCGACGTCGCCCACTGGGGCCGGTCCGGGCAGCTGGTCGTGCTGCGCAGCACCAGTTATCCCGGCACGACCGAAGAGGTCGTGCGGCCGGCACTCGAGGCGGCAGGGCGCGTGGTCGGCCGCGACGTCTTCCTGGCGTTTGCGCCCGAGCGGATCGACCCGGGCAACACCCGCTACGGCGTGGAGGACGTGCCTGTGGTCGTGGGCGGGTGCGATCCCGAGAGCACGCGTCTGGCGACCGCGCTGGTGGGGCTCCTGGGGGCCCCGGTGGTGCCGGTCTCGTCGCCGGCGGCCGCCGAGATGGCCAAACTACTGGAGAACGTTTTCCGCAACGTGAACATCGCCCTGGTCAACCAGGTGGCGCAACTGTGCGAGCGCATGGGGCTCGACGTCTGGGAGATCATTGACGCCGCGGCCACCAAGCCCTACGGGTTCCTGCCGTTCCGCCCGGGGCTGGTTGGCGGGCACTGCATCCCCGTCGACCCCTACTACCTGGCGTGGAAGGCCCGCGAGCACGACTTCCACATGGACTTCATCGAACTGGCCGCGCGGGTCAACGAGGAGATGCCGTTCTACGTGGTCAACCGGCTGCTGGCGGCGCTGCACGACAACGGGAGCACCGGTCGCGAGCGGGTGCTGATTTTGGGTGTGGCCTTCAAGCGGGATGTCGACGACGCGCGTTACTCACCGGCACTGCGGGTCGTCGAGTTGCTGCAGCGCCGCCGCATGGACGTCGTCTACCACGATCCCTATGTTCCCGAGGTCGAGGTGCGCGGCGTCCGTCTGGTCAGTCAGCCGCTCACCGACGCGCTGGTGGCCGGAGCCGACTGTGTGCTGATCCTCACCGACCACTCCTGCGTGGACTACGCGGCGGTGGTGCGGGCGGCGCGGCTCGTGTTCGACGTGCGCAACGCCACCGCGGCGGTCCGCGAGGGGCGCGAGAAGATCGTGCGCCTGTAGCGTCGGCCGCTCATCGCACCCCCGCACTGAGGTTTCCCCGTCCATGCCACCTGTCTTTGTCGCGGCGGGCATCGCCTTCGTTCTCTCTGTGGCCCTGACGGCCCTCGCGCGCCACGCCGCCTGGCGCCTGGGTGTCCTGGATGTCCCGCGGGAGGACCGGTGGCACCGCCGGCCGGTCCCCCGGGTGGGTGGTGTCGCCATGTATATGGCGTTCTTCGTCACGATGGCGGCCTGCCTGCGCCCACCGCTGGACGGTCCGGTGCTGGGGACGCTGGCCGGCGCAACTGCCATCTTCCTGGTCGGGCTGACCGACGACCTGCGGCAGTTGGAAAACCGCCCGAAACTGGTGCTGCTGATCGCAGCGGCCAGCGTGCCCGTGCTGTTCGGCGTCCGGTTCGCGGCCCTGCCGGCAGTGGTGTCGGTGCCGCTCACCGGGCTGTGGGTGCTGGGCGCCGCCAACGCGATGAACTGGCTGGACAACATGGACGGTCTCGCCGCCGGCGTGGGCGCCCTCGCCGCGGCGACGCTGCTGGGCCTGGCCATGCCGGCCGGCCCGGTCTCCCCGCCGGTCATCATGGCGGCGGCGCTGCTGGGGGTGAGCCTGGGCTTTCTGGTGCACAACTTCCCGCCGGCCCGCGTCTTCATGGGCGACGCGGGCAGTGGCTTTCTCGGACTGACCTTGGCGGCGGTCGCGACCCTGGGCTCCTCCCAGAACGTGGCGCACGTCCTGGCCTCGCTGCTGGCGCCGGGGCTCGTGCTCGCGGTACCCATCTTCGACTCGCTGATGGTGACCTGGCAGCGCGTCGTCCACCGGCGCCCGATCTTCCAGGGCGGCCGCGACCACCCGTCCCACCGTCTGGTGCGGATGGGGCTGTCGGAACGGCGGGCCGTGGTGCTGCTCTATGCGCTGAGCGCGCTGTCCGGGGCCGCGGCCGTGGCGGCGGCGCGGCTGGGGATCGCAGCCGGACTGGTCGTGGCCGCCGTGGTCGCCCTGGGGTTCGCGGCGGTGGGCGCGGTCCTGGCGGAGGTGCGGGTGTACGAGGATGCGCCGTCGGGGGCGACCGCAACGCCGGGAACGCGGCTACCGCCGGCGGTGACCAACAAGCGCTGGCTCGTCTCGATGGCGCTCGACCTCGTGTTGCTCCAGGGCGCGTTCGTCAGCGCGCACCTGCTGCGGTTCGAAGGTGAGCTCCCGGCGCAGGTCGCGGATCGGGTGACCGACGTGCTCCCTGCGGTGGCCGCAGTCAAGATAGCGGTGCTGTTCGCGTGGGGTGTCTACAAGGGGCACTGGCGCTACGCGGGGCTGATAGATCTGATCCGGCTGGCCCAGGCCGCTACGGTGGCGAGCGGGGCGGCCGCCCTCGGGCTGTTCGTGTGGACGGGCCTGGTCGGGTTGTCACGCGCGGCGCTGGTCATGGACTGGGTGCTGACGGTGGGTTTGCTCGCCTCGGCGCGCGTGAGCCTGCGGGCGGTGCGCGAGTACCTGCTGGCCGGCCGCCACCAGGGCCGGCGCGCGCTGGTCGCCGGGGCGGGCGCCGGCGGCGCGCGGCTGGTGGCCGCGCTGCGCGACCTGCCCGATTGGGGATATCTGCCGGTGGGGTTCATCGCCGAGGGAGCTGCCGCGCGTGGGGCGGTGCTCCAGGGACTCCCCGTCATGGGTGACCTGACCGGGCTCGCCGCTCTGTTGCGCGCGCGGCCGGTGGACGCGGTCATCGTGGTGCCCGAGGACCTCAACGGTGCCGATGAGACGGTGCGCCGGATCTGCGCCGAGGTGGGCGTGCCGGTGCTCGTCGCGGGTCGTCTCCTGGAGACGCCACCGTCGGTGGATGGTTAGAGCGGGCCCACCGCCGCGCAGATCCCGCATGCACGGCCGGCGGTGGACGATATAATGATGTGAAAGTCCCATGGCGCTGGATCGGCGGGTAGACCGCCTCGAGCAGTTGATGGAGCGCATCGAGGCCGCAGTCGCGCGGCTGGCCGAGGCCCAGGTGCGGGCCGAAGAGCGGCTTGCGCGGGTCGAAGAACGGCTGGACCGAGTCGAAGAGCGCGTGGGGCGGCTCGAGGCGGCGGTCGCGCACCTGGCCGAAGCCCAGGCCCGCACCGAAGAGCGGCTGGCCCGTCTCGAAGATGCGGTGGCCCGTCTGGCCGAGGCCCAGGCCCGCACCGAAGAGCGGCTGGCCCGTCTCGAAGATGCGGTGGCCCGTCTGGCCGAGGCCCAGGCCCGCACCGACGAACGACTTGCCCGTCTGGCCGAAACCCAGGTGCGCACCGAAGCGCGGCTGGCCCGCACGGACGCCCGACTGGCAGGTCTGCGGGGCAATGACCTCGAGCGGCGGTACGCCGAAAACGCGCCTGCCTACTTCCAGCGCCTGCTCCGCCAGCTGCGCCTCGTGCCGAAGGAAGAACTCGGCCGGCTGGCCGAGGGCGCCGAAGACCGAGGGGTGCTCTCGGCGTCCGAACGCGAACTGCTGCTCTGGACCGATGTGGTCGCCTTCGGGCGCTGGCGGGACACCGGGGATGAGACCTATCTGGCCGTCGAGGTGTCCGCGACCGTGGACACCGAAGACATCGAGCGGGCCGCGGATCGGGCGCGTCTGTTGCAGCGTGTCACGGGGCTACGGGCGGTCGCCGCCGCGGCCGGAGAGGACATCACCCCCGAGGCCGAGCGGCAGGCCGCCCGTCTCGGGGTGTGGCGGGTGCTGAACGGCCGGACCTATGCGCCCAACGAGGCGCCGCCGGGCAAGTCAGCCTGATAGCCGGCCTCTGCGCCCCGGACGTTCCTGGGCCTGCGGGGGTCACATCCGCACGATGCCCCGGGGATCCAAAACGTCGCGGATCCCGTCGCCGAGCAGGTTGAACCCCAGCACCAGGGACATGATCGCCAGCCCGGGAAACGTTGAGACCCACCAGCGGCCGGTGATCAACTGGTTGCGGCCTTCGTTGATCATGGCGCCCCACTCCGGGGTCGGCGGCTGGGCGCCCAGGCCGATGAAGCTCAGGCTAGCGGCCAGCAGCACGGTGAAGCCCATCCCCAGCGTCGCCCGGACCACCACCGGCGAGATCACGTTGGGGAAGACGTGCCGCGCCAGGATCTTCAGGTCCGACGCTCCCAGCGCCCGCGCGGCCTCCACGTAGACTTCCTCCCGCACCGACAACGTCGAAGCGCGGGCGATCCGCGCGTAGCCGGCCACACCGACGACGGCCAGCGCCAGGATCGCCTTTTCCAGCCCCGGCCCCAGCACAGACGCCAGGGCCATGGCGAGCACCAGGCCGGGAAACGCGATGATGATGTCCATGCCGCGCATGATGACGTCGTCGAGGCGACCGCCGAGGTAGCCGGCCACGATCCCCAGGGGCGCGCCGACCCCCGACGCCACCCCCACGGCAAACAGCGCGATCAACAGGTCGTAGCGCGCACCGTAGATGATGCGGCTGAGGATGTCCCGGCCGTAGAAGTCGGTCCCCAGCCAGTGGCCGGAGGCCGGCGGCACCATCCGGGCGTCCAGCCGGACCTCGACCGGGTCGAAGGGCGCCAGTGCCGGCGCGAGCAGCCCGACGACGATCCATACCAGCAAAATGGCCAGGCCGATTAGCGACAGCCGGTTGCGCCGGAAACGGCGTGCCAGCAACCGGCCCACCGCCACCGGCGGCTGCTGCGCCGGGGCAGCCTCGCTACTGGTACCGGATTCTCGGGTCGAGGATCGCATAGGTCAGGTCCACTAGGAAGTTCACCGAGACGAACGCGGTGGCAATCAGCACCGTGGCGCCCAGCACCGGCGCGTAGTCCAGCCACTGGATGGACTCGACGAAGTACAGGCCCACGCCCGGCCAGGCGAAGACCGTTTCAATGAGGACGTTCCCGCCGAACAGGCTGCCGAACTGGATGCCCAGGACCGTGACCGTGGGGATCAGGGCGTTGCGCAGCGCGTGGATGTAGAAGACCGCGCGTGAGGGCAGGCCCTTGGCCCACGCGGTCCTGATGTAGTCCTGGTTGAGGATCTCCACCATGCTCGACCGGAGCAGGCGGACCACCAGCCCCACCGAGGCCAGCGCCAGCGTGAAGGCCGGGGGCAGCAGGTGCCACAGCGCCCGCAGGAAGAGGGCGCTGTCTGCGGCCAGCAGGCTGTCCACCAGGTGCAAGCCGGTCACCGTAGGCGGGCCGGCCTCGCCCATCCCGAGCCGACCGGTGGGCGTCGGCAGCACCCCCAGCTGGTAGTAGCCGATGTACACGAGGATCAGCCCGAACCAGAAACTCGGCATCGAGAGGAAGAGCAGCGAGCTCAGGCGGCTGGCGTGGTCGGTGAGGGTGTTGGCCCTCGCCCCGGAGAGCACGCCCAGGGGGATGCCGAGCACCAGCGTGATCAGGAAGCTCAGCGCCCCCAGTTCCACCGTCGCGGGCAGGTAGCGCGCCAGGTCCCAGGCGACCGGCCGCCCACTGCGGATCGAGACGCCCAGCTCGCCTCTCGCCAGGTTCTTCAGGTAGTGCAGGTACTGGACGTGCAGCGGCCGGTC
>JAVKIP010000036.1:0-15232 GCA_031459385.1 Candidatus Fervidifonticultor secundus | reverse complement strand
GCCCGCCCTACGAACACCAGGCCTGCTAGCCGCGCCAGGCCGAGCGGGCTGGAGGGCGGCTGCTCGTCCCACCAGGAGCCCTCCCCCTCGTCCGACCCGAACCGGCGGGTGACCGTCGCTTTGCGCACGACCCCGCCGGCCGCCACCACGGACGTCAAGAGCTCCCGCGGCGGCCAGGAGGTTCTGGGCCAGGGCGAACTGGTCGAGGTCGGCGACCCGGCCGAGGCCCGCCAGGTCTCGCTCGAGGTAGGTTCGCCGGAAGTCCCGGAGCCAGACGACTCGCTCGGCTTCCGGGAACGCATCGAGGACAGGATACCCTCCCCACCGGATGTGCTCCTCAGCCTGGCCAGGCCACCACCGCTCGGCATCTGCGGACAGAGGACTCTCGCGTAACTGCCGGAGCGCCTCCTCCCCACTCTCCCAGACCGTCGTGAGCGCCGGGGTCGGCACCTGCGGAGCGTCGACCTTCTCGGCGAGCGCCAGCGGCCAGAGTTCGAGGAGCGTGGCGCGCCCCGCCAGCGTCTCGCGTACACGCTGGAGCAACAGGATGTGAGACGACCCGAGGAGGAGGAAGCGGCGCCCCTCCCCGCGGTCGGCCAACAGCTTGACCGCGTCCAGGAGGTCGGGCGCCTTCTGGATCTCGTCGAGGATGACCAAGCGGTGGCCGTGGTCAAGACGGCGCACGGGGTCGGCGGCGAGCCTGAGACGTTCGTCCGGGTCATCCAGGGTGAAGTAGACGCCGGGGGGCTGATCAGGGCCCGGGAGGAGGTCGCGGACGAGTGTGGTCTTGCCGGTCTGGCGCGCCCCCGTCAGGACGGTGACCGGCCGGCTCGCAATCCGCGCCCGTAGCAGAGGAAGCAAAGCCCTGGGGTAGAGCCGCACTGCTGTGATTTTAGCACCGTCATTGCAAGAGGTCAATGAAATCTTGCTTCCGTTGAGAAAGAAATCGCCCCCAGTACCTTGACCTGAGATCAAGACCGACAAGGTGGATGCCGAAGTCCTCGAGACCGGCACGGGAGCGGAGCGGCAGGAACTGCTCGAAGTAGCGGCCGCGGGCATTCTGCCTCGCCCACCACGGTCGACAGGCCGGGCCCGGTTGTCGTCGACCGCCGGGGTCGGGGGCTGAAGAGGCTTTCCGTTCGGCCTACCGCTTCCCCCTGGCCGGCAGGCGCAAGAGCTTCACCCTGGCGCCAAGTGCGTCCAGTTCGGGATCTTTGTGGATCAGGGTGGCCTCCTGCATGATCGCCACGCCAGCGACCAGGGCATCGGCGACCGACAGGCGGTACGTGGCCTTCAATCTTCCCGCCTGCAACAGGAGTTTGTCGTCTGGATACACCCACTTCACAGGCCAGGTCTTCGCCAGCGCCGCCAACCGCGCGGCCATGTCCTCTCCGTGTGCACGAAGAGCCGTATAGAAGAGTTCCATCAGGGTAATGGAGCACACCAGCACTTCATGCCGGCGGCCCGGGCTCCCCGTAAGAGGCGTTCCACCGCCTCTGCGCCGGGTTCATCCCCGAGGAAGGCAAGGACGGCCGAGGTGTCCAGGACGTAGCGCTCAGCCACGCTGTCGTTCGCGCGCGCGCTCCCGCAGCAACACTTGGCGGAGGCCCCTGGCCGCCCCACGAGCCGCAGCGATAGGGTCCTTCGGCAAGGCGACGACCCGGATCGTCTGGCCGTCGTCGATCCATTCGAGGCGGGTGTTTGCGCCGATTCCATGAGCCCGGCGCACCTTGGCTGGAATCACAGTCTGCCCCCGAGCCGTCACCGTCGTGCGCACCAAAACATCACCCCAGAAAAGCTTATACAAGGCAAAACGAATATTTGCAAGTCGATTCTCGAATTTGACGTGCATCGATTCTCGCGCCTAGCTCCAGGGCTGCCCAGGAGCTACCCACCGAAGACAATGGGGAGGAGAGGAACTTGGAAGGGATGTAAGGCTGGTAGACGTGCTCGCCGGGGAGGCGGCCCTTCTCGCACCAGGAGAAGGTCACATTGGCGAGCGGATGCCCGCGTCTGCTACCGGTCCATCCTGCCGGCCTACAGCAGACGGTAGATCCAGACCGCGATGATGACGCCCAGGATCATCGCCAGGTTGAGCCGGATGATCCCGCCCGCGGTCACGCTGACGATGCGCAGGTCGAGGGTGACCGGCGGATCGAGGTCCGCGCGCACCTCGCGCGCCAGGAAGCCCAGCACCGGGTAGCCCACGACCGCCTCGGCGATGACGCTGCCCAGCAACCCGCCGGCCAGCACGACGACGAGCAGGACCCACCAGGGGTTGCGAGGCCGCCGCGCCACCCTACTCGACGACCGGCTCCACGTAGGAGGACGGCCGCGGCGCGACCAGCCGCGCCAGCCAGATGCTGAGTTCGTAGAGCGCGTAGGTTGGGACCGCCATGAGCAACTGCGAGATGACGTCGGTGCCCGGCGTGAGCACGGCCGCCAGGATCACGATCAGGAGGATGGCGTAGCGGCGGGTCCCGGCCAGCGTCGCCGGCGAGACGAGGCCCATCCGGGCCAGGAGCAGCATCATGACCACCCGGCGCTCGGTCTGGGTCAGCCCGACCGCGATGAACATCCAGAGCTGATAGAGGATGACCGGCAGCCCGAGGAAGACGCCCAGCAGGACGGCGATCTTGATCCGGACGAAGAGGGCCTCGGCCGGGGCGAAGAAGACCACCTGGCGCACCTGCATCATGCGGACCAGCAGGTCCAGGACCCGGTCGACGAAAGAGGAAGCCGATGGCCGTGCCGGCGCCCAGAGCGGCAAATGACAGGAGGAGCCGCCGGCGCAGCTCCTCCAGGTGCTCGACGATGGTCATCGGCCGGTCTTCCATCGCCGCCGGGACCCGTCAGGCGCTGGGCTTGGTCGGCTTGGTGTCCTTGACGTCTTCCTCGACGTCGCTGATGGCTTTCCGGAACTCCTTGACCGTCTTGCCCGCCGCGGCGCCCAGTCCGGCCAGGCGGTTCGCGCCGAACAGCAGCAGGAGGATCAGCAGGATGATCAGCAACTCCATCGGGCCCACGTTTGGCATCGTCGGCTACCTCCAATCGGCATCAACGACGCGCCGGCCCTGGCCCAGGCGGATGTGGGCATCGCCATCGGCTCGGGCACCGATGTGGCCATCGAGGCGGCCGACGTGACGCTGATCTCCGGCGAGCTGAAGGGCGTCGTGACCGCGATCACGCTCAGCCGGGCGACGATGCGGAACATCCGGCAGAATCTGTTCTTCGCCTTCTGCTACAACACGCTGGGCATTCCCCTGGCCGCGGGGGTCCTGTACCCCGTCATACGGCCTGCTGCTGAACCCGATCATCGCCGCGGCGACCATGGCGTTGAGCGCTCTCTCGGTGGTCGCCAACGCCAATCGGCTGAAGCAGTTCCGGCCCAGGCCGCTCGAAGCACTCGTGGTGGCCCCCTGAGCCCGTCGAGCCCTGGTCGAGGCTGGCAAGTCCGAGGAGCAGCGCACCGAGGTCACGCGGACCGTCAGGGACGTGGTCTGCGGCATGGAGATCGACCGGCAGGGGGCGGCGGTCACCGAAGAGTACAGAGACAAGGCCTATGACTTCTGCTCAAAGGCCTGCCATGAGACGTGCAAAGCCGACTCGCAGGAAGATGTGGCCTGAAGATGCTGCCAGGAGACCGTACCATGGCGCGCCGGTGAGGGTCGCCGGCAACGGCTACGACCTCATCGGCAAGCGCGTCGCCGATGCGGTGCTGCATGAGAACGGCGCCGGCGGCTGTGTAACGATGTTCGCGAAGAAGCTCACGCAGGGGGTGATCGCAGTGGCCAAAGACCCGGTCTGCGGGATGGACGTGGAGGAGAGCAAGGCCGCAGGCACATCGGACTACCAGGGGACGACGTACTACTTCTGCTCGACCGGCTGCAAGGCGGCATTTGACAGGGAGCCCGGCAGGTACGTCTTGCGGAGTGGTAAGGCGTAGCGCGAGGTGGACGGGCCCGCACAGATGCTACGGCGAGCCGGGACGGTCGCTGGGCTGGTCGCCGCGGGACTGGCCCTGACCGGGGTGCTGGTGGGGGCCGGCCACGGGCTCACGCTGCTGGCCCGCGGCCGGCTCGGCGACGAGCAGTTGAGCATCCTGCGGGGCCACTGGGGACTCGTCGGCGCATCGGTCGCAGTCTTCCTGGTCTTCCTGGCGTTGATTCCGGTGCGGCTGAGGCGGGACTGGCGTGCCCACGGCATCTACACCGCCTTCGTGGTGTCGCTGTTCGCCGAGATGTTCGGGTTCCCCCTGACGGTGTACTTCCTGTCGTCGGCTTTGGGGCTGACGCTCTTCGAACGTCAGTTCATGCTGTACATGTACCGCGTGGGCATGCCGGTGGGGTCGGTGATCACCGTGGCGGGCGTGCTGCTGGTCGTCCTGGGCTGGCGGGACGTCTACCGCGCCGGGGACGCCCTGGCCACCGGCGGCATCTACGCGTACCTGCGTCATCCGCAGTACCTGGGGATCCTGCTGGTCACCGCCGGGTGGCTGATCCACTGGCCAACGCTACCGGGCCTGATGATCTTTCCCGTGCTGGTCCGCCTCTACGCGCAACTTGCTGCTCGCGAGGAAGAAGCCCTCGCCCACCGGTTCGGTACGGCCTACCAGGCGTACGCTGCCCGAACGCCCCGGTGGGTGCCCCGCTGGCGCCGCGTCTGACTCGAGCTGACCGGGCCAGCCGAGCGCGTGGTGGGCTATTCCCCGATCGTGTACGTACGCGTCACATCTCCTCGTGCTGCCCCGCGCGCCCGTCGAGGCCCCTTACGCCTGACCAGCCGGCCCTGCCGCCTGCCGCGCGCGACCCTGGCCCGAGTTCACCAGCGCAACGATCCACCCGGCCAGCACCAGGATCACGCCCACCGTCGTCAGCGTCCCGGACAGCATGGTGCCGGCACGCGCGTCCAGCGAGATCGCGCCCGGGCCCGCGACCGCCACCGCTGTGACGGCGGCGAGGTTGACGAGAGGCAGTTCGAGTCCGCCTTCAGTGACCCAGATCTTTGGCCAGTGCGCTCTTGCGATGGCGACCAGCATCGACGCCGCGATCAGGAGCGAGCCGAGCGGACTGTATAGCCCGAGTGCGAACAGGATCCCGCCGGAAAATTCACACACCCCGGCCAGCACAGCCCAGAACCTGGGCGGCCGGAACCCCATGGACGCCAGCCAGCCAGAGAACCCGGCCAGTCCAGGCCCACCGAACCATCCAAACAGCTTCTGCGCGCCGTGCCCCGCGAGGAGCAGGCCCACGACGAGCCGCAGGATCAGGAGTCCGAAATCCACGGGTTACACCTCCTTCCCACTGGTCACGCGCCTCGTCGCGCGTTCGTCTGGCACAACCGGCCTGCGCCCCTTGCGTATTCCAGGAAAGGCCACTTCAGGCTGTGATCAGGATGACGTGCGGATGGGCCATAGCAGCCAGGCCACGTACCCGTAGGTCGCCCAGATCCCGCCCAGGATCGCCGCGAGCAGCGCCACCTGCGCGGCGCCATGGCGTACGCGACGGCCGCGTCCCCGTCGGAGCCCGGCAGGCCCGCCAGCCGCACCAGGGTGCCGGGGCCATCGACGCCCGTGCTGGCGGCCAGGGCCGGCACCCCGCCGCGCGGCCCCTGGCGCAGCCGGCGGACCAGCGCTCCCGGACCTCCCCGCGCACCCGCGGCCGCTGCCGCGGCCAGGGCGATCTTGAAGAAGGCCCGGCGGGAGACGCCCACGTCACTTCCCCAGGACGACGAACTGCCCCGCCTGGTCCGCGTGGTCGGCCGCGCAGCCGGCCAGCATGCACCCATACGCGTAGATGCCCGGCCGGGTGGCCCGGAAGCGCGCCGTCACGGTCTGGCCCGGCGCCACGGTGGGGACCGAAATGTTGTAGCCGGCCAACGCGAACCCGTGCGCGCTGTCGGGATCGCTGTTGGTGACCCGCAGGATCACCGTGTCGCCCTCGTTCACCACCACGACCCCCGGCATCCAGTGCCGCATCGTTTCGTCGCCGGCCTTGATCCCGTGGAGGGCGAGGGTGAACCGCCGGACCTCAGGCACGACGGGCGCCGCCGAGACCGTCGGGCGTGATGCCGTGGTGACCAGGTAAGCGCCGGTGAAGGTGGCCAGGACCACGGCGAAGACGCCGACGAGCATCGCACCACCTCGACCAGGCCCCTTCATGGCTTTCACCTCCTCGCCGCCTCTCGGCCCGCGCCCGCGGGGCGCGGGAACCCCTCAGCGCTCACCGGACGGTGATGGTGCCCTTCTGGCCCGCCTCGTAGTGCCCGCTGATCTGGCAGGAAATCTCGAACGTCCCCTTCTTCGTCGGCGTGAACCGCAGCGTTGCCGACTGGCCAGGACCGACGAGGATCTCGAACACGGCACCGCCTTTGCGCTCGACCTGTCCGCCGGTGACCTTTAGGTCGTGGCCGCGGAAGTAGTTGGTCTTCTCGACCCACTCGTGCCCCCCATGGGTCCCATGGAGCCCATGGCCCTCGGCAGGTCGTACATCATGAACTCGTGGGCGACCTTGCCCTTGTTGACCAGGGTGATCTCCACCGGCGTCCCGGCCTGCACGGTGATTTTGCTGGGGCTGTAGCTGAAGTCGCGCATGGTGATGGTGATCCGCTGCACGGCTTCGGCCGCCGGTGCATCTCCCGCCAGCGCCAGCGTCAGGCTCAGGGTGAGAATCCACGCCACGCGTCGCATCGCACTCGCCTCCTCGAAGAGCAGTGCAGGACTCGCCTCCCGGGACACGCCGTGCGCCACCGTGTCCTCGGTTCCGGACGGTGTGCTTGCAGCTCCGACGGTAAGGCACCGGGCGGCCGCCCACAACGCGCGGACGGGTAGTCGTGATGCGCAGGGGTCCAGGCCGGACGGGTAGGAATGCTCCTACCCGTTGGGGGAGGTCAGCGGGATTCGAGGTCGGTAGCGGTCGGCCGCAGCCAACCCCGGCGCGCCGCGTAGGCCACCACCGCGGCGCGTGATGTCCATGAGGATGACGTCAGGGTGCAGCCGCAGGGCCGCCTCCAGCGCTTCCTGACCGTCACCGGCTTCGCCGACGACCTCCATGCCGCGGGTCTCCAGCAGGCTGCGCACCCCGTCGCGGAAGAGGGGATGGTCATCCACCAGCAGCACGCGCACTGAGCCGGTCGCCTCCTCCCAGGGGCAGCTGGACGACCACGCGGGTGCCCGCGCCCTCACGCGATTCGATGGCGAACCTGCCGCCGATGGCTTCGGCGCGCTCTCGCATCGTCTGCAGGCCGAACCGGGGCCCGGTGCCCGCAGGGGGCCGGGTGAGGTCGAACTCCAGGCCGTCGTCGTCCACCGTGACCGTGAGGGTGCCCTCGCGCGCCGCCAGCGCGACCGTCGCGCGCCGCGCCATGGCGTGCTTGCGCAGTCAGCACCTGGCGCTGGTCCTCCGTAAAGGGTTCCCCGTTGCCCCGTCCGACGGCGAGCACGCCCACCGCCTTCCCCCAGCCGTCAGCGGCTCGGCCAGGGAGGACCGCCGGTAGGCGGCGTCGATTTCCATCCGTTCGAAGCACCCGGCGGCTGGACGCTCCTGGGGGACCGGGAACCACCGTCTCGGCTGCACCTGTGGACCGGCCAGGCCCGCGACGGCCCACACGTTGGCCATCGTGCCGGTCTCGTCGAACAGGCAGAGGGCGGCGATGTCGGCGCCCAGGAGGGAGGCCGCCTCCACGGGCCGTCGCGGGTCACCGGTGGCGATACGCTCGGCGTTCTCCTGTGCAACAGCCGCAGTGGTGCTGCCACCGCGCCCGTGTCAAGCCACGCGAAGAGCAGAGCCGCAGCGAGTAGGCCGAGCCCGAACAGGATGATGCGATCGCGCAGCCGCCGGATCGGGCCGAACGTCTCCCCCTCGTCTTACCCGACGGCCAGCCCCCAGGGCACCGTGGACAGGGGCGCAAAGGCCATGACGTAGCGTGCCCTGCGATCCGACCGGTCCGCTGACATCCTCGGTCGACCCCACGACCGCCTTCCGTTCCCGGATGAGATGGGCGAAGAACTCGGGGTGTTCTTGGCGGGTGAACAGCTCTGTGCGGTCAGTGCTGGCGAGAACCACGCCGTCGTCGTCGACGATGACGGCGTGCCCGGTGGTAGACCTTGCAGTAGAACTCGTACGTGCCCGGCGCCAGGCCGGCAACCGCCTGCGTCGTTGAAGATCGGGGCGCTACCCGCACGTCGACGCCCAGGCGCTCGATGCGCAACTGATGCCACCCGCCGCCGTCCGTGTGATAGGGGCTGTCCGGGTTGACCAGGCGGATCACGAAGGGCCGGCCGGGACGCGCACGGCGGGGGTCGAACCCGGCCATCGTGGTGATTTAAGGAAGGGTTAACAGCCGGCTCGCGCCCGGGCGGGCCGGCACAGCGTCAATAGAAGACGTTGAGCATCAGGTAGACGAGGATGCCCAGCGCCAGACTGATCGACCACAAACTGACAGCGATCCGTCCCACCCGCGGGTGTGCGGTCGCCGGGACCTCCACTGCCGGCCGCGTCAGGCCGGTGAGGACGTTGAAGACCACCGGGGGGACCGTCACGATCGACAGCGCCACGTGGACGGCCAGCGCGGGCAGGTAGACGTACCGGCGGACCTCCGGCGGACCGGGGAAGGCCTTGATCCCGCCCAGCGCCACCCGGGTCACGTACAGCACCAGGAACGCCGAGATCAGCCCCACCGCCGCCAGCATGTACCGGCGGTGGGCCGGGATCCGTCCGGTGCGCACGGCCTTCCACCCGGCGAGCAGGCAGGCCAGCGCAGCCGCGTTCACGACCGCGATGAGCGTTGGGAGCGCAGCCAGCATCTGGCGAACGGCAGGCGCCACCTCGGCGGGTGGGCGGCGCAAGAGCACGTAGCCCAGCAGTCCGTAGGCCGCCAGGGTAATGGCGGCGGTGGCCAGCACGACGGTGGCCGAGTGGGTAGCCACGGCCGGGGTGCCGCTGGTGGGTGCTGCAGACCTCGTGGGGCGTCTCGACGGCATCGTGGATGTCTCGACGGCCACGATGTTGGGCGTTCGACCGTAACATCCCTGCCGCGCGGGCGTCCCGATCCTCGCGCAGGGCGGCCAGGCGGGTGGGCCGCGAGGAACGACCCTCCTGGCCCACCCCATGCAGCGGGTTGGTGCTACCGCCTCGGCAGCACCACCAGGTATCCTACCATCGTAGGCAGGTGGGCGGAGCACACGATCCGGTAGAAGCCCGCGCGCCCGGCGCGGAAGTTGACCGTCGTGATCTGCCCGCGCCTGACCGTGAACGCCGGCAGGTTGATGCCCTCGATGAACGATGGATGCTCGGCCCCGTTGATGCCGATGATCTCCAGGGTGACATCGTCGCCCTCCTGGGCCAGCACGAAGCCCGGCTGCCACTGGTAGACAGAGACCTCCCAGCGCCCGGACGCATCCGGCGGTCGCAGCACGTACCCCGGTCCGGCAGTCAGGGCAGGCGAGCCGGACGGATACGGCTCACTGGAGACCGACGTGCCGCCCTTCGGTTCGACCGCGGCCATGTAGATGGTGCGCTTCGCCGGCGTGGCCTGGCCCGCGCCGGCGTGCGGCCGCACGAGGCCCCAGACCACGGCCAGCAGGGCGAGTGCCAGGATCGCTACCAGGCGCGTTCTCGTCATGGGACTCACCTCCTGGCCTCATGGTGGTCCGGTGCGAGGTCCATGGAGCAGGGTCATTCGTCCCGCCCCGCGTGCCCCAAGGTCCCGGGGCGGCTAGGCGCGTCGCCCGAGGGCAAAATCGGACAACGGCCCGATAGACCGACGCCGGGCAGCCCGCGTAGCCTGAGGATACACCCGCACCGGTGCGGGGGTGCCGATGCGGCAAGGGCTCGCGGCTCCCAGGCGGAGCCTTCAGATCCGCATTCTGGCCAGTGCACTCCTTGGCCGCGGCCGTGTCGTGTTCCGCCTCATGCCCCTTCTGCCGAGAATCGCCGACCGAAACCTGCGCGACATTCCGTCACCGCCGTCGTGGGCGGTAACGCAAACAGAGGAGGAGGGCGGATGACCGAGTGGCTTCCCGCGGTCCGCGTGCTCCACGTCCTGGCGGCGGTCTTCGCCTGGCGGGCCTTCAGCGTGCCCGTGCCGTTTGGGTTCGTGTGAACGGCGACGGGACAGAACGAGGGGAGTGGGCATCCATGCGTGAGCGGGCGCCGGGCATCAGCCTCCGCCTCCGCATCATGGCTGCTGTGGCCGTCGGCCTGACGGCCGTGGTGGCCGTGCTGGGGATCTCCGGCGTCCAGATGCTCCAGGAGAGCAAACGCCGCCTGCTGGGGGAGCGCCTGATCACGGCGCGGGCGCTGGCCGAACGGCTGGACGACACCCTGCTGGCCGTCGTGCAGCACCTGGCAGGGCTCGCGCGGGCGCCTGAGGTGCGCGAGCTCGCCTGGTGTCCCGACTGCGCCGACCGCTGGGACGGGGTGGCGGCGCGCGTTCCGTTCGCCTCCTACGGGCTCTACCTGCTCGACGCGCAGGGCGTCGTGGTCCAGGCCGGCCGGCGGCTCCGTCACGATCAGGGCGTGCGCCTGGGGGGCCATGACAGCGTGCGGCAGGTGCTGACAGGCACCCGCATGGCGATCTCTGGCCTGGTAGAGGCGCCGCGCACGCGGACGCCGATCGTCCTCCTGTGCGTTGCCGCCGATCCCGGCGCGCTGTGCGCCGCGGCCGACCTCACCCGACTGCCATTCGACCGCTACATCAGCGGTGTGCAGCTGGGCCGGACCGGTCACGCCGTCATCGTGGATGCCGCCGGGCGGGCGCTGGCTTCCACCGACGCCGAGGACCGCTTTGGCGCCGACGAGCACCCGGATTTCCACGCGCGCCTGATCGCCCGCCGGCAAGCAGACGTCGGCCCTGCCGCTTACTACAAAGGCAACAGGCCAGTCGCCGAACACATCATGGCCTTTGCGCCCTCCCGCGTGGCGCCGTGGGGCGTCAGCTTCGGGCAGACCGCCACCGAAACGCTGGCCCCGGTGGCGCAGACGCGCGCGCGCATGCTGGTCTTCGGCGCGCTGGCCCTCCTGGTGGCCCTGGCGTTCGCCTGGTGGGACACCGGAGCGGTCATCCGGCCCCTTCGCCTGCTGGCTGAGCAGGCTCGGCGCATCGCCGACGGCGACCTGAGCGGCAGCATTGCGGTCGCGCGGCGAGACGAGCTCGGCGCGCTGGCGGACAGCTTCGAGACGATGCGGACCCGGCTGCGGGTCGTGCTGGACGACCTGGCCCGCCGCGAAGCCGAGGCGCAGGCGCTGTACGACGTCGGCCGCGAGGTGCTGTCGCGACCGGACCTGGAGGGCGTGCTGCGGTCGATTGCCGGGCATGCGCGGCGGTTACTGCGCGCCGATGTGGCGGTCGTTTGTCTGGCCGGCGAGCGGTGGACGGGCAGGCCCGCAGCGGTCAGCGGGCCGGGCGAGGCGGTCGTCGCGGGCGCGCAGCCGATGCCGCTGTGCGCCGGTCGGGACGGCGTGTCGGCCCGCGTCCTGGCAGAGCGGTGCCCCGTGCTGCGGACGACGTACAGGACTTCCCACGCCGTCGCGGCGCTCGCGCTCGACGGTGTTCTCCAGGGCGCCCTGTGCGTCGGATCTCGCCCGCCGGCCGCGTTCGACGGCCGCGCGACCGGGCTGCTGGCCAGCCTGGCGAACCTGGCCGCGATCGCGCTGCACCGCGCAGAACTCCACGAGCAGCTCCGGCACCTGGCCGTGCTACAGGAACGCGAGCGCATTGGCCGCGATTTGCACGACAGCACGCTGCAGCATCTCTACGGCATCGCGCTGATGCTGGAGTCCATCCGCCCGGTCCTGGCCGCCGACCCCGCCGCAGCCGCCGACAGGGTAGAGCAGAGCCTGGCGGCCATAGCGCGTGTGGCCACGGAGATCCGGCAGTTCGTGCACGGCCTGCACGCCCCGGCGCGCGAGCGGCGGCCGCTTGCTGAGGCGCTCGCCGCTGTCGCGGGCGAGGTGAGCGCCGCCGGGGTCGTCCCGGTGCGCCTGGTCGTGCGTGATGATGCAGTCGAACTCCCGGAGGCGAGCCGGGAGCAGATCGTACTGATCGTGCGGGAGGCGCTGGCCAACGTCGTCCGCCACAGCGGGGCGCGGCGGGCCGAGGTCATACTGGATGGCGACGCGGAGACGGTCCGGGTGGTGGTGCGCGACGACGGTTGCGGGTTCCAGCCGGAGGGGGCCCGAGCCCGCGGCCAGGGGTTGGGCAACATGGCGGCGCGGGCGGCCGCGATTGGCGGCGTGCTGGCCGTCCGCAGTACCCCGGGGACCGGCACCGTTGTGGACCTCGTCGTACCCCGCCAGCGAGAGGAGCGGACCCATGACGGCCCGTCGCGTGCGGCTGTTGATCGTCGATGATCACGAGATCGTCCGGCTCGGACTCCGGGCGCTGCTGGGAGGGCAGCCGGAATTCGAGATCGCCGGGGAGGCCACGTCCGCAACCGACGCTGTGGCGGCGGCGGTCCGGCTCCGGCCCGACGTCGTGATCATGGACATCCGGCTCCCCGATGGCAGCGGGGTCGAGGCGTGTCGTGAGGTCAAGAGCGTCCTGCCCGAGACCCAGGTCGTCATGCTGACATCCTATCCGGATGAAGAGGCGGTGGAGGCCTCCGTGGTGGCCGGGGCCAGCGGCTACCTGCTGAAGCAGTCCCGCGGGGACGAGTTGATCCGCGCCATCCGGGTAGCGGCATCCGGCGGGTCGCTGCTGGACGCCGGGGTCACCACTGCTCTGCTCAACCGCTTCCGGCGGCTGGTCTCGGGCGACGAGCACATGCCCGATCCGCTCACACCGCAGGAGCGCCGGATCCTGGCACTCATCGCAGAGGGGAAGACGAACCGCGAGATCGGCGCGGTTCTGCGCATCAGCGAGAAGACCGTCAAGAACTACGTCACGGCACTGCTGGCCAAGCTCCGGCTGAAGCGCCGCACCGAGGCCGCGGCGTTTGCCGCGCGCCGCGGCATCCGGCCGTAAGAGCAGGCGCCTGCGCGCGACAGGGCGGCTGCACGACGTCGGAGAAATGCCCCACCAGGGGTGTGCGCTCGTGGCCAAACTCCGGTGGAGCCGACGTTGAAGACGGTCACCATGCTCCAGCTGGCGATGCTGGCCGTCGGTCTCGTGCTCGGAGTGGCGGTCGGCACCCAACTGCGCATCTCCCTGGCCGTCCGCACGACGCTGGGCGTACCGCCGCCCCAGCTCGAGGAGCTGGCCTACCGCCTCAGGCTGCAGGACCACGCCATCGGGGCCTTGGAGGCGGAGGCCGAGACGCTGCGGGCGCGGATCGGCGCACTGGAGGCCGCCGCCGCCGCGCAGCAGCACGGCGTGCGGGCGCTGCTGGACGAGCTCGGGCCGTTGCGGATGCGAGCCGGCATGACGGCCCTGGAGGGCCCGGGCGTGGTGGTGCAGCTGGAGGACAGCCGCCGCCCCCTGCGGCCGGGCGAGAACCCCAACGAGGTGATCCTCCACAACTACGACGTGGCCACGGTTGTCAACGACCTGTGGGGGGCCGGCGCCGAAGCCGTCGCCCTCAACGGGGAGCGGGTGGGGGCGACCACGGGCATCCAGAGCCTCTTTCGGACGTTCCGGGTGAACAGCCGGCGGATGACGCCACCGCTGCAAATCGTGGCCATCGGCGACCCCGAGCGGCTGGCCGGTCACGTCGCCCGTCGCGGTGGGTACCTCGACTACCTGCGGGCGTTCGGCTTTCCGGCCCGCGTGACCCGTGCCGAACGGGTGCAGGTGCCCGCGTACCGGGGCACGTGGGCGATCTCACACGTCCGCCCGCTCGGACTGCGGTAGCCGCGCTACGGCCGCTACGGGCTGACTTCGATAGTTGCCACCATGCCGGCTTCTTTGTGGCCCGGGACCGTGCAGATCGCCTCGTAGGACCCGGGACGGAGCTCGAGGTCCACGACCTGGGTCGCACCGGGCTTGATCAGGTGCTGCTCACGCTCGTTGTGCCCGGCGAGGGCGGGGATGGCGAAGTCGTGGTCGACGGCCCCACGGTTGGTGACCTGGAACCTGACAGTGCCCGCCCTGACTTTCACGACGCGGGGTGAGAACTCGAAGTCACGGGCGACGAGATCGACGACCTGCGCCCCGGCCTGCACAGATGGCGATGGGGACGGCATCGAGGTCGTCTGCCGCGCACATCCGACGGCGATGACAGTGAGGAGCGCGAGGAGAGCCGGTGCCACAGCACTGCGCAGGCCCATCGTTCATGCCTCCGAACAGGAACATTCTCGGTCCAGATTCTCCAGATATGCCCACCTGGAATAGTTAAGGCGATGTTAAAGATGCCGGCGGACGGGCGCAGGGCTGAATCGAGGCTGTCAAGGGCGGGAGCGAGCAGGCGTTGATGGAGTTTGGTGCAGTAGAGGGCCACGCGGTAGCCCAGGTCGGTCAGGGTGTAGAGGTTGCGCCCGGACACCTTCCGCACCAGCCCTTTGCCGCGGAGCTTCGCCAGTTCGTACCGGACCCGGGCCGGGGTGACCTCGGCAGGATCAGCGCCGAAGCGCTCGACCAGCACGGCGCGGAACTCTCTGTTGCCGAAGGCCTTGAACGTGAGCCCAGCACAGCCCAGGGCCTCCAGGATTCGCATCGCCCGAGGCGCGCCGAACCGGATGCCGGCGACGCGCTGCCCTCCATTCGTGGAGGGAGTCACGATCCGCTCGAAGGTCGAGCGGTCGAGGGCTGAGGCCAGGGCCACCGCTTGCGCTTTCTGGAAGCGCGTAATGGCATGGTATGCGATGCGGCCCAGGTACCCCAGGTGCACCAGGCTCTTCCCAATCGTAAAGTCGCGCGGGTCATTGATGCAAGCCTCGGTGCGTAGCACGCGGCCCCCCTTGTTGTACTGCTTGAGCACGCTCTTCTTGTAGAAGATCTTGAGGCAGCTCACCACGCCGTGGCGCAAGATCCGCGTCGCGAACACCGATGGCGTATTTCTTCCGAATCTGCCGGCCAAAGATGACCTTCACCATGTCGGCCCGCCCGAGGTGCAGATGATCCCGGAGCAGTTGCTCATAGACCCGGTTGAGGACCTGGGTCTGGCGGAAGATGACGTTGTCGCTGAACTCGGCCTGGTAGATCGAGAACCTCGTCGGGTAGCCCGCGGCGCGTTTATCCGGCATCAAGGGATCGGGCACCAGCGCTAGCCAGCGCCGGGCGATCTGCTCCACCAATCGCGCCGTCACCTGAGCGGCGGCCCGCTGGAGAGCACCAGGGTCCGCCACCTCCACCACGC
>JAVKIP010000035.1:0-15701 GCA_031459385.1 Candidatus Fervidifonticultor secundus | reverse complement strand
CCGGTCCAGATAGTCCTGCTCGGTCACAGTGTATCCCGCGGCCTCCAGGCGCCGGCGCGCTTCGGCGTAGTAGCGATAGTCAACCTGCCAGACGCCGGCGCGCAGCGGATTCTGGTAGGCACCCAGGCCGCCGAGCAGCTTCTTGAGGTTTTCGGCCTCGCCGGGGTCGGCCCTGAGTTCCACGCTCTGGTTGATCGTGCCGTACGCTTCGATCTTCGTTGACTGCGGCGGCGTGGCGGGCCTGCCGCCGGGGTTGAGCGAAGAGACCGGCACCTCGACCGTGGGTGCCGCCGCGGGCCCCCCCGGCGCGGGGCGTGCGGCCGCTCCCGGCGTGGCCGCACCGGCCGATGTGGCGCCGGCCGCAGCCTTTGCCGCTCGCAGGGCTTCGGCTCGGGCCCTGATCGCCGCCAGCTTCTCCTCCCGGGTCTGTTCGGACGCGGGCCTGTCAGATTCGCCGGTCATCTGCGCCTCCGGTGCCTCGTCGCCGCCATTCTACAGGGAGGGTGTGGAGCAGGCAACCACCCCGGGCCCGACGCGGCGGTTTCGAGCCCGCCGTACGCTTGGGCGGCTCACTTGACAGGAGTTCGCAGGGACCGACAGGAAGCAACCGCCATCGAAGGAGGGGACGTTGTGAGTCCGGAGTTCCGCGCGTCGGCCGCGAAGGCGGCCGCCGGCGATCCGTGGGCGATGGCGCAGGCGCAGTTCTATGTGGCGTCGCGGCGCCTTCGCCTCGCCCCCGGCGTCGAGAAGTTCCTGGCGACCCCGCAGCGTGAGCTGACCGTTGGCTTTCCTGTCAAGATGGACGACGGCCGCATCGAGATCTTCACGGGTTACCGCGTGCACCACAACATGGTGCTGGGTCCCACCAAGGGCGGCATCCGCTACCACCCCGGTGTGACCCTCAACGAGGTGCGGGCGCTGGCCATGTGGATGACGTGGAAGTGCGCCCTGGTGCACCTGCCGTACGGTGGCGCCAAGGGCGGGGTGGTGGTGGACCCTCAGACGCTGTCCGGGCCAGAACTGGAACGGCTGACGCGGCGGTTTGCGGCCGAGATCAGCGTGCTCATGGGCCCCTACGGCGACATTCCGGCGCCGGACGTGGGGACCAACGCCCAGATCATGGCCTGGATCATGGACACCTTCAGCATGCAGCGGGGCCGGGTCACGCCAGCGGTCACCACCGGAAAGCCGGTGCCCCTCGGCGGGTCGGTCGGCAGGAGAGAGGCGACCGGCCGCGGGGTGATGCTCTCGGCCAGGGAGGTGGCGCGTCTGCACGGCCTGCCCTGGACGGGCGCGCGGGTCGTCGTGCAGGGATTCGGGAACGTCGGCGAGGCGACGGCGCGCCTGATGTGGGACGAGGGGTGCACCATCATCGCCGCCAGCGACGTCAACGGCGGCATCTACAACCCCAGGGGCCTGGACCTGCCTGGGCTCCAGGCGCACGTGGCCCGAAGCAAGACCGTCGTCGGGTTCCCGGGCTGCGAGCCCATCAGCAACCGCGACCTCCTCGAGTTGCCTTGCGACTACCTGGTTCCGGCCGCCCTCGAGGGCCAGATCACGGGCGAGAACGCCGGACGGATCGCGGCCAGGGTGATCGTGGAGGGCGCCAACGGGCCCACCACTCCCGAGGCTGACGAGATTCTGGCGGATCGGGGGATCCTGGTGGTGCCCGATATCCTGGCCAACAGCGGGGGTGTGATCGTCTCGTACTTCGAATGGGTGCAAGACCTCCAGTCGCTGTTCTGGGACGAAGACGAGATCAATCGTCGGCTGGAGCAGATCATGGTGCGAAGCGTCCGCGGGGTGGTCGCGCTGGCCCAGGCCGAGGGCGTCACGATGCGGGCGGCGGCGCTGCTGCGGGCGGTGCAGCGTGTCGCCGACGCCCTGACGATCCGGGGCATCTATCCCTGAGACGGCGGCAGGCCGGTGCGCACATGCGGTTCGACGTCCTCGCAGCCGACCAGCAGACCCGCGCGCGTCTTGGCCGGCTGAGCCTGGCCCGCGGCATCGTGGAGACCCCGGCGTTCATGCCGGTGGGCACCAACGCCACCGTGCGCGCGCTCACGCCGGACGAGGTCCGGGAGACCGGTGCCCAGATGATCCTGGCCAATGCGTTCCACCTCTACTTGAGACCGGGGGTGGAGATCATCGAGACGGCGGGCGGGCTCCATGGGTTCATGGGCTGGAGTGGTCCTATCCTCACGGACAGCGGCGGGTTCCAGGTCTTCAGCCTGGCCACCATGCGACAGCTCGATGACGACGGCGTCACGTTCCGATCGCCGATTGACGGCACGGTCCACCGGTTCACGCCCGAGGGCGTCGTGGACATCCAGCGCCGCCTGGGCGCCGACGTGCTGATGCCCCTGGACGTGTGCCTCGGCTACCCGCACGAGGCGCAGGAGGCGCGCTCGGCGCTGGAGCGGACGCTGCACTGGGCGGCCCGGGCGCGGGCTCATCACGACCGCATGGGCCTCGGCGTGTTGTTTGGGATCGTGCAGGGCGGGCTGGACACCGATCTCCGACGGGAGGCCGCGCGCCGCACCGTAGCCCTTGGTTTCCCTGGATATGCGATCGGCGGCCTGTCCGTGGGCGAGGCGCCCGAACTCACCTACGAGATGCTCGATGCCGTGGTGCCGGAACTCCCACAGGCCAGCCCTCGCTACCTCATGGGCGTCGGATCGATTCCGGGTATCCTGCACGGCATCGCCCGGGGCATCGACCTGTTCGACTGTGTCCTGCCGACCCGCGTGGCGCGGACCGGGACCATCTTCACGGCCGCCGGTCGCCTCAACATCCGCAACGGGCGCTATCGCGCCGACCTGTCGCCGCCCGACCCGTCGTGCACCTGCCGCGTGTGCACTACAACCACGCGCGCCTACCTGCGCCACCTGTTCCACGCCGACGAGATGCTGGGCCCGCGCCTGGCTACCTACCACAATCTGGCATTCGTGGGCCGCATGGTGAAGGAGGCGCGGGCGGCGCTGCGCGCCGGCCGCTACGCGGCGTGGATGCGGGATGTGCTGGCAGCGTATACTACTGCGTGGTGAGCAGGAGACACCTGCCCATCGCAGAACGGATGGCTGACGGTTCACAGGTGGGAGGAGCAGCGGATGCCGGCTCAGCAGTCTCAGATCACAGTACTGCTCCTGTGGGTCCTGATCTTCGTGGTTTTCTATGTGCTCATGATCAGGCCGCAGCGGACGCAGCAGAGGAAGCGCCGAGAAATGCTGAACAACCTGAGGCGGGGCGACCGGGTGGTCACGCTGGGCGGGTTGCACGCCACCATCGCGGACATCAAGGATGACCTGCTCACCCTGGATCTGGCGCCCAACGTCCGGGTCAAGGCTGACCGGGGATCGGTGAGCTACGTGCGTGCGAAAGGCGAGGCGAAGGCCGAAGAGTGACCAACGAACGGGGGACGGCACCGGGTACGCCGACCCTGGAAGATGTCAAGCGAGATCCCGAGGTCGAGGCGCTCCTGGTCAAGGCCAATGAGTACACTGGGGTCATCGGCTACACCGAGCACGGCCTGCGTCACGCCAACCTGACGGCGAACATCGCGGCCAACGTCCTGCGCCGCCTGGGGTTCAACGAGCGCACGGCACAGCTCGCCGCCATCGCCGCGTACTTGCACGATGTGGGCAATCTGGTGAGCCGGGCCAATCACGAGCACACGGGTGCCGTGCTGGCCAATGACATCCTCGGGCGGTTGGGCATGTCGCCTGACGAGCGGGCCGTGGTCATGGGCGCCATCGGCAACCACGAGGAGCGGCACGGCGAGGCCATCAGTCCCGTGGGCGCCGCGGTGATCCTGGCCGACAAGTCTGACGTGCACCGCACCAGGGTTCGCAACCCCGACCGGTCCACATTCGACATCCATGACCGGGTGAACTATGCCGTGGAGCACTCATTCCTGCGTGTGGACGAGAAGAGCAAGACGGTGACCCTGGAGCTGACCATCGACACGGCCATCTCCCAGGTCATGGAATACTTCGAGATCTTCCTGGATCGGATGCTGATGTGCCGCCGCGCCGCGGAATTTCTGGGGTGCGGATTCAAGTTACAGATCAACGGCATCAAGCTCCTGTAGCCGTCCATGCCCCGCACCCTGGTGGTGCTGCCTCTGTACAACGAGGCGCCAACGGTTGACCGGGTCCTCCGGGAAGTGCAGCGGTGGGCGCAGGGGTGTGACGTGCTGGTGGTCGATGACGGATCCACCGATGGGTCGGCCGAGATCCTGAAGGCGTACGCGGATGTGACGGTGCTCACGCATCGGGAGAATGAAGGCTACGGCCAGTCGTTGATTGACGGGTTTGCCTACGCGGCCGCCCATGGCTACGACGCGGTGGTCACGCTGGATTGCGACGAGCAGCACGAGCCTCACCAGATTCCCCAGTTTGTCGCTGCGCTGGCTGGCGCAGACATCGTCTCCGGCAGCCGGTACCTGGATCCGGCTGTCGGCGGCGATCCGGCGCCGCCGGACCGGCGGCACCTGAACGAGGAAATCACCGCCAGGCTTCGGGCCCTGACCGGCTATCCGCTCACCGACGCGTTCTGTGGGTTCAAGGCGTACCGCGTCGAGGCCCTGCGACGGCTGCGGCTCTCCGAGCCCTCGTACGGGCTGCCGTTGCAGGTGTGGGTGCAGGCGGCCCACCACGGCCTGCGGGTACGGGAGCTGGCGACCGCGCGGATCTACAAGAATCCCGCCCGCCGGTTCTGGGGCGGGCTGGACGATCCCGAGGTCCGTCGGCGATACTACCACGAGGTGATCGACCGAGAGGTGAAGCGGTGGCCCGTCTCCTCGCCATAGGCCCGCACCCCGACGACGTGGAGATCGCCATGGGCGGCACGGTGTGCTGGCTGCTGGCCCAGGGCCACGACGTCGTGCTTTGCGACCTCACCGATGGCGAACCCACACCCCTGGGCACGCCCCAACGCCGCGCCGCCGAGGCCGCCGCCGCCGCGCGCCTGCTGGGTGTGCAGCGCCGGATCACTCTAGCGCTGCCCAACCGCTATCTCCAGGACACCATCGAGGCACGGGTGCAGGTGGCTGAGGTCATCCGGGAGGTGCGGCCGGACGCCATGTTCGTCCCATACTGGTCGGACGCCCATCCGGACCACGTGGCCGCCTGCGCGCTGTGTGAGGCAGCGCGCTTCACCGCCAAACTCACCCGGACCGCGATGAAGGGGGAGCCGCACTATCCGCGGCGCGTGTACCACTTCTTCAGCACCCACTACCGGCTGCACGTCAAGCCCTCATTCATCGTGGACATCTCGGACTACATGGACGCCAAGCTGGCCTCGATCGCCGCCTACGAGTCCCAGTTCGGCGAAGCGCGAGGCACCGGCTGGATCATCGAGACGATCCGCGAGACCAACGGCTACTGGGGCCGCCTCATCCACCGGCGGTATGGCGAAGCCTTCATCTGCCGGGAGGAGATCGGCGTGGTCCGGTGGGATGGCCTGATCTGATGTCGGGTGGAATCGCCGACCACGGGGTGTGGCCGGAGGTGGGGCTCGAGATCCCGCAGGCATCGCCGGCGGCCGTGGCTCGCCCGCCCGTGAGGGAGTGGCTGGAGCGCGCCCGGCAGAACCGGGAGGCCCTCGATGGGGCTGCGGTGGAGATCGCTGGCGTCCCGCTGGGGGTGCTGCGCCGCACCGCGCGGGTGGAAGCGCTGGCCCGGGCCGCGGACTACACCCGGCGGCTGGGGATCGCCGTGGAGTCCGGGCGAACCGGGGTGCTGCTGGCCACCGGGCACCAGCCGGTGTTCGTGCACCCCGGCATCTGGATCAAGTACCTGGCGCTGGCACGCGTCGTGCCTCAAGACGGGATGGGTCTGGCCATCATCGTGGACAGCGACGCTGCCGACGAGATCGCGGTGGAAGTCCCCCACGACGACGGGCGGCTGCGCCGGACGCGGGTACCGCTGGCCCGCGGAGGGCCGACGGTGCCGTTCGAGCTGCTCCCGGCTCCCACCGAGGACGACTGGCGCCGCCTGGCCACGTCCGTGGACGCTTACCTCGCCACGCTCGGCAGCGGCCCGATCGCCGAGGCCTGGGGACGAGCCCGGGCCCTGTGGCCCCCAAGATCCCCGGGAGGACTGGCCGGTGCCATCACGGCCCTGCGCCGGCGGCTGGAGGGCCCGCGGGCCTACGTGGACCTGCCGGTGTCCGTCATGTCGGGCATGCCGGCGTTCCGGAGGTTCGCGCTGGCCATCATGCGGGACGCGGTGCGCTTCGCCGAGATCCACAACGCCTGCCTGGACGCGTATCGCGAGCACTACGGGATCCGAACAGCGGCCCAGCCGTTTCCCGACCTGACGATCGCGCCGGACCGGGTCGAGGTGCCGTTCTGGTACCTCGCCGACGGCCAGCGCTGGCCGGTGTTCGTCGAGCCCGCCAGCCGAGCCATCGCCGCCGGGCACCGGGTTGTGGGCCGACTGCCCGAGGACCCCGACGAGCCGGCGTTTGCCGCCATGCCGCTGCGGCCCCGGGCGCTGACCCTCACGGCGTTCGTGCGCCTGGCAATCTGCGACCTCTTCATCCACGGCGTGGGCGGCGCCCGCTACGATCGCGCCACCGACGCAGTCGTCCGGGCGTTCTTCGGGATCGCCCCGCCGGCCTACGCGGCCGCCACTGCCACCCTCTTCCTGCCGTTCGCCTCGGGAGGCTCCGTCGTCCTGGAGCGCCAGCGCCTGGCGCGGCGTCTGCTGGACCTGCAGCACAATCCCGAACGGTTCCTCGTGCCCGAGGGCGCACACCGGGTCCTGGTCGAGGAGAAGTGGGCGCTCATCCGCCAGCTGGAGCAGGCCGCCGCGCTGACCCGGCGCGAGAGACGGGCCGCGACCCGGCGCATCAGGGAGCTGAATGCCATCCTGCGGGTCGCGGTGGCCGACCAGGTGGCCGAGGTCCAGGCTGCGCTCGACCGGCTGAATCACCTGCAGGCCGACGCCGATGTCGCCGCCCACCGTGGGTACCCCTTCGTCCTGCACCGCGTGGAAGACGTCGAGGCCGTGGTGGACCTGCTGGTCTCCGATGACGCAGCCTCGACGCAGGATCCCTCAGCCAGATGAGTGGAGTTGCGGCCATCGAGGTGCGCGGGGTCACCAAGTCCTACGACCACCGACCGGTGCTCCGCGGGGCGGATCTCAGCGTACCCGCCGGGCTGACCCTGGCGGTGCTGGGGGCCAACGGGTCGGGCAAGACGACCCTGTTGCGCGTGATCGCCACGCTGTCGCCGCCCACGCGGGGGTCTGTGGTCCTCTTCGGCCGTCCAGCCTCGCCTCACCCCCAGATCCGTCGCCGCATCGGGCTGGTGGCCCACGAGTCGCTCCTCTACGACAACCTCACGGTGACCGAGAACCTGCACTTCTTCGCCGGCCTCTACGGCCTGGGCGCCGATCGCGTGGCCGGCGTGCTGGCGCAGGCGGCGCTGGAGCCACTGGCGCACCGCCGGGTGAGGGTCCTCTCGCGCGGCCAGCGACAGCAGGTGAATCTGGCGCGGGCGGTGCTGCACAATCCGGACGTGCTCATCCTCGATGAGCCCTACACCGGTCTGGACGTGACCGCCAGCGGCCGGCTGACGGCGGTGCTGCGGGAAGAAGCGCAACGCGGCCGCACCATCGTGTTTGCGACCCACGATCTGGCCGAGGCCCGGGACCTGCACGCCAGCATCACCGTGTTGCTTGGCGGCCGTCTCACCGAGATCATGCCGGCCAACAGCGTGGATGACGCGCGCCTGGCCGCCTGGTTCCACGGGAGCCGCTGGTGAGAACCCTCGTGCTCCTCGTCGCCAAGGACCTGCGCCTGGAGTGGCGGACCCGCGAGATCACCACGGCGGTGGGTCTACTGGCGTTCCTGCTGGTGGTGGTGCTGGGCGCCGCGCGCTCGGACCGGGCCAGCGCGCCGGCCGCCATGTGGGTCACCTATGCGTTCGCGGCCACGTTGGGATTCACGCGCACGCTGGCCCTGGAGCGCGATCACGCGACCGCGCTGCGCCTGGCACCCGTCGACGGCGGCGTCATCTTCCTGGCCAAGACGCTGGCCAACTGGTTACTGCTGGTGGCCGTGCAGGTGATCTCGCTGCCGGCGTTCGGTGCGCTCTTCACCGAGGCGGCCTGGACCCGCCTGTGGCCCCTGGTGCTGCCCGTCGTCCTGGGCGGTGTGGGGCTCGCGGCCGCGGGCACGCTGTTTGGCGGCCTGTTGGTGCAGACACGGTTGCGCGAAGCCATGCTGCCCCTCCTCATGTTGCCCGTGACGCTCCCCCTGCTCATCGCCGCGGTCAGCGCCACCGCCGCAATCCTAGACGGGGCGCCGGTTTCCGCCGTCCGCGCCCAATTGCAGTTGATGGGGGCCTTTGATATACTCGTGCTAACCGCGAGCTGGCTGCTCTTCGAATTCGTCTTAGAGGAGTGACCGTTTTCCCCGTGACGCGTCCCCTGTTGGTGGCCGGAACGTTGCTCATGCTGGTGGGTGTGGCATGGGCGCTGCTGGCAGCGCCGACCGAGGTCATCCAGGGCATCCCCCAGCGTATCATGTACATCCACGTGCCGAGCGTGATCACGGCTTATGGGGCCCTGGCCGTGGTGTTCGTGGGCAGCGTCCTCTTCCTGTGGAAGCGCGACGACCGGTGGGACCGACTGGCGCACGGCGCCGCGGAGCTGGCGGTCCTGTTCATCTCCATGACGCTGGTCTCCGGCGCGATCTGGGGCAAGCCGGTCTGGGGGACGTGGTGGACCTGGGACGCGCGGTTGACGACGACGCTGATCCTCTGGTTCATCTACATGGGCTACTTGGCCGTCCGCGCATGGGCGCCGGGTGTCCGCGGTGCGCGCGCCGCAGCGGTCATCGGCATCATCGGCGTGCTGGACATCCCGCTGATCCACTGGTCGGCGATCCTGCTGCGCACGCTGCACCCCCAGCCGACGGTGTTCAGGCCAGAGGGACCAGCGCTGCCTGCCAGCATGTTGCTGCCCCTGCTGGTCAACGTCCTGGCATTCGTGCTGGTGTTCGCGGCGCTGCTCGCGATCCGCGTGCGCCAGGAGCAGGCGCTGGCCCGGCTCATCGAAGCGTTGGAAGAGGCCTAGGATGGGCTTCGTGGCCGCCGCCTACCTGATTGTCGCCGCGTTGTTCGTGGCCTACGTGCTGACGTTGATCGGCCGACAGCGGCTCATCGCCGAGATGGCGGACGCTTCCACGTCGCCGAGGAACCAGGCGTGAGCACCAAGCGCAAGCTGGTGGTCGCCTCGGCCATCATCGTGGCGGCTCTGGGCTTCGTGGCCTACCAGGGCGTGCGGTCGTCCATGGTCTACTACCTGACCCCGACCGAGTTCAAGTCCAAGCCCGAGCTGCGCCACAACAAGATCCGCATGGCCGGCCGCGTGGTACCCGGATCGGTGGTCAAGACCGAGGGCCTGATTCGCTTCGCGATCACCGACGGCCTCACGCCGTACGAGGTGCACTATGGCGGCCCGCTGCCCGACCTGTTTGCCGAAGGCCGGGAGGTCCTCGTCGAAGGCCGCGTGGACGGCGCCGGAGTCATCCAGGCCGCGCAGGTCATCTCGACTCACCCCCCGGAATACAAGGCGCCCGACCACTGAGCGCATGACGCCAGGTCTGCTGGTCCTCGTGGTGGCGGTAGTCTGGATCGGTCTGCTGGTCGGGCTCTTCCGGCTGCTGTCCTCAATGGAGCAGGCTGAGCGACAGATCGCCGAGCGCAACGCCCAGGGCCGCTCGGCCCAGGAGGTGCGCCGTGGGTGAGATCGGCCGGTTCGCCCTCCAGTCGGCGGTGGTGGTGGCGCTCTACGGGCTGGCGGTCACCGTGCTGGGCATCAAGTGGCGGGACGGCGGGCTCCTGGCGGCCGGGCGCCGCGCCGTGGTGGTGTGGGCCCTGCTGATCGGGCTGGCCTCGGCAGCGCTGTTCGCTGCCTTCCTCGCCAGGGACTTCTCAGTCCGGTTCGTGGCTGGCGCCAGCGAGACCCTCCAATCGACGTTCTACACCGTCACCGCGTTCTGGGGCGGCCACGACGGCGCGCTGCTCCTGTGGGCGCTGATCCTGGCGCTCTACATGGTGGTGGGCGTCTTCAGCCTGCGCGCCCATCCGGACTTTCAGGCGCCTGCGGCGGCCACCCTGTTCGTGATCGCCGCGTTCTTCTCGCTCCTGCTGGCGACGGCGAGCAACCCGTTCTCGCCGCTGGTGCCACCCCCGCCGGACGGTCAGGGGCTCAATCCGCTGCTGCGGAACCCCTGGATGGCCGCGCACCCCCCGATGCTGTATCTGGGCTTCGTCGGCATGAGCGTCCCCTTTGCGCTGGTGGTGGCGGCCATGGTGACCGGCCGGCTCGACGACACTTGGATCGTGCTCTCGCGGCGATGGGTGATCGTGGCCTGGATGTTCCTGACCCTGGGCCTGCTGTTCGGCGCCAAGTGGTCGTACGTGGTGCTGGGCTGGGGCGGGTACTGGGCCTGGGATCCGGTGGAGAACGCGGCATTCATGCCCTGGCTGACCGCGACCGCGTGGATCCATTCGATCCAGATCCAGGAGCGGCGGGGGATGCTTTTGACCTGGAACGTGGCGCTGGTGCTCATCACGTTCGGGCTGACCATCTTCGGCACGTTCCTGGTGCGCAGCGGGGTGCTGTCCTCCATTCACGCCTTTGCGCAGTCGCCGATCGGGTACTTCTTCCTGGCGTTCCTGGCCCTGCTGCTGGTGGGGTCGTTCGCCCTGCTGGCCTGGCGATGGGACCTGCTCCGCAGCCGGGGCACGGTGGAGTCCGTGGTCAGCCGCGAGACGGCCTTCCTGGCCAACAACCTGCTGTTCGTGGCAGCCACCGTGGTGGTGTTTGTCGGCACCATCTTTCCGGCGATCACCGAGGCGTTCCGCGGCGTAAAGATCAACGTCGGCCCTCCGTATTTCAACACGGTGATGATCCCGATCGCGGTGGGGATCCTGTTGCTGATGGGCGTGGGGCCCCTGCTGCCGTGGCGCAGGGCGACGCCGGAGCAGCTCGCTCGGAATTTCGCGTTCCCGGCGGCTGCTGGCTTGCTACTGGCAGTAGTGCTCGCCGTGGGCGGGATCCGCTCGCCTGGGGCGCTGCTGGTCTTCGCCGCCTCCGCCTTCGTGCTGGCCACCATCGTGCTGGAGGCCGCGCGCGGGACCAGGCTTCGCGTCCGGCGGGGCGAAGGCCCCGCCGTCGCCCTGGTCCGGCTCGTGGCGAGGAACCGCCGGCGCTACGGCGGTTACACGGTGCACTTCGGCATCCTGGTGATGCTCGTGGGTATCGCGGGGAGCAGCGCGTTCGCGACCCAGTCTGCGGCCTGGCTGCGCCCCGGCGAGCGGTTCGCCGTGGGCCGCTACACCGTGGAGTTCGGAGGCCTGTCGGCCGCAGAGCAGCCCGGGATTGACATCACCCAGGCCACGGTGCGTGTCTGGGCCGGCGGGCGGTTTGCGGGGACGTTCACCCCCCAACGGCTCTTCTATCGCACGCAAGAGCAGCCGATGCACCATGTGGCGATCCGGTCTTCGCCGCGTGAAGATCTGTACATCATCCTCTCGGAGTGGGACACCGGCGGCCGCGCGCAGATCCGCGTGCTGGTGCACCCGTTGGTCTCATGGCTGTGGGCCGGGGGACTCATCATCGTGCTGGGTGTGGTCCTCGCCGTGCTGCCCGAAACGTGGAGGCGGGTGGCGCCGGCACCGATCTCCCCGCGGTCTGCCCCACTGTCCGCGGAGGGCGTTCCCGGCGCGCCGTGATCGAAGCCGTCTTCTTCCTGGTCGTTGCGTCCGCCGCGGCATACCTGCTGGCGCCGGCGTTCCGGCGGACCACGGTGCCCTCCCCGGACCCTCACGATGCGCTGGAAGCCGCGCAGGCGGCGGCGCTGCGCTCGCTCCGCGACCTCGAGCTCGATTGGGGCACCGGCAAGCTCTCCGACGAGGACTACCGCGCCCAGCGCGCGGCGCTGGAGGGCGAGCTGGCGGCGATCGTCCGGAAGATACCGCCGCCGGGCCCATGAGAGGCGCGGCACTGCTCTGCGCGGCCGTGGGCCTGTTCGCGGCTTCCGCGGCGGCGGCACCGTCGGCGGGAAGCGCCGTCCGGGGTGTCGTGCGCAACATCACCGCGGGCTCGGTGGTCGCGCGGGCGCCGGTCCAGCTCGTCTTCATCGGCACCGCGGGGCCGGAGCCCGTCGCGCTCGCCCGCACCGATGCCGCCGGGCGATTCGGGTTCAGCGGTCTGGCCGATGGTCGCTACTTGGTCACCGTCCAGCATCAGGGCGTCTCGTACGCGACCCACGCGGTGGTGAGCGGCGGGCCGGTCGAGGTCACCGTGTTGGTGTACGATGTGTCCCCACAGGTTCCGCTGCGCATGGCACTGCTCGGGGTGGCGGTGGAGGTCTGGCGCGGCTACCTGCGCGTCTCCGAGGTCGTCCACCTCCAGAACCCGACGACCCGGACATTTCTCGGCGACGTGGCCTTCCCGCTGCCCAGAGGCGCGCGCTACATCACCTTCGGTGACGGGTTTCACCGCCCGCGCGCCGACGGCGGTGCCATCACCGATCGGTTGATCGTGAGGCCTGGCGCCCATCAGGTGGCGTACGCGTACGCCGTGGGCGGATCGGGCGAGGTGTCCCTCGACCGTCGCCTGGCGATCGGCGCCGACCGCATCGAGATCTTCGTTCGGGCGCCCGGGGAGGCCCGCGGACCGGCGCTCCAGCTCCTGCCACCGGTCACCAGCGAGGGGCAGGTCTACGCTCGCGCAACAGCCCGGGCGGTACCGCCGGGTGACTTGCGCCTCAGCATTACCGGCGTGCCGTCGGCGCGGTTGTGGCTGGCCCCGGTGGCCGCCGGGACGCTGGCCGCCCTCTTGATCGTGGGTCTGATGCTGGCGATCGCCAGGATGTCGTCCGAGGCCTGATGCTGGGGGAGGAGTTGGTTGTCAGGCGCAGAACTCAACGGGGAATTGCGATGCCCCTGTTGCCGCCACAGTCGCGCCGCACGCTCGTCATCTTGCTGTTGCTCGCGACGGTCGCCGGCGGTTGCCAGCCAACCGTGGGGACCGGCACCGCTGCGACCGCGGGTGCCGGCCTGGTGGAGGCGCCGCCTGCGCCTCCCCTGGCGCCCACCAATCCCCGGCCGTCGGCTGCGCGAGGCCGGGGGATCTACGAGCGGGTGTGCTGGCCGTGTCACGGCAACGAGGGGTTCGGTGATGGGCCGGCCGCCGCAGGCCTGGTCGCGCCGCACAAGAACCCCATGACCGACTTCTTCGGAATGTTCGGCCTGAAGCTGCGGGGCGAAGACCTGCCGTCCCGCCCCGCCAACTTCCACAACCTGGTGCAGCAGCGCCTGAATGCCCCGTTCGCCCTGTTCGAGACCATCAAGCTGGGCCGGCCGCACACGGCGATGCCGGCGTTTGGCCCGAGGCCGGCATACGGCGCCAACCGCGGCTTTCCCACGCTGACGGACGCGCAGATCTGGGACGTCCTGTTCTACGTCAAGACGTTCTCGGCCACGCCGCCTTCTGTGGCGCTTGGCCGCGACATCTACCAGAACCGCGCCCTTGGGATCGGCGGCGGGCGGACCGCGACCTGTGCCGCCTGTCACGGTGCGGCCGGGGACGGCCGGGGCGGCGCGCTGAGCGCGGAGATGGCGGCACGCCTGTGGGGGTGGGGTCGCGGGGAAGGCCCCGGGATCTTCACGGACGTGAACCTGATGCTGCAGCGGAAGCCCTCGGAGCTCTACCAGCGCATCTGGACCGGCCGCGGGCTCATGCCCGGCTATCAGGGCCAGTTGCGAGAGGACGAGGTGTGGGCGCTGGTGGACTACATCTGGACGTTTCTCTACGACTACGCACCGGCCCGCGGGCACTAGCAGGTGGAGGCGCATGGCACAGGATCCAGGGATTAGCCGCCGCCGCTTCCTGAGACTGGTGGCCGAGGTCCCCCTGATCGGAGGCCTGGTGGCGTTCGCCTCGCCGCTGTTGCGGTACTTGAAGCCCAACGTGGATCCGTTCGCGATCCTGGTGCCCACCGCGCAGGACGCGGCGACCGGCGAGCCAGTCGTGGCCGCCACGCTGGCAGAACTGGCGAAGCCCTGGGACTTCAAGTACTTCGTGTTCACCCAGAAATATCCGCAGTACACCCCCGACGGCTTCAAGACCCAGGCGGTCCCCGGCGTCGTCATCAGGCTGCCCAACAAGATCCAGCTCCCGTGGGGCTGGCTGCGGGCCCTGGGCGAGACGCCGGCGTCCATGGAGAGCGACATCATCGCGTTCTCCCGCATCTGCCCTCACCTGGGGTGCATCTACAATTTCGTCCCCGAGTGGCGAGAGGTCACCTCGGGGTATGGCGGATACGTGCCGCCCAGGGACCGACAGCACGCTCTCATGGCGTGCCCGTGTCATCTGAGCATCTACGATCCGGCCGATCCCACGGAGCCAGGGCGGGTGCTCTCGGGCCCCGCACCCCGGCCGCCGCGGACGTTCTACCACAAGATCGAGGGCAATCGGATCGTGATCGAACGCATCGAGCCGGGCGGGATCGCCTGAGGCTGCGTGGACCATACTGTGGACCCATAGGAACCGTTGACCCATGGCCGCCATCCTGGACAGCCTACAGGAGTGGTACCGCGACCGTCGCGCCAAGCTCGATCTCTTCGACGAGACGCTGGTCGGTCAGCAGGCGAACCCCCTCTACCTGTTGGGCCCCATGCTGTACTTCTTCTGGATCGTGACCGTGGCCAGCGGTATCATCCTCATGTTCTGGTACGAACCCACTCCTACCGGCGCGTACAACTCGATCCTGCGCATCCAGCACGAGATCCCCCTGGGGTGGCTGTGGCGCGGCATGCACAAGTACGCCGCGGACGGCGTCATCGTCACCATCATCTTGCGCATCTACCGCATGTACTTCCTGGGGGAGTACAAGAAGCCTGGGGAGCTGAGCTGGATGTGGGCGTTCGCCGGCCTGATCCTGGCCATGATCTCGGGCATCACGGGTTATCTGCTCATCTGGAATCAGCGTGCGTTCTGGGCGGCGAAGACGGTGCTGACCGTGCCCGTCTACTTCGACGAGCTGACCGCCAAGATCCCGGTGATCGGTGAGCGATTCCAGCTGGGTTCCATGATCGCCTTCCTGTTCCTGGGCGGCCCGGCCGTGGGCGCCGCGACCCTCACCCGGTTCTACGCCCTGCACTTCGGCATCTCGCTGGTGCTGCTCATCGTTGCCGAACTCTTCTACTATCGGACGCGCCGGCGGCGGCTCAACATGTCGTGGTTCCCGATCCTGCTGTTCTTGGGGATGCTGGTGTTCACCAGTTACGTGCTCCCCGCTGAGCTCGGCCGCAGGGCCGATCCGAATCGTACGCCGCTGCCCATCCTCTCCGACTGGTACTTCCTGGGGCTCTACCAGTACGTGAAGTACACCCCGCCGCTGTGGGCGGGCCTGGGGCCCGGCCTGCTGATCGGCTTCGGGATGCTGGTGCCCTTCCTCGACCGGAGCAGGGGCCGCCGGCCCGCCGAGCGTCCGTTCTTCTTCACGGTGGGGGTCCTGGCGCTGGCCTACTGGCTCATCTTCACCGTGCTCATCATGTTCAACATCGCGGTCATCGAGCGCGAGCCGCCCCTGGTTCTGCTGGCGACGGTGGTCGTACTGTCCGCCGCGTTGGCCTGGGAACTGCGCTACCGGCGCCGCCAGGCCCGGGCCGCCAC
>JAVKIP010000034.1:0-18815 GCA_031459385.1 Candidatus Fervidifonticultor secundus | reverse complement strand
GTGGTCCTCCCACCGCAGCAGCGGGTTGGTCGGCACCGGCACCGCGCCGATGCGCAGGGCACCGTAGAAGACCGTGGGGAAGGC
The DNA here is from genome assembly GCA_031459385.1 of Candidatus Fervidifonticultor secundus. Taxonomy (GTDB): domain Bacteria; phylum Sysuimicrobiota; class Sysuimicrobiia; order Sysuimicrobiales; family Humicultoraceae; genus Fervidifonticultor; species Fervidifonticultor secundus. Next base: position 18,731 of record JAVKIP010000034.1, on the reverse strand, counting down.
CGGCGTGTCGTTGAGCACCATCACGACGCGCTCCTCGCGCCGCACGCCGAGCCGGCGCAGCGCGCTCCCCAGGCGGCAGACCCGACGCCGCAGGTCGCCGTAGGTCACCTGCTGGTCCTGCCAGAAGATGGCGACCCGGCCGGCCCGCCCGGCCTCCAGGTTCTGGTCCAGCACCACCGAGGCGTTGTACAGCCGCGGGACGTCCACCATGATCCTTCCCTCCCTCACGAGGACCGCCGGACGACCACCGACTTCGTCTCCATGTAGTAATCGAGGGCTTCGATACCGTGCTCCTTGCCCATCCCGCTCTGCTTGACCCCGCCGAAGGGCAGCTCGTCGTAGATCTTCTGCGGTGCGTTGATCCAGGTATAGCCGGCCTCCAGTCGCTCGGCCGCGTACGCGGCGCGGTCGAGGTCGCGGGTCCAGATGGACGAGCCCAGGCCGTAGATCGAGCTGTTGGCCCGAGCGATCGCCTCGTCCAGATCGGCCACGCGCCAGAGGGGCAGGACCGGCCCGAAGACCTCCTCGCGGGCCACGCGCGCGTCGTGCGAGGGCTCAAAGAGCAGCGTGGGCTCGTAGAAGAAGCCGCGCGCGAACGGCTCCCCCGCCGGCCGCTTCGCGCCAGCCAGCACCTGCGCGCCTGTGGCCAGCGCGTCGGCCACCTGCGCCTCGATCTCCGCCCGCCCGCCCGCGGTGTGCAGCGGTCCGAGCAGCACGCCGTCGACGTCGCCGGGCCCCACGCGCAGCCGCAGGACCTTGGCCCGCAGCCGCTCGATGAACTCGTCGGCGACGCGCGCGAAGACGTACAGCCGCTTCACCGCCAGGCACGCCTGCCCGCAGTTGAAGAAGCGCCCGACGCTGGCCGCGCTGGCCGCCGCGTCCAGGTCGGCGTCGTCGCAGACGATCAGCGGGTCGGACCCGCCCAGTTCCAGCGTCACGCGCTTGAGGTCGGCGGCGGCCGCGGCCATGATCTGCTTGCCCACGGGCGTCGAGCCGGTGAAGGCCACCTTGCGCACCTGCGGGTGCTCGACCAGGGCCCGGCCGGCCTCGGCCCCCGGCCCCGTGACGACGTTGAAGACACCGGCCGGCAGCCCCGCCTCGTGCATGATCGCCGCCACCTGTAGTGTCGTAAGCGGCGTCGTCTCCGCCGGCTTGGCCACGACCGTGTTGCCCGCGACCAGCGCCGGCCCGAGCTTGTTGCCCAGCAGCGAGATGGGGAAGTTCCACGGCACGATGGCACCCACCACGCCCAGGGGCAGCTTGAGGATCATGCCGTAGGTACCCTCGTCAAGGTTTGGGACGTACCCGCCGCGAAGGTTCTTGGCGAGGCCGGCGTAGTGCTCCAGGGTGTGCACGAAGCGCCGGATCTCCATGCGGGCTTCGCGCAGGGGCTTGCCCTGCTCGGCGGTCAGCAGCCGCGCCAGCTCGTCGACGCGGGCGGCCACCGCCCGGGCGGCGGCGGCCACGTGTTCTCCCCGGCGGGCGGCAGGCAGGTCGCGCCAGGCAGCGAACGCCCTGGCCGCGGCCTCGACGGCGGCGGCGACCTCGTCGGCGCCGCCGCGCGGGACGGTGTCGACGACCTCCTCGGTCGCCGGGTTGATCACGGGCAGGCGCGCGCGTCCCCGGGACGGCACGCTGCGGCCGTTGATGAACATCTCAGCCATCGTCGCGTCTCCGCGTGCGGGTTTCGCCCCGGCGGGCCGGCGACTCCTGCCGGTGGTGGGATGAGCGGGCCGGCCGGCCGTCGTTGAGCGGGGCGCGCCGGGCTGAGGCGGGCCGGGACGAGGCGCGCTGGGGCGGGCGCGCCGAGGCGGGAACGATCTGGCGAAATGGAGGACGCGACAATGGACGTGCAGGTCGTCTGGACGGCACCCAAGCGGTTCGAGGGCCGCTCGCTGGCCAGCGGTGCCCGGCTGACCATGGACGCGCGGCCCGACGCCGGTGGCACCGGCGCCGGCCCCTCGCCGATGGAGACCGTGCTGATGGCGCTGGCCGGGTGCACGGGGATCGACGTGGTGAACACGCTGGCGAAGATGCGGGCACCGCTGGAGGGGCTCGTGATCGACGTCTCCGCCGACCGGGCGGCCGAGCACCCCAAGGTGTTCACGGCGATCCGGCTGCGCTACGTGGCGTGGGGGCCGGGCCTGCGGCGCGACCAGGTCGAGCGCGCGGTCCGGCTGTCGGAGGAGAAGTACTGCTCGGTCTCGGCGATGTTGCGGAAGACGGCGGCGATCAGCGTGGAGATCGTCACCAGCGACCAGCCCCCGCAGCCGGCTGCCGCCGCGCCGTGACGCCACGCCGCCTGCGCGACGCGCTGCCGCTGCTCGCCCTGCTCAGCGTCGGCCGGTACCTGGCGTTCGTCGGCCGGCTCAACATCGTCCCCTTTTACCCCGAGCTCATGCAGCGCTTCGGGACCAGCTACGCCGGCGCCGGCGCGCTCTTCTCGGCCTTCTTCATCGGCTACGCGCTCACGCTCATCCCGGCCGGCGCGGCCGCCGACCGCCGGCACCCGCGCCGGCAGATGGCCGTGGGGCTGGCGCTGCTGGGCCTGGCCAGCGCGGCCGTGGCGCTGGCCCCCACGTATTCCGTGGCGCTGGCCGCCCGCGTGCTGGTGGGCGTCGCAGTGGCCCTGACCTACACCACCACGCTGAAACTGATCGCGGTCGTCTTCTCCCGCGAGAACCGCGGCAAGGCCGTGGGCATCATGGAGTGGGCGACGAGCCTGGGCATGCTCACGGCCCTGAGCGTGCTGCCGGTGCTCAGTCAGTGGGTGTCCTACCAGGCGCTGCTGCTGGCGCTGCCGGCGCTGTGCGCCGCCACCCTCGCGGTGTTTCCGGCGGTGGCGCTGGGGTCGGCGTCCGGGCCCGCCCGCCTGCGGCCCGCGCCGGCATTCCGCGGCGTGCTCGGCCGTGACTTCGCGCTGATCGCTGCCTCGGCGCTGCTGGGGCTGTTCACCATCAGCGGCATCCTCAGCTGGCTTCCGTCGCACCTGACCGATGCGCTGGGCTACTCCAAGGCGCAGGCCGGCGTAGTCATGGCGGTCGTGCTGGTCGCGCAGCTGCTGGGCACCTACCCTGCGGGCAGCCTGTCGGACCGGCTGGGACGACGGCTGCCGCTCGTCTGGGGCGCCACGGTCACCCTCGCCGCCTGCACCCTGGCGCTGACCGTCACCCCCGCGGGCGTCTGGATCTACGTCCTGGCGTTCGTCCTCGGTCTCGGCATGTCGGCCAGCGTCACGCCGCTGACGGTGCTGAGCATGGAGATGTTCGGGCCGGAGCGCGCAGGCATGGTCGGGGCCGTCACCGTGGCCTCCGGCCAGGCGGGCTCGGGGCTCTCGGGTGCGCTGTTCGGGTGGATCCTCGACCGGACCGGTAGCTTCACGGCCATCTGGCTGGTGGCGTCGGCGCTGGCGATGCTACGGCTGGTCACGACGACGCAGATCAGGGAACGGCCGGCCGCCGCCAGGCAGCCTGGCGAGGCGTGACCGGCGCTGGCGCCGCGCGGCCGTGGCCGGCGGGTGCGCGGCGAGGCATCGCCGGGCGCGCCCCGGCCGCGTAGCGCTGAGCCTGTGGACACCCCGTGGTGCCGGGGGACGGAATCGAACCGCCGACGCGCGGATCTTCAGTCCGCCGCTCTACCAACTGAGCTACCCCGGCGTCTGCGAGGGATAGTCTAGCAACGGGCCCCGGGGCGGTCAACGACTGCGGGAGCGGCCGCCACCCCGTAGTCGCCGCTCGCCGTCCACGTCACGGCGGTGACCGTGTGCCCGAGCTCGGCCAGCCAGACGCTGGTCACGAAGCCAACGTAGCCCAGCCGCCGACCACGCAGACGGTCATCTCGTCCCTCCCGGCCCGGCGGAGGCCGGCACGAAGAACGCCACGGTCCTGGCCATCCCGTCGCGGAAGCCCACCACGGGTTCGTAACCGAGATGCGCCCTGGCCCTGGTGATGTCGGCCAGCGTGTGGCGGACATCCCCGATGCGGGGCGGAGCGTGGTGCCGCGCAACACGCCGGCCGATCAGTTCCTCCACCACATCGGCGATCTGCAGCACGGTGAAGCGCTCCCCGCAGGCGATGTTGAACACCTCACCGTGCACGCCGCGGGCGTCTGCCGCCAGCAGATTGGCAGAGACCACATTGTCAATGTACGTGAAGTCCCGCGACTGGAGCCCGTCACCGTGAATCTCCAGCGGATGGCCCTCCAGGGTCCAGCGGATGAACCGGGGCACGACCGCGGCGCACTGGGACTGGGGGTCTTGGAGCGGGCCGAAGACGTTAAAGTAGCGCAGCGACACTGTGGACAGGCCGTAGGTCCTGGCAAAGACCCGGCAATAGTGTTCCCCGGCCAGCTTGGACGCGGCGTACGGCGACACCGGCGCCGGCACCTGGTCCTCGCGCTTGGGCAGGTCTGGCAGGTCGCCGTAGACCGAGGACGACGACGCGTAGACGAAGCGCCGCACGCTCGCCCCGTGGGCCGCGATGAGCAGGTTGAGGGTACCGACGACGTTATTCTCGTTGGCACCCCGGGGATCGTCCACCGAGCGCGGCACCGAGCGCATGGCCGCCTGGTGCAGAACGACGTCCATCCCTCGACATGCCTGGGCGCAGGTGGCGGGATCGCGGACGTCCCCCCGCATCACCTCCACATTCTCATACTGGAGCACTTCACGGTCCTCCAGGGGAAGATCAATCTCCTCCCGGCCGAGGGCATAGGCGAGATTGCGGGCCGATCCGGTCGTGAAATTGTCGAGGACCCGTACCAGCGTCCCGCGCCCCGCCAGGGCCTTCACAAGGTGCGCGCCGATGAATCCCGCCCCACCGGTTACCAGATATCCCGCCATATCCTTCCCCTGTCCGCTCTACCCACCACAGTTTCGAGGAGTCCGCGAGGTTGATGCGCCAGCAGCATCTCTGGGATGCTGGAGGCACTGGTGCGTTGCCGGAGACCTCGGCGATGACACACCCGATCCCCGAAACGGGTGGAATGTCGCTTCACCGATCACCGCGATCGTGGCGACGTTATTTGGTGAGCAGCCAAATTCTCCTTCACACGCTGTGTGCCGCACTGCTGGCGGGGCCTCGAATCAGGATTCTCACGGGCAAACCCCAAATGCCGGCGGATTCAGGTCAACGGTTCCGATTACACACCTCCCGCTGCGGCGGGGCCCCCCGGGTGGGCACATACGTAAGGAAGGTGCCGGGGCAGAACGCCCCACCCGATGTGGAGGTGAGCCGCCGTGACATCCGTAAGGGCGATCGCGCTGGTTCTGGTCGTGTTCCTCGGGACATCGGTGCTCGCGCCGCTGGCGGCGCGCGCCAACGGCAACCACATCCGCCTGACCGGCGTGATCGTGGCGCAGGACGCCGCCGGCAACTTCCAGGTGCAGGAACTCGGCCGGGGGACCCGGTGGACGGTGTTCATCATCCGCAGGGAACTCGATGACGACGATGACGACCGCAGAATCCGCCGGCTGACGCCCGGCGACGTCGTCGAAGTTAAGGGTGCCTGGCTCGGCGGCCAGAACGTGCTGGCGCGCAAGATCACGTTCCTGGGCCGCAGCGGCGGAACCGCCATCGCCGTCCCCCCGCAGCCGGTCCCCCAGGCGCCACCGGCCGTGGCGCCGCCCGCCGGCAGCAGCAACCTGCTCGTGACCATCATCAAGACCTTCGGCATCGGCTACGTGGTCCGCACCTTCGGCCCGTCGATCAACAGCTTCATCAACACGCTGCTACAGAACCGCGGCGCGGCGGTCCAGGCCCAGACGAAAGTGGTCCCGATCCTCAGCGTCACCATCGGGCTGCAGACGCCGGGCAGCGCGTACATTGGCGCCGCCCAGGTGTCCGGCCCCCCGGCCGCGCTGGAGCGCGTGCAGGCAGTCGCCCTGCTGGAGGCGGACCACCAGACGGCGTTCCGCATCAAGGCCTACGTGCCGGTAGACAACCTCAAGCCCTGGGAGGCGTTCCGGCGGGTGCCCGGTGTGGGCGTCTCGGCGATCATCGACATCGGGATCTAGCGCCTGGCGACCCTCGGGGCGGTGGCGGCGGTGGCGGCGGTTGCGCGGATGCCAGGGGACGGCGAGCCCACGCTACTCGGGGAAGCGCCCGAGGAAGAACGCAGCATCAGGGTCGGCGGTCGGCGCGATCCCCGAGCGCTCCAGCCCCAGCCGCAGCGCGCGCATCTGCGCGTCGTCCAGGCGCATCGTCGGCATCCGCAGGGGGCCGCCGGCCATGCCATTCAGCCAGCCCATGTACTTCCAGGCGGTCCGGTGGATGAGCTTGGCGCCGGCGATGGAGGCGTGGAGCTGCCCGCGGGCTAGGCGGGCGGGCTGGAGCGTCCAGAACAGGTCCATCCCCTCGTCGAAGTGGCCGTCCCGCAGCAGACGGAACCAGCGCGGCACACGGTCGGCGAAGTACTCGTAGCCGCTCGTGCCCATCCACTGCATGCCGAATAGCTCGACGCAGGCCGGCCCGTTGTACTCCATCGGCTCGGACAGCAGCACCCTTCGCCCCTGCAGCAGGCGGTGCACCTGGACCATGCCGGAGAAGCCGGGTTGGCCGGCCTCGTACTTCACGGCCACGACCGTCTCGAGGTCGCACATCTCCACCAGCACGTCCAAAGGGAATTGGCTGGGGTGGAAGCGGGCGAAGTTCCACGTCGGCACGACGAAGAGGATGACGGCCAGGTCGGTGGCCTCGGCCACCGCACGCGTGTAGTCGTAGATCTCCCGGGCGGTGGTCGGATAGAAATAGGTCGGATACGACAGCAGCACCGCGCTGCACCCGTGCATCTGGCCGTAGCGGCAGGCGGCGATCACGTCCTCCAGCGCGTCGAACGACCCGTGGACCACCAGGTGGAAGTCCCTGGGCCGCGCGCCGGCGGCGATATCGATCAGCTGGCAGTACTCGTCCAGCGTGGTGCCGCACTCGGAGACCAGCAGCGTCCCCCAGAAGCCGAGTTGCGCCGAGCGCTGGACGTCGTGGGCGATGGCCCGGGCGTTCAACCGCCTGCAGTCACGGGTGAACGTCGGCATCACCACGTTGCAGCAGCCGTGCCAGGTGGCCTGCGCCCACTCCTTGGCCTCGCCCCGCGTGTAGGGTAAGGCGACCACCGCGCTCATCACCGCTCCTCCTCTCCCGCGCACTCACGCCCGACTTCGGCCTCGCGCTTCCCCCCTGGCCATCGGCCGGCCTGCCAGGGCCCACTCACGACCAGCGCCGCGTCGCGTCCCTGATCACCCGGATCGGCCGCGTCGGCGGCGGGGTGTTGCGGCTGCCCAGCACCCGCAGCTCGCCCGCGGTGCACACTGCCGCAACCGCGGGGATGTCGCCGCGGGCGATGGCGTGCAGGGCATCGCGGTCGTGCGAGCCGAGCGGCGCGTCGAGCAGCAGCAGGTCGGCCGGGCGGCCGGGCGCGAGGATGCCCGCTTCGAGCCGGTAGACGCGGCCCACGTTGCCCGTGGCTGCGGCCAGCGCCACCTCGGGCGGCAGGGGCCCGAGCGAGGACAGCTCGACCACCGACTTCAGGACCGCCAGCGGCATCGTCCCGGTACCCGTGGGCGTGTCGCTGGCGATCAGCAGGCGGGCCAGCTGGCCGGCCTCCCGCGCCAGGCGCGCGACGTGGAGCGCCGAGCGTAGGTTGCCGGCCTGGACAACCTGCAGCGCGATCTCCGTCTGCGTGACGACGCGCTCGACGTCCCCGTCGGCCATGGCCGTCGGCCCGCCGTTCACGTGCCCGCTGACGTCGGGCAGCATCTCGAGCAGGTCGTCGGCGGTCACCGGCGACGAGCCGGGAATGGACGCTCCGCCGGTGTGGCACATGACGACGAAACCGTGCTGCTGCGCCCAGCGCACCAGCGGCGCGCAGTCGCGCGGCCGGGTGAAGTTGCCGAAGCCGGCCTTGGCCAGCCACACGCCCTGGGCGGCGAGCTCGGCGAAGTCGGCCTCGGTGAGGCCGGGCTCCAGGATGACCGAGCCGCCGTGGACCGTCATGCCGCCGGGCCGGTAGTGGAGGAAGCAGCGCTGGGCGGCCAGGGCCAGGGCCTTGACGCCCGCGGGGTCGCGGGGCCGGCCCGGCGCGTGGACCTCGCTGGGCGAGATGACGCGCGTGATGCCACCGTGGACGTACGACTCGAGGAAGTCCACGGTCTTCTGCCGCGGCGTGTAGTCGCCGATGACGACGTGGCAGTGCGAGTCGATCAATCCCGGGACCAGCGTCGCGCCGCCGGCGTCGATCACCAGCACCGCCCGCTCCAGGTCCAGGTCCGCGCGCCGGCCGATGGCGGCGATGGTGCCGTCGACCATGAGAACCGCGTCGCCGTCCGCGAACGGCGCCTCCAGCCGGCCCGTGACGATGGTGCCGATGTTGACGATCGCGGTGGCGGCCGGGTCAGCGCAGCCCATCGCCGGCCGTCGCCTCCTCTTTGCGCAGGCCACCTAGCCGGGCGTTGAGCCGGCCGCGGTTGGCGTAGGCGGCGACCACGACGATCTCATCGGGGCCGGGTGCATCCGGGACGGCCACGGTGATCCCGTCGTAGTGCGAACGGACGTAGAGGGCGTCCTTGTAGGCCAGCGGGATATCGATGCGCTCGCCCGGCCCGCCCCGCTTGGTCATGGAAGGAATCCAGGCCCTGCCGCCGCCCGCGTGGGCGCGCATGACGTCGCCGAAGACTGTGGTGAGGAGCGCGTTGATGTGCTCCTGGTCGCCGTCGATCCCGACGATCCCACCCTTGCCATAGGACTCGACGGGCGCGCCCAGGGCGGCCGCGGCGCGCCGGCAGAGTTCGTCGCCCAGCGCCGCGCTCGCCCCGACCAGGTCGCCCAGGTCCTCCACATAGCGGCCGGCATGGGGGTTGCGCACCACGGCGCACACCGCCGCCTTGCGCAGCGGCGGGCCGCCGTCGCCGCGCCCCATCTCGGCGTGCACTTCCTCAACGACTGTCAGCCACTTGCGGACCGCCAGCATCGTCCCTCCTCCCCCGGCGCGCGCCCTCTGCTGCCGCGCCGCTCGTTCCGACCGTCGTGCGGCCGGGCCCTCGGGCCTGCTGCGCCCCCCACTACCATGCCGGAGGCAGCCCGCGGTAGATGGCGCCTTGGGGCGCAAACCACGGCTCGGCCGCCAGGCGGGCGCGCCAGGGCGTGGCCCGTGCTCGAGCGCGCTCCGGTCCGTCGAGTGCGGCGAGATCGGCCAGGTAGTGCAGGGCCAGATGCGTCCACGGGCCGGGCGTGCCCTCCCGGATGGCATAGCGCCGGACCTGCCACCAGTGCGGGTTTGCCAACAGCATCGGGCAGTGCTCGTCGTCGTACCAGCGGTCGAACTCGGCCGCGCGCGCCGGCGGCACCGCGAACATCACCGCGTACAGGTACGGCGCGGCCTCGGGGCCCGCCGGCGCGTCGGGCCGCCGGTGGCGCGCCAGTTCCTCCCCCACGTAGCGCGTGAAGCCGCGCACCGCCGCCAGCATCCGCGCGGTGCGGGGGCTTGGCGCGTCCTTGAGGCGGACGTAGGCGGGGTGGTGCAGCGCGCCGAGCCCGGCCAGAGAGTACGTGACCGCGTACCGGGGGTCGGCCTGCACCGCCACGTACCGGCGTGCGCCCAGGAAGCCCGGGATCGCCAGGCGCGCCGGCACGTGCTCGTGGTCGTACCAGTCGCCGAACTCCGCCTCGAGGTCGGGCGGGGGCGTCATCTGCGAGAAGAGGATGGCCTCGGGCATGCCTGGCTGCGCCTCCTCCCCCCCTGCCGCCGCCGCGGCGCGGGATCACGCGAACGGCTTGAGCTGCGGGATCTGGCCGATCTCAGTGCCCAGGCCCCGGGCCCGGGCGCGCTCGTAGACGCGTCCGGCCACCACCAGGTCCTGCATCGCGGTGCCGACGGTCTTCAGGACGAGAACGTCGTCGGGATGCGCACGCAGCCGCCGGCCGTCACGCAGCACGTCGGCGAGCGGCACGATCCGCTCCGGGGCCAGCGCCCCCGCATCCAGCGCGGCCCGGACGTCGCCCGACTCGGTGCGCACGCCGCGCACCGAGTCCACGAGCAGCCAGCGCGCCCGCCGCAGCGACTCGAGGTCGAGCTCGCGCAGGTCGAGCCGCGTGGACCCGACGGACAGCACCGTCGCGCCCGGGAGCAGCCGCCGGCCGTCGAGCACAGGGGTGGCGCTCTTCGTGGCCAGCACGGTCACGGGCGTACGGTGCAGCACGGCCTCGGCGGAGTCGACCGCCATGACCGGCCGTCCGATACGCGGGCTCATCGCGTCCGCGAACGCCTCGCGGCTGGACCGTCGCGGGCTGTAGACGACCGCCTCCGCGAACGGGAACGCCTCGGCCATGGCCACCAGCAGGCCCCGCGCCTCGTAGCCGCTGCCCAGCACGCCCAGGACCGCAAACGGGCCGTCGAGCATGCGCTGCGCGGCCAGCACCGCCACGCCCGCAGTGCGCATCTGCGTGATCTGCGCCGCGTCCATGACCGCCAGCAGGTCGCCGCTGCCCGCGCTGTAGAGGAGGATCAGGTAGCGGACACCGGCGCCCCGCACCAGGTTCATCACCTTGCAGCCCATGTAGCCCGCGCCGTCGCCGCCCACCACCGCCGGCATGATGCGCAGCCAGCCGGAGGGGACGTCGGTGGTGAGGCGGTCCGGCTGTGCGACGCGCCCCTCGGCCTCGGCGAGGAACCCGGCCCGCAGGGCTGCCAGCACGTCGTCGTAGGTGAGGCAGGCGTCGATCTGCTCGGGGGTCAGTACGAGGGCCATCACGGCGCTCCGTCGCACAGGGGCAGCGCCGCGCACAGCGGTGCTCCCGCGGCCCCGGCCCGCGACGCGCACGGGCCCCCTGCACAGAGTGGGCGCGCTGCGGGTGGCACGGCGAACTGCATACATTTTTACAGTATACACGTTTGGCCGGGCCGGGCCAGGCCACGGCGGAGCTCGCCCGACAGGCAGTGGGTCCGGCTCCCGCCGACCTGTCGTCCCGCATGGCGGGATGCGGTGGGGGCGTCGCTGTTGCGCGAGACTGCCCACGGGTCCGGCAGCGCAGGGAGCCGCGTCTGCATGGACGAACTGTCATGATATTCCCTAGGAGGGAGATCGATGCGCCTGTGCTACCTGGGCGGCGAGGAGCGCCGCCGCTACCTGCAGGACACCGCGAGCCCCGGGGTCGCCGTCGAGACGCTTGGCGACTTGGCGCCGTCGTGGCCGCGGCCCGAGGTCATCGAGTCGCTCTACGACGAGGCGCTGCTGGCGCCGTGGACGGTCGAGATGTGCGTGGAGGCCGAGCGCCGGGGCTACGACGCCGTCATCACGGGCTGCGCCGGGGACCCGGGCGTGGAAGCGGCGCGGGAGCTGGTGCGCATTCCGGTCGTTGGGCCGGGGCAGGCGGGCCTCCACGCCGCCGCCATGCTGGGCGACCGGTTCTCTGTGCTCTCGCCGCTGGAGAGCACGGTGCGCCCCACGCGCGCGCTCGTCCGCCACTGCGGCCTGGCCGAGAAGTGCGCCTCGGTCCGCTCGGTGGGCTGCGGGGTGATGGAGCTGCGGGCCGGCCGGCGCGAGACGCTCGACAAGATCGTGGGCGTCGCCCGCCGCTGCATCGCCGAGGACGGTGCCGACGCGCTGGTGCTGGCGTGCGCCAGCCTCAGCCACCGCTTCGGCGACGACCTGGCTGCGGTGCTGCCCGTGCCGGTGGTCAACGTGCTGCGGGTCTCGGTGCGCATGGCCGAGTTCCTGGTCGGCAGCCGCCTGGCGCACTCGAAGGTCGCCTACCCCACCCCCACCGCCCTGCAACGCGCCGCGGTCGCCCCGCAGACGGGGGGCGGCGCGTGAGGACCGGCGCCCGCGCGGTGACGGGGCGGCGCCAGGTCGGCGCCACGCGCCGACCCGCGGCGCCGAGGGCCCGCGCCAGCGCCGCCGGGCCCGGCGACATCGTGGCGCAGGTCTCGCTCGACCGCATGTGGCGCGACCTGGAGTTCCTCTGCGGCTTCGACCGCACCTCGGGGACCGCGGGCGAGCGCCGCGCCATGGACTACATCGCGCAGCGGCTGCGGGCCGACGGGATCCGCGTTGACGTCCACGAGTTCGACGCCTACCTGAGCTACCCGCGCGAGGGTCGCATCGAGGTGCTGGCAGGCGACGGCCTCCCGGCGCAGATCCCGGCGAAGACCCGGTCGTTCTCGGGTGTCACCCCGCCCGAGGGGATTACCGCCGAGGTCGTCTCTGTCCCCGGCGGGGTCGACCTGTTTCGCGACACCGAAACCCACCGGCGGCTCGACGCCGACCTCGTGGCCGGCAAGATCGTGCTGTCCGAGGCCGGCAGCCGGCGCAACATGCAGGCGGCCCAGGAGCGCGGCGCGGTGGCCTACCTGCACATGTGGCCCAGCGACGAGGAGGCCATCCACGAGGGGATCGTCTCGCCGGTCTGGGGCGCGCCGACGCCCGAGACCGTCCAGGCGTTCCCCCGCATCCCCATCCTGGGCATCACGAAGGGAAGCGGCGAGGCGCTGCGCGCCGCGCTCGCCCGCGGCCCGGTGCGGCTGCGGCTGCACAGCCGGGTGGAGAGCGGCTGGCGGCGCGTGACGCTGCCGGTGGCGTACGTCCCCGGGCGCACGGAGGAGTTCGTGCTCTTCTCCGGGCACGTGGACTCCTGGCACCTGGGCGCCACCGACAACGCCACGGGCAACGCGGTCACCATGGAGGTCGCGCGCCTCCTGCACGGCGCGCGGGCCCGGCTGCACCGGGGCGTGCGCTGCGCCTTCTGGCCCGGGCACTCCACCGGGCGCTACGCGGGGTCCACCTGGTACGCCGACCGGTTCTGGGCCGAGCTGGCCGAGCACTGTATCCTGCACATCAACTGCGACTCGCCGGGCGTCGTCGGCGCGACGAGCTACGACCCCATCACGGCCACGGCCGACGTGGCGGCGTTTGGGGTCGCGCTGATCCGCGAGCGCACCGGGCAGACCGTGGGCTGGGAGCGGCCGGTGCGCGCCGGCGACCAGTCGTTCTGGGGTGCGGGCGTCCCGTCGCTGTTCATGGGGCTGTCGGTGCGGCCACCGGGCCAGCGCTGGCACGTGGGCGGCTCGGGCCTGGGCTGGTGGTGGCACACCGAGGCGGACACGCTGGACAAGGTCGACCCGCAGATCCTGCGGCTGGACGCGCAGATCTACTTGGCGGCCGCCTACCGGTTCGCGGCCGAGCCCCTGCCGCCGCAGCAGGTGGCGCCCGCGGTCCTGGAACTGCGGCAGGTCGTCGCCGGCTTGCAGCACGATGTCGGCGAGCGGTTCGACCTGAGCCCGGTGGCCGCCGCGCTGGACCGGCTCGCCGCCCAGGCGCGCCGGTTCGACCGGGCCGTCGCCGCGGCAGCGCAGCCCGGCGGCGCACCGCCCCGCCGCGTGGAGGCGCTGGCGCGCGCCCGGCGGGCGGCGATCCGGGCGCTGGTGCAGGTGGGCTACGTGGGCGGCAACCCGTTCGACCACGATCCCGCCGTCCCGCAGCGGCCGCTGCCGGCGCTGGCCGACGCGCGGGACCTGGCGCAGATGGACCCGACTTCCCACGAGGCGCGCGTGCTGGCCACGCGGCTCGTGCGGCGGCGCAACCAGGTGGCCCATACCCTGCAGACCGCCGCGGCGGCGCTGGACGCGGTGGCCGACACGAACCGATTCCGTCGGAGGTGAGGAGCATGCACCAGGCGGTTAGTACGGCGCTCCGGGCGGCGACCCTCGCGGTCGCAGCTGTCCTGCTGGCCGCAGCCGGGGTCTCGCAGCCCGTGGCTGCGCAGGCCCGCGGCGGGACCTTCACGCTGCCCATCATCGACAACGCCCGGATGTGGCCCATCGTGGGCGGCCTGCCCAACATCCTGGTCAATAAGGTGCTCTACAGCACGCTGGTCAAGTACGATCCCAACAACTGGCAGCCCGTGGGCGACCTGGCCGAGCGCTGGACGCTGGGCGACGACCGTCTCACCTGGACGTTTGCGCTACGGCGGAACGCCACCTGGCACGACGGCCAGCCCTTCACGGCCCGCGACGTGAAGTTCACCATCGAGCGGCTGTGGCTGAACCCCCAGGTGCCGTTCTTCCAGCGGGGGAACGTGAGCGAGATCAGCCGCGTGGATATCGTCGACGACTACACGGTGCGCATCGTGACGCGGGTGCCGTTCGCCACGCTGCCGGTCATGCTGGGCTACCTGGCCAACATCCTGCCCGAGCACATCCTCGGCCGCTATACCGTCGACCAGCTCCGCAACCCGGTGGAGTTCCTGCGCAACCCCATCGGCACCGGGCCGTTCCGGTTCGCCGAGAGCGTGCTGGGCTCGCACGTGCGCCTGGTGGCCTACGACCGCTACTTCGGCGGCCGTCCGCGGCTGGACGCCATCGTCTTCCGCGTGGTCGCCGATCTCGAACAGCAGCTGGCGCAGCTCCAGACCGGGCAGCTCGACCTGATGATCATCGAGCCCCACCAGCTGAGCCTGGTCCAGCGCATGCCCAACGTCCAGGTGATCGACGCGCCGCAGGTCAACTACACCTTCGTGGCCTTCAACCACAAGTTGGAGCCCTTCGACGACCGCAAAGTGCGCCAGGCGCTCACCCACGCGGTGGACCGCAAGGCCATCCTCGACAAGATCTACCAGGGCAAGGGCCGGCTGGCCACCGGGCCGATCAACCCGCTGATCGCCTGGGCGTACACCGACAAGGTCCACCAGTTCCCCTACAACCCCGACCTGGCCAACCGCCTGCTGGAGGAGGCCGGCTGGGCCAGGGGCCCGGACGGCATCCGGCGCAAGGGCGGACAGCCGCTGAAGATCACCATCGACGTAGACCGCGGCAACCCGGTGCGCGAGCAGACCGCGGTGGTGACGCGTCAGTACTGGCGCGATGTCGGCGTGGACGCCGAGGTGCGCGTGAGCGAGTTCAACGCGCTGCTCTCGCGCATCCGGTCGCGCCCCAACCCGCTCCAGACCTGGACGCTGTGGTACATCACGCCGCCGGAAGCCGACATTTTGGCCTACTACCACAGCCAGGGGACCCTCAACGAGTTCGGCTACGCCAACGCTGAGCTGGACCGTCTCCTGGAGGCAGGCCGCGCGACCTTCGACCCCAAGGAGCGCGCCAGGATCTACCAGCAGGCCCAGAAGCTCATGGCCTGGGACGCGCCCGTCATCTACCTGGTCTACCCGCACGAGCTGCAGGCGATCAACCGCCGGGTGCAGGGCTGGGTGAAGATGGGCTACCGCGACGCGCTGACGCACATGACGAACGTCGCCATCGGGCGCTGAGCGCGCCGGGTGTGACGCGCCCAGAGCCTCCGCGCGACGGTGAGCCGCTACCTCCTGCGCCGGCTGGTGCAGACGGTGATCCTGCTTTTGGTGGTCAGCGTGGTGGTCTTCGCGCTGGTCACCCAGGCCCCGGGCGGGCCGTCCATCCTGCTGGACCGCAACATGGGCGCCGAGGAGCTGGCCCGGATGCGGGCGCTGCTGGGCCTGGACCAGCCGGTGCACGTGCAGTACGTGCGGTGGCTGGCGCAGGTGCTGCGCGGGAACCTGGGCGTCTCCTACCAGGCCGGACTGCCGGTGCTGGAGATCATCCTCCAGATGCTGCCCAACACGTTACTGCTGTCGGCGGCCAGCCTGGCGCTCTCGCTGGTGGTGGCCATTCCGGCAGGCGTGATCTCCGCAGCCCGCCCCTACTCGGCCATCGATCACGCCGTCACCACCCTGTGCTTCTTCGGCATCTCGGTGCCCACGTTCTGGTACGGGCTCATGCTGATCGTGCTGTTCTCCATCGTGCTGGGCTGGCTGCCGCCGGGCGGGATGCACACGCTGGGCGGCGAGCGCTCGGCGCTGGACGTCCTGCGCCACCTGGTCCTGCCGGCGGTGGTGCTGGGCACGGCCAACATGGCCCTGTTCGCGCGGTACACGCGCTCGGCCACCATGGCGGTGCTGCGCCAGGACTACGTGCGCACCGCGCGCTCGAAGGGGCTGCCCGAGCGCAGCGTGCTCTACCGCCACGCGCTGCGCAACGCCCTGCTCACCGTCGTCACGGTGGTCGGGCTGCAGCTGCCGCGTCTGGTGGGCGGGGCCGCCATCACCGAGACGGTCTTTGCCTGGCCCGGCATGGGCAGCCTGGCGGTGCGCGCGGCGTTCGAGCGCGACTACCCCATGATCATGGGCATCACGCTGGTGATCTCGGCGGTGGTGGTGGCCAGCACCCTGCTGGTCGACCTCCTCTATGTCTACCTCGATCCGCGCATCAGGTACGAGTAGCCGCCCGGCGCTGCCGCGGACCCGCACGCCGGGCGGCCGGATCGTCGCCCGGTTCCGGCGCAACCGCCTGGCCGTGGCGGCCCTGGGGGTGCTGGTACTGATCCACGCTGCGGTGGCCGCGGCGCCCTGGCTCGCACCGGCCGACCCCGAGGCCATCGCGCTCGGCGACCGGCTGCGGCCGCCCGGCCGCCCGTACTGGCTGGGGACCGACGAGTACGGCCGCGACGTCCTGACGCGGCTGCTCTACGGCGGCCGGGTCTCGCTGGCCGTGGGGTTGGCGTCTGTGCTGGCGTCGATGGGCATTGGCGTGGCGATCGGCGCGCTGGCCGGGTACCTGGGCGGGATCGCCGACGTGCTCCTGATGCGGGTGACGGACGGAATGCTGGCGGTCCCGCTCTTCTTCGTGGCGCTCATGGCCCTGGCGATGCTGGGAGCGACCCTGGTGAACCTGGTGGCGGTGATCGCGCTCACCTCGTGGATGACCGTGGCGCGGGTCGTGCGGGCCGAGGTGCTGCGCACGCGCACCCTGGAGTTCGTGCTGGCGGCCCGCGCGCTGGGATGCAGCGGGTGGCGCATCCTGGCCCGACACGTGGTGCCCCAGTCCATCCCCTCGATCACGGTGGCCGCCACGCTGGGCGTGGCCTACGCGGTGCTGCTGGAGACGTCGCTGTCGTTCCTGGGCCTGGGCGTGCAGCCGCCGGCGCCGTCGTGGGGCAACATGCTCTCCGGCGCGCGGGCCTACCTGCGGACGGTGCCGGGCCTGGCAGTGTTCCCGGGCCTGATGATCTTCCTCACGGTGCTGTGCTACAACTGGTTCGGCGACGGGTTGCGCGACGCCATCGACCCGACACTGGCTGAGCGATGAGTCGACGGTGCGCGCAGAGCACTGAGACCACGCTGCGAGGTGCGCCATGAGTCAGCCGCTCACCGTCGCCCTGGCGGGCGACCTGATGCTCGAACGCCCCATCACGCCGGCCGGCGGCGGCCGGTCGCCGGGCAGCGCGGCGGTCTGGGAGGTCTTCCACCAGGCCGACCTGGTCTTCGTCAACCTGGAGGTGCCGCTCACCTCGCGCGGCGCGCCGGCCGACAAGCACGTGGCCTTCCGCGCCGACCCCCGGCTGGCCGGCGACCTGCGCGCCGCGGGCATCGATGTCGTGACGCTGGCCAACAACCACATGCTCGACTACGGGCCCGACGGGCTGTTCGACACGCTGGAGACACTGCGGCAGACCGGCCTGCCGGCGGTCGGGGCCGGGCGCACGCTGGCCGAGGCCCTGGCACCGGCGGTGCTGACGGCCCGGGGCGCGCGCGTGGCGTTCCTCGGCCTGGCCTCGACCCTGCCCGTGGGCAGCGCCGCGGCGCCCGACCGGCCCGGCATCGCGCCGGTGCACGTCACGACGCTGTACGTCGTGGACAACGCGGGGCTGGACGAAACGCCGGGCAAGGCGCCCTACGTCGAGACGCGCTGCTGGCCCGGCGACGTCGAGGTGGCGGCGGAAGCGGTGGCGCAGGCCAAACGGCAGGCCGATGTGGTGGTGGTCGGGGTGCACTGGGGCGTGCCGCACGGGTTCGTGGCCGCGTTCCAGAACCCGGTGGCCGGCTACCAGCGGCCGCTGGCCGAGGCGCTCATCGACGCCGGGGCCGACGTCGTCGTGGGCCACCACCCCCACGTCCTGCACGGCATCGACGTCATCAACGGCCGGCCGGTCTTCTACAGCCTGGGGAACTTCCTCTTCCACTCCGTGACGCCGGGGCGGTTCCCGACGCTGCGGCGGCCCGACCCGCCCTACTCGTGGAAGAGCCTGCGCTCGCCCGTCAACCTCGACTCGGTGATCGCGCTGGTGCGCTGCGACGCCGGCGGGGTGCACGGCGTGGAGCTCGTGCCGGTCGTGATGAACGCCGACGGCGACCCCGAGCTGGCGACCGGCACGGACGCGGCGCGCATCCTGACCAGCCTGGCCGAGCAGTCGACGCCCTACGGCGTCACGATCACATCCGCCGGCGACCGCGGGCAGATCGCCCTGCACCCCGCCGGCGTGGCGAGGTGACCCCCATGGAGATCACGATCGTCGGCGCAGGCGCCATCGGCGGGGTGCTCGGCGCGCACCTGGCGCGGGCGGGTCATGCCATCACCTTCGTGGACGCCGCGGCCGACCACGTGGCGGCCATCAACGCCCGCGGCCTGACCATCGAGGGCCAGCAGGAGACGTTCACCGTACGGGCTCCGGCGCTCGGCCCGGCCGAGGTGCGCGGCCCGCTGCGCATGGTCTTCCTGGCGGTGAAGACGATGCACACCGAGGCGGCGACCGCGCAGGTCGCCCCGCACCTGGCGCCCGACGGCGCCATCGTCTCGATGCAGAACGGCTTCAACGAGGAGCGCATCGCCGCCATCGTGGGCGCGCCGCGCACCATCGGCGCCTTCGTCAACTTCGGCGCCGACTACCAGGAGCCCGGACGCATCCTGTTCGGTGGGGGCGGCGCCCTGGTGATCGGCGA
>JAVKIP010000033.1:0-19179 GCA_031459385.1 Candidatus Fervidifonticultor secundus | reverse complement strand
GGGGGCCGGCCCCCCCCCCCCCCCCCCCCCCCCGCCACGATGGCCGCCGGATGCGCCGGCGGCGCGCCGTCGGCGAACAGCGCCGGTTCCCGCGCGCGCAGATCATCCAGCAGGCGTGCCAGCGCGGCGGCCGTGGCCTCGGGCACGTCGATGCGGTCGAGCCGCAGCCCCAGCACGCCGGCCAGCCGCCGCAGCATCTCCGCAGCGGCCGCCAGCCCGCCCGACGCGGCCCGGTGGCCCTGGAGCGCGGCGGCCGCACCACGGTTGACGTCGGCGGCCAGGTCGAACAGCGCGGCCAGGACCTGCGGGGTGTTGAAGTCGTCGTCCATGGCCGCCTCGAACGCCTCCCGCGCGGCCTCGGCACGCGCCGCCAGCGGGCCCGCGGTGGGTACGCCGGAGGTCCGCTCCAGCGCGGCCGCCGCGTTCGCCGCGGCGGTCCGCAGGCGCTCCAGCCCCCGCGCCGCGCCGTCCAGGGCCTCGTCGGTCCAGCGCAGCGGCGTCCGGTAGTGGGCCGAGAGGACGAACAGCCGGATCACGTCCGCCTCGTACCGGGCCAGCGCGTCGCGAATCGAGACGAAGTTGCCCAGGTGCCGGTGCATCTCCTCACCGACCGGCGGCTTCATCAGCGCATTGTGGATCCAGAATCGCACGAACGGCCGCCGGCGGGTGTAGGCCTCCGACTGGGCGATCTCGTTCTCGTGGTGCGGGAACCGCAGGTCCTCTCCGCCGCCGTGCACGTCGAGTTGCTCGCCCAGGAACTGGATCGACATGGCAGAGCACTCGATGTGCCAGCCGGGCCGGCCGGGCCCCCAGGGGCTGTCCCAGGCCGGCTCCCCGGGCTTGGCGGCCTTCCACAGCGCGAAGTCCATGGGGTGCTCCTTGCGCTCGTCCACGTCCACGCGGGCGCCCGCCTGCATCTGTTCCAGCGTCCTGCCCGCCAGCGCCCCGTAGTGCGGCACCGAGGTCACCCGGAAGTACACGTCCCCATCGACGGCGTAAGCGTTGCCCCGGGCGATCAGCGTCTCGATGATCTCGATCATCTTGGGGATGACCTGGGTGGCCCGCGGGTAGTGGTGCGCGCGCTGGATACCAAGGGCGTCCATTTCGGCGAGGAAGCGCTCGAGGTACTCCTGGCCGATCTCGAAGATGCTGCGACCTTCCCGCCGTGCCCGCTCGACGATCCGGTCTTCGATGTCGGTGAAGTTCTGCACGTGGCGGACCTGGTAGCCGCGGTACTCCAGGTAGCGACGGATGACGTCGAAAACCGTGTACGACAGCGCGTGGCCCACGTGCGCCGGCCCGTAGAGGTTGGGACCGCAGACGTACATGCGTACGCGGCCGGGTTCGAGGGTGGTGAACGGCTCCTTGCGGCGGGTCAGCGAATTGTAGACCTGCAGCGGCATAGCCCACCTCGCGTGATCAGTCTACTGGGCGACCTGCAGGACCCACAAGGGCACGTGCGGCCGCGCGGCGCAGCCTCTAAGGGTGGCGGGCGACGGGCACCATCTCCAGTTCGGCGCACAGTTCCCAGGCGCGGTGCACGCGCAGCGTGAGGGGGTGCATCCGGCGCACCGCGCGCAGGTCGAACGCCCCGCGGTCCGTGACCACCCGGTGGTAGGTGGCCTCGTGTTCGCGGCGGACGGCCACGGTGCGCACGATGGTGTGGAACTCCCGCCCGCGCCAGAAGCCGACGAGCCGGGGCCGCGGCGCCGCCGGCAGCGCCAGCTCCACGGCTACCGGTTCGGCGAGCGCCGCACGCTCGATGAAGACGACGTCGTGCGCCAGCCCCGCCCCCGGACGACCGCCGGCCCCGGGCCGGCGCCGCCGGGCAGGTGCAGGCCGCCGGCGGCGGGCGCTCACGCCTGCCTCCGCACGAGCGCCACCGCCTGAGCCGTGATGCCGTCGCCGCGCCCGGTCGCGCCCAGCCCTTCCCATGTCGTGGCCTTGATGCCCACGCACGCGGGGGCGACGCCCAGCACCTCTGCCAGCCGTTCGCGCATCGTCTCCACATGGGGCGCCAGCCGCGGCTCCTCCGCGCAGACGACGGCATCCACGTTCACCACGGTCCAGCCCGCTGTCGCCAGGTCCGCCACCACCCGGGTCAACAGGTCCAGGCTGTCGGCGTTGCGGAAGGCCGGGTCGTCGGGAGGGAACTGCCGGCCGATATCCGGCAGGCCAGCGGCGCCGAGGAGGGCATCGATGACCGCGTGGGTCAGAGCATCGGCATCGGAATGTCCCTCGAGCCCGCGGGCATGGGGAATGCGTACCCCGCCCAGCACGAGCGGTCGGTCGGGTACCAGACGGTGGGCATCCACACCCATGCCCACCCGGAGGTCGCCGGCCATGCGCCCGGCGTACCGCCGGGCCAGCTCGTAGTCCGCTAGCGTCGTGATCTTCAGGTTGGCGGGATCGCCGGGTACGACCCGCACCGCGACCCCCAGCCGCTCGACCAGCTCGGCGTCGTCGGTCACGTGCGCGTCGAGCGGCACTGCTGCATGCGCCCGCCGCAACAGCGTCGTCCGGAACGCCTGGGGCGTCTGCACCGCCACGAGCCCCCGGCGGTCGACGGTGCGGCGGACGCGATCTCCCTCCACGACCTTGAGCGTGTCGGTGACGGCCAGGCCGGGGGTGGCCGCGCCGGTCTCGGCGGCCGCGTCCACCACGCGGGAGATCAGCTCCGGGGTCACGAAGGGACGCACGCCGTCGTGCACCACCACCCAGCCCACCTCGTCGAGCACCGCGAGCCCTGCGGCCACCGAGGCGCGGCGCGTCGCGCCCCCCGGCACCACGGCCGTCACGCGCGGGGGCAGCCGGGACCGCAGCGCATCCGCGGCGGCCGCAGCTACCACGACCACGATAGGACCGATCCGCGGGCACTCCACGAACGCCGAGAGCGCGCGGTCCAGCACGGTGGTCCCGTCCAGAGGCAGGAACGGCTTGCGCACGGGCCCCTGGAGGCGCTGGCCCTCGCCGGCCGCCACGATGACCGCGCCGGCGGTCTCCTCACCCACGGGCGAGAAGCACACCTGCCCTCACCGCTTGGGCAGCGACGAGGGACCGGTGGGCTCGCTGGACTTCGGGCGGGCGAAGATCATGCGTCCCGCCGACGTCTGGAGCATGCTGGTGACTACAACCTCGGACGTTTCACCGATGAGGCGCTTGCCGCCTTCTACCACGATCATCGTGCCGTCGTCAAGGTAGGCGATGCCCTGGCCTGCTTCCTTCCCATCGCGGATGACCTGGACGGTGAGTTCCTCACCGGGGAGCACCGTGGGCCGCACCGCCTGCGCCAGCTCGTTGACGTTGAGCACCCGCACGCCCTGGAGCTCGGCAACCTTGCTCAGGTTGAAATCGTTGGTGACTACCCAGGCGTCGTGCGCCCTGGCCAGCGCGATCAGCTGCGCGTCGACGTCCAGCGCGTCCCCGATGTCCTCGATCACCTGCACCGAGTCCAGCTCGCGGCGCAGGCGGTTCAGGATGTCGAGCCCCCGCCGGCCGCGGTTGCGCCGGACCGCGTCGGCGGAGTCCGCGATCCGCTGCAGCTCTGTGAGCACCGACCGCGGCACGAGCAGCGGCCCCTCCAGGAACCCCGCGCGGCAGATGTCGGCGATGCGCCCATCGATGACCACGCTGGTGTCGAGGAGCTTGGGATGCGCGTGCCCGCGCGGCCCGGCCACCGGCCCGTCCTGGCGGCGCAGGATCCCGGCCAGCTCGTCGCGCCGCTGTAGCGCCACGTGCAGCCCGAGGTATCCGAGCACCACACCAGCCACCAGCCGGACGTACGGTCCGATGAGCGGCATGCCCTCCAGCAGGTAGCCGACGAAGAGGGCCAGCATGAGCCCCACGACGAGGCCCAGGCCGCCCAAAATCAGATCGTGGAGCGAGAGACCGGCCAGCGGGTGCAGCACCCACGCCATGGCTGCCACGAACGCGCGCGACAGTGGCGGCACCGCCAGTAGCCCCACCAGCCCGCCGAGGATGACGCCCAACGCCTGCGGGCGAAACCCCGCGGCTGCCACCGACGTCCAGTACTCGCCCGCGAGGAGTGCGATCTGGTATCCCGCCACGCCTCCCAGCAGTGCGCCGACCGCACGCATCACGCTGTCACGCATGGATCTCCTCCCGGGCCACTCCACGCGCGCGCAGCGCTGCCCGGTCTCATGACACCGACTTGCGCCTGAAAGTATAGCACAGCGATTTGCGCGCGGAGAAGCGCCGCGGTTTGACAGCCGTGCAGGGCGGTTTCTATAATGGGACCGTCGTCGCGCCAGATGCGATCCAAAGGAGCGTTCGCTATGGCAGAGATCGATCAAGGCTCCTTCCAGCACACGGTCTCGGAATACCTGATCCGCCACCGCAGTATCCTCGATGTGCAGAGCAAGCTCACTGAATCCGCTGCCCGCGTCAATCGCGCCATTGCCAAGTGTGTCACCGCCTGCGGGTGCATCTCGATCAGGGCCGGGAAACAGCGATTCCCCGCCGAGATGAGCCTGGCAGAAGTCAAGGCGGTCATGCAGACGCACGTCGACGGCGCGTTGTGCGAGCGCTGCCGTGAGATCCTGGAGACGGAGATCGGCACGACGTTGTTTTACCTGGCCGCCACCGCCAGCCTGCTGGACCTCGACCTCGAGGCGATCCTGCGCAAGGAGCACGAGCGGGTCGCTACGCTGGGCGTCTTTCACCTGACGTAACGGCCACCGGCGGCCACCGCGCCGCGCGCGGCGCGCCGCTCAGAGCAGGGCCCGGAGCGCGCCGCTCAGATCGCGGACCGCAACCACCTCGACGCCCGCGGGAATCTCCTGTACGGCCTGCGCCGGCACCACCACCCGCCCGAAGCCCAGCCGCGCGGCCTCGGCCACCCGCCGCACGAGTTGTGGCACGCCGCGTATCTCCCCGCCCAGTCCCACTTCGCCCACGACCACGGTCTGCGGGTCCACGGGCCGATCGCGGAGGCTGCTGGCCACCGCCAGGGCGATGCCGAGATCGGCGGCCGGCTCCTCGACGGTGAGCCCGCCGGCGATGCTGGCGTAGACGTCCTGGTCGCCCAGCCGCAGCCCCGCGCGCCGTTCCAGCACCGCCAGCAGTAACAACAGCCGGTTGTAGTCGACGCCCGATGCGGTCCGCCGGGGCATGCCGAAGTGCGTCGGCGTCACCAGCGCCTGGACCTCCACGAGGACGGGGCGCGTGCCCTCAATGGCGCACACCACGGCCGAGCCGGGCGTGCCTGCAGGTCGCTCGGCGAGGAAGGCGGCCGAGGGGTTGGGCACTTCGCGCAGGCCGGCGGCGGTCATCTCGAAGACGCCGATCTCGTTGGTGGGCCCGAACCGGTTCTTCGTGGCCCGGAGCACGCGGTACGCGTGGTGGCGGTCGCCTTCGAAGTACAGGACCGTATCCACCAGATGCTCCAGGACGCGCGGGCCGGCCAGCGCGCCCTCCTTGGTCACGTGCCCGACCAGGAACGTCGCGATGCCCTCGTCCTTGGCG
Source organism: Candidatus Fervidifonticultor secundus (assembly GCA_031459385.1). GTDB lineage: Bacteria > Sysuimicrobiota > Sysuimicrobiia > Sysuimicrobiales > Humicultoraceae > Fervidifonticultor > Fervidifonticultor secundus. The sequence continues at coordinate 13,695 of JAVKIP010000033.1, read as the reverse complement.
AGCCGCACCAGCGAGGCGGCGCACTCGCGGACCTGGGCGACACTGCCCGGCGCCGAGGCCACGTCGCCCCGGTACACGGTCTGGATCGAGTCCACGATGAGCGCCGCCGGCCGCACGCGCCGCACGGTCTCGGCGATCGCGTCCAGGTCGGTTTCCGCCAGCAGGAGCAGTTCGGGTGCCAGGGCCCCCAGCCGCTCCGCCCGGAGGCGCGTCTGCCGCGCCGACTCCTCGGCGGTGACGTAGAGGACTGGCCGATCGGCGCGCGTCAGCCGGTGCGCGATGAGCGTCAGCAAGGTGGACTTGCCGACGCCCGGATCGCCTCCCACCAGCACGACGGAGCCGGCCACGACGCCGCCGCCGAGCACGCGGTCGAACTCGGCCAGGCCGCTGGGGGTGCGCGCCTCCTGTACCAGGTCCACGGCAGCCACCGAGACCGGCTCGGCAGCCGCCGGCGGTCGCGTGCCCCGCCCGGCAGCCCGGACGACCTCTTCGGCGAGCGTGTTCCACTCCCCGCACCCGGGACACCGTCCCAGCCACTTGGCCGACGTGTGCCCGCAGGCCTGGCAGACGAAGCGGGTGCGCTCCACGGCTTCCCCTCCCGGTCATCGACCACCGGAGCGCCCGATGCCGCCGGCGGAAAAAGGAACCCGGGCCCGCGGGCCCGGGTTCGCCGGTGTCGGTGCCGGCCGACGGCTACTCGGCCAGGGCCGGCTCGCGTTTGCGCTCGAAGACGATCTTCTCGTCGCGGGCATCGACCACGACCACGTCGCCGCGCCGGAACTGCCCGCGCAACAGCTCGTCGGACAGCGGGTCCTCGATCAACCGCTGGATGGCGCGCCGCAGCGGACGCGCGCCGAACTTGGGGTCGAACCCTTCGCGCGCCAGCACTTCCTGGGCGGCCGGCGTCAGCTCCAGATCCATGTTCTGGCCGCGCAGCTCGCGCCGCACGCGCTCCATCAGGATCCCCACGATGGCCTTGATCTGCTCGTGGGTGAGCGGCCGGAAGACGATGATCTCGTCCAGGCGGTTGAGAAACTCGGGCCGGAACGTCCGCCGCAGCTCTTCCATGACATGTTCCCGCATCCGCTCATACTGCCGCTCGCGGTCCACCGTCTCGTCGTAGCCCGCGGCACGAAAGCCGATGCCGACCTCCTTGTCCAGCTGCGGGGCGCCGACGTTACTCGTCATGATGATCACGCTGTTCTTGAAGTCCACCGTGCGCCCCTGGGCGTCGGTCAGCCGGCCGTCGTCCAGGATCTGCAGCAGCACGTTGAAGATCTCCGGGTGCGCTTTTTCGATCTCGTCGAAGAGCACCACCGAGAACGGCCGTCGGCGCACCGCCTCGGTGAGCTGGCCGCCCTCCTCGTAGCCGACGTACCCTGGCGGGGAGCCCACGAGCCGCGAGACGGTGTGCCGCTCGCTGTACTCCGACATGTCGATGCGGACCAGGGCCCCTTCATCGCCGAAGAGGAACTCGGCCAGCGCCCGTGCCAGCTCGGTCTTGCCGACGCCCGTGGGGCCCAAAAAGATGAACGACCCGATGGGCCGCCGGGGGTCTTTCAGGCCCGCCCGCGCGCGGCGTACCGCCTTGGCCACGGCCCGCACGGCGTCATCCTGACCGACGATGCGCTCGTGGAGCGTCTCTTCCATCCGCAGCAGCTTCTGCGTCTCCTCCTCGACCAGCCGCGTGACCGGGATGCCGGTCCACGACGAGACGATGTCCGCGATGTCCTCGGCGGTCACCACGGTGGGCTCGCGGCCCTTCTCGCGCTTGATGGACCCCTGCAGCTCCTCGAGCTTCTGCCGCAGCACCCGCTCGCGGTCGCGCAGTTGCGCGGCCCGCTCGAAGTCCTGTGCCTTGCTGGCCTCTTCCTTCTCACGCCGCGTGCGCTCCACGCGCTCCATGGCCTGACGCAGCTCCTGCGGCAGGAACGACGCCTGCAGCCGGATCTTGCTGGCGGCCTCGTCCATCAGGTCGATGGCCTTGTCGGGCAGGAAGCGGTCGGAGATGTACTTGTCGGCCAGCGTCGCGGCCGCCACCAGGGCCTCATCGCTGATGGTGACACCGTGATGGGCCTCGTACCGGTCGCGCAGGCCACGGAGGATCTCGATGGTCTGCTCCACGGTCGGCTCGGCCACCAGGATCGGCTGGAACCGGCGCTCCAGCGCCGCATCGCGCTCGACGTACTTGCGGTACTCGTCCAGCGTGGTGGCGCCGATGCACTGCAGTTCGCCGCGGGCCAGCGCAGGTTTCAGGATATTGCTGGCGTCGATGGCACCCTCGGCGGCGCCCGCGCCGACCAGGGTGTGGAGCTCGTCGACGAACAGGATGACCTCGCCCTGCGCCTTGCGAATCTCCTCCATCACCTTCTTCATGCGCTCTTCGAACTCGCCGCGGTACTTGGTGCCGGCCACCAGCGCCGCCAGGTCCAGCTGGACGACGCGCTTGTGCCGGAGCACCTCGGGGACGTCGCCACGGACGATGCGCTGCGCCAGACCTTCGGTGATGGCCGTCTTGCCGACGCCGGGTTCGCCGATGAGCGCCGGGTTGTTCTTGGTGCGGCGGGAGAGCACCTGAATGACCCGCTCGATCTCCCGCTCGCGTCCGATCACCGGATCGAGCTTGCTCTCGCGGGCCAGCTTGGTCAGATCGCGGCCGAACTCGTCCAGCGTCGGGGTCTTGCTGGCCTGCTTGGCGTAGGACGTCGTCCCCTCCTCGCCCAGCAGGTAGACGACCTGGGCGCGGACGCGGTCCAGGTCGGCCCCCATCGCCTCCAGGACCCGCGCCGCGACCCCCTCACCCTCCCGGATCAGGCCGAGCAGCAGGTGCTCGGTGCCGATGTAGTTGTGCCCCAGCCGCCGGGCCTCGTCCAGGGCCAGCTCCAGGACCTTCTTGGCCCGGGGCGTGAACGCCACTTCTTCGTGGGGAGACCGCTCGCCACGCCCGATGGCGCCCTCGATCTCGGCGCGCACACGCTCCGGGCTGATGTTGAGGCTCTCGAGAACCTTGCTGGCAACCCCCTCACCCTCCCGGATGATGCCCAGCAGAATGTGCTCGGTTCCCACCGCGCTGTGGTTGAGCCGCTTGGCTTCCTCCTGCGCGAGGATGATGACACGGCGCGCGCGCTCGGTGAACCGTTCAAACATCGGCACTGCACGCTCCTCTCTTCCGAGGGTGAGAGGAACCCCGCTTCTCGCTCGTCACGATTCTGTCTTCTCCAACGGCACTCCTGCCTGGTCCGGTTCCCCGGACCCGGAACACGAATGGAGACCCCGTTCCCTTTCAGTACTACGTACCCCGCTGCGACGGCATTCCCTGGCGAGTCCGGCACCGGGGAGCTGCATCCACTAGAGGATGTACCCAATTGGGCCGACGGCGGGACCTGGCAGGTCCCCACCCCGGCCCGAGGACTACCGAACGATGTCGAGGACCGTGTACTTGAGCGTGCCAGCCGGGACACGGATGGTGATGGTCTCGCCCTTCTTCCGGCCCAGCAGCGCCCGCCCCACCGGCGACTCGTTGCTGATGCGGTCCTCCAGGGGATCGGCCTCGGCCGAGCCCACGATGGTGTACGTCAACTCGCTGCCGGCCGCGACGTCTTTGAGCCGCACCGTGGACCCTACCGAGATCACGTCGGCCGCTACGGCGGCGTCGTCGATGACCCGGGCGCTGCGGAGCATCTGCTCGATCTGCAGGATGCGCCCCTCGATGAAGGCCTGCTCGTTCTTCGCGTCGTCGTACTCCGCGTTCTCCGCCAGGTCGCCGAACGCCTTGGCCTGCTTGATACGCTCGGCCACCTCCTTGCGCCGGGTGCCCTTGAGGTGTTCGAGTTCTTCCTCGAGCTTGCGGAGCCCCTCGCGGGTCAGGATCGTTTCCTTCTCGGCGTCATTGACCCTGGCATTCTTCGGGTTCTTCATGCTGCAGCCCGCCGATACAATGGACTCGACCGCCGGACGCGCGCCCGGCGGTCGGTTGGCGACTGGCATGGAGTATACCGGCGGTGCCTGGGCGCGTCAAGCTGGGTGTACCTGGGCGCCGGGCCGGGCGGCCACTCACCCCGGGTAGAATCCGCGGATGAACGCCAGCTTCTCCCGCCATCCGGGGGTCACCGTGACCCAGAGATCGAGGTAGACCGGCCGACCCAGCAGGGTCTCGATCTCCCGCCGCGCGGCGGTGCCGATGGCTTTGAGCCGCTGCCCGCCCCGGCCGATGACGATCTTTTTCTGCGAGGGCCGCTCCACGTGCACGGTGGCCCGCACGTACGCGGCCGCGTCGTTGCGTTGGACGAACTCTTCGACCTCTACCGCCACGACGTGCGGCACCTCGTCGCGAGTATGCCGGATGATCTGCTCCCGGATCAGCTCGCCTACCAGCACCTGCTCCGGCTGGTCCGTGACCATGACCGCGGGGTAGTACGGCGGCCCCTCGGGCAGGCGCGCCAGCACCACGTCGAGGAACTCAGCGACCCCCAGGCCCTGCTCGGCCGACAGCCGGCACGTGACGGCCACCGGGACCAGGGCTCCGGCCTCGGCGGCGACGGCCTCGACGGCCGCGGGGGCGGCGGCATCGACCTTGTTCACCACGAGCACAACCGGCTTCGCTGCCGCGCGCAACGCTCTGGCCGCCAGGCGATCGTCGTCGCGCACTCCGGCCGCGGCGTCGACGATCCAGGCGATCAGGTCCACCTCGTCCAGGACGCGACGGGCCTGCTCCACCATCCAGGCACCCAGCCGGTGGCGGGGCGCGTGGAGCCCCGGGGTATCCAGGAACACCACCTGCGCGTCGGGCCGCGTCAGGATGCCGCGGGCGACGGTGCGCGTCGTCTGGGGCACCGGTGAGGTGATCGCCACCCGGGCACCGACCAGACGGTTGAACAGGGTGGACTTGCCCACGTTGGGACGGCCCGCGAGGGCGACGAACCCCGACCGGTGCGGCACGGCGGGGATGTCGCCGGACACGGTAGGGCCTACGCGCGAGCGGCGGCCCAGGACGCCGGCGCGAACCGCTCGACGCGGGGCTGGAAGCCGATGCGCTGCATCCAGGCTAGGTAGTCCTCCGGGCGCAGCCCCTCCGGTCGGCGTTCCGCCGCTGCCACCAGCACGGCCTCGATGACGTTGGTGCCAAACGACCGGCCGCCCATCTCCGGAGTCGTCGTGACCAGCAGCGCGACGTCACGGCGCCGGAGGTCCTCGACGTCCGCAGCGGTCACGGTGTTGGTCAAAATGACCTTCCCGGGCAGCCGCGGCGGCATGTACCGCCTGATGAGGTGAAAGTCACCGGCGATGACCTCGGCCCACCGGTAGGCGCCGCCGAAGCGCGGGGTGCTACGGTGCTGCCTGGCTCCGGTGGGGTAGAGCCATGTGAAGGGCCCCCGCGTGAGCACCGGCAGGAGCACAGCCGCCAGCACCTGCACCGTCCGCAGCCCGCGCAGCGGGAGCGGCAGCCCCAGGCCGAACATGAAGTCGCCGAAGATCACGTCGGCGCCGGCCTCGGTGAACGCCTCGGCCATGCCGTACCGGTCCACGGAGGAGACCAGGAGCACCCGCCGGCCGCGCAGCGGGGTGCCCAGGGCCTGCGGCAGCACCTGGTGGATGACGTGCCGCTCCCAGCTGTTCTTGATCCCCCAACCGTCGACGACCGGCGTGCGCAGTCCGGCCACAGCGCGGACCGCGTCCCGGATGGGATAGCGGCGGCTGCCGGCCACCAGCGCCAGGTCGATGCCGCCGAGCCCGATGGCGTCCACCCGGCCATCCAGGTCGCGGAGCAGCCGGCACCAGGCCCGGTAGTCGCCGTCGGTGCCGATGCGCTCGATGACGAACCGCCGGCCGAGCAGCGTGGTCTCGAAGCGGTGATTGCCCCGGCTGGAGCCCAGGCTCGCGCTGACGACGCGCCGCAGGCGATCGGGGTCACCAGACGCCGGGCTGCCCTCGACGGCCGTCCGGATCATGCGGGGGCCCGGCGGCATCCGATCCCGTCACGGCCCGTGCGCGCCGCGTACCTCCAGTCCCACGAGATCGCCCGCGAGCACGCGCCGGACCTCGCCGCTCGCCAGACGCACGCGCAGTGCGCCATCGTCTGCCACACCCTCCCCGGTGCCCTCGACGACCTCGCCCGATGTGCGGACCACCACGCGTCGCCCGGCCAGCGCGTCGCGCGCGGCCCACGCACCGGGGACGTCTGCTGCCGCCCTCCACGCATCGTACCAGACGGCGAGCCGCCGCAGGAATGCCACGCGCAGAGCTTCCAGGTCCACGGGCCGACCGGCCGCGACGGCGAGGGACGTCGCCCCCGCGCGCACCTCCGGCGGCAGCGCGTCCAGGCGCACGTTGGCGTTGATCCCGACGCCGACGACCAGCGCGCTCCCCGTGGCCTCGAGCAGGATGCCAGAGACCTTCCTGCCGTGCACCAGGACGTCGTTCGGCCACCGCAGGCTGGCACGCACTCCGCCGACGGCCTCCACCGCTTCCGCCACGGCGAGCGCCGTGGCCAGGCTCAGCAGCGTCCAGGCGACCCCGGGAGGAGGGCGGAGCAGCACCGAGCACCACAGCCCGCCTTCCGGCGACGCCCAGGCGCGGCCCAGGCGGCCCCGCCCGCGGGTCTGCCGGACCGCGACCACGGTCGTACCCTCGGGCAGCCCGGCGTCCGCCAGGCGCCGTGCCAGGTCGTTGGTCGACTCGGTCTCCCCGACGCGCACCAGCGGGCGTCCGAGACCGGCCGCGGCAGCCGTGGGCAAGTCCCAGGCCAGCCCGGTGGCCGCCAGGTCCTGCGCGGGCCCTGCCCTGGCATCAGACGGTCCAGCGGTCACGGCTCACTCCATCAACTGCACCTCAAGCACCTGGCTGCGCTCGAAGCGCCAGAGGCGCAGGTAGGCGCGCGCCACATCGACCAGGGCGTCCAGCGGCACCAGCCCGACGATCTCGCTCTCCGCAACGGCCACGCCGTGGCGGTCGGCCTCGAGGCGGACCAGGTCGAACACCCGGTGCAGCGGGGTCTGCATCGGGTCCAGGACGTTGATGGACACCTGCGCCTGCCCCGAGGCCGCCATCACACCCATGGCCTGCACGTTTACGAGCCCACCGCCCGACTCGCGGACGGCGCGGGCGACGGCGCGCGCCACGCCCACGTCGGCGGTGTGGAGGTTGATGTTGTAGGCGACCAGCGGCCGCCGCGCCCCGACCGCCACCGCGCCGGCCGAAGGGTGCGGTCGCGGGTCGCCCACGTCCGGCGCCCAGTCCGCCTGCGCCATCTTCTCGCCCAGTCCTTCGAACTCGCCCTTGCGGATCTCCGGCAGCCGGATCCGGTGGGGCGCCGTGGCGGCCTGGGCGTAGAAGTACACGGGCACGCGCAGCGTCCCCCAGATCTCCTGTCCTACCTGGCGCGCCAGCGCCACGCACTCCTCCATAGACGTCTCACCGACGGGCACGAACGGGATGACGTCTACGGCACCGATCCGCGGGTGCTCGCCGCGGTGGGTGCGCAGGTCGATGCGCTCCACGGCGGCGCGGGCCAGGGCCAGCGCGGCCCGGCCGACGGCATCGGCAGCGCCCGCAAAGGTAATCACGCTGCGATTGTGACTGGGGTCGGAGTGCACGTGGAGCACGCGGACGCCGTCCACCGCCCGCACGGCCTGCACGATGGCGTCGACGACCTCCTGTCGACGTCCCTCGCTGACGTTCGGGACGCACTCCACCAGGCGGGCGGGCACGGGGTCCACCGTCCTCTCCGTCACCTCGCGCGTGCAGTTCGTCGCGACGGCAGGTTCTCCTCGGCACGATGGCCAACCCTCCCCGCAGGGACGTTCATGCCGTCGACGCGCGGTGCGGGAGCCAGACGGTCGGCACTGCGCCGGCTCCGCCTGAGCCGGCTGCTGGCGCGGGTACTCCGCCACAAGCCCGAGGACGTAGGCCTGACGCTGGACGCCGAGGGCTTCGTGGAACTCGGCGCGCTGGCCCGGGCACTGGCGGCGCAGCCGGGATGGGAGGAGATCACGGCCGGTGAGGTCGCCAGCGTCGCCGCCGCCGACCCGCGCCGGTACGAACTCCGCGACGGGCGCATCCGCGCGCGCTACGGTCACACCGTGCAGATCCAGGCCCCCGGCACACCCGCCCTGCCGCCGGAGTGGCTGTACTGTGGCGTGCCGTGGGGGGCTCTCGCCGAGATCCGGGCGGCGGGGCTGCGCCCGGGGGCCCGGCAGTACGTTCACCTGGCCACGACACCGGCTGAGGCCGCGGCAGTAGCCCGGCGGCACGCCGACGACGTGGTCGTGGTGGCGGTGCGTGCGCGTCCGGCGCACGACGCCGGCATCGTCTTCTGGCGCGCTGGTCCCCAGCTCTACCTGACGGGTCCGCTCCCGCCCGCCGTGCTCCTCATCCCCGACGGAGCCGGCTGGCAGCCAGCGACGCCTCAGGCGTCACCGCCGATGCCGGTGCCCTCCTCGATCCGGGAGAAGTGGATGACCGACACCTCGTCGTCCAGCGACACGGGCCGGCCGTAGATCTTCGAGAGGAACTCCATGAGCTCTTCGTGCCGCCGCAGCTCCGGGTTGTCGCGCTCGATCTCGCGGGGGGTCACCTCTGCCACGCGCTTCACCTCCACGCGATCGATGATCGCCGGGAAGATCTTGCGCCGGGTGCCGAAGCGGCGGCCGACGGTGACCCACACCACCTGCCCGTCGTGGTACTTATCCGTCTTGTTGCCGAGCCGGATGGTCACCGTCTTCCGGCCCGTGCGCAGCGCCTCCGCGAATAGCGACGAATAGAAGTTCAGCGCGTACATCGACTCCTCCGCGCGGGGGTCAGTCTTTGAGGCGCGCGTCCAGGTAGGTCATGGTCACCTTCTCTGTGCCGCGGGTCGCGACCGCGGTGGCCAGCGAGGTCCCGTCGTGGACCAGGGTGGCCGTCACCCCGGTGTACTCGCGCATCTGGCTCAGGATCGCCTGGGTGGCCAGGGTGGCCTCCGCCTCCAGCAGGTCTCGGAGCTCCTTCTTGGGCTTCTCGGGCTTGAAGAGCACCGACGTGAACGTCACCGCCACGGTCTTCTTCTCGCGGTCGACCGTGACGTCGCGCACGGTGTTGGCGCCCACGATGTTCTCCACGAGGTTCTTGGCCAGGACCTCGGGCTCGGGCGGCCGCCGCCGCGCCTCCTGCTGCCGGCGATAGCTCAGATCCCACGCGTACATCCCGCCGGTCACCAGCACGGCCACCGCCACGTAGATGGCAATGGGGACGACGTTGATGCCGGTCTTGCGCGTCAGGCTCTTGGACCGCACACCCGTCACCTGCCACCTCCAGTCAGACCCCAGAAATATTCCACCCGCCGGGAGGCACCCCTCCCCGCAGGGCGACCCGCGCGGGCAGCGGGGCCGGCCTCAGGGTGCGAAGGTCAGCCCCGAGGCGTGGACCAGTGTCCCGCGGTAGAGGAAGTGCACCTGCCGCAGAGCCGCTTCGAGATCGAACGGGGTGAGAGCCGAGACAGCGTCTACTGGTACGACGACCCGATAGCCGCGGAGCGCGGCGCTGCCGGCGGTGTGCAGCACGCAGATGTTGGCCACGGTGCCACACACCACCAGGGTCTGCGCGCCGGCCAGCCGCAGCTCATGGTCGAGGGACGTCCCGAAGAACCCATCGTAGCGGAGCTTGCGCACCACGCGGTCTCCCGGTTGCGGGGCCAGAGCGTCGACGATCTGCCAGCCCCAGGTGCCTTCGGAACAGTGCACGCCCCAGATGGGGAATTCGGGGTCGCCCTCCGCATGGGTGTCCTGTGTGTAGAACACCCGCACGCCTGCGCTGCGCGCGCGGGCCAACAGCGCGGCGATGACCGGCACGGTCCTGGCGGCATCGGGCACCACCAGGGCCCCGCCGGGGGTGACGAAGTCGTTCTGCATGTCGACCACAACCAGCGCCGTGGTCGCGGCGGGCACGGTGACGGCGTCCTGGATGACGTACTCGGGCACCTCGATCGTTCGCGGCATCGCCACTCCACCCCGGGGCTGATGCGTCTGATCTAGGTCGAGGCTTCGGGCTTCGGTCGCAGCCTCGGCAGCGGCGCCTCGGGGCGGGCCCGGGGCTCCGCCGCAGGCTCGGCGACGGGCTCCGGCGCGGGCGGCGCGGCGTCGGGCGGCTCCAGGGCCTGCCCCTCGAACAGCCGGGCCAGCTCGTCCGCCTCGAGGCTCTCGCGCTCGACCAGCGCCCGCGCGATCCGCTCCAAGACGTCGCGGTGCTTGAGGATCAGCTGCCGTGCCTGCTCGTAGCACTCGTCGATGATCCGACGGATCTCCTTGTCGATCTCGTAGGCGATCTCCTCGCTGTAGTTGCGGCTCTCGACCAGGTCGCGCCCCAGGAACACCGGCCCGTGGCGCTTGCCGAGCGAGAGCGGTCCCAGCTTGCTGGACATGCCGTACTCGGTCACCATCTTGCGGGCCAGCTCGGTCGCCTGCTCGAAGTCGTTCTGCGCGCCGGTGGTGACCTCGCCGAAGACGACTTCCTCCGCCACCCGGCCGCCGAGCCCCACGGTAATCCGTGCCAGGATCTCCTGCTTCGTGTAGGTGTACTTGTCCTCCGGCGGCGCGAACATCACGTAGCCCAGCGAGAGGCCCCGCGGGAGAATCGTCACCTTGTGGGGCGGGTCGGCGCCGGGCACGACCTTGGCCAGCAGCGCGTGCCCGGCCTCATGGTAAGCCGTGAGCTCCCGCTCCTTGGGCGTGAGAATGCGGCTGCGCCGCTGCGGGCCGGCGATCACGCGGTCGATCGCCTCGTCGAACTCGGCGGCGGTGATCTTCTTCTTGTTGCGGCGCGCCGCGAGCAGCGCCGCCTCGTTGACCATGTTGGCCAAGTCGGCCCCCGAGAAGCCTGGCGTGCGCTTGGCCAGGGAGTCGAGAATGCTGGCATCCGCCAGCGGCTTGCCTCGCACGTGCACCTCAAGGATCGCCCGGCGACCCTTGGTGTCGGGGTTGTCCACGACGATGCGGCGGTCGAACCGCCCGGGGCGCAGCAGGGCCGGATCCAGGATATCCGGCCGGTTGGTGGCGGCGATGACGATGATGCCGGCGTTGGGGTCGAAACCGTCCATCTCGACCAGCAACTGGTTGAGGGTCTGCTCGCGCTCGTCGTGCCCACCGCCCAGACCGGCGCCGCGCTGGCGGCCCACGGCGTCGATCTCGTCGATGAAGACCAGGCACGGCGCGCTCTTCTTGGCCTGGTCGAACAGATCGCGCACCCGGCTGTTGTGCAGCAATACCGGCTTCTCCCCGCCGAAGAACGCCTCGTTGTCGCACCCGCAGAAGTCGTAGACGTAGCCGTCGTACGGCTGCGCGGTGACACTCTGGATCACGGGCCGCTTCTGCACGCGTCGCCCAAATCCCGCGCCCAGGGGGTTGCTGGTCTTCCCGATCAGGAGCGTCCAGTACTCGCCGGGCGGCAGTGGCTTCGTCTTGATGACCCGGCTGCCCGGCTGAACGCCATGCCGCACACCGCACGTGATCCCGTGCATGGCCGCCAGCCACGCCAGCTCGCGGACCAGACGGTGGCTCGCCGAGGTGATGGCCAGCTGGCCCTGTGGCATCACGGCCCCATGGCCGCGTGCGCACCCTTCGAGATAGGCAACGAAGAACGGATACGGAAGGGACCAGAGGAGTGGGGGCACGTGCTTGTGCCGGCTGTCGGTGCCGCAATGGCGGGCGAAGAACCGGCCGAGCGTGGCCGACCGATAGATGAGCCGCGTGGAATGATCTGAGGTGTGCTCGACCACCGGGTCGAGTGCGAAGCACTCGTACATCAACCGGCGACAGTCGGCGATCAGCGTCTCTTCATGGGTGCCGAACGTGAACTCCACATCGCCATTGGCCCGTCCCTCGGCCGTGTAGTACCCCAGGAGCCTGAACAGATCGGGCGTGACCGCCACCGTCTCGGCGACCCCGGTGCCCCGGAGACCTGCCGCGAGGCGCCGCGGGAGGTGCCGGCCCGCCTCCCAGTGCCCTGCGGTCGCCTGCGAGATCGCGATCTGCGCTGCAGCGGCCCGCTGGGAGATCTGGCCTGCGCTGGCCATGGCGTAGGCACAGGCCCGGACCGGCGCGTCCTCCGCCTCGACCACCGGCAGACGGTCCGGAACCGGCTCCGCGAAGGTGTGCGCCCGCACGTCGTGCTGCGTGCCGAGCAGGCGATCGAAGCCCAGGCGCACCTTGAACGGCAGGTCGACGAGCACATCCCCGGGGCGCAGGTCACGTACTGCCTTCGGCCGGATGCCGCCGTGCCCCCGGACAAAGACGCTGTGGTCGCCCGTCGCGCGCAGGGTGCCGCCCAGATAGCGGATCTCGTAGATCTCCGAGACGCGGTGCCGGTAGACAGCGCGGATGCGGGACCACGCGCTGCCGCCCACCGGGAAGAGACGCCCGCGGAACCCCGTGGCGCGCCGGGCGTAGCCAAGCGTCTCGACGCCCTGCACCGGGACGACGAAGCCCTCGGCATCCCCGTCGTAGAAGCGGTCGACAAACTCTCCGATCGGGACCAGCCGCGCCCCGGCCGCGTCGCGGATCAGTACGGGCGTGTCGCCCGTGACCGAGGCTCCCACCCCGACGAACATCTCGACGAACTCCGACCCTGAGATGGAGAAGAACGGCACGCCGGCCTCGCCGGCCACGGCCTTCGCCAGCAGGGTCTTGCCCGACCCCGGCGGCCCCACCAGCAGCACGCCCCGTGGGATCTTGGCCCCCAGCGCCTGGAACTTCTTTGGGTACTTGAGGAACTCGATGACCTCCTGGAGTTCCTCCTTGGCCTCGTCCACCCCGGCCACGTCGGCGAACGTCACCTTCGGCTTGGTGTCGGTGTGCAGCCGCGCCCGGCTCTTGCCGAAGGCCATGGCCTGGTTGCTGCCCGACTGCGCCTGCCGGAGCATCAACATCCACAGGCCGACCAGCAGCATGATGGGCAGCAGCGTCGACAGCAGGCTGGGCCACAGGCTGGTGCGCGACCGCGGCTCGACCTTGATGGCCACCCCCTTGGCCTTGAGCAGCTCAAGGTACGAGGCGTCGCCCGGGGGCACGTAGGTGGTGAACTGCTGGCCGCTCTTCAGGCGCCCGTTGACTGTCCCGTCGCCGATCTCGACCTGGGTGACCTGGCCCGCCTGGACCTGCTCGACGAAGACGCTGTAGTCCATCACGTCGCGGGGGGTCCGGCGCCATAGTTGCAGCGCGAAGGGAAACGCCACCGCCAGGATCACAGCCCAGACGATCAGGTTGCGCAGGTAACGATTGGTCACGAGCGGCTCCGTCCTCCGTGCGCGCCGTCGCGCGCTGCGCTTCGATTATAGCATCATCTCTATGTTCCGGTCCGGCGGTGCCGGCGGTGCACGCGGCGCACCGTCACGTCACGGGCGGTCCGTTCGGCGACGAGCCCGGGGAGGTCGGCACGCTCCCCTGGGCGGCCGGCCCGCGCCATGCGCCGCACACGTTCCACATGAACGAACGCCAGGCCGCGGATGTTCCCCCGGGCGCTGCGCAGCGCCTGGTAGATCACCCGGCGCTGCAACGCCGCAGGCAGCGCGCACAGTGCGGCCGCGTCGATCGTCACGCGGCTGCGCCGGCGCCGCAGCACTCCGCGGGCGGCCTCAGCGGCCAGCGTCTCGAGGAGCAGCGCGTCGTCGGCGGCCTGCACCGCCAGACGCCGCACCACCGCCTTTACCCCGGGGTTATACCCTTGGAG
>JAVKIP010000032.1:0-21106 GCA_031459385.1 Candidatus Fervidifonticultor secundus | reverse complement strand
ATGTTGTCCCCCGCCAGCGCCTCGTCCAGCGACTTCCGAAACATCTCCAGCCCCGTCACCACCGTCCGCTTCGGCTCCGCCCGCAACCCCACGATCTCCACTTCCTCCCCGACCTTCAACCGCCCCCGCTCCACCCGCCCCGTCGCCACCGTCCCCCGCCCTGTGATCGTGAAGATGTCCTCCACCGCCAGCAGGAACGGCTTGTCTACCTCCCGCACCGGCGTCGGAATGTACCGGTCCACCGCCTCCATCAACGCCCAGATCCCGTCCACCCACGCGTCCTGCCCCCGCTGCAGCTTCGGGTTGGCCTGCAACGCCTCCAGCGCCTTCAGCGCACTCCCCCGCACCACCGGTACCTCGTTCCCCGGAAACTGGTAGCGGCTCAGCAGCTCCCGTACCTCCACCTCCACCAGGTCCAGCAGCTCCGCATCCTCCACCATGTCTACCTTGTTCAAAAACACCACCACCGCCGGCACGTTCACCTGCCGCGCCAGCAAAATGTGCTCCCGCGTCTGCGGCATCGGCCCGTCCGCCGCCGACACCACCAGGATCGCCCCGTCCATCTGCGCCGCCCCGGTGATCATGTTCTTGATGTAGTCCGCGTGCCCCGGACAGTCCACGTGCGCGTAGTGCCGCGCCGGCGTCTCGTACTCCACATGGCTGATGTTGATCGTCAGCCCCCGCTGCCGCTCCTCCGGCGCATTGTCGATGTCGTAGTACCCCTTCGCCTGCGCCAGCCCCTGCGCTGCCATCGCATACGTGATCGCCGCCGTCAACGTCGTCTTCCCATGGTCCACGTGCCCGATCGTCCCTATGTTCACGTGCGGCTTCGTCCGCTCAAACTTCGGCTTCGCCATGATCGATAACTCCCTCCCTACGCCGTGCTGCTCGCGGTCGTTGCGACGTCCCTGCGCCGCGGGCTGCCGCCTCAGGTGCGCGCCTCGACGCCGGCCCGCGCACGAATCTCCTCAGCGAGACTGGGTGGCACTTCCTCGTAATGCGACGGCTCCATCGAGTAGGTAGCCCGGCCCTGGCTCGCCGAGCGCAGCGCCGTGGCGTAGCCGAACATCTCGGCCAGGGGGACCAGGGCCTTGATCACCCGCAGCGTTCCCTGCTGCTCCATTCCCTCAATGCGGCCGCGCCGCGCGTTCAGGTCGCCGATGACCTCGCCCATGTACGCCTCGGGGGTCACCACCTCGACCTTCATCACGGGCTCCAGCAGCGCGGGCCGCGCCCGGGCAGCCGCATCCTTCAGGGCCAGGGAGCCCGCGATCTTGAACGCCATCTCGCTGGAGTCGACCTCGTGGTACGAGCCGTCGACCAGCGTGGCCCGGAAGTCGACGAGCGGGTACCCGGCCAGCACGCCGCTCTCGGCGGCCTCGCGCACGCCGGCCTCGACCGCCGCGATGAACTCCCGGGGAATGGCGCCGCCGGTGATCCGGTCGACGAACTCCACCCCGGTCCCGCGCGGCAGCGGCTCGAGGTCGATCACGGCATGCCCGTACTGTCCGCGGCCACCCGTCTGGCGCACGTACCGGCCCTCGCCGCGGGCGCCCTGCCGGATCGTCTCTTTGTAGGCGACCTGCGGCCGGCCGATGTTGGCGCCGACGTTGAACTCGCGCAGCAACCGGTCGACGATGATCTCCAGGTGCAACTCACCCATGCCCGAGATGATCGTCTGGCCGGTCTCCTGGTCGAAGCGCACCCGGAAGGTCGGGTCCTCGTCGGCCAGCTTGGCCAGCGCCGTGGAGAGCCTGTCCGCGTCAGCCTTGGTCTTGGGCTCCACGGCCACGGCGATGACCGGGGTGGGGAAGTGCATCGCCTCCAGCACGATGGGCGCCGACTCGTCGCACAGGGTATCGCCCGTCTGCGTCGCCCGCAGGCCGACAGCCGCCACCACATTGCCCGCGGACACCTCGGGGATGTCCTCCCGGTGGTTGGCGTGCATCTGCAAGATCCGCGAGACCCGCTCCTTCTGCCCCTTGTTGGCGTTGTAGACGTAGGATCCCGCGCGGAGGGTACCCGAGTAGACCCGGAAGTAGGTCAACTTCCCGACGTACGGGTCGGTGACGATCTTGAAGGCCAGCGCCGCAAAGGGACCCGCGGGATCGGCTGGCCGCTCCACGGCGCCGCCGGTCCGCGGATCGACGCCGCGCACCGGCGGCAGGTCCAGTGGCGACGGCAGGTAGTCCACCACCGCGTCCAGCAGCGGCTGGACGCCCTTGTTGCGGAACGAGCTGCCGCACAGGACCGGGACGACCCGGGCTTCGATGGTGCCACGGCGCAGCGCCGCCCGGAGTTCGTCCTCGGTGATCTCCTGACCCTCGAGGTACTTGGCAGTCAGGGTGTCGTCGAGATCGGCCGCGGTCTCGACCAGCCGCTCACGCAGGGCCTCCACCTGCTCCTGCAGGTCGGTGGGAATGTCGGTCTCGTCGGAACGGGTGCCCAGGTCGTCGAGGTAGATGATGGACTTCATACGAATCAGATCGACCACGCCCTGGAAGTCATCCTCGGCCCCGATGGGCAGCTGGACCGGCACGGGGTGGGCGCCCAGCCGCTCGCGGATCATCGCCACGGTGCGCATGAAGTCGGCCCCGGTCCGGTCCATCTTGTTGATGTAGATGATGCGCGGGACCCGGTAGCGGTCGGCCTGCCGCCAGACTGTCTCCGACTGAGGCTGGACACCTTCGACCGCCGAGATCAGGACCACGGCCCCATCCAGGACGCGCAGCGACCGCTCCACTTCCACGGTGAAGTCCACATGGCCGGGCGTGTCGATGATGTTGATGCGGTGGTCGCGCCAGTGGCACGTGGTCGCCGCCGACGTGATGGTGATGCCGCGCTCGCGCTCCTGGACCATGAAATCCATGGTGGCGGAGCCCTCATCCACCTCACCCAGACGGTGCACCCGGCCCGTGTAGAACAGGATGCGCTCGGTCGTCGTCGTCTTGCCCGCATCGATGTGGGCGACGATGCCGATGTTCCGAATAGTCCGCAGCGCGTCTTGCGTCGCCACAGGCGTGACCTCAGCCTTCGCTCGGGTGGCCGTTACCATCGGTAGTGCGCGAACGCCTTGTTCGCCTCCGCCATCTTGTGGGTGTCCTCGCGCTTTTTCACCGATGCCCCCTGGCCGACAGACGCGTCCAGGATCTCCGCCGCCAGCTTCTCGGCAAAGGTCCGCCGGTCGCGCCGTCCCCGCGCGTACTGCACCAGCCAGCGCAGACCCAGCGACAGGCGCCGCTCCGGTCGTACCTCGACCGGCACCTGGTAGGTGGCGCCACCGACCCGGCGCGGCCGGACCTCCAGCAGCGGCGACACGTTGGTCAGGGCCTTGTCGAAAACCTTGACCGGGTCCTGGCCGCTCTTCTCTCTGACGATGTCAAACGCCCGGTACACGTGCCGAGCAGCCAGGCTCTTCTTCCCGCGCACCATGACCTTGTTGATCAACCGGTGCACGATCACGTTGTGATAGACCGGATCTGGACCGATCGCTCGCGGCCGCACCGGACCCTTCCGAGGCATCACCGGTCTCCTTCCTTGACCTTCCTTCCCTCACTTCTTGGGCCGCTTGGCCCCGTACTTGGATCGCCCGCGCATCCGGCCCGCCACACCCGCGGCGTCCAGCGTGCCCCGGACGATGTGATACCGGATGCCCGGGAGGTCCTTCACACGCCCCCCCCGGATCAGCACGACGGAGTGCTCTTGCAGGTTGTGCCCGACCCCGGGGATGTACGCTGTCACCTCGATGCCGTTGGTGAGCCGCACCCTGGCGATCTTACGGAGCGCCGAGTTGGGTTTCTTGGGCGTCGTGGTCTTCACCTGGATGCAGACACCACGCCGGAAGGGGCTGCCCTGCAGCGCCGGTGACTTGCTCTTGCTGCGCACCCGATGCCGGCCAAGCCGCACCAGCTGGTTCACTGTCGGCATGCTTACCGCCTCCGTCTCCCTCCCGCACGCGCACGCGCCCACCCCAACAGGAAGGCGCACAGAGAGGGCGATACCCTCGGGTCCCCGCCACACGGCGGCTCCGGCAGTATCGCCAGGACGTCGCTTGTCGTGCCTCGCCTGGCGCTGCACCATACGAGGCCTGGCCGGCAGCGCCCCGCCCTCACGCGGGGCAGACCAGGCCCTGCGGTGCAGCTACAAGGGCTCGGGGGGAGATGACCCTGCGACGACCGTCGAGCCCCGACTGTGACCCCGCGACACGGGATCTACGATGCGCGCCAGTCCCCCGCCAGAACGGCCGCAGCGGCAGCACCCACGGCGATGCCGCAGGCCCGCCCCAGCGCCGCCATGGAGTCCACCTCAGTGATGGGCACCCCACGCTCCGCCGCAGCCCGGATCACCGGCTCGACCACCCGCCGATCGGCATCCTCCGCGACGAATACTTCCGTGGCAAGCCCGCGAACCACTGCCTTCGCGGTCTGGCTGCTCCCAACCACCCGCGAGGTCGCCGCGCGCAGCCGCGCCAGCGCATCGTTGGTCATCGGGTCCCTACGCGCCAGCAAATTTTAGCATCGGCCCTGGGGGGTGTCAACGCTACAGCTCGGCGGTGACCTTCAACTGCCGGTACCGGGACATGCCCGTCCCCGCCGGGATCAGCTTGCCGATGATCACGTTCTCCTTGAGTCCGATCAGCGGGTCCACCTTGCCCCGGGTGGCCGCGTCGGTCAGCACCCGGGCCGTCTCCTGGAACGACGCCGCCGACAGGAAGCTCTCGGTGGCCAGTGAGGCCTTGGTGATGCCCAGGAGGACGGGACGGGCCTTGGCCGGCTCGCCTCCCTCGGCCATGACCCGGGCGTTCTCCTCCTCGAAGGCGAACTTGTCCACGAGCTCCCCCGGCAGGAACTCGGTGTCGCCTGCCTCCTCGACCTTCACCCGCCGCAACATCTGCCGCACGATGATTTCGATGTGCTTGTCGTTGATGTCGACGCCCTGCGAGCGGTAGACACCCTGGATCTCCTGGACCAGGTACGCCTGCAGGTCCTGGACGCCCTTGATCCGCAGGATGTCGTGCGGGTTCACGGATCCCTCGGTCAGCTGGTCGCCTGGCTCCACCTGGTCGCCGCTCTGGACCTTGATGCGGATGCCGAAGGGGACGGTGTAGGCCCGCTCGTCGTTCTTGCCCGTGACGACGATGCGCCGCACCCCCCGGGCCTCCTGGAGCGTCACGGTGCCCTTGAGCTCGGCGATGATGGCCTGGCCCTTGGGCTTGCGCGCCTCGAACAGCTCCTCGACCCGGGGCAGGCCCTGGGTGATGTCGAATCCGGCGACGCCGCCGGTGTGGAACGTCCGCATCGTCAGCTGCGTCCCGGGCTCCCCGATGGACTGGGCGGCGATGATCCCCACGGCCTCGCCGATCTCCACCAGCTTCCCGGTGGCCAGGTTGCGGCCGTAGCACTTGGCGCACACCCCGTACCGCGTCTTACACGTGAGCACCGACCGTACCGTCACCGCCTCGATGCCCGCCTCCTCGATACGCTCCGCAGCCTCCTCGTCGATCTCGGCCCCCGCCTCCAGCACGGCCTTACGGCGCGGCGGCGCCGCGTCCTCGGCCAGGAACCGTCCCACGATGCGGTCGCGCAGCGGGATGACGACCTCGTTGCCTTCCCTCACGGCAGTAACCACGAGCCCCTCGGTAGTCTTGCAGTCGTGCTCGCGTACGATGACATCCTGCGCCACGTCCACCAGGCGGCGGGTCAGGTAGCCGGACTCCGAGGTGCGGATAGCCGTATCGGCCAGGCCCTTGCGCTGGCCGTGGGTGGAGATGAAGTACTCGAGCACCGTCAGCCCTTCGCGGAAGTTGGCCTTGATGGGCAGTTCGATGATCCGCCCGCTGGGGTCGGTCATCAGGCCGCGCATGCCCGCCAGCTGGCGGATCTGCTGAATGTTGCCCCGGGCGCCCGAGAGGGCCATCATGTACAGCGGGTTGAAGGCCCCGAACTGGCTCATCATGGCCTGGGTGATCTCCTCGGTCGCCTTGGTCCAGACGTCGATAGCCCGCTGGTAGCGCTCGCCCTCGGTGATCAGGCCGCGGCGGTACTGGGCGTCGATGGCGTCGATGCGCTTCTCCGCGTCGCCCAGGATACGCCGTTTGGCCTCGGGGATGACGATGTCGCTGATGGCGATGCCCGAGCCGCTGCGGGTCGCGTAGCGGAACCCCAGGTCCTTCAGCGCGTCCAGCAGCTCCACGGTCTTCGTCGTGCCCAGCCGGTTGTAGGCTTCCGACACGATCTGGGACAGGACCTTGCGGTCGCACACGTCGTTGATGAAGCGCAGTTCCTCCGGAATGGCCTCGTTGAAGATCACGCGGCCGGCGGTGGTGACGACGACCTGGTCGAAGTACCGCACGCGGATGCGGGAGTGCAGCTTGACGGCGCCGCTCTCCAGCGCCAGGACGACCTCGCTGGGCGAGGAGAACGCCTTCAGCTGGCTCTCGGGCTTGTCGCGGTCCTCCGGGTCCTCCACGGTCAGGTAGTAGCAGCCGAAGACGATGTCGCGCGTGGGACTGGTGATGGCCTTGCCGTAGGCGGGCGAGAGGATGTTGTACGCCGACAGCATCAGCAGGCGCGCCTCGGCCTGGGCGGCGGCCGACAGCGGCACGTGCACCGCCATCTGGTCGCCGTCGAAGTCGGCGTTGTACGCCGTACACACCAGCGGGTGGACCTGGATCGCCTTCCCCTCGATGAGGACTGGCTCGAACGCCTGGATCCCCAGCCGGTGGAGCGTCGGTGCCCGGTTGAGCAGCACCGGGTGCTCGCGCACCACCTCCTCCAGCACGTCCCACACCTCCGGGCGTCCCCGCTCCACCATGCGCTTGGCGCTCTTGATGTTCTGGGCCAGGTTGCGATCCACGAGCTTCTTCATCACGAAGGGCTTGAAGAGCTCCAGCGCCATCTCCTTGGGCAAGCCGCACTGGTAGAGCTTCAGCTTCGGCCCCACCACGATCACCGACCGGCCGGAGTAGTCCACACGCTTGCCGAGCAGGTTCTGCCGGAACCGGCCCTGCTTGCCCTTGAGCATGTCCGAAAGCGACTTCAGCGGCCGGTTGTTGGGCCCGGTGACCGGACGCCCGCGCCGGCCGTTGTCGATCAGCGCGTCCACGGCCTCCTGGAGCATGCGCTTCTCGTTGCGCACGATGATCTCGGGGGCCCCGAGGTCGAGGAGACGCTTCAGCCGGTTGTTGCGGTTGATGACGCGGCGGTAGAGGTCGTTGAGGTCGCTGGTGGCGAACCGGCCGCCGTCGAGCTGGACCATCGGCCGCAGGTCCGGCGGGATCACGGGAATGACCGTCAGGATCATCCACTCGGGCTTGTTGCCGCTCTTCCGGAACGCTTCGACGACCTCCAGGCGCTTGAGGATCTTCATGCGCTTCTGGCCCGAGGCGCCCCTGAGCTCCGAGCGCAGGCCCCGGCTCAGCTTCTCGAGGTCCAGTTCCTCCAGGAGCTCCTTGATGGCCTCGGCGCCCATCCCGGCCCGGAACGCCGTGCCGTACTTCTCCCGCATCTCCCGGTACTCGTTCTCGGTCAGCAACTGCCGCTTCTGCAGCGGCGTGGTCCCCGGGTCGACCACGACGTAGGCGGCGAAGTAGACCACCCGCTCCAGCGACCGCGGCGACATGTCCAGAAGGAGGCCGATACGGCTGGGGACACCCTTGAGGTACCAGATGTGGCAGACCGGGGCGGCCAGCTCGATGTGACCCATCCGCTCGCGCCGGACCTTGGCGCGGGTGACCTCGACCCCGCAGCGATCGCAGACGATCCCCTTGAACCGGATGCGCTTGTACTTGCCGCAGTGGCACTCCCAGTCCCTGGTGGGGCCGAAGATGCGCTCACAGAACAGGCCGTCGCGCTCCGGCTTCAGCGTCCGGTAGTTGATGGTCTCGGGCTTCTTGACTTCGCCGTGCGACCACCCGCGAATCTGCTCCGGCGAGGCCAAGCCGATCTTGACCGCGGAGAAGTTGTTGACGTCCTGCATCGGTCTAGTAGTCCTCCACCAGGGCTTCCTCGCCCTCGAGGTTGATGCCGAGTGCGCGCGCCGTCTCGGCGATGTCTTCCTCGATCTCCTTGAGCTCGATCTCCCGCTTATCCTCGCTGAGGACCTTCACATCCAGGCACAGCGCCTGCAGTTCCTTCAGCAACACCTTGAAGGATTCGGGCACGCCGGGTTCCTGGATGTTCTCGCCCTTGACGATGGCCTCGTAGGTCTTCACCCGCCCCACGACGTCGTCGGACTTGACCGTCAGCAGTTCCTGCAGGGTCGAGGCGGCACCGTAGGCCTCCAGCGCCCAGACCTCCATCTCGCCGAACCGCTGGCCGCCGAACTGCGCCTTGCCGCCCAGCGGCTGCTGCGTGATGAGGCTGTAGGGCCCCGTGCTGCGGGCATGGATCTTGTCTTCGACCAGATGGAGCAGCTTCATCATGTAAATCGACCCGCACGTGACCGGTTGGTCGAACGGCTCGCCGGTCCGCCCGTCGCGCAGCACGATCTTCCCGTCTGCCGGCAGGCTGGCCTGCTCCAGCAGCCGCTGGATCTCAGCCTCCCGGGGGCCGTCGAAGACCGGCGCCTCCACCCACAGGTTGAGCCGCTCGGCGGCCCATCCCAGGTGCGTCTCGAGGACCTGCCCCACATTCATCCGGCTCGGCACGCCCAGCGGATTCAGCACGATGTCCACCGGGGTCCCGTCCGGCAGATAGGGCATGTCCTCCTCGGGCAGGATGACCGAGATCACGCCCTTGTTGCCGTGGCGGCCGGCCATCTTGTCCCCGACGGCGATCTTGCGCTTCTGGGCCACGTAGACGCGCACCAGGGTGTTGACGCCCGGCGGCAGCTCATCGCCCTCGTCGCGATCGCCCTTCTCGCGGGTGAACATCTTGACCGCGACGACCTTGCCGCGCTCGCCATGCGGCACCCGCAACGACGTGTCCCGGACCTCGCGGGCCTTCTCGCCGAAGATGGCACGGAGCAGCCGCTCCTCGGCGGTGAGCTCGGTCTCGCCCTTGGGCGTCACCTTGCCCACCAGGATGTCGCCGGCGCGGACCTCGGCGCCGATCCGCACGATTCCTCGCTCGTCCAGATCGCGCAGTGCGTCCTCGCCGATGTTGGGGATGTCCCGGGTGATGTCCTCGGGCCCCAGCTTGGTGTCGCGGGCCTCCACCTCGTACTCCTCGATGTGGACCGAGGTGAACAGGTCCTCCCGAACCAAGCGATCGCTGACGACGATAGCGTCCTCGTAGTTATAGCCCTCCCAGGGCATGAACGCCACCAGCACGTTCCGCCCCAGCGCCAGCTCGCCCTGATCGGTCGACGGTCCGTCGGCCAGGATGTCGCCTTCCTCGACGTCGTCGCCCGAGCGCACGACGGGCACCTGGTTGATGCACGTCCCCTGATTGCTCCGGCGGTACTTGATCAGGGGGTACTCGTCGACGTCGCGGCCCACGCGGACGGTGACGCGATCGCCGGTGACCGACTCCACGACACCCGCGCGCCGGCAGCGGACCACCGCCCCGCTGTCCACGGCTGCCCGGTGCTCCACCCCCGTGCCCACGCGCGGCGCCTCGTTCTGCAGAAGCGGCACGGCCTGGCGCTGCATATTGGAGCCCATCAGCGCCCGGTTGGCATCGTCATGTTCGAGGAACGGGATGAGCGCCGTGGCCACTGAGACGATTTGCTTGGGCGACACGTCCATGAAGTCCACGTCCTCGGGCCGGACCAGCCGGATCTCGGCGCCGTGTCGGGCGGTGACCCGCGGCCCGATCAGGTGCCCCCGCTCGTCCACGGCGGCGTTGGCCTGGGCGATGATGTAGTGGTCCTCCTCGTCCGCCGTCAGGTACCGGATCCGGCGGGTGACGACACCGTCCCTCACTTCGCGGTAGGGCGTCTCGATGAAGCCCAGCGCGTTCACACGGGCATAGGTGGCCAGGGAGGAGATCAGCCCGATGTTGGGTCCTTCGGGTGTCTCGATGGGGCACATCCGCCCGTAGTGCGACGTGTGCACGTCGCGGACCTCGAACCCCGCCCGCTCGCGGGACAGGCCGCCCGGCCCCAGCGCCGACAGCCGGCGCTTGTGAGTCAGTTCCGCCAGCGGGTTGGTCTGGTCCATGAACTGCGAGAGCTGGCTGGAGCCGAAGAACTCTTTGATGGCGGCCACCACGGGCCGGATGTTGATGAGCTGCTGGGGCGTGACCTGCCCCGGCTCCTGGATCGTCATCCGCTCGCGGATGACCCGCTCCATGCGCAGCATGCCGATGCGGAACTGGTTCTGCAGCAACTCTCCCACCGAGCGGACCCGGCGGTTGCCCAGGTGGTCGATGTCGTCCACCCGGGCCTCGGGGTCGCCCGCAGCCAGCCGCATCAGGAACCGGACGATCTCGACGATGTCCTCGCGGGTCAGGATGCGGGTGTCGGGGTCGACCTTGAGCCCCAGCTTCTTGTTGAGCTTGTAGCGGCCGACTCGGCCCAGGTCGTAGCGACGGGGTTCGAAGAACAGCGTCTGGAGCAACGTCTTGGCGCTCTCCAGCGTGGGCGGGTCCCCCGGGCGCAGGCGCCGGTAGATCTCGATGAGCGCCTCGTCCCGGGTGCGCGTGCTGTCCTTCTCCAGGGTGGCCCGCAGGGCGCGATCCTCGCCGTAGAGCTTCAGGAGCTTCTCGTCGGTGTCGTAGCCGACCGCCCGCAGCAGCGCGGTGGCCGGCAGTTTGCGCGTACGGTCGATCCGGGCGTAGAT
The DNA here is from genome assembly GCA_031459385.1 of Candidatus Fervidifonticultor secundus. Taxonomy (GTDB): domain Bacteria; phylum Sysuimicrobiota; class Sysuimicrobiia; order Sysuimicrobiales; family Humicultoraceae; genus Fervidifonticultor; species Fervidifonticultor secundus. The sequence goes on along the minus strand of JAVKIP010000032.1, from coordinate 10,383 downwards.
GGCGCCGGCCGCATCCACCTCCAGCTCGAGCCACGCCCCGCGGTGCGGGATGACCACCGCGGTCGGCAGCGGGCGGCCCGACGCGTCGGGGGTGAAGGCGTAGTACGCGCCCGGCGAGCGCACCAGCTGGCTGACGACGACGCGCTCCGCGCCGTTGATGATGAAGGTCCCCCGCTCGGTCATCATGGGGAAGTCTCCCATGAAGACCTCCTGCTCTTTGATCTCCCCGGTCTCGCGGATGACCAGCCGGACCTTCACCTTCAAGGCGGCACTGTAGTTGTAGTCGCGGTCCCGGCACTCCTCCTCGGTGTACTTCAGGCGCTCCAGGCGGTAGCCGCCGAACTCCAGGACCGCCTGGCCGTCAAAGACGTTCTCCGGAGGCGTGAGCTTGCGGCGTCCGCTCTCCACCGCGAAGTGGAGCTCCAGATTCCCCGTGAAGTCCTGGATGGGCGAGACCTCCGCGAAGACCTCGCGGATTCCTTCGCGGAGGAACCAGTCGAAGGACTTGCGCTGCACTTCGATGAGATCCGGCATGTCCACCACGTCGGGGATCTTAGCGAAGCTATGCCGGGCGCGGCGCCCCCGGTGCACGGTCCGGGCGTCGGGAATGGTCACCCGGCCGCGGGGCGGCCGGGCCAGTGCCTCCAGCCTCGTCTTAGTCTTCACGGTGGACGGCGTCACCTCCGCGAGATATCAGGTCCGCACCATGCCGGCGCGGACTCACACGGCGACTGCGCCAGCGACTGGCAGGCGTCTGCCTGTGGGGTACACACGTGAGAGGTTCAGAATCTGATCCCGGACCTGCGGACGATCGCGGCTGCCGGAAAGACGAAAGCAGGGCCGATCTCCCTGGCCGATCTCCCTGCCCTCTCCCTCGTGTCGCGCTGAATGGACGCGTATCGTCGCACGCGGCTGCCCGCCCAAGGCCCGTGCAGGCAAACATACCGCCTGGCCCCGGTATTGTCAAGAGCCGCATGCTCGCCGCCTGCGCCGGCCGGTGCGGCCGGGGGCGGCCTACTTGATGACGACGGTTGCCCCTTCCGCCTCGAGTTTCTTCTTGATCGTCTCGGCCTCCTGGCGGCTGACTTTCTCTTTCACGGGCTTCGGCGCGCCGTCCACCAGGTCCTTCGCTTCCTTGAGCCCGAGCCCCGTCAGCTCGCGCACCACCTTGATGACCTGAATCTTCTTCTCGCCCACGGCCTGGAGGATGGCGTCGAACTCGGTCTGCTCCTCCGCCGGCGCCGGCGCGCCGGCCGCGGCTGCGGCGGCGCCCGGTGCCGCCGCCACGGCCACCGGGGCCGCGGCCGAGACGCCGAACTTCTCCTCCAGGGCCCTGACCAGGTCAGCCAGTTCCAGCACGGTCAGGTTGCTGATCGCATCGATGATCTCGTCGTTCGTCAGCTTCGCCACGGTACTTCCCCCTTTGCGTGGACCCGCACCCAGTGCCTGGGATGTCGTGCCGTCCGTCTCAACCCGCCGCCGCGCCGTGCCCTTCCTGCTGCCGGCGCACCTGGTCGAGGGTGGAGACCAGCGCGCGCGGCAGGCCGCCGAGCACACCGACGAGTGCCGCCAGGGGAGCCGCGACGCCGCCGACGACGCGCGCCAGCAACTCCTGTCGGCCCGGCAGGTCGGCCAGCGCCCGGGTCTCCGCCTCGCCGTAGACCCGGCCGGAGACCACGCTGGCCTTCACAGCGAGTTTGCGGGTCTGGCGGATGAACTCCTGGATCACCTTGGCCGCAGCCACGGGGTCGGTCGCGGTGAAGGCGGCCGCGGTGGGCCCCTGGAGGTAGGGGGCGAGGCCAGCAATGCCCGCCGCCTGCGCGGCCTTCCCCAGGAGGCTGTTCTTCACGACCCGGTAGTCGACACCCGCGTCCCGCAGCTTCTGGCGCAGCTGTGTAATCTCGCCCACGGTGAGCCCGCGGAAGTCCGTCAGGATCACCGCAGACGCCCGCTGGAGACGATCCTGCAGGCGTTCGACTTCCTCGACTTTCTCCGCACGTGGCATCGTCGCCCTCCGTGCCTCCTCAGTCCCGCCTACAAAAGAGCTGGACCCGCCGCAGACAGACGGGTCCGGTCCTCTCCGCTCCTCGGCAGGCGGGGCACCCATTAAGCCCGGCGGGCACCTGCTGTCTGTGGCGTGCGGCCGCCGTTCCGGCGGCCCGATATGGATCGTGCGCTCGCGCCGGCGCCCAAGACATCCCCGGCCGCCGGCGCGAGTGATGCTACCACCGACGCCCTCCCGCGTCAACCGGGTCAGGCGGGTCAGGCCGCGCGGACGGCCGTGGCCTTGGCCGGGTCGATCCGCACGCCGGGGCCCATGGTCGACGCCAGCGTCAGCGAGCGGATGTACTGGCCCTTGGCGGCCGCGGGCCGGGCCCGCACTACCGCGTCCAGCAGCACCGACAGGTTCTCCAGCAACTGGGCGTCCGTGAAGCGGGCCTTCCCGATCGGCACGTGGATGATCCCGGTCTTGTCCAGGCGGAACTCGATCTTGCCCGCCTTGATCTCGCGTACCGCCCGGGACAGGTCGAACGTGACGGTGCCGGCCTTGGGATTTGGCATCAGGCCCCGCGGCCCCAGCACGCGTCCCAGCCGGCCCACCTGGCTCATGACGTCGGGGGTCGCGACGGCCACGTCGAACTCCAGCCAACCGCCCTGGATCTTCTCGACCAGGTCCTCGGCGCCGACGATGTCGGCCCCGGCGGCCTCGGCCTCCTTGGCCTTCTCGCCTTTGGCAAACACCAGCACCCGCACCGCCTTGCCGGTTCCGTGGGGCAGCACGACGGTACCGCGCACCTGCTGATCGGCCTGCTTGGGATCCACACCGAGCCGAATGTGGGCCTCGATCGTCTCGTCGAACCTGGCCGTCGCCGTGGCCTTCACCAGCCGTATCGCCTCCTCCGGCGTATAGAGCCGGCGGGCCTCGATCTGCTTGACTGCGGCGGCGTAGCGCTTGCCGTGTCGCTTCATGGTCTCCTCCCGGCGGTTCCCCCGGGGTCTGCGCCCCCTCCCCCCGTCGTCCTAGCCGACGACCTCGAGCCCCATCGACCGTGCCGTACCCTCGATCATCCGCATCGCTGCCTCCACGCTGGACGCGTTGAGGTCGGGCATCTTGCGCTCGGCGATCTCGCGGATCTGTTGGCGCGTCACCGTCCCCACCCTGGTCTTGTTGGGCTCGCCGGAGCCCTTCTCTAGCCCGGCCGCCTGCTTGAGCAGCACCGACGCGGGCGGGGTCTTGGTCACGAACGTAAACGTCCGGTCGGCGTAGACCGTGATCTCCACCGGGACGATCGTCCCCGCCATCTTGGCCGTGCGCTCGTTGTAGGCCTTGCAGAACTCCATGATGTTGACGCCATGCTGGCCCAGCGCGGGCCCCACGGGCGGCGCCGGCGTGGCCTTCCCCGCCGGAATCTGGAGCTTCACGATTGCCACAACCTTCTTCGCCATCGTGCACCCTCACCCGCCGGGTCCTGCCTACAGCTTCTCCACCTGGCCGAAATCCAGTTCCACGGGCGTCTCGCGCCCGAAGATGGAAACCAGCACCCGGACCTTCTCCTTCTCCATCATGATTTCGTCCACCACGCCAGTGAAGTCCATGAACGGCCCCGAGGTGATCCGGACCGGCGAGCCCTTCTGGTAGGTGATGCGGTACTTGGGCGTCTCGTCCCGCAGCTGGCGCAGGAGCTGCCGCACCTCGCGGTCCTCCAGCGGGATGGGCCGGGCGCCGGACCCGACGAAGCCCGTCACGCCCGGCGTGTTGCGGATCACGTACCAGGTGTCGTTCTCCAGTTCGCCTTTCTCGTCCACCAGCACCTCGACCAGGACGTAGCCCGGGAAGATCTTGCGATCGACCTCCCGCCGTTTCCCGCCCTTGATCTCCTTCTCTTTCTCGGTGGGGATCAGGACCTGGAAGATCTTGTCTTTCATACCCATGGAGCCGATGCGCCGCTCGAGGTTCGACTTCACCTTGGCCTCGTAGCCCGAGTAGGTGTGGATGACGAACCACTTCCGCCGCGGGTCGCGTGGCGTCGCGGCCTCCTCGGGCTCGGCCGCTGGCTCCTCGACCTGCACCGGTTCGTCGGCGAACAGCCCCTTGAGGATGTCTTCCGCTCTGTTGGACATCGCCTACACCGGCGGCTGCACCAGGTACCGCTTGATCAGCCACGTGTACACGTAGTCGAAGAGGCCGAGGTAGGTCGCCGTGACCAGCAGCACCACGATGACCACAAGGGTCATGCTGATCAACTCCCGACGCGACGGCCACTCGACCCGCCCCAGCTCGACCCACACCTCGCGCAGGTAGCGACTGATCCGCTCCACGATGGCGGGCGCGCCGCGCAGAACCGGGAGCCGAAGCGCCCGTGGGGCTGCGCGCGGCGCCACCTTCGCATCGGACGTTCGAGCCATGAGTGCTCCTCTGGCTATCGGGGCAAAAAAAAAGACACCGTATGCCGCCAACGTGACAATTATTATAACAGCCTCCTCCTGGCTGTCAACGACAGCGGCCGCGCGGCCGCGGGGTTGGTGCCCCGCATGCGGCGCGTGGCCTCCGGCCGCGCGCATGGACTTCCCGGGCAGGGGCGCCCCTCATCGGGACCCCAGCAGCCGCGCCGCCAGGGCCTGGACGACGCACTCCAGCGCGTCGGCCGCCAGCGGCCTCCCGGCGCAGGCGATCTCCTCCTCGAGCAGCTTCAGGCGTGTGCCGGCATCCAGCACCCGGAAGTCGATGCGCGCTTTTGCCTCGAAGCCCATCGCCCCGTGTCCCGGGCGGCCGCTGCGCCCCTGGTCCACCTCGATGACTCGGCCGGTGAGGACCGCGTCGGCGCCCAGCCGCTGGGCCAGCGCGATGCTCCGGGACGGACTGACGAGGTCACGCAGTCCCATGCGCTCTTCGGCCATGGCGGCGGCGGCCATGCTGGGACCGATGACCTGGAAGGGCGCCCGGCGGAGCAGCAGGGCCAGGCGGGCGGCGGCGGCAGCCGTCAACGGGCGCGTGAGCGGATCTTCGTCGAGGAACGGCGCCACCGCCAGCACCCGCACGCGCGAGAGGTCCGGGGCCGGCGCACCTCCTGCGTCGCCGGCAACCGGGCCGAGGCCCGCGACGAACACCAGCGCAGCCACGCCCGTCGCCACCCCGGTGCGGACCGCGCGCCTGCCGCGCCTCGCGATCCCGCGCCATGCCCCGCGCACGCCCCCGCTCGGGCCCATGCCGCCTAGGGCTTGAACACCGCCAGGCCCACGATGAGCAGGGCGAGCACCCCACCCGCGATCCCCAGCCGTAGCTGCCTTCGGGCCAGCACCGGCACCTGGGCCGCAGACCGCCGGCCTGTGGCGTGCAGGGCAGCCACCAGCGCGCGGGCCGTGGGCCGCTGCCCGCCGACGAGGAGGACCAGGCCCGCGACGACCAGGGCCACCTTGGCGATCAGCCACGCCGGCGGCCGGCGCGCCCACTCCTGCACCGCCACGAGTCCCAGGCCGGTGGCGACAGTGATGACGACTGCGGGGGCGATGACGCGGTCGAGCAGCCAGGCGATCGTCTCCGCCACGAACGCCACCAGGGAGGGCTGGCCGGTGCGGCGCGCCCGTGCGCCCCATATGCCCAGCAACCCACCGCCGCCGACCCAGACGATGACCCCCAGCAGGTGCAGGTACAACAGCGCCTCACGCACGACGGCCCTCCGGGGTACGCGATCGCGACGGCCTGGCAGGGGCGGAGGGACTCGAACCCCCAACACCCGGTTTTGGAGACCGGTGCTCTGCCAAGTTGAGCTACGCCCCTACGTTACCACGTATTATAGAAAGCCGCGCCGGCACCCGCAACGCCAGGCCGCCCGGCCGGTGTCAGACAGGAAGCCGGCCATACGACAGCCAACTGCGATCCGGCGAGGGCGTGGGCCGCCGCTAGAGAGTTCGCAGCCGCCCCGCACTTTTTCCTGTCGCGCGAGGCGATGCGATACGCGAGCGACACCCTGCACGTGCGTCCCGCCCTGCGCGATGGCGCGCCCGGCGTGATCACCCGGGTGACGCCCGCCCAGGCCGGGTGGCATCTCCTGGCGATCGAGGTGCGCCGGCTGCTCGCCGGGCAGCGGTGGGCGGCGTCCACCGGGGAACGCGAGGCGGCGTTGGTGGTGCTGGGCGGGCAGTGCGCGGTGACCTCCGACCGGGGCGCGTGGCCGCGGATCGGCCGGCGTCCCAACGTGTTCGCGGGCATGCCCTACGCCCTCTACGTCCCGCGCCGCACGACCTTTACGGTGGAGGCGGTGAGCGCGGTGCTGGAGATCGCCTGCGCGTGGGCGCCGACCGACCGTGACTACCCGGCGCGGCTGGTCACGCCCGCCGAGGTCCAGATCGAACTGCGCGGCGGGGCGAACGCGTCGCGCCAGATCAACAGCATCATTCCGCCGGGCTTCCCCTGCCACCGCCTGGTGTGCGTCGAAGTGTACACGCCCGGCGGGAACTGGAGCAGCTATCCGCCCCACAAGCACGACGTGCACCGCGAGGCGCCCGACGGCGCCGTACTGGAGGCGGATCTGGAAGAGATCTACTATTACCGGTTCGACCGGCCTGAGGGCTTCGCGCTGCAACGGGTGTACACCGGCGACCGCACGCTGGACGCGGTGGTGGTGGCCCGCGACCACGACATCGTGCTGGTCCCCGAAGGCTACCATCCGGTGAGCGCCGCCTTCGGGTACACCTGCTACTACCTGAACTTCCTGGCGGGCTCGGCGCAGTCGCTGGCGAACAGCGAAGACCCGGCCCACGCCTGGGTGAAGGCGCTGTGGACGGCGTGTGACCCGCGCGTGCCCGTCGTGTCGCCCGCCATGGAGTGAATCGCCACAGGCGCGCGAGAGGAGCCCAGGATGCGGACACGGCGGCTGACGATGGCCCAGGCCCTCATCACGTTTCTGGCGCACCAGTATACCGAGCGCGATGGCCACCGCCAGCGCTTCTTCGCCGGCGTGTGGGGCATCTTCGGCCACGGTAACGTCGCGGGCGTCGGCGAGGCGCTGCAGCACCAGCGGGCCCTGCGCTACTACCAGGCCCGGAACGAACAGGCCATGGTCCACCTGGCCGCAGGGTTCGCCAAGGCGTCGAACCGCCTGCGCACGTTCGCCTGCACCGCGTCCATCGGGCCGGGCGCCACCAACATGGTGACCGCCGCGGCCGGCGCCACCATCAACCGGCTGCCGGTGCTGCTCCTGCCCGGCGACATCTTCGCGCGCCGGACCGTCGCCCCGGTCCTGCAGCAGCTGGACGTCTCCTGGTCGCAGGACGTCTCGGTCAACGACTGCTTCAAGCCGATCTCCCGGTACTGGGACCGGATCAACCGACCGGACCAGCTCCCCGCGGCGCTGCTGGAGGCCATGCGCGTGCTGACCTCGCCCGCGGAGACCGGCGCCGTCACCCTGGCGCTCCCCCAGGACGTGCAGGTGGAGGCCTGGGACTACCCGGAGGCGCTGTTCACCGACCGCGTCTGGACGATTCCCCGGCAGCGTGCCGACCGCGCCGCGCTGCAGGCGGCCGCCGCCTGGATCCGGCGGGCGGCGAGGCCGCTCATCATCGCAGGTGGGGGCGTCCTCTACAGCGAAGCCAGCGCGGCGCTCGACTGGTTCGCGCGGCAGACCGGCATCCCCGTGGCCGTGACGCAGGCCGGCAAGAGCGCGCTGCCCGACGAGCACCCGCAGCACCTGGGCGGCGTCGGCGTTACGGGGACGGCGGCCGCCAACCGGATCGCGCGGGAGGCCGACCTGGTGCTGGCCATCGGCACGCGCCTGGGCGACTTCGTCACCGCGTCCGCGACCGCCTTCCAGCACCCCGAGGTGCGCTTCATCGCCATCAACGTCGCGCCGCCGGAGGCGTACCGGCACGCGGCGCTGGCGCTGGTCGGCGATGCCAGGGTCACCCTGGAAGAACTCGGCGAGGGGCTGGCCGGCTACCACGTCGACGCCGGGTACGCGGACCGCGTCGCGCAGCTCCGCGCGGCGTGGGCTGCGGAGGTGGCGCGGCTCGTGGGGCAGCGGCACGGGCCGCCGCTGAGCCAGGCCGAGGTGATCGGCGTGGTGAACGCGTTTGCGCGGCCGCAGGACGTGGTGGTCTGCGCCGCGGGCAGCCTCCCCGGCGACCTGCACAAGCTCTGGCGCGCGGGCGCGCCGGGGTCGTACCACCTCGAGTACGGCTACTCGTGCATGGGCTACGAGATTCCCGGTGGCCTGGGCGTGCGGCTGGCCGACCCCTCCCGGGACGTCTACGTCATGGTGGGCGACGGGTCGTATCTGATGATGCCCTCGGAGCTCGTGACCGCCGTGCAGGAGGGCATCAAGGTGACGGTCGTCCTGCTGGACAACCACGGGTTCTCCAGCATCAAGGGGCTGTCGATGGCCGTCGGCTCTGAGGGCTTCGGCACCGAGTACCGGGCCCGCAACCATGCCACCGGGCAGCTGGACGGCCCCGTGCTGCCCATCGACCTGGCGGCCAACGCGGCGAGTCTGGGCGCCCGGGCGATCCGGGCGACGACCCGCGACGACCTGGTGAGCGCGCTGGAGGAAGCGCGCCGCGAGACGCGCACGACCGTCGTCGTGGTGGAGGTGGCACTGGACCAGCGGGTTCCGGGCTACGAGGCGTGGTGGGACGTGCCGATCGCGGAGGTCTCGACCTCCGAGCGCGTCCGGCAGGCGCGGGCAGCCTACGAGGACGCGCGCAGCCGGCAGCGGTTCTTCCTGTAGCGCCTGGCTAGCCGGCGGCGCCCGCCACCACCTCGCCGTCGACGACCCGCCCGCCGGCCAGGAGCGCGTCGATCTCCCACGGCCGGGGCATGGCCGTGCTGCACGAGAGCCTCGCCGCCACGATCGCTCCTGCGGCGTTGGCGCGGGCGATGGCCTGGCGCGGGGTCAGGCCGGTGAGGAGCCCCGCGCCGAACGCCGCTGCGAACGCGTCGCCCGCGCCGAGCCCGTTCACCACCGGTACGGGCAGGCCAGGTACCTCGACGCGCCCGGCCCGATCGATCACCGCGGCACCGTCGGCCCCGCGCTTGAGGACCACGAGGCGGGGGCCCAGGGAGAGGGCCGCGTCGGGCTCGAGGCGCGCGGCGGCAAACTCGCTGGTGCTGCCGAGCAGGACCGTGGCCGCCCCGGCCGCCTGCTGGATCTGCGCCGCGTAGGCCGCGGGATCGTCCCACAGCTGCTCGCGCCAGTCGAGGTCGAGGATCGTTGCCGGGAGGAGCGACGCCCCGGCCGGCCGAGGGCGCCGCGCCATCGCCGCGAACGTCGTGGTCCGGCTGGGATCGCGGGCGAATCCCGTCCCGCTGACGTACAGCAGGCCCGCCTCCCCCAGCGCCTCCAGCGGCAGGTCGTGGGGCTGCAGCTCCCAGTCCGGGCAGGTGGGCGTACGGTAGAAGGTGATGGGGAAGCGGTCGGGCGGCCAGGCCTCGCAGAATGCCAGGGCTGTCCGCAGCGTCGGGTGCACCCGCAGCCAGGTGACGTCGACGCCCTCTGCGGCCAGGAAGGTGCGGATGAACCGACCGTGACCGTCGTCGCCCACCGCCGACAGAATTGCGGCGTGAACGCCCAGGCGCGCCAGGCCCGTGGCGACGTTGCCGGCGAACCCTCCGACGAACCGCTCGAAGGTCCGGATCTCCTCCAGCGGGGTGTTGAGCTGCAGCGGGTAGAGGTCGGCGCCCACGCGACCCAGCACGAAGACCCGGGGCGCCGGCATGGGTCAGGCGCGCAGACGACCTAGCGAGTCTCGCGGTGCGGGGTGTGCCTGCGGCACCACTTGCAGTACTTCCGGCGTTCCAGCCGGTCGGGATCGTTGCGCTTGTTCTTGGTGGTGGTGTAGGTGCGGCGCCGACACACCGTGCAGGCCAGGGTGACGATGGGACGCAGGTCGGTGGCCATGGCTACTCGGTCACCCGGGTGACGACGCCGGCGCCCACCGTCCGCCCGCCTTCCCGGATCGCAAACCGCAGCCCCTCCTCCAGCGCCACCGGCGTGATCAGCTTCACCGTCATCGTCACGTTGTCCCCCGGCATCACCATCTCGACCCCGCTGGGCAGCGCGATGTCCCCCGTCACGTCCGTCGTCCGAAAGTAGAACTGCGGCCGGTACCCCGTGAAGAACGGCGTGTGCCGCCCCCCCTCCTCCTTCGTCAGCACGTACACCTCCGCCTCAAACGCCGTGTGGGGCTTGATCGACCCCGGCTTCGCCAGCACCATCCCCCGCTCCACCTCGTCCTTCTCTACCCCCCGCAGCAACACCCCAATGTTGTCCCCCGCCAGCGCCTCGTCCAGCGACTTCCGAAACATCTCCAGCCCCGTCACCACCGTCCGCTTCGGCTCCGCCCGCAACCCCACGATCTCCACTTCCTCCCCGACCTTCAACCGCCCCC
>JAVKIP010000031.1:0-23566 GCA_031459385.1 Candidatus Fervidifonticultor secundus | reverse complement strand
CGGCGCAAGGCGATGCTGCAGGACATGGCCATCCTCACCAACGGCAAGGTCATCTCCGATGACATCGGCGTGAAGCTCGAGAGTGTCGAGTTGGACTTCCTGGGCCGCGCTGACAAGTTCAAGGCGACGAAGGAAGAGTCCACCATCATCGGCGGCAAGGGGAAGAAGGCCGACATCGACGGCCGCATCGCCCAGATCAAGAAGGAGATCCAGGAGACCACCAGCGACTACGACCGCGAGAAGCTGCAGGAGCGGCTGGCCAAGCTGGCCGGCGGGGTCGCCGAGATCAAGGTGGGCGCCGCCACCGAGACCGAGATGAAGGAGAAGAAGCACCGCTTCGAGGACGCGCTGAACGCCACCAAGGCGGCCGTGGAGGAGGGCATCGTGCCCGGCGGCGGCGTCGCGCTCCTCAACGCCCTCCCGGCGCTGGACGCCGTCAAGGTCGAGGGCGACGAGGCCGTGGGCGTGGCCATCGTCCGCCGCGCGCTGGAGGAGCCCGCGCGGCAGATCGCCCACAACGCCGGCGCCGAGGGCTCGCTGGTGGTGGAGCGTATCAAGAAAGAGCGCCCCGGGGTGGGCTTCAACGCCCTGAACGGCGAGTTCACCGACCTGGTCAAGGCCGGGATCGTGGACCCCACCAAGGTCACGCGCCTGGCGCTGCAGAACGCCGCCAGCGTGGCGGGGCTGTTGCTGACCACCGAGGCTCTGGTGGTCGAGAAGCGCGAGAAGAAGAAGGCCGCCGCGCCCACGCCCGGTGCCGGCGGCATGCCGGAGGAAGAGTTCTAGCCGGCTGCGCGCCTCCCGGCGGATCCCGAAGGCCCCGGAGTCCGCTCCGGGGCCTTCGCGTGCCAGCTGCACCGGCGGGAGTATAATCGGGCGGAGGCGGGCCGGCGACGGCCGGCGAGGGCACCCGGGAGGTCGCAGGATGCTGCGCATCGGGCTGGCGCAGATCAATACCGTGGTCGGCGACATCGACGGGAACACCCGGCGCGTCTGCGACGCGCTGGCGCGCGCGCGCGACCTGGGCGTCGATCTGGTAGCCTTCCCGGAACTGGCCGTCACCGGCTACCCGCCCGAAGACCTGCTGCTGCGGCCGGACTTCGTGCGGGCCAACCGCGCCGCGCTCGAGCGCATCGCGCCCTGCACCCGGGGGCTCGTGGCCGTCGTCGGCTTCGTGGACGGCGGCCAGCGACTGTTCAATGCTGCGGTCGTGTTCGCCGACGGCCGGCGCGCGGGCCTCTACTACAAGCACCGGCTGCCGAACTACGGCGTCTTCGACGAGAAGCGCTACTTCCACCCCGGCGGCGACTGTCCGGTCTTCGCGCTGCCCGGCGCGCCGGTCGGGGTCACGATCTGCGAGGACATCTGGTTCCCCGGGGGACCCCCGCAGGCGGTGGCACGGGGCGGCGCCCTGGTGGTCGTCAACATCAACGCCTCCCCCTACCATGCAGGGAAGTGGCGGGAGCGCGAGCAGATGCTGCGCACACGCGCCCGGGACTACTGCGCGGCCATCGCCTACGTCAACCTGGTCGGCGGGCAGGACGAACTGGTCTTCGACGGCGCCAGCGTGGTGCTCGATCACACCGGCGCGGTGCGGGCACGGGCGGCCCAGTTCGAAGAGGAGTTGCTCGTCTGCGACCTGGACCTCGATGCGGTGCGGCGGGCCCGCCAGCAGCAGGCGCTGCGCCGGGCCGGCGAGCCCGACGAGACGGTGCTGCCCACGCCGGTGGTACCGCTCGACCTCCGCGCACCGGCGGGTCGCCCCCCGCTGCCGGCGCACCTCGTCGAGCCCCTGCCGCCCCTCGAGGAGATCTACGCGGCCCTGGCGCTGGGCCTGCGCGACTACGTCCGCAAGAACGGCTTCACCGACGTCGTCGTGGGCCTCTCCGGCGGCATCGACTCCGCGCTGGTGGCCACCATCGCCACAGACGCCCTGGGGCCCGACCGCGTCCACGTGGCCTTCCTGCCGTCGCCCTACACCTCCCGGGAGAGCCGCGACCTGGCCGGCCAGGTGGCAGCGAACCTCGGCCTGCAGATGCTCGAGGTCGGGATCGGCGGGATCTTCGACGCCTTTCTCCGGGCGCTGGCCCCGGCCTTTGCCGGCCGGCCCGCGGACGTGGCGGAGGAGAACATCCAGGCCCGCATCCGGGGTGCCCTGCTCATGGCGCTGTCCAACAAGTTCGGCTGGCTGCTCCTGGCCACCGGCAACAAGAGCGAGTACTCCTGCGGCTACGCCACGCTCTACGGGGACATGGCCGGCGGCTTCGCCCTCATCAAGGACGTGCCCAAGACCCTCGTCTACGACCTAGCCCGGTGGCGCAACAGCCGCGGGGCCGTCATCCCCCAGGGGATCCTCGAGCGGGCGCCGACTGCGGAGCTCCGCCCCGGCCAGAAGGACACCGACAGCCTGCCGCCCTACGAGGTGCTGGACCCGATCCTGCGCCTCTACGTGGAGGAGGACGTGCCGCCCGAGGAGATCGTCTCGCGCGGGTTCGACGCTGCCACGGTGGCGCGCGTCGTGCACCTGGTGGACCGCAGCGAGTACAAACGCCGCCAGGCGCCACCCGGGGTGAAGATCACGCCCAAGGCGTTCGGCCGCGACCGGCGGCTGCCCATCACGAACGCCTACCGGCCGGCGCTGGAGCAGCCGGTGTCCCGGGACGTCCCGACCCCGTAACCCGGCGCGCACCGGCAGGGGTACTACCTCGCGCGCGGAATCAAGAACGCCAGCCGACGCGTGCCGGGGGGTTATGGGCGAGCACATCGTCCTGCGGGGCGTCACCAAGACGTACACCACCGCCACCGGACCGGTGCGCGCCGTGGAGGACATTACGCTCTCAGTGGGCGAGCAGGAGTTCCTGACCGTCCTCGGGCCCAGCGGGTGCGGCAAGTCCACAGTGCTGGCCATGCTTGGCGGCCTGCTGGCACCCGATGCCGGGACCATCACCATCAATGGCACGGTGCTCCGGGGACCGGACCCCAGGCTGGTGGCCATGGTGTTCCAGGACCCTGGGCTGTTCCCGTGGCGCACTGCGCTGTACAACGTCTGCTTCGGCCCGGAACTGCTGGGGGTACCCCCGCGGGAGCGAGAGGCGCTGGCCCGCCGGCTGCTGGAGTCGGTGGGGCTGGCCGGGTTCGAGCGCAAGTACCCCCGCGAGCTCTCGGGCGGCATGCGCCAGCGGGTAGCGATCGCCCGGGCGCTGGCGTTGGGCAGCCCGATCCTGCTCATGGACGAACCGTTCGGGGCGCTCGACGAGCAGACGCGGCTGCTGATGGGCGAGTGGCTCGGGGAGATCCGGGCGCAGGCCCGCAAGACTATCGTCTTCGTGACCCACAGCATTCAGGAAGCCATCGCTCTGTCCGACCGGATCGTGGTCATGACGGCGCGCCCCGGCCGCGTCAAGGACATCGTGCCGGTGCCCCTGCCGTTCCCTCGCGACCTCAACACGCCCGAGGCCGCGGCCCTGCGGGCGCGGCTGTGGCAGCAGATCAGGGAAGAGTCGCTGCGGGCCATGGCCCAAAACGGATCATGAGAGTGGCGGCCTGGCGCGTCGCGTTCCTGGCGGGCGTGCTGGCCGCGTGGGAGGCGGTGGCGCGTCCGCTGGACCCCGTGCTCTACGTCGCGCCATCGACCCTGCCGGGCGCGTTCGTACGGTTGCTGCGCGATCCGCTGCTCCCGCCGCTGGGAGAGCACCTGGCCATCACGCTGCAGACGGTCGCGGCGGCTTACGCCCTGGCGGTGGCGGCCGGGTTGGGACTGGGGTTCGCGATGGGCTTCTGGCGCGTGCTCGCGCGGGCGTACGAGCCGGTCGTGGCCGGCCTCTACGCGGTCCCCAGCGTGGTCTGGTACCCGTCGCTGATGTTGCTCTTCGGGCTGGGCACCGCCTCCAAGGTGGCATTCGGCTTCCTGCTGGGGTTCTTCCCCATCGTGCTGGCGGTGCTGGCCGGCGTACAGCAGGTCGACCCGCACCTGGTGACGGTGGCGCGGGCCATGGGCGCGGGCCGGTGGACGATCTACTGGAAAGTGCTGCTGCCGGCCATGGCGGGCACGCTCGCCAGCGGGCTGCGCTCGGGTCTGGCGCTGTGCACCGTGGGTGTGCTGGCGGGCGAACTGCTGGGCTCGCGGGCCGGGGTGGGCTTCATGATCAACCATGTCTACAACCTGCTCCGCACGCCCGAGTACGTGGCACTGGCGGCGTTGATGGCTGCGGTGGCCCTGGTCGTCGACGCGGCCGCGGGGCGGGTGGAGGCCCGGGTGCGCCGGTGGAGCGAGTGAAGATCCGCCTGGTCCAGGCGACCACGCTGGCGCTGCTCGGCCTGGGGTGGGAGCTGGCCAGCCGCCGGGGACTGGTAGACCCGCTCTTCGTGCCGCCGCCCAGCGCGGTGGCCGCGGCGCTGGGGCCGGTGAGCCTGCAGGCACTCCCCCGTCTGGGCGAGACGCTGCTGAAGACACTGGCCGGGTACGCCGCGGCTGTGACGATCGGCGTGGTGCTGGGCTTGGTCCTGGGGTCGGCGCGGACGCTGCGGGAGGTCGTCATGCCCTATCTGGTCGCGGCCTACAGCCTGCCCAAGATCCTGCTGGTCCCGTGGATCGTCCTGAGCCTGGGCGTACGCCCGCCCGCGGCGATGCTGGGGGCGGCCCTGTTCGCCGTCTTCCCCATCGTCGTCCAGGTCACCGGCGGGGTGCGCGACGTGGAGCCGCTGTGGCTGGTGGTGGCCACGTCCATGGGCGCCTCCCGCTGGCAGGTGTACGTGAAGGTGGTGGTGCCTGCGGCCCTGCCGGCGATCCTGGCCGGCATGCGGGTGGGAGCCGTGTTCGCCTTCGTGGGCGCGCTGCTCACCGAGATGTTCGCCGGCATCCGCGGCATGGGCTTCCTCATGCAGCAGCTCGCGCTGGCGTTCAACGCGGCAGCGCTGTTGGCGGCCACGGCGCTGATCTCGGTGTTCTCCATCGCGGCCGTGCTCGGGCTCGACCACCTGAACCGACGGCTCGGGGCGTGGCGCTGAATCCACACAAGGGGGGAGCGGCATGGCGACAGTGACGCGACGACGGTTCCTGCAGGGAGCGGTGAGCACGCTGGCGGCGGGCGCGGTGGTACCGGCGCTGCGGATCGGTGTGGCGTGGGGCCAGCAAACGGTGCCGTTCAAGCTGGGCCCGGTCGTGCTGGGTGATCTGGCCATCATGGCACCGGTGCTGGTCGGCGTCGAGAGAGGCTTCTTCCGCGAGGAAGGCATCGCGCCCGAGGTGGTGACGTTCACCGGCGGGCCCCCGCTGCTGCGCGGCGTGCTGGCCGGCACCGCCGACCTCGGGCTGACCGGCGCCACCGACCCCCTGGTCTTCCGCGCCCAGGGCGCGCCCATCCGCGCCGTGGCGGTCATCACCGAGAAGAACCACTTCACGCTCATCGGCGCGCCGGGCATCGGCCGCGTGGCCGACCTGCGGGGCAAGTCCATCGGCGTCACCGCCGTGGGCGCCACCACGTGGGTGTTCGCGCGGCTGCTGGCCAAGCAGCAGGGGTGGGACCCGGTGCGCGACGTCCGCATCGTGGGCCTGGGCGGGCTCGACGCGCAGATGGCGGCCCTGCGGCGGGGCGAGGTCCAGGCGTTCATCTTCGGCGACGCCGGGGCCCTGGCCGAGCACCTGGGCGTCGGCAAGATCATCCTGCGCCTGGACGAGGTCACGCCCAAGTGGATCAGCGAGGTGGCCTACGCCACCAGCGACGTGATCCGCAAGCGCAAGGAAGACCTGCGCAAGGTGCTGCGCGGCTACTTCAGGGCCCAGCGGTTCTGCCGCGACAACGCCGACGAGACGATCCGGATCGCCGCCCGCGGCATCGGATGGCCCGAGCCCGCGACGCGCCGGGCCTACGAGAACACCCGGCCGCTGTGGTCCATCGACGGTCGCTTCGACGTCGACGCGATGAAGTTCATGCAGGACACGTTGCTGGAGCTGGGCGTCCTCACGGTGCGCTGGCCGCTATCGGACCACTACACGGCGGAGTTCGTGCCGGTGAGGCTCTGAGCGTCATGGCATTCGTCGAGGTCGAACCCGGCGTCCGCCTCTACTACGAGGAGTTCGGCGCCGGCCACCCGGTGGTCTTCGTGCACGGCGGGGCCGGAAGCCACGAGGTATGGGAACAGCAGGTCTACACCATGGCCGACCGCTTTCGGACCATCGCCTACGACCTGCGTGGCCACGGACAGAGCGACAAGCCACGCACCGGTCACACGGTGGCGCGGTTCACCGAGGATCTGGCGGTGGTGGTCGCGGCACTGGCCCGTGAGCCGTGCTCGCTGGTCTGCCACGGCATTGGCGGCTACGTGGGCGTCACGTTCGCGGTACGGTATCCACACTGGCCCCTGCGCCTGGTCCTGGTCAGCACCGGTGCGCGCCTGGTTGGGCATGACGACGAGGTGGGCTTCGCGCCGGCGGTGTGGCGCGACTATGTCCGGGAGATGGCCACCAACAAGGCCGAGGCGTCCGCGCGGCTGCTCGAGACGTATTTCTACAAGGACCCCGGGCCGGCGACCCGCCAGGCCGTGCTGGCGACGATGCTAGAGTGGCCGGCGTACGCCATGAAGATGCTGGCGCGGGACCTGGAGGCCGTCGACCTGCACGACCTCCTGCCGGCGATCCGGGTGCCGACCCTGGTGATCCACGGCGTCCACGACCGCAAGCAGCGCTACGGGGGCGCGGTGGCCCTGGCCCAGCGGATCCCCGGGGCGCGGCTGGTGCCCTTTCACCACAGCGGCCACAACCCTCAGTTGGAGGAAGCGGAGCGGTTCAACACCGCGCTGCAGGAGTTCCTGGAGCAACGGGACGGTGTCTCGACGCCGGCTGCCGGCAGCGCCGAGACACCGTCCGCCTGACCGGCGCCTGCGCCAGACTAACGCCGGGGCACCAGGGCGATGGGCCGGACAGGGCTGCCGGTCCCGTCCTCGACCTTCATGGGCAGGACCACCAGGACCGCGCCGGTGATCGGGAGGCGGTCCAGGTTGAACAGCGAGGTCAGGCCGTACTTCCCCGCGCCGTGCATGATGGCGTGGTTGGGGAAGGGCGGCTGCTCGCGGAACGCCTGCCCGGCGTCGGTCCCGATGGTCTCCACGCCGACCCCCACGATGTCGCGCTCCTGCACCAGGAACCGGGCGCCCGAGGCACCCATGCCGGGGGTGTGCGGCCCGTCGTCGCGCACGTTGAAGTACTCCTTGGGTGCGGCGTACTTCTTGGACCATCCGCTACGCAGGAAGACCCATGCCCCGCGGGGAATCCGGCCCCACCGCTGCTCCCAGGCCAGGAGCATCTCCCGGGTGACCACCAAGTCGGGGTTGGCCGCCGCCTCCTTCGTGATATCCACCACCGCGATGGGACCGATCAACGTCCTCGGGTCGAGCCGGTGGAGGCAGGGCTTGTCCTTCCCTGTCACCCAGTGGCAGGGCGCGTCGAAGTGGGTGCCCACGTGCTCGCCGATCTCGTACCAGTACCACTTCCAGGCGGGCCCCTTCTCGTCGAACGCCGAGATGACGTGCTTCTTGAACCCCGGCGTGTTGGCAAACGGCGGCGGGAGCTGGATCACGGGCGTCGTCTCCTTGAGCGTCGCGCCCAGCTCCACCACCTCGATGCGGCCGTCGGCGACGGCGCGGAGCAGCGGCGCCAGCACGTCGCCGCCCCGGGCGCGGCGCTCCGCCGCCACCGCCGTGGCGGACATCGCCACGAGCACCACGAGCCCCAGCATCGCCAGGGCGCGCGGGGAACGCAGGACTTGCTGTATGAGTACGTGCACGGTCTCCCCCCCTTTCCTGACATCCGTCCCTGATGCCCGTCCGGACGCGGCGCGGGCCCGGGGTCAGGCCGGGACCGCCTGGTCGGCGAGGCGGTCCAGCAGCTCGGCCGCCTGCCGGCGTACCGTAGCCAGCGCAGTCCGCTTGATCCCTTCGTAGCCCCGGATGCCGTCGGGCAGGCGGGCCACCTGGAGGACGAGGTCGTAGGTCTCCGGCCGCAGCGCGGCCAGGGCGCGGTCCAACAGCTCGAGGTACCACCCCACCAGCGCCCGCTCCTCGCGCCGCAGCGCGGCGTAGCCGAACAGGTCCAGTGGCGTGCCGCGCACCCCCCGCAGCGCCCGCAGCAGGCGCAGCAGCGGCCGGACCCACGGCCCCACCGCCAGCTTGTGCCGCAGCCCCAGCGCCCGCAACAGCGGCGGGTGGAAGTGGAAGACGACACGTCGGGGGTCGGCGAACGTCTCGCGCAGGCGCTGGCCGAACGCCGGCTCCAGGTACAGCCGCGCCACCTCGTACTCGTCCTTGTAGGCCATCAGCTTGTAGAGGGAAGCGATGACCGCGCGGGTGATGGCCACCGCCCCCGGCCGGGCGGCCTGCTCGCGGGCGGCCACCTGCAGCACCGCGTCCACGTAGCGGGTGGCGTAGGCCATATTCTGGTAGTCGATCAGTTCGGCCACCCGCACCGCCAGCATGCGGCGCGACTCCTCGTCGAAGTGGACGCAGCGCGCCAGCAGGGCCGCGTACGCCCGCGCCCGGGCTCCGCCCAGGCGCACGGCTTGTGCCGCCTGCTCCTCGTCGGCCGGCCGGCGCCGGCGCTCGACGAGCGCCAGTACCCGCGCCGGGTCGGCGGCGAAGAGCCGTCCGTAGCGGAACGCCTGCAGGTTCTGCTCGACCTGCACGCCGTTCAGGCGGATGGCGGCCTCAAGGCTGGCCGCCGACAGCGGTAGCAGGCCGTGCTGGTAGGCGACCCCCAGCATGAACGGGTTCGTGGCCATGTGATCGCCGAACAGCGCCTCGGCCAGCTGTCGGCCGTCGACCACCACGTTGGCGGCCACGCGGGTATAGCGTTCGACGGTGGCCACCATGCCGTCGACGTCGACCGTATACCAGGCGTTGCGGATCACCTCACCGGTGGGGAACAGCGTGCGGTTGACCACCGCCACCGTGCGCTCGGGGTCGCACCGGTCGAGGTTGGCGGGCGCGATGCCACCCAGGATGTCCAGCACCAGGTACAGGTCGGCCTTGCCCGCGCCGACCTTGCTGGCCGCCACCGCGCCGGCCTGCGGGGCGATGATCAGGCTGGACAGCACCGGGCCCCACTTCTGCGCGGCGCCGGTCTGGTCGTAGCCCATGACGTAGCGACCGTCCATGAGGGCCGCGTAGCCCAGCAGGGCGTTGATCGTGATGACCCCGGTGCCGCCGACGCCGGGGATGTAGATGTGATAGGGCTCCTCCAGTCCGACGCGCCGGGCGGGCTCGGGGACCGCATCGGCCTCCAGGTGCGGCGGCTGCGGCCGCCGCAGGCCGGCCGGGCTGTCGACGGTGACGAACGACGGGCAGTCGCCGCCCAGGCACCGGTAGTCGGTGTTGCACGACGCCTGGTGCACCTGCGTCTTGGGGCCGAACTCGGTGTCGACCTTCTGTAGCGACATGCAGTTGGTGAGGCTGCCGCAGTGCCCGCAGTTCTCGCAGACGTCCTCGTTGATGAACACGAAGCGGGTCGGCGCCGGCAGCCGGCCTCGCTTCTGCAACCGGCGGCGCTCGTTGGCGCACATCTCGTCGTAGATCATGACGGTCGTGCCCGGCACCTCGCGCAGTCGCTGCAGCGCCTCCTCCAGCCGGTCGACGTGATAGACGCGGGTGATGGGCGCCAGGGCGGCCCGCCGGTACGCCGCGGGTTGCTTTGTGACCAGGGCGATGGCCCGCACTCCCTCCGCCGCCAGCAGGCGGGTCAGGTCGGCCACCGGCTTGCCACCCACCGGACGCTGGGCCCCGGTGTTGGCGATGGCGCCGTTGTAGAGGATCTTGAACGTGACGTGCGCCCCCACGGCGGCGGCGAACCGGATGCTCAGCGAACCCGAATGGAAGAACGAGCCGTCGCCCATGTTGGCCACCAGGTGCGTCCGGTCGGTGAACGGCAGCAGCCCCACCCACGGGGCTCCTTCCCCGCCGTACTGGGTCATGGCGACGATGCGCCGCTGGGGCTGGTCGATCAGGGACGCGAACGAGTGGCACCCCGGGCTGCCCGACGCCACCATGTCCGGCAGCAGCAGGGTTGAGACGTTGTGCGGGCACCCCGAGCAGTAGTTGGGGGTGCGCGCGGGGTGGGCGTCGTAGCGGCGGGCCCGGATCGCCTGCACGACCGCCAGGCGCCGGTGCATCGGTGGGTGGTCGCCCACGTACGGCCGCAGCCGTTCGGCCAGCCGCTCGGCGATCAGGTCGCTGTCCATCCCGCCCTGGATGGGGAACAGCGGGCGCCCGGTGTCGTCGAACTTCCCCACGACCGCCACCGGTTGCCCGCACAACGCCTCCTTGACCTGCGCCTCCAGGAACCCCCGCTTCTCTTCCACCACCACCACCTCGCGCAGCCCCCGGGCGAACTCCCGGATGGCGCGCCGGTCGACGGGGTAGATGAGCCCCACGCGCAGCAGGCGAATGCCGCAGCGCCGCAGCGCCTCGTCGTCGAGGCCCAGGTCGAGCAGGGCCTGCCGCATATCGGCGTAGCTCTTGCCGGCCGTGACGATCCCCAGCCGGGCGTCGGGCGGGTCCACCTCCACGCGGTCGAGCCGGTTGGCCCGGGCGTACTCCACCACGGCCCGGTGACGCTCGTAGTACAGGTGCCGCTCCAGCTCGATGTTCTTCGTGCCGAAGAAAGCGAAGTCGGCCACCTTGCGGAACGGCCGGCCGTCGATCTCCACCTGGGGCACGACCACCGCCGGCCGGTCGGGGCTCACCTCGATCGTCTCGTTGCCGTCGGCCAGAGCCGCCACCAGCTTGAGGGCCACCCAGCACCCCGAGAACCGCGACAGGTGCACCGCGTGGATGCCGTGATCGAGGAACTCGCGCACCGACGCCGGGTAGAGCACCGGGATGCCCGCGCTCATGAAGGCGTAGTCGTCCTGGAAGGGGAACGACGAGCTCTTGGCTTCATGGTCTTCCCCCGCCAGGAGCACCACCGCGCCGTGGCGGCTGGTGCCAGCGAAGTTGCCGTGCTTCAACGCGTCGCCGCTACGGTCGACCCCCGGCCCCTTGCCGTACCAGATGGCCGTGACCCCGTCGTAGCGCGCGTGCGGGTGGGCGTCGAGCATCTGGGTGCCCATGATGGCCGTCGCCGCCAGGTCCTCGTTGGTGGCCGGGACGTGGACGATGTCGTGCTGCTCCAGCAGCGGGCGGATCTGCTGTAGGGCCAGGTCGTAGCCCGCCAGCGGCGCCCCGGGGTAGCCGCTGATGAACGTGCCGATCCGCAGCCCGGCCCGGCGGTCGCGGTGGCTCGCGTCCAGCGGAAACCGCACCAGGGCCTGGATGCCGCGAAGGTAGACCGTTCCTTCCTCGAGGAGGTAGCGGTCGTCGAGGCTCACCTCGCGCAGGGGTTGTCGCGTGACCACTGTGGTGTCCATAGGCCGCCCCCCACCGGCGCGCCGGGTTTGCAGTTGCTTACGCCGGCGTCAGGCAGGGTTCCTGTGCAGCCGGTCTGGAGACCCCGGCCCTGCCCGGCAGGACGGCCGTTCGGCAGACGCGAACTGCTATCCCTGGTTCCGGCGCGACACGGGAGGAGATGAGGTCAATGCGCAACCTCGGGGGAGCATTGATCGTCCTCGTGCTGGTCTTGCTGGCCCTGGCTGGCCCCGGCGGAGGGGCCCCCGCGCCGTCGCCGGGGCTCCTGCCGGCCGGTCAGTACGTGGCCGACGAAATCCTCGTCAAGTTCAGGCCCAACCTCAGCGTGAACGCCGATGTATTCGCCCGGGCGCTGGGCGCGCGCGCGGTCGGCCGCATCGCTGGCCTGGACGTGCACCTGCTCAAGGTCTCGCCGGCGCGGCTCGAGGCGCTGCTGCACAGCCTCGCGCGCCATCCGGCGGTGGAGCGCGTGGAACTGAACGGGATCGCCACGGCCCTGGCAGCACCCGACGACCCCCACTACGCGACCTCGTGCTACCCGTCGTCACGGAACGGGTGCGTCACGCAGTGGGGGTTCGGGCCGATCCAGGCCGCCGGGGCGTGGGACATCACCAGGGGATGGAACACGGTCAAGATCGCGGTGGTGGACACCGGCATCGACACCAGCAACCCTGACCTCCCTCCGGTCGCCGCGCAGGTGGATTACGTCAACGGCGACGGCGACGCTGACGATGACAACGGACACGGCACGCACGTCGCGGGGATCATCGGCGCGCTGACGAACAACACCATCGGGGTGGCGGGCATGAACTGGGGGACTCTCGGGGGCACCGGCGACCCCGGCGTGAGCCTGCTGGCGGCGAAGGTGCTCAACGCGGCCGGCTCCGGCAGCTACTACGCCGTCATGAACGGCATCATGTGGGCGGTGCAGAACGGCGCCCATGTCATCAACCTGAGCCTCGGCGGCAGCCTGCCGTCCATCTTTCTGGAGTCCGCCGTCGTCAATGCCTGGCAGGCCGGCTCGGTACTCGCGTGCGCGGCGGGCAACAGCGGCACGAAAGCCAAGACGTACCCGGCCGCCTACCCCGAGTGCATCGCGGTGGCCGCCACCGACCAGACCGACCGCAAGGCGTCGTTCTCCAACTGGGACAAGACCTGGGTGGACGTGGCCGCGCCGGGCGTGGCCATCCTCTCGACGATGCCGAATTCGCCCGTCTACCTGACCACGCAGTACGCCTACAAGCAGGACTACGACGCCCTGAGCGGGACCTCAATGGCCACGCCGTTCGTGGCGGGACTGGCAGGGCTGCGCTGGACCCGATGGGCCGCCACCGGATGCGCGACGAACAGTTGCATCCGGAACAAGATCGAGGCTACCGCGGATCGGATCAGCGGCACCGGCAGGTATTGGGCGCACGGCCGGATCAACGCCTACAAAGCCGTGCAGTGAGCTCGCGCGCGCTCCCCTCCTGGTACCGCCTGGAGGGCACGGGGGCCTGGGAGGTCAGAACGTGCATCCCTGGCTTGCAGAGCCGTCTGCGCTCAGGATGACGGAGCACGTGCTCCCCTGCACCGGCGTGCCGCTCGCACCGTCCAGAGTCCAGGTGATGACGGTACTGCCGTCGGGGGTGCCCGACGGTACGTTCCAGCTGGCGCCCGACGGCATCGCGAACCCCAGCGCACTGAGATTGCTGGTGAAGACGTTACGTTCCTGATAGTATGCCCACGAGAGCGTCTTCAGCTCCTGCAGCAGCGTCTGCCCTTCCTTCTTGTACGCCCGCCGGTGGGCGCCGAGGTACCTGGGCACGGCGAGCGCGAGCAGAATGCCCAGGATCGCCAGCACGACGACCAGCTCGATGAGGGTGAAGCCCCTCGCGCCAGGACGCCGCTGCCTTCCCCAGAGGCCGCTCAGCACGTCTTCTTACCCCCTTGTGGAATACGTCCGCGCTCGCCGACGCCGCATGACCCCGGGGCACGACGCTGTGGTACAATCTGCGGCACCTACCCTGCAGCACTGCCGCGCGACAGGGCCCGTGCCAGGCACCCGCCCACATCTCGCTACAATACCCAACCTGGGGGATTCTAGGCGGCCGCCCTCCACACCCGGGGCGGGGCGTGACCATGTCTACATCAAGCCCGGGAGTGGCGAGCGCCGGGGAGGAAACCATGAAGCGCGCGGACCACGGCGCCGCATGCAGGACTGACGCCCGTCATGGGGTGGCCGAGGGGATTCGAACCCCCGACCTCCTGGGCCACAGCCAGGCGCTCTCACCGGGCTGAGCTACGGCCACCGCGCCGGGAGCCATTCTAGCACACGGGTAGGCGGGTCGCCACCGCACGCCGCCTGCGCCGCCTGGGCCGGCCGCTATTATGGCTCTGCGGCCCGCTATCTCTCAGGCCTGAGCGCTCAGGCTGTTGGGTACATGCTCAACGAGCCCAACCTACCGCCCGGGGGCTGGACACCCCCGCCGGGGGATTTTCTACCCGCGGAGCGCCGGGGTCCGCGGTGCGTGAGGAGGCATGATCTGTGAGCCTCTCGCCCGAACTCCGGCAGCGCATCTACGCAGAAGAGCGCTTCCGCCTCGAAGCCCGGGCCCGCATCCAGGAAGAGATCCGCCTGCGCCAGCAAAGGGTGGCGCTGGCAGTGCGCGCGTTACTGGTGCTGGCGTTCTTCGCCGCAGGCTATGCCGTCTCGGACTATGTGCTCAGCCGGCCGCAGCCGGTGCCCGAAGTCGCTGCGCCAGCAGATGCTACGCGGCCGACGGTCGGGCCGGCGGTACTCGACCCTATCCGCCAGGTCCTGGCCCCAGAGCAGCCCGCTCGGGTGTGCGTGCGCACGGTGGGGGCCGACCGGCCCCAGGTGCGCGCGACGATCGAACTGGCCGCCGACACCACCGCGGCCCGCGCGCGGCGGCTGGCCATGGCGAAGGCTCATGAGGTCGGCGCCACGCTGCG
Organism: Candidatus Fervidifonticultor secundus; assembly: GCA_031459385.1. GTDB lineage: Bacteria > Sysuimicrobiota > Sysuimicrobiia > Sysuimicrobiales > Humicultoraceae > Fervidifonticultor > Fervidifonticultor secundus. The sequence continues at coordinate 9,220 of JAVKIP010000031.1, read as the reverse complement.
CCGGCACGGCCTGGCCCTTCCGGCGTACGTGGAGGTCGTCTCGCCGGCCCGCTGGTACGGCGTTGCTGTCTACGACCGCGACACGCTGAAGATCACCTGGGACCCGTGCCCGGGACGCTGCGACGTGGAGGGCACGCGCCACGTCCGGCGCTGTTCCCCGTAGCCCCTTCGCCCGAGGCGCGCCGGGCGCGCGGCACACGCACCGGGCCGGCGGCGCGGTACCGCGCCCCGGCGGGCCCCTACGGACTGCCCCTGCGCGCGGTCCCTGCCATCCTGTCCTCCTCCATGCGGGCGACCGGATCCGCCACGAACTCGATGACATCGCCGATCCGCGTCTCGCTGCTGCGGACTACCCCAGCCGGCAGCTCCAGGGCCGAGTGCGCCCCGGCCACCGGCAAGATGAGCCGCGCCGGGCGCACGCCCGCCACCACCCGCACCACGTGCCGCCGGACGTCGAGAAACACCACATCGATCGGGTGGCGCATCCCAAACGTCTGCACGGAGTTGCACGGCACCAGCCAGACCCCGTCGCCGAACCGGAGGTCGCGGTGCGCCAGCAGGCCGAGCAGCCGCGCCCGGAAGGAGTTGGCCACCTGCACGTCCACGCCCAGGTACGTGCCGCGCGTCCGGTTGATCACGTACATCCGGGGCCTCCCACCTGCGACCCTACGGCGACGATGTGGGCTCCGCCGGGGTCGGCGGTGCTTCCCGGGTCGGCGCGACCACGCTGGGCGAGACGAAGATCACCAGCTCGGTCTCGCCGCGCTGGAAACGGGTGCTGCGAAACAGCGCACCCAGGACGGGGATGTCGCCCAAAAGCGGCACCTTCTGGACGTTCTGGCTCTGCTCGCGCTGGATCAGGCCGCCGAGCAGCAGGAACTCGCCAGGCCGCAGCATCACCGACGTCTGCACCTCGCGCTTGCGGATGGTCGGGATCAGGAAGCCTGCCGCCACGATGGCGTTGGAGAAGTCCAGCGTGCTCACCTCGGTGCGCAGGTCCATCGTCAGGCCGTCGCCGCCTCCCATGCCCGGGGAGGGCACGCAATCGAGCTGCTCGCCCTGCTTGCGGAGCAGCGAGTTCACGCAGAACTCCAGCCGGATCCCGAACTCCTTGAACTGGACGGCCGTGCGGTCGGCCTGCACGATGGGAATGGGAAGTTCGCCGCCCACCAGCAGCTTGCCCGGCCGGCCCTGCATCACCACCGCCCGCGGGTTCGCCAGGGTCCGGGCCGCCCCGCGGGCCTCCAGCGCCCGCAGCCGCGCCACCAGCAGCTGCAGCGGCGTCAGGGGCCAGCCCTGGTTCAGGTTCCCGAAGTGGAAGGCGAACGGGTCGGTGAGGAACGGATCGGTCGCCTGGCCGCCACCCCACTCCACCCCCATCTGCTGCAGCGCGGTGCGGTCGAGCTCGACGAACGTGGTGTCGACGCGGATCTGCAGCGGCGCGGTCACGCGCACCAGCACCGTGACGTTCTTCACGAACGTCCGGGCGATGCTCTCCAGGCGCCGCAGGTCCTCCTGGGTGGCGACGCCGCCTTCGATGATGGCCGTCTCCAGATCGAGCAGCCGGACCGTCACCTGCAGGCCGTGGAGCGCCTCGCGCAGCTGCGTCTCGCGGGCCCGGCGGGCGGCCTCGGCCGCCTGCCGCCGCTGCTCCTCCTCGGTCGCCTTCGTTTGCTCCACCGTCAGCGCGTTGGCCACCGTGCGGCCGGTCGCCAGGGCCCGGGCGATCTCTTCCGCCCGCTTCCTGTCCTCCTCGGTCTTCACCGACCCCTCGAGGACCACCACCTGCCCGACCACGCGCACCGTGAGCCGGGGCTCGCGCAGCACCTGCGTGATAACCTGCACCAGGTCCTCGGCGGGACCGGTGACCACCAGGATCCGGTAGGTGGTGAACCCTCGCGCGTCCCATACGCTGAGCGTGGTCTCGCCAACCTTCTTGGCGATAATCATCAGCTCGTTGCGGGTGATCAGGTTGACGTCGGCGATCTCCGGCGCGGCCACCACCACGCGCTCGGCCCCGCGCACCTTGAGCAGCAGCCCGTGGTTGACCTGCACGACGACGGTCTCGTTGGCGTCTACCACCGGCGCCGCGATCGTCGCCAGCATGAGGATGAGTGCACTCGAAAGCAGCGTACGCATTGCGGCTGAGCCTCCTCGCCGTGCAGTGTAGGAACGACGTCGTCGGGAGATCTGCATCTGCGTCCTCCGTGGCCCGCCGGCGCTACCGGATCTGGTGCGTCGGGGCTCCGAACCGCCCCGAGGGGCCACCGGGCTTGATGAACTCCGCGTACGCCCGGATCAGGCCGGGCCCGGCCACGACCACGAACAGGGCCGGCAAGATCAGGAAGATGAGCGGGAAGAGCATCTTGACCGGTGCCTTCATCGCCCGCTCCTCGATGCGCTGGCGCCGGCGCGTCCGCACCTCGTCGGCCTGGACGCGCAGCACCGTGGCGATGCTGACGCCGTACTCCATGGCCTGCACCAGGGTCGCAGTCAGCGAGATCAGGTCCTCGACCCCGGTCCGCGACCCCAGCGCCCTGAGCGCCTCGTGCCGGTCCCGGCCCAGCCGGATCTCGTCCAGATAGGCCCGAATCTCGTCCGACAGCGGCCCGGCCCGGCGCGACGTGACGGTCTCCAGGGCCTGATCGAGGCCCAGCCCGGCCTCGACGGAGATCGTCAGCAGGTCCAGGGTCTCGGGGAGTTCCCGCACGATCCGCGCCTGCCGGTCGAGGATCGCCCGGCGCAGCGTCAGTTCGGGCCACAGGTACGCCAGGCCCCCGGCGGCCACGGTGAAGAGCAACTGCTGGGCCAGCGGCCAGCGCGCGTAGCGCGCGGCGACCAATGCCAGGCCGGCGGAGGCCGCGGCGAGCGCGTACTTCCGGAGCACCCAGACGACAGGATCGCTGCGCCGCCGGCCGGCCATCGTCAGGTTCTTCTCGACCTCCGCCAACGATCTGGGAGGCAGGAATCGGGTGACCGCCTGGATGGCCTGGTGTACCGCTGGCACGAGTACCCGTCGGTGAAACGGCAGCGCCAGCACGGCGGCGCGGGGCGACCGCTGCTGCTCCAGCGCCAGCAGCCGGTCCGCCACCGCCTGCTGCTCCGGCCGCCGCAGCAGGAGCGCCATTCCGCCCATGAAAACCGAGGCGAAGACCAGGAAGGCGATGACCGCGACGTCCATGGGTGTGCCCCTTTATACCTCGATGGCCACGATGCGCCGGATGACGTACACGCCGGCGGCCTGCATCAGGGCGGCCAGGACCAGCAGGGCCTGCCCGACGCGCGTGAACAACAGGTAGGACATGTACTCCCGCCAGGCGACCAGCAGGATCACGGCCAGCAGCGGCGGCACCGCCATCACGACGATCGCCGACAGTCGCTGCTCGGCGGTGAGCACGCGGATGAAGTTCTGCAGCTTCACGCGCTCGCGGATCGTCGCACTGATCTGGTCCAGCAGCTCGGCCAGGTTCCCGCCGACCTGCCGGTTGATCAAGATGCCGGAGACGGCCAGGTCGAAGTCGAGGCTCTGCATCCGCCGGGCCATGGTCTGCAGGACCTCCTCCACCGTGAGGCCCAGGTTCATCTCGCGCAGGGCCCGGGCGAACTCGACGGAAATCGGTACTGGCAGATCGGTGGCGACCACCTGCATCCCCTGGCTGAACCCGTATCCGGCCCGCAGGGTGTTGCTGATGGCCTGGAGCGCGTCGGGGATCTGCCGGTTGAAGGCATCCCTGCGGCGCAGCCGGCGCAGGTGCACCCAGAACAGCGGCAGCGCGAGCCCGCCCAGCCCCAGCGCAGGGCCCAGGAGGGGGGCCCGGCGGAGCAGCATGCCGACGATGGCCAGCCCGAGCCCGCTGACCAGCGACACCAGCACGAACTCGAAGGGCTTCATGGGCAGGTCGGCCTGGTCGAGCAACTGCTCGAGTCTGGGCGTCAGGGTCAGGCGTCCCATCAGCCGGTCGGCGGCCGGCACGTCGCTCCACCGGCCGGCCTCGGGTGCCGGCCGTCGGCCCGTGCCGCGCAGCGCCTCCAGCCGCTCGGCCACCGCGACGCGCGGCGCCAGCAGGCGGCCTACCAGCAGGTAGGCCAGCCACAGGCTGGCTGCGAACACCACGGCGATCAGCGTGCCCACGACGGTCTCCTCCTCAGCGCAGGAACAGCGACAGCGGCAGGTCGATCCCCAGCGGCTTGAACCGCTCGTAGAAGCGGGGACGAATGCCCGTGAACACGTGCCGGCCCAGCACCCGCCCGTCGGCGGAGAAGCCCGACTGGGTGAAGACGACGATGTCCTGCATGGTGATCACGTCGCCCTCCATGCCGGTGATCTCGGCGATCTTGACGATCTTGCGGCTGCCGTCCCCGAAGCGGGCCGTGTGGATCAACAGGTGAAACGCCGACGCCATCTGCTCCCGAATGGCCCGCGAGGGCAGGTCCATGCCGGCCATGAGCACCATGGTCTCCACCCGGGCCAGGGCATCCCGCGGCGAGTTGGCGTGGGCCGTGGTCAGGCTGCCCTCGTGGCCGGTGTTCATGGCCTGCAGCATGTCGAGGGCCTCGGCCCCGCGCACCTCGCCGACGATGATCCGGTCGGGCCGCATGCGCAGCGCGTTCCGCACCAGGTCCCGCTGGGCCACCTGCCCCTTGCCCTCGATGTTGGGAGGCCGGGTCTCCAGCCGCACCCAGTGCGGCTGCTTCAGCTGCAGCTCCGCGGCGTCCTCGATGGTGATGATGCGCTCGCCGTCGGGAATAAAGGCGCTCAGCACGTTGAGCAACGTCGTCTTGCCCGAGCCGGTACCGCCCGAGATCAGCGTGTTCAACTTGGCCTGCACGCACGCCCGCAGGAGGTCCCGCATCTCGGGCGTCATCGTGCCGAAGGCGATGAGGTCGTCGTCGGTGAACGGGTCCCTGGCGAACTTGCGGATCGTCAGGCACGGCCCGTTCAGCGCCAGCGGCGGGATGATGGCGTTGACGCGCGACCCGTCGGGCAGGCGCGCGTCCACGTACGGCTGGCTCTCGTCGATCCGCCGGCCGACCTCCGACACGATCTTGTCGATGATCCGCAGCACGTGCTGGTCGTCGCGGAAGCGGACGGCGGTGAGGTACAGCTTGCCCGCCTGCTCGATGTAGACCTGGTTCGGCCCGTTGACCATCACCTCGGTCACGGCCGGGTCCTGGACCAGCGGCTCGATCGGTCCGTAGCCGAGCGCCTCGTTGACGATGTCGCGGATCAGGCGCGCGCGCTCTTCGCGCGGCAGCAGGTCGTTCTCGCGGTCCAGGATGCGGGCCACATCGCGTTCCACCTCGTCACGGACCATGCTGCCGCCGCGCCGCGTCAGGTCCTCCACGAGGCGGCGGTGCACCGTGTTCTTCAGGGATTGATAGGGGTCGGACCACGCCCCCCCGGCCGTCACGACCTCGTCGAGCCGCCTACGCAGAGACACGGTCTGCCCTCCCGATCTGGGCCCGCAGCGTTCGCGCCAGCGCCACCACGCGCTGCGAGAACGACGCGCCCGGTTCCGACAGCATTAGCGGCACGCCCCGGTTGGCCGCGGCGATGATACGGTCGTCGCGCGGCAGCACCATGGTGAACGGGCGGCCGAGCGCGCGCTCGGCGTCTTTCGGCGCCAGCGAGACGCGCTCGTCGTACCGGTTGCCGACCAGCACGATGTTGTGCTGGGGGAAGCGCAGCTTGGCCAGCATCTCCAGCATCTGCGTGACGTCCTTCAGGCAGACGACGTCGAGCGTGGACACTACCAAGACCACATCGGCCACGTCCAGCGTGGCCAGCATGGTCTCCAGCGACGAGACGGTGGCGTCCACGACCACAAACTCGTACAGGTCCTGCAAAACGCCGAGGATGCTGCGGAACCGCTCCGCGCCGATCTCTTCGGCCTGCTCCGTCCGCACCGGCGCCGCCAGGATTTCGACACCCGACGCGTGCGGCAGCAGGAACCGGTCCGCCACTTCGGCGTCGAGCGCCGTGTTGAGCTCGTAGATCGTCCGCTCCGGCTTGATGTTGAGCAGCAGGGCGATGTCGCCGAAGTACAGGTCGCCGTCCACCAACGCCACCCGCCCGCCGTCCAGCTGCCTGAGGGCTACGGCCAGATTCGTGGCCAGGGTGCTCTTCCCGACGCCGCCCTTGCTCGACATCACGGCCACGACCGCGCCCCGCCGCCCCGCCACCGCCCCGCCGAACTCCCGCGCTTCGTCCAGCACCCGGAGGATCGCGTCCTCGCTGAGCGGCTCGAACAGGCACTCGCGGGCGCCGGCTTTCATGGCACGCCGCAGTTCCTCCGGGCGGTTCCGCGGCGAGACCATGGCGATGTAGAGCCCGGGGTGTCGGCGCGAGAGCCGGTCGGCGGTGTCGAACCCGCGCATGTCCGCCAGATCGGTGGAAATGAACACTAGCTGGGGCCGCCGGTAGGTCACGGCGTCCACCAGCCGCACGTCGTTGTCCACGGTGGCGACGACGCGTGCGGCCTGGTGGTGACTGACGACCCGATGGATGAGGTTTGCCGTGGCCTCGTCGGGCACCGCCACCACCACGCGAAGGTAGTCGGCCACGCTCCCGCCCCTACTCGATGAGTTTGATGGTGTAGACGCCGGTATCGAACTCGGTCTCGGTCCCCACGGCCTGCGCGCTGACGATCGACACGAAGCCGCCCCTGATCGTGGGGTTGGCGCCCGTGAGCCTCCTCCCGCTGCAGTCCAGCTGGAACGCCACGAACCCCCAGATCTCGGTCGTGTAAGTCCCCTGGCCTCCTTCGATGTAGGCGGGATTCAGCAGCGGCATCATGATAATGTGTGCCAGGGAATCCGGCGGGGCAGGCTGGCTGCACCGCCAGTCGATGCCCTGGTTGAGGGCGCCGATTTTGACGCCGGTCTCGGTCTTGACGTTGGCGCACAGCGCCGGGCTGCCATCCGGATACGTCCCCGACGTCACCGCGCTCGTCTGGCCCATGTCGTAGCAGTAAGGGGTGGGGGCGCCGAACTTGAAGTACTCCTCCCACTGCCGTGCACCACCGCTGGTGCAGTCGAAGCAGCTCATGCTGAGCAGGCCCGTGTTGCCCGACCCCCAGGGGTTGCTCTTGGCGCTGATGTCGACGGTGATGCCGAACGACTGGCATTGCGGGGGCCGCTCCTGGATGAGCGTGCCTGCCGTGACATAGTCCCAACAGGGCGAAGCGTGGTAGGGCTCCCACTGGTCGTAGTTCAGACCCAACGGCACGAGGCCCTTGGTGAAGATGACCGGTGTGAGCTTGGCCGCACAATCCACCGCGACCTCCACGCTGTCCCTGACGAGCCGCAGGAAGAACAGGGGCACCATCGCGTGGATCTCGGCCCGCACCCGGTCGGGCCCCATCAGCGTGGGCTGCCAGTTCTTGTCGTAGGTCGCAGCCTCCAGCGACGTCCAGGAGATGGCGTTGCGGCGCATGTCGTTCTCGGCGTACCGCTCGGTCGTCGGCACCACCGACGCCGGATCGCGCCTGAGGTTCAGCGCGCCCGCCAGCACGCCGGCGTCGCACGCGTTCTGCATGGCGCGCCGGTAGCGCAGGAGGATGCCGAAGTCGACCGCCATCCCCAGCAGGAGCAGTAGCACGAGAAACGTAACGACGACGAAGACGACGGCCGTGCCGCGCTGCTCTAGGGGCGCACCCGGGCTCATCGCCGGGGCTCCTCGAAGCGCACCGTGGTCCGCGAGGTGGCGCGCCACACGTCCACCGTGTAGAGGAGCGGTGGCACCGGCGGGGCGACCGCGGCCGCGGCGCGGGCCAGGCTTCCCCGGGCCGCGCGCCGCACGCCGTCTGTGCGGACGGCGACGACGGGCGGGGACGCGGGCCGGGGCGCTGCCGCAGCTACCGTGCGGCCCAGTGCCGCCTGGATCGTCTTGCCCGACGTCTCGACCTTGTCGGTCACGCCGTGCGGCCGCAGGGCCAGCCGGACCCTGCCGTTGTTGTCCACCTGGGCTAGGATCTCGGCCTGGTCCGGCGTGACGGCAAGCGTCGCCGATGTGCTGACCTTGGGTTCCTCCCCAGGCTTCTGCTCGACCTTCTGCGCGATGGCCAGGACCTCGACGTCCTGGAGCACGATCTTAGTCAGGTTCAGGTTGTCCTGACTCACCGTCGAGACGACATCCACGTGGTCGCCCGGGAACACGAACCCGGCCACCCCGACCACCTCGTTGACGGCGATCGTCATCGCCCGCTTGTCGCGGGGCAGCACGTACGACAGCCCCACGTTGACCCCCGGCGGCGCCAGCTTCGCGGTCAGGACCTGCTCGTCGGCGAAGATCGGCGCGACTGCGACGCGGTTCACCACGTCCTCGACGCGCCGCGCCGCCTGCGGGTGGATGGCCCCTACCGGCACCTGGCGCAGCTCCACCGCGTCAGGCGCCACCAGCTTGCGCTCCCCGACGTTCGTCCGCGCGAACACGACGGCGGCCGTCTCGACCGGCGCGACCACCGTAACCTGCTGGCGCAGCGACTGCAGGTACCCCACCACGACCCCGGTCGTCAGCAGCGCCAGCACCGCGGAGATTACCGGCACAACCCATCTGCGCCTCATGACCACTCGCCCTCCTACTCCCACCGCATCGTCGAGGTGCCCACCACCTCGAGGTACCCCGGGTAGTTGATCGCCCCGAGAAACGGAATGTCTCCGGTGATCGGCATCAGCGTGTACACTTTGTACCTGGTCGTCACGCTCACCAGCTTCTCGAGGCCGTCTGTCGTGCGCACGATCTCAATGCACGAGTCGTAGGTGCCGCTGCAGGCGCCGTCGTTGATGGTCAGGAACTGCGCGGTCTGCCGCACCCGCTGCTTGATGGCGGGATCCGACGACGTGTCGAACGCCTGCACGATGCCGAAGCGCGCGCCTTCCCGGGCCGCATTGGTCACGATCAGCCACGACCCGAACACCCGGCCGAACTCGAAGATCAGGAACAACAACACGAGCAGCAGCGGTGTGAGCAGGACGAACTCGACCGTGGCCTGGCCGCGCTGCGCCATGACGCTCTCCAAGTGCCGCCTGTGGTCGCCCCGGGGCCATCCGGTCTGCCCCGGATGGCCCCGTGCACCTGCAGGTAGCGTCCTCTACGGAGTCGGCGGGGCGGGTGGGTTCACCGCGCCGATCCAGCCGCCGACTTTGGTGACGGCGGCGTCGAGCACGCCCCGCAGACCAAACGCCGCGACGATCATGAACAGGACGACGGCGAGAATGA
>JAVKIP010000030.1:0-24538 GCA_031459385.1 Candidatus Fervidifonticultor secundus | reverse complement strand
CGGTGAACCGCGCGGCCCGCCCGGTGGGTAAGATGTGATTGGTCCCGACAGCCTTGTCGGAGTAAACGACCGTCGACTCTTCGCCGAGAAACAGCGTGCCGTAGTTGCGGAGCCGCTGCAGGTACCAGTCGGGGTTGCGGGTCTGCACCTCTAGGTGCTCGGGAGCGTACTCGTCGGCGACGGCTGCTGCCTCGTCGTCTGAATCGACCACAACGACCTCCCCCCGGTCGCGCCAGCTGATCCCGATCACCTCGGCCGTGGGCAGAGTGGGCAACAGCTGCGCGATTTCGGCCAGCACCCGCGTCCCCAGCTCCCGGCTGGTGGTTACCAGTACCGCAGGGGAGGCCGGATCGTGCTCCGCCTGGCCCAGGAGGTCTGCCGCCACCACGTGCGGATCGGCCGTGTGGTCAGCGATAACCAGGATCTCCGTGGGGCCCGCCAGCAGGTCCACCCCGACCACGCCGAACAGCTGCCGTTTGGCCTCCACGACGTACTGGTTGCCCGGCCCCACGATCATGTCCACCGGCGAGATCTCCGCGGTGCCGTACGCCATGGCCGCCAGCGCCTGCACGCCGCCCAGGCAGTAGATCTCATCCGCGCCCGCGACCGCCATCGCCACCAGCGTCGCCGGGTAGATTCCCTCCCCGCGGGGAGGCGCGCACGCCACCACGCGTTCCACCCCTGCCACCTTGGGCGTCGCGATGCTCATCAGCGCCGAGGCGATCAGCGGGTACCGGCCTCCGGGCACGTAGCACCCCACCGATGCCACGGGGATGTGCCGGTGTCCGAGGACCACACCGGGTCGCATCTCTACCTCCAGCGGGCGGAGCGTGTCGAGTTGACAGCGCGCGAACTCACGGACCTGGTGGGCGGTGAAGGCGATGTCGTCTATGAGAGCCGGCGGCAACGCCTGCCGTGCCCGCTCCACCTCATCGGGCATCACCCGGAACCGGGGTGGATCCCAGCGGTCGTAACGGCGCGAGTACTCCCGCACCGCCGCATCTCCCTCGCGGCGCACATGTTCCAGAATGCCACGCACCGTCTCCTCCACCGCCCGCCGGTCTACTGCGGGCTGGGGCGACGCGCGCTTGAGGTACTCCCGCACCTCGGCCTCCTTCCCTGCTACCATGCCACCCAGCCGCCGTCGACCAGTAGCGTGTGGCCTGTCACCATTGTTGCCGCATCGGACGCTAGGTAGACGACGGCGCTGACCACATCCTGGGCGTCAGCCAGCCGCCCTGCCGGGATCCGGCGAAACACCTCGTCGCGAAACCACGGGTCCTGCAGCATCTCGCGGGTCATGGGCGTCTCGACAAACGTGGGTGCCACCGCGTTCACCGTCACGCCGTGTGGCGCCCATTCCACCGCCAGGACCCGGGTCAGATTCACCACGCCCGCCTTGCTGGCGCAGTACGCCGCGCGGAAGTAGAAGCCCACCAGGCCCATCTGCGACGCGACGTTCACGATCCGGCCGTAGCGCCGCTGGACCATGCGCCGGCCCGCTGCCTGGGCGCAGAAGAAGACACCTTTCAGGTTCGTGTCCACCACCCGGTCCCACTCTTCTTCCGTGACCTCCACCGCCAGGCGCGGAATGTTGACGCCCGCGTTGTTCACCAGGATGTGCAGCGGGCCCAAAGCCGCCTCGGTCTCTTCCACCATCCGCCGCGCGTCCTCCACCCGGGTGACGTCCGCCTCCACCACAGCCGCACGGCGGCCACAGGCACCGATGCGGGACGCGACGCGCTCCAGGTCCGGTCGGCTGCGCGCGGCCACCGCCACGTCCGCCCCGGCCTCGGCCAGCCCCACGGCGATGGCCTCGCCGAGGCCACGGCTGCCGCCGGTGACCAGGGCCGTCCGATCCGCCAGGGAGAACCGCTGCCCGCCCACACGCGGTCCGACTACCGTCTCTCCGATACCAAGACGCCTCCCACCGACCAGTTCTCATGGGGCACGGGCTCGAAGATGACCCAGATGCTTTCCCGGGGGATCTTCGTCACCCGATGCACGACGTCAGTGATGGCTTGAGCCAGCTCGGCGCGTGCCTCCTTCTCCTGCGGAAAAGACGTGACCCGAATGAGCGGCATGCGCATCACCCCCAACGTGTCGTCCTCACTGCGCCCGCCCGGCTACTCCTCCCACAGCGCCAGCGCCCGCACCGGAGAGCCCGACAGGCCCACGAAACGAAGAGGCAGGCACATGACGTAGAAGCCGTCGTGGCGCGGAATCCTGTCGATGTTGTTCACGATCTCCGTGTGGATCACCTGGCGCTCTCCGTGGAGCCTGTGGTTGGGATAGGTGAGGTCCGCAGGGTTGTCCGTGCTAGGAGCATCGGTGCACACGTTCACGACGCCGTGGTCGAGAATCCACCGACTGGCTTCTTCGTCGAGACCGGGGTACTCCGTGAGGAAGCGATAGGGCTCGCGCCAGTACCGCGCGGCGCCCGTGTGGTACAGCAACGTCACCCCGGGCCGCAGGCGGGTGCCCGCCTCCTGGAGCGCCCGTTGCACGTCCGCCAGCCGGATATGCTGCCGCGGCGGCACCCAGCTCACGTCGATCCACACCCCGGGGGTGATGAGCTGCGTTAGCGGCACCCGGTCGATGGACTTCTCTGCCCGACGGGCGTCAAAGTGGAACACCGCGTCAAGGTGGGTGGAAACGTGGTCGCACATGGCAATGCCGAACACGCCATACCCCCCGAACGGTGAGTCGGGCGGCAGGCGCAAGCGCCTCACGTCTTCATGGGTCAGGTGCCACCACGTGGCCACGCGCATGTGCCCGGGGTAGACGGGGATGCCCGGCCCGATCTCGCGCGAGAGGTCCAGCACGTGCACCCGTTTCCCCAGCAGCTCGACCACCACGTGATCCTGATAGTCCGTATCTGCGAGTCCCATCGGTCCCTCCTACGACACGCCCAAGAGCGCCTGCATCAGGCCGGGATCCTGCCGGATGCCGTCAGGCGTAGTAGACAGGCGGACGACCCCGTGGTCGATGACGTATATGCGTCGGGCCAGCTCCAGCGCCACTGTCACCATCTGCTCGACCAGGACGACAGTCACTCCCCGCGAGTGGATTTCGCACAGCACCTGCACCAGGGCCGCCACGAGCTTGGGCATCAACCCCTGCGTCGGTTCGTCGACCAGCATGATCTTCGGGCGCACCACCAGGGCCCTGGCCAGGGCCAGCATCTGCTGCTCGCCGCCCGATAGCGTCCGCCCCTTCTGGTGCTGGCGTTCCCGCAGCTGCGGGAACAGCGCGAACGCATCCTGCAACCGCTCCTGCCCCTCGTGCCGCCCCACCCCCGCACCGTGCAGCGAGATCTGGAGGTTCTCCAGCACGGTCAGGTGGGGCAACACCCGCCGGTCTTCGGGCACCCAGGCGATGCCTGCCCGCGATACCTCATGGGGTGGCCTGCCGGTGATCTCCCGCCCCTCCAGCAGGACCCGGCCGGCCCGGGGCGGCGTCACCCCCATGACGGTTTTGAGAATCGTCGATTTCCCCACGCCGTTCCGGCCCACCAGCGCCACGAACTCTCCTCTGCCGACTCCGAAGGAGACCCCCTGAAGCACGTGGCTCTTCCCGTAGTAGGTGTGCAGGTCCTCGAGCACCAGGATCTCGCCGGTCACGATGGTGGCCGTCCTAGGTAGACGGCCTGCACCTCCTCCGAGGCCTGGATCTCCGCCGGGGTGCCCTCCGCGAGCACGCGCCCGAAGTGCAGCACGGTGATCCGCTCGCACAGACCCATGATCACCGGCATCCTGTGCTCCACGATCACCAGCGTGCGTTCCTGCCCGATGGCCCGTAGCAGCTCCATGGTGCTCCTGATCTCTTCGGCGCTCATGCCTGCCGTGGGTTCGTCCAGCAGCAGCACCTGCGGCTGCGCCGCCAGCGCCATGGCCACCTCCAGATGGCGCTGGGCACCGTGGGAGAGCGCGTAGGCGGGCAGGTCGCGCTGCGCCCACAGCCCGACCCGCGCCAGCAGTTCCTCGGCCCGGTGAAGCGCACGCCGGTCGCCCCGTGCGTCCTGCCAGAAGTTCCACGACCGCGCCGGCCCCTGGGTCACGATCCTGACGTTCTCCAGGCAGGTGAGGTTGGGGAACACCTGGGTGATCTGGAACGACTTCACGATGCCGCGACGGGCCACCCGGTGCATAGGCCAGCCGGTGATCTCCTCGCCGCGAAACAGCACCCGGCCTGACGTCGGGCGGAGCTCCCCCGCGATGAGCCGCAGCAGGGTACTCTTGCCGGCGCCGTTGGGGCCGATGATGCCTCGCACCTCGCCGGGCCGCAGGGCCAGACGCACACCGTGGACCGCCGGCAGCGCCCCGAACCACCGGCTCAGGCCCTCGACGGCCAGCACCGGCGTCTCCGTCACGGCTCGCCTCCCGCCGGGCTTGCGATGCGCAGGCGGGCGTAGACCCGCTGGGCGGTTCCCCAAATGCCTTCCGGGAAGGTCCACACGCACAGAATGAACAACAGGCCGACGAAGAACGGCCACCGATCCATGATGGCGGGGACGCCACTGAGGGCGTCCTGCAGCCCGACGAAGGCCAGCGCGCCCACCAGGGGGCCGTAGAGAGTTCCTGTACCGCCGAGGATGGTGATGAGCACCACGTAGCCTGAGGTGATCCAGTGCAAACTGTTGAGGCCGACGAACTTCAAGAGGTAGACGTTCAGGGCGCCGGCAGCGCCGCTCATGCCAGCCGAGAGCACGAATGCCCACAGCTTCAGGCGGAACGTGTCGTAGCCCACGGCTTCCGCCCGCAGCTCGTTCTCGCGAATGGCTTGCAGGGCGGTACCGAAGGGGGACGCCAGCAGCCGCCGGAACGCCAGGAAGGCGGCGAACGTCAGGACGGCCACCAAGGCGTAGGTGGCCACGGAGGTCGTAAGGTCGACCGCCCACCCGCCGATGGCCACCGAGGGCAGCGGAATACCCCGCAGGCCGTCGTCGCCGCCGGTAACCGTGCGCCACTGGTGGGCGACGAAGTACAGCAACTGCCCGAACGCCAGCGTCATCAGCGAGAAGTAGTCGCCCCGGCGGCGCAGGCAGAAGAACCCGATGACGGCACCCATGGCGGCGGCCACGAGCACAGCCGCCGGCAGGGTCAGGGCGACGTTGGCCGTGACGTGCCGCGCCAGTAGCGCCGCGCTGTAGCTTCCTAGTCCGAAAAAGGCAGCATGCCCAAACGACAACAGCCCCGTGTAGCCGAACAGCAGGTTGTAGCCCAGGCTGAAAAGGGCGTAGACCAGCACCTGCGTGGCCAGGGCTTCGTACGGCAACGCCAGGGGCAGGGCCAGGAGCAGGGCCAGCAGCGTCACAGTGGCCAGGGCTCCCTGGCGCCACTTCCGCCGGACGCTCAGATCCCACCGTGCCTCCAGCTCTGCGCGCATCGGTCACTCCGTCCCCAGGAGGCCGTGCGGCCGCACCAACAGGGTGGCGATCATCAACAGGAACAGCACCACATGGGCAAACAACGGAGCCCACAGGAACGTAAAACTCTGGACGATCCCCACCAGTAACCCGGCCACTGCGGCACCGGTCAGGCTCCCCATGCCGCCGATGACCACTACCACGAACGACTCGACCAAGATGTCCAGCCCCATCTCCGGAAAGACCCCCCGGAGAGGGCCTGCTAGAGCTCCCCCGAGGCCTGCCAGGGCCACGCCCAGGGCAAAAGCCACGGCCAGGACCCGGGAGATGTCGACCCCCAGCGCCTGCGTCATCAGCGGATCCTGGCTCGCCGCACGGATGAACAGCCCGGTGGAGGTGCGGTGCAGTAGCCACCACAGCCCCAGCACCGTCAGTCCCGTCGCCGCCAGCACGAACAGCCGATATTTGGGGAAAACGACAAACCCCAGCGTGACCATTCCGGCCAGCTCCCGCGGGATGCGGTACTGTGGCCCTACCGTCCCCCACAGCATCTTCACGCCTTCGATGATCACCAGGGAGACGGCGTACGTGATCAGCACGCTGTAGACGAGCCCCCGCTGGTACAGGGGACGGATCAGCCCGGACTGCGCCACCAGGCCGAAGGCCGCCATGGCTGCCGGCGCCAGGAGGAGGGCCATCCAGAAACTGCCCGTCCAGCCCACCGCCAAGGCGGCCAGGTAGGCCCCCAGCATGTAGAAGGCGCCGTGGGCGAAGTTAACGATGCGCAGGATCCCGAAGATCAGTGATAGGCCCAGGGCGACGATGACCCAAATGGCGCCCACGACGATGCCGGTCATGAGCTGGAGCAGCAGCCCTTCGACACTCATGACCGCAGCACGAGGTTCACGACCACGGCACGAGGTCAGCGGTGACCGAGCGCTTCGCAGCTGGGGGTCACGCGCTCCCCGTCCACCGTCGCCACCACGTCAAACAGCCCGTACGACCCCCTGGGGACGCCGCGCCCCTTCAGCAGGAAGATGGACTGGATCGACTGGTGGTCGCACTGGCGCCAGTACTGCCCGTCCTTGTAGTGCGCGTAGCGCCGTCCCTCCAAAGCCTTGGCCACCGCGTCACTCTCCGTGCTCCGCGCGCGCTCGGCGGCTTCCAGCAGCTCGCGCACGCCGCTGTAGCCGTAGGCGGCGTAGTCGGACGGTACCCGGTTGAACCGCTGGCTGAACTTGGTATTGAACTCCTTGGCCTTGGGGATCCGGTCCTGGACCTCCCACCAGAAACTGGACGCGCACAGCACGTCTTCCAGCACCTCCGGTCCGGCTTCCAAGGCGGCCGAGGTGGGAATGATGGGCACGGCCAGCTGCATCCGCCGCTTGAGCCCCAGCTCCACGGCCTGCTTGGCCGAGTTCACGATGTCCCGCCCGAAGTTGTTCAGCACCAGCAGGTCCGCCCGCGCTGCCACGATCTTGGGGAAGTAGGCGGAGTAGTCCGTGGTGCCCAGGGGATGGGGGTCGACGCCGGCCAGCGCCGCGCCCGTCGCGGATACGACCCGCCGCCACGCCGCCGTGTGCTCCTGCCCGTACGCGTAGTCGGCATAGAGAATGTAGACCCGCCGGCCGCGCCCTTCTCGCAGGACGTACTGGGCCAGGGCCGTGGACGTCATGGTCGGGGTCAGCGCCTCGTGGAACGTCCACGGGCCGAAGTCAGGCGGCATCACGATCTTGTCCGACTGGCTGGTGGAGACGAAGATCTTCCGGTGCCGCTTGGCCTGCTCGTTGACTGCCAGCTGCACTGCCGCCGACAGGACGCCGGCGAGGAAGTGCACACGCTCGCGCTCAATGAGCTCCAGCGTGCGGCGGGCACCTTCGTCTGGGCTCAACCGGTCGTCCCGCACCAGCAGCTCCACGGGGCGCCCGAGGACGCCGCCTGCGCGGTTGAACTCCTCCACGGCCAGGGTCGCGCCCTGCACCATGTAGTTGGCCTCGTCGGCGAATGCCCCCGTCAGGGGTGCCGGGAACCCGACGCGGATCGGCTCCCGCGGGGCAGCGTACACCGCGGCCCGCAGGACGTCGGGAACCACCAGGGCGGCGCCACCCGCCGCCGCGCTCGCCAGGAACTTCCGCCGCGTCATCCCACCCATTCCCACCACCCCCTGTGCTGTGGCTGTTTGTGTACGCTGCACGTTCAGCGCGCACGGTCTCCCAGTCCATCCCCCAGCCGGGCCGGGCTCAGGGGGAGCTCGGTAATCTCCACCCCCCAGGGCTTCAGGGCGTCGGCTACCGCGCCGGCCAGCACGGCAGGGACCCCTGCCGTCCCCGACTCGGCCATCCCACGAAAGCCTCCGGGGTTGCGGGTCGACGGCGTCTCTAGGTGGTGGATCTCCACCTCGGGGGCTTCCCAGATGCCAGGCAGCACGTAGTCCATGAGTGTGGTCGTCAGGGGCTGCGCGTGGGCATCGTATACGATCTCTTCGTACATCGCCCCTCCGAGCCCCTGGACGATCCCGCCGCGGAGCTGGCCGTCCACGAGACCCGGGTTGATGATGCGTCCGCAGTCTTCCACCACCAAGTACCGCAGGATGGTGACGGCGCCGGTGGCGGGGTGAACCTCCACCACCATGACTTGCGTCGCGTGGGCAAATGTGGCCGGAATCTCCGGCTCCCAGTGGACCATGACCTCCAGCCCCGGCTCCGTGCCCGGTGGAAGGTCGGCAGCCACGAAGTAGGCCGTATGCGCCACCTCCGCCAGGGTCAGCGAGCGCCCGGGCGCCCCGCGGACGTAGACCCTCCCGTCTGCCAGCTCGACGTCCTCGGGGCGGGCCTCCAGGAGGTGTGCGGCGATCCGCTGCACCTTCTCGCGTAGGCTCCGCGCGGCCAGCAGGGCCACGGTCCCACCGGCGACGGCACCGCGACTGGCCCATGCCCCGCCGCCGTAGGGCGTGGTGGCCGTATCTCCCATGACCACGTCTACCCGATCCAGGGGCACGCCGAGCGCCGTGGCCACGACCTGCGCCAGGGCCGTGTGCAACCCCTGCCCCTGGGTGGTGGTCCCGAACGCGGCGGTGATCCCGCCGGTGGGGTCGATGCGGAGGATGCAGCCCTCCTGGGTAGCCGCTTTCAGACCCAGCCGGCCGTAAAACCCGCCTCCTCGGGCCGTAGCATCCACAAGACAGCACACACCGATGCCGATGTACCGCCCCTGTGCCCGGAGTTCGGCCTGCTCCTGGCGCCACCGGTGGTAGTCGCTGAGTGCCACGGCCTGCTCCAGCGATGCCAGGTACTGCCCGTCGTCGTAGATGTGGCCGGTGACGGTGGTATAGGGGAACGTCCGGATCAGGTTACGCCGCCGGATATCCACGGGGTCCAGCCCCAGGGCGTCGGCTGCGAAGTCCATCACACGTTCCATGACAAAGGTACTCACCGGAATGGCGACGCCGCGGTACACGGCCACCGGCGCCTTGTTGGTCATGACCACGTCCAGCGTGTACGCGTAGTGCTGCAGCTCGTACGGCCCGGGAAGCTCCCGCGCCAGCATGGTGCCCTCGATGGTGGGGCCGCGCCCCGCCACCGCGTAGGCGCCAGCGTCGCTCACGATGTGCGCGCGCACCGCCTGGAGCCGCCCCTCGCGGCTGAAGGCCGCCTCGACGTCGACCACCGCCTCCCGCGCGTGGGTGTCCCCCAGCAGGCTCTCCCGTCGATCCTGCACCCACTTCACAGGCCGGCGGAGCAGGCGGCTCAGGGCGCAAACCACCATTTCTTCGGGATAGACCGGCAGCTTGATGCCGAACGCGCCACCCACGTCCGGACTGACGACGCGGATCCGCCCCAGGGGGACCTGGAGCACGTCTGCCAGCACCGCCCGGACCAGGTGGACGTCCTGATGCCCGATCCAGACTGTCAGGGTCTCCTCGAGGGGATCCCAGGCAGCCAGGATCCCGCGCCCCTCCAGGGGCACGGCGGTGTGCCGGTTGCTCCGGAACCGCTTGCGCACCACCACCGGCGCCTGCCCCAGCAGCGCATCCGGATCGCCCGCCTGAAAGGTCTGGTGCAGCACCACATTGTCAGGCCACTGGTCGTACAGCCGAGGGCTGTCGGGCTGCATCGCTGCCAGGGTGTCGACCACCGCAGGCAGGGGCTCGTAGTCCACCTCCACCAGCTCAGCCACGTCCTCGGCCCGGTACCGGTCCTGCGCCACAACCACCGCCACCGGCTCCCCCACCCACCGGACCTTGTCGCTGGCCAGCGGCGTCACCGCGGCCCGGCGAATCGGCCCCCGCGGCATGGTCCAGAACGGGGTGAGCAGCGCCTGCAGGTCCTCCCAGCAGTACACGCCGAGGGCGTCGGGGTGCCGGCGCGCCGCGCTGACGTCGACGCGCCGCAGCCGGGCGTGGCCGTAAAGGCTCCGCACGAACGCCACCTCCGCCTGTCCCGGCATCGACAGGTCGTCGAGATATCGCGCGCGGCCCTCCACGAAGCGGCGGTCACTCCACCGGGCGATCCGGTGACCCACGTACGATCCCGTGCGGTCGTCACCGCCCACGGTGGGCTCCTTCGCTCGCTGCCTGCACCAGCGCCGATGCCCGCTGGACCGATTGGACGATGTCTGCGTACCCCGTGCAGCGGCAGAGGTGCCCAGACAGTCCACGCCGGATCTCGTCCGGCGTGGGCCGCGCCACCTCCCGGAGCAGTCGGTAGGCGGCCAGGATCATGCCGGGGGTGCAGAATCCGCACTGGAACCCGAACTCTTCGATAAACGCCTGCTGGATCGGATGCAGCGCGCCCGCCGTGCTCAGGCCTTCGATGGTGGTCACCTCGCACCCATCAGCCTGGACGGCGAACAGCAGGCAGGCGCGTACCAGCTCTCCATCCAGCAGCACGGTACAGGCTCCGCACACGCCCTGTTCGCACCCCACGTGGGTTCCGGTGAGCCCCAGATCGTGCCGCAGCACGTCCGCCAGCAGCCGCCTGGGCTCTATGGACAGGCGGTGGTCGATGCCGTTCACGCGGAAGGCGATGGATACGGTGCTCATGCGGCCCGGGACCCCGCCGCGCGGCGGAGCACCTCCCGGACCAGCCACCGGGCCAAGCGCCGGCGGTAGGTGGCCGTGGCGTGAATGTCGTCATGGGCCGCCAGCGCCGCTGCGTGCTCCGCCGCGCGATCGATCGTACCGTCCGTGAGTCGCTGCCCCCGCAGGGTCTCTTCGGCGCCCACCAAGCGTTCGGGCGTCGCGGTCACGCCGCCCACGGCCACCCGCGCCGTCTCCACCCGCCCCTCCGGGTCGCGCCGCATCACACACGCCGCCAGCGCCAGGGCAAATCCCCCGTCGTGGCGCGCGAACTCGGCGAAGCCCCAGGCGTCGTCCGGCTCCACGGCCGGGACCCGCACTTCCACCAGGAGTTCGTCGGCCCGCAACTGGGTGGTGTAAGGCCCGACGAAGAACCGATCGATGGGAATCGCCCGTCGACCGCTGCGCGACTCCACCACCACGGTCGCGCCGGCGGCCAGCAGGACACACGGGAGCTCCGCAGCCGGGTCGGCATGGGCCACACTCCCGCCCACAGTACCGCGGTTGCGGACCGCCGGGTACCCGATGTGCCGCGCGGCTTCCTGCAGGATGGGGCACGCACTACCCACCGCCGGATCACGCTCAAGCTGCCGGTGGCGAACCAGCGCCCCGAGAACGAGCGCGCCGTCCTCGCGCCTCAGGTACGCCAAGTCGCCGATCCGGTTGATGTCCACCACGACGGCAGGCCGTGCGAGCCGCAGGTTCATCAGCGGAACCAGACTCTGCCCGCCCGCCAGCACCTTGGCAGATGCCGAGAACTGGTGGAGGACCTCCAGCACTTCTGCCCGCGTGGTTGGCTGAAGATACTCGAACGCCGCCGGCTTCATCCCGCCACCGCGCCTGCCCGAAGCCCACAGCCTCCGGCCCCGGCGCACCAACGTTTACACCGCCACCTCCATGACCTCCTGCACCGGCCACCGGCTCAGGACTTCCGCACCGGTGCTGGTCACGCGCACCATCTCCTCGATGCGTACCCCGTGTTTCCCTGGCCGCCCGTGCTGTGTCTCGACGGCGAACACCATGCCTTCCTCGATGGGGACCGGATCGTTCAGGGACGCCTCCCGCCAGATGATCGGCGGCTCGTAGAGCGTCAGGCCGATGCCGTGGCCCCAGTTGTTCCCCGCTGTCTGGTCTTCGTAGTAGACATGGATGTCCTTCCACACCTCGGGGCCCGGCGGCCACTGTTCCGCCAGCTCCCGGGTGGTCACGCCGGGCTTGATCCTGTCGATGGCTTTGTACAACCACTCCAGCGCGGTGGCGTAGTCGTCCCGGGCCTCCCGCGACGCCCTCCCACAGCTGAACGTGCGGTAGTAGCAGATCTTGTAGCCCATGAACGACGTGTTGTAGACGTCGGAATAGACCACATCGCCGGGCTGGATGATGCGATCGCTCTCGTCGCGCGGATTCGGCCACGCTACCGGTCCCGAGGTGACGAACACACCGGAGTAGATGCGCCCGCCCAGCTCATAGCACCGTTTGTGCATGACCCCCACCAGCTCACTCTCCCGCACCCCGGGCCGCAGATTATCCCGCAAGGCCTCGAACATGGCGTCGCCGATAGCGCACGCGACGCGGATGCACTCCACTTCGTCCTGGTTCTTGATCTTGCGCGCCTCCAGCATCAGCTGGCCGCCTTCAGGGTTAACCTTGACGCCCGCCCGTTGGAACGCCTCGATCAGCACCGGGTCGTAGGTGTCCAGCGCCAGCACGTCCCGTTGCGGGTGCAGCCCCGCATCCCGCATATCGAGCATCACCTGCTGCACCAACTTGTCGGTCTGGACCCGGAAGTAATTGGGACCCATGGTGCGCCCGATCCACCCGGCGCCGGTCATAGCCACCTTGACCTTGTGCAACCAGGGACAGGATGTCCGGGTATGATAGCCGATATCCCCTTGCTCGTACATGATGGCTTCGTTCAGCGTGGTGCAATACAGGGCGTACCGCAGGCCGGAGCCAGGCGTCGTCCAGTACGGCACCGTGGTAGCGGTCAGGTACTGGATGTTCCACTCGTTGATGGTCAGAATGGCACCGATCTCAGCCCGCTGGAGCTGCTCTTTGATACGGCGCAACCGGTGCGTCCGCATCCGCGTCAGGTCCACGGTGTAGCTGCCCCAGTTCATCGTGGACGTGGCGTACTGGCGCACGGGCAACGCCACCATTGGCCACTCGAACTCGATACTCGACGTGTGCGGTTTTAGCTCAACCACTTGTGTCCACCTCCCGCCTCCGTGTGCACCGGTCACAGCCGGCCTGGCCGGCAGTGTGACTGTGTTGGCTCACCCGCCCGGGGCAGGCGTCCCGTCACTGCCCCGGGCAGCCCTTCCCCGCAGTCCTCCTCCTCCTCCCGGCCGAGAGGCACCGACGGCCACACCGTCGATGAACACGCTGGACAGCATACGGCCCACCTCGTCAGGGGCCAGCGGGCCGTCCGGCCGAAACCAGAAGATGGACCAGTTGAGGAGATTCAGAAGGGCCAGTCGCAGATACCGCACCGGGAGGTCGGCGCGGACCACCCCGGCCGCCTGCCCCTCTTCCAGCACCCGCGCGACCAGGCCTTCGTACCGGTCCCGCAGTGCGACGACCGCCCGCCGGGACCTAGCCGGGAGGGCGTTGAGTTCCGCCAGCATGACCGCGTGCTTGTCGCGGTAGCGCAGGATGATCGTCACGTGAGTCTCGATGAACCGGCGCAGTTTCTCCAGGGGTGGCAGCGCGGAGAAGACGATGGGGCGGACCTCTGCCTCCAGTTCCTCGAGCCCCTGCCGCGCAATCTCAAACAGCAGCTGGTCCTTGCTGCGAATATAGTGGTAGAGCGAAGCCGTCTGTATCCGCAGGTGCCGGGCGATCTCGCGGGTACTGGTCGCTGCGTACCCCTTGGTGCGAAACAGGTGCGCGGCCACAGTGAGCAGCCGCTGCCGCGTGTCACCCCGGGGTTCCTTCACGGGAACGGCCACCCTGAACTCCACGGACTGATGTCCCCCAACGAACGACCGGTAGCCAACTTCTACCTATCGTTCGTTAGACATTTACACTAGCCTGTCCCACCGTGTCAAGCCGAACCCCGGGCCTGCCTACGACCGAACCGGCAGGAGAGGAGCCCGGGGACCAGAGAATCCCCTGCCGTCGGCACATGGTGAGGTGTGCGCTGCGCAGATCGCATCCTGGCCGGTGCCGCCGTGTGGCCGACCAGCACTGCGGCGCCAGCTGTAGCTGTATAGGAGGGGGAGTGGCGGATGAGAAGGGGCCTGCTGCTGGTGCTGTGCATGGTGGTGGCTGCAGTGCTGTTGGTCCCCCCCCGGACCCGCGCGGCACTCGCAGCCTGTCAGCTTGACCTCCCGGCCCTCAAGCTGGGCATCCAGGGCGTGGCCTCGGGGCCCCACGCCGACTACGGCCGGCAGATCGAAATGGGCGCGACGCTGGCCATCGAGGAGATCAACGCCGCCGGCGGCATCCTGGGCTGCCGGCTCGAGATGCGCTTCATGGACGACGAGAACCGGCCGGCGACCGGCGTGCGGAACGCGCGGTTCCTGGTCACCGAGTACGGCGCCCACTTCCTCTACGGCACCGACAGCAGCGGCGTGGCCATGGCGCTGGGGCCGGTGCTGCAGGAACTGGACCGCATCCAGTTCTTCACCCACGCCGCGACCCACCGGCTGACCGAGGAGCTGGTGGCGCAGCGCGGCATCAAGCAGATCGTCCGGGTGAGCGTGCCGGTCTACCAGGACGCCGTTGCCGCGCACCTCTTCCGGGACCGGCGGGAGATCCGGCGCTGGGCCACCATCGGCGCCGACTACGAGTACGGCTACGCCACCTGGGCGCTGTTCCGGGACCAGATGCGGCGCTTCCGCCCCGACGTCGAGTTCGTAGGGGCGGCCTGGGCGCCGTTCTTGACCTTGGACTTCTCGGCGCACATCTCGGCGGTGATGGCGCGCAACCCCGACGCGATCATCGCGACCCCGTGGGCGGGCGAGGCCGTGACGCTGCTGCGCCAGGCGCTGCTGCAGGGCGTCTTCGACCGGATCCAGGTCTGGTTCCAGGCCATGGGCGGCTCGGTCGACGTGCTCGAGGGGATCCGCGAGGAGGTCAAGGAGAACCGCTTCCGCGGCAAGCTCTACGCCACGGCCCGTTACCTCCACAACTGGCCCAACACCGAGATGAACCGGGCCTTCGTCAGCCGGTTCGCGCGGCGCTTCAACCGCATGCCCAACTACTCGGCCGAGGTGACCTACTCGGCGATCCACATCACCAAGGCCGCCGTGGAGAAGGCGCGCAGCATCCAGACCGACCGGGTGCTGGAGGGCCTCAAGGGCATGCAGATCGAGACGCCGGCGGGGCTGCGCACGTACCGCGCCGAGGACCACCAGTTCGTCTACGCGGTGCCGGCGGGGCGCGTGGTGGCCGATCCGCGCTATGCGATCCCGATCGTCAGCGAGCTGAAGGTGTTCGACCCGAAGGACTACTACCGGTGGCCGCCGTTTACGGGGCTGGACCTGACGAAGTAGCGGCGGGCCGGGCGCGACGCATGCGCGCCCGCGGGCCGTGAGATGAGCGACCTGGCCTACCAGGGACTGATCGGGCTGTCCCAGGCGATGTACCTCTGGCTGATCTCCGCCGGCCTGACGATCATCTTCGGCGTCCTGGGCGTCCTGAACTTCGCGCACGGCAGCCTCTTCATGCTCGGCGCCTACGTCGCCTATACCGCCTACGGACTGTGGGGCCTGCCGTTCGTCGCGGCGGTGGCGCTGAGCCTGGCCGTGGTCGCCGCGCTGGGGCTGGTCATGGAGCGCGGCTTCCTGCGCCACCTGTACGACCTGGACCACGCCTACCAGCTGCTGCTGACGTTCGGCTTCGTGCTGGTCCTGGACGATGCCGTCAAGCTCATTTGGGGCGGCGTCTTCAAGATCCCGTCCATCCCGCGGTTCCTCGACGCGACCTTCCCCGCGTTCGGTCGGCCCTTCCCCGTCTACAACGTCTTCATCATGGCGATTGGCGTGCTGGTGGCCGTGGGGCTGTGGCTGGTGTTCGAGCGGACCTGGTGGGGCCGCATGGTGCGGGCGACCGCCGCCGACCGGGAGATGGCGGCGGCGATCGGCATCGAGACCCCGCGCGTCTACGCGGGGGTCTTCATGCTGGGGGCCGCGCTGGCCGCGCTGGGCGGCGCGCTGGGCGTGCCAGTACGGCCGGCGTCGCCGGGCATCGGAGTGGCCATGATCGTGGAGGCGTTCGTCATCACGGTCATCGGCGGCCTGGGGAACCTGGCCGGCGCCTTCGTCGGCTCCCTGCTGATCGGGGTGTTGTCCGCCTACGGGACGTTGCTGTTTCCCGTCTTCGAGCTGTTCTTCGTCTTCGTGATCATGGCGGCGGTGCTGCTGGTGCGGCCCCAGGGGCTGTTCGCCCGGTCGTGATGCCCCTACCCGCCCCGCCGCCGTCCGCCGTGGGCGCCGCCGGTGCGGCCGCTCGCGCGCCGGCCCGCAGGCGGGTGGCGGGCATGGGCGCGGCGGCGGTACTGGTGGTGCTGGCCGCGCTGCCGCTCGTGACGCGCACGTACGTGCTCTACCTGGTGATCCAGATCGCCATCCTGGCGCTCTTCGCCCTGGGATTCAACCTGCTCTTCGGCTACACCGGCCTGCTCTCGTTCGGCCAGGCCGGGTTCTTCGCCATAGGCGCCTATGCATGCGCGAAGACCCTACTCCAGATCCCCTCGCTGCCCCTGGGCATCGTGGGCGGCGCGGTGATGGCCGCGCTAGCCGCCGCCGCACTCGGGCTGCTCTCCGTGCGCCACACGCGGATCTACTTCTCGATGCTCACCCTGGCGTTCGGCATGATGATCTTCTCCATCGTCTGGAAGTGGCGCGCGGTGACCGGTGGCGACGACGGCCTGGTGGGCATTCCGCGGGCGCCGGTCGGCCTGCCCGGGCTGGTGGTCTTCGACGTCTCCACGATCGACCGCTACTACTACGTGGTCCTGATCGTGGCGGCGGCGGCCACCTACGGCCTGTACCGGCTGGTGCGGTCGCCGCTGGGCCTGGCGCTGCGCGCGATCCGCGACAGCGAGTCTCGCGCCGCCTTCGCCGGAGTCGCAGTGACGGCCTACCGCTTGGCGGCCTTCGTGATCGCGGGGTTCTATGCCGGGCTGGCGGGCGCGCTGCTCCCGCCCCTGGAGAACACCGTCACCCCGCCGGTCGCCCACTGGAGCACCTCGGCCGAGCCGATCCTGGCCACCCTGCTGGGCGGGATTCACACGTTCGCCGGCCCGGTCGTCGGCGCGGCGCTCCTCGTCATCCTCAAGGACGTCATCGTGCGGTTCACGGTGCACTGGTCGATCGTCCTGGGCACCACCGTCATCGTGCTCGTCATGGGCTTCCGCGGCGGCGTGGCCAGCATCGTCGCGCGGCGCACGCAGGCGCCACCGCGATGACGGACCTGCCGCCCCCCGGCGCGACGCCCGACCTGCTGCGGGCCGAGGCCGTGCGGAAGACCTTCGGCGCGCTGGCGGCCGTGGACCGCGTGGACCTGACGCTGCAGGACGGCGTGCTCGCCGCCATCATCGGGCCCAACGGCGCGGGCAAGACCACGCTCATCAACCTGCTGAGCGGGGCCCTGGCGCCTGACGGGGGCCGCGTGTTCTTCCAGGGGCAGGAGATCACGCACCTCCCGGTCCACGCCCGCGTCCGGCTCGGCCTGACGCGCTCGTTTCAGGTGATGAACGTCTTCCCGCGCCTGACGGTGCGGGAGAACGTCCTGCTCCCGGTGCTGGCGCGGCGCCGGCCCGCGCTGTCTCCCCTGGGGCGCCTGGACGCCGACCGCGACGCGCTGGACGAGGCCGAGGCCCTGCTGCAGGAGGTCGGGCTCCTCTCCGAGGCCCACCGGGAGGCCGCCACGCTCGCCCACGGCGACCAGCGGCGGCTCGAGCTGGCCATCGCGGTGGCCCCGCGCCCGGTCCTCTGCTTCCTCGACGAGCCCTCCTCGGGCATGACGCCGCCCGAACGCGCCATGGTGCTGGACCTGGTGCGTCGGCTGGCCAGGGAACGCCGCACGACCTTCGTCGTCGTCGAGCACGACATGGACGTGGTCTTCGCGCTGGCGGCGCGCATCATCGTCATGAACCGGGGTCGGGTCCTGGCCGACGGGCCGCCCGAGGCGATCCGCGCCAACCCGCAAGTGCGCGAGGTCTACCTGGGCGAGGAGGCCCCGTGATCCTGCAGGTCGAGGGGCTGGTGGTCGGCTACGGCGCCAGCGTCGTCGTTCACGGGATCTCGTTCCACGTGGGCGAGGGCGAGATCGCCAGCCTGGTGGGCCGCAACGGCGCCGGGAAGACCACGACGATCCGCGGGCTGATGGGGCTGGTGCGGCCGCGGGCCGGCGAGGTGCACCTGCGCGGTCGCGCGATCGCCGGGCTGGCGCCGTACGAGATCGCGCGGCTGGGGGTCGGCTATGTGCCCGACGACCGGCGGATCTTCCCGGACCTCACGGTGGAGGAGCACCTGCGCCTGGCCGCACGCCTGGCGTCCGGCGGCCGGGGCCGCTGGACCCTGGAGCGAGTCTACGACCTCTTCCCCACCCTGCACGGGCTGCGGGCCAGCCGGGGTGACCACCTGAGCGGCGGCGAGCAGAAGATGCTCGCGATCGGCCGCGCGCTCATCCGCGACCCTGACCTGATCCTGCTGGACGATCCCGCCGAAGGACTGGCGCCGCTGGTCGTGCGGCGCCTGGCGGAGATCCTCCGGGAGATCCGCAAGACGGGCGTGTCCATCTTGCTGGCCGACCAGAACCTGCGGTTCTGTCGCCAGGTGGCCGATCGCGCCTACGTGATGGAGAAGGGCACCATCGTCGCCCAGGGCCCGATGGCCGCGATCTGGGAGGACCAGGAGCTCATCGCCCGACACCTGGCGGTGTGAATGCGGCCCCGGCGGCGCGCCGGGGCTCGATCAGATTTCGCCGGTGACCACCGAGCGCCCCAGCGCGTGGCGCAGGCTCAGCGCGGCCGCCAGCTCGTCGAACTCGGCACCGGCCAGCGCCTGCTCTGCCTGCACCAGCGCGGTCTGCGCGTCCGTCACCTCCAGCAGCGTGCCAGCCCCGGCGGCGTAGCGCCCCTGCGCCAGCCGCAGCGACTCCTGCGCGAAGACCAGGCCGGCCCGGGCGCTCTCGATGCGCGCCCGCGCGCTCAGCAGGTTCAGGAACGCCTGCAGACTCTGCTGCTGGGCCGCCAGGCGCGCGGTCTCGACGCGGGCGCGCGCAGCGGCCAGGGTGGCCTGTGCCTCGGCGACGGCCGCGGCGGTGCGGCCGGCATCCGACAGCGGCACGCTCACGCTGCCGCTCACCGACCACGTGGTTGACGACGAGGGCGTGAGGTTCTGCGCGGCGCGGCCGTCCAGCGTGACGCGCCAGCCGCTCGCGGCCCGGGCCAGGGCCACGCCCGCCTCGGCGGCCTCGACCTCGGCCAGCGCCCGACGCACCTCGGGCCGCTCGTCGGCCAGCGGCGCGAGCGCGGCCTGAGCAAGGGTCAGGCGCGGGGTCGGGGGCGGCGGCGCCACGGCCAGGGGTACGACGGCCGGCTGGCCGATGGCGGCGTTCAGGCCGGCCTTCGCCTGGTCGACGGCGTTGCGCGCGGCAATCAGCTCGCCCTCGGCCGCCGCCAGGTTCGCCTGCGCTCGCACCACATCGGCCCGGGCCACGACGCCCGCGCGGAACTGGCCCTCGGCCAGCCGGAGCAGCTCGCGGTTCTGCACCACCACCTGCTCGCGCACCCGGACCGCGCGCTCGGCCCGCAACACACCCACGTAGGCCTGGGCGACGCTCAGGGCCACGTCCTGCCGCGTGGCCTCGAGCGCCAGCCGGGCTGCCTTGAGGGTGGCCTGGGCCTGCCGCACCGCGTGGGCGATCTGCCCGCTGTCGTAGAGGACGTAGGTGGCGCTCACCGCGGCGGATGCGCTGAAGCCCTCGGGGGCCGCGCTGGTGCCGCTGGAGATCGCAGGCGTCGTGGACGCCGTGACCGTCGGGCCGCGGCCCGCCCGCGCCAGGGCGACCCGCGCCTCGGCCGCGCTCACGGCCTGCCGCGCCGCGGCGATGGCAGGGTTGCGCTGCTCGGCGAGCGCCACCACGTCGGCCAGGCCCAGCGCCGCCGGGGCCTGGGCGGCCGCCGGCGGTGCCCACAGCGACAGCGTGCACAGCACGACGCCAAGCAGGACGGTGCGCATCGATCCCTCCTCGACCTCGGCGTGGACCTGGGGCTCCCTGGTTCGCCGCTCACGTGCCGACTCATGCGTTCGAACGCCCGCGGCAGACCCATGCTCCTCACTCGTGGCGCAGCGCGACGATCGGGTCCATGGCCGCAGCGCGCTGCGCGGGGTAGAGGCCGAACCCGATCCCGACCGCCGCGGCGAATGCACACGCCAGCAGCATCGCCGGCGCCGAGAGCAGCGTGGGCCAGCCGGCCAGACGACTGATCAGCACCGACCCGAGCCCGCCCGCAGCGAGCCCGATGATCCCACCCGTGACCGACAACGCCACCGACTCCACCAGGAACTGGAGGAGGATGTCGCGGCGCCGCGCGCCCACCGCCTTGCGGATGCCGATCTCGCGCATGCGCTCGCTCACCGACACCAGCATGATGTTCATGATGCCGATGCCGCCCACCACCAGGGAGACGGCGGCGATGCTCCCCAGCAGCATCGTCATGGTCTGCGAAACGCCACCGAGCGTCTGCAGGAGGTCGGCCTGGCTGCGGATCGTGAAGTCGTCCTCCGCGCCGGGCGCCAGCCGGTGCCGCGCCCGCAGCAGGGCGAGGAGGGCGGCCCGGCCGTCGTCCATTACCTCCGGCGAGGCCATCTGCACGTGGATCGCGCGCACGTGGGTCACGCCGAAGAGCCGGCGCTGGGCGGTCGTCAGCGGGACGAACACCACGTCGTCCCGGTCCGCGAACGCCGAGGCGCCCTTGGCCTCCATGACGCCGATCACCGTGAACGTGACCCCGCGGATCTTGATGCGCCGGCCCAGCGGGTCTTCGTCACCGAAGAGCCCTCCCGCCACGGTCTGCCCCAACACGGCGACCTTGGCGCGCGCGCGCAGGTCCTCCTCGGTGATAAACGCGCCCCGGGCCACCTGGAAGGTGCGCACGGTCTGGAACGCCGGGGTGACCCCGGTGACGGTGGTGTTGGTGTTGGCGGCGCCGGCGGTGACCTGCGCGCGCGCCGCGTACTCGGGGCTCACGCCCACCACGCCGGGCACCTGGCGCAGGATCGCCTCGGCGTCCTCCACCGTCAGCGTCTGCACCGGCACCTCGCGGGCGACGCCGCCCAGGCGCTGCGTGCCGGCGAACACGGTCAGGAGGTTGCTGCCCAGCGCCTGGACCTGTTGCTCGACGTTTTGGCGCGCCCCCTGACCGATGGCCACCATGGCCACGACGGCGCCGACGCCGATGATCACGCCCAGCATCGTTAGCAGCGACCGCAGCGGGGTCACCGCCAGCGCGCGCAGCGCGACGCGCACTGCGTCCCGGAGCGTCATGGACCGTCCCGCCGCGTCATGCCATCCTCGGCCGGCGCGGCGCCCCGCACGCCCAGCACCTCCCGCGCCGGCGCGTCGCGCACGATGCGACCGTCGCGGAACTGCACCAGCCGGCCCGCCCACGCCGCGATGTCAGCCTCGTGCGTAACCAGCACGACCGTCATCCCCTCGGTCACGAGACCGCGGAGCAATGCCATGATCTCGCCGGCGGTGGCCGAGTCGAGATTGCCCGTGGGCTCGTCGGCCAGGACCAGCGACGGCCGGACGACCAGCGCCCGGGCGATGGCGACACGCTGCTGCTCGCCGCCCGAGAGCTGCGCGGGCGGGCGGCCGGCGCGGTGGCGCAGGCCCACGGCGTCCAGCGCCGCCAGCGCACGGGCACGCCGATCGGGCACCCCGGCGTAGACCAGCGGCAGCTCCACGTTCTCGACGGCGGACATCCGCGGCAGCAGGTTGAACGACTGGAAGACGAACCCGATGCGCCGGTTGCGGATGCGCGCCAGGGCGGCGTCGTCCAGGGTGGTCACGTCGGTGCCGTCCAGCAGGCAGGTGCCGGACGTGGGGCGGTCTAGGCAGCCCAGGATGTTCATGCAGGTGGACTTGCCCGAGCCGCTTGGCCCCATGATGGCCACGAACTCTCCGGGCTCGATGGCCATCGAGATCCCGCGCAGGGCCGGCATCACCACGCCGTCCATGCGGTAGATCTTGACGACGTCGCGCAACTGGATCAGCGGCATCCGGGTCTCGCTCGTGCTCGCCGGGCGCTTACCGGCCGGTCGGGCGACGGAACTGCGGCAGGAACGGGTTGACCTGCTGGGGCGACGCGCCACCCGCCGGCTGGCGCGCAGGCCCCAGGGAGACCACCTGCCCGGCCCGCAGGCCGCGCACGATCTCGACCTGACGGCCGTCGGTGGCCCCCACCTCGACCGGCACCGGCCGGAGGGTCTCGCCCTCGACCACGACCACAACCCTGGTGTCCGTCCCCCGCACCGCCCCGGCCGGCACCAGCAGCACGTGTTCCCGCACGAGCACCTGGAACTCGGCATCGACGGTCATCCCCAGGCGCAGCGAGGGATCCGGGGCGACCAGAGCGACGACCACCTCGTACTGCGTCACGTTCTGCACCACCATGGCCTGGGGTGCGATGCGCGCGACCCGGCCCGCGAGCCGGCGGCCGGGCAGCGCGTCTGCCGTCACGGCCACGGGCATGCCCACGCGGATCCGCGCGACGTCGGACTCGTCGACGTTGACGGTCGCCTGCAGCTGGCGGAGGTCGGCGATGGTCATCACCAGCGTGCCCCCGCCGGTCAGCCCGCCGATGACGGTCTGGCCGACCTGGACAAAGCGGCGCGCCACCATCCCGGCGATGGGCGCAGTGATCCGCGTCTCGTCCAGACGGTCGCGGGCCGCCGCCAGCTGCGCTGCGGCACCCCGCATGCCTGCGGCGGCGGCTGCGACCTCGGTTTCGAGCACACGCTCCTGCAGCACGGCGGCGCGGGCCTGCTGGAGGGCCGCCCCGGCCTGCTGCACCTGTGTGCGCGCGATCGCCACCTCCTCGGGCCGGCTCCCGGCCTCGAGCTCGCGCAGCCGCGCCTGCGCCTGGCGCAGCCCGGCCTGGGCCACGTCGTGCTGGCTCTGCGCTTGCTCGAGCTGCGCACGCGGCACGAACCCGTCGTGGTAGAGGGCACGGGTGCGCTCCAGGGTCTGCTGCGCCAGGTCGGCCTGGACCCCGGCCTGCCGCACGGCTTCCCGCGCCTGCGCCAGCTGCTCGGGGCGCTCGCCCGCCTCCACCTGCGCCAGACGTGCCCGCGCGCCCGCCAGCGCCGCCTCGGCCTCGGCGATGCGTGCGGCATCTTGCGCCTGCGCGAGCGCCAGCTGGCGGCGGGCCTGGTCCCACCGGGCCTGCGCGGCGGCGAACTGCGCCTGTGCCGTGGCCACCTGTGCGCGCGCGTCGCGGTCGTCGATGACGACCAGCAGCTGCCCCCGGGCCACCCGGTCGCCTTCTTGCGCGCGCACATCCACCACGGTCCCGGTGGCGCGCGAGCGCACCTCGATCTGCGAGTAGGGCTGCAGGGTGCCCGTGGCGGAGACGCTGATCGCCAGCGTGCCACGGGTCACCGTGGCCGTGCGCATGTGCGCCGCCGGCGCCGGTGCCACCGCCCGGCCATGCAGGCCCCAGACGCCACCGGCGACCAGCACGGCGGCAACGGCGATCAGCACGTATCTGCGCATACGGCTCCCGGCGACGCCTGCGGGCGCAGGCAGCCCACGCGGATGCCCGGCGTCCCACCCGTACGACCCGCCAGCGGGCCCCGGCGTTTAGCGCCGCCCGGCGCCCGCCGCTTGGGACGCGGGATCGACCAGCAGGGTCGCCTCACCGTCTACGACCGTCTCGCCGCGCTGGTTCGTGCAGGTCGTCCGCACGGTGAGCAGGCGGCGCGCGGGCTGCCACGCCACCACCTCGGCGGTGGCCGTGACCGTGTCACCGAGGCGGACCGGCCGGAGGAAGCGCAGCGTCTGGCTCAGGTAGATGCCGCCCGGTCCGGGCAGGCGCATGCCCAGGACGGCCGAGATCAGCCCTGCTGTGAGCATGCCATGCGCGATCCGCTCGCCGAAGCGGCTGCGCCCGGCGAACGCCGCGTCGACGTGCAGCGGGTTGTAGTCGCCAGTGAGCCGGGCGAAGACCCCGACGTCGGCTTCGGTGATGGTCTTCGTCCAGGAGGCCCGCTGGCCGGGGACGAACGCCGCCACCGGCCTAGCGCGCCGTCCAGCCGGCGTCCAGCGGCAGTGCCGCGCCGGTGATCATGGCCGCGGCGTCGGTGCACAGGAAGACGGCCAGGGCGGCCACCTCGTCGGCCTCGATCAGGCGTTTCACGGCGTGCGCGGGCAGCATGACCTTCTCGACGACCTCGGCGGGCGCGATGCCGTGCACGCGGGCCTGGTCGGCGATCTGCCCCTCGACCAGCGGGGTGCGCACGTAGCCCGGGCAGATGGCGTTCACCGTGACCCCGTGCTCGCCCACTTCCCACGCCGCCACCTTCGTGAACCCCACGACGCCATGCTTGGCGGCGACGTACGCCGACTTGAACGGCGAGGCGACCAGGCCGTGGGCAGAGGCGATGTTGATGACGCGGCCCCAGCGCCGGCGGATCATGTGCGGCAGCGCGTGCTTGGTGCACAGGAACGTGCCGGTCAGCATCACGCCGATCAGCCGGTGCCAGCGGTCCTCGGGGTAGTCGACGATGGGCGCCACGTGCTGGAGGCCGGCGTTGTTCACCAGGATGTCCAGGCGCCCGAACGCTCCGACGACGGTCTCCACCATCGCCGCCACGGCGCGGGCGTCTCCCACGTCGGCGGTAACGGCCACGCCGCGCCCGCCGGCTGTGCCGACCTCGTCGGCGGCCCGCGCCGCGGCCTGGCCGTCCACATCCGCGGCGCCCACGGCGGCGCCGGCCCGAGCCAGGGCCAGCGCGATGGCCCGTCCGATTCCCGACCCTGCACCGGTCACGATGGCCGCGCGGCCGTCCAGCAGGTGTGTCGTCACGGTGCTCCTCCTGCAGGCGGATGCCCGCACGCGCGGCGGGCGGCAG
>JAVKIP010000003.1:0-197191 GCA_031459385.1 Candidatus Fervidifonticultor secundus | reverse complement strand
TTCAGCGCGCCGCCCCCTGCAGCGGGGCCACCAATGTGGGAGGGCCCCCAACCTGTCGCGAGGAGGCAGCGTGGACGACATCATCGCCCACCTGGACCGGCACTTCGACGCCCACCTGGCGCGGGTGCAGCGGTTCGTCCGCCAGCCCAGCATCAGCGGCGAGGGCCTCGGGATGCGGGAGATGGCCGAGCTGGTCGCCGACAGCATCCGGCAGCTGGGCGGGACGGCCGCGGTCGTGCCCACCGACGGCTGGCCCGTGGTCTACGGCGAGGTGGACGCCGGCGCGCCCAAGACCCTGCTGCTCTACGGCATGTACGACGTGCAGCCGGTGGAGGGCGAGCAGTGGCTGGCCCCGCCCTTCGCGGGCGACGTGGTGGACCTGCCCGAGTTCGGGCCCAGCGTGGTCGCCCGCGGCGTCTACAACACCAAGGGACCGCTCGCCGGACTCTTCCACGTGCTCGAAGCCATCCAGGCCGTGCGCGGTCGCCTGCCGGTCAACGTGAAGTTCGTGGTGGAAGGGGAGGAAGAGCTGTCGAGCCCCCACCTGCCGCAGTTCATTCACGCCTACCGGGACCGCCTGGGCGCAGACGCCACCTACTTCGCCTTCTACAATCAGGACCGGCACGGCAAGCCGATGCTGTGGCTGGGGGTCAAGGGCATCCAGTACTTCGAGATCGCCTGCCGGGGCGGCGCCTGGGGCGGTCCGCGGACGCGCGGCGTCCACGGCAGCAACGCGGTCTGGATCGGCAGCCCGGCCTGGCGCCTGCTGCGCGCGCTTTGCACCATGATGGACGACGACGAGCGTATCCAGATCGAGGGGTTCTACGATGACGTGGCCCCGCCGAGCGCCGAGGACGAGGAACTGCTGGCGGCGCTAGGGCGCACCTTCGACCCGGCCACCGAGCTGTGGATGTGGGACGCCGAGCGGTTCAAGTACGATCTGGCCGGCGCCGACCTGCTGCGCCGGTACCTCTA
Organism: Candidatus Fervidifonticultor secundus; assembly: GCA_031459385.1. Classification (GTDB taxonomy): domain Bacteria; phylum Sysuimicrobiota; class Sysuimicrobiia; order Sysuimicrobiales; family Humicultoraceae; genus Fervidifonticultor; species Fervidifonticultor secundus. The sequence goes on along the minus strand of JAVKIP010000003.1, from coordinate 196,216 downwards.
CGACCCGACGCTGAACATCGACGGCATCTGGGGCGGGTACACTGGACCCGGCACCAAGACCCTGCTGCCGCACGAGGTGCGCGTGAAGATGGACGTGCGCCTGGTGCCGGAGATGGAGCCCGAGCGCGTCCGCCAGCGCATCCGGGCGCACCTGGCGCGCATCGGCCGGGGCGACCTGGAGGTGCACTTCTACGAGGGCTACCCGCCGGCAAAGACCAGCGTCCGGGAGCCCGTGGTCCAGGCGCTCGTCCGCGCCATCCGCTCCCTGGGCTTCGAGCCCGAGATCTGGCCGCACATCGCGGGCTCGGCCCCGTTCTACCTGTTCCGCCGCGTGCTCGGCCAGCCGTTCGCCATGGGCGGGCTCGGGCACGGCGGCCGGCCCCACAGCCCCAACGAGTACGCGACGCTGGCCGGCATGCGGCTGTTCGAGCGCTCGGTGGCGGCGTTCCTCTACGAATATGCTGCGGCCTGAACGGGAGCCGGCGGCCTGAGCGGTACCCGGCAGCCGGAGCGGGAGCCTGCAGCCGGAGCGAGGAACCCGGGGCCTGACCGACGCGGCGCTCAGGTGCGCCCGATGGTGGCCTGGGCCAGCGCCTCCAGCCCGTCCAGATCGTCCAGGTCGAGCCACTGCAGCATAACGCGCTGCACGCCGGCCTCGGCCAGGCGGCCGAGGTGGTCGACCACCTCCCCCGCCGTGCCGATGACGACGCCCCGCGCGCGGAGCTGTTCCGCCGGTACCCCGCGGTGGGCCAGCCGGCGGGCGACTTCGGCGTCGGTGCGGCCGAAGACGATCCCGGTCATCAGGGTGCGGCGCACGTCCTGTGGCCGCCGGCCGGCCCCTGCCACCAGCGCGTCGAGTCGCTGGCTGAGCGCGGCGAAGCGCTCGGGCGTCTGGAACGTGGCGTTCCACTCGTCGGCGTAGCGCGCGGCCAGGGCCAGGGTGCGGCGCGGGCCGTTGCCGCCGACGACGATCGGCAGGCGGCCGGCGCGCTGCGGCCGCGGCAGCAGCACGGCCGCTTCCAGCCGGTAGAACCGCCCGGCGAACGTCACCGGCGCCTCGCTCTGCACGAGGCGCGTGATGACCTCCAGCGCCTCGCGCAGCCTGGCGAACCGGCCGGCGCCGGCCAGCAGGTCGAACCCGAACATCGTGTGCTCGCGCGCCTGCCAGCCCGCGCCCACGCCCAGACGCAGGCGGCCGCCGGCGAGGTCGTCCAGCTGCATCCCCCAGCGCGCCAGGAACACCGGATGGCGAAACGACACCGGGCTCACCAGCGGCCCGAACTCGACCCGCCGCGTGTGGGCCGCGAGCCAGGCCAGGGAGATCCAGCACTCCAGCGACTCGCGGTCGGGCGCGGCCATGTTGGTGAAGTGGTCCGAGCGGTACAGCCCCGCGAAGCCCAGGTCCTCGACCGCCCGGACCAGGCGCTGCCAGCGCGGCCAGGTCAGGCCGTTCTGCCCTTCGATCATGACGGCGATCTCCATGGTCCCTCCGACGACGCGCGGTCAAGCCCGGCGCATCCCCACCTGCGCCGCCGGCGCCCATCCCGGCACTGCGTATCACCCCGTGCCGCCAGCGCCCGTCCCGGCGCGACCCGCTATCCCAGCGCGAGCGCCACCAGGCCGGCGACCATGCTCCCCGCTGCGGCCAGCCGCCGCGGCGCGTCGCCCTCGGCCAGCACCCGCGTGCCCAGCACCGTGGCCACCAGGATGCTGATCTCGCGCGCCGGCGCCACGTAGCTGACGGGCGTGACGACCATCGCGGTCAGCACCAGGAGATAGGCCAGCGGCGCCAGCAGCGCGATGCCCACGATCTCCAGGCGGTGCGCCGCCCAGTGCGCGCGCACCTCGCGCCACCGCCGCAGCGCCACCGGTGCCAGCAGCGCCGCGCAGCCCAGGTTGGAGCCCCAGTCGTACACCAGGGGAGGTACGCCCACCAGGCCCACGCCGATCTTGTCCCAGAGCGTGTAGCAGGCGATCGTGGCGCCCGTGAGCAGGCCGTAGCGGACCGCCCACGGGTTGCCTCGAGCGGCGGCCAGCACGCGGGTCCCCCCGGTCAGGACGAACACGCCGCCGACGATGAGCGCCGCGCCGGCCAGCGCCAGGGGCGTCGGCCGCTCATCCAGGACCGCCACCGCGGCCAGCGTCGCCAGCAGGGGTCCGGTCCCGCGTGCCAGGGGGTAGACCAGCGACAGGTCGCCCGTCTGATAGCCGCGCTGCAGGCTCACGAAGTAGACGACGTGCAGCAGCGCCGAGCCGGCCATGAACAGCACCCCGACGACGCCGATGGCCGCCGGACGCAGGACGAGTAGCGCCGCCACCGCCGGCGCATAGAGCACCGCCGAGAGCAGGGTGAACAGCCAGACGAACGGGCCGCCGCCGGCGGCGCGCTTGGCCAGCAGGTTCCAGACCGCATGGATGGCAGCGGCTGCCAGGATCAGCGCCAGGGCCAGTGCGGTCACCCTGGCGCCGCCGGCGGCCGCGCGTACTGCCGCCGTCCCAGGTCGTAGACGTCCTGGCCATAGATGTCGTTGGCGACGACGACGGGGAACCGGTCCACCTCGAGCCGGTAGATCGCCTCGGGGCCGAGGTCGGGGAAGGCGACGACCTCGGCCGCGCGCACCCTCTGTCCCAGCAACGCGGCGGTGCCTTCCACCGCCGCGAAGTAGACGGCGCGGTAGCGCGCCAGCGCTGCGCGCACCTCCGGCCCGCGGCGGCCCTTGCCGATCATCCCTCGCAGGCCCAGCGCCAGCAGCGCGGGCGTGTACGGGTCCATGCGCGTCGCCGTGGTCGGGCCCGCGGCCCCGATGGGGCGCCCGGGCCGCGGCGGGGTCGGCCCGCAGTAGTAGAGCACCTGGCCTCGCAGGTCGACCGGGAGCGCCTCGCCGCGGGCCAGCAGGCCTGCCAGGCGCTCGTGGGCGGCGTCGCGCGCCGTGTAGACGACGCCCGACAGCAGCACGTGGTCGCCGGCGTGCAGGCGCGCCACCGCGTCGTCGGCCAGCGGCGTGGTCAGCTCAACGGGCTCCGCGTTGGTCACAGGTCGGCTCCGCGCACCGTTCGACCGGCGTCGTTGGCGGTCCGGCGTCGCTCACAGCTCGATGTTCGCACCGCTCACAGCTCGACCGTCTTCGCCCGGTGTGAGTGGCAGTCGAGGTTCACCGCCACCGGGAAGCTCGCGATGTGCGTGGCATACCCCTCCACGTGCACCGCGAGCGCGGTTACGCTGCCACCGAAGCCCGCCGGGCCGATGCCCAGGGCGTTGATGCGGTCCAGCAGGCGGGCCTCGAGCGCCGCCAGCTCCGGGTCGGGCGACGGCTGTCCCACCGGCCGCAGCAGCGCCCGCTTGGCCAGCAGCGCCGCTTTCTCGAACGTCCCGCCCAGGCCCACGCCGACCACCACCGGCGGGCTGGCGTTCGGACCTGCCTGGTCGACCGTCTCGACGACGAAGGCTTCCATGCCCTGCCTGCCCGCTGCGGGCGTCAGCATGGCCGCGCGGCTGGCGTTGTCGCAGCCCGCACCCTTGGCGATGAAGCCGATCCGCACGCGGTCGCCCGGCGTGACGTCGAAGTAGACGACCGCCGGCGTGTTGTCGCCCGTGTTCTCGCGCCGCAGGGCGTCGCGGACCACGGAGCGGCGCAGGTAGCCCTCGGCGTACCCCCGGCGCACGCCTTCCTGGATCGCCTCCGCCAGGCTGCCGCCGGTGACCCGGACGTCCTGGCCCAGGTCCACGAAGACGACCGCCTGCCCCGTGTCCTGGCAGAGCGGGTACCACTGCTCGCGCGCGACCCGCGCATTGTCCAGGATCTGCTCCAGCACCCGCCGGCCCACGGGCGAAACCTCCGCGTCGCGCGCCCGCTCCAGCGCCGCCAGCATGTCCGGCTGCATCCGGTGGTTGACCTCGACGCAGAGGTCGGCGATGGCCCGGGTGACGGCGTCGACGGTCAGGGTGCGCATCGCCGCCCGATCCGAGCGCGGCGGCGGTGCGCCGTACGCGCAGTGATCCTACCCATCGTCGGCCTCACCCTGCACCCCCAGCGCCCGCGCCGCCGCCACGATCCGCTTTGCCACGCGTACCGTCATCGCATCTGCCATCTCCCCGTCGACCACCCAGGCGCCGGCGGTCTGTCGGGCCGCCACGTCCAGCACGCGCTCGGCCCACGCGACCCGCTCGGGCGAGGGCGTGAAGACGCGGTTGATCACGTCGATCTGTTCGGGGTGGATGGCGGCCTTGCCGGCGAAGCCGAGGTCGGCGGCGTCGCGCGCGTCGTCTTCGAGGCCGACGAGATCGCCCAGGCGGAACCACGGGGTGTCGATGGCGACGACCCCGGCGGCGGCCGCGGCGGTCGCCACCACCGACCGGGGGTAGAGCAGCGACAGCGGCGTGCGCTGCCCGCCGGTTTCCACCAGCAGGTCGCCGGCGCCGAAGAACAGGCCCACCACCTCTTCGCAGCACCCCGCGATCTCGGCGGCACGCAGCAGGCTGCGCGCGCTCTCGATGTGCGGGAGCAGGCCGACCCCGGTGCCCGCCAGGGCGCGCGCCACCGCCCGCACGTCGTCGGGGCCCTGCACCTTAGGGATGACCACCACGTCGGGCAGGACGTCGGCGGTGCGCACGGCGGCGAGATCGTCGTGCCCCCACGGCGACGCAAGCGCGTTGATCCGCACCAGGCGCTCGCGCGGGGCGAGCGGCAGGTCGCGCAGGGCCTCGAGCGCCCCTGCGCGCGCGTCGGCCTTGCGGCCCGGCGCCACGCCGTCTTCCAGGTCCAGGATGACGCCGTCGCAGGGGACGGTGGCGGCCTTGCGGAGCTTCAGCGGCTGGTCGGCCGGCACGAAGAGCAGGCTGCGGCGCGGGCGGGCGACGGCAGCGCCTGATGCGGGACCCCCTGGCGGCATGGTCAGATCACCCCTTCCGCGTGCAGGCGCGCCATCTCCTCCCGGGTGAGCCCGAGCATGTCGCCGTAGACGCGGTCGTTGTGGGCCCCAAGCGGCGGGCCGGCGAAGGCTACCTGCCCTGGGGTGCGGGAGAACCTGGGGATCACCGCGGGCATGGGAATCGCGCCCAGTTCGTCGTCGGCCACGGTGACGACGTCCTCGCGGGCGGCGTAGTGCGGGTCGGCCAGGATCCGTCGCGTGTCGTAGACCGGGCCGGCGACGGCCTCGGCGTCGCCGAGCCGACGGAGGACCTCGTCGAGCGGCAGCGCGCGCATCCAGTCCTGGATGATGGCATCGAGGGCGTCGGCGTGTGCGATGCGCCCCGCGTTGTCGGCGAAGCGCGGGTCGACGATCAAATCCGGCCGGCCCATGGCCTGCGCCAGGCGCTCGAACGTGCGCTGGCTGGTGGCCGAGATCGCGACCCACTCGCCGTCGCCGGCCTGGTACAGATTGCGGGGGGCCGCGCCCGGGAAGCGGTTGCCGGTGCGCTGCTGCACCTGACCCAGCAGCGCGCACTGCGGGATGTAGGGGATCAGGAGGCGGAACAGCGGCTCGTAGAGGCTAAGGTCGATGACCTGGCCGCGGCCGCCGCCGTGGTCACGGTAGTGGATCGCCGCCAGCACCGCGGCGGCGCCCAGCAGCCCGCAGACCTCGTCGGCGAGGGGCATCGGCGGCAGCAGGGGCGGGCCGTCAGGGAACCCGGACAGCGCGACGTAGCCGCTCATCGCCTCGGCGATAGTGCCGAAACCTGGCCGGTCGCGGTACGGCCCGGTCTGCCCGAAGCCCGAGATGCGGACCACCACGAGCCGGGGGTTTATCGCCTCCAGGACCTCGGGGCCCAGGTGCCAGCGCTCCAGCGTGCCCGGCCGGAAGTTCTCGACCAGGGCATCCGCCCGGGCGGCCAGCGCCCGCAGCAACTCCTGGCCGCGCGGAGCGCGCAGGTCGAGGGTGATCGACTCCTTGTTGCGCGAGAGCACCTTCCACCACAGCGACACGCCGTCGCGCGCCGGCCCCCACGCCCGCAGCGGGTCACCGCCCCGTGGGTGCTCGACCTTGATCACGCGCGCGCCGAAGTCGGCCAGCACCGACGTGGTCGTCCCGCCCGAGACGATGGTCGAGAGGTCGAGCACGAGCAGGCCGTCGAGCGGCCGCGGTGTGGACATACAGGCTCCGCGCTGCCGGTGATGGGTTCGGAAAGCATGGTTCTGCCGCACGCGGGTGCACTCCTCGCGGGGCTGGCCTCCGCAGGGATCTCCGCGGGCCGGTGCGAAAGTGTCTCGCTGTCCACCCATGCGTGCACCCCCCGCGGACGCAGAGGCGGGCGTCCGGGACGCCGGGCGGCGCCCGGCGCGTCTGGCCGCGCTGTACGCCGTGGCCCTGATCGTCACCCATGCGACCGTCGACGCGGGCGCGGGCGCCAAGCCGGCGCTGGTGCAGTTCTTCCGTGCGCAGCTCGGCCTCTCGTACACCGTGCTGGGCGCCATCGTCACGGCGTCCGCCCTGGGCGGGGCCGTCGCCCAGGTGCTCTTCGGCCTGCTGGCCGACGCCCGACGCCGGCCCTGGACCGCGGCTGCAGGCGGCGCCCTGGCGGCCCTCGGCCTGAGTCTCACAGGGTTCGTCACGAGCGCGACTGCCGCCGCGCTGGCGCTCGGGCTCGTTGCCCTGGGCTCGGCGATGTTCCACCCGGAAGCGCTGCGCACGATGCACCGGCTGGGCGGCGAGCGCCGCGCGACGGCGATGTCGTACTTCACGGTGGGCGGCAGCGTGGGCTGGGCGCTGGGCCCGGCGCTGGTCGGCGCCATCGCCGGGACGTTCGGGCTGGCCGGGATGCGGTGGTGGATCGCCGGGGCGCTGCCCGTGGCCGCGGCCCTGTGGCTGGCCAGCGCCCGCGTGCTGCCCTTCGCGGCGACCCGCGCCGGCGCCGATGCCGCCGACAGCGCCGACCGCTGGGGCGACTACCGCACGCTCTTCGCGGTGGTGCTCCTGCGGGCCGCCGCGCACCAGTCGCTGACGGTCTTCTACCCTGCCTACCTGATCGACGTGGCGGGCATGAGCCGTACGGTCGCCTCCCTGTCGCTGTCGCTGCTGCTCGTTTCGGGTATCGTGGCCGGGCCGGTGATCGGGCGACTCGCCGACCGGTGGAGCCGGCGCGGCGTGCTGGTGGCTACCGTGGCCGCGTTCTGCCTCCTCACCCTGACGCTGCCGGTCCTGCGCGGGCCGGTGATGTGGGCCGTGCTGTTCCTGGTCGGCAGCGCCTCGATGGGGTCGGTGCCAATCACGTTGGTGATGTCGCAGGAGTACCTGCCGCGCCGCACGGGGCTGGGGGGCGGGCTCGTGCTGGCCGCCTCGGGTACCGCCTCGCTGGCGGCGACGCCGTTCGGCGTCCTGGCGGACGGCGCCGGGCTCGGCGCGGTGATCTACGCGTGCGCGGCGGTGGCGGCGCTGGCGGCCGTGGTCGCGCTGCGCCTGCCCGCCGACGCGCCCCAGGCGCGGCGCGTAATGGTCGCCGCGCTGGGTGACTGACGCGGGCTGGGGAGACGATGAGGATGTGCTGGGCCGGTTCGACCCGTGACGAGCCTGGGGGTGAGTGATGACGGACGAACGTCACCAGGAGAACCGCGCTGCAGCGACGCCGGCGGCCGCAGGGCGTCTGGGGACGAGGGTGGGGCGAGGCTCCCGGGCGCTGATCGCGGCACTGGCCGCAGCCGTGGCGGTCGTGGGCTGGCCTGCGATCGCGCAGCTTCCTGTCGCCGTCGAGGCGTGGCGGGGGGTGCCCGAGCGGGTACGCGCGCTCTTCGAAGATGCCGTGAAGACCGCGCTGCCCATCATGGAGACAGAAGGGTTGGGGCTTGCCGGCCAGACGGTCCGATACGTTCTGTTTCCGGACCAGACGGCCCTCCTCGAAGGCTACCAGACGCTGCTGGGCTACTCCCGTGAGCGCGCCGAGGCGTTGGTGTGGAGCACGGGCCGGGCCATTCGCGACCGCACCGGCAACTACGTGTTCACCCGGCTCGACCGGTTTGGACCTGGCGGGCCCGACCGCATCGTCGCGGTCCGCCACGTGTCCCATGAGCTGACCCACATCGTGCAGGGAGCGGTCAAGCTCTGTCCCGGCGCCGTGCCCTCGTGGGTCACGGAGGGGTGGGCCGAATGGGCGGGGTTCCGCACGGTGGACCTGGCCCAGCTGCGCCCCTACGCGGCGCAGCGGGCCGAGCGGTTGGAGGTCATCCGGCGGACCTACCAGCGCACCGTTATTCCCACGCTGGTGCAGCTCGACCGGCAGGAGTGGGCCCGGCTGGTCCAGGCGCGGGGATCACCGGCCACCTACGGCGTGGCCCTCCTGGCGGTGGAACGTCTCATCGAGCGGACCGGCGGGCCCCAGGCACTGGACGCGTACTGCACGGCCGCGCGTGTCGACGGCCGCTGGGCAGCGTTCGAGCGTGTCTTCGGCATCAGCGAGCCCGACTACGCTCTGGAGTTCTTGCGCTTCCTCCAGGGTGTGCTGAACCCCTAACCCGCCGGCAGCACGCACACCGCTGACCAGCCGTCACCAACTCCCAGGGGGCCGTGCCTCCGGCCGTGCCTCCCGGCGTTGGCGACGCGCAGGAACGCCCTCGCGCTGCGTCCAAAGCCTCTCCGGGCCCCGGCGCGATCCAGACGTGCCGGTCGGCCCGGAGGTGAGGACGCGGTGGATCTGAAAGGACTGCAGGTGGCCGTCCTGGCCGAGGACCTTTACGAAGACCTCGAACTGTGGTACCCGGTGCTGCGGTTGCGCGAGGCTGGCGCTACCGTCACGATCGTCGGCCCCCGGGCCGGCGAGACCTACAAGAGCAAGTACGGCTACCCGGTGAAGGCCGACCTCGGTATGGACGACGCGCGGCCCGAGGCGTTCGATGGCGTGGTGATTCCCGGCGGGTACGCGCCCGACCGCATGCGCCGTCACAAGGCGATGCTGGCGTTCGTGCGCGGCCTCCACGAGGCGGGAAAGGTGGTGGCATTCATCTGCCACGCCGGCTGGGTGCCGATCTCGGCCGGTATCGTCCGCGGCCGCACCGTCACCAGCGTAGGGGCCATCAAAGACGACCTGGTCAACGCCGGCGCGACCTGGGTGGACCAGGAGGTCGTCGTCGATGGCACCCTGATCTCGTCTCGCACGCCGCCCGACCTGCCGGCGTTCTGCCGCGAGGTGATCCGGGCGCTGGCTGCGCGGCGGGTGGCGGCAAGCCACGCCTGAGCCAGGGCGCGGCCTGCCCAGCATGGTCGGGGCAGCACGGAGAGGGCGACGCGTGACGGGTGGTGCGCGGCCTGAGGTCCCGGCCAGGTTCAATACACCGGCGGCGCGTAGACGTTGACCGTCACCAGCGCCCTGCGCCCGGTGTTGCGGATCTCGTGCGGCTCGCCGGCCTCGATGAGCAGCAACCCGCCGGGGGCCAGGGTCACGCGCCGGCCGTCGACGACCGCCTCGCCCGTACCCGAGATCACGTAGAGCCACTGGTCCGAGGCATCGTGGACGTTGTCCGCCCCGCCGGTCGACCGCCCCGGCGCCAGCACCATGGTGGCCGCCTGCGAGCGTGCGGTGCCCGCCACGAGCCGGAAGAAGCCGGCCGGGCGGCGCGCGTCGACCAGCTTCACGGCCCTGCCGTCACGCCCAGGCGAGCGCCGTCGCGGGCAGGCGGCGCCACCGGGTGTCGAAGCGCCACAGGCCAGCCGCGCGGGCGTGCGCAAACGCCTGCTCCAGTTCGGCGCGCGAGATCCGCCGGTTGATGTCGCGGAAGCGCTCCTCGGTCTTCGCCCGCCAGGCCGGGTAGTACTGGTCCATGACGTTCACGTAGGTGTCGGGCGACAGCCCGGCCAGGTAGCCCATGATCTCGCGGGTGTCGTCCAGCATCCCCGGCATGACCAGGTGGCGCACCAGCACGCCGCGCACGGCCAGGCCGTCCTCGTTGACCTTGAGGACGCCCACCTGCTCGTGCATCATGCGGATCACCCGCCGCGCCGCCTCGGGGTAGTCGGGGGCCAGCAGGTAGCGGCGGCTGCGCTCCCGGTCCCACAGCTTGAAGTCGGGCATGTAGACGTCCACCACGCCGTCCATGAGCCGGATGCTGTGCTCGCTGTCGTAGGCGCCGGTGTTGTAGACCAGCGGCAGGCGCAATCCGCGCTGCACGGCCAGGTGCAGCGCCTCCAGGATCTGCGGCACGACGTGCTCTGGGGTGACGAAGTTGATGTTGTGGCACCCTTCCTCCTGGAGCTGCAGCATCATGCGGGCCAGCTGGTCGGGCGTGACGTCGACGCCCTCACCGATCTGGCTGGTTTCGAAGTTCTGGCAAAAGACGCAACGCAGATTGCACCACGCGAAGAAGATCGTCCCCGAGCCGTTCCACCCGCGCAGCACGTCCTCTTCCCCGAAGTGGTGGAAGAACGACGAGACCCGGGCAAATCGGCCCGTCTTGCACACCGCGAACCGGTTGGCCAGGCGGTCGACCCCGCAGTCGCGGGGGCAGAGCCGGCAGGTGCGCAGCGCCTCCAGGGCTTCCTCGACCTTCGCGCGCAGCCGACCTTCTTCGTAGGTGCGGATGTACGCGGGGACGAAGTCTGCCGACCGGATCACGAACCGGCCGCCTCCGTGGACTTCGGGCGGGATCGCCCGGCTCGCCAGCACCATCGCTCATCCCCCGGCGGTGCCGTCTCCCCACATTATAGCCATGCCACAGCCATGCCCGACTACAGCCGCGCGCCGCAGCGCGCCCGAGGGTCTGCCGCTACGATACCTCGCCGCCGTACTCTGCCTGCAGCCCGAGCGCGTCCAGCGCCTCGACGGCCGCGGGTTCCTCGACAGGCGCCTCGGCGTGCAGGCGCGCGGCGCCGGACGCAGGGACGTGGACGGCTTCCGGGGCGGGGGCAGCCTCCGGGGCCGGGGCTGCTACGCCATGCGGCGCCGGGCTCCACTCCAGGTAGTCCTGGAGCGCCCGCAGCACCTTTCCGAGCGCGTCGCGCCAGGTCGCCCGGTGCGTGAACAGGTGCGTCTCGCCGGGATAGTAGTGGGTCTCGAACACCTTTCCGTGGGCGACGCAGTCCGCCACGATCAGGTCCAGCTGCTCGAAGGGCACGGCCTCGTCGCGGGTGCCGTGGAAGTTCACCAGCGGCGCGCGCATCTGCGCGACCCAGTGCCGCGGCGAGGCCTGGCGCCAGACCTCCGGGCGCTGCTCGCGTTCCCCGCGGGTCCGGCCCAGGAAGTAGTCGTAGGCGGGCCGGAACGCGCCCTTCGCCCACGCCATCCACCGGTCGAAGTCCCAGATGCCGGCGATGTTGACCCCGAGCGCGAACGTCTCGGGGAAGCGTGTCAGCGCCGCCAGTGTCAGCCACCCGCCGTACGACAGCCCCCAGATGCCCACGCGCGCGGCGTCGACGAAGGGAAGGGTCTTGAGCCACTCGCCCGCCCGCACGCAGTCCTCGCACTCGACGGTGGCCAGGCCGCCCGCGTTGCCCTGCTCGAAGGCCTTGCCGTAGCCGATGCTCCCCCGGTAGTTGACTAGGTACGACACCACGCCCAGCTCCGCCAGCCACAGCGACACGGCGTAGAAGAACGCGTAGGCCTCCAGCGGCGGAAACCCCTCGCGCATCTGGCGCATGCCGCCGCCGTGGACGTAGACGAGCGCGGGGTACCTCCGACCGGGCACCAGCGTGCGGGGCGCGAGGAGGTAGCCCGGGATCTGCCAGCCGCCGGGCCCCGGGGTGTCCACCAGGCGCGGCCGCGCGAAGCGCGCCGGGTCGCACCCGTCGGGCATCGAGCGGGTGAGGCGCCGCAGGCGGCTTCCGTCCCGATCGACGACCCACAGCTCCGGCGCGTGCTCGACCGTGCTGTGCTTGAAGACCAGGCGATCGCCCGCGGGCGACCACTCGGGCTCGACGCTGGTACCGTGCGCGGTCACCACCTGGCGCAGCCGGCCGCTGTCGACGTCGACGCAGAACAGGTGCCGCAGCCCCAGGTCGATCCGGTTCGACGCGAAGGCCACCTCGCGGCCGTCCGGGCTCACCCGCGGGTGGTCGTAGGCGTGCCCGACGTCTTCGCCGACCCCGCGCGTCAGCGCCCGGAGCGCGCCGGTGTCGACGTCGAGGAGGTAGAGGTGCCACCACCCCTCGTGCCGGAGCACCAGCACGGCCCGCCTGCCGTCGGGGAGCGCCTGGGCCGCAAAGGGCGCGCCCAGCCCCTCGGGCTCGTCTTCGCGGTGCACGATGCGGGGCGCACCACCGCCAGGCAGGTCCAGCACGCACCACTCGCGCGCCGTGTACGCGACCGAGGGTCGCGCGAAGAGCAGCCGGTCCCCTCGCAGCCACGTCGCCGGGCCCTCCAGGTTCTCGGTGCGCGACCGCCACAGCAGCGCGCCCGCCGGCGTCACCACCGCCAGGTCCCACCGGCCGTCTTCCTCGAAGGTCGCGGCCAGGGCCGACCCGTCGGGCGCCCACACGACGGCCGGCTGGTGGTGCAGCGCCCGCACGCGCCCGGGGACCGGCAGCTCGCGCAGGGCAGGGACGGCGTCGTCCCACAGCCAGAGCCGCTGCCCGGCCACGAACGCCAGTGGCCCTTGCGGTGACCAGGCCACGCCGCTGGCCGGCTGGGAGGTGCTGGCGTAGACCTCGCGGCCCCGCCACCCTCCAGCAGCGTCACGCGACGCTACGACGATCCGCCCGCCCTGCGCGTATGCCAGGCGCCCGTCGGGCCCCCACGCGAAGGCGTCCACCGGCGCGTCGCCGCGCGAGACCTGGGTGATGGTGCCAGTGGAGACTTGCACGACGCGCAGCGTGTAGTGGCCGCCATCGTCGTTGATGTAGCCGACCTCCTGGCCATCCGGGGACCAGGCGTGGGCCGAGGTGAACTGGATCGCCAGGACGTCGTCCAGCGTGATGGCCGGTCTGCTCATCGCGTTGCGCCTCCTCTCCATGCCCCCAGGGTCCCCCGACGGCGCGTCCACTGCGGACGGGGAGTTCCCGCACGGTCCCGAGCTTCCTCCCCCTGGCCCCGTCCCGCCGGCTGTGTGCCGGCACACCGCGCCCCGGTGTACGCTGCGGAGGTCGAGGCGGCGGCGGGACGGCAGATCGTCGACACCGTCGCGCTGGGCGGGCAGGTGCTGCTCGGGCGCGACCTGCTACAGCCGCGGGTCGAGCGCGTCGCGCAGCCCGTCGCCCAGGAAGTTGAACCCCAGCACCGTCAGCATGATCGCCAGGCCGGGAAACGTCGAGATGTGCGGCGCGGTGCGCAGGAAGCCGCGGCCCTCGTTGAGCATGGTACCCCACGAGGGGGTCGGCGGCTGCACGCCCAGGCCCAGGAACGACAGGGCGGCTTCCGCGATGATGGCCGTGGCCATGCCGACGGTGGCCAGCACGATGATGGGCGCCAGCGTGTTGGGCAGGACGTGGCGCACCAGGATGCGCCAGTCGCCCACGCCCATCGCCCGGGCCGCGTGTACGAACTCCAGCTCGCGCAGCACCAGCACCTGCCCGCGGACCACTCGGGCGTAGGTCGTCCACGCCACCAGGCCCAGCGCGATCATCACGTTGACCAGGCTCGGCCCCAGCACCGCGATGATCCCGATGGCCAGGACGATCACCGGGAACGCCAGGAAGACGTCGACGGTGCGCATCAACACGCTGTCGACCCAGCCGCCGTAGTAGCCAGCGGCGAGGCCCACGGCGGTGCCCAGCGTGGCCGCGATGCCCACGGCCACCAGGCCCACCTGCAGGGACACCCGTGTCCCGTAGATCAGGCGCGCCAGGATGTCGCGGCCGATGGCGTCGGTGCCCAGCAGGTGCCCGGCCACGCCGGGCGGCACCGCGGGGTGGGCATAGTCGATCGCCAGCGGGTCGGCGGGCGCGACCAGCGGCGCGAAGACGGCCAGCAAGACGATGCCAGCGATAATGCCCATCCCCAGCATCGCCAGCCGGTGGCGCCGCAGCCGGCGCCAGGCGGCCGCCCAGGAGCTCTCGTGGCGGCCCCCGGCCGGAACGGCGGTGACGAGCCCGCTGCGCAGCGGACGCGTGCCCTCACGCACGGCACCGCCCCCTACGCGTACCGGATGCGCGGGTCGATGACCGCATAGCACACGTCCACCGCCAGGTTGGCGCAGATGCGCACCACGGCGATCATCAGCACGACGCCCTGCACCACGGGGAAGTCCCGCTGGAAGATCGACCGGATCGCCAGCCGGCCGATCCCGGGCCAGGCGAAGATCGTCTCGGTGATCACCGCCCCGCCGAGCAGCGCGCCGAACTCGAGCCCTACGACCGTCACCACTGGAATCAGGGCGTTGCGCAGCGCGTGCCGCAGCACCACCCGCGTCCCGCGCAGGCCCTTGGCCCGCGCGGTGCGGATGTAGTCCTGCCCGATGACCTCCAGCATGGCGCTGCGGGTCAGGCGCGTGACCACCGCGGCCAGCGCCGAGCCCAGCGTCACCGCCGGCAGCACCAGGTGGGCCGCGGCCGAAAGTAGCGCAGCCGGGTCGCCGGTCGCCACCAGGCGGACCAGGCCACCGGTGAGCGACTCGGCGCGCCCCGACGCCGGCAGCCAGCCCAGGCGCAGCGAGAACAGGAAGATCAACATGACGCCCAGCCAGAAGTTGGGCATGGAGATGCCCAGCAGCGCCGCGACGGTGCCGGCCGTGTCGACGATGGTGTACTTGCGGATCGCCGAGAGCACGCCGACCGGGATGGCGATGGCCAGGGCGACCGCCATGGCGGCCAGGGTCAGCTCGATGGTGGCCGGGAGGCGCTCCCGGATCAGCCGGGTCACCGGTTCGTCCGAGGCCAGGGAGGAGCCCAGGTCGCCGGTCGCGATGCGCCCGAGGAACTTCAGGTACTGGATGGGAATCGGCTGGTCCAGGCCCAGCACCTGCCGCAGGCGCACGACCTCGTCGGGCGTGGCGTTCTCGGCTCCGATCATGATGACGATCGGGTCGCCCGGGACGAGCCGGATGATCGCGAAGATGACGACCGAGATCCCGAACAGCAGGGGGACCATGGCCAGCAGGCGCCGCGCGATGTAGCGGCCCACTAGGGATGCCCCGACACGCCGGTCACGGGACGCCCTGCCGCGACGCCGCCGGCGCCTGCCGGCGGCTCCTGTGGCCCGAGGCGACGCTCCCCACGGATCCCGCCGGAGACTGCCGGACCGCCCGCGTCCGGCCGCTACTGGCGGGGGGCCTTCACGTCGATCCCGTACGGCGTCTTCAGCACGATCCAGCCGCTGACGTGTGGCTTGAACCCCGTGACCGCCTTCCGGCTGGCGTAGGTACGCTTCTCGTGGAAGATGAAGACCATGGGCGCGTCCTGCACGATCAGCCGCTGTGCCTCGCGGTAGATGCGGGTGCGCTCGGCCGGGTTGGCGACGGTGCGGCCGCGATCCAGCAGGTCGTCGACGCGCGGGTTGCGGTACTTGGTGAAGTTGAAGCCCCCGATCGCCGACGTGTGGAAGGGGCTGTAGAGCAGCGAGTCCGGCTCGGGGTTGGTGGTCCAGCCCACGCGCAGCGTGTCGTACTCGGCGCGGAGCAGCCGCTGGAGCAGCGTGGGGAAGTCCACCACGGTGACCTTCACGGTGATGTTGAGCGGCTTCAGCATGTCGATGAGCAACGGCGCCTCGCGGCGGAGCTCCTCGCTCTCCGAGATCAGGTAGTTCATCTCGAAGCCCCCGGCCATCCCCGCCTCGGCCAGGAGCTGCCGGGCCCGGGCCAGGTTGTAGGGGTGGCCCTTGAACCGCTCGTCGTAGGCCCAGGACGTAGGCGGGATGGGGCCCTCGGCCAGCACGGCGCGCTCCTGCCAGACGACGTCGATGATCTTCTTCTTGTCGATGGCCATGGCGATGGCCTGGCGGACCCGCACGTCGTCGAAGGGCTTGACCGAGGTGTTGAAGGCGATGAGCCGGTAGTTCGTGCCGATGACCTCGTGCAGGTCCACCAGCAGGCTCACCCGCAGCCGCCGCAGGTCGGGGGCGGGCACGCCGGCGATCAGGTCGACCCCGCCCGACTCCAGCTCGGCCAGCCGCACGCTGCCCTCGGGGATGAAGCGGAACTGCACGCGGTCCATCGCCGGGCGGCCGCCATGGTAGTCGGGGTTGGCCTCGAGGACGATGCGCTCATCGGGCACCCACTCGACCCACTTGTACGGGCCGGTGCCCACCGGCCGCCGCGCGAAGTCGCGGCCCAACCGCGCGTGCGCCGCCCGGGGCAGGATGTAGGCGGAGGTGGCCAGGTTGGTGAGAATCGGGATGAAGGCGGCCCGGGTCGTGATGCGCACGGTGTGGCGGTCGACGACGTCCACCGCGGTGATCTGCGACAGCGCGCCTCGCTGCGGGGAGCGCGTGGCCGGATCCAGGATCCGGTCGATGGTGTACTTCACGTCGTCGGCGGTGAACTCGCTGCCGTCGTGGAACCGCACACCCTGCCGGAGCCGGAACGTCCACGTGCGGCCGTCCGCGGACGTGGTCCACGCGTCGGCCAGAGCCGGGCGCGGCACGCCCTGGGTGTCCAGCACCACCAGGCCTTCCAGGATGTGCGAGTACACCTGGTGGGAGTAGAGGTCGGTCGACAGCCCCGGGTCCATGGTCGTGGGTTGCGCTTCCATGCCCACGCGCAGCATCCCGGCGGGTGCCGGCGCGGGGGCGGCCGGGGTCAGCAACGCCAGGACCATGCTGGCGGTGACGAGCAGGAGAAGCCACCGGTGCATCCGTGCTCACCTCCCGGGAGGACGGCCGCCGGTGCGGCGACGATGCGAAGGTTCGCGGCGCCGCGAAGCGGGTCCTGTCTGGCCCGGGGCGGGCGCCCCGGCAAGGTGGGCGCGGGGGCCTGGCGGTGGCCCGGGAGCAGTCGGCGGCGCTCCTCAGGGCGGGATCGTATGGGCACGCCCCCCGGCCGGCGCTATACTGGGCGGCAGGAGTTGCCGCACCGTGTCCAGCGAGCCGTCTCGTCGTCAGCGCCGCTCCGTGCGCATCCGGCGTCTGCGCGCCACGGACGTGGAGGCGTGCGCGCGCATCGTGGCCGGCGATCCGCTGTGGCGGCGCTACGGGCTGACGCTGGCTGGCGCGCGGCGTGCGTTGCGAGGGGCGCTGGCGGCCGCCCGCCGCGGGGGCGCCAGCGCGCTCAAGGCCGGCGACGTGGCCGTGGCCGCATCCGGTGGCGCCGTGCTGGGGTTCATCTGGTTCAGACGCGAGGGGACGTTCCACCACAGCGGCTACGTGCGCTGGCTGGCTGTGGCGCCCGCCGCGCGCGGGCAGGGGGTGGGAGGGGCGCTGCTGCGCCACGCCGAGGAGCGGATCTTCCGGCGGGGGCCCAACGTCTTCCTGACCGTCTCGCGCTTCAACCGGCGCGCGCAGGCGTTCTACCGGCGCCGCGGGTACGCCCGGGTGGGCGCGCTGGTCGACTACGTGGTACCGGGGATCACCGAGGTCCTCATGCGCAAGACCCGCGGGCCGCTGCAGGGCACCCGCAGCCCCGGGGCGGGACCCGCCGACCATAGCACGACACAGAGGGAGGGACGTCCGTGAGCGTTCGCTGGTGGGTGGTGCTGGTGGTGGTCGCGCTGGTCGCGCCGGCCGTGCCGGTGCGGGCGGCGCCTGGCGGGGTGACGCTGACGATCGGCGTCGACCAGGAGGTCGTGGGGCTCGACCCCAACCTGGTGACGGCGTTCTCGTCGTTCCGCCGCATCGATTTCCTCTACAACAAGCTGGTGCGCTACAACGACCGGCTGGAGATCGAGCCGGACCTGGCCGAGTCGTGGGAGTTCCCGGATCCCCGCACCGCTGTCTTCCGCCTGCGGCGGGGCGTCCGGTTCCACAGCGGCGCAGAGGCGACCGCCGACGACGTGAAGTTCACGCTGGAGCGAGTCCTCGACCCGGCCACGCGCTCGCCGGGCCGGTCCTTCATCGACGTGATCACCAGCGTGGAGGCTGTGGACCGCTATACCGTCCGGGTCAGGATGGGCTTCCCGCTGGCGTCGCTGCTCTCGGGCCTGGCCTCGGCGAACCTCTCGATCGTCGAGCGGGCGGCCGTGCAGCGCTTCGGCAACCTCCAGCGCAACGTGGCCGGCACCGGCCCCTACATGCTGGCGGAGTGGGTGCCCGACAACTTCATGCGGCTGGTCCGGAACCCGCACTACTTCCGCCGCGGCCTGCCCAAGATCGACACGATCATCATCCGGGTCATCCCCGATCAGGCCTCGCTCCTGGCCGGCGTCCGCACCCGTGCGTTGGACATGGCGACGATCAACCAGGGTCCGGTCATCGTCCAGGCCCGGCGCGAGGCGGGCCTGGTGGTGATGCAGAAGCCCGGCATCAACCTGCGCATCTTCTCGTTCAACACCACCCGGCCGCCGTTCACCGACCCAAGGGTGCGCTACGCCCTCTCGTGGGCCATCGACCGCCAGGCCATCGTCAACACCGCGGAGTTCGGCTTCGCGCAGGTCTCCGGTCCGATCCCGGCCTCGACGCCCTGGGCCACGCCCGCGGCGCGGCTGCCCTCCTACCAGCGGGACGTGGAGCGGGCCCGGCGCCTGCTGGCCGAGGCCGGCGTGGGCGGCGGCTTCGCCATGCGCATCGTGACGTCGCCCACCTACGAGGGCGGCATCGCCGTGGCGCAGGTCATCCAGGAGCAGCTGCGGGCGGTGGGCGTCACGGCCACCCTGGAGACGATCGAGTGGGGTACCTACATCAACCGGTGGGTGCAGCGCGACTTCGACACCATGATCGAGCTGCGCGGCGGGGACCCCGACCCTGACCGCTTCCTGTACCGCACATTCCACAGCACCGGTGCCGTCAACAACTTCCTGTTCAAAGACGCGGCCATCGACCGGCTGCTGGAGCGCGGCCGCGTGAACCTCGACGCGGAGGCCCGCCGGCCGATCTACGCGCAGCTGGAGCGGGCGCTGATCGAGGCAGCGCCGGCACTGTTCCTGTACACGCCCATGGAGACCCAGGTCCTGCAGGGGTACGTGAAGGGGTTCCGGATCGTCGGCAACGGCTCGCTCTACTTCCTGGAGGAGGCGACCGTCGACCGGTAGGACGCGTCGACCGGCGGTGGGGGAGCGAGCAGACGGCCGCTCCCCACCGCCGGTGGTCGTTCCCCGTGCAGCGGTACCTGGCCGCCCGCCTGCTGGCGTTGATCCCCGTGCTGCTGGGGATCCTGGTGGTGGTCTTCCTGCTCATCCGCCTGATCCCCGGCGACGCGGTGCAGCTCTTCCTGGGCACCCAGGTCGAGATGACCCCGGAGCAGATGGCGGAGCTGCGGCGCTTCTTCGGCGTCGACAAGCCGCTCTGGGCGCAGTTCCTGGACTACCTGGGCCGGGTGGTGCGGGGCGACTTCGGGGTCTCGCTGCGCACATCGCGGCCGGTGCTGCCCGACATCCTGCAGCGGCTGCCGCTGTCGTTCCAGCTGGCGACCCTGGCGCTGGTGGTGGCCGTGGCGCTGGCGGTCCCCCTGGGGATCGCTTCGGCGGTGATGCGCAACGCGGCCCTCGACGTCGCCGTGCGCGTCGGGGGCCTGCTGGGGCTCTCGATGCCCAACTTCTGGCTGGGCGCCATGCTGATCCTGGTCTTCTCGCGCTACCTGCACGTGTCGCTCGGCCAGTACACGCCGGTCACGGTGAACCCGCTGGCGACGCTGCAGAGCCTCTACCTGCCGGCCCTGGCCCTCGGCGCGGCCATCGCGGCGATCCTCATGCGCTACGTGCGCTCGTCGCTGCTCGAGGTGCTGGGGCAGGACTACGTGCGTACCGCCCGGGGCAAGGGGCTGCGCGAGCAGACGGTGATGCTGCGCCACGCCCTGCCCAACGCTCTGATCCCGGTGATCACGGTGGCGGGCTTCCAGATGGGCTACCTGCTGGGCGGGACGGTCGTCATCGAGG
This sequence comes from Candidatus Fervidifonticultor secundus, assembly GCA_031459385.1. GTDB lineage: Bacteria > Sysuimicrobiota > Sysuimicrobiia > Sysuimicrobiales > Humicultoraceae > Fervidifonticultor > Fervidifonticultor secundus. The sequence goes on along the minus strand of JAVKIP010000003.1, from coordinate 176,404 downwards.
AGATCTTCGCCCTGCCCGGCATGGGCCGGCTCGTGCTGCAGGCAATCTTCCAGCGCGACTACCCGGTGGTGCAGGGGGTCGTACTGGTGATCGCGCTCCTGTTCGTGCTCACCAATCTGGTCGTGGACCTGGCCTATGCCTGGATCGACCCGCGGATCCGATACGGCTAGCTCGGCGCCCGCCCCCGCCGTCCGCGCGGGACGGGCTGCGGCGGCCGCGGCCGAGGGGCCGCGCCTGCAGGTCGGCTGGCGGTGGTGGGCGCGGCGGTTCTGGCGTACCCGCGCGGCGCCTTTGGGCCTGGCTATCGTGCTGACGTCGGTGCTGGTGGGCGCCCTGGCCCCGCGCCTCGTGCCCCATGACGTGCGCGCGATGCACCCGGAGGATAGCCTGCGCCCGCCGGGCGCGCGCTACTGGTTCGGCACCGACGAGTTCGGCCGGGACGTGTTCAGCCGGGTGCTCGTGGGCTCCCGCGTCTCGCTGGTGGTGGCCTTCCTGTCGGTGCTGACGGCGCTGGCGCTGGGCACGACCCTCGGCCTGGCCGCGGGCTACTACGGCGGGTGGTGGGACGCCGTGGTCATGCGCGCCATGGACGTCCTGTTCGCGTTCCCGGCGATCCTGCTGGCCATCGCCATCATGGCCGTGCTCGGCACGAGCCTGTTCAACCTGGTGCTGGCCATCGGCATCGTCTACACGCCGCAGTTCGCGCGGGTGGCGCGGGCGGCCGCGCTCGCGGTCCGCGGGCTCGAGTTCGTGGACGCCGCCCGGGCACTGGGGCTCGGCCACGGGCGCATCCTCGGGCGCCACGTGCTGCCCAACGTGCTGGCGCCCGTGATCGTGCAGGTCTCGCTGAGCCTGTCGCTGGCAATCCTTTCGGAGTCGGCCCTGTCGTTCCTGGGCCTGGGCACGCAGCCACCCACGCCCTCGTGGGGGAACATGCTGAGCGAGGGCCGGCAGTTCCTGGAGCTGGCGCCCTGGAACGCGGTCTTCCCGGGGCTGGCGATCATGGTGGTGGTGCTCGGGTTCAACCTGCTCGGCGACGGGCTGCGCGACCTGCTGGACCCCAGGCTGCGATGACGCGCCTGCCGACGTCCTGCGGCCTGCCGGGCCCGCGGCCCGCGTGACTCCTCCCGGGCTGCGCGCGACAACATCCCGCCAGCGGCCGGCCGCCGCGGCACGGGTGCGCGACGCGGTGCGCGCGGCGATCGCCGATGGCCTGGCGCGGGGGGTGTTCCCGGGCGCCGTGGTGGCCGTGCGCCAGGAGGGGCGGTGGCTCGCGCACGCCGCCTTCGGCCGGGCCCAGGTCGTCCCGCGGCCTCGGCCGATGACCCTCGACGCCGTCTTCGACCTGGCCAGCCTGACCAAGCCCCTGGCGACGGCCGCCGTGGTCCTGGACCTCTGGAGCCGGCGCCGTCTCGACCTGGACGCGGCCGTCGCCGTCTACCTCCCCGCCTTCGGGCACGGGGCGCACGCAGCTGTCACGGTGCGCCACCTCCTGGTGCACACGGCGGGCCTGCCCGCGTGGGAACCGCTCTATCTGCCGGCGGCCGGCGCCCCCCGCGGCCTCCGCCACCGCGCCTGCCGCACGGTGGCGGAGGCCACCCGCCGCATCGCCGCCACCCCGCTAGCCGCGCCTCCGGGCGCCAGGGTGGAGTACAGCGACCTGGGATTCATCGCGCTGGGCTATCTGGTCGAGCGGGTCGCAGGCGAGCCGCTGGACCGGCTCGTCCGACGCCTCGTCGCACGGCCCCTGGGGCTGCGCACGCTGCGCTACCGGCCGCCGGCGTCGTGGCGCTGCGTGGCCACGGAGACAGGCAACGCCTACGAGCGCCAGCGGGCGGCCGAACAGGGACTAGGGGCGAGGTTTCGCTGGCGCACCCACGTGCTGCGGGGCGAGGTGCACGACGGCAACGCCTGGTACGTGGGGCGCGGAGTGGCCGGCCACGCTGGCCTGTTCGGGACTGCCGCCGACGTGGCGCGCGCGGGCGAGGCCTGGCTTGGCGGCGGCGTCGCCGATGGCGCGCGGCTCCTGCCGGCAGAGGTCATCGCAGAGGCGACGCGCGACCACACGGGGGACGCACAGCCAGGACGGCGCGGACTCGGATGGGCGCTGGCGGGCTGGCCGTTCGCGGGCCGCCGCGCCTCCCCGGCGGCGTTTGGCCACACGGGGTTCACCGGCACCTCCCTGCTCGTCGATCCGGCGCGTGCGCTCGTCATCGTCCTGCTGACGAACCGTGTGCATCCATCGGCGTCCGGCGAGGCCATCGTGGCGTTCCGCCCGGCCTTCCACGACGCCGTCATCGAGGCGTGCGATGGCTGAGGCGGTGCTCATCGGCGTGGACGGTGGCGCGACCAAGACCCGGGCGGTGGTCCTGGCCGGCGGTGCGGCGCGAAACGTGGCGACGGTGCGGTCGGCCAGCGCCTACCACCGCGAGCCCGAGGAAGCGGCAGCCGTGGTCGCCGAGGCGGCCCGGGCTGCCCTGGCGCAGGCCGGCCTGACGCCACCTGTGGCCGCATTGGGGGCAGGGCTCGCGGGCGCGGACGACCCGGACATCCGGGAGCGGCTCGAGCGAGCGTTGCGCGGCGCCGGTGTGGCGCGTCTGGTCGCCATCGACCACGATGCGGCGGTGGCGCTCGCCGGAGGCACGGCCCTGCAGCCGGGCATCGTGATCGTCGCGGGGACCGGTTCTGTTGCCTTCGGCGTCGACGCGGCCGGCCGCCGGGCGCGCGCCGGCGGGTGGGGGCCGCTGCTGAACGACGAAGGCAGCGGGTACGATGTGGGCCGCGCCATCCTGCGCGCCGCTATGCAGGCCTTCGACGGCCGCGGCCCGGCCACGGCCCTGGCGGAGGAGGTGCGGGCGCGCTTCGGCCTGGCCTCGCTGGCGTCGCTGAAGCTCATCGTCCGGGGCCTGAGCATCGACCAGGTGGCAGCGGTCGCGCCGCTGGCCGCGGGCGCGGCGCGCGCCGGCGATGCGGTGGCGCTGCGGATCATGGCGAACGCAGGGGAAGCGCTCGCCGCGATGGTGGCGGCGGTGGCGCGGCGGCTGGGGTGGGCGCAGACGCCCTTCGCGCTGGTCGCCACCGGCGGGATGTTCGAGGCCGGGGAGATGCTGCGCGGCCCGATGCTCCGCGCCCTGGCTGCGGCCGGATGCGTACCTCGCCTGCGGCCGGCTCGCTTCCCGCCGGAGGTGGGCGCGGCACTGCTGGCCGCCCGGGCGGCGGGTGCGGACGTCGAGGGGATGGTCCGCGACCTCTCGCGGGCCTTCCCGCCCGTGGCGGTAGAGGACGGCCGCGACCCGTGACGGCCCGCCGCGCCGCCCCGGACCCGCGCCCCACCGGGCGGCAGGCTGCCCTGTTGCGCACCCTCGACCGCCTGCCCACGGAACAGCGCAACCCCGCCTCGCGCGACCTCGACCGCCTGTCGGTTGTGGAGATCCTGCGCCTCATCAACCGCGAGGACCGGCGGGTGCCCGCGGCGGTGGCCGCCGAGATCCCGCGCATCGCGCGCGCGGTCGCGGCCGTGGTGCGGGCGCTGCGCGCCGGCGGCCGCGTCGTCTACGTGGGCGCCGGCACCAGCGGCCGCATCGGCCTGCTCGACGCGCTGGAGTGGCCGCCGACGTTCGGGGTGCGCCCGGACCGTATCCGGACCGTGGTCGCCGGCGGCGCCCGGGCGACCATCGGCGCGGCCGCGCCGGCCGAGGACGACCGCGCGGGCGGCGCAGCGCAGATCAGGGCGCTGCGCGTCGGCCGTCGCGACGTGGTGGTGGGCCTGACCGCGAGCGGCGTCACGCCGTTCGTGCTCGGCGCCGTGGACGAGGCGCGGCGCAGGGGCGCGGTCGTGGTCGGCGTCACCAGCGCGCCCGGTTCGCCGCTCGCGCGCACCGCGCACGTGGCCATCACGCCGCGCGTGGGGCCCGAGGTCCTCACCGGCTCCACGCGCATGAAGGCCGGCACGGCGCAGAAGCTAGTGCTGAACATGTTGAGCACCGCGGCCATGGTGCGTCTGGGCAAGGTCTACTCCAACCTCATGGTGGACGTGGTACCGTCCAACCGGAAGCTGCTGGCGCGGGCCTGGCGCATCGTGGCCGAGGCCGCCGGCGTCGATGCCGGCGAGGCCGCGCGGCTGCTGCGCGCGGCCGGGGGCCGGCCGAAGGTAGCCATCGTGATGGCGCTGGCCCGCTGCAGCCGGGCCGCGGCAGAGCGGCGGCTGGCCCGTGCCGGCGGGCACGTGCGCCGGGCGGTCGGGGGTGCCGCGGCGCGGCGGTGACGCGCATGGAACCACGGGCCGGTCACCGCGGACGGCTGCGACGGGAACTGCCTGGCCCGGAGGAGACACCATGCGCGAGATCGCTGACCTGGCCCGCAAGGACCCGCGGGTGGTCGTCGGGTTGATCTCGGGGACCTCTGCCGATGGCATCGACGCGGCGCTCGTGGAGATCCAGGGCTGGGGCCTGGAGGCCAGGCTGCGGCTGCTCGCGGGCCTGACCCACCCGCTGCCCCAGGCCGACCGGGAGGAGCTCTTCCGCCTGTTCGAGCCGGCCACCGGCACGGTCGACCGGATCTGCCGGTTCAACTTCCGGCTGGGCGAACTGTTCGCCGAGGCGGCGCTGGCCGTGATCGCCCGCAGCGGTCGGCGGCCCGACCAGGTAGACCTGATCGGATCGCACGGGCAGACGGTCTGGCACATCCCCGCGCCAGCCGGCGCGACGCTGCAGATCGGCGAGCCGGCGGTGATCGCCGAGCGCACCGGGCTGCCGGTCGTCGCCGACTTCCGCGTGGCCGACATCGCCGCTGGCGGCCACGGCGCGCCGCTGGTGCCCTACTTCGACCTGGTGGTGTTCCGCCACCCGACGCTGGCCCGCGCCGTCCAGAACATCGGGGGGATCGCGAACGTCACGTACCTGCCGGCCGGCACCGAGCCGGCGGCCAGGGGCCCGCGGGCGGCCGTGGCCTTCGACACCGGCCCGGGCAACATGCTCATCGACGAGACGGTGCGCACGCTCACCGGCGGCGCCCAGGCGTTCGACCGCGACGGCGCCATGGCCATCGCAGGCCGCGTCGACGAGGCGTGGCTGGCGGCGCTGCTCGACGACCCGTACCTGCACCTGCCCCCGCCCAAGTCCACCGGGCGCGAGGTCTACGGCCGGCCCCACGCCGCTCGCCTGCTCGAGGAGGCCCGGCGGCGCGGGCTCGTGCTCGAGGACATCGTGGCCACGGTCTCGGCGCTCACCGCCGACAGCATCGTGCGCGCCTGCCGCGACTTCCTGGTGCCTCGCGCCGGCCTGGACGAGGTCGTGCTGTGCGGCGGCGGCGCGTACAACGCGTTCCTGCGCCGGCGCATCGCTGCGGGGCTGTCGGTGCCCGTGCGGACCTGCGACGAGTTCGGGGTCGACGCCAAGTTGAAGGAAGCGATGGCGTTTGCCCTGCTGGCCTCGGAGGCGGTGGCGGGGCGGCCGACCAACGTGCCGGCCGCCACCGGCGCCGCAGGCCCGCGCGTGCTGGGCAAGTGGGTGCCGAAACCGGCCGCCGGGCGTATGGTATAGTCAGGCGATGTTTCGCGACGTGCTGCGAGCCGAGCTGCGGGCCGCCATCGGGCGGGCCATGGAGACCGGGGCGCTGCCGCCGGCCGATCTCCCCGAGGTGGAGGTCGAGGTACCACGCGACCGGCGCCACGGCGACTACGCCACCAACGCGGCGCTGGTGCTGGCCCGGATCACAGGCCTCAAGCCGCAGGAGGTGGCCGAGCGGCTGCTGGCAGCCTGGGCGCCGCCGGCGGCGCGGATCGCCAGGGCGCAGGTGGCCGGCCCCGGGTTCATCAACCTGACGGTGGCGTGGCCGTGGCGGCGCGAGCTGGTCGCCGCGATTCTGCAGGCCGGCGAGGCGTACGGGACCCAGCCGCTCGGGGTGCGGCCCGACGGGTCGCGCGTGCGCGTGAACGTGGAGTTCGTCAGCGCCAACCCCACGGGGCCGCTGCACGTCGGCACGGGCCGCAACGCCGTGGTGGGCGACGTCGTCGCCAACCTGCTGGCCGCGCTGGGCTTCGAGGTCACGCGCGAGTACTACGTCAACGACGCCGGCCAGCAGGTCGTGAACCTGGCGCGCTCGGTGGAGGCGCGGTACTTCGAGCAGTTCGGCCGCGCCATGCCGTTCCCCGACGACGGCTACCGCGGCGACTACGTGGTGGACCTGGCGCGCGCAATCGCCGCCCGGGACGGCCCGGCCTGGCTCGAGCGGCCCGAGGCGCAGCGCCTGGAACACTTCCGGCAGGTGGCGGTGGACGCGGTTCTGGCCGAGATCCGCGAGGTCCTGGCGCGCTTTCGCGTCCGGTTCGACGTGTGGTTCAGCGAACGCGCGCTGGTCGCCTCGGGCGCGGTGGATCGCGTCCTGGAGATGCTGCGTGCGCGTGGCTACATCTACGAGGCCGACGACAAGGTGTGGTTCCGCGCGACGAGCTTCGGCGACGAGAAGGACCGGGTCGTCTGGCGGCCCGACGGCGGCTGGACGTACTTCGCCACCGATCTGGCGTACCACCTCGACAAGCTGGCCCGCGGCTTCGACCTGCTCATCGACGTGTGGGGGATCGACCACATCGGGGACGTGGCGCGGGTGCAGGGCGGGCTGCAGGCCCTGGGCGTGTCCCCGGGGACGCTGGAGCTGCTCATCCACCAGCACGTGCGGCTGAAGAACGAGGGCGAGGTGCTCCGGATGTCCAAGCGCAGCGGCGAGTTCGTCACGCTGCGCGACCTGATCGACGCCGTGGGCACCGACGCCGCCCGGTACTTCTACGCCATGACCTCGTACACGGTGCCCATGGACTTCGACGTGGCGCTGGCGGTGCGGCACTCGCAGGACAACCCCGTCTACTACGTGCAGTACGCCCACGCGCGGATCGCGGGCATCCTCCGCGAGGCCGCCGCGCAGGCCCTGCGGCCGGCTGCGCCGGGCAACCCCCACGGGGCCGCGCTGGCCCGCCTCGAGCACGAGCACGAGGCGATCCTGATCCACACCCTCGCCGAGTTCCCCGAGGTCGTCCGCACCGCCGGCCTGCGCCGGGAGCCGCACCGGCTGTGCGCCTACGCGCGCGAGGTGGCCGAAGCCTTCCACCTGTTCTACACCCACTGCCGCGTGCTCGGCGACGATGCCGAGCTGACCGCAGCCCGGCTGGCCCTGGTGGACGCCACCCGCACCGTGCTCCGGCGGGTGCTGGGCCTGCTGGGGGTCTCTGCCCCCGACCGGATGTAGACCCGGGCGGCGAGGGTTCAGGGAGCCCCTCGGGGGCTGGGAGGGCGTGGGACAGGGCAGGCCGAGGGGACCAGGCTTGCAACCGCGACATGGAGTGTGGTACAAATATTTCGCACGATTCGCACGTGACGGCTGGTGTGTCCCGCCCGCCGGCGACCTTCTCGGCCCTCAGTGTCCGGGCCGTGTCCCAGGCGACGTGAGACCCATAGTGAGTCCGGCGTCAACGCATAACCAACCTGCAGGCTGCCAGCGCAGATCGAGGAGGCGTCCTCCGCCATGACGATGCTGATGCGCGTGCTCGCCGCGGTGGCGGCGCTGGTGCTGCTGGGGGTGCCGGCGGCGGCCCAGATCTTCACCGACATGCGCGATCACCCGTCGCGTCGGGCCGCCGAGCGCCTGGCCGCCAAGGGGATCGTCACGCGGCTCCCCGACGGCCGGCTGGCGCCCGACGAGCCGCTGACGCGCTTGGACATGGCGGTCTTCCTGGCACGCACGATCGGGCTCCCCACCGGGGGGGTGCGCGTCCCCGACTTCCGCGACGTCGACCAGATCCCGCCCGGCGACCGGCCGGCGGTGGCGGCGGCTGTCAGCCTGGGGACGGTCTCGGCCCGCCGGGTGGAGCTGCGCAAGGGGACCGTCACCTACACGTTCACCGTGAACAAGGTCTCTTACGCGCCCGATGAAACGGTCGAGATGACCCTCACCATCGCCAACGAGGGCCCCGGACGCGAGACTGTCATCACCGGGCTCGACCGGGGCCGCCCGCGCATCCGGCTCAGCGAAGGGCTCCGGGCGGGGTACGAGGGCCAGCTCTACGTCGAGACCCAGCGGCCCCAGGGGCCGGGGCGCGAGGCCGTGGGCCGCGTCCGCGTGGTCGACGTGCGCAACGACGGCACGTTGCTGGAGGTGGTCGAGCCGGGGAAGGTCGAGCCCAGGGCCGGCCTCCGGGTGTTCTTCCTCCCGGACGTCTGGTTCGAGTACGCCACCTCGCAGTTCCACGACTTCATCGTGCGCGACGTCGAGGGCAACGAGGTGGCCCGCTGGTCGCTGAACCGGCCGTTCCAGGCCGTCGACCGGCCGTGGCCGCTGGCGGCCGGGGCCAGGTACGTCGAGATGACGCGGTGGCGGCAGCTCGACCAGAACGACCAGCCGGTGCGGCCCGGGCGCTACGAGCTGGTGGCCGTGCACACCACCAAGGACAACCCGACGCAGCTGGTGATCGGCTTCCAGCGGGGGGTCATCACGGCGTTTCCCGACAACACCTTCCGGCCGCGCCAGCCCGTGACGCGGGCCGAACTGGCCGCCTTCGTCGTGCGGGCCATGGGCCTGGCCGGCGAGGCGGTGCACAAGGCCAACGACCCGCTGCGCATCCCTGACGCCGGGGACGTGCCGGTCGAGCACCGCGGGAGCGTGGTCGTCGCGCTCGAGCGCCGGCTGGTGCTGCCGGCCGGCGACGGGGCGTTCCGGCCGGGCCGGACCGCGACCCGCGGCGACGCCGTGCTGGCCTTCAACGCCCTCATGGAGGCGCTGGGCCGCTATGACTACACCACCGCCACCCTGCGCGAGATCCGCGGCGGCCCGCCGCCCATCGTGGTTGTCGAAGACGCCAACAAGCAGATCCGCTCGCACCGCGTCGCGGTCTTGAGCGCGATCTACCGCAACGACCAGCCGGTGCTGCTGCTGCAGCTGCGCCCCGGCGACCAGTTGAAGATGCTCAAGCCGACCGACGCCGGCGAGGTCATGTACATCGAAGCCACGGGACGGTGAGGCGATGCTCTTCTTCGTGGACACCGCCAACCTGGAGGAGATCCGCACGGCGCACGGGTGGGGCATCCTGGATGGCGTCACCACCAACCCGACCCTGGTGGCGAAGGAAGGGCGCCCGCATCGGGCCCAGATCGAGGAGATCTGCCGCATCACGTCCGGCCCCGTGAGTGTCGAGACCACCGTGGCCGACGCCGACGGTATGGTTCGCGAAGGCGAGGAGTTCGCCACGTGGGCGCCCAACGTGGTGGTCAAGGTGCCCGTCACCCCTGCGGGCCTTCTGGCGCTGCGCGCCCTGCGCGCCCGGGGCATCCCGGTCAACGTCACCCTGGTCTTCTCCGTGAACCAGGCGCTGCTGGCGGCCAAGGCCGGTGCCACCTACGTCAGCCCGTTCGTGGGCCGGTTGGACGACATCGGGCACGACGGCATGCAGGTCGTGCGCGACATCGTGACGGTCTTCCGGACCTACCGGTTCGAGACCAGAGTGCTGGCCGCGAGCCTGCGCCACCCCGTGCACGTCGTCGAAGCGGCCCGGGCGGGCGCCGACGTGGCCACCATGCCCTTCAAGGTCATGGAGCAACTCTTCAAGCACACCCTGACCGACGTGGGGCTGGAGCGGTTCCTCGCGGACGCCCGGCGCCTGCAGGCAGAGCTGGAGGCCCGTCGGACCCGGGTATAGGTCGGTCTCGAGGCGATTCGGGCCGCGGCGGCCGCCGTGCCCCGCCCGGAGGGTGCCGCCGGGGGCCGTAGAGCGTGGAGAGATGTCCGGGGAATCGGGCATAGAACAACTGACAGGAGCGTGACCCCCTCGTGGCTATCGCAGAACTTGAGGCCAAGACCCTGGCGGAGCTCCAGGATCTGGCCAAGGAACTCAATATTCCCAACTTCCGGCGCTTCCGGAAGCAGGAGTTGATCATGCGCGTGCTCCAGGCACAGACCGCCGCCCAGGGGTTGGAGATCCGGGCCGGGATCCTCGAGATCATGCCGGAAGGGTACGGCTTCCTGCGGACGAGCGGCTACCTGCCGGGCAGCGAGGACATCTACGTCTCGCCGTCGCAGATCAAGCGCTTCGGGCTGCGGGTCGGCGACGAGGTACTGGGCCAGGTCCGGCCGCCCAAGGACAACGAGAAGTACTACGCGCTGCTGCGCGTCGAGGCGGTCAACGGCCTCGACCCCGAGCAGGCGCGCACGCGCCCGGGATTCGAGCACCTCACCCCGGTCTTCCCCCACGAGCGCATCCGGCTGGAGACCCCCGACGGCGACCTGACCGTGCGCGTGGTCGACCTCTTTGCGCCCATCGGCAAGGGCCAGCGCGGCATGATCGTCTCGCCGCCGAAGGCCGGCAAGACCACCCTCCTCAAGAAGATCGGGCAGGCGATCGTCCAGAACCATCCCGAGATCTACCTGATCGTGCTGCTGCTGGACGAGCGGCCCGAAGAGGTCACCGACATGCGGCGCTCGGTCGAGGCCGAGGTCATCGCGTCGACGTTCGACAAGGCGCCGGAGGAGCACATTCAAGTCGCGGACCTGGTCCTGGACCGCGCCAAGCGCCTGGTCGAGGGGGGCCGGGATGTGGTGATCCTGCTGGACAGCCTGACGCGGTTCTCCCGGGCCAACAACCTGGTCATCCCGCCGTCGGGGCGCACGCTGTCCGGCGGCCTGGACCCCGCGGCCCTGCACCGGCCCAAGCGCTTCTTCGGCGCCGCGCGCAAGATCGAGGAGGGAGGCTCGCTGACTATCATCGCTACAGCCCTGGTGGACACGGGCAGCCGCATGGACGACGTCATCTACGAGGAGTTCAAGGGCACCGGCAACATGGAACTGCACCTGAACCGGAAACTGCAGGAGCGCCGCACGTTCCCGGCGATCGACATCAAGATGTCGGGAACCCGCCGGGAGGAACTGCTCCTGTCCGAGGAAGAGTTGCGGAAGGTGTGGGTGCTGCGCAAGAGCCTGGAGCAGCTCGACACCGTGGCGATGACCGAGCTGATCCTCGACCGGCTGCGCAAGACGGCGAACAACGCGGCCTTCCTGCGGTCGATCGTGAAGAGCAGCGAGGAGAACACCAACTGACCCCCGGGGAGGGGCTCGCCTCCCTGCCCGTTTTGGGACGCCTGGCAGGAGATGGGCTCGCGGCGGCGAACTATTTGCGTGTTTCGTCTGCAGCCAGCTCGATGAGGCGCTAACCTAACTGGTCGTTGCGGGCAGGCGCGCGCAGCCCGCGCGCGCGCCGAGGACAGCAGCAGTGCAACTCAGGACGTTTCGGCCGGCGCCGGTCCGGCACGTCGCGGCGCGAGGTAGTGGTGGTGCGAAGCGCGCGTGCACCGTTTGCAGTGGCCTCGATCTTGCTCCTCGTCGCCCCGGCCCTCGGGCCGGGCGCGTCGGGGTCCCCCGACGCGACGGCACTCCCTCCAGCGCGCCTGATGCCGCAGGCCGATGCGACCACGGCAGGGCCCGACCGCGAGCACGCGTTCCGCGAGGTGCTGCGCGCGACACCGGGCCTGGAGGCCGTGCGACGGATGCGGGTGGCAGCCGCTGCGCCGCGGGTGGCCGCGCTGCCGGCCGCTGCGCCGGCGCGGGGCGCCAGCGCCCCCGGGCCTCAGGCGGCCCGCCCGGCGCGTCCTCCCGTCCGGACGGTGGCGTCGCGCGGCGCCGCGGCGACCCGCACGCACCGCCTGCAGAGCGGCGACACGCTGTGGTCACTGGCGCGGCGCTACGGGGTATCGGTCGAGGCCCTGGCCGCCGCCAACGACCTGGGCCCACAGGCCGTGTTGCCGGTGGGGAAGACGCTGGTGGTGCCGGAAAGCGACGAGGGCGCCACGGCGGGTCGCACCCCGCCCCGGACCCCGGGCCGCGTCCAGCGCTCGACCTACGAGGTCCAGCCAGGGGACACCCTCTGGAGCATCGCCTACCGGTACGGCACCACGGTGGAGGCCCTGCTCGACCTGAACGGGCTCGACGACCCCGACCGGCTCCAGCCCGGACAGCGCCTGGTCGTGAGCGGGCGCGCGCCGAGCGCGCGCGGAGGGCACAGCGAACCCGTGGCGGGGGCCGGGTCGGCGCTGCGCACCGGGCTAAGGCTGATCTGGCCGGCCCGCGGCGTCATCACCTCGCGGTTCGGCTGGCGCCGGTACCGCTACCATCACAACGGCATCGACGTGGCCTCCCCCTCCGGGGCGCCGATCTACGCCGCCAGCGACGGCGTGGTGGAGTTCGCGGGCTGGCGGGGCGGCTACGGGCGCGTGGTCTACCTGCGGCATCACGACGGGGTCACCTCTGTGTACGCCCACGCCAGCCAGCTCCTGGTGCGGGCCGGCGAGCCCGTGACGCGGGGACAGCTCATCGCCCGCGTCGGGTGCACCGGCGCCTGCACCGGGCCGCATCTGCACTTCGAGGTGCACATCGGCGGCCGTCCCGTCAACCCCATCAGATACCTGCGGTAGGGAGCGCAGGGCAGACCGGTAGAGTAGGGCCGCCGCGGTCTGATATAATGCGCGTGTTGCCATCTTCCCGATCCATGCCGTACGAGGAGCGACGATGAAGCAGGGCATTCACCCCGCGTACTACCAGGCGCAGGTCGTGTGCGCATGCGGTGAGACGTTCGTCACCGGCTCGACGCGCAAGCAGATCCGGGTCGAGATCTGCTCGAAGTGCCACCCCTACTACACCGGCCAGCGGCGCCTCGTCGACACCGAGGGCCGGGTCCAGAAGTTCGCCCGCAAGTACGGCCTGAAGGTCTAGCGGTCGCTCCCCCAGCACGCGACGGGGGCGCCGGCGCCATCGCGGGTGATGGCGCCGCGGCTGTGGCGTTGCCACGGCAGGGTGTCGCGGCCGCCGGTGCTATAATCGGGGCGGTGAGGGCCGTGGATTTGAAGCTGCGCGAGCGTTTGGAGGCGATGGCGGCGCGCTATGACGCGCTCGAGGCCGCCCTGGCCGATCCGTCGCTGCTCGCCGACCAGGTCCGTTACCAGCAGATGGTCCGGGAGCACGCCGAGCTCTCCGGGCCCGTGGCCCGCTTCCGCGCCTACCAGGCCCTGGCGCGCGAGGGGGCCGAGGCCGAGGCGATGGCCCGCGACGACGCCGACCCCGCGCTGCGGGCGCTGGCGAGGGTCGAGACCGAGCGGCTGCGCGAGCGGCTGGTCGCGCTGGAGGCAGAGCTGCGGGCGCTGCTGCTGCCCCGCGACCCCTACGCGGACCGCAACATCATCGTGGAGATCCGCGCCGGTACCGGCGGCGACGAGGCCGCGCTGTTCGCCGGCGACCTGTTCCGCATGTACACACGCTACGCGGAGCGGCGCCGGTGGAAGACCGAGGTGCTGGAAGCTCATCCCACCGGCATCGGCGGCTTCAAGGAGATCGTCTTCGGCATCTCGGGCCGGGGCGCCTACAGCCGCCTCAAGTACGAGAGCGGCGTGCACCGCGTGCAGCGCGTTCCGGTCACCGAGTCCTCCGGGCGCATCCACACCTCGACCGCCACCGTGGCGGTGCTGCCCGAGGCCGAAGACATCGACGTGGTGCTCAAGCCTGAGGAACTGGCGATCGAGACCTTCCGCGCGGGGGGCGCCGGCGGGCAGAACGTCAACAAGGTGGAGACGGCCGTGCGCGTCCGGCACCTGCCCACGGGCATCGTGGTGGCCTGCCAGGACGAGCGCTCGCAGTTCCAGAACCGCGAGAAAGCCCTGCGCATCCTCCGGGCGCACCTGCTGGAGCTCCGGCAGCGCGAGCAGCAGGAAGCCATCGCGCGCCAGCGGCGCCAGCAGGTCGGAACGGCTGAGCGCAGCGAGAAGATCCGCACCTACAACTTCCCGCAGAACCGCGTCACCGATCACCGCATCGGCCTGAGCGTGCACAACCTGGAGGCTGTGCTGGACGGCGATCTGGACGAGTTCATCGACGCGCTGGCCGCCGCCGACCAGGCCGCGCAGCTGGCCGCCGTCGACTGAGCGCGGCGGCACCCGCCGGGGTGACGGTCGGCGAGGCCTGGATGGCAGGGCGTGAGCACCTGGCGGCCCTGGGGGTGCCGGAGCCGGGCGCAAGCGCCGAGGTGCTCTTGCGCCACGCCCTGGGCTGGTCCCGCACCGATCTCTACCTGCACTGGCACCGTCCTCTCGATCCCGCCGCATGGCCGCGCTACGAGGCGCTGCTCGCCGAGCGGGCGCGCGGCCGTCCCGTGGCCTACATCGTCGGGCGCCGCGAGTTCTGGGGACTGGAGTTCCTGGTGGACGAGCGGGTGCTGATCCCGCGGCCCGAGACGGAACTGCTGGTGGACGTGGTGCTGGCAGCGCTGGCCGGACAGGCGGCACCCCTCGTGGCCGACATTGGGACGGGGAGCGGCGCCATCGCGGTGAGCCTGGCAGTGGCGCGCCCGGACGCCTTGGTCTTCGCCACCGACATCTCGCCGGGGGCGCTGGAAGTGGCGCGGACAAACGCCGCCCGGCACGGGGTGGGCGGGCGCGTGCGCTTCCTGTGCGGGGATTTGGTCGAGCCCCTCGCCGCGTCCTCCGTGCGCCTCGATGCACTGGCCTGCAACCCGCCGTACGTCGACCCCGCCACGGCGGCGACCCTGCCCGTCGAGATCCGCAACTTCGAGCCGCGGGAGGCGGTGGTAGCCCCGGAGGGGGTGAGCGTGCACCGCCGGCTGGTGGCCCAGAGCCCCCGCGTGCTGCGGCCGGGCGGCCTGCTGGCCATGGAGGTCGCGGCAGGCCAGGCCGCCCAGGTCGTCGAACTGCTAGAGCGCGCAGCCCGGTATGTGCAGATCGCCACCCACCGCGACCTGGCGGGATGGGAGCGGGTGGTGAGCGCGCGTCTGCGGGCTGCGGACGACGACCGGTGCGCTATTACCAGCTGACGTTCCAGCCGGCGGTGACCCGGCAGCCGAATCCCGTGCCGATCATCCGCGTCGACCCCGCAGAAGGTGCGGCGCCGCGCCGGGCGGTGGACGTGCTGCGCGCCGGCGGACTCCTCGTCTTTCCCGCCGAGGATGGCTACTACGTGGGCTGCGCGGCGTCCGACGCGGCCGCGGTGGACCGGTTGCGGCAGGTCACCGGCGCCGCGCCCGATCAGATCGTGCGGTTCGTCGCCTCCGAGCAGGATGCAGCCGGCGCGGGCGGCCTCGCGCGGGCGCCCGCGCACCCGGTGGCGCGGGCCCTGCTGCGCGATGCCGGGGTGGCGCTGGCCGCCGCGACGGCTCCCGCGGGCGGGCGGCCGGCACCCACGGCGCAGCAGGTCGTCTTCGTGGTGGGCGACGAGGTAGACCTGGTGCTGGACGCCGGGCGCGTCGGGGCGCTGCCGGCGGCGGCGTGACGGACCAGGCGAGGTGAAGCGACGATGCGGATCGCAATCGGCGGCGACCACGCGGGGGTCATCCTCAAGGCCGACATCGCGCGGCTGCTGCTGGAGCTGGGGCACGAGGTCCGCGACCTCGGCACGAACAGCGCCGAGCCGGTAGACTACCCCGACTTCTGCATTCCCGTGGCCGAGGCCGTGGCGCGGGGCGAGGCCGACCGTGGCATCATCTTCGGGGGCACGGGGAACGGCGAGGCGATGGCGGCCAACAAGGTCCGGGGTATCCGCTGCGCCGTCGTGCACGACGTGACCACGGCGCGCCTGGCGCGGTTCCACAACGATGCCAACATGATCGCGCTGGGGGCGCGCATCGTCGGGTCCGAGGTGGCCAAGGAGATCGTGCGAACGTTCCTCACGACGCCGTTTGAAGGCGGCCGCCACATTCCGCGGGTGGAGAAGATCCACCGCTACGAGCGCGAACGCAGGTGTTGAGGGGCCCGGGAAGCGACACGAGGCAACCTCAGCCGATCCCCGGCACGGGGAACTGCCGGCAGAACGCGCGCACCTCCTCGCGGATGGCGCGCAGCGTCGGATGCCCCGCCAGCATCGCCCGGAACTCCCGTACCGCGCCCGCGCGGGCCCTGGGATCGGCAGGGAGCTGCGCTCCCTCGATCAGCGTGTGGACCCGGGCGATCCAGCCTGCCAGCCGGACCATCTCCGGCTCGCGCATCCCGCGGGTGGTCGCCGCCGGGGTGCCCAGGCGGATGCCCGAGGGGTAGAATGCCGAGGACGGCTCGCCGGGGATCGTGTTCTTGTTCACGGTGATGCCGACGGCGTCCAGAGCCTCCTGCAGGAACACCCCGCGGCCCGCCCCGCCGGGGGTCAGGTCCACCAGCAGCATGTGGTTGTCGGTGCCGCCGGTGACCAGCCGGAAGCCGCGCTCCAGCAGGGCCGCGGCCAGGGCCTTGGCGTTGGCGACGACCTGCGCCGCGTAGGCCCGGAACTCGGGCCGCATCGCCTCGCCCAGCGCCACGGCGATGGCCGCGGTGGTGTGGTCGTGGGGCCCGCCCTGGAGCCCCGGGAAGATCGCCCGATCCACCTTCTCCGCCAGCTCCGGATCCTTGGCCAGGCCACGTTCGGTCACCATGATCATCGCCCCACGCGGGCCGCGCAGCGTCTTGTGGGTGGTGGTGGTCACGATGTGCGCGTGGGGCACCGGGCTCGGGTGCACTCCGCCGGCGACGAGACCGGCGATGTGGGCGATGTCGGCGGCGAAGTAGGCGCCGACCTCGTTCGCGACCTCCGCCAGGGCGGCGAAGGGGAACTCGCGCACGTAGGCGGTCGCCCCGCACCAGAGCAGCCGCGGCCGCTGTGCCTGCGCCAGCTGGCGCACCTCCTCCAAGTCGATGTAGCCGTCGGGCCGCACGTGGTAGGGCACGCTGCGGTAGAAGATGCCGGTGGCGCTCACCTTCCACCCGTGGGTCAGGTGGCCGCCGTCGGGCAGGTTCTGGCCCATGATCACGTCGCCGGGCTGGCAGGTGGCCAGGTAGACGGCCAGGTTGGCCGGGCTGCCGGAGTAGGGCTGCACGTTGACGTGGGGCACCCCGAAGAGCTGCTGCGCCCGGCGCTGGGCGAGCCGCTCGATCTCGTCCACGACCTCGTTGCCGCCGTAGTAGCGGCGCCCGGGGTAGCCCTCCGAGTACTTGTTGGTGAGGACCGATCCCATCGCCTCCAGCACCGCCGGCGACGCGTAGTTCTCCGAGGGGATCAGCTCGACGCCGTCGCGCTGGCGCGCGCGCTCGCGCTCCAGCCAGGTGTAGAGTTCAGGGTCCTGTGCGGCCAGCGCCATGGTGGCCTCCCGGGAGGCTGTACGGGTGTGTTATGGTGAATCTTCGGTGGGCCGCGGCGGCCTGCCTGCCGGGCCCGCGACGAGAGGAGGCACATCGTGCGCGATCTGCACGTGTTCGACCACCCGCTCATCAGGCACAAGCTGACGATCCTGCGCGACCGGCGCACCGGGCACAAGGAGTTCCGGGAGCTCACCGAGGAGCTGGCCATGCTCATGGCGTTCGAGGCGACGCGGTCCCACCCGGTCCGCGAGGTCGACGTCGAGACGCCGCTGGCGAGGACCACGGGGTGGTCGATCGCAGGGCAGGAGATCGCCGTGGTGCCGATCCTGCGGGCAGGGCTCATCATGGAGAACGGCATCATGCGTCTGATGCCCACGGCCCGGGTGGGGCACATCGGCATCTACCGCGAGCACGACACCCTGCAGCCCGTGAGCTACTTCGTCAAGTTGCCGCCCGACATCGCCGAGCGCCAGGCGATGATCCTCGATCCGATGCTGGCGACCGGGGGCTCCACCGTGGCTGCCATCGACACCCTCAAGCGCGCCGGCTGTCGCCGCATCCAGGTCATGGCGATCATCGCCGCTCCCGAGGGCATCGAGAAGGTGCACCGCACGCACCCGGACGTGGCCATCTATACTGCCGCGGTGGACAGTCACCTGAACGAGAAGGGCTACATCGTGCCCGGCCTGGGCGACGCCGGGGACCGCCTGTTCGGGACGAAGTAGCCGGACGCGGTGTGACGGGGCGGGCGTGATGGCGTCCCCACTGGGCGCGACGTTGCTGGCCGCACTCGCCGCCGCAGTCCTGGGGGCCGTCCCCACCGGGTACCTGGCGGGCCGGTGGTTGGGGGGCATGGACGTGCGGCGGTACTCGCCGCACAACCTGGGCCTCCACGGCGTCCTGGCGGCGGCCGGCGCCCGCACGGTTGCCCTGGCCGCCGCCCTGGATCTGGCCAAGGGCGCGCTGGCGGTGCTCGTGGCGTCGTGGCTCGGGGTCGGGGGCTGGGGGCTCGTGCTGGCGGTCGCCGTGCTCCTGGTCAGTCACGCCCGGTCGCCGCAGGTCTTCCTGCCGCCACCGGCCGGCGTGCGGGTGAAAGGGGTGGTCGCCGCCGCCGGCGCGCTGGGTGCGCTGGCCGCCGCAGGCGGGATCGCAGGGGCCGCAGTGGTCATCCCGGCGCTCGTGGCGGCGATAACGCTGGGCTTCCCCCGGTTCGCATGGGGTCGGTGGGGGTTTCTCTCGCTCGCCACAGTGCTGGCCTCCGCCACCCTACCCGCACTGCTGGCGCTCACGCGTGCGCCGGTGCCCTACGTGGCAGGCGCGTTGGCCTACGCGCTGGTCACTCTCTGGAACTACAAGGAACACCTGGCCAGGATCGCCGACGGGACCGAGCCGCGGGTGCACGAGCGCCTGCCGCTGCCTGGCCGCCCCGGCGAGGACGCGGTCTGCGCGTTCCTGATTCACCCCATGACGGCGGCCGACTTCTGGCAGGCCCGGCGGTTCGGCTGGCTCGAGCCGCTCTACCGGCGCGGCGTGGTGACCGAGCGGACGCTGCGGCTGCTGGCGCGCCACGTGCGGCCCATGAAGGTGGACGATGTGCACCCGATCGTCACAGCCGACGGCCGGCGGGTGCGCGTCTACCTCATCGGCGTGCCGCTGTTCCCCGACCAGATCCAGGCCGAGCCGGACCTGGCGGTGCGGCGGGCGGTGGAGGCGGCACAGCTGGCCGCCAACCTCGGTGCCACGGTGCTGGGGCTGGGCGCGTACTGGTCGGTGGTCGGCAACAAGGGGACCGACGTCCAGGCCCGCTCGCCGATCGCCATCACCAACGGCGGCGCCTACACGGCCGGGACAGTGAAGATGGTCGTGCCCTTCGTACTGGAGCGGCTGCGCCTGCGCGGCGTCGATCCCGCGGAGGTGACAGCGGCCGTGGTCGGCGCCAGCGGCGTGGTCGGCTTCGGCATCTGCCGGGCCGTCGCCGGGCACGTGCGGCGCCTGGTGATGCTCGGCCGCCACCAGGACCGGCTCGAGCGGTCCCGGGAGTTGCTGGCGCGGCGGCATCCGGGGCTCCAGGTCGACGCCACGACCGCATACGCTGCCCTGCGCGATGCCGACGTGATCTTTGCGGCCACCTCCGAGCCGACGCCCGTGGTGTACCCCGAGCACGTGAAGCCTGGCGCGCTGCTCATCGACCTGGGACGTCCACCTGACGTGCATCCGGCCGTGGCCGCTGTGGAGGGGGTCGAGGTGGTGGCCGGGGGGGTCGTGCGCCTTCCCGGGACCCCGGGAGGGCAGCTCGACTTCGGCTACGGCCCGGGCAAGGTGCCAGCGTGTCTGGCCGAGACGGTGATCATCGGGCTCGAGCGGGCATACGACCGCGTGAGCCTGGGCGACCGCACCCGGACCGAGGAGATCGAGTACTTCGTGGCCCGCGGGGCCGCGCTGGGGTTCGAGGTGCTGGCCGGCGCGCCTCCGGTGAGTGAGCCGCGGGGAAATCGCCGCACCACGTCGCGAACCCCTGGGGGCGGGTAGCGGCGTTGCGCGCTGGCTGCGCAGAGGCCGGAGGGGGATCGATGATGCGGCCATCCTGGGATGAGTACTTCATGCGAATCGCCCACCTCGCCTCGAGCCGGTCGACGTGTCGGCGGCGGCGGGTGGGAGCCGTCATCGTCAAGGACCGGATGGTGCTCTCCACGGGGTACAACGACACGCCCCGCGGCGTCCCCAACTGCGGAGATGGAGGCTGCGCCCGCTGCGCCGGCCCGGTGCCGTCGGGTACCGGGCACGACACCTGCCTGTGCATTCACGCGGAGATGAACTGCGTGATCCAGGCCGCCTACCACGGGGTCAGCATCAACGGCGCCGCCATCTACGTGACACACCAGCCATGCCTGACCTGTGCCAAGATGCTCCTCAACGCCGGGATCCGGCGCGTCGTGTTTGCTGGCGACTACCCCGATCCCCTGGCACGGTCGTTGCTGGAGGCAGCAGGGGTGGACCTGGCGCGGGTCGAGGTTCGAGAGGAGGATCCCCTCCTGTAGCCGGGCGCGGATCGAGGAGCAGACTGCCGCGACGTCGCGCCGCATCGAGCCAGAGGGCGTCGCGGGCCTCGCGCACCATGGTCCCTGCCCGTTCGATCAGCCTGCGGGCTGCATCGTCGCTGATGGGCGCATCCCCCTCGACCTCTGCCTGCGCGCACATGTCGCGCGCGTCCAGCATCCACTGGAGCCATCGCCGGGTGCGCGCATCTTCGCCGACCAGCCGGCGCGTGAACTGCTCGCGCACGTCGTCTGAGGCCCCGCAGTAGATCTGCTGCTGGACCAACAGCGCCCGGGCGACGGTTTCCATTGCCCGGTATGCCAGCACCGCGACGAGATCCCCGTTGCCCCGGCGAGCCACCATGCGCGCTCCCAGGAACGTCCGCCAGGCGCGGTCGAGGAGTCGTTGTGTGTCACGCCTCACGCGTGCTCTCCACGTGCCGCACGCCGATCGTCGCCGGCGAGACGTTGCAGGGGCTCCATCCGGTGTCCAACTCGCCGCTTCCAGCGGCTCCACGCCTGTGCTGGGACGAAGACGCGGCTCACCGTGAGCCCGTGGATGACAGACAGCGTGGCCACCAGCTCTCCCGTCCGCTCAATCTCGGCGGCGTAGTCGTCGATCCGGTCGAGTACCACCCAAAACCGCACTTCTCCGGCGGTGGGATGTTCCCGGTGCACGGTTTGGAGACGCCGCCCGTAGATGGACGTCAGGGCCATCCGAAAGTCCTGGGCGAGCGCCGCAGCGGTGTGGGCGCTGCCACGGCCCGACTCCCTTGCCGCCGGCAGCGCCCACAGGCCAACCGGCCGGACCAGGAGGCCTCCGAGGCCATCCCGGATCTCCACGAGCGACCCGCGGTCCAGCCCCAGGAACGCCAGGCGCCCCGGAGGCAGGGTCACGGCCGTGCTGTTCCCGACCCGCATGAGCTGCCGCACCGCGCGTTCCATCCTGCCAGTATCATCGGCCGAATCCCTTGGAACGGACAGGGGATGTACTAACAATACGTATGATGGCCGCAATGTCCTAGGATACCTGGCCACGGGGTCCCCACGCTCGGCAGCAGCGGCTGTGCCCGCGGCTGCCGGGCCCGCCGCGCCCGCTGCACCATATCCTGACCCGCTGGAGTTCTGCGAGCGGCACGCTCAGGAAGAACTCCAGGAAGCCAGCGATCCAAGGCATTGCGCAGTTCCCAGTTCCCTGTTATAGTGGAAGCGGTCGTCATCGTTGCGTCTTCAGAAACGGGCGGTGCACATGGCGGCATCGCCCGTTTCGTGTGTCCGCGGTTGGAGTTCCCGCCAGGCCGGGTAGAACCGGAGGGCACGCGCAGCTGCCGGCTCAATCCCGGCCCGGTATTCCCGGGCCAGTATCAGGAGGTACGGCGATTTCTCTCACGACGCGCGAGACCGCGTTCGGCGGCCTCGTGTCTTGCCCGGAGACGCTCCGGGCGCTCTCCCGACTGGCGTGGACCGAACCCACCCCGATTCAGGCACAGGTAATTCCGCATCTGCGCGCAGGGCGCGACGTCGCCGGCCAGGCGCAGACAGGCTCGGGCAAGACTGGTGCCTTCGGCATCCCGCTCATAGAGCGGCTCGATCGCGCGCAGCGCACACTCCAGGCCCTGGTGCTGGCGCCGACGCGCGAACTGGCCCTGCAGATCGCGGACGTGCTCCGCGCGCTGGGTGCACGGCCGATCTGCGTCGTCGCGCTCTACGGCGGCCAGCCTATCGCACGGCAGATCGAGGGGCTGCACGGCGGCGCGCACGTGGCCGTGGCGACCCCGGGGCGGCTGCTCGACCATCTGGCCCGGCGCACGGTCCGCCTTGCGAGTGTCCGCTTCTTGGTCCTCGACGAGGCCGACCGCATGCTCGACATGGGGTTCCTGCCCGACGTCGAGCAGATCATCCGCCAGGTACCGGGCGACCGGCAGACCGCGCTCTTCTCGGCGACGTTGCCGCCGACGGTGACGGAGATCGCGGTGCGACACATGCGCGACCCGGTGTGGGTACGGGTGGAGGCGCCGCAGCCAACGGTGGAGACGGTCACCCAGTACTACCTGGAGGTCGCCGAGCAGGACAAGGTCCGCGCCCTGCGGCTGCTGCTGACGAGCGGCGACGTCCCGTCGGCCCTGGTGTTCCGCCGCACCCGGCGGGGCGTGGAGCGTCTGGCGAGGATCCTCCGCGAGCGCGGGCAGCGCGTCGAGGTGCTCCACGGTGACATGACGCAGGCCGCACGCCTGCGCGCCCTGCAGGCCTTCGCCCGCGGTCAGGTCCGCGTGCTGATCGCCACCAACGTGGCCGCGCGTGGCCTCGACCTGCCAGAGGTTTCCCACGTCATCAACTTCGACGCCCCCGAGGACGTCGAGACGTACATTCACCGCGTCGGCCGCACAGCGCGTGCCGGTCGGCAGGGCGAGGCCATCACGTTCGTGGGGCAGTACGATGTGGAAGTGTTCGACCTGCTGCAGCGGCGGCTGGGCGGCCTGCTCCAGCCTCACCCGCTCCCGCTCTACCGGTAGTTAAACGAGCGCGCCGCTCTGGCGCTCAGAACACGGCCCGCAGGCACCGCGCGACCACGGCGGCCACGAGCGCGCAGACCGGAAACGTGAGGATCCACGCGGTCACAATCTCCAGACCCACGCCCCAGCGCACCGCGGACAGGCGGCGGGTCGCCCCGACCCCCATGATGGCGGTGTTGATCGTGTGGGTCGTGCTGACCGGAATGCCCAGCCGGCTGGCCGCCTCGATGGCCGTGGCGGCCGCCGTTTCGGCGGAGAAGCCCTGGAAGGGCTCCAGCTTGGTCAGCCGCATGCCCATGGTGTGCACGATGCGCCAGCCCCCGAGGGCCGTGCCCAGCCCCATGGTCAGCGCGCACAGCACGATCACCCAGAAGGGGATCCGGAACTCCGGCAGCACACCCCCCAGCACCAGCGTCAGGACGAAGACCCCCATGAACTTCTGCCCGTCGTTGCTGCCGTGGCTGAAGGCCATGAAGCCTGCCGACAGGATCTGCAGCCGCCCGAACAGCCGGCGGACCGCTCCCAGCGGCGTGCGCCGGAACAGCCAGCTGATCGTGAGCATCAACAGGAAGCCGCCGGCGAAGCCCAGCAGGGTCGAGAAGCCCAGGCCGAGCAGCACCTTGCGCCAGCCGTCCCACAGCAGGGCGGCGGGCCCGGCGGTGGCCAGGCCGGCGCCGGCCAGCGAGGCGACCAGCGCGTGGCTCTCGCTGGTCGGCAGCCCGCGCAGCCATGCCAGCGTGCTCCAGATGACGATGGCCGTCATGGCCGCCGCGATGGTGACCGGGTCGATGACGTCGGCCCGCACGATCCCCGTGCCGATGGTGGCGGCCACGGCGGTGCCCGACATCACGCCGACCACGTTGAGGACCGTGGCGACGACGACCGCCACTGACGGCGTCAGGACCCGGGTGGAGACCACCGTGGCGATGGCGTTGGGCGCGTCGGTCCACCCGTTGACGAACTCGGCGGCCAGCACCAGCACCAGGACGGGCAGCAACCCCAGGGGGAGGACGGTCGGCATCAGCGAGGGGGGGACGGCCGGCCAGCCAGCGGCGCCTCCTAGAGATGCTTGGCCTGCATGCCCTCGAGCAGGTGCGCGACATGCTCGGCCTGGTCGGTGGCCTCTTCCAGCGTTTCGTAGACCTCTTTCCACTTGATGATCTCGATGGGGTCGCCGCCGGCGGCGAACAGTTTGGCGATGGCATCGCGCTGCACATGGTCGGCCAGGTTCTCGAGCCGGTTGATCTCGCGGAGCGTGGCGCCGACCCGGTCGAGCCGGCGGAGATCGCGGATCGCCTCGACGATGGCCTGGCAGGCGCTGGCGATGATGTGGCCCAGCTCGCGGGCCTCGGGCGTGGCGCGCGCGATGTGGTAGATGGCCATGCGCGCCGATGAGGCCTCGATCCAGTCCAGGACGTCGTCCAGCTGCTTGGCCAGCGCGAAGATGTCCTCACGGTCCAGCGGCGCCACGAAGGTGCGGTTGAGCCGGTCGATGATGGTGTGGGTGAGCTCGTCGCCGCGGTCCTCCAGGGCCTTGATCGCGGCCGCACGGGACTCGACGTCCCTGTAGTCGTCCAGCAGTTCCTGCAGCTTGCGGGCGGCTTCGAGCACGTTGTCGGCCGCCTGGTTGAACAGCTCGAAGAAGATCTCCTCGCGGGGGAGCAGGCGCAACGCCATGCCGGGAGTCCTCCTGGGTCTGGCTACGTGTGCATTCCATCGCCGCGGGCGGTTCCCTGCTAGGGGCGCGTCCACCCAGACGCCAGCAGGGCCCTGACGCGGTCCAGGAGGATCCAGGCGGCGTCGAACTTGGGGAGCACGGGCAGGTCCTCGACCCGCCCCTCGCGATCGATGAGGACCAGGCGGTTCGTGTCGGCGCCGAACCCACTGCCGGCTGCCGAGACGTCGTTGGCGGCGATCAGGTCGAGCCCCTTGCGCACCAGTTTGGCGCGGGCGGCCGCCACCAGGTCCGTCGTCTCGGCGGCAAAGCCCACCCGGACCAGCGCCGGCGCGGCCGCGCCGGCCTCGGTGAGGATGTCGGGGGTCTCCACGAGCTCGACGGTCCAGGTGGGCGCGCCCTTCTTCACCTTCTGCGGGGCCGGTGCCGCGGGGCGGTAGTCGGCCACCGCCGCGGTCATGACCAGGGCGTCGGCATCGCGGCAGGCCGCCAGGACGGCCTCCCGCATCTCCAGGGCGGTCTCCACCCGTCGGACGTCCACGCCCGGCGGGTCGGGGAGCGCCGTCGGCGCGGTGATCAGGATCGCGCGCGCCCCGCGATCCCTGGCCGCCTCGGCCACCGCGTAGCCCATCTTGCCCGACGACCGGTTGGTCAGCACCCGCACGGGGTCCAGCGGCTCTCGCGTGCCGCCTGCGGTCACCACGATCGTCGTACCCCGCAGGTCCCCGGTCGCCGCGCCGAGCACCGCGCGCAGGTGGCCCAGCACCTCCGGAACCTCGGCCATGCGCCCGCGGCCAACCAGCCCCGAGGCGAGCCGACCCTCCATGGGGCCGACGATGCGGGCGCCCCGCGCGTGCAGCCGCGCCACGTGCTCCTGCACCGCCGGGTGGTCGAACATCTGGGCGTCCATCGCCGGAACCACCACCAGCGGCGCGCGCGAAGCCAGCACCGTGGCCGCCAGCGCGTCATCGGCCAGGCCCAGCGCCAGCCGTGCCAGCGTGTGCGCCGTCGCCGGGCAGACGACGATGACGTCGGCCCGCTGCGCCAGGGCCACGTGATCCATGGCGATCGCGGCCCGCGGGTCGAAGAGGTCGGTGGTGACCGGGCGATGGGTCAGGGCCTGGAACGTGAGCGGCGTGACGAACCGGGCGGCGTCCGGCGTGAGCACTACGTCCACAGCTGCGCCGTGCTGCGTGAGCTTGCTCGCCAGGTCGGCGGCTTTGAAAGCCGCGATGCTGCCCGTGACCCCCAGGACGATGTGTTTGCCGTGGAGCACCGTGGGCATGCTGGCCGTCCCCCGTCCCGGCGCCGGCCGTGGCGCCGTCAGGTGGCCTCGGCGATGAGCCGCAGGCCGTGCAGGATCAGGTCCTCGTCGACGGCAGCGAAGACGGGCGTCTCTGCGGCGATCAGCCGCGCGAGCCCGCCCGTGGCCACCACCTGGGCGCGCTCGCCCACCTCGCGCCGGAACCGCGCAACCATGCCCTCGACCATGCCGACGTGTCCCAGCACCACCCCGGACTGGATCGCGGCAATTGTCGTGCGGCCGATGGCCGCCGCCGGCCGACGCAGCTCGATGCGACGAAGCTGGGAGGTGCCCGTGAACAGGGCCTCAGCCGCCAGCTGGAGGCCAGGGTGGATGGCGCCGCCGAGGTACTCGCCGGCATCCGAGACCGCGTCGAACACCGTGGCGGTTCCGAACTCCACCACGATCACCGGTCCGCCCAGGCGCCGGTAGGCCGCGGTCGACGCCACCAGCCGGTCGGCCCCGACGTCGGAGGGCGGGTCGTAGAGCACGCGCAGCCCGGTCTCGACGTTCTCGCCGACGACCAGCGGGACCGCGCCAAACACGTCGCGCGCAACCTCGCGAAACACTGCGGTGAGCGGCGGCACGACACTGCACAGCACCACCCGCTCCACCCGCGCCGGGGTCATCCCACGCATGCCCAGCAGCGCTGCCACCAGCGCCGCGTACTCATCCGGCGTCCGCCGCGCATCGGTCGCGACCCGCCAGGTCGCCAGTAGCTCCGATCCTCGGAATGCCCCGAGCTTGACGTTGGTGTTGCCGATGTCCAGCGCGAGCAGCATCGCACCCCCTCCACCTCGATGCTAGGCCCTCCGGGCGTCCCTGTCACCGTGTCACCGTGCGGCCGGGCGGGGCGTAGCCGCGGGCCTGTGGTATCCTGGAGCCATGCCGCGCGTCCTGTTCGTCTGACATCACAACACCGCCCGCTCGCCGATGGCCGCCGCGCTGTTCAACGCGGTGGCGCCGGCTGGCTGGCGGGCGGGTTCCGCGGGCACGGAACCCGGCGAGCGCGTGCGTCCGGAAGCGGTGGAGGCGATGCGCGAGGTCGGCCTCGACATCAGCCAGCATCGGCCCGTGGCCCTGGAGGCGGCGCTGGGCCCCGACGTGGCCCTGATCGTGGGGCTGTGCGCGGAGGAGGCCTGCCCGGTGGTGCCGGGCGTACGCAGCGAGCACTGGCCGCTGCCCAACCCCGCTGGCGGCGGGCTCGAGGGCTACCGCGCGGTCCGCGACGAGCTGGGGCGTCGGGTGGCCGCGCTGGCCCAGACCCTGGCCGCGGTGGAGGAGGCGAGAGGGTGAGCATGTCGCGGCCCGGGCCTACCGTCTGGGCGTTGGTGGAGATCGCGCGAGGCAGCCGCAACAAGTACGAATGGGATGCCGCCGCCAGCCGGCTGCGCCTGGACCGCGTGCTCTACTCGCCGCTGCACTACCCGGCCGACTACGGGTTCATTGAGGAGACCCTGGCGGAGGACGGCGACCACCTGGACGTCCTGATTTTCACCTACGAGCCAACGTTCCCGGGGTGCCTGGTCGAGGTACGACCCATCGGCGTCCTGAACATGCGGGACGAGAAGGGCGTCGACCAGAAGATCCTGGCGGTGCCCGTGGGTGACCCGCGCTTTGCGGACGTCACCGACCTGAACGGCGTGCCGCCCCACTTCCTGAAAGAGGTCGAGCACTTCTTCACCGTGTACAAGACCCTGGAGGAGAAGGCGGTCGAGATCTACGGCTGGGCTCCGGCCCCCGAGGCCTGGCGGCTAGTAGCGGAAGCGCGGGAGCGGTTCGCGACGGGCCGTCTGCGACCCATCCGATCCGGATCGCCGCCCGCCACAACGGCTGTCGATAGCGCGCGGCGCTCTCCTTCGCCTCGGGGCACAGGACGCGGGACCGGCGACAAACACAACGCCGGGTGACGCGGGCGCGGCGTCACCCGGCGTGTGCGCCGGGCCCCTCTCGGGCGCCTACTGGTCCTTCCAGGCTCGCAGCCGGCGAAAGTCGCCGTAGACCTGGTCGCCGATGATCGACCGCGGGTCCCACGTGAAGGTGGTGCCCTGGTCGAAGTCGACGGCCCTCGCCAGGATCGCGCCGTTGGTGATCTGTGCCTGGTCCAGGTGGAACCCGCCGTTGGGCACGATGAACGTGCCGGCGATCAAGCCCGACTGGTTGAAGTCGACGGCGGCGGTCGAGTGGGTGGACACCACCTTGACCGTGAACCGGTGGCCCTCCACGGCCACCTCGCTGCCGACGGTCTGCGAGGTGGTCCCCAGGACCGAGCGCTGGACGGTGCGCAGCGCCGTGGTGGTCGGCGCGAGCAACCGCAGTTCGACCTTCCCCTGCCCGCGGATCTCGACGCGGGCGCACTTGCCGACCGACAGCGTGGCCATCTGGAACGTGACCGTCGCGGTGGGGTCGCTGCCCGCGTCCAGCACCAGCGTGGCGCGCTGCGCGGGGTCCGACGGGCAGGGGTTGGGGTTGCCGGGCGTATCCGCCAGCGTCACGGAGCCGTAGTTGGTGGCGGGGTTGGCGAACACCGTGCTGCCGAGGGGCACCGACAGGGGCGTGGTGCCCGGGGGCCCCCAGCCCGGGAGCGTGACCGTCGGGCATACCGACCCGGCCGGCTGGTTGGGTGTCGTCGGCCCTTCCACCTGGTTGGCACAGCCGCCCCCGTTGCACGTGATGGTCCCCACGGCGGAGGCGCCGGCCGTGAACGAGCTGGCGGGTGCGGGATTGGGCGTGCCGCACCGGCCGCCCAGCCCGCCCGGGGTGGAGTCGCAGATCGCCGCACGGTTGAGGTTGTTGGGCCCGCTGAGCGTCATAATGCCGTTGGTGCCCACCGACCCGTAGACCGTCACCTGCTGGTCGAGGGTCAGGGCGTCGTAGGCGCACACCGCGTAGGTCCGTGTCACTGAGGTCGTGCCCTCGACCACCGCCGTCACCACCCGACGGGGTCCTGCCACCGTGAGCGTTCCGGTGGAGGCGATCCGCCGGTAGGCCGGCTCGGCACCGTTGCAGGCGCTGGCGCTCGGGAGGGTGCCGTCCAGGCAGCGGACCTGGATGGTGGCGGTCCCGATGGTGGTGCTGCCGTCGGTGATGGGGACCGTGGCCCCGTCGTACCGGTTCGCCCCAGAGGTCTGCAGGCGCGCGATGGCGTAGTGCACGCCCGCCTCCGCCACGTTGAAGACCTGCACGGCCTGCTGCTGGCGGATGCCGGCCGCCAGGTCGCTGCGGACCACCGCCATGACACCCACCGTGACCATCAGGATCAGCAGCAGGAAGAGCACCACCGAGAGCAGCGCCGCGCCAGCCTGGCCGCCCGCCGGCGTGCGGCGCAGGCGCCCGGCGCCGGCGGGCCGCATCGTGCCTCTTTTCATGGATTCGTCTCCCATCCGGCCGGCGGCAGCCAGCCACTGCGGTCCGGCCGGGGGTTGCGCAGCATCACCTGCCGGCTGAAGCGCTGGATCTGGGCGCCCGACCGTCCCTCCTCGGCCCGGACCGTGAGGCTGATCTGCACCACGCGGATGCTCCGGATCGCCTCCTCGTCGGTTGTGGGTACGGTGATCTCGCCGCCGCTTGAGCCGAAGTACCGGAAGAGCAGGCTCGTCACCGTGATCCCGGGGTTCGAGACATCGCTGGTCGTCGGAGCCCATACGCCGCACGCGCTGCGGTCCTCGACGATCCGGCCGCCGGTGAGCCGGTAGCCCAGCACGATCACCTGGTCGCCCGCGGTCGTGTTCGAGTTGAAGATCTCGCCGGCCACGTAGAGCTGGGTCGCCGTCGGCCGCAGGGCCGGGTCCTTGGCCACGACCATGTCGTCGCAGCGGTCGGGCTGGGCCGCAGGGTCGATGTTCAGCCCCGCGTTGCGCAGCCGCTCGGACATCATCTCCAGCGTCTGGCGTGCCGTCTCCGTGTCGGAGGACCGGCTGGCCACGATCATCTTGCTGCGGACCGACGCGCCCACCAGCGTCGCGATCGTCCCGATGACGACCGTCATGATGACCATGGCCACCATGACCTCGACGAGGGAGATCCCCGCCTGTCCGTGCCGTGCTGCCCCAGGCCGGCGCATCGCTGGTCCGCTCACGGGTAGTCGAAGTTCGCCACATACGTGACGAGGATCGTGTAGGGCGGGGAGGTCGGCGTCTGGTACAGGCGCACCGTCATGGACTTCAGGGGAATGCCCAGGCTGCCGGTGAGGTCCTCGACGACGATCTCGGCCCGGTCGAACCCGTCGGGAATCCGCGGTTCCTGCAGGTCGCTGTTGGCCAGATAGCCGTCAGTGGGCACAGTGCGCGTCCCCGGCGCCAGCCCGTACCCCATGGTGCGCAGGAAGTCCAGCTCGGCCTGGACCCATGCCGCGGCCTGGGCCCGGTCGAAGCCGCGCCGGGTCTGGGTCATGGTGAACAGCAGCCCGCCCAGCGCGGTGGTGGCCACCAGGGAGAGCACGGCCATGGCGACGACGACCTCGATCAGGGTGAACCCGCCGCTGGCGCGGCGGGCGCGCGGGCGGTCAGCCATCTGCGGTCACCCGTCCCGTGTTGGGCTGGATCGTGATGGTGTAGGTCTTCCCGGCGCGCGTGCTCGTCAGCGATACGGAGGACGCGCCGCCTGGCACCCCCCGCCGGTCGAACGTCACCGTCTGCAGCGTGGCGCCGAAGCTGATGTGGGACGGCAGGTCCTGCGCGCGCAGCGTGCCGCCGCCGCTGGCCACCACGATGAAGGCGTTGTTCTGGAACGACACCGTGACGCTGGTCCGGCGCGTCATGGCCGCCTGCTGGGCGGCCGTGAGTTCGACGGCGATGGCCCGGGCCCAGCCATCCAGCTCCTCGCGGGCCATGGCCCGGCTGATGCTGCCGACCCCGAACGACAGCACCAGCAGGCCGATCGCCGAGACGATGAGCAGCTCCAGGACCGTGTACCCGGCCTGCCAGCGCCCAGAGGGCGCCTGACGAGCACCGTGTGGGATTCGGCGCGTGCGGTGCGGAGCGGACGGGCTCGAGCCCGTGCGCGTGGCTCTGCAGAAGGCAGTTCCCACAACTCTCCCCTCTTCGGTAGCTCAGCCAACCTGGGAGAACCCGGGTTCTGGAGCTTTGCGCCCGCCGGATCGCTCCGGGGTAGCCTTTGTCGGAGGAGCCCTGGAACTCTTTGCCCGTTTCCGGGCCGCCCTAGACCCCTAAAAGACCTCGCGCCATCGCGTGATCTGCAGCCCGAACCCCGGCTTGGCCAGCGGAGCGATGCCGGGCGGGAGGTTCGCCTTCAGGTTGGCCACGGGATAGATGGACGGGTTGTTGTCCCAGTCCAGCAGGCCCGCGATGAACATGCCGTACCAGGTCTGCGGGTTGTCGTTCTTGAGCGTCCCGTGGGCCAGCACCACCAGGTTCAGCTCGATCCCCGACCCCCGGACGTAGACGCCGCCCCCGGTCGGCGTGCAGACCAGCGAACCGCTGGGCGGCGCGCCCGTGCACTTGGGGCCGACCGCGAACGCGTAGGTGTCCCCGTTGGCCTGACCGAACGTCTGGGCGCAGGTGGTCTGGCTGGCCCGGCACAGCGGCGTGACCGACCCGCGGATCTCCAGTGCCGGCATCGCCGCGCCCACGTCGTCGGCGTTCTCGATCAGGAACGTCGTGCGGCCGGCGTAGCGCACGTCGCCGTCGATCCGAACGTGCTTGGTGGTGTGGATGAAGGCATCGGCCCCGGACTGCGTCCACAGGTTCACCTGGCCGGCGCCCGCGTAGCCGTTGTAGACCAGGGAGAAGTTCCCCGACCCGTTCACGCTGCCGGTCCCGGCGGCGACATTGCACGTCGACGGCGTCGTCGTGCAGTTCACCGCCGGCGAGCCGTCGGGGTTGCGGTCGGGAATCACGACCCGGGTGCGCGTCGGGTTGTTCGCCGAGAGCCGCAGCGGCGTGAGGGGGTCGGCCAGGGGCCCCCGGATGTACACCGGCGTCCACGAGGCCGCAGTGGTGCAGGTGGCGGCCGTGCAGACGTACGCCAGGTCGGCGTTGATGGGCGTGATGCCGCCGTCGGCCGGTGGCAGGTTGAGCCGGTTCATTAGGCACCGCGGTGGATCGCCGGGGGCCCCCGGCTCACAGAGCTTCGAGGGGTCGGGGAAGGGTACAAATGGCACCACGGTCCCCTTGTCGAGCGCGTCGATCTGGTTCTCGTAGCCGCTGGACCAGCCCAGGGTGGCATAGACGCCCTGCATGGGCTGGCTGTCCAGGCCGATCTGCCACGAGTTGCCCTGGCCCTGGATCTGACCGACCACATAGACCTTGTTGTTGTAGGGTGGGGTGGTGTCCGGGTCGCCCGGCGTGGGATACGGCACGTCGTTGAGGATGGCGCCGTCACCCTGCATGACGAGACCCACGCACGGCTGGGGACCGCCCCCGTCGGGGTCGAGGCACGAGGCGATGTAGAGCGAGCCGTGGAGGATGAAACTGCCGTTGCCGCCGCCGCCGGCGCCGATGTTGATGGGGCTCGCCGAGTAGTTGATCAGGTCGTACCCCGGCGCCATCTGGCTCAGGAGGAACTCGATCTGCCGCGCGGCCAGCCCGGGGATGCGCCCGGTGGCCCGCACCCAGATGCAGGCATTCGGGGTGCACCCGGCCACGGTCGGCGCGGGCACGCCCGGGCAGCCGTTGCCGTCGCCGAAGTTGTCGTCGCGGCACAGCTCGACGGTGATCTCGCCGATCGTCGCCCCCGCCGGGAACGGCGTGTCGACGAGGTTCGCGCTCCCGTCCCACAGCGGTGCCCACTCCCGCGGGTCGTTGAGGTTCCTGGTGGCGGCTGCGGATGCGCCGGAGTCGGTCCAGTCCAGGTCGCGCTTTAGCTCGTAGATCGCCTTCTCCAGCCCGGCCTCGGCCAGCTGAAATGCCTGGCGCGACCGCTCGCCGCTAGCCGCGGCCTGGTACTCGTTCAGCGCGATGGCCACCAGGGTCGCGGTGACGATCAGGATGACGTTGATGGTCAAGAGCACGAGGGCCAGCGCCAGCCCGGCCTCGCCGGGCGATCGCCTGACCGACGTTGTGGGTCGCGCGCTGTCCATGGTCACATGCCCTCCGGCGGCAGACGGCGTCCCCGCTACTGGAGCGGGTTCCGCAGCACGGCGTCCATCGTGAAGGTGACGTCCTGGGCGGCGTCGTAGGCGCCCGAGCGGTTCGAGTCCAGGCCCAGCACGATCCGGACCCGGCGGATCTGGGACAGGGCGCTGGTTGCCGCCTCCTGCCCGTTGAAGTACGAGAACTGCAGCAGGGAGACGCGCAGCGCATGCAGCCCCTGGGAGGTGATGGTCGCGCCGGCGCAGGCGTCGCCGGGGGACGGCAGCGGGGTGGGTGCGGGTTCGAGCACCTGCTCGCGGACCGCGCCTGCGGCGGCATCCAGGCAGTACCGGCGCCACTCGAGTACCCCGTCGGCGTCGGTATCGGCGACGAACGCCAGGGCGCTGGTACCGGCTTCGCTGAAGAAGGCCGTGGTGCCGGGGGGCGCGCCGATGCCGGCAAGGCGAATCCGGCGGGTGATCCACTCCAGGACCAGCCGCGCGTTCTGGTGCTCGTCGGCCAGCTCCTTGCCCGCCACCAGACCGCGGTAGCTGGCGTTGAACGCCGCAAAGCCCGTGAGCAGGACCACCCCGAAGAGGCTGAGCGCCACCAGCACTTCCAGCACGGTGAATGCCCGCTCGCCCCGCCGGTCAGCCGTCCGCGTCGCGTGCCGTGGCATCGTTCCGTCCTCCCGGCGGCGTCCGGTGGCTATCGCCACGACCGGGCCGTGGCGCCGCGGATGAAGGGGGTGCCGCCTGCGCCGCCGGGCACAGCCGGCAGGTCGCCGGGCGCCAGGTAGACGGTGACGCTCATGACCCTGGGCCGGCAGTCCAGGGGCGGGGACGCCGGCGCGGTGATGGTCGGATCCGTCGTGATGATGATGTCCGCCGCTGCGAACGAGGCCGGCAGGCGAGGCTCGCTGGCGTCCAGGTAGCTGCTCGGGACGCGGCGCGCCGCGGCGATCGGCGTGGGCGCCCCGGGCGGGTTGCACGCCGAGGCGTCGCGCAGGGCGTAGTACGAGCGGTTCTGCAGGTACTCCAGTTCGGCCTGGATGTACTCCATGGCCAGCGTGCGCAGCCGCGCGGGCCGCTCGTGGCGGTCGCTGGAGATCTGCGAGCGCCCCAGCAGGCCCAGCGACCGGACCACGCCGCTGCTCCCCAGCGCCACGATGCCAAGCAGCAGCATGGCGATGACCACCTCGATCAGCGTGAACCCGCCATCCGGCTTGCGCGGCGTCATGGCGTGATCTCCACCCTTCCCGTGGCGGCCTGCACCGACACCGTGCGCGTGCGACCCCCCGAGGCGATGCCGATCGAGGTCGCGCTGCCCGTGGCCAGGGATCCCGCACTGGAGAACTCGACGGTGACCTCGGCCACGGCGACACCCTGCGGGTACGGCTCGCCGACCCGGATCGTCACCGGGTCGGCGCAGTCGCCGTCCGCCTCCCGCGGGATCCGCCGGACCTCGGCGCGGGAGCTCAGGGTGACGACCTGCACGCCGCAGCTGTCGACCGACTGGGCCACCGCCCGCTGCTGTGCGAAGCGCAGCAGGCCGGCCAGGTCCTCGGCCACGCGGGCCACCCGGCGCTCGCGCACGAAGCCGAAGTACAGTGGCATCGCTAGGGCCAGGAGCAACGCCCCCAGGCCCAGCGCGACCCCGAGCTCCAGGACTGTGACGCCGGCGGCCGTCGGAGCTGTGTGGCCACGCCAGGCCGCCTGCCAAAGGCACCGCACGCGATCCCACTCCTCTGACCGGAGTCCCCCCGGGAGGGTCATGCCCCGGAGACCGCGGTCCTAGACCCGCCCAGCCGGGCGGGAGGGGCGACGACGGGAGGGCACGGCCGGGCGCCCGGGCGTCTGCTACCTGCGAGTGATAAGGTTAGAAGAGCTCCCGCCAGCGCTCCACGCGGACCACCCCGGAGTTCTGCCCGAGCAGGATGTTCTTCATCCAGCCGGGGAGCTCGCCGAACGTATCCGGCATCTGCCAGAAGTCGGGCACCTGTCCCAGGCGCATCTGCCTGGTCATCAACACGCCGTACCACTGCAGCTTGTAGGCCATCCGGAAGCCTGCGCTCGAGGCCGCGTCGCCGACGACGGCCATCAGGTTCATCTCCTGGTCGCAGGCGTTGGCGTTCAGCCGCGACCCGGCACTCCCGTTGACGACGAACACGACCACATCGCCGGCGGCGTTGGCGCCATAGCGCCGGACGAACGTCGAGGCGGGGTTGTCGTTGGCGAACGGCCCCGGCCCCGGGGGCTGGCGGCATGGCGAGACCTTCGCTCTGACCCAGTAGCCCGCATTGTTGCTGTCCCCGCAGTCGTTGCCGGTGGCGTTGGCAGCGGTGGGGTCGTCCAGGTTCCAGGCACACGTGCTCTGCGCGGCTACCGCCACCCGCGTGCCGTCGGCGAGCCTGACGCCGGCTCCGGGCTGGTTGGCTGCCACGATCTGCCCTTTGCCCTCGAACCGGACGTTCTGCCCGTGCAGCACTTTCCCCGGCACGTAGATCGGCCGGTCGGACACCGGGATCACCAGGTTGCTGGTCCCGCTGGCCGGGCTCGACCGTCCGTCCCAGTAGAGGGCGTAGAGCGACGAGGCGCGGACCGCGTCGGGGAGTGTCCCGGAGTTCGGGCAGGGGCTCGTGTCCGCGAGCCAGTAGCCGGTCTCGACCGTAGGGCGCGGCAGGTAGAAGACCTTGCCGGCCTGCAGGCTCAGGTTCGGGGTGTAGACCTTCGCCCACGTGTTGCCGGCCGGGTTGTACTCGCAGATGGCCAGCTCCATCTGTGTGCCCTGCTGTCGCCCCGCATTGGCCGGGTTGCTGGCGGCCTGCGCGACGATCTGCACCACGGCGGGATAGAACGGGTCTTTCACGTTCCGGTCGAAGTTGTCATAGAAGAACTTGTTGCTGTTGGTAAGCGTCCCGGCCACGTGCAGGAAGAAGTAGTGCTGCGAGGCGGTCCCGATGGAGGGGTTGCCGGTGCCGTCCAGGTTGCCCTGCACGTACAGATGGTTGAGGAAGAGCTGGTTCCCGTTGGCGTCGCGGTGCGCCGTGGACACCGGGCGGTCGTTGTAGAAGCCCGACTCGGCGCCCCCCTTGAGACACAGATCGGCCTGGAAGTAGGCCGAGCCGTGGAACTGCAGGCTGCCGCCGCCCGCGATCGAGCAGATGTCCACGTTGTCTACCGAATAGAAGATGAAGTCTGCCGGGCCCACCCTGTGCAGCAGGAACTCGACGGCCCGGCTCTGTCCGCGCGCCTCGCCCACGACCCGCACCAGGATGTTGACCGCCGGATCGTAACCCGGGCCGGACAGGTGGCGCACGCGAATCTCATAGCTGACGTCGCTGCCCGGCAGCGTGCCCTGCCGGAGGGCGGCGGGCAGGCTGCCGTTCGTCCAGCCACCGGTGGTTGCCAGGTTTGTCCAGTCTGCCTGGGTGCGCAGGAACGCGATGAGGGCCTCGCCCGCCCCTTCGGCGCCGATCAGGGCCTTTAGGCTGCGATCCAGCGCGGCGGCCGTGGAGTACTCGGTGACGGCGACGTTGGCCAGGGCGATGGTCAGCAGGGCCAGGATCAGGACCACCACCAGGGCCATCAGCATCGCGGTGCCCCGCTCGCCCCGCCCGCGGCGTGCGTGCGGGCCGTGCCCGTGCGCGCCGTGGGTGTGCGCCTCGCGTCCCATGGGCTCGCCCCCTACTGTCCTGCGCGCAAGAACACCTGGGTGGACATCGTCAACGGTCCGGGTGAGCCGACCCCGCGCACGCGGATCTCGAGCGTCACCCGTCGCGGCAGCACCGTCGGGCTGTACGAGAGCCGCAGGTCTTCCACGGTGATGTTCCGCGCCTCGACCTGGGTCGTCAGCGGCTGGCCCGCTCCCGCGGCCCGGGCGCCGGTGCACGCCGCCGGCGGCGGGTCCGCGCCCCCCAGCTCCATCGCGAAGATGCGGACGACGCCCTGCCCGTCGCGGTAGATGCTGTAGCACTCCACCTGCGGGTCGTCGTCCACGTTGCCCAGGAAGACGACCTCGTCTGGGTTCGTCACGGCCAGCGGCGGACCGCCGGCGTACTCGTTCCCGGCCATCCGGAGCAGCCGCGCCACGTACTCGAGCACGAAGCGCGCGTTGTGGGATTCCGCGGTGACCTGCTGGGCCACGGTCCAGCCGGTGAGCGCGCCCTTGAAGCCGGCGAAGATCCCCAGGGCCGCGACGGTCATGAGCGCCAGGCCCACCACCACATCCATCAGGGTCATGCCCCGCTCGCGCACCCGGCCGGTCGCCCTGACCACGCCCGGTTCCTCGTCTACGGTCCCTGCCGCCTGGCGATGGCGGTCTGAGCGGTCATGAACGCCTGCCCGGTCCCGCCGGCGTCGCAGGACGTGCGGGACCGGTAGACCTCCACGGTCAGCGACAGCAGGTTGTCGAGATCGCCGCCGGGCGGCGGGCTGGCGCTCCACTGCGCCAGTTGCACATGGCCGCAGTCGAAGCCAGAAGGCAGCGCCGGCCCCAGGTCGAACGGCCTATCCGCGCTGTCGACCGCCGGCGGAATCCAGAAGTGACATGGCGACAGCGCGGTCAGCGCAGCGCACGTCGGCGCCCTGCGCAGCGCGTCGAACCCGACGGCCCGGCTGTATTCGATCGCTGCCTGGATCCACTCGGTCGCCTGCGACCGGGCGCGCGCGCCGTGCTGCGGGTCCCGCTCGGAACTTCCCACGAGCCCCAGTGTCGCGACAACCACCCGGATCGTGAACGCCACCACGAGCGCCACCACCACGGCGGCCAGCAGGACCTCGAAGGTGGTAAAGCCGGCGGCGCGCAGTCGGGGAGGGCCGGTCCGGCTGCCACGGACCGCCCTCACGGACACCGCCCCGCCGTGGCGCGGCCCGTCGTGGGGGTGATCGTGACGCACCGCGAGCGGCCCTGATAGGTAAGGGTGATGCGCCGCTCGGTGGCAAACGTCGGGCTGCCCGTGCTCAGGTAGACCAGTGCCGGTCTGCCGCCACCGGCCAGGCAGGCCTGCGTTGCCCCTGCCTCCACGTCCACGTCGAGGCCGGTGCGGAAGGCCTCGCCGGCCCTGACGACCTTCACCGTCTGGCCGATCACCGCGCCCGTCCGCGCAAACCGGTCGGTGTAGTCCACCGTGTAGATCTCGTAGCCGGCGTCATGGTTCGCGCTCAGGAAGCACAGCTCCACCCTCGGCCCGCGCCCTGCCCTGGCGAGGGCGACCTGCTGCGCCAGCCGGAGGTCGTTCTGGACCTGAAAGGCGGCGTTCCAGACGGCGCGGTCGGCCAGGGAGCCGCGGTAGAGGGGCACAGAGAAGCCCAGGAGCAGGCCCAGCACCGCCACAACGATCAGGGTTTCCAGCAGGGTGAATCCGTCTCGCGCCCTGGACGTGATGGTCCTCGCCTCCGAGCCAGCGCGTGTGCCCTGGCATGACTCACACGTCGCCCTCTTCGGCAGTGCAGCCAGCCCGCGGATCGCGCGGGCCCTGGGACTTTGCGCCCCCGGATCGCTCCGGGGTGGCCATTGTCGGAGGACGTCGCGACTCCTGCTCCATAGCAACAGTGCCCACCGGCGGTGCATCCCAGTCGGTCCCTCAGTGCCTGTGGCCGAAGCGATCCAGGCCGCCAGGCGACAGTGCCGGCCCTTGACGCAACTGCTAGACTAGGGAGCGTGCCAGGTCCACCGCCGTGCGCCAGGCGCGCCGGCGGGAAGATTACACCACGATCGAAGAACTCCCCTGCAGGCTCTGGGGGAAGGCTCAGGGAGCGTCCTCATGGCCGGGTCCACCGCGCGAGAAGCCAAGCACCAGCGTCGGGAAGCCGCCCGCGAGGCCCGGCGCCAGGCCCAGCGGCAGGAGCAGACGCGCCGGCGCAGGCGGCAGGTCACGGTCTACGGCAGCGTGGCGGCGGGTGCGGTCGTGCTGGTGGCGCTCATCGTCTGGTCGGCGCTGCGCCCCGGCCCGGGCGACCGCATCCCGGGTCAGGGCCGACAGCACATCGCGCTGGGCCAACCGCACCCGCCATACAACTCCAACCCGCCCACCTCTGGCTGGCACACCGGGAACCAGGTGGCGCCCTGGGGCGTCCATCGCGAGCCGATCCCCGACGAGATCGTCGTTCACAACCTGGAACACGGCGGCATCTGGATCTCCTACCGGGATCCGAAGGACACCGCGCTGGTGGAGAAGCTGGAAGAGCTGGTGGGGCGGTATCGCAGCAAGGTCATCCTGACGCCGCGGCCGCAGAACGACCGCGCCATTGCCGTGGCGGCCTGGGAGCGGCTGTTGACGCTCGACGCCTACGACGAGGGCCGGATCGTGGCGTTCATCAACGCCTACCGGAACAGGGGGCCCGAGAAGGTTCCGGACTGAGCCCCGCAGGGGAACATCACCCCGGGGACCTTCACCCCGGGGCAAATCGCCCAGGGGATCGTCAGGAGGAGTTCTCGCCGGCCTGGAGAACACTCACAACCCTTCGCCGGCGGTGGGGCACCTCCGGTGAAGGTCCAGGGAGCTTGCAGGGAAGGTTCGAGCCGACACCTCCGAACGGGCTGACCCCGGAGCGATCCGGGGGCGCAAAGCTGCGGGACCCGGCTGTGTCGGCGGGTCGGCCGGGCTACCGAAGAGGGCCGCGCGGATGCGCTCTCTTCGTGATTCTGAGCGGCGCTCGGCGCGCGAGGGCCGAGCGCAGGCGTCGGCGCCGATGGGCGGGGCGGCGGTTCCCTACAGGGGTCAGCGTGGTGTCTCGTATCTGGAGACCGTGCTCGTCCTCGCGCTGGCGGGCGTCGTCCTCGGGCTCAGCCTGCCCTCGTACCGCAACTACCAGAGCAACCAGCGCGCGCTGGCCGTGGCGCGCACCCTGGCGTCCGATCTGCGCGTCGCCCAGCAGGAAGCGCTGACGCGCCGCGCCGACGTCGATGTGACGTTCGCGGCCAGCGATCCGGCATGCGTCGACCGACCGTCGTACACGATTGCGCAGGCGGCGGCCGTGATCAAGCGCTACTGCTTCCCCGCCGATGTCGAATGGTCGTCCCTGCCGGCCGCGCTCGCCTGGGACCCCACGGGCATTCCGCAGGCCGGCGGGACCCTCAGGGTGCGCAGCAGCCTGACAGGCAAGGCCTACCACATCTGCGTGGCGGCGCAGACCGGAGCGATCACCGATGACACGCGGCGACCGTCCGACTGTGGATAGGGCACCCGCAGCCACGGCGAGGGCCCTCGCGTCCTGGTCTGGGCGCGGGGGCTTCACGCTGGTCGAGTTGCTCGTCACGATGCTGATCCTGGGGCTGGCGACACCGCTCATGATGGGCGCGATCGTCGGCAGCCTGACCATCACTCGCCAGCAGTCCCAGGATCGCAGCGCAGCCACCCTGTGGATGCAGGGGGAGATCGAGTTCCTGCGGCGTCTGTGCTCCCCGCTGCCCGAACCGGGCTGGAAGGTCCCGCATCCGACGCTGCGGGGCGAACCGGCGCTGCCGGCCGTGGTCGAGGGCCGGGCCGGGACGGCTCCCGACGCAGGGTACGTGGAGGTCGAGCCGGCGGGGCCCGCGATGCAGCGCGTCACCGTGTACTACTACAAGACCGATTGGGGGCCCGGACCGCGGCCAGACCCGGATGTGTACCCGCCGGACGCCTCCACCACGACGTACGTTGCGGAGATCTTCACCGGACGGTGCCCGCCGTGAAGCTGCTGCGCCGCGCCGAGGGCCTGACCCTGATCGAGCTGGTCTCCAGCCTAGCCATCGCCGCGCTGGTCGTGAGCAGCCTCTACCTGCTGCTCAGCGCCGTCATCAGGGGGCGGTTCATCGTCCACGCCCGGGTCTCGGACCAGGAGCGCGCACGGCAGGCCATGGCGTGGCTGGCCGACCGGGTGCGCCAGGTGAACTACGACGCCGACCGGCCCTGCCCCGAGGGCTTCCTGGTCATCGGCACCGGCAACGGATTCGGCCAGCGGCTGGCCTTCCACGCCATCCTCGAGGACCGGTCCCCACCCGGCGCACCTCCCGACGATCGACTGCGCTACGTGTACTACGTGGAGAACCAGACGCTCTATCAGGAGACCCGCCCCGAGGAAGTGGAGCCGTGCACCGACGAGGTCACCACCCGGACCGCCCCGGATCCCAGCCGCATCGCCCTCACCCCACCCATCGTGCAGAGTGGGGGCGGGTTCGTCTACCTCGATCGGGACGGCAACGTGACCGCCGATCGCCGGCAGGTCCACTCGCTGAGGATCACGATGACCGTGGAGGCGGCATCGGCCGCAGGGCGGCCGCCCGAGCGGCAGACGTACCAGACGGTCGTCAGCCTACGCGGGCCATAGAAGGCGAGGTGCGCACGATGGTGACGTGTCGCCGGCTGCGGAGGGAGCCAGGCTTCGCCCTTCCCCTCGTGCTCGTGACCTCGCTCCTCGTCGGGCTCATGGGCATCGGCGTGTTCTCGGTGGTCATGAGCGACCTGCACGGCGCGGTGGCCAACCGTCTCGCGATCCAGACGCTGAACGTGGCGGAGGCCGGCGTCGCCTACGCGATTTCGCAGCTCTACGACCGGGCCGTGCAGACCACTCCGCCCTGGGTGTGCGCCCCGAACCATTCCAACGACGAGTGCTGGACGGGGTCGGGAACACCCATCGCATTCGGTCCAGGGGTGTTCCAGGTCGCCGTGCGGTGCACCGACGGCGCCGCGCCCGGAGCCACAGGCTGTCAGGACAACGAGGTGCGGCACGTCATCGCCACCAGCAGCGTCGGGCGCGCTCGGCGTCGGATCGAGGTATGGGTGCGGCGCTCGCCGCCGGGCGGCGATGCGTTCGGCGGGTTCTGCGGCCGGCGGGGCGTCCGGCTCGACCAGGGTACGTCTGTCACCGCCGATGTGGCCAGCAATCGGGACATCTCCGTTGCGGGGCCACGGCGCAACCCGGGGACCATCCAGGCGAGGGACGACGACCTCGCGGCGCCCCCCGGCGCTGCCGGGTTTACGCCCACCGCCATCGACCCTGACGAGGCGCCGCGCGGGCTGACCGGCACCTACTCCTGGAAGGTCACCTTTGTGACCGCAGCCGGCGCCGAGTCTGCCGGCAGCCCGGCGACGGGCGCGGTCGCGCTGTCGAACCAGAGCGGGTCCCTGACGAATATCCCTCTGGGCGCCGCGGCGATCGTCAAGCGGAGAGTCTACAGAACCCGCGCGGGGCAGGCGGCGACGGGGCCGTGGTTCTTCGTGGGCGAGATTCCGGACAATAGCACGCAGACCTACCTCGACACGCGGGTCGACGGCGAGCTCATCCATCAGATCCCCACGGCGCCCAGCCCGCCCGCGCCGGCGAGCGCGCCGGCGGCCGCTCCCGCCGACCCGCCGGTCCGGCCCCCGGGACTGACTGGCCGCTACACGTACAAGGTCACGTACGTGTACCGCTACCCGGGTTCCACGACCGCCGAGATCGAGTCCGTGGGGAGCAGCCCCGCGAGCCCCGCCGCCGGTCCACTGGACCTGAACGGCCAGTACACGAAGCTCACCGGCATTCCCGAGAGCGCCACCGTGCTCAAGCGGCGCATCTACCGGCGCAGGGAAGACGGCACGCCGAATGCGCCGTGGCGGTTCGTCGCGGAGATCGCGCCGAGGAACGACCAGCTCGACGATCTGAACCCCAACCCCTCGGTCGTCGAGCGAGGGTATATCGACAAGGTCGCCGATACGGCGGTCATCTACGCCGAGCCGCGCGCGATCTTCGGCAACGCCTTCGCAGGGCGCGACGTGAACTGCTCGCAGGGCTGTGCCGCGCAGGTCGACGGCGTGGTGCGGGAGCACGTGCGGGAGGTCCTGTGCGCGCCGTTCGTGCCGCCCCCGTGCACGCCGAGCCCAGACCCGAACAACGATGCGCCGCTGCGCATCGTGCACAGCGAGGCCGAGGGCCTGGTGAAGGAACTCCGCTACGATGAGGTGCATCCGGGGGCCGGGCAGCGGATGACGATCAGCACGCCGGACAACCCCGCGGCCGAACTGCACATCCATGCCACCAGCGTCATCTTCGAGCGGGACGCGGTCCTGGCCATCTCCGGGAGAGGAAAAGTGTACTTCCACGTGGGGAGGACGTTCCGTCTGGGGCAGCGGTCGTGGTTCGGCGTGGACGACACCAAGCCGGGCGCGCTGCTCGTCTGGCCGGGGGACCGCATCCAGGTGCTGAGCTGCGCCAGCGACCCGTCGTACGAGGAGACCGGCGTCGCGTCCATCTGGTGGGATCAGGAGAACCGGGTGTCGGCAGTGGTTTTCGCCCCGAGGGCCAACATCAGCATCAACCAGGCGGGCGAGTTCACCGGGGCGCTGCTGGGCCAGTACATCCACATCAACCAGGGCGTCGGGTACGTCCTCGACCCCGGGGGCGGCGTGGATGCCCGGTTCCTGCGAGCAGCCTATCAGATCATCGACCGCTGGTACGATAACCCCCGGTTTTGAGGCAGGGTCACACGGGCGGGATGTCTCAGCGCTCCCGGCGCGTCCGCGCGTACCGCAACAGCCCCTGTGCGCTCTGCCACGAGGCCATGATCACCTCGAGCCGCTCGGCGTCGCTGCCCGCGCCCTGGCCTGCCGCACCTGCGCGGTCTTCCGCGGCTGCCGCGCTCGCCTGATCCTGCCCGCTGCCCGCGACGGCGCGCGCGAGTCGGGCCAGCGCGGACGGCTCGTCCAGCCCGGCATCTACCGCCTCGAGCGCTAGGCGTTCGAGCGTCTGCAGCTGCGCCGCCAGCGTCGCCAGCAGGCCGTCGGCCCAGTCGTGGGGGCCGAAGTGGGTGAGCAGCAGCCGCCGCGGGCGCAGGGTGCGCAGCCGCTCGAGGGTCTGCAGCCATGCGGGGATATCGAGCTCCGGCGGCGGCGTGGGCGCCCGCACGGCGCGCCTCCCGGGCAGCGCCACGCCGGCCGCGTCGCCGGTGAACAGCTCTCCGCGAGCCGCGTCGTGGTAGACGAGATGGTGGCGGGCGTGGCCCGGCGACGCCAGAGCGACCAGCCGGCGCGAGCCCAGCGCCACCGCCGTACCGTCGTCCAGCGGGCGGATGCGGTCGGCCGGCACGGGGACCACGTCCCCGAAGAGCGGGCCGAGCCGGTCGCCGTACAGCCGGCCGGCGCTCGCCACCAGCCGCGACGGATCGGCAAGGTGCGGCGCACCGATCGGGTGCACGTACACCTCCAGGTGGGGGAAGCGGCGCACCAGCGCGCCGGCGGCGCCGGCGTGGTCGAGGTGGATGTGCGTGACGGCCACCGCCTGCAGCGCGGCGGGGTCGAGACCGGCAGCGCGCACGCCCGCCAGGAGCGTCTCGACCCTGGAGGCAGGACCGGTCTCGATGAGCGCGGGCCGGCGGCCGAGCAGGAGATACGCGCCGACCGCCCGCTCGGTCTCGTGGTAGAGCGTATCGATGAGGACGAGATCGTCGGCAAGCCAGTGCACGGGCGTCATGGCCCCACGATAACACACTCGCAGGGCATCGGGCGGCGGCCAGCACGGCCTGCTGCTCGCGGCACGGCGACGGGCGCGTGTCGGGGGGCCGCGTGCGGTTCCCTTGCGAGGCAGAGGGTGCGTGCTATAATACACAGCGTTCGGGCCCCGGAGCCGGGGCCTGTTGCGTGTCGGAGGGAGCTGGCGATGGAACGGGTGGCGCTGAAGGCGCAGGCGCGCGCCGGGGTGGGCAAGGGGGTGGCCCGCGCGCTGCGGCGGCAGGGCATGGTCCCCGGGGTGCTGTACGGGCACGGCCGCGCACCGAGGCCGCTCGCAGTGGACGCCAGGGCGCTGAACGCCGTGCTGCGCACCCATGCGGGGTTGAACGTCCTCATCGACCTGGAGGTGGCGGGCAACGGCGAACCCGCCACGGTCATGGTGAAAGAGGTCCAGCGCGACCTCTTCCGACACGAGCCGATTCACGTCGACTTCTGCGCGGTGTCGCTCAGCGCGACTCTGCAGGCCCACGTGCCGATCGTGCTCAAGGGCGTCCCGAAAGGCGTCGCCGAAGGCGGTGTGGTGGAGCACCACCTGCGGGAGGCGCTCGTCGAGTGTCTGCCGACGCAGATTCCCGACAGCCTCGAGGTGGACATCAGCGCTCTGGGTGTCGGGCGGTCGCTGCACGCGAGCGACCTGACGCCGCCTGAGGGCGTCAGGCTCCTGACCCCGCCGGAAGAGGTAGTCGTGACCGTGGTCGCACCACGCGTGCACGAGGAAGCCCCGGCGGCGGCTCCCGAGGCGGCGCCTG
Source organism: Candidatus Fervidifonticultor secundus (assembly GCA_031459385.1). Classification (GTDB taxonomy): domain Bacteria; phylum Sysuimicrobiota; class Sysuimicrobiia; order Sysuimicrobiales; family Humicultoraceae; genus Fervidifonticultor; species Fervidifonticultor secundus. The sequence continues at coordinate 131,496 of JAVKIP010000003.1, read as the reverse complement.
CCGCGCCCGGCGTGCCCGCGGCGCCTGGCGCGGCGCCCACCGAGAAGACGCCCGGGCCCGGGCGGTAGTCCCGCAGCCCTGCTGGCCCCCGGCGCGCCCGATCGTGCACGGCACGCGGTGGCCTGCCGGTCTGCGTGCTCCTGGTTGCATGCGACTCATCGTCGGTCTGGGGAATCCCGGGCGCCGGTACCGCGGCACGCGGCACAACATGGGCCGGGAGGTCGTCGAGCATCTCGCGGCGGCCTGCGGCATTCGGCTGGACGCCAGGGACGGCCGGGCGACGACCGGAGGGGGGACGGTCGCGGGGCAGCGCGTGCTGCTGGCGTGGCCCGAGACCTACATGAACGTGGCCGGGCCGGCCGTGGCCGATCTGCGCCGCCGCCACCGGATCGCCCTCGCACACCTGCTGGTCGTGTACGACGACCTCGACCTGCCGCCGGGGACGATCCGCTTTCGCGAGCAGGGCAGCGCCGGCGGGCACAACGGTCTCCAGTCGGTGATCGAGGCGCTGGGCACGACGGCCTTTCCGCGCCTGCGGGTGGGCATCGGGCGGCCGCCGGCCGGGATGGACCCTGCAGACTACGTGCTCGAGCGGCCCACGCCCGAGGAGCGCGCGCGGCTCGACGACGCGGTTGCGCGCGCGGTCGAGGGGATCGTGCAGTGGGTGCGCGACGGCCCGCAGGCCGCCATGCGCTTCTGCAACGCACGGCCCGTGACGCCGCGATCCTGACGGGTGTTTCATATAGGCGTGGAAGACAGGTTCAGAACACCGGGGCCCATGAGGTCCGATGAGGAGGTTGGCGATGCGGCAGAGCGCCGGGCGCGTGCCGCCCGGGCAGTACGTAACCGAGAAGTGGCCGGTCCTGCACTACGGCAGCATCCCGCAGTTCGATCCCCTCCGCTGGGACTTCCGGCTGTTCGGGCTCGTCGAGCAGCCGGTCACCCTTTCCTACGAGGAGTTCCGGGCGCTGCCGACCACCGTCCTCACCTGCGACATCCACTGCGTGACCGCATGGAGCCGGTTGGGCGTGGTCTTCGAGGGCGTCGCCGCGAGGACCGTGCTGGGGCTGGCGGCGCCCCGGCCTGAGGCCAGGTTCGTCATGGTGCACGCCGAGCAGGGCTACGAGACCAACCTGCCCCTCGAGTACCTGCAGGCCGACGACGCGCTCTTCGCGTGGCGGGCGGACGGCAGGGACCTGACGCCCGAGCACGGATGGCCCCTGCGCCTGGTGGTGCCCCGCCTCTACTTCTGGAAGAGCGCCAAATGGGTCCGCGGTCTCGAGCTCGTGGCGTCGGATCGCGCCGGTTTCTGGGAGCGCAACGGGTACCACATGCGCGGCGACCCGTGGAAGGAAGAGCGCTACTCCTCACCCTGGTGAGCGGCCCCCACCCCCCAGGGTGCCCCATGGCCGATAGCGAACTCGCGCCGGCCGCGGCGTCGGCCCCCGGCGATGTCGCAGCCGCGGCGTCGGCGCCCGGCGATGTCGCGGTCGCGGCGCCGGCTGTCCCCGGCCGCCGGCGCGACCCGCGCGCGGCGTTCGCGCTCCTTCGCCTGCGCAACTACCGGCTGCTCTGGAGCGGTCTGCTCATCTCCCACGTCGGGTCGTGGATGCAGTTCACCGCCCTGGGCTACCTGATCGACGATCTGACCCGCGCGCCCGTCTACCTGGGACTCCTGGGGCTCGTGCAGGCCGTGCCCCGGCTGCTGTTCGCCTTCCTGGGCGGGGTGGCCGCCGACCGGCTCGACCGGCGCATGGTGCTCCTGGTCACCAACGCGGCGCTCATGGCCTCGGCCACGTTGCTCGGCGTGCTGGCGGTCACGGGGCGCATCCAGGTGTGGCACGTCCTGGTGATCGGCGCGTTCAACTCGTTCGCCAACTCGTTCGACATGCCCGCGCGGCAGTCGATGGTGCCGAGCCTGGTCGGGGAGCGCCACCTGATGGCCGCGGTGAGCCTCAACTCCATGGCGTTCAACGGATCCGGCATCATCGGCCCGTCCATCGGCGGCGTGGTCATCGCCACGGTCGGCGTGGCCGGGTGCTTCTTCGCCAACGCCCTCACGTACATCGCCGTGCTGGCGGCGTTGCTCCGCATGCAGGTCCCGCCCCGGCAGAGCCAGGCCCGCGAGTCCGTCGGCCAGGACATCCGTGAGGGGCTGGCGCTGCTGGTGCGGCACCGCCATGTGCTCGCGGTGCTGGGGCTGGTAGCGGTGGTGAGCTTCTTCGGCCGGCCGTACATCCGGCTGATGCCCGCGATGGCCCGCGAGGTCCTGGGCGTCGGGCCGCAGGGGCTGGGCGTGCTCCAGGCCGCACCGGGCATCGGCACCGTGCTGGCGGTCTTCGCGATCGGCGCGCTGGGCGACGCCCCGCGGGGCCGGCTGCTCCTGCGCGCCGGAGCGGCCATGGGGACGCTGGTAGTGCTCGTCGCGTTGTCCCGGTGGTTCCTGCTGTCGGTCGCCCTGCTCGTGACCGTCGGCACCGCTCAGGCTGTGGCCCTGGCTGCGGCCAACACAGTGCTGCAGACGACGGTGCGGCCCGAGCAGCGCGGCCGCATCATGGGGCTCTACGGGATGGTCACCTTCGGCATGTTCGCGCTCGGCACGCTGCCACTGGGCGCGCTGGCCGGGGCCATCGGCGTCGGCGCGGCGCTGGCGCTGGGCGGCGCGGTGGTCGTCGCTGTGGCGGGGCTGGTCGCGCTGGGTGCGCCGCAGGTGGCGCGGCTGTAGCCGGCGACCGCGGGCTACCTACGGCGCAGAGCCGTTGAAAGGCGTGGCGGCGGGCTCGGGGGTCCACACGGGGTCCGGCTCGATGACGTGCACGACCCGCCACCCGCGGGCCTCGAGGGCCCGCGCGATGAAGCGCCGGTGGCAGCGCCACGGCAGCCGCTCGCTGCAGACGACGGCGGTGGGCGCCGCACGCGCGAGCCGCTCGAGTTCCGCCAGGCCCTCGCGGAACGCCGCGGTGGCCATGTACGTCTCATACCCGCCGGTCCGATAGCCGCCAAGGGTGGGCCCGAGGTGCGCGTAGTCGATCTGGGCGTCGCGGAGGAACGTTGCAAAGGCCTCGCGGACGAACTGTGGGTACTTGTGGCTGGTCGGGAACCGCCGGACGTCGACGACGCGGGTTATCCCGAAGGCGCGGCAGCAGGCGACGAACTCCTCGGATGTACGCGTGCTGGTACCCAGGGTGAAGACTACGGGTGCGCTGCGCGCGCCAGGGTGGTCGCCCCCGGAGGTCACGAAGCCCTCACGGCGTCAGGTGGTACTCTGCGAGCTCGTACTCCGAGGTGTAGGTGCCCTCTTTGGTTCTCCCCATGACGAAGAACCGCACCTGCGGCGAGAGCCAGTCCTCGGTCTCGGCGTGGCCGAGCGCCGTGCCGGCATCGCTGAACCATCGCCAGATGGCGTAGAGGCGGTAGCTCCGGAAGGCGCCCGCCGGAGTAGTGACATCCTCTACGCCTTTCACGTGGACGAACATCTTGCTCTGCCGCTTCGTCCAGATTCCCTGGTTCAGGAACTCGTAGGCGCCTTCCGTCTCCCACTGCGCGCCCGGCGTCAGGGGCTACCTCATGTACGCCATCTTCCGCCGGAACACGGGATGCCGTTGCTCATTGAGCCGGCCGATGTAGTTCCATTCGAGATCGCGGATCTGCACATCGCGGCTGCTCCGCCGTTGCCCTTGCGGCGTCGTCCATTCATTGGTGCGCTCGATGAAGTAGGCCCGCGTGCCCTCGAAGTCGTCGAGGCGGGCCACGGTCCACACACCCCGCCCGGTCTGCCCCCGGGAGTCCTTCCAGGAGAAGACCCACCGGTCGCCCGTCTTCAGTCCCGGCGGTCCATGGGGGTGAGGTCCTGCGCGACGACCCCCGCCTGTACGCCGGCGGCCAGCCCGGCCGCGCACAGCACGACCAGCACCAGACGTCCCCGTTGGCTCTGCATGACAGTACCTCCTCGGCCCCTGCCGCAAGGAACACCAGAGTCACGCAGATGAGCAGCCCGTATGCAACTGTTGAGTAGTAATATTCGTTGTCCGATCGGCGGGATCCTGCGCGCGGCTACGCCCCCACCCGTCCGAACACCAGGACCGCGTTGATGCCGCCGAAGCCGAACGAGGTGCTCATCACGTGCCGGACCCGCTGCCACCGGCCCCGGTGGGGGACGTAGTCGAGGTCGCACTCGGGGTCGGGATCGTCGAGGTTGATCGTGGGCGGCAGGTAGTCGCGCGCCAGCGCCAGCATGCAGATGGCCGCTTCGATGGCGCCGGAGGCCCCCAGCGCGTGACCGTGCATCGACTTGGTGCCGCTGACCGGCACCCGCGCGGCGTGCGGGCCGAAGACCGCCTTGATCGCCCGGGTCTCGGTGGGGTCGTTGAGCGGCGTCGAGGAGGCGTGGGCGTTGATGTGATCGATCTGCTCGGGTGCCAGCCCGGCGTCCTGCAGCGCGAGGCGCATCGCGCGGATCGCCTGAGCGCCGTCGGGCAGGGGTGCCGTCATGTGGTAGGCGTCGTTGGTCGACGCGTAGCCCAATACCTCACCGTAGACCCGGGCGCCGCGGGCCAGGGCGTGCTCGAGGCGCTCCAGCACCAGCACCGCGGCGCCCTCGCCCATCACGAAGCCGTCGCGGCCCCGGTCGAACGGCCGGCACGCCGCGGCGGGCGCGTCGTTGCGCGTGGACATGGCCCGGATCAGGTCGAAGGCACCGAAGATCATGGGCGTCAGCGGCACCTCCACGCCGCCGGCCAGCATGAGGTCCGCCTCGCCGTTGCGAATCAGCCGCGCCGCCTCGCCGATGGCAATGGTGCCCGACGCGCACGAATCGGTGTTGGCGCTGGTGGGCCCGGTCAGCCCCAGGTCGATGGCGATGTTGCAGGACGCGGCGCCGCCGAAGACCGACAGCGCCAGGGTCGGCCGGACCCGGCGGATCCCTTCCCGCAGGTAGACGTGGTGCTGCTCCTCCGCAAAGGCTGCGCCGCCCAGCGCGGTGCCGATGAAGACGCCGGCCCGCTCGCGGTCCAGGGTATCCAGGGTGAGGCCCGCATCGGCCGCGGCCTGACGGCCGCAGACGACCGCGAACTGTGCGAAGCGGTCCAGCCGGCGCGCCTGTCTGGTGTCGAGGTGCTGGAGCGGGTCGAAGTCGGCGACCTCGGCTGCCACGCGGCTGCCGAACGCCGAGGCGTCGAACCGCTCCACCAGCCGGACACCCGGCCGGCCGGCCACGATCCCTTCGAACAGGCCCCCGGCGCCGTGTCCGATGGGCGTGATCGCGCCGATGCCGGTGACCGCCACGCGATGTGGCATGGCGCTACCCGCTCGCCGCGGCCTCCGCACGCGCCTTCACCGCGGCCAGGGTCCGACGGGCGATATGGTCGATGAAGAGCGGCCCCACGATCCGATCGCTGACCCAGCGGCCGACGAGCGGCCACCGCAGCACCAGGTCGTGGACGATCTCGACCCGGACGGCGTCGCCGGCGCGCGCGAGCCGCCACTCGACGTGCATGCCCGTCGTGAGCCCGCCGATGTGGCGGAAGGTGATGCGGCCGTGCGCCGGATCGGTCTCCTGCACGGCCAGCCAGCGCGCCGGCCAGCCGCGGACCCACCCGCCCATCGCGAAGACCAGCCGGCCCGGCGCGCGCTCCAGCACCCGGCACCAGCGGTACTCGGGGAGCAGGGTGGTCCAGGCTTCGACGTCCCGCGCGAGGGCGAAGACCGCCTCGAACGGCGCGGCGATCACGATGCGGTGCGTCAGGCGCATCAGGGCGTCACCAGTTCCAGGAGGCGGCGGGGCGTCAGCAGGTCGGCTGCCGGCCGCACCTCGCTGACGGCCCCGAGCACCGCGGCCGCCAGCGGCGGGCGGGCTGCCAGCCGCCGCACGAGCCTGGGGAGCAGGCGGGGGCGCCGCACGAGCCACTGGAGCAGCCGGCTCGCGCGCCAGGTGTCGCCGAAGGCGCGCGCGCGTGCCCGCTCGTATTCGACTAGCGCCCGCCGGGTCGCCGGCCCGGTGGCCAGCGCAGCCCCGGCGATCGCGACCGCGAGCTCAGCCCCCCGCAGGGCCAGCGCGATGCCCTCCCCGGTCATCGGGTCGATCGTGCCGGCGGCGTCGCCGACCAGGAGCAGGCCATCGGCGATGGCCGGACGGCGCGTGAAGCCCAGGGGGCCGACGGCGGCGAACGGCGAGACCCGGCGGGCGCCCGCGAGCATGGGCGCCAGCAGCGGCAGCGCGGCTACGGCCGCGGCGAAGGCTCCATCGGCCGCGCGGCGCGCGCGCAGCCAGGCCACCGGCACGGCGGCGACGACGTTGCCCGCGCCCCCGCCGTAGATCGCGGCGCCCGCGTAGCAGGCGGTGCCGAGATGGAGGTCGCCCCGCGGCCCCGCGACCCGCAACCCTTCGAAGTACGCGCCCACGGTGTACCGGGCGCCCGCAGCCGGGCGCAACGGGCCGGCCCACCGCGCGACGGCCGACCGCAGGCCGTCGGCGCCCACCACGAGGCGGGCGGCGAGGCGCAGGCTCCGGCCGCTGCACCGCACCCCCACCGTCGGTGCCGGGCCAGGGTGCGCCGCATCGACCCGGCATCCTTCCATGACGCGCACGCCCGCGCGCGCCGCCGCCGCCAGCAGCAGCGCGTCCAGCCGCGCCCGCGGCACCAGCAGCCCGCGCCCGGAGGGGAACGGCGCCCAGAACGCCGCGCCGTCCGGCCCGGCGACGAACATCCCCGACAGGGACGCGCCGGCCGCCGCGACCTCGCCGCCCAGCCCGAGCCGGTCCAGCGCGGCCACGGCCGCTGGGTTCAGGTACTCGCCGCAGGGCTTGAACCGTGGAAAGACCGCGCGGTCCACGATGAGGACGCGCCAGCCGGCTCGCGCGAGCCCCAGCGCGGTGGCACTGCCCGCAGGCCCCGCGCCGACGACGATCACGTCGGCGTCCATCAGCGCGCACCTCGCGGCGCATCCGGCACGGCGCCGCCGGGCCACCGCACCAGCACGACCCGCTGCAACCGGTGACGGCGGATCTCCACGTCGCGCAGGCCGGCCGCCGCCGCCAGCGCGTGCACTTCGGGCCAGGTGAACGCGCGCAACACCGACAGCGGGCCGTCGTGCCGGGCCAGCCGGTTGCGGGAGAGGAGCCAGACATCGGCCAGGGCGCCCAGGTACGCGGGCCACGAGCGCAGCACGTCGTTGACCACGAAGCCGCTGCGCGCGACGCGTGCGATCTCGTGCAACACGCGGGCCGCGGCGTCAAAGGTGAAGTGGTGCAGCGCCAGGGCGCACGTCACGATGTCCACGCTCCGGTCGGGGCACGGCAGGGCCAGGGCGTCGCCGCGCACCAGCGCGATCTCGGGCCAGGGGCGCACGATCCCCCGCGCCGCGGCCAGGATCTCGGGGCTCCTGTCGAGGGCGATCACGCGCAGCGGCACCCGCCGCCGGCGGGCCCAGGCGGCCATGACCGCCGGCACGTCGGCAGAGGCGGTGGCGACATCGAGCACGGTCAGGGGGCGTCGGGGCAGCAGCGCCACGAAGCGCTCCAGATACCGGGTGACGAGCGTGTAGCCACCGTACCAGCGGTTGGTGCGGCGCACGGCCGCCAGCAGCCCCGCGAACTCCCGCGGATCCTGTCCCGGCGTGTCCAGAAACTCGGCGTCCTGGCGCTTGGGAGGATAGCGCACGCGCCCGGTTGCCCTCCAGCCAGATGTCGCTGTCCGAGGTCGTGTACCTACCCGGCGGCGCCATGGCCGGTGCAGCCGCGGGGCCGGACACGACGCCACGAGATGACACTACCAGAGATCCTGCAACATCCACGTAACGTCGGAGGCGGGCGCGAGTGTTCCGTGGGCGTGCGCGGGCAGGCTACGGCTCGTCGGGTCGGGGGAGGGCGACCAGCACCGACGAGACGGTGCGCTCGCCGCCGTGGGGGAGGGCGCTCACCACGCGCCCGCCGACGACCAGCGTCGCGGAGCCGCCGCCGTCGAGGTTCATGGCGTCGCGCGCGCCGAGCCGCACCAGCAGCGCCGCCAAGCCCGCCAGGTCCATCCCGGCGCTGCCGTGCCCGGGCCGGTCTACGGTGACGAACAGCACCTTGCCGGCCCGCGTGATCGCCACCGCCGACCGCGCCGTGCGGACGCGGAAGAAGGCCGGCGAGAAGCGCTCCCATGCGTACGGGATGTCCACGCGGCCGTCGCGCACCAGGCGCGGCCCGCCCTGCAGCGCGTGCTTGATCCCGTCAGGGCTGAGGCCGAGGTGCAGGAGAAGCGGCTGGCCGATCCGGATGTCCTGCAGCATCGCCTGCTGCGACTCTGCGGCGGCCAGCGCGTAGCCGTCCGGAGGAATCACCGGGCGGCCGCGTGTGAACGAGACGACACGATCCTCCCGGACGATGGCCAGCAACGCTTGCGGGGGCGTCAGCGGGCCGAACTCCGGCGTGTAGAGCGCCAGGCCGTTCCACCGCGGCGGCCGGTTGATGGCGGAGATGGGCACCGCGAGCCCCGTGTCGGTGACGACGCGACCGCTGAAGGCCGTCTCGCCGATCCAGGGCCGGCCCGCACGGTCGACGGCGAAGACCGCGCGGCGCTCGAGCGGCGCCGAAAGAATGCGGCCGTTGATGACGATCAGCCCCAGGGGCAGCCCTGCGTGCGAGTAGTACGAGCCGTTGATCGCCGCCACCGCTGCCAGCCGCGTGGCGGCCAGGCTGGTCGGCTCGGTGGCCTTGACGACCACGCCGCCCAGCGCCGGGCGGATCTCCAGCGCCTGCGGGTCCAGCGTCACCACGTGGACGGTGGCGTGGCGCGCACCGCTGGGGACGCGCAACCGCTCGTACGCCACACTCTGAGGAAGCGGCACGCTGCTCCACGCCGGCGGAAAGACCGCGACGGTCAGACGGTCGGTGCCGGTGTAGACCCTGTACCGTGCGGGTCCCCGCAGTCCGATCTCCAGCCGGATCACCTCGGGCGTCAGGCGGCGTATCATGACCTGGTCCACGGCCCCGTGGCCAACGGCCACGACGCGGTCGGCCTGGCCTTCCACGGTCCACAGGTCCACGACAACGGTCCCCGCGACGGTCGTAGTGCGGTACCGGACGGCACCCGCGAGCCGTGTCACGACATAGACAGCCGGCCCGCTGGACGACCACTGGACGTCGAGCAGACGCGCCGGGGTGACGGCATGCGCGGGGCGCGGGCAGAGGAGGACGGCTAGGCCGACCAGCAGCCCAGAGACATTCAGGGGGCGTCGCGAGGCGCGATGTGTCGTCACGATCGGGTGTGCGACGCTGTCGGGCCCACGGTCGGGGCGACCCGCTTGCGCGGTGATACGCGGTGGCGCGCCCGAACTCCTGCCGCGGGGGCGCAGCCCGAGCGCGGTCTGGGCCCAAAAGAAAAGCGCCCCGGCCCACCGAGCCAGGACGCCTCCCGCGCGTGCGCGGGGTCGCTACCGGGACATCCTCCACCGGTGGGCCGGGGTCTGCGGTTTCATCGTCGGCCTCACCTCCTTTCTCGTCAGCCACCTGGACACGGTGGTCGATGGGTGGAGCATAGCATGCGCCCCCGCGCGATGGCAACAGCCGCGGGCGTCCCCGGCGCTCAGGGGCGGCCCTGGCCGCGGCCCCGCCGCAGCAGGATCGCGACGTCGTGGGCGCGCCGCCGTTCTTCCACGACGACGACGTAGAAGCGCTGGCGGCGGCTGTCCACGAGGTAGCGCGTGTAGCGCCGGCCGTCACTCTTGCGCGTCTCGCTCTCGAACGTGCCCGTCCAGCCCCCGATCTGCAACCGCTGGTAGAAGTCGCGCACCTGCTCGTAGCGCGCCTCGGAGCGGAGCTCGACCTGCTCCCAGGCGGCGCGGGGAAACCCGTAGGCTTCGCCGACGAATGCGGCGGTGCCCACCACGGTGGCACCGGGGAAGAAGCGGAGGTCGCCCAGCGCCTGCCCGCGCGCGCGGCTGCACGCCGCCGCCAGGAGGACAGCGGCCAGCAGGAAGACCCCGGTCGACGGGAGGCGCGGCCGCCCGCGGAGGCTCACGGGCCGAACCGGAACTCGATCTGGTCGCCGTCTGCCGGCGCGTAGGCGTCGACCTTCTGGATGGGCTTCCCGTTCACCAGCACGGCCACGCGCCCGGTGCGGCCGTCGGGACAGCGGTCACCGGTGGTGTAGGTCACGCCGCGCACTGTGAGGGACGTCTCGGTCACCTGCATGCCGACGCTGCGCAGGAAGGCGCCCAGGGTCGCGTTGCGGCCTGCCTCCTCGGGCAGGGCAGGATGGATGTGGATGACGTCGTCGCCGTGGGTGTGGACGTTGCCCGGCGACGGCGGCAGCGGCGGCGTGCGCTCGCCGCACAGCACGACCCGGAACGGCGCGTGCCAGTGGTCTCCGATGCGCGGGAGGCGCGGCGCCGGCCGGCTCCCCAGCACCACCAGCACTCCCACCACGGCCACGAGCGCGACGGCGGCGGCGGCCCACGGCGCGGGGCTGGGACGCCGCGCCGCCACGGCCTGTGGAGACCGCGGTCGGCCCTTGCCCTGCCGCGGTCGGTCAGGCACCGCGGTCCTCCACGAGGGCCAACGGGATGCCGTCTACGGTGATGGCGCGCCTCCTGGCAGGCTGCGGTCGACGGCGCGGCGGACCGGCCGGGCGGCTAGACGGGAATGCCCATCGTCTGGAGCTGCAGCCGGCCTTCGTCGGTCACCTTGTCGGTCGTCCACGGCGGGGTCCAGACGAACTCCACAGTGACAGCCTCGGCGCCGATCGCCTGTAGCTTGTTCTCGATCTCGGCGGCGATCATCGGACCCACGGGGCAGCCGGGTGCGGTCAGGGTCATCGTGATGCCGACGTTCTCGCCGTCGATGCGCAGGTCGTAGATCAACCCCAGATCCCAGATGTTCACGGGGATCTCCGGGTCGAAGACCGTCTTCAAGACCTCGACGACGCGCTCGCGGGTGATTGCGTCCTCCATCGCGAATTCCTTCGCACCGGCCCCGGGCCGCAGGGTTCGTTTCATTATACCGGTCCTCCGCAGGCAGGGTCAAACGCCCGGCTCTGCGGGCGCGGGGCGGTCGGGGCCGGGCGCCGGCACGCTGCGGCGGACCGGCGCACGAGGAACGCGGAGGGGCGGGTGGGTCATGCCTCGACTGCGGTGGCTGCTGTGGGCGCTCGTCATCGTCTTCCTGATCCTGGGGCCCGCGCTGGCCCGGTGGTACACGGACTGGCTGTGGTTCCACGAGGTCGGCTATGTGCGGGTCTTCTGGGTGCCGCTGATCTCCCGACTGGCAGTGGCCGTCGTGGTCGGTGGCGTGCTCTGGGGGCTGGCGTACGTCAACCTGCGTCCCGTGCTCCGCGCCAGCCGCGCCGAGGTGCTGGAACTGATCGACCGTGGCGGCGGCCGCTACCGGGGGGTACGCCCGCGGCGGGGGCCCACCGGCTGGTGGGGATGGGCGCTCGTGGCCGTCGCTGCGGCGGGTGGGATCGCGGCCTCGCGGGAGTGGGTGGCCCTCCAGCAGTTCCTGCGCGCGACGCCGTTCGGCCAGGTCGACCCGCTCTTCGGCCGTGACGTGGGCTTCTACGTGTTCCGGCTCCCGGTCTACCGGCTCATCGCCGACGGGTTGTTCGCCTGGCTGGTGGTGCTCACTGCCGGCGCAGCGGTGGGCTACGCGTCGGCGTACGGGCGGCTGATGCTGCGCGGGGTGTGGGTGGCCCCGCCGGGGGTCCGCGCGCACCTCTCGCTGCTGCTCGGCGCTGCGGTGCTGGTGCGGGGCGCCGGGTTCTGGCTTGATGGGTTCGACCTGCTCTACTCGACGCGGGGGGCGGCGTTCGGGGCCTCCTACACCGACGTGCACGCGGTGCTGCCGGCCCTGCGGGTGTTGACGGTGCTCTTCGCCGCCTGCGGCCTGCTGCTCGTGGCCAACGCCTGGCTGCGTACCGTGCGGTTCGCCCTGGCCACCGTGTTCCTGATCGTGGCCGCGTGGGCGGTGGGCCTGGTGGTCTACCCGGGCTTCGTGCAGGCGGTGCGCGTACGGCCCAACGAGCTCACGGCGGAGACGCCGTACATCCGGCATGCCGTGGCGTCCACGCTGCGCGCCTTCGGGCTCGAGGGGGTGCGCGAGCGCGAGTTCCCCACCGCGCCGCTGGAGGCCTCGGCCATCGCCCGCAACCGCGCCACGGTGGAGAACGTCCGCCTGTGGGACTACCGCCCGCTGCTGCGCGCCTATGGCCAGCTGCAGAGCTTCCGCCGTTACTACGTCTTCTCCGACGTGGACATCGACCGGTACGTCATCAACGGCCGGCCGCGGCAGGTGATGCTGGCCGCCCGCGAGCTGGCGACCGCCCAGCTGCCCCCGCAGGCCCGGAACTGGGTCAACCGCCACCTGGTCTACACGCACGGCTATGGGCTCGTCATGAGCCCGGTGAACGAGATCTCGGAAGAGGGGATGCCCGAATTCTTCGTCCGCGACATCCCCCTGCAGACAGTCCGCGGGATCGTCGTCACCCGGCCCGAGATCTACTACGGCGAGCTGACCACCGACTACGTCGTGGTCAACACCCGCGTGCGCGAGTTCGACTACCCGCAGGGCGACGACAACGCGTACACGCGTTACGCAGGCAAAGGGGGCATCCGTCTGGGGTACCTGCCCCGCCTGGCGCTCGCTTACCGGTTCGGCGACCTGAAGCTGGCACTGTCCACCGACATCCACGCCGGGAGCCGCCTGCTCTTCGCGCGGCAGATCACGCAGCGCGTGGCGCGCATCGCGCCCTTCCTGCGCTACGATCGCGACCCCTACCTGGTGGTGGCCGACGGCCGGCTCGTCTGGGTGATCGACGCCTATACCGTCACCGGCCGCTACCCGTACGCGGCGCCGTTTGGCGACGTGAACTACATGCGCAACAGCGTCAAGGTCGTCGTGGACGCCTACGACGGCGCGGTGACGTTCTATGCGGTGCAGCCCGACGAGCCCATCCTGCGGACGCTGGCCGCCGTCTTCCCGGAGCTGTTCCGGCCGGCGACGCAGATGCCGCCCGCGATCGCCGCCCACCTGCGGTACCCGGTGGACCTGTTCGAGGTCCAGGCGCAGGTGTACGCCACGTACCACATGCGCGATCCGCAGGTCTTCTACAACCGGGAGGATGTGTGGGCGATCCCGCGGGAGATCTTCGGCAACGAGACGATCCGCATGGAGCCCTATTACGTCACGATGCGCCTGGCGGAAGGCTCCGCCCCTGAGTTCGTGCTGATCCTGCCCCTGGTCTCGGCCGGCCGCGAGAACCTGATCGCCTGGATGGCCGCCCGCAACGATCCACCGCACTACGGCCAGCTGGTCGTCTACCGGTTCCCCAAGGCGCGGACGGTGTTCGGCCCGCTGCAGGTCGAGTCGCGCATCGATCAGGATCCGTTCATCTCCCAGCAGCTCTCGTTGTGGAACCAGCAGGGCTCGCAGGTGATCCGCGGCAACCTGCTGGTCATCCCCATCGAGGAGGGGCTGCTCTACGTGGAGCCCCTGTACCTGCAGGCGGAGCGCAGCCAGTTGCCGGAGCTGAAGCGCATCATCGCCATCAGCGGCGCGCGCATCGTCATGGCCCCCACGCTGGACGAGGCGTTGGCTGCGTTGTTCGGGACGCAGCCGCCAGGGCGCCCGGCCCCGCCGGATGCAGGCGCCGCGGCCGCGCCATCCGGCCCGGCTCCGGGCAGTGCGGCCGGGCCCCCGTCTGGCGCAACACCGGGCGGCGTGACCTCGGATCGGGCCCGTGTCCTGGCGGCGGACGCGCTGGCCACCTACCGCCGCGCGCAGGAGCGGCTGCGGGCCGGCGACCTGACCGGCTACGGCCGCGAGATGGAGCGGTTGGGCGCCCTGCTGGAGGAGCTGCGCCAGGCGACGGGGCCGTGAGGGCCGTCCTGCGGCTGACTCAGACCAGCCGCCGTCGCAGCGCGGCGCTGACGGTGTCGATGACAACGACGGCGACGACGATGACGAGCAGGGCCACACCGACCACCTCCCACCGGCGGAACTGCAGCGCCTGCACCAGCAGCGTCCCGATGCCGCCGGCGCCCACCAGGCCCAGCACCGAGGCGGCGCGGGCATTGATCTCGAGCCGGTAGAGGGAGAGGGCCAGGAACTCCGGCAGCACCTGGGGGAGCACTGCGAAACGGAAGACCCTCCACCGGGTCGCGCCGGCGGCCCGCAGGGCCTCCAGGGGCCCGGGGTCGATGGTCTCCACCACCTCGGCGTAGAGCTTGCCGAGGCTGCCGGACGAGTGCAGGCCGATGGCCATCATGCCCGCCAGGGGCCCCGGCCCGTACGCTGCCACGAAGAACACCGCCAGGATGATCTCCGGGAACGTCCGGATGAGATTCAGCAGCTGCTTGCCCACCAGGCTGGCGGCAGGCCGGCCGATGTTCGCCGCGGCCACGAACGCCAGGGGGACGGCCAGGACCATCCCGGTGGTGGTGCCCAGCACCGCGATCTGGACCGAGACGGCCATGCCGGCCACCGATCGGCCCAGCCAGGACCAGTCCGGCGACAACATCAGGCCCAGGATGCGGGCCAGCAGGGGGAGGCCCCCCACCAGGCGCGCGGCGCTGATCTCGACCCGCTGGATGGCCCACAGGTAGGCCAGGGCGAACGCCGCCAGGCCGGCCCACGTCTTCCAGCGGCCCGGCGGGACCAGCGGCCCGGCAGCGGCGGACCGCATCGGCTTACGTCAGTACCTGCCGGAGCCGGGCACTGCCCGTATCGATGGCGATCACGATGGCCAGCATGACCAGGATGATGGTGAGGGCACTCTGGTAACGGAACAGCTGGAGGGTGGTGTTCAACGTTTGCCCGATGCCGCCGGCGCCGACGAGCCCCAGCACGAACGAGACCCGGATGTTGATCTCGAAGACGAACAACGTGTAACTGAGGTAGACCGGCAGGATCTGCGGGATGACGGCAAAGCGGACCATGGTCAGGCGGGTGGCGCCGGCAGCCTCCAGCGCCTCGAGCGGTCCCGGGTCGATGGCTTCCAGGCTTTCGCTGGTGAGCTTGGCGATCACGGCCAGCGAGAAGATGGTAAGGGCCAGGATGCCCGCAAAGGGCCCGATGCCCACCGCAGCCACCAGCACGGCAGCGTAGAGGAGGTCGGGGATGGTGCGCAGGAGGTTCAACAGCCCCCGTGCGGCGAGGTACAGCCACGGCGCGCGGGTCACGTTCCGGGCTGCCAGCAGGATGAGCGGGACCGCCAGCACCGCGCCCTGCGCGGTGCCCACGAACGCGATCTGGAGCGTTTGGACGAGGGGATCGACCAGCGCCGGCAGGATCGCCAGGTTGGGCGGCACCATGTCCGCGAACAGCCGCAGGAAGACCGGGAGCCCCGCCCACACCGTGGCCGGATAGGCCCGCAGCCCGACGATGCTCCAGGTGTAGAGGGCGCCGACCAGGAGCACCCCCAGCGCCAGCCTGGCCTTAGCCCTCGGCATCCCGGAAGTCCTCGGCCCGCAGCGGTCGGCCGTAGATGTGCCGGAAGGTGGGCTCGTCGACGCCAGCGGCCGGACCGTCGAAGACCACCGCGCCGGCCCGCAGGCCCACGATGCGGTCGGCGTAGCTGCGCGCCAGGTCCACGAAGTGCAGGCTGACAAGGACGGTGATGCCGTCCTCTCGGTTGATGCGGCGCAGGTCGCGCATCACCAGGTGCGACGTCGGGGGGTCGAGGGAGGCCACCGGCTCGTCGGCCAGCAGGACCGTGGGCTGCTGGGCCAGCGCCCTGGCGATGCCCACCCGCTGCTGTTGCCCGCCGCTCAGGGCGTCAGCACGCACGAAGGCCTTGTCGCCGATCTCCAGCTTGTGGAGCACCGCGTGGGCCAGCTCCAGGTCCTGGCGGCGAAACCATCCCAGCACCGCCCGCAGCGTGGACAGGCGGGCCACACGTCCGCACAGGACGTTGTGGAGGACGGAGGCGCGCTTGACCAGGTTGAAGGTCTGAAAGATCATGCCGATCTGCGCCCGCACCTCCCGCAGCCGTGCCGGCGGCGCGGCAGTCAGGTCCTCACCCTCGAAGAACACCCGGCCGGCGGAGGGCTCCACCAGGCGGTTGATGGTGCGCAGGAGGGTGGACTTCCCCGCGCCCGAGAGGCCCGCGATGGCCACGAACTCGCCGCGATCGACCGCCAGGTCGACGCCGCGCAGGGCCTGCACGCCGCCCGGGAACGCGACCGAGACCCCGCGCAGCTCGATCTGCGGCACCGGCGAGGCCGGCGGCATCCTCAAATGCGGATCTTGTCCCGCATCAGCTGGTAGGTGCGGCGGATGATGGCGAACTCGGTGCCGTCGGACCTGGCGTAGCCCACCACGTTGTACAGCGCATCCAGCAGCTTGACGCCCTCGGGGTGCTTGCCCAGGTCGACGAACGCCTCCTGGATCTTCCCCACCAGGTCGTCGGCCAGCCCGCGGCGGACCGCCACGCCGTCGTTGGGGATCGGTGCGCTCCGGACCAGGATCCTGACCACCCGGTCGACGTCGGGAATCTCACGTCTGATGTCGGGAATGGCGTTGTCGTGAGTGGCGCTGGCATCGACGTCCTTCTTGTAGACAGCCACCACGGCCGCATCGTGGGATCCCGCGAAGATGACCTTCAGGTCGCGCTCCGGGTTGACGCCGGCGTCCAGGAGCATCATGTACGGGAAGAGGTACCCGGATGTGGAGGCCGGGTCCACGAAGGCGAAGCGGGCACCCTTGAGGTCGGCCAGTCGCTGGTAGGGGCTGTCCACCCGGACGTTGATGGCCGCGTGGTAACTGGTCACGAACGCCCCCCGGCTGCGGCGGATGGACTTGGCGATGATCCGCACCTTGTGCCGCTCCTCGGCCAGGACCAGCGCGAACGGCCCGAAGATGCCGATGTCAGCCCTGCCGGTCCCCATGGCCTCGATCAGGCCGGTGAAGTTGGTGGCCACGTAGGGCTCCACCGGCAGCCCGATCCGCTCGGTCAGCATCCGCGAGAGGGGCACCAGGTTCTCCATCATCCGCCCGATCTCTCGGGAGGGCACCATGCCCAGCACCAGCTTCTGCGGCGCGGGGCCGGCCTGCGCCAGCCCGGGCACCGCCATGACCACCACCGCCAGCACCATCATCCACCGTGTGCGCATCGTGCGTCCCTCCCGGTGCGCGCCCTGCGACCGCCCGCTGCAACGCGCGTCGGCTGCCGGCGTGCCAGGATCATCGTCATCCGTCAGGCGCGGACCCCGGGGGCTGCGACCCTGGCCCGGCGCACCGCGTACCGCTCCACGCGCTCTCCCACCACGTGCACGCCCAGGCCCGCACCGGCCGGCACCGTGATCGTCCCGTCGGCGTTCAGCACCACCGGGGGGTCGATCAGGTCCTCGTCGAAGTACCGATCGCTGGCCGAGATATCGCCGGGCAGCGTGAAGTTGGGCAGCGACGCCAGCGCCAGGTTGGCCGCGCGGCCGGGCCCGGTCTCCAGCATGCCGCCGCACCAGACCGGTACGCCGTGGCTCTGGCAGAGGTCGTGGGTCGCCGCCGCCTCCGCCAGGCCGCCCACCCGCGCCTGCTTGATGTTGATCACCCGGCATGCCCGCAGCTCCAGCGCCGCGCGCGCCGCGCGGGCGTGCACAATGGACTCGTCCAGGCAGATGGGAGTGCGCAGCTGCGCCTGGAGCTTGGCGTGGTCGACGATGTCGTCCTCCTCCAGCGGCTGCTCGATCAAGAGGAGGTCGTAGTCGTCCAGCGCCCGCAGCAGCGGCGCGTCCGCCAGGGAAAAGGCCGAGTTGGCGTCCACCTGGAGCTGCACGGGGCCGAACCGCCGCCGGACCGCCTCCACCGGTTCCAGCACCCACCCCGGCTTGATCTTGATCTTGATGCGGCGGTAGCCCAGGGCGAGGAACCGCTCAACGCGGTCCAGCAGCGCGTCCACCGTGGGCTCGATGCCCAGGCTGACGCCCACCGGTACCCGGTCGCGGACCCCGCCCAGCAGCCGCGCCAGCGGCACGCCCTGGGCCCGGGCGTGAAGGTCCCACAGCGCCGCCTCGACCGCCGCCTTGGCCATGTGGTGGCGGCGGATGTGGGCCACCTGCTTGGCGAAGGCGCGCGGGGCCGGGGCGGGCTGTCCCAGCAGGGGGGGCAGCAGGAACCGCTCGAGCACGGCCCACGCGGTCTCCACCGTTTCCTCGTTGTACAGCGGCGCGTGATCCACCGGGGCCTCGCCCCACCCCTCGAGGCCGTCGGCCAGCAGGCGCACCAGCACGCAGACCTTGGCGGTCGAGCGGCCGAACGACGTCTCGAACGGCCACCGCAGCGGCATCTCGACCTGGTAGAGGTCGACGGCCTCAATCCGCATGGGCGCCTCCGACCAACACATAGTCGCCGCGGAGCCGGTCGTCCGGGCGCAGGAGGAAGTCGACCGCCCGGTACCCGCGGGCGAAATAGTGCGGGAAGACCTGGCGCGTGGCCAGCCGCCAGGCCTGCGCCAGCCCGCGGTCCCGGCTCCGGACCGCGGTGAAGTCGGTGGGGATCTCGACGAAGAGCACCGGCGCCGCCAGGTCCAGCGCCGGCGCGCGCGGCGCGACGCCCGCCGGGTGCGGCACGGCCTCCAGGGCGCGCGGCGCGTCGCCCCAGTCGCGCTCCACCGGCCGGCCAGCGGCGGCGGCCTCGACCCGGGGCGACCGCAGCGCCCAGTCGACCTCGAAGCGGTCGCTCTCCAGGCCACGGTTCAGCTGATCGGGCATCTCGCCGTAGTAGTTGACGAAGTAGCGCTGCGCGGTCACGCCCAGCTTGTGCAGGTTGAAGCGGGCGTTGACGCTCTGCAGCGGGTCGTAGGTCCAGACCATGTGGTCGAAGCCGGCATCCAGCGCCGCCTGCCGCTGCGCCAGCTTCAACCGGAAGCCGATGTCCTGCAGCTGCCGGCCTCCCACCACCCCGGCCATGTGCGAGTAGAAGAGGGGCCGGCCCTCCCGCCAGGCCGGGAACCCGTAGCAGAACCCCACCAGCGTCCCGTCCGCCTCGAAGGCGCCCAGCACGACGCCGCCGGCGCCGACGGCGGCCACCAGCTGGTGCACGGGCACGACCTCGCGTTCGGGCATCCCCCAGATCTGCATCTGGAGATCCTCGACCTGCCGGAGCGCTGCGGGCTCCTTGAGCGGTGCGATGGTGACGTCGGCCACGGCTCTCCGCTAAGTACGGGTTCGCCGCGGGCTGTTCCTGCGTGGGGCGCGAGCCGCCCGCCCGACCGATGGTGCGGGTGCTGGAGCGCGTCGAGGCCGGCTAGCCCTGGCGCCACATGCGATCGCGCAGTTCCAGCAGCGCCGCGCTCGCCGCCACCGGGTAGCGCATCGCGTCCTCCAGGCTCCGCAGCTCCTCGGGCAGCGTGGCCAGACGCTGGGTGCACCGCTGCCGGATCGCCGCCAGCGGTTCGGCCCACAGCCGCCGCCCGCCCTGCATCACCGGCACCAGCAGCGGCGTGTGCTCCGGTGGCGGAGGCTCGTCGTGCAGCGCGATGACATCGGCGATGGGCTGCCCGTCGGCGTCCAGCTTCCGCCACACCTGCTTGCGGCCCGGCAGCGTGGCCTTCCCAGTGCTCAGCTTGATCCGAAAGCCCTTCTCGTCCTCTACCAGCTTGTACACGCCGCCCAGGCTCGGGGCGTCCGCCGAGGTGCCGAGCTCGGTGCCGACCCCGAAGGCGTCGGCGGCCGCGCCCTGGTCCAGCAGCTCGGCGATCCGGTACTCGTTGAGATCGCCGGTGAGGATGATCTGCACCTCGCGCAGCCCCGCGGCGTCCAGCGCGGCCCGCACGGCCCGGCTCTGCGCCACCAGGTCACCGCTGTCGATGCGCACTCCGCGCAGCCGGCTGCCGCGCGCGGCCATCTCCCCGGCCACGATAATGGCGTTGGCCACCCCCTGCATGGTGTCGTAGGTGTCGATCAACAGCACGGTGTTGTGCGGGAAGTCCCGCGCGAAGGCCCGGAAGGCCGTCAGTTCGTCCGAGAAGGACATGACGTAGGAATGGGCCATGGTGCCCGTGACCGGGATGCCGTAGACCATGCCGGCCAGGACGTTGGAGGTGCTGGTGCAGCCCGCCAGGTAGGCAGCCCGCGCCGCCTTCAACGCAGCGTCCGTCCCGTGGTCGCGGCGGGGCGAGAAGTCGGCCACGGCGCGGCCGCGCGCGGCCAGCACCACCCGCGCCGCCTTGCTGGCCACCATGACCTGGACGTTGGTGGCGTTCAGCAGGAACGTCTCGATGACCTGCGCCTCGATGCGCGGGGCCGTGACCTCCAGGATCGGCTCGGGCGGGAAGAAGATCTCGCCTTCCGGGATCGCCCGCACATCGCCGGTGAAGCGGAACGCCCGCAGGTAGTCCAGGAAGGCGTCGCTGAACAGGTGCAGGCCGCGCAGGTAGCCGATGGCGTCGTCCGAGAAGCGCAGGCCCTCCAGGTAGGCCAGCACCCCGTCCAGGCCGGCGCTGACCAGGAACGCCCGGTTGGGCGGCAGTGCCCGGACGAAGAGGTCGAACGTGGCCCGGTCGTTCATGCCGTGGCGCAGGTAGCTGTCGGCCATGGTGAGCTCGTAGAGGTCGACCAGCAACGCCACGTTCTCGGGCGTCACGTAGCCGAACCCGCCGGGTCGGGTCGCCGGGAGCGCGTGAGGGCCGTCGCTCAGAGCCATCGCAAGCGCCGGAACAACGCCAGCATGATGATAACACTTGCCGCCATGAGGCCCAGGGCGGCCGGGAACCCCCAGGGCCAGTCGAAGGGCGGATAGGCGCGCTGGAAGTTCATGCCATAGATGCCCGAGATCACCGCCAGCGACGCGAACACCGCCGTGATCACCGTCAGGACCTTCATGACCTCGTTGAGGCGGTTGCTGGTCAGGCTGAGGTAGACATCCAGCGCGCCCGCCAGCAGGTCCCGGTGCGTGTCGATCTGCTCGGTGATGCGCACCAGGTGGTCGTACACATCGCGGAAGTACGCCCGCAGCGCCGGCGCCACCAGCGGCAGGTCGTGGCGCAGGAGGACGTTCATCGCGTCCCGCTGCGGCGCGGCCACGCGGCGCAGGTGGAGCAGCGCCCGTTTGGCCTGGAAGAGCCGGTCCATGGTCTTCGGGCCCGGCCGGGTGAAGAGGGTGTCCTCCAAACGCTCCGTGGAGGCATCCAGCGAGTCCAGGACCGGGAAGAACGTATCGACGGCCGTATCCAGCAGAACGTAGAGCAGGTAGCCGTCGGCACTGCGCAGCTCCGCCGGAGCCTGGGCCAGCCGCCGCCGTACCTCCTCCAGCACCGGCGCGGCGCCGTCGTGCACCGTGATGACGAACCCGCGGCCGAAGAAGACGTCGATCTCATCCAGGGCGACGGCGTGGGCGCGGAGGCGGGCCGCGTGGGTGGTGATGAAGAGGTACCGCTCGTAGTCCTCGACCTTCGGCCGCTGGCGACGCTTGAGGGCATCCTCGACTGCCAGCGGGTGCAAGTCGAAGAGCGCCGCCAGGGGCGCCAGCGCCTCGGGCGCAGGGCTGGTGCCGTCGATCCACAGCACCTGCCCGTCCCGGCGTGCCAGGACGTCCAGGGGTTCGGGCGGATCGACGATGATCTCGCCGTCGCGCAGGACCGTGACACGGAACGGTACGGCCGCAGGCATCGCAGGGGAGGTTCGGCCGGCCGCGACCCGTTCCTTGCCCGCGCTCAGCCCGCCGCCGGCTCGGCCGGCATCCCCGCCACGATCAGGCGGATCTGAATCGCCCGGATGAGGTCGGTCTTGCTGAGGATGCCGACGAGTTCCCGGTCCCGGCCGACGACGACCAGCCGCCCGAAGTTCCGCCGGCTCATCCGCAGGAACGCGTCGAGGGCCGTCGCCGTCGGGGCGATCGTCCCGATCTCGTGGGACATGACCTGCTCGACCCGGGCCTCCGGCGTCGTGCCCTGCAGGTCGGCCAGGTCCACCATGCCCACCAGGTGGCCGGCCCGGTCGACGACGGGATAGCCGAGGTGGCGCTCGCGCAGCATCTGCTGGAGCAGGTCGGCGACGCGCATGTCGGCGGCCACGGTCCGGACCTCGCGCGTCATGACGTCCGCCACCGGCACGTCCTGCAGCATCTCGGCGATCAGCGCGTGCTGGGTCTCTCCTGCGACGGCCACGTAGATGAAGAAGGCGACCAGCAGCAGGAACAGGTTGCCGCTCAGGAAGCCGAACAGGCCCAGGGCCACCGCCAGCCCGCGGCTCATGGCGGCGGCCACCTGGGTGGCCCGCAGGTGCGGCAGGCGCAGGCCCAGCAGCGACCGCAGGATGCGACCCCCGTCCAGCGGCAACGCCGGAAGGAGGTTGAAGATCGCCAGGGCGACGTTGGTGTAGGTCAGGTAGCCGACGACGAACTGCCCGGCGGCCGCATCCCGCGGGAGGAGCGCCGCCACCAGCCGGCAGGCGGCCGCGACGAGCAGGCTGGTGGCCGGGCCGGCGGCGGCGATGACCGCCTCGGCGCCGTGCCGGCGCGGGATCTCGTCGAACTGCGCCATGCCCCCCAGCAGCCACAGGGTGATGCTGCGCACCCGTGCGTGATAGGCGCGGCCCACGACGGCATGACCCAGTTCGTGGACGAGCACGCTGGCGAACAGGCCCACCGCAGCCACCAACCCCAGCACGTAGGGCATGACGCCCTGCTCCAGGGCCGCAGAGTCCACGGGCAGGCGGAACATCCGGACGTAGACGCTGACGCGGCTGCCGATGAGCCAGGCCAGCAGCGGCAGGACGATCAGGAACGTCGGATCGAGGCGCAGCGGGATGCCCAGCAGCCGGAACGGCAGGCGGTAGCTGCGACCGAGCATGTGGTCCTCCTGTCAAGGCCGGTGGTCGGCGACGTACAGAGCCGGCGTGGCCAGCCGCGCGGCGAAGACGTGACGGGATCCGGCACGGCGCGGTATCCTTATTGGGGCGCGCGAGGGTCGATTCCTGCCACGCCGCCGGCCGGCACTTGACGGGCTCGGGCCGCTTTCCCATAGTGAATCACTGCGAGCCGTTCTCCGCCGTATCGACCCGTCGAGCCACAGGATCGGAGGTGTCGCAAGTGGCAGTCGAGGTGGGGCAGGCCATACCGGACGTCACGCTGGTCAGCGCCGATCGCAAGGCGGTCAACCTCCGCGCGTTGCTGGGGAAGCCCACCGTGCTACTCTTCTTCCCCGGGGCGTTCACCAGCACGTGTACCAAAGAGATGTGCGCCGTCCGCGACAGTCTGGCGACGTTCAATGCGCTGGACGCGCAGGTGGTGGGCATCAGCGTCGATTCGCCGCTGGCGCAGAAGGCCTTTGCCGACCAGCACGGGCTGACCTTCACGCTGCTGTCCGACTTCAACCGCCAGGCGGTCAAGGCGTTCGGCGTCGAGGACCCGAACTTCTGGGGAGGGCTGTTGCCGGGCGTGGCGTGGCGGTCGGTGTTCGTGGTCGACCGCACCGGCGTGGTGCGGTGGAAGTGGGTCGCGCCCGCCCAGGGCACCGAGCCCGACTACGCGGCGGTGGAAGACGCCGTCAGGAGCCTGACCTGACCGGCGGGAGGGGTAGCCGTTGCTGCGGCGCCGTGGCGTCGCCGGCAGGCGCGGCGCCGGAAGGGGTGAGCTTCGCGGCCCGCACGCCCAGCAGCCGCACGGGCCGGTCGACGGTCACCCGCGCGAGCAGGTCCAGCGCCGTACGGCCCAGCACGGCGGGGTCGTCGGTGGGCGCGGCCAGGGTGCGCGATCGCGTGAGCGTGCGGAACGTGTCGAACCGCACCTTGAGCGTCACCGTGGCCGCGCGGTAGGCCTCGGTGCGGAGATCGTCGGCCACCTGTCGGGCCAGGGCCGCAATGGCGCGGCGGATCGTCTCGGGCCGGCGCAGGTCGACCTGAAACGTGCGCTCGCGGCTCACCGAGCGCGGCGCCCAGTCGGTGACCACCGGGCTCTCGTCCTGACCGCGCGCCATCTCGTACAGGGAGCGGCCGTGGTGGGGCCCGAACGCGTCCTGCAGGGCCCCCAGCGGCAGCGCGGCCAGGTCGGCCACGGTTCGCACCTGGAACCGCTCGGCCAGGGCCGCGGCGGTCTTGGGCCCCACGCCCGGCAGCGCCGTGACCGGCAGCGGCCCCAGCCGCGCTGGCACGTCGTTCTGGTCGATGACGGTCAGGCCGTCGGGCTTGTGCAGGCCCGAGGCGATCTTGGCCAGCAGCTTGTTCGGGCCTACGCCGACCGAGGCCGTGAGCTGCAGCTCCCTCCTGATGCGTTCCTTGATCCGCCGGGCGATGACCTCCCCGGCATCTGGCAGCCCGGTGCAGTCCAGAAACGCCTCGTCGAGGCCCAGCGGCTCGACGCGGGCTCCAGTCTCGCGCAGGATGGCGTGAAACCGCGCCGCGACGGCGCGGTAGGCGGCGACGTCCACGGGCAGGAAGACCGCGTGCGGGCACAGTCGGTAGGCGGTGCGCAGCGGCATGCCGGACCGGATGCCGTACGGCCTGGCCTCGTACGACGCCGTGGAAACGACACCGCGCTGGCGCGGGTCGCCGCGTCCCCCGACCACCACGGGCGTCCCCCGCAGCTCAGGTCTGCGCAACTGTTCCACGGCTGCGAAGAAGGCGTCCATGTCCACGTGCAGGATGGTGCGGGCCGCCGGCGCCATCGCGGGGCTGTTTCGCGGTGTTCGGGTCTATCTCCCTACTGGCCCCAGAGCTCCTGCTGTGTCCAGCACGGCTGGCCGTCGACGACGACGGGCGCCAGGCGCACCCGCGCGGCTGCGCGCTCGACCAGCCCAGGGGTCCAGCCGAAGGCCTGGGCGATGGCGGGTGGCGTGGCTGCGCCCACGATGCGCACGTAGCGATCGAGGATTCGCGCGGCGGCATCCTCGGCGGAGAGCCGGGCGGCTGCGCGCACTGCCCCGGGCTGCCAGCGGTGGAACGCGTCCCAGCGGAAGCCGCCCCGCCACTGTTCCTCCTCGCCGACCTTGGCGATGAGGAGCAGTGCCTGCAGGTCGTCCAGGGCGCGGTGGAAGCGCGTCCCGCTCTCCGCGCGGGCGACGAAGCGCCGCCGGAGCGCCCACGTGGACAGCGGCCCGTCGGCCAGGATCGCCTCGTAGAGCGCGCGCGCCAGCAGGCTCAGGCGGCCCTCCCGGAAGTGCTGGAGGTGATCGTCAGGCTCGCCGACGTTGCCGGAGAGGGCGTAGAACGCCGGCAGCAGCGCCAGCGAGACGTAGGCCGGTTTCCGCCGCAGCACCTTGCCGTAGTGGACCTCCCGGCGCGCGACCAGCTCGTCCTTCCACTGCCAGGCCCAGGTCCACATGCGGTCGCTGCTCCGGGTCGCCAGCACGTCGAACAGCCCCGGGATCGCGCCGGGCCCCGCGGTGAAGGCGTAGCAGAAGCCCAGGGCCTCGATGAAGCGGAGGGCCTGGCGGCGCGTGCGGATCCGGTAGCGCCGCAGGAGCCCGCGGCGGTAGCGATCCACGGCGGCTGCGCGCAGCGTCTGCATCGCATCGGGAATACGGAACGCCCGTGGGCGATTCCTCGGCACCGCCGGGTCGGGATCCCGGGCAGGGGCTCCCTGGGAGTGGACCGAAATCTACCGGGTCTTGCGCGGCCGGCGCCCACGGGCCGCGAAGGTACATGGAGCGTGAACCGATGCACGATGTCGCCGTCACTACATTGCCCAACGGCCTCCGTCTGCTCGCGCAGGAGGTGCGGACCGCGCCGGTGGCCACGTTCTGGGTCTGGTACCGCGTCGGCAGCCGCAACGAGACCCCCGGGCGCACCGGGATCTCCCACTGGGTGGAGCACATGCTCTTCAAGGGCACGCCGGCCCATCCCGCCGGGACGCTGACCCGGCTGATCGACCGGCTGGGCGGGCGGTGGAACGCCTTCACGTGGAAGGACTACACCGCGTACTTCGAGGTGTTGCCGGCTGCCCACATCGAGACGGCGGTGCGCCTTGAGGCCGACCGCATGGTCAACACGCTGTTCGATCCCGAGGTGGTGGCGGCCGAGCGCACGGTGATCGTCGCCGAGCGCGAGGGGCAGGAGAACTTTCCCACCTATTCCCTGCGGGAAGAGGTGGAAGCGCTGGCGTTCAAGGTCCATCCCTACCGGCAGCCGGTCATCGGATGGAAGGCCGACCTGCTGGCGATGACGCGGGACGAGTTGTACGCGCACTACCGCACGTACTACCATCCGGGCAACGCGCTGGCGGTGCTGGTGGGCGACGTGGACGTTGCACACGCACAGGCCATGGTCGCCGAGGCGTTTGGCCCCCTCCCGCCGGGGCCGCCGCCCCCGCCCGTGCGGTCATCCGAGCCCGCCCAGGAGGGCGAGCGGCGCGTCACCCTGCGCCGGCCCGGGGGTGCGACCGCGTACCTGCAGATGGCCTTCCACGTGCCGGCCGCCGACCACCCCGACCTGCCCGCGCTGATGGTGCTGGACGGCGTGCTGTCGGGCTTCAAGAGCGCCGTGCCCTTCGATGGCAACGCGGGCGGGCGCAGCAGCCGCCTGTACCGGGCCCTGGTGGACCGCGGGCTCGCGACCGAGGTCAGCTCGGGATTGACCCCCAGCATCGAACCCACGCTGTTGCGCATCAGCGTCACGGTCCGGACGGGGGTGGAGCCCGCCGCCGTCGAGGCCGCGGTGGAGGCCGAGCTACGCAGGCTGCAGACCCATCCGCCGTCTGCCGGGGAGATGGCACGCGTCCAGCGCCAGGCGCAGGCCCAGTTCGTCTACCTCCGGGACGGCGTCTTCCGCCGGGCGCTGGCGCTGGGCGCGTACGCGATCGTGGACCGGCCGGAGCGGCTCGCGGCTATCGCCCAGGGCGTGGCCCGTGCCACGGCAGACGACGTCGTGCGCGTGGCCCGGGTGTACCTGACGCCGCTGCGGCGCACCGTCGGCTGGTACCTGCCCGACGCCGGCGTCGCGCGCCAGGCGGCGGCGTGATACCGGTTGCCGCCGCCACGATCAGGCGGATGGTGCTGCGCAACGGCCTGGTGGTGCTGGTGCGCGCCACGCCGGGCAGCGGCTCCGTCGCCGTGGCGGGGTTCGTCCGGGCGGGCGGGATCTTCGACGGCGATCGCCCTGGGCTGGGACGCCTCGCCGGGGTGGCGCTGATGCACGGCACGCACCGCCGCACCGCACGACAACTGGCAGAGGAACTGGATGGCCTCGGGGCCACGCTGGTCGTGGCGCCGGGCCTCGAGACCACCTCCATCGGCGGCCGGGCGCTTCCGGACGACCTGGGAACCTGGCTGGACCTGGCCGCTGACGTGCTGATGGCGCCTGCGTATGCCCCGGACGAGGTGGAGAAGGTGCGCGGGCAGCTGATCACTGCGGCACGGGTGAACGCCCTGGACACGCGGCACGCCGCCGAGCGTTTGTTCCGGCGGCTGGCGTTCCCGCCCGCGCATCCCCACAGCCAGGCGCCGGACGGCGAGGAGACGGTGCTGGCGGCGCTCCTGCCCCAGGACCTGCACGCCTTTCACCGCAGCTACGTGACCCCGCAGGCCACGGCGCTTGCCATCGTCGGCGACGTGGACGCCGGACGGACTGCCGACCTGGCGGCCGCGCGGTTCGAGGCGTGGCCGGCGGGCGCGCCCTGGGCGCTGCCGGCCGTGCCCGAGCCGGCGCGTCCCCCGGCGCCGCAGCGCCAGGAGGTGACCCTGCCGGGCAAGACGCAGGCCGACCTGGTGCTGGGGACCGTCGGCATCAGCCGGACCGCCCCCGGCTACTACGCCGCGATGATGGCGAACCTGCTCCTCGGCCAGCTCGGCATGATGGGCCGCATCGGCGAGCACGTGCGTGAGCGGCAGGGCATCGCGTACTACGCCTTCAGCGACCTGCGCGCGGGCCTGCTGGCGGGGCCGTGGTGGGTGCGGGCGGGCGTCAATCCGGCCAACCTCGAGCGCGCGGTGGAGGCCATTCTGACCGAGATCGCCGGCCTGGCGGGCGACGGCCCGACCGAGGAGGAACTGGCCGACGCGCGGCGCTACCTGGTCGGGTCGATGGCCGTGCGGCTGGAGACCAACCAGGGCATCGCCCAGGCCCTGGCGGAGATCGAGCTCTACGGTCTCGGCCTCGATTACCTCGAGCGGTATCCGGCGCTCGTCGAGGGGATCGCCCGCGACGACGTCGTGGCGGCCATGCGCCGGTTCCCCACCGACGCTTACACGCTGGCGATCGCCGCGCCGGAGCCACCCGGGTGACGCGCGTCGGCATCCTGGGCGGCACCGGGGATCTGGGCCACGGGCTGGCCCTGCGCCTGTGCGCGGCCGGGCACGACGTCGTGCTGGGCTCGCGCTCTGCCGCGCGGGGCCAGGAGGTGGCCGCGCGCCTGGGGCTCGCCAACGCGCGAGGCGCCGCCAACGCCGACGCGGCTCGCGAGGCCGACGTGGTGATCGTCGCGTGCCCCCACGAGGGACACGCGGCCCTGGTCAGGGACCTCGCCCCGCTGCTGGCCGACAAGGTCGTGGTAGACGCCGTGGTGCCCCTGGGTGCCGGCCTGACCTACGCGCCGCCGCCCGACGGCTCGTGCGCCCAGGAGACGCAGCGTCTGGCGCCCCGGGCGCGGGTGGTGGCGGCGTTCCACTCGGTCTCCGCGCGCCTGCTGGCCGAGGTCGGTCGCCCGCTCGACCAGGACGTGCTGGTCTGCGGCGATGACGACGGGGCCAAGGCAGTGGTGATGAACATCATCGCGTCCGTCGGCGCGCGTGGAGTGGACGCCGGGGGCCTGCGCTGGGCGCCGACGCTGGAGGCGCTGGCCGTGCTCGTCATCAACCTGAACGTGCGGTACGGCCGCCGGCACCTGGGCATCCGCATCGCGCACCTGCCCCCCGGCGCGCGGCCGCGCCCGCGGCTGGCCGGGCCTGCACCATGAGGACCGACGTGGAGCGATGACCGCGGTCCTGCCCGATGACGACGGTCGTGGGCCGATGCCCACCATCCTGGCACGATGAAGACCGTCCTGGCGTGGGCGCCCGAGCCGTTTCCCGACATCCGGCCGGGCGACGACCTCATCGGGGCGATCGTGGCCGCGCTGCGCGGTGCTAGCCTGGTGCCGGTCGCTGGCGATGTCGTCGTGGTGGCCCACAAGGTGGTCTCCAAGGCCGACGGGCGTGTCGTCGACCTGCGCACGGTGACCCCCTCGCCGCAGGCGCTGGCCCTGGCGGAGGAGGCGAAGAAGGATCCCCGGCTGGTGGAGGTGATCCTGCGCGAGTCGAGGGCCATCCGCCGCGTGCGGCCGGGGTTGATCATCGCCGAGCACCGGCTGGGCTTCGTGTGCGCCAACGCGGGCGTGGACCATTCGAACGTGGGCCTCGGCGAGCACGTCGTGGCGCTGCTGCCGGCCGATCCGGATGCGGCTGCGGCGCGCATCCGGACCGGGCTGGAGGAGGCGTTCGGCGCAGACGTCGCGGTTGTCGTCAACGACAGCCATGGGCGGCCGTTCAGGCAGGGGACCACGGGCACCGCGATCGGGGCGGCGGGCCTCACCGTCCTGCGCTCGTATATCGGCGAGGAGGACCGCTACGGGTACGTGCTGCGGGTGTCGATGGAGGCCGTGGCGGATGAGTGCGCGGCGCTGGCGAACCTCCTCCAGGGGCAGGCCGCCGAGGGGACGCCGCTCGTGCTGATCCGCGGGCTCGACTACCGCGGCACGGGACGCGCAGCGGAGCTCGTGCGGCCGGAGGAGGAAGACCTGTTCCGCTAGCATGGGGCGGCGCCCGGCCAGGCCCACAGGGCGTCGCCCGGGAAGGTGAGGAGCGCCGGTGAAGATCGCGTCTGTCAAGACCTACACGCTGTCCGCCGCCCTGGACCGGCCGTTGCTGTTCGGGATCGGCGCGTTCGGGACGTTTACGGCCACACTCGTCGAGGTGCGCACCGACGACGGCCATGTAGGGTGGGGCGAGGCGATCGCCCGCAAGGCCCCCGAGGTTGTCACGACCGCCATCCACCACCTGATGGCGCCGCTGGTGCTGGGCCGCGACCCGCGCGACCTCGAGGGGCTGTGGGACCTGCTCTTCGAGCAGCTGCGGCGCTGGGGGCACTACCGCGGGTTCGTCTTCGAGGCGTTGAGTGGCATCGACATCGCGCTCCACGACCTGCTGGCGCGCGCCGCCGGGGTGCCCCTGTACAAGTTCCTGGGCGGCGCCGGGCGGACCGAGGTGCGGTGCTACGCCTCGTCGGTCTACTTCGCGCCGATCGAGCAGATGGCGGCCGAGGCCGCGGCCCAGGCCGCCGCCGGGCACGTCGCCATCAAGGTCAAGATCGGCCGGCCGCCGGCCCTCGGGGGGCTGCGGGCCGATGTGGCGTCGGTGCGCGCCGTGCGGGAGGCCGTGGGACCCGAGGTGGAGATCATGCTGGACGCCAACGGTGCCTACGACGCGGCCACCGCGGTCCGGGTGGCCCGGCAGCTGGAGCCCCTGGACGTCGCTTGGCTGGAGGAGCCCGTGCCGCCCGACGACCTCTCCGGCTACGCGTTGTTGCGGCAGCGCACGACGATCCCGCTGGCGTGCGGCGAGTCGGAGTTCGGAGTCTTCGGGTTCCGCGACCTGATCGAGCGGCGGGCGGTGGACATCTTGCAGCCCGAGATCGCGCGCATCGGCGGCTTCGTCGGTGCCCGCCGGGCCGCGGCGCTGGCCCACGCCTACAACCTGCGGGTGGCGCCCCACACGGGGTTCTCCGGCGGGGTCGCGCACCTGGCGTCGCTGCACCTGGCCGCGGCGCTCCCGAACGTCTCCACCTACGAGTACTTCTACGCGCCCAACGCCCTGCGCGACATCTTCGTGCAGCCGTTCCCCGCGCCGCGGCGCGGCATGCTGGCGCTGCCCGCGAGCCCGGGGCTCGGGCTCGACCTGAACTGGGACCTGATCCGCCGCTACGAGGTCACGGCCTGACGCCGTGAGGTGACGCGGTGATCGTCATCGCCACGGGCATCTCGGGCACCGGCAAGCTCCGCGACGTCGGCGGCGCCCCGGGCTACCTGGCCCGCGTCGTCGAGGAGGGGAACCGGCGCATCCAGCAGGAGCTGCGCGCGGGGCGCTGGGTCTGGCCGATCCGCCGCCTGCGCGCCGTGGACCTGGGCGGCCGGATGCTGGAGCGGGCCCGCGACCTGGGGCTGGACGTGCGCACCGAGACGATCCTCGACATGTCGCCCGAGGCGTTGCAGGAGCTGCGGGCTATCGTCTTCACCGAGGTCGTGAACGACCCCGCGCTGTGGGAGCCGGACCTGTGCACGATTCTGGTGACCCACGCCTGCTTCTGGTGGAAGGGGCACCTGATCCCCGGTCTGGACACCCACTACCTCAAGCTGCTCTTCGACGAGACCCGGCGCCGCCAGCCGGCCGAGGCAGGGGCGGTGCAGGAGACGCTGCCCGGCCTGCGCCTCGCACCGCCGGTCCGACCCGAGGGCATCTTCTACATCACGCTGGTCGACAGCGTCTACCAGATCCACCGGCGCCTGGAGGAGACCGACCAGTGGCGCGGCAAGCTGGAGGCGAGCGACCTGATCGCCTGGCAGGAGCAGGAGGTGTTCGTCTCCAAGATGTTCGCCGCCTACGAGCGCGTGCCGCACTACCTGATCGCGCACGACGAGCCGGTCTGGACCCTCGTCGACCTCATCTGCAAAAAAAGGCGTTGCGTCTACCTAGGCTACCCCATCACCAACCTGCGCCGCGAGGGGCAGGCCGACCTGATCGCCCTGGCCCGCCAGTTCGGCGAGCGCCTGCGCCAGCACTTCGTGGTCTTCGACCCCCTGTCGGTGAGGGACGAGGAGGCGGCGGCGTTCGGCCAGCTCGACGAGGAGGAGTTCGTCCGGCAGTTCCCGGCCGAGCAGCGCGCGGAGCTGGAGGCCTGGGCCGGGTCGCTGCAGCACCTGCGCCGCTGGGCGCAGCGCCTCGACGATCGCACGCGTCTGGCCCTGGGGCGGGCCACCGTGGTGCGCGACCTGCGCCTGATCGACCAGTCCGACCTGAACGTGGTGTTCTACCCCACCAGCCAGATGTCGTTCGGCGTGCTCTCGGAGATGGTGCACGCCCACACCACGGGGAAGAAAGTCTACGTCCTCTACCCCTTCAAGAGCATCTCGCCGTTTTTGGAGTTCTACGCCACGGCGGTGCTCAACCCGGGGCCGGATGAGCCGGATCCCCAGGCCCCGGAGGAGGTGGCCGCGTTCATGCGCCGGGCGGCCGACCGCCTGCTGGAGGTGCTGCTGGCCGAGGGCGGGTGACCGGCCGTGCCTGGGGTCAGGTCCCGGGCGAGTCGGGCAGGCCGGGCACGCCTGATTCCAGACGACGCCGCCGGGCCACTGATCAGGGGCCCAGGACCAGCCGCGGCACGAACAAGACCAGGTCCGGGAACACCGTGATGAGCAGGAGCACGCACACCAGAGGCACCAGGAAGGGCAGCGTGGATCGGACCACGGCCTCGAAGGGCAGGTTGGCCACCCGCGAGACGACAAACAGGACGATGCCGATCGGCGGCGTGAGGGTCCCGATCATGAGGTTCAGGACCATCAGGACGCCGAAGTGTACCGGGTCGATCCCCAGCGTCTTGATGACGGGTAGAAACAGCGGAACCAGGATCACCAGCGCCGCCAGCGCCTCCATGAAGCACCCCACCACCAGGAGGAAGAGGTTGATGAGCAGGAGCACGACCAGCGGGTCCGTGGAGGCCGCCAGGAACCAGGCGCCGAGCTGCTGGGGGAGCTGCGCCCGGGTCAGCACCCACCCGAACAGCGACGAGGCCATGACCAGCAGCAGGACGACCCCGTTGGTCTCGACGGTCTCCCGAAAGAGCCGGGGGACGTCGCGCCAGCGCAACTCACGGTGCACCACGAGCCCGAGCACCAGCGCATAGGCGGCGGCGACGAACGCCGCTTCCGTCGGCGTGAAGACGCCGCCGAGCATTCCACCAAGGAGCAGGGCCGGCGTCAGCAGGGAAGGGGCGGCGCGCCAGGTGCGGTGCGTCATCTCCCGGATGCCCGGGAAGGGGTGGGCCCGGTAGCCACGGCGGTGGCTCATCCAGGCCACCATGACCATCAGGAGGGCGGCCATCAGCAACCCTGGGACCAGGCCGCCGAGAAACAGGCGCCCGATAGACGTATCGGCCAGGACGCCGTAGAAGAGGAGCGGCACGCTGGGCGGGATGATCGGGCCGATGGTCGCCGACGCCGCGGTGACCGCGGCGGCGAATTCGCGCTCGTATCCTTCGTCGGTCATGGCCTTGATCTCGATGGCGCCCAATCCGGCAGCGTCGGCGACGGCCGATCCCGACATCCCGGCGAAGATCACGCTGCCGACCACGTTCACGTGCGCCAGGCCGCCGCGCAGCCAGCCGGTGAGGCCTTCGGCGAACTGGTAGATGCGCTGGGTGACGCCGGCCGTGTTCATCGCCAGTCCGACGAGCATGAAAAAGGGCGCGGCCAGCAGCGTGAAGGAGTTAGCCGCGGCGGTCAGCCGCTGCGGCACGGCGAGCAGGACGTCGCCGTGGACCCAGAGGTAGCCCAGGCTGGCAACACCGAGGCTCAGGAAGATCGGCATCCCCAGGACCACCAGGGCCAGCCACACGCCCATGAGCGCGGTCGGTGTCACCGCTCGCGCCTGCGCGATCCGATCAGCGCGTCACCCAGCATCTCCAGGGTCTGGAAGAACATCACAGCGGCCGTCAGCGGCGCGGCGGCGTAGATGACCGACCACGCCAGCGGCAGCGTGATGGCCAGGACAGAGCCCGTGCGCATCACCAGACGCGCGCCCTGCACGGTCAGGGTCAGAAAGAAGGCACCGGCCAGCAGCTGGCCCGCGACGCGGGCGGCCGTCGCCGCCCGCAGGAAGACGCGCTTGAGGAGGACCTCGATCACGATGTGCTGGCCTCGCCGGTACGCCATCGCGCCCCCGAGGTAGCAGGTCCAGATATAGAGATAGCGGGCCGCCTCCTCCGTCCACACCAGCGGGGCCTTAAGGACGTAGCGGAACACGATCTGGACGAGCACGACGGCAAAGATGGCCGCGAAGCACGCCACCGCCGCCGCGCTCACGCACCGGTCCAGGCTGGCGTTGAACCGCCTGAGCGCGGGCACCGGCACCGCCCCGGCAGAATGTCGAGATGCGCTATCGGGCGGCGGCGATGCGCTGATAGAGCCCCGCGCCCCACCGGGACTCGAATTGCGCGGGGAGCGCCGACACAACCGGCCGCCGGAACGACTCCACGTCGGGCTGGAGGATCTCCATCCCCGCCCGCCTGAACTTTCCCGTCAGCGTGCCCTCCAGGACCTGAATTTGCTGGTTCTGCCAGGCGATGCCTTCAGCGACGGCCTCCACCAGCGCCGCCTGGTCTGTGGCGCTAAGGAGGGTGCGGAACGAGCGCTCGTTGATCAGGACCAACCGCGGGGTGAGAATGTGGCCGGTCAGTACCAGGTACTTCTGCACCTCGTAGAACTTCCCTGAGTCGATGGTGGGCAGCGGATTCTCCTGCCCGTCGACGACTCCCAGCTTGAGGGCGAGGTACAGCTCCCCGAAGGCCATAGGCGTGGGTTTGGCTCCCCAGGCGCGCGCCATGGCCAGGAAGACGTCGTTCTCCGGTACCCGGAGCTTGAACTCGCGCATGTCCGCCACCGTACGGACGGGCTTGGTTGACGTCGTCAGATGGCGCACGCCGTAGTAGGTGGTCCCCAGGACGCGAATGCCAGCCTTCTCCACGAGCTGGCGTGAGAGCTCCTGCCCGACGGGCCCTTCCATGACCTTCGCCAGGTGGGCCACGTCACGCCAGATGTACGGCGCCTCGATGACGCCCAGCGCCGGCACAAACTGGCTGATGGCGGCCGCGCCCTCGGTGGTCATGTGCTGGGTCCCCAGGATCACGTTCTCGATCTGGTCCCTGGTGCTCCCCAGCTGGCCCGCGGGAAACACCTGGATGGTCACGCGCCCCTGGGTCGCCTCAGCGACCCGCCTGGCGACGCGATACACCATCTGGACCGACGGATGGTCGGCCGGCAGTACCTCTCCCCATCGAAGCAGGACGGCCGCGCCCACCGGCCCGCCTGCGGTCACCAGCACCAGGGACACGAGCGCTACTGCCGCATACCGCAGCCGCACACCGCTCACCTCCCCTGTCGAATGCGTCCTGCCCAGCCGAGAAGAAAGTGATACCGAATGGTGAAAACGTTATCACCTACGTACCCGAACTGGGAGCTTCTGTCAAGAGGCGGTCACGTCAGGGGCCCACCCGTCTGCGGACCTCGTGGCCCCACCCGCCGGGACGGGCAGCATCAGACGGCCGTGCGGGATGTCAGCCCGGCCGGTCTTGGGCATGGTGCGCCTCATGATCCCCTCCGTTGGTCGTGCTGGCCCCCAGCGTAGGAACCACGGTCTGACGGTGACGACGTCACACGGGCGACGAGATTCGCGGGGCGCGAATCCGAAGCTGACGATCCGGTGGTCCAGGGGGAGACGGTGCGGTCGTCCCGCGTGCGGCACGCTCAGCAGAGGCCGCCGGCGGAGCGGATCGCCGTCTGGAGCCGGGCCACGTCCACGGCCCGCGGGGGCACCCCGGCCTGCACGCTCAGCGCCGCGGCCGTCCCGGCCGCCTGCCCGGTGGCGTAGCAGGTGGGGATGACACGCGTGGACCCGAAGGCGATGTGGTCCACCGAGATGCAGCGCCCCGCCACCAGGAGCTGCTCTGTGGCCTTCGGCACCAGCGCGCGGTAGGGGATGTCGTAGAACGGCGCCTGCACCTGCTCGAGCCGCGTGCGGGTGCCTGTGGGGTCGTGGATGTCGATCAGGTAGGAGCCGCGGGCGATGGCGTCGGGGAAGCGGCGGCCCTCACGCACGTCTTCGCCGGTGAGCACATACTCGCCCACGATCCGGCGCGTCTCGCGCACGCCGAGCTGCGTGCCCATCTCAAGCAGGCGCGCGTCCTCGAAGCCCCGGCACGACCGCCGGATGAACTGCACCAGCCACCAGGCCTGCCGGCGCCCCTCGAGCTCTCCCTGGGTCAGGCTGCGGGGATCGGTGCCGTCGACGCCGAGCACGCGGGTCACGTTCACCCGCCAGACGCCGGGTTCGGGCTCGCGGTAGAAGTTCAGGTACTCGCGGGGCAGGGTCCACTCGCCCCGGGCCTTGGCCGCCTGGACGACGCACTCGTACATGCGCTCGCCGGGGTGCAGGCGTTCATGCTCCTCGATCCACGCCGCCACCGCCGCGTCGTCGACCCCGCCCAGCCGGAAGAACATCGTGGCCGGCTGCATGCGTCCGTCCTCAGGGCGGCCCTTCATGTACTCGGCACCGGCCGCCGCGGCGACGTCGCCGTCGGCCGAGCAGTCGATGACAACCTGCGCGCGGATGACCCCGAGGCCCGCCTTGGTCACCACCACCACGCCGCGCACGCGGCGGTCGTCGCGCAGCGTGTCCACGAACGTGGTGTGGAAGAGAAGGTCGACGCCGACCTCCACCAGCAGTTCCTGGGCCGCCAGCTTCAGGGCCTCGGGGTGGAACGGCGTGACGTGGGCGTGGCCCATCGTGATGTAGGCGCCCCACCAGCCGGCCTCGCGCACCTCGCCCGGATCCACGGCGCCCCCGAGGGCGATCATGCGGTCGACGACCTCGCGGAAGATGCCGCCCACCACGGGCTGGTGGCCCTCGGTGGTGTACGAGGTCATGAACGGGCCCACCAGCGCTGCGGTGGAGGTACCCCCGAGAAAGCCGTAGCGCTCCACCAGCAGCGTGCGGGCGCCGGTGCGGGCCGCCGCGGCCGCCGCGGCGATCCCGGCTGACCCGCCGCCCACGACCAGCACGTCGGGGGCGGCGATCACGGGAACGGTCCACGCCAGGCGTTCGGTGTCCATGAGCACGTGCTCCTCCGGCAGCTGTCGTGCCCTCTCATTTCACCACAGCAGGGCCGGGGGTGCACAGCCCGTCCCTCCAGCTGCCCGCGCCGCACGAGGAAGCACCGCCGGGACGCGTCGAAGGTGACAGGGAACCAGCCACGAGGAGGCGAGATGCTGGGGATCGATCCCTGCGTAGGGGCAACCGAGGCTGACTGCCGGGAGCGGCGCGGCCACAAATGGACCAGGTACGGCGACGACGTGCTGCCGGCCTGGGTGGCGGACATGGACTTCCCCGCGCCCGAGCCGGTGCGCGACGTGTTGCGGTGGAGCGCCGAGCGCTCGGCGCTGGGCTACGAGCGGCCCGAGGACGCGCACGACGTGTTCTGTGCGGCGGCCGCCTGGCTGGCGGCCCGCCACGGCTGGACCCCGGCCGCCGACAGCATGGCGGTCCTGACCGACGTGATCCAGGGCCTCTACCTGGCCATCTACGCCTTCACCGAGCCGGGCGACGGTGTCATCGTCCAGAGCCCCATCTACCCGCCGTTCCTCTCGAGCGTGGCGGCGCTGGGGCGGCGGCTCGTGGACAACCCGCTGCGCGACCCCTGCGGCGAGGCTGCCGTGGACCCGGACGGCCTGCGCCGGCTGGCCGCAGACCCGCGCGTCAGGCTCCTGCTGCTTTGCAACCCGCACAACCCCTCGGGTCGCGTCTTCCACCGCGACGAGCTCGAGGCCATCGCTGCGGTGGTCCTGGCGCACGACCTGGTGGTCGTCGCCGACGAGATCTGGATGGACGTCGTCTACCCGGGGGTGCGCCACATCCCGTTTGCCTCGCTGGGCGGGGATGTCGCCGCCCGGACGATCACCCTCCTCTCGGCAACCAAGGCGTTCAACATCGCCGGCGTGCGCTGCGCGGTGGCGGTCTTCGGCACCCCGGCGCTGCGGGCGCGCTTCGAGGCCCTGCCCCCGCGCATGCGCGGGACGCCCAGCGTGCTCGGGCTGCGGGCCACCGCCGCGGCGTGGCGGGAGGGCGGGCCGTGGCTGGAGGCCGTCCTCCGCCAGCTCGACGCGAACCGCAGGACCGTGGCGCAGTTCGTGCGGGGGCGGCTCCCGGAGGTCCGCCACCGCCCGCCCGAGGGGACCTACATGTCGTGGCTCGACTGCCGCGCGCTGGGCCTGCCGCAGCCTGCGGCGGCGTTCTTCCTGGCGCAGGGGCGCGTCGCGCTCAGCGACGGCGCCGAGTTCAACGGGCCCCCGTCGTGCGTGCGGCTCAACTTCGCCACGACGCCGGCGCTGCTGGACGAGATCCTGGAGCGGATGGCGCGGGCGCTGGGCCGGTAGCCGGGAGCCGGCAACGCAGGGCCGGGCGTGCCAGGCCGACAGGGCGGCCCTCAGTACCCGAAGCGCGGGTCCAGGTAGTCCCGCAGCGCGTCGCCGAACGCGCCCGCAGCCAGCACCGCCAGCGTCATGACGCCGCCGGGGATCGTCGCGATCCACCAGGCGTTCTGGAGGTAGTCGCGGCCCTGGCTGATCGTCACGCCCCACGACGGCAGGGGGTGGGGAATCCCCAGGCCCAGGAACGAGAGGGCAGCCTCGGCCAGCATCTGCAGCGCGATCTGCAGCGTGGCCAGGATCACCAGCGGCGTCAGGATGTTCACGAGCAGGTGGCGGCCCATGATGCGCGCGTGGCTGGCGCCCAACGCCCGGGCGGCTTCCACGAACTCCTTCTCGCGCAGGGCCAGGGTCGAGCCGCGGGCCAGGCGGGCGAAGACGGCCCACCGAATCACCGACAGGGTCAGGATGACGTTGGGTACCGACGGGCCCAGCATCGCTGCCATCAAGATGGCCAGCAGCAGGGGCGGGATCGCCAGCTGCACGTCGACCAGGCCCATCACCACCATGTCGGTCTTCCCGCCGGCGTAGCCCGCCAGGAGGCCGAGCGCCGTGCCGACGACGCCCGCGATGCCGACGGTGCTGAGGGCGACCAGCATCGACACCCGGGCGCCGTGCACCACCTGCCCGAACAGGTCGCGCCCCAGCTGGTCGGTGCCGAACCAGGCGATGCCGCCCTCGGGCAGCCGGGCGCCGGGCGGCAGCAGCCGCGCGTCCAGGCGCAGGGCGAGCGGGTCGTAGGGCACGACGGCCGGGCCCGCCAGGCCCGCCACCGCGGTCGCGAGCAGTAGCGCGCCGGTGAGGGCCATGCGCCGTCCCTTGCGGGTCGTCCACAGCCGGCGGCGGGGCCGGCGGGCCTCGCGCGCGTCGGCATCGGCCGCCCGCCGCCGAGCGGCCCGCGCAGGCGCGCTGCTGCCGGGCGCGGCCGGCGGGGCGGCGCCCGGGTCGGGCTGGCGCTGGGGACGGGAGGGCGTCACGTGTAGCGGATGCGCGGATCGAGGTACGCGTAGGTCAGGTCGACCAGGACGTTGAGCGCCACCACCGCGAGCGCGGCAAACGTCACCGCGGCCTGCACCACCGGGTAGTCGCGGTTGTTGATGGCGGTGACGATGAGCCGGCCCAGGCCCGGCCAGGCGAAGACCGTCTCCAGCACCACCACGCCGCCCAGCAGGGCGCCCAGCTGCAGGCCCAGCATCGTCACCACCGGGATGAGCATGTTGCGGTAGACGTGGCGGGCCAGCACCGCCGCCTCCGCCAGCCCCTTGGCGCGCGCGGTCCGCACGTACTCCTGGCCCAGCGTCTCCAGCAGCCCGGCCCGGATCAGCCGGGTCATGACGCCCATCAGCTGCACCGAGAGCGTCACCGTAGGCAGCACCAGGTGCCAGATCGTACCGCGCCCGAACGAGGGCAGCCAGTGGAGCATCCGGGCGAAGACGATGATGAACACCAGGCCCAGCCAGAAGTTCGGCACCGCCTGGCCGACCAGGGAGACCAGGCCGATGGCGCGGTCGACGGCTGACTGCGCCCTGCGGGCGGCGACCGATCCCAGCGCGAAGCTGACCACGGTAGTGAGCACGATGGCCGCGACGGCCAGTTCCAGCGTGGCAGGCAGGCGCTCCAGCACCATGGCGAACGCCTCGCGGCCCTCGTGGTAGGACCGGCCCCAGTCGCCCGCGATGGCCTGCCGCAGGAAGAGGAAGTACTGCACGGGCAGCGGCCGGTCGAGCCCCATCTTCGCGCGCTGCTCGGCTACCAGGTCGGCGGTCGCGAACGTCCCGAGCAGCACCGCGGCCGGGTCCCCGGGGATCACCCGGACGACGAGGAAGATGACGGTCAGGACGCCCCAGACGACGAGCGTCGCGGCCAGGAGCCGGCGCAGCAGATAGGGGCCCATGCGGCGCGCGGTGGGGGAGGCGGCACCCACGAGGCCGCCGCCTCTCCCACGCCGGGATCAGGGCGAGACGGTGACCTCCGACAGCTCGAAGATCTCGCTGGGCGGCAGCGTGAAGCCCTGGACGCGGGTGCGGTATGCGTAGCTCTCCAGCGCCTCGAAGAGGAACACCGCCGGCCCCTCGGTCCAGAGGATCTCTTGCACCCGCCTGTACATCTCGCACCGCCGGTTGAGGTCCACCGTGGCAGCGGCCTGCTCCAGCAGCCGGTCGACCTCCGGGTTGGCGTAGCCGGTCCGCCTGGCCCGCGAGTGGTACAGGCGCCCCAGAGTGTAGTCGGCATCGCCGGTCACGGCGCCCGTGCCCAGCAGGTTCAGCTCCCAGTTGAGCTTGAGCAGATCATCCAGCCAGATGGCGCGCGGCTGCAGCGTGTTCTTCACGCGGATACCCACCAGAGCCAGCTGTCCCACGATGGCGTCGGCGACCTCCCGCTCTTTGGGTAGCGCGTCGTTCCACTTCAGTTCAGTCTCGAACCCCCCGGGGTAGCCGGCCTCGGTCAGCAGCCGGCGGGCCAGCGGCGTGTTGAAGGCGCGCGGCGGGAACTCCACCGCGCACAGCACGTTGGCTGCGATCGGGCCCCGCGCGGGTTTGGCAATGCCGGCCAGCAGCGAACTGGTGATCGCCGGGATGTTCAGCGCGTGCTGGAGGGCCTGGCGGACCTTGAGGTGATCGAACGGCCTGCGCGTGGGGTTGATCCACAGGAAGCGCGTGTAGTAAGTCGGGCCGATCTCGATCTTGATCTGGGGATTGCCGCGCAGGCGCTTGATCTCCTCCGGGGTGAGCTGGACGGTCATGTCGATCTCGCCGGTCTCCAGTGCCGTCACACGCGCCGAGAGCTCGGGGATGTCCACGAAGACCAGCCGCTGCAGCTTCGGGATCCCGCGCCGCCAGTAGGTGGGATTGGCCTCCAGCACCACGCGCGTATCGCGCACGAACTCCACGAACCGGAACGGGCCGGTGCCGACCGGTTTCTCGGCGAACGCAGGGGTCGGCGGCGTCCCCGCCGGCACGATGTAGAGCATCGTCAGGTTGGACAGCAGCGTGCCCATGGGCGTCTGCGTCCGGACCACGACGCGGTACGGGTCGGGGGTGTCCACGGCCGCCACAGGCGCGAACAGCGGCGTGAGCGGCCCGCGCAGGGCCACCACGCGCTCCAGCGACGTCTTCACGGCGGCGGAGGTGAACTCGCTGCCGTCGTGGAACCGCACGCCGCGGCGCAGCTGGAACTCCCACGTGGTGGGATCCACGCTCCGCCAGCGCTCGGCCAACGCTGGCTGGAACTGCTTGGCCTTGGGGTCCCACGTCACCAGGGTGTCGTAGAGATGGCGGCCGATGATGATCGAGATGCGCTCGGCGGCCGCCGGGCCGTGGGCGTCGAGGGAGACCGCCCGCTGCGGGTAGGCGATGCGCAGCGTCCCCGGCGGGGCGGCGGGCCCGGCGGGCGCGAGGCCCGCGCCGGCCAGGACCACGACCAGGGCCAGGAGGACGGCACTGCGGCCTGCGTACGTGACGTTCACCATGCACCTCCTCGATCGGGTTCGACAGCGTGGCGACGGGTTCGCTTTCATCGTACCCGCGGCGGTCGCCGGGCGTCTACACGCCCGGACGGGTGGCCGCGTCGCGTCCGCGCTGGCCCCGGCCCGCCGGACGGTTCAGTAGGAGAAGACCACCGTCACCTGCGCCGTGACGGTCACGAGGCCGGGCTCGACCGGCACTGCCGGCGCCGCGGCCGCCCGCAGCCTGACCTCGCGCGTCACGACCACTGCCTCGGCTTCCACGATCCGCTCGACGCCGCGGATCCGCAGGCCCGCGGCCTGCGCCATGGCCTCGGCCCGCTCGCGCGCGTCGCGCACAGCCGCGGCCAGAGCGTCACGCCGGGCCCGGGAGGCGTCGCGCACGCCGAAGGTCAGGCCGTGCAGCACGTTCGCGCCCGCTGTCATCCCGGCGTCGATGGCGCGGCCCAGGAGCGCCAGCTGGTCCACGGTGAGGGCGAGCAGAGCCGTGGCCTGGTACCCGGTCATGCGCGGCGGGGCGCCGTTCCGGCTCTGGCCGAACACCGGCTGCACGTCCAGGATCGCAGTGCGCATCGCCTCGGTCCGGATGCCCAGCTGTTGCCAGCCCGCCCGCACCTGGGCAGCGACGCGCCCGGCCTCGGCCAGGGCCTCGGCCGCTGTGGGCCGCTGGACCTGCGCGCCCATCGTCAGCGTGGCCTGGTCGGGGGCGACCTCGAGGCGGCCGGTGCCTGTGGCGACGATTTGATTCCGGCCGCCGTCCGGCGGCCGCACGTCCGGTGCCTGAGCCCCGGCGGGGACGGCGACCACCATCACCAGCAGAGCGAGCGATAGCGTGCGCATGCAGACACCTCCATGGGCAGGATCTCCGGCCAGAGAACGGCCGGCGGCGCGTGAGGGTTCCCGGGCTTGCTACAATAACAACCAGCGCTATGCCTGCGAACCTGACGCCAGAGTACCTGGCCGCTGACCGGAAGTTCAAAGCGGCCACCACGCCCCAGGCCAAGCTCGCGGCGCTGGAAGAGATGCTGGCCGTGATCCCCAAGCACAAGGGGACCGAGAAGATGCAGGCCGATCTCAAGCGCCGCATCGCCAGGCTGCGCCAGGAGACGCAGCGGCGCCGCGGGGCCGCGCGCGCCCGGCCCTTCTACCACGTCGACCGCGAAGGCGCCGGTCAGATCGCGCTCGTGGGCGGCCCGAATGCGGGGAAGTCGTCGCTCCTGGCGGCGCTCACGAACGCCTCACCAGAGATCGCTGATTATCCCTTCACGACGCGGGTGCCGCTGGCCGGCATGGCGGCGTTCGAGGACGTGCCGATCCAGCTCGTGGACCTGCCGCCGGTGAGCCCCGAAGTGGCCGAGGGCTGGCTGTACGCGCTGATCCGCGGCGCCGACGGCGCGCTGGTCGTCGTCGACCTGGCCGACCCGGACCTCCTGTCGTCCACCGAGCAGGTGCTGGCCCTCCTGGCGGCCGGCGGCGTCGAGATCATCCCCCCGGAGGCGTCCCGCGGCCCACGGCAGACCCCGGGGCTGTTCGTCGCGGCCAAGCTGGACGCGCCCGGCGCCCGCGACGCGCTGGAGATCTTCAAGGAGTTCTACGGCGGGCG
The DNA here is from genome assembly GCA_031459385.1 of Candidatus Fervidifonticultor secundus. Taxonomy (GTDB): domain Bacteria; phylum Sysuimicrobiota; class Sysuimicrobiia; order Sysuimicrobiales; family Humicultoraceae; genus Fervidifonticultor; species Fervidifonticultor secundus. The sequence goes on along the minus strand of JAVKIP010000003.1, from coordinate 88,302 downwards.
CCTGCCGGTGCTGCCCGTCTCCGCGGAGCAGGACGTCAACCTGAGCGAACTGCGGCGCGAGATGTTCCGCCTGCTGGGCAAGATCCGCGTCTACAGCAAGAAGCCCGGTGGGAAACCCGACCTGGACGTGCCCTTCATCCTGCCGGCGGGCACGACGGTGCAGGACGCCGCGGCGGCCGTGCACAAGGACTTCGCCGAGCACCTGCGCTACGCGCGGCTGTGGCGGCAGGGCGAGTACGACGGCCAGATGGTCGGCCGGGACCACGTGCTGCGCGACCGCGACGTGCTCGAGCTGCACGCGTGAGCGTGCGGATCAGGGGAGCACCGCCCGCAGGAACGCCAACAGGCTCACCAGCAGGCCGACGGTCACCAGCAGGATGCCCACCGAGACCGCGGCCACCGCCAGCCCGGCCAGCAGGAACACCACGTCCCGGTTGAGCAGGGCTACCCCCAGCAGCATCACCGCCACTGCCGGCGGGGTGTTCAGGAACGGAAACGGACCCAGCAGGATCAGGCCCATGAACAGCATCGCCACCGCCACGATGCGCACACCGACCCGCTCGCCCGGCCAGAAGCCGCGCGGCCGCGACCACCGTTCGATGGCGCGGATCATGGGCAGCCCGCGGTCCCGGAGGAGCTGGACCGCCCGGGGCGACAGCGTACGGTTCTGCAGCGACCGGGGCAGCCAGGGCCGGCCGCTGCCCCGCAGCATCTGGATCGCGAACACGGCGTAGATGGGGCCCACGACGGTCGACGACCCGGGCGGCAGCACCGGAATCAGCATGGGCAGTCCCAGCAGGAGCATCAGCAGCCCGAAGCCGCGCTCGGCGGTCTCGTCGAGCAGGTCGCCCAGTCGCAGGGGATGGGGCCCGGCCCGGGTCAGCGCTCCCTCGAGAATCGAGGAGAGCGAGGGGATCTCGGCGTCCGTCGGCGCGTTCGCGGCCATGACCGCATCGGCTCAGGGGAGCTGCATGCGGGGGTCGAGCGCGTCGCGCAACCCGTCGCCCAGCAGGTTGAACGCCATCACCGCCAGGAAGATGGCTAGGCCCGGGAACGTCGCCATGTACCAGGACGAGAAGAGGTAAGTCTGGCCTTCGCCCAGCATCGTACCCCACTCGGGCGTCGGGGGCTTGACGCCCAGACCCAGGAAGCCCAGGCCCGCAGCCGTCAGGATGGCCGTGCCCAGCTGGAGCGTCGACTGCACGATCACCGGGGGCAGGCAGTTGGGCAGCACGTGCCGCCGGAGGATGCGCGGTGCCGAGGCCCCCAGCGCGTGGGCCGCCTCGACGTACACCTGGGTGCGGATCGAGAGCGCCACCCCGCGGACCAGCCGGATGTAGACGGGCGCCGTCGCCAGCCCGACCGCCACCACCACGTTGGGGACACCGACGCCCAGCACCGCGATCAGGGTCAGGGCCAGCAGGAAGCCCGGGAACGCCAGCATCAGGTCCACCAGGCGCTGGATGGCGATGTCGACGCCGCCGCCGTAGTAGCCCGAGACGAGCCCCACCGGGACCCCGAGCGCCGCGCTCAGGCTGACCGCCAGCAGGCCGATCAGGAACGAGACCCGCGCGCCGTAGATGACGCGGGCCAGCAGGTCGCGGCCCAGGTTGTCGGTGCCCAGCAGGTGCGCCCGCGACGGCGGCTGCAGCACCCGCTCGAAGTTCGCCTCGGTCGGATCTTCGGTGAAGAGCAGGGGGGCCAGGAGCGAGCTGACCAGGAACAGCGCCAGGACCGCCAGGCCCACGACGGCGGTCCGGTGCCGGCGCAGCCGGCGCCAGACGCCGGGCCGCGCGCGCACCTCCACGGCTTCTGGGAGCCACCTAACCGTAGTGGATGCGCGGGTCGACATAGGCGTAGAGGACATCCACGACCAGGTTCACCAGGGTGAACAGCCCGGCGAAGATCAGCACCACGCCCTGGATCACCGCGTAGTCGCGGGACGTGATGGCGGTGACCAGCAGGCGCCCCATGCCCGGCCAGGCAAACACGGTCTCGGTGAGGATGGCCCCGCCCAGCAGCGCCCCGAACTGCAGGCCAATCACCGTGATCACCGGGATCAGCGCGTTTCTCAGCGCGTGGCGGAGGATCACCACCCGGCCGTGCAGCCCTTTGGCGCGGGCGGTGCGGATGTAGTCCTGGTTGAACACCTCCAGCAGGCTGCTGCGGGTCATGCGGGCGATGATGGCGATGGAGAACGCCGCCAGCGCCACAGTGGGCAGCACGAGGTGCGCGGGCGTGCCGTAGCCGCCCGCCGGCAGCCAGTTGAGGTAGACGGAGAACAGCAGCATCAGCATCAGGCCCAGCCAGAAGACCGGCAGCGAGACGCCGAACAGGGCCACGGTCATCACCAGGTAGTCCGCGGCGGCGTACTGCCGGGTGGCCGAGAGGATCCCCGCGGCCATCCCCACCAGGGTGGCCACCACGATGCTCGAGACCGCCAGCTGGACCGTTGCCGGCAGCCGGCTGCCGATCTCGTCGATGACGGGCTCGCGGGTCACGGCCGACTGCCCGAGGTCGCCGCGGGCCAGTCGGGCCAGGAAGCGCGCGTACTGGACGTACAGCGGTCTGTCCAGCCCCAGCTCGAGGCGCAGTCGCTGCACCTCGTCCTCCGAGGCCTGCAGTCCCAGGATGAGCCGGGCCGGGTCCCCCGGGATCAGGCGGATGAGGGCGAAGACGATGACCGTGACGCCGATGAGTGTCGGGACGGCCAGGCCGAGGCGACGGAGCAGGTAGCTCCCCATCGAGGAGAACGCGGGCGGAGGCAGGGTGCCGGGGGACGGCCGTCGGGTGCCGTCCCCCGGGCGATCCTCACTTCCAGGTCACACAGTGGTGCGAGACCTGCGGCTCGCCACCCTCGCAGAGCGCCGTCCACTTCTCGATGGGGTGGATGCGGACGCCCTCCAGGTTCTTGGCGGTGATGACGTACCACTTCTGGCTCCACAGCCAGATCCACGGCGCGTCGTTCCAGATGATCTCCTGCGCCTCCTTCATGATCGCCTTCCGCCGCTCGACGTTGGCCTCCTGGCGCTCCTGGTCCAGGAGCTGGTCCACTTTCGGGTTGCTGTAGTAGGCCGGCGCCAGGCCCCGGGGCGGGTGGTTGGACGAGTGGAACTGCCCGTACAGCACGCCGTCGCAGTCCAGGACCGGCCAGGCCCAGCCCAGCACGATCATCTGCACCCGCGTGCGCTCCAGCGGCGTCTGGATCATGGCCACGTACGACGGCCAGTCCATGGTGCTGACGGTGGCGCGGACGTTGACGTTGCGCAGCTGGGATGCGATCGCCTGCGCGAACTGGAAGTCCTGGATGTAGCGGCCCGTGGGCGAGAAGAAGTTGACCTCGAACCCGTCCCTGTAGCCCGCCTCGGCCAGGAGCTGCTTGGCCCTGATGGGGTTGAACGGCCAGCCACCGTCCTGGACCTTGGAGTACCCGAACATCATGGACGGGCACGGCCCGTCCACGACCGTGCCCAGGTCGAACAGCACGCTGGCCAGGATCGCTTTCTTGTTGACGGCGTAGTTCATCGCCTGGCGGACCCGCACGTCCTTGAACGGCCCCCACTGGGTGTTCAGCACGATGAAGATGACCCGGTCGCTGGGGGCCTCGACCACGGTCACGCGGGGGTTGCGGCGCAGGCCCTTGACGTCGGGCGCCGGCGGCAACATCGCCTGGTGCACGTCGCCCGCCAGCACCTGCGTCAGGCGCGTGCCCGCGTCGGGGACCACGCGGAAGAGGATCTCGTCGAAGATCGGCTTCTTGCCCCAGTAGGTGGGGTTGCGCTCCAGCAGGATCGAGTCGCCCCGCCGCCACTCCTTGAAGATGTACGGCCCGGTCCCCCCGCCTGTCGGCGCGGCCCGCCACCGGTCGCCCGCGCGCTGCACGGCCGCGGGTGAGACGACGGCGAACTGCGTGGTGGTCAGGTCGGCCAGGAACGTCGGCGTGACCTTGGTGAGCGTCACGCGCACCGTATCGTCGCTGGGCGTCTCCACGCTCTTGATCGGGGTCACGAGGAACCGCAGGGCCACCGCGATCCGCGGGTCCTGCAGCCGCTCCAGCGTGAACTTCACCGCCTGGGCGTTGAACGGCGTCCCGTCGTGGAACGTCACCCCGCGGCGCAGCGTGAACGTGTACGTCAGCCCGTCGCGCGAGACCTGCCAGCGGGTGGCCAGCCGCGGGACGATCTCGTTCTTGACCGGGTGCAGGTCCACCAGCGTCTCGAACATGTAGTCGACGACGTTGGCGATCGTGGTGGTGGTCTGCTCTGCCGGATCGAGCCGGTCGGCGTCGATCCCGATGGCCACGCGCAACTGCCGGGGGATCGCCTGGGCCGTAGCCTGCACCTGCTGCAGGGCCAGCAGGCCGGCCACCAGGACCAGCGCGAGTCCCGTACGGATCCCTGTCTTCACCGCGCTCCCTCCTCCCGTCCAACTGGTACGACACCGGAGCAGGATCGCCTGAACACTACCACGTTGCGCCCACGTTCCCTCCCCACCATCAGCCGGCGGCGCGGCGCCCCGGGCGGCCGGCCCGACAGCAGGAGCCCCCGGTCGCACGGCGAATGCCGGGCTATGGCTCGTTTCCTCGTGGCTGCCACGGTCCTCGCGCTGCTCGCCGCCGCCGCGGCGCGTGGCGACGAGCAGGCGACCATCGCCCGCACCCTGGCCGAGAACATCCTGGGCAAGGGGACCGTGCACAGCAGCCGGATGATCGAGGACGGGCGCGCCGTGGACCTGGTGTGGGAGTCGGCCACCTTCAAGCCGACCAACGGCGCGGCGTTCACCCGTGAGCTCCTGCAGGCGGAAGTCCAGCTGGCCGCCGGCGCCATCTTCCACGTGCTGCGCCACGTGCAGGGCGTGCAGTTCGAGATTGTGCGCGGGCGCCGCAGGCTGTGCGCCGGGCGGGCGAGCCGCGACCGCCCCCTGCTCATCCGCTACGCCCGCGACCTGGACGGGTAGCGCGCGGCCAGCGGGCTGCCAGCGCACAGGCCGGTCAGGGCGGGGGGGCCTGGACGATCAGGATGCCCGTCTGTCCCCGGAACGCGTGGTCGAAGAGCGTGCACAGGAACGCGTACGACCCCCGACCCCGGACGGTAAACTCCACCTCGGCCGTCTTTCCGGCCTCCACCGAGACGAACCTGCGCCCTTCACTGGTGCCCTCCAGGCCGTCGCCCCGCACCACCAGCGGGATGTTCACGAGGAACGCGGAGGCGAAGTTGTGCGTCCGGCCGAAGGCGTCGGCGTTCCGCAGGCGGAGCACGACGATCTCGCCGTCTACCAGGCGGAGCTGGTTCGGCTCGTACTTGTACGAGGTCATCACCACCTCGATGGTACGCTTTGTGAGGGTCTGCGCGGGGCCCGTGCGTGCATGGCTCCTCCTCCTGTGCAGGCGCGTCTCCCGCGGCCTGGCGGGACGGCTGTCGGCGGATGCCTATCGCCGCTCCACGAACAGCGCGCCCGTCATGCCCGCCCACGAATGGATGAAGACGCTGCAGATGAAGGCGTACGAGCCCGGGTTCTGGGCCACGAACTCCACCTCTGCGCTCTGGCCGAAGTCGAGCCGGACGAACCTGCGTCCTTCCTCCTCGCCCAGGCGGGCGGTGCCGCGCACGGTGAGGGGCACGCCGACGAAGTAGCGCGAGGCGATGTCGTGGGCGAAGCGCCGCTCGGTATCCGCGTTGCGCAGCCGCAGGACGACCGTATCGCCCTCGGTGACGCGGATCTGGTCGGGCTCGAACCTGAACGAGGTCATCGTGATCTCGTAGACCTTGGGCGACCGCGTCTGGGCCGGGGTGCGCGCCGGCGCCCCCAGCGTCACCACACCAGCCAGCAGCACGATCCACACGAGCCTGGACCTCATACGCTCCCTCCGTCGATGGCGATGGCCGCCCGCGCCGCCCGGGCGCGGGCCGGCAGGCCTGTTCCTACCGTACCCATGTATCGAACGTGTCACGCCGCCGTCGGGTCAGGGCGCGACGATCGGGTTCCGCAGGACGCCGATCCCCTCGATCTCGGCCTCCACGACGTCACCCGGCTTCAGCCAGGGTGGCGGGGTGCGGCCCATCGCCACCCCCTCGGGCGTACCGGTGGCCAGCAGGTCCCCCGGCTCGAGCGTCATGCCGGCCGAGAGCGCCGAGATCAACCGCGCCACCGAGAAGACCATGCTGCGGGTCGAGGCGTGCTGGCGCTCCTCGCCGTTGACGCGCAACCGCAGGCGCAGGTGCTGGGGGTCGGGGATCAGCGACCGGTGGACCACCACGGGGCCCAGCGGCGCGAACGTGTCCAGGGACTTGCCCTTGAACCACTGCAGGTGGCGGCGCTGGAGGTCGCGCGCGGTGATGTCGTTCATGATCGTATACCCGAAGACGTAGTCCAGCGCCCGCTCGACCGGGATGTCGCGGCCGCGCCGGCCGATCACGACAGTGAGCTCGACCTCGTAGTCGAGCTGCTCGGTCACGCGGTGGTGGATCACCGGCGCGTTGGGCCCGACCACCGCCGTGGGCGGCTTGGTGAAGAACACGGGGACGGGAGGGACCTCGCTGCCGCTCTCCTTCGCGTGTTCGGCGTAGTTGCGCCCCATGCAGAAGATGTTCTTGCGCGGCCGCGGGATCGGCGCGAGCAGCCGCGCGCGGGCCAGGGGCATTACCAGGTCCCGCGCCCTGCCCTCCCTGAGGAGCCGTCGGCCCAGCGCCAGGGCCGCCCGGGCCTGCGCCAGCGAGCCGCGCTCGATGAAGCCCACCAGATCGTCCGGGACCTCGGCCCGCGGGCCGGCGCGCGGGCCCGTGCGGGCGGCCAGGCGCGCCAGGGGCGCGAAGGCGAAGACGTAGTCCCCCTCCAGCATCCCCAGGTGCGCGGCGCCCCGCGCCTCGTACGTGACGAACCGCATGCCTCACCTCGCAGCGTGGTCTGGTCGTCAGGGAATGTTCCGGGCAACCCCGGTGATCCCTGCGGCCGGCAGGGGCCGCCCCACGCCCGCCAGAATTCACGGCCGGACGCCCCACGCAGGAGGAGCCCGCCATGGACGGACAGGTCTGGGACGCCTTTCAGGTCGCAGCCGCGATGGAGGGCCCGGCCCAGCAGTTCCAGCGGCTGCTGACCCGACCGGACCTGGTCGTGGGCGTCCTCCGCGTCCTCCCCGGCGGCCTGGACCTGCAGGGCACGCACCAGCAGGACGAGGTCTACGCCTGCGTGGGGGGCCACGGGCTGATCCGGCTGGACGACCGCGATGCGCCCGTGGCGCCGGGTTCCGTGATCTTCGTGCCCGCAGGGCTGCCGCACCGCTTCCACGGCAACAAGGAGCAACTCACCCTGGCTTACGTCCTGGCCCCGGCTGCGGCCGGATGATCCCCGACGCCTGAGGCGGCTCCCTGAGGGTCAGCCCACGGGGAACGCCGGTACGGCACCCGGCCGGGCTGCCACGTCGGTGAAGAACTGGGCCTCGAGGTCGGCCGCCGCCGGGGGCGCGTAGCCGAACCGCACGTGTCCCACCAGCCCGGGGTGCACCGCACGGACCGCCTCGTAGAGCTGGAGCGCGATGCGCCGGTACGAGAAGTGTCCGCTCTCCCGCGCCCGCAGCGGGACCACGCTGTACAGCTCGCGCAGGTTCATGGTGGCCAGGAAGCGCCGGTTGTGGGCGTTCGTGACCAGGTAGGCGGCCTCGTGGGGCAGGTCGCGGGCGATCCGGTGGTAGGCCTCGGTGGCCTGGTCGAGCGCCGCGCGGAATGCCCCCTCCAGGCTGGCGGCGGCGATGGCGCGAGGGACCGCGTAGCCCAGATCGACCGTGGGCGCCTGGGGGCTCTGGGTCATCATGCGGTGGCGCTTCAGGTCGAAGTAGGCGCCCTGGTCGCAGACGATGTCGAAGGTGTAGGTCACGTGCTCGAGTTCCCGGATCGGGGCGTCATGTCGCTGCAGCCGCCGCAGCGCTTCTTCGATGATCGCCGCGCGCTGCTGCGGCGGCATGGCCGCGGCCCGCGCCCACGCCCGCTGGTAGGACGACCGGCCGTAGCGGTACAGGCAGGCCGCCGCGACGCGGATCTCCGCGTCGCGGTCGTAGTGCACCAGCCGGACGCCGGGCGCGGCGACGCCGTCGAAGGGGTCGCTGTCGGCAGGTTCGCCCTCGGCCACGGCGGCCAGGGCCGTCGCAGTCTCGATCAGGTAGGGATTGGGATCGGCGTACTTGACCAGCGTGGGCACCTCCGTGCAGGCCACCGCCTTGACCTCGGCGCCGATCGCCCGTACCTCTTCCAGGGGATGCGAGAGCATCTTGGTGATGGCGTGCTCCAGGGCCCGGGCGTTGGCGGTCATGCCCACGTTGGCCAGGGTGGCGCAGGGCAGGAGGAACCGGCAGACGTCGATGTACCTGGAGCGGATCCGCGCGGCGTAGGCCCGGTCGGTCTCCTCCGCCTGCCGGGGGGATTGGGCCTCGATGACGCGCCGCACCGGCTCCAGGCTGGCCCGGTAGGTCTCGAACAGGCGCTGGCACGTCTGGAGGTACAGCGCAGCGTGGGCCGAGGCCGCGACGGCCGGCGGGACGTAGAATGCGTCGAAGATCTGGTAGCGGGTGGACTTCTCCGTATAGGAGCAGAGCCGGTTGCTCTCCAGGCACTCGATGGCCAGGCGCGAGAGGTTCTCCAGGGCCAGGTGGAGGACGGCGTGCTCCGCGACCGAGCCGTGGCCGTACCCCAGCACCCACTTCTCGTGAAACGCGCTCGATGACTCCTCGGTGAGCTCCGCCGCGATCTCCCGGAAGGGTTTGGGGCTCCGGGAGGTTTTGGCGAAGGCCACGGCTATGACCTCGGGGGGAAGGAGCCTGGGGCTGAGGAGGTATATGTCGCGGTGGCGCAGCGATGGAGAGCCGTCGATGGAGGCGAACTGTGGTATCATGGCCTTCCCCCCGGGGTCGCCTGCACGTATTCCGCATCCGAGCCGGAATTCCTTCCTAGATCTAGTGGTTTCTTCGACAATTTTCGCAACATTTTGTATGAGGACCAGGCCCAGCCCGGTTCGATCGGGCACCCGACCTGGAAGGACTGCGGGGGGCTGGCAGCCAACACGAGCACGTGAGCCTGCTGGCCCGTCTGCGGGAGCAGCTACGGGCGCATCGCCCGCAAGACCTGCCCTCCCACTCCTGGCGCCGGGCGGCCGTGCTCGTGCCGGTGTTCGAGCGGGACGGCACCACGTACCTGCTCCTGACGAAGCGGACGGAAACGGTCGAGCACCACAAGGGACAGATCTCCTTCCCGGGAGGCGGGGAGGAGCCCGGGGATGCGTCGCTGCGCGAGACCGCCCTGCGGGAAACCTATGAAGAGATCGGCCTCGAGCCATCCACCGTGGAGATCCTGGGTCGGCTGGATGAAGTCGAGACGGTCGTGTCCGGGTTCGCCGTGACGCCGTTCGTCGGCGCCATCCCGCCGCCGAACCGGCTTCGACCCAACCCGAACGAGATCGACGAGATCGTGACCCTGCCCCTGGCGATCTTCCAGGAACCCGGCCGCGTGCGCGCGGAGCGCGTGGTGCGCGCAGGCCGGGTCGTGGACCTGCTCTACTACAACTGCGGCCGCTGGACCGTCTGGGGGCTCACGGCGCGCATCATCCGGAACCTGCTGGACGTCCTGGAGGGCAGGGTGGCCGAGGCCGCCCCACCGCCAGCCGCCAACGAGCCATGAGCTGCGCCGGCTGCGGGCGGGGGAGGGGCGGCCACGGGGCGGCGTGCGGGGGTCGGAGAGGATGGAGGTCGTCGTGGCTGTCCGGCTGGTGATCCTCGACTGCGATCTGACCCTGTGGAACCACGCCAACGTCACCGCGCTGCGGCTGCCCTTCGAGCGGGACGGCGACGATGCGGTGCGCGACCAGGACGGAGTCCGCGTCGCGCTGTACCCGGGCGTGCGCCGGCTGCTGGCGGGCCTCCGGGCGCGGAAGCTGGTGGTGGCGGCCGCCTCCTGGAACCGGCCGGAGCCGGTGGCCCAGATCTTCGCGCTGCTGGGGCTTGAGCCGTACTTCGACCTGAGGAAGGTCGAACCGCACCCGCACAAGGAGCGGATGGTGGCCGCGCTCGTGGGCGAGCTCGCCGGCCGTGGTCTCGCCCTGCGCCCGGAGGAGATCCTCTACGTGGACGACCGGCGTATCCACCTGGACGCGATCCACGCCAGCGTGGGACCGGTCCGGTTCCTCCAGATGGGGCACGACATCCAGCGGCCGGACGAGGTCCTGGGCTACCTGGACGATCTGGGCGTGGTGCCGGCGCCCTAGCCCCGGCCCGGCGCCCGGTCCCGCGCGTGCGGGCTGCTCTGCCGGAAGGCCCGTGCGCTATACTCTGACCAGGATGACGTCGGTGCACCCGCCAGCCAGGGGCTACCTCGACTACGCGGCCACCACGCCCACCGATCCCCGGGTCGTGGCGGCCATGCAACCGTACTTCAGCCAGCGGTTCGGCAATGCCGGAAGCGTGCACCAGTTCGGCCAGGCCGCGCGGGCCGCCGTCGACGAAGCCCGCGCGGCGGTGGCCCGCCTGATCGGCGCCCGGCCCGGCGAGATCGTCTTCACTTCCGGGGCCACGGAAGCCAACAACGCCGCGATCCTGGGCGCCGTCTGGGCCAGCCCTCGGGGAGCGGCGCACGTCATCACCGCGGCGACGGAGCACCACGCGGTACTCGAGCCGTGCCGCTGGCTGGCCGAGCGGGGCGTGGCCGTCACGATCCTGCCGGTGGACGGGCACGGCCTGGTGGATCCGGCCGACGTCCGCCGGGCGCTGCGGCCCGAGACGGTGCTGATCTCGATCATGCACGGCAACAACGAGATCGGCACGCTGGGGCCGGTCGCGGAGGTGGCGGCTATCGCCCGCGAGGCGGGCGTCCTTTGCCACACCGACGCGACCCAGAGCGCCGGCATCGTGCCGATCGACGTGCGGGCCCTGGGGATCGACCTGCTCTCGCTGTCGGCGCACAAGCGGTACGGGCCCAAGGGCATCGGCGCCCTCTACATCCGCAGCGGCGTGACGCTGACGCCCCTGCTCCACGGCGGCAGCCAGGAGCGCGGGCGCCGCGGCGGCACCGAGAACACGCCGGCGATCGTGGGGTTCGGCGTGGCGGCGACCCTGGCGCAGGCCGAGATGGCGCAAGAGGCGGCGCGGATCGGCGCGCTGCGCGACCGTCTGGCGGCCGGCCTCGCCGCGCTCCCGGGCGCCCGGCTCAACGGCCACCCCACCCGGCGGCTGCCTGGCATCGTGAACGTCTCCTTCGCCGACGCCGACAGCGAGTCGCTGCTGCTGGCCCTCGACCTGGAGGGGATCGCCGCCTCGTCGGGCTCGGCGTGCACCTCGGGCAGCCTGGAACCCTCGCACGTCATCGCGGCGCTGGGCGTGCCCGAGGCCTACGCGGCGGGCACCCTGCGGTTCTCGCTCGGCCGCTGGAGCACCGAGGCGGACGTGGACGCGGTGCTCGAGATCCTGCCACGCGTCCTGGCATCGGTGCGAGCCGTGGCCGCGCGCGGCCGGTGAACGCCCGCGCGCCGGCGCGCGCCGTCCTGGCGTGCGTGTTGACGCTCCCTGGGAACTCTGCGATGATGAGGGATGGCCTGCGACGCAGTCGGGACGAGGCTTCGGGCCGACGATGACGGTGCTGGTCGACTACCTCCCCATTCTGGTGCATCTGGTGTTGGTCGTGGGCCTCACGGGCGCGTTGCTCGCCGCCCACGCCCTCCTGGGCGGCAGCCGGCCCACGCCGCCGAAGGTCGAGGCCTACGAATCGGGCATGTGGGCCATGGGGACCTCACGGGAACGCGTGCCGATCCGCTACTACGTGATCGCCATGCTGTTCATCCTCTTCGACCTCGAGATCGTCTTCCTGTTCCCGTGGGCGGTGGTCTTCCGGCGGCTGGGGACCTTCGGGCTGGTGGAGATGCTGGTGTTCGTCGGCGTGCTGGGCATCGGGCTCCTCTACGCCTGGAAGCGGCAGGCCCTGGAATGGCAGTGACCGCGCGCGAGTCCGCCGAGGCTCGCGCGTTCGAGCGGCGTCTGCTGACCACCACCGTGGAGAAGATGGTGGCGTGGGCGCGCTCGGGCAGCATCTGGCCCGCGCAGTTCGGGCTGGCGTGCTGCGCGATCGAGATGATGGCCAGCACCGCCGCACGCTTCGACATCGCCCGTTTCGGCAGCGAGGTGTTCCGCGCCTCCCCCCGCCAGGCCGATCTGCTGATCGTCTCGGGCCGCGTCTCGCAGAAGATGGCGCCCGTCCTGCGGCACATCTACGACCAGATGCTGGAGCCGAAGTGGGTCATCGCCATGGGCGACTGCGCCTCGTGCGGGGGCGTCTTCAACAACTACGCGCTGGTCCAGGGCGTCGACAAGATCGTCCCCGTCGATGTCTACGTCGCCGGGTGCCCGCCGCGCCCCGAAGCCCTGCTCTACGGCGTGCTCAAGCTTCGCGAGAAGATCGCCGCCGGCGGAGGCCGCCGCTGATGGAGCCCCAGGCGCTGGTGGCCCGGGTGCAGGCGCACCTGGGCGACGGTGCCCTCGAGCGCGTCGAGTTCCGGGGCGAGGTCACGGTGGTCGTGCCCGCGGACCGGGTGCGCGAGGCGCTGGAAGCGGTGCGCGCCGCGCCCGGTGGACCCTGGATGCTCACCGACCTGACGGCGGTCGACCGGCATCCGACGGAGCCGCGGTTCGAGGTCGTCTACCTGCTGACAGGCCTGCAGCCACCGGTGCGCCTGCGCGTGAAGGCACGCCTGCCGGCCGACCGCCCGGTGATCGGCAGCGTTACCGGGCTGTGGCCCGGCGCCGACTGGCTGGAGCGTGAAGTCTACGATCTGTTCGGGATCCGCTTCGAGGGCCACCCGAACCTCTCGCGGATCCTGCTGCCGGACGACTGGGAGGGGCACCCGCTGCGCAAGGACTTCCCGCTGACCGAGGAGCCGGTGGAGTTCATCGGGCACGTCCCGAACGTCCCCAGCCAGATCATTCCGACATCGCCGCCGCGGCGCTAGCGTCGCGGGTGTGTCCCGGGCACCCGCAGGGCGGGCACGGAGGGACACGGGTGGGTGAGCGAGGCGTGACAGAACTCCGGACCCAGGCGCTGACGATCAACGTGGGGCCGCAGCACCCGGCGACCCACGGGGTGCTGCGGGTGCTGCTCGACCTCGAGGGCGAGGCCATCGTGGGCTGCCGGCCGGTGATCGGCTACCTCCACACCGGGTTCGAGAAGACGATGGAGCATCGTACCTATCACCAGAACATCGTCTTCCCGGCGCGCATCGAGTACCTGGCGACGTTCATCGAGGAGTGTGCCTACGTGCTGGCGGTGGAGAAGCTGATGGACCTCACCCCGCCCGAGCGCGCGCAGGTGGCCCGCGTGATCCTCATGGAGCTGTCGCGCATCGCCAGCCACCTGGTGTGGTTGGGGACCAGCGTGCTGGAGCTCAACGTCACCAGCGGCTTCTTCTACTGCTTCCAGGCGCGGGAAGACATCCTGGACATCTTCGAGATGGTCTCCGGCCAGCGGATGATGCACGGCTACATGCGCATCGGCGGCCTGGCGTGGGACCTGCCGGAGGGCTTCGTCCCCCGCGTGCGCCGGTTCCTGGCTGCCCTGCCCAGGCACCTGGACGACCTCGAGGCGATGCTGACCGACAACCTGATCTGGCGCAGGCGCACCGAGGGCATAGGAGTGCTGTCGGCGGAGGATGCGGTGCGCTTCGGCTGCACGGGCCCGCTGCTGCGGGGGTCGGGCGTCCCCTACGACGTCCGCAAGGCGTTCCCGTACAGTGGCTACGAGCAGTACGCGTTCGACGTCCCGGTGGGCACCAGCGGCGATTCGTTCGAGCGGTACCGGCTGCGGATGGAGGAGATGCGGCAGTCGCGCCGCATCATCCTCCAGGCGCTCGACCGGCTGCCCGACGGGCCCTGGATCGTCGACGACCGCAAGGTCGCCCTGCCGCCGCGCGGGGAACTGGTGTCGAGCATGGAGGCGGTGATCCACCAGTTCAAGCTGGTGAGCGAGGGCCTGCACCCGCCGGCGGGCGAAGTGTACCACGCGGTGGAGTCGCCGCGCGGCGAGAAGGGCTACTACCTGGTCAGCGACGGCAGCAACCGGCCGGCGCGGGTGCGGGTGCGCTCGGCGTCGTTCAACAACCTCCAGGCGCTGCCGGTGCTGCTGCGGGGCCACTCCATGGCCGACATCGTGGTGGTCATCGCCACCGTGGACCCGGTGCTGGGGGACGTGGACCGATGAGCGCGGCGCGGCTGCCGGCGGGCGCGCCGCGCGCCGGCGGGCGGCCGCTGAGCGAGGCTGCCCGGCGGGAGATCCGACGGCTGGCCGCCCGCTACGAGCACCGGCAGTCCGCGCTGCTGCCCGCGCTCTTCGTCGCCCAGGCCGAGTACGGGTGGCTCCCGCCCGAAGCGCTCGACGGCGTCGCGGCGGCCCTGGACCTGCCGCTGGCCGAGGTCGCGTCGGTCGCCTCGTTCTACCATCTGTTCTACCTCGAGCCGGTCGGCCGGCACGTCATCCAGGTGTGCACCAACGTCTCGTGCATGCTGGCTGGCTGCAGCGCGGTGGTGCGGCGGCTGCACGAGCGCCTGGGCGTCGGCCCGGGCGGCACCACCCCCGACGGCCGCTTCACGTGGCGGGCAGCCGAGTGCCTGGCGGCGTGCGAGGAGGCGCCGGTCGTCCTCATCGACGAGGACCGGTGGCCGCGGGTGGGGCCCGCAGCCGTGGACGAACTCCTGGCCCGGTATCCGTGAGGTCTGGCGATGCGTGAGTCGATCCTGCTGAGGTGGACGCGAAACGGCGGGGTGCACGACCTGGCGGCCTACCGCCGCGCCGGCGGGTACGAGGCGGCGCGGCGCGTGGCGACCGGCGAGCTGCCGCCGGAGTCGGTGATCGACCTGCTGGTGCAGTCGGGGCTGCGGGGCAAGGGCGGCGCGGGGTTCCCCACCGGCCAGAAGTGGAAGTTCATCCCCCGCAGCGCGCCGGTGAAGTACGTCGTGGTCAACGCCGACGAGGGCGAGCCGGGCACGTTCAAGGACCGCACGCTCCTGGAGGGCTGCCCCCACCTGCTGCTGGAGGGCATCATCATCGCGGCCGTGACCGTGGGCGCCCAGAAGGCGTACATCTATCTGCGGCGTGAGTTCCACCGCGCCCGCCGCCTGCTGGAGCAGGCCGTGGCGCAGGCCCGGGCCGCCGGGTTCATCGGCAGGAGGGTCTTCGGCGGCGAGCACACCGTGGAGATCGTGGTCCACACCGGGGCGGGGGCCTACATCGCGGGCGAGGAGTCGGCCCTGCTCGAGTCGCTGGAGGGCCGGCGCGCGCTGCCGCGGCTGCGGCCGCCGTTTCCGGCGCAGGCGGGACTCTACCAGATGCCGACCCTGGTGAACAACGTCGAGACGCTCTGCCACGTGCCCGCGGTCCTCGCGCTGGGCCCCGAGCGCTACCGGGAGCTGGGCCCCCCGGCGCTGTTCTCGGTGAGCGGCCACGTGACCCTGCCCGGAGTCTACGAGCTGCCCCTGGGTACCCCGCTGCGCGAGATAATCTTCGAGCACGCGGGCGGGCTGCGACCCGGCCGGCGCTTCCAGGCGGCATTCCCGGGCGGGTCGTCGTCGATGCTGCTGACCGAGGAACACCTGGACGTGGCCATGGACTACGACAGCCTGCGCGCGGTGGGCTCGATGCTGGGCTCGGCGGCCGTGATCGTCATCGACGATTCGGCCGACATGGTCGAGGTGCTGGCCCGCATCGTCGAGTTCTACCGCGACGAGTCGTGCGGCAAGTGCACGCCCTGCCGCGAGGGGACGGTGTGGATCACGCAAGTGTTCGACCGGATCCTCCACGGGCGCGGCCGCCCCGAGGATCTGGCACTGCTGGAGAGCATCGCCCGGGGCATGACCGGCACCTGCTTCTGCCCCCTGGGGGAGAGCGTGCCGCCGAGCCTGGTGGCGTCCCTGCGCCATTTCCGCCATGGGTACGAGCGCCACATCGCCCGGGCCGGCGCCCCCGGCGCGCCGACGTCGGGCGGCGCCGCAGGAGCCGCGCATGGCCACTAGCCCGCCCGAGGTCGTCACCCTCACGATCGACGGCCGGACCGTCACCGTGCCCAAGGGCACCACAGTCTACCACGCCGCCCGCGCCGCGGGCAGCGAGATCCCCATCTTCTGTTACCACGACCGGATGCCGCCGCTGGGCGCCTGCCGCATGTGCCTGGTGAAGGTCGAGAAGATGCCGAAACTGCAGACCGCGTGCACGTTGCCGGCGGCCGAGGGCATGGTGGTGGACACGCAGTCGGCGGAGGTGCGGGCGGGGCAGGAAGCCATCCTCGAGTTCCTATTGATCAACCACCCGCTCGACTGCCCGATCTGCGACAAGGGCGGCGAGTGTCCGCTCCAGGATCAGACGCTCCGCTTCGGGCCCGGCCGCAGCCGGTTCGTCGAGGCCAAGCGGGACTTCGCCAAGCCGGTCGCCCTGGGCCCGGTGCTGATGCTCGACCGCGAGCGCTGCATCCTGTGCTGGCGGTGCGTCCGGTTCGGTGAAATCGTCGCCGGCGATCATGCGCTGAAAGGCTTCGCCCGCGGCTTCACCAGCGAGATCAACACGCCGCTTGCCCTGCCGGTCGACTCCAGGTTCATCGGGAACACCATCGCCATCTGTCCCGTCGGCGCCCTGACCAGCCGCACCTACCGGTTCCGCGCGCGGCCATGGGATAGCCGGCCCGTGGCTTCGACCTGCACGCTGTGCGGGCTCGGCTGTGCGGTCTGGCTGGACGTGCGCGACGGCCAGGTGGTGCGCACCCGCGCCCGCGAGTCCGCCGCGATCAACGACATCTGGCTGTGCGACCTGGGGTTCTTCGGCCACGACTACGTGGCCTCGCCCGACCGCCTGCGGGTGCCGCTCATCAGACGCCACGGGCGGCTCGAGGAGGCCACTTGGGCCGAGGCCCTCGATCTCGTGGGCGCGCGCCTGGCCACCGCGCGCGCCCGCGGGCCGCAGCGGGTGGCGTTTCTCGGCGGACGGCGCCTGGCCAACGAGGACATCGTGCTGGCGGCGACGCTCTTCCGGGACGTGGTGGGCACGCCGCACCTCGACCATCGGACCGACGTCCCGGCGGGGAGCCCGAGCCTGGAGGTCGCCTGGGGGCTCCGCGCGCCCATCGAGGAGATCGGCCGCGGGGACGTCTTCGTGCTCATCGGCTGCGACCTGACCGAGGAGTACCCGGTGCTATGGCTGCGCCTCAAGCAGGCGCTCGACCGTGGCGCACGGTTGATCTTGCTCCATGTGAGGCGGCCGGAGGTCGCCCGCTGGGCGCACTGGACGATCGTGCGGCCCTACGACCGCCTGGCGCAGGCGGTCATGGACTTGCGCGCTGCGACCTCGGCCGCAAAGGACGGCCGGCCGCCCGGGCCGGCCACGGGGCAAGATCACGACGGGGCGGCCCCGGCGCTGGTCGGGGCTGGGGGGGCCGTGGCCGCGGGAGGGCAGGTGCACGTCTTCGTGGGTCGCGTGGCGCTGGACGGGCCGCCCGGCCGTTCGATCCTGCGCGCTGCTGCCGACCTGGCCGCGCGCGTCGGCGGGCTGGTGCACGTCATGCGCGGCCGCGGCAACGACATCGGCGCGCAGCGCCTCGGCCTGCTGCCGGGCGAGGGCGGCTGGACCGCGCCGCAGATTCTGCAGCGCGCCGCGGCGGGCGAGGTGGACGTGCTGTACGTCGCGGGTGCCGACCCGGCCACCGACGCGGCGGATGCGACAGCGTGGCCGGCGGCCCGCGCGGGCGCGGGCTTCGTCGTGGTGCACGAAGCGTTCCTGTCGCCGACAGCGGAGAGCGCAGACGTGGTGCTGCCGGCGCTGGTGCTACCGGAAAAGGACGGCACGGTCATGAACCTGGAGGGGCGGCTGCTGCCGCTGCGCGCGGCGGTGGCCGGTCCCGGCCAGGCACGAGCCGACGCCGAGATCTTCATGCGCCTGGCCGATCGCCTGGGCGCCACCCTGGCGCCTGGCACGGCCGACGAGCTGCTGGCGCTGATGCGCCGGCGGCTCCCCGGGCTCGCGCTCGAGGCCGCCAGCCCGGTGGGGCCGGTGCGGGTGCCTGTGGCGCTGCCCGCGGCGCCGGAGACGGCCGCTGCGGCCGGGTCCGACGGCGACCGGCTGACCGTGCTGCCGGTGGACGCGCTGTTCACCCGGGGGACGATGACGGCGCGCTGCCCGGGTGTGGCCGAACTGGCCGGGCCGCCGCAGTGCGTCGTCCACCCCGACGACGCGGCGCGCCTGGAGATCGCCGACGGCGCGCTCGTTCAGGTGGCCACGGCCGCTGGCGCCGTGGTCCTGCAGGCCCGCGTGAGCGACGAGACGCCAGCCGGGCAGGTGCTGGTCCCGCGCCGGGCCGAGGGCCTGCCGATCCACCACCTCGTGCGCTGGCCCGAGATCGTCGCCCGCGCCACAGTGCGGGCGTTGGTGCCGGCGGCCATCCCCGGAGGGGACGCATGACCCGGCCCGGTGGGCACGGGAGGCCCGGGCAGGAGGGCCGGCGGTGACGGGCGCGGTGCTGGCCGCGGCGGCCAAGAGCATCGTGCTGCTGGTCGTGCTGCTGACGGCGTGCGCGTACATGACGCTCCTTGAGCGCCGCCTGCTGGCCAGGTTCCAGTTGCGCTACGGGCCGAACCGCGTGGGGCCGTTCGGCCTGCTCCAACCGCTGGCCGACGGCATCAAGCTCCTCTTCAAGGAGAGCTTCATGCCCGCCGGCGCCGACGTGCTGGTCTACTGGGTCGCGCCGGCGATCTCCATGGTCGCCGCGCTGTTCGTGTACGCGGTGCTCCCCCTGGGGCCAGAGATCACGGTGTTCGGCGCGCGCATCCCGCTCTACCTGGCCGACGTCAACGTGGGAGTCCTGCTGGTGCTGGCGGCGTCGTCGATCGGCGTCTACGGCATCATCCTGGGCGGCTGGTCCGTGAACAACAAATATGCGCTGCTGGGGAGCCTGCGCTCCAGCGCCCAGCTCATCAGCTACGAGCTGGCCATCGGCCTGGCGGTAGTGGCGGTGGTGCTGACGGCGGGCTCGCTGAGCCTGGTGGAGATCGTCCGGGCCCAGGCGCGGGTCTGGTTCGTGGCCGTGCAGCCGGTCGGGTTCCTGCTCTTCCTGATCGGCGCCGTGGCCGAGACGAACCGCGCGCCGTTCGATCTGCCCGAGGCCGAGCAGGAGCTGATCGCCGGGTTCCAGACCGAGTACGGCGGCTTCAAGTTCGCGATGTTCTACATCGGCGAGTACATCGGCATCGTGACCATGAGCCTGCTGGCCACCACGCTCTTCTTCGGCGGGTGGCAGGGACCGCTGCTGCCCGGGCCGGTGTGGGTGGTGCTGAAGACCTTCGGCTTTGTGGCGCTGTTCATCTGGCTGCGGGCGACGATGCCGCGGGTCCGGCACGACCAGCTCATGGCCCTGGGGTGGAAGGTGCTGGTGCCCGTGGGGCTGGCCAACGTGGTAGTCACGGCTGCCGTCGTGGCCCTCCGGGGAGGCTAGCCGGGTGGCGGGGCTGCTGCGGCAAACGGTGGCCCTGGTTCGGGGCCTGCTGGTCACGGGCCGGTATGCCCTGCGCCGCCCGGTCACGATCCAGTATCCCGACGAGAAGACGCGCGTCGAGACGCGATTCAAGGGCCGTCACTGGCTCACCCGCTACGCCGACGGGCTCGAGCGGTGCGTGGGCTGCGAGCTGTGCGTGATCGTCTGTCCCTCCCAGGCGATCTACGTCAGGGCCGCCGAGAACACCCCGGAGCGCCAGGTGAGCAAGGGGGAACGCTACGCCGAAGAGTTCCAGATCAACATGCTGCGCTGCATCTTCTGCGGCTTCTGCGAGGAGGCCTGCCCGACGGGTGCCATCGTGCTGGGCCACGAGTACGAGCTCGCCAGCTCCTCGCGGGAGGCGATGATCTACACCAAGCCCATGCTCACCGAGCCCTATCCCGGCGCCTCGGGGCGCGATCCGCGGAGGGACGTCTAGCGTGGAGTGGGCGGTCTTCCTGGCCGCGGCCGCCACGGCGCTGGCCGGCGCCGTGGGCGTCATCGCCGCGCGCGCGCCGGTGCACAGCGCGCTGGCCCTGCTGCTGGTGCTGGCCTCGCTGGCCGTCACCTACCTGCTGCTGGCCGCGCAGTTCATCGCCATGGTGCAGGTCATCATCTACGCCGGCGCCGTGGTGGTGCTGTTCCTCTTCGTTATCATGCTGCTGCACGCGCGGTCCGGCGAGGGCCCGACCGAGAAGCTGCCGCGCCAGCGCCGCGCCGCCATCCTGATGGCGGCCCTCTACCTGGGGGTGCTGCTGGGCGCGGTCCTGGCGGCGGCCGGGACGTTCGGGCCGCCCCCCGAGGCGTTCGGCACCGCCCAGCAGGTGGGGGAGGCACTCTTCGTGACCTACCTGCTGCCCTTCGAGCTGGCGTCGGTGATCCTCCTGGTGGGCATCGTGGCCGCGGCGGTGCTGGGTCGGCGGACGGGCGAGCCCTCCGACGACGCCCTCCCGGGGCCGTCCCGGGGCGCGCACGATACGCCGGGCGGCCAGGCGTGGGGGCCGCGTGCGCCGGCCGCCGAGACCCACCAGACGGCAGTGCCGTCCGAGGAGGCGCGCTGAGCAATGGTCCCTGCCGGCGCCTACCTGGCGCTGAGCGCGGCGCTCTTCGTGCTGGGCGCGGCGGGGGTGCTGGTGCGGCGCAACGCCCTCATCATCTTCATGAGCGTGGAGGTCATGCTGAACGCGGTCAACCTGGCGTTCGTGACCTTCGCGCGCCAGCACGGCGCGCCCGATGGCCAAGTGGTGGTCTTCTTCGTGCTGGTGGTGGCGGCCGTCGAGGTGGTGGTGGGCCTGGCCCTCATCGTCAACATCTTCCGCGCCCGCGCCACCGTCGATATCGACGACGTGGACCTCCTGCGCGGGTAGCCCGTGGACGTCGCGCTGCTGATCCCGTTGGTCCCGCTGGCTGGCTGGCTGCTCAACGGCCTGGTGGGCGCCAGGCTGCCGCGGGCAGCCGCTGGCGGGCTGGCGTGCGCAGCGGTGGCGGCGTCGTTCGCCGCCGCGGTGCAGGCGTGGGGCGCGCTGCCGGCGGTCGGCGAGGGTACGGCGGTGGCGGTCTCGTTGCCGCTGTACCGCTGGCTGGGGGCCGGCGACCTGTGGGCCGAGGCGAGCCTGCTGGTGGACCGGCTCTCGCTGGTGATGGCGCTGCTCGTGAGCGGCGTGAGCTTCCTGATCCACGTCTACTCGCTGGGCTACATGGCGGCTGAGCCGCACCTTTCGCGCTACTTCGCCTACCTGAACCTGTTCACGAGCGCCATGCTGCTGCTGGTGCTGGCGGGAAACCTGCTGGTGCTGTTCGTGGGCTGGGAGCTGGTCGGGGTGTGCTCGTACCTGCTGATCGGCTTCTGGTTCGAACGGCCGGCCGCGGCGGCCGCGGGGCGCAAGGCCTTCGTCGTGAACCGCATCGGCGATGCGGCGTTCCTCCTGGGCCTTTGCCTGCTGTTCGTCACGCTGGGCACGCTGGACATCGCCAAGATCCGCGAGGGCGTCGCCGGGCTGCCGGCGGCGCGGACCGCAGCGGCGCTGCTGCTCTTCACCGGCGCGGTCGGCAAGTCGGCCCAACTCCCCCTCCACGTGTGGCTGCCCGATGCCATGGAGGGCCCGACGCCGGTCTCGGCGCTGATCCACGCCGCCACCATGGTCACCGCCGGCGTCTTCCTGATCGCGCGGCTGGACCGCCTGTTCCTGACCGCGCCCGGCGCGTTGCCGGTCGTCGGCATGGTCGGCGCCCTCACCGCGTTCTTCGCCGCCACCGTTGCCCTGCGCGAGTGGGACCTCAAGCGCGTGCTGGCGTACTCCACCATCAGCCAGCTGGGCTACATGTTCCTGGCCATGGGTGTGCTTGCGCCCGCCGCCGGCATCTTCCACCTGGTGACGCATGCCTTCTTCAAGGCGCTGCTCTTCCTGGCCGCCGGGGCCGTCATGCACGCCATGCACGACGTCGTCGACATGCGCCGGCTGGGCGGGCTGGCGGGCCCGCTGCGCCGCACCGCGGCGGGCTTCGCCGTGGGAGCGCTGGCGCTGGCCGGGGTGCCGCCGTTTGCCGGCTTCTTCAGCAAGGACCTGATCCTGGAGCGGGCCTTCGCGGTGGGCCAGGCCACCGGGAACTATGCGCCCTACGCGCTCGGCCTGCTCACGGCGTTCGTGACCGCCGTCTACGTGGCGCGTGCCTGGCTGCTGGTGTTCACCGAGCGCCCGGCCTCCCGCGGCGCGCACCCGCACGAGGCGCCGCCGGTCATGCTGTGGCCGATGGCGGTCCTGGCCGTGCTGTCGCTGGCCGGCGGCCTGCTGGGCGCGAGGGCTGCCGGCGCGCCGCTGCTGCGGGTGCTGGAGCCGATCCTGCGCGTCCCGGTCGCCCCGGAGGCACACCCGCCGGCCGCGCTGCTGGCGGTCGTCTCGGTGGGTGTCGCGGCCGCAGGGCTGCTCACCGGGGCGCGGCTCCACCGGGGGCGGCGAGACCCGTCGCTGGGGACGCTGGGCGCTGTGCTGGAGGCCCGGTGGTACGTGGACACGCTCTACGACCGCGTCATCGTGCGGCCCGGGGGAGCCCTGGCGCGCTTCCTGGCAGGGCCGGTAGACCTGGGGGCGATCGACGCCGCGGTCAACGGCACCGGCCGGGTGCTGGCGCGGCTGGGGGCGGTGGCGCGCGCGCTCCAGACGGGCTACGCGCGCCAGTACGCGCTGGCGGTGCTGGTCGGGACGCTCATCATCCTCGGGACCTGGATGCTGAGGTAGCGGCGTGCTGTCCTGGTTGATCTTCCTGCCCCTGGCCGGCGCCGCGGTGGTGGCCCTGCTGCCGCGCGACCGCGAGGATCTCGTCCGATGGACCGGCCTCGCTGCGAGCCTGGCGACGCTGGCCGTCTTCGCGGCGGTCTGGGGCGCGTTCGACGCGTCGTCCGGCGGGCTGCAGCTCGTCGAGCGGGTGCCCTGGGTGCCCCAGCTCGGCATCGGCTACGCCGTGGGCATCGACGGGATCTCGCTGCTGCTGGCGGGGCTGGTGGCGGTGGTCTTCCCGGTGGCCCTGCTCGGCGCCTGGAGCGCCGTCACCGAGCGCGTGAAGGCGTTCACGGTGGCGATGCTGGGGCTGGAGACCGCAGTGCTCGGGACGTTCCTGAGCCTCGATCTGATTCTCTTCTACGTCTTCTGGGAGGCCGTGCTGATCCCCATGGCGTTCTTGATCGGCCTGTGGGGCAGCGAACACCGCCGGTACGCCGCGCTGAAGTTCTTCCTTTATACGATGGCCGCCAGCGTGCTGATGCTAGTGGCGATCCTGGCTCTCCACGTGGTCGCCTCCGGGCAGCTGGGCGCCCGCAGTTTCGACCTCGAGCGCCTGGCGACGGTGCGCCTGGACCCCGGCGTCCAGGCGTGGCTGTTCGCGGCGTTCGCCCTGGCCTTCGCGGTCAAAGTGCCCGTCTGGCCCCTGCACACCTGGCTGCCGGATGCGCACACCGAGGCGCCCACCGCCGGCAGCGTCATCCTGGCCGCCGTGCTGCTCAAAATGGGTACCTACGGCTTCGTCCGGTTCGGCCCTGCGCTGTTCCCCCAGGCGCTGGCCGGGGCCGCCCCGCTGATCGCGGCACTGGCCATCGTCGGCATCCTCTACGGCGCGGCGGTGTCGTGGGCGCAGTCCGACCTCAAGCGGCTGGTGGCCTTCTCCAGCGTGAGCCACCTGGGGTTCGTGATGCTGGGCATCGCTGCCCTCAACGTGCAGGGCCTGCAGGGCAGCCTCCTCCAGATGGTCAACCACGGCATCAGCACCGGTGCCCTGTTCCTCATCGTGGGGGTGCTGTACGAGCGCACCCACACGCGGCAGATCGCCGCCTACGGCGGTGTCGCGGCGCTGATGCCGCGCTTCGCCGCGGTGTTCACCATCGTCATGCTGTCGTCGGCGGCGCTGCCGGGCACCAACGGCTTCGCCGGCGAGTTCCTGATCCTGCTGGGCGCCTTCCGCGCTTCGCGGTGGTGGGCGGCGCTGGCTGCGGGCGGGGTGATCCTCTCTGCCGTCTACCTGCTCTGGGCCTACCAGCGGGTGATGCACGGCCCCGTGCAGGCCGCGCACCGCGAGCGGCTGGCAGATCTGAGCGCGCGCGAAGTCGCGGTGTTCGCGCCGCTGGTGGTGCTGATCTTCCTCATCGGCCTCTCCCCGCGTGTGCTGCTGGACCGGTCCGAGGCGGCGGCGGCTGCCGCCCTCCAGCGGGTGTCGGCGCCGGTGGCTCTTCAGCGACCCGCGCCCGTCGAGCGCCGCGCGCCTGTGGCCGTCGAGCGCCGCGCGCCTGCAGCGCCAGCCCCCGCGGAGCGCAGGCGATGATCTCCCCGCCGCCGGTGGCCCTCGAGCTGCTGGCGCCAGAGCTGATCGTCCTGAGCGCGGCGCTGGTCCTGCTGCTCGCGGACCTGTGGATGCCGCCGTCGCGACGCGGCTGGCTCGTGGCGGCCGGCATCGCCGGCGCGGTGTGGGCCGGGTGGGCGGCCGCCGTGACGCCCGACGGCGCCGGGTTCGCCGGCATGTACGTGCGCGACGGGCTCACGCGCACGGCCCAGGCCATCGCCGCGGCGGTGGGCGCGTTCGGCCTGGCGGTGGCGCCGGACTACCTGCGGCGGGCCGGGCTCGAGCGGGGCGAATACTACGTGCTGGTGCTGGTGGCGACGGCGGGCGCGATGCTGATGGCCGCCAGCCGCGATCTGCTCCTGCTGTTCCTGGCGCTGGAGACGCTGTCGATCCCGCTGTACGTTCTGGCCGCCTGGCACCGCAGCCTGCCACGCTCCCAGGAGGCCGGCATGAAGTACTTCCTCCTGGGCGCGTTCGCCAGCGCGTTCCTGCTCTTCGGTGTGGCGCTGCTCTACGGGGTCGGCCAGACGACGCGCCTGCCCGAGCTGGCCGCGGCGCTGGCCCAGCGTCCCCTCGACCCTGCGGCTGCCGCCGGCATGGGCCTGGTGGCCATCGGCCTGGGCTTCAAAGCCGCCGCGGTGCCCTTTCACACCTGGGCACCGGATGCCTACGAGGGCGCGCCGCTGCCGGCCGCGGCATTCATGTCCGTGATCGCCAAGGTGGGCGCGTTTGCGGCGCTGCTGCGCGTCTTCCCGCTGACGCTGGCGCCGCTCGCCGACCAGTGGCGCCCGCTGGCGGGGGCGCTGGCGATCGTCACCATGGCGGTGGCGAACCTGGCCGCGCTGGCGCAGACGAACTACAAGCGCCTGCTGGCCTACTCCAGCATCTCGCACACGGGGTACCTGCTGATCGGCGTCGCGACGGGCACCGCGGCGGCCACCGCGGCGGTCGTGGGCTACCTGGCGGTCTACGCCGCGATGACCCTCGGCGCGTTCGCCGTGGCCGCGGGGCTGGAGCGCGCCGGGCGCGAGGCCGACCGCATCGACGACTACGCTGGCCTGGCCGCCCGGGCGCCGCTGCTGGCCTTCGCCACCGCGGTGTGCATGGTCTCGCTGGCCGGGCTGCCCCCGTCTGGGGGATTCGTCGCCAAGCTGGGCGTGTTCGCCGCGGCCATCGAGGGCGGCGGGCGGCTGGGCCTGGGTCTGGCGCTGGTGGGGGTGCTGACCAGCGTGATCTCGGTCTACTACTACCTGCGGGTCGCGTACGTGATGTACGCGGGCGAGCCGCCCGCCGCCGTGCGCCTGCACCGCAGTCCGCTGGTGACCGCGGTCCTGGCGCTGGCGGTCCTGACCATCGTTCAGGTGGGCGTCCTGCCGGGGGCCCTTGTCGGCTTCGCGCAGCAGGTGAGCGCGCTGGGGGCCGGGCGCTAGCACGCAGCCTCCAGCAACGCCCGGAGAGCGGCCAGGTTGCGCCGGGCACGGCCCAGGGTGTCGGTGTCAGCCTGCACCACGCGATCCTGCTCAATGACGATCCAGCCCGTGTAGCCTGCGGTGCGCAGCGTCTCGACGAGCGCCCGCAGGTCCAGGGACCCATGGCCCAGTTCGACGAACACGTCCCGCTGAGCCGCGGCGACGTAGTCCTTCCCCGCGACCAGCAGGGTCCGCAACCTGGGCAGGTCGATGTCCTTGAGGTGCACGTACCCCAGTCGCGGCGCATGTGCACTGGCGATCGCCACTGGATCGCCCCCGCCGAACGCTACGTGCCCGGTATCCAGGCAGAACTTCACCAGGTGCGGGTCGCAGCGCTCGAGCAGCGTGCGGATCTCGTCGGGGTGTTCGATGAACGTGCCGGCGTGCGGGTGGAAGGACGGCACCAGCCCGTAGTCGAACCGGCAGATCTGCGCCAGCCGCTCCACCCGGGCGGCGTAGCCCGGCCACTCGCGGGGCTGCAACCCGTGCGCGCGGGTCTCCTCCGGGCGCCCTGCGATTTTCCGGCGGGTCTCGTCGCCCGCGTCGGCCAGCAGGATGTCACCGGCGCCCAGGCGCTGCAGCAGTGCGGCCGTCTCGCGCACGCCTTTCTCGCACTCGGCGTAGGCCGACGGGTCCTTGAGCGGGAGCGGCACGAAGGCCGCCGCCAGCGACAGGCTCCGGCGGGCCAGCGCCGCAGCCAGCACGTCGGGATCGGTCGGGAGGAACCCCCAAGGGCCCAGCTCCGTGCCGGCGTACCCGGCCAGCTGCATCTCGTCCAGCACGCGGTCGTAGTGCAGTTGCGGTCCCCACCCCGGGATCTCACAGATGCCCCAGCTGATGGGCGCAGCGCCGATGCGGACGTTCATCCTGGTCTCCCCGTCGCGGTAAACGCTGCGGTTGCCGCCGTCGCTGCCAGCGCCGGCGCTACCGCCGCTGGCGGCGCAGGTCCCACAGCCCCCAGCCGATGAGCACCAGGGCCGGGAGCTGGCCCAGCGTCAGCGGGCCCAGGGCCCGCATCTCGCTGCGCAGCGCGTCGAACACCAGCCGCCCCACCGAGGTCGGCACCACGATGCTCCAGAACACCTCCCCCGGGAATCGCGGGCGGGCGGCGACCGTGCGCGCCCGGAGCAGGACGACGACCGCCAGGAGCATCTCGTAGATCTGCAGCGGATGGCGAGGGGCGTCGGGCATCGTCGGAAAGACGACACCCCAGGGGAGCCCCGTGGGGTCGCCGTAGAGCTCGCCGTTCATGAAGTTGCCGAAGCGGACGAAGATGTTGCCGATGGGGATCGCCCAGCCGAACGTATCGGCAAACTGCCAGAGCGAGACGCCCGTGCGCCGGGCGGCCCAGGCGGCGTAGAGCAGGCCCGCGGCGATGGCGCCGTGCGACGAGAGCCCGCCCCGGTCGATCCGCACGATCTCCCAGAGGGCCGGGAGGAACTGGCTGGGATGGGAGACCACGTATCCCAGGCGCGCCCCGACGAACATGACGAGCACTGCCGCCGTGGCGGTGCGGTCGAGCACGGCGGCCGGCACGCCCAGACGAGGGCCGATGCGGTACGCGACCAGCAGGCTCAGCACGATCGTCGTGGCCAGCATCACGCCGTACCAGCGGATCGCGACGGGACCGAGCTGCACCAGCACGGGATCCACAGCGGGCCCAAGTCTAGCACTGCGGCGAGAGGGCCTCAAGCAGGCCCCGCCTGGATCGATCTGCCCCGACAGGCGCCCTGGGTGGCCGGCGCCCGGACGTCGGGAGAGCGTGCGCGGTGTGCACGGGGGAGGTCTTCGCGGATGTGGAGAACGGATGCACGGTGCCGTGGCGCACGACGCGCGAGGTCACGACGAGGTCTGGAGCCGGCGCGGCGCGTGCGGTCCCTGGCGTGAGACGCTGAGATGACGGCGGGGGGCAGGACATGCCACGAGAGCATATTCGAACGGTGTGGGATGGGAATCTGACGTTCCGGGCCGCTGGCCCGGGCGGCGCGATCGTGGACAGCGACATGCCATGAGCGTGGTGCCGCGCCCCTACGCCGCCGAGCGGGTGATCGCCGAGCTCCGGGCGCTGCTCGGCGACCGCCTCTCGACCGCCACGGCGGTGCGCGAGCACCACAGCCGCGGAGAGACGTACCTCCCGCCGCACCCGCCGGACGCGGTGGCGTTCCCGCACTCCACCGACGACGTGCGGGCGATCGTCGAGGTGTGCGCCCGCGCGGGCGCGCCGGTCATCCCCTTCGGCGCCGGCACGTCGCTCGAGGGCCACGTGGCCGCCACGCAGGGCGGCATCTGCATCGACCTCTCCCAGATGAACCGCATCCTGCGGGTCAGCCCCGAGGATCTGGACGCCACCGTCGAGGCGGGGGTCACGCACCGGCAGCTGAACCGCCACCTGCGCGGGCTCGGCCTGTTCTTCTCCGTGGACCCGGGGGCCGACGCCACCCTGGGCGGCATGGCCGCCACGCGCGCGTCGGGGACCACCGCGGTGCGCTACGGCACCATGCGGGAGAACGTGCTGGGCCTCACGGTGGTGCTCGCCGACGGGCGCGTGATCCGCACTGGCACGCGCGCGCGCAAGTCGGCCGCGGGCTACGACCTGACCCGGCTCTTCGTGGGCTCGGAGGGGACCCTGGGCGTCATCACCGAGGTCACGGTCAGGTTGCACGGGGTGCCTGAGGCGGTGGCGGCCGCGACGTGTGCTTTCGAGGCGATCGCCGGAGCCGTGGACACCGTCATCACCACGGTGCAGCTGGGCATCCCGGTGGCCCGCATCGAACTCCTGGACGAGGTGCAGATGGCCGCCTGCAACCGCCACGCGGGGCTCGACTGTCCCGTGGCGCCCACGCTGTTCCTGGAGTTTCACGGGCCGAGCCAGCGCAGCGTGGCCGAGCAGGCCGACATGGTCAAGGAGATCGCCCTCCAGCACGGCGGCCAGGCGTTTCGATGGGCCACCGACGCCGACCAGCGGGCGCGGCTGTGGAAGGCGCGGCACGACGCCTACTGGGCCGCGCTGGCGCTGCGGCCGGGGGCCAGCGGGCTCACGACCGACGTCTGCGTGCCGATCTCGCGCCTGGCCGAGTGCATCGTGGAGACGAAGCGGGACCTGGCAGCCTCGCCCGTGCCGGTGGCGCTGGTGGGCCACGTCGGCGACGGGAACTTCCACCTGGTGTTCCTGGTGAATCCGGACGACCCGGCGGAGATGGCGGAAGTGAAACGCCTCAACGAGCGCATGGTCCTGCGGGCCCTGGCCCTGGGCGGCACCTGCACCGGCGAGCACGGCGTGGGCATCGGCAAGCTGCCGTACATGGCCAGGGAGCACGGCGAGACCCTGGAAGTGATGCGCGCCCTCAAGCAGACCCTCGACCCACACAACATCATGAACCCAGGCAAGCTCGTCGCTTTGCCGTAGGCGCCCCTCTGCCCTGGGGGATGGCGAGCGGGACGTAGCCGCGGGAGCCTTCGCCGGCCGCGCCGACCGCGCGCAAGGGGTTGACGCGTGCGCCACGCTATGCTAGGTTGACTCTCAACTGCATACGTTTCTCTTATCAAGAGTGGGTGAGGGACGGGCCCGATGACCCCCGGCAACCTGCCGCATGGGCGGTAAGGTGCCAAGCCCCGCGGAACCCAGTTCCGGCGGATAAGAGGGTAGAACCCCTCCCGGCGCAGGAAGTGGAGGGGTTTCTTGTTATGTGCGGGAGAGATGGGGCGTGGCCGTCGCGCTCGACCAGGTCACTGTGCAGGTGCCGGCAACCGTCGCCAACCTCGGGCCGGGGTTCGACTGCCTGGGGGCGGCGGTTGGCCTGTTTGCCGAGGTCACGCTGGCCGCAGCGCCGACGCCCTCTGTCGAGGTCGCGGGCGTCGACGTCCCACAGGACGTCTCGAACCTGATCTACCGCAGCGCGCAGGTGGCCGCTGCCGCCACCGGCTGGCAGGGCGCCTTCGCCCTGCGGGCGCGCTCGCCGATTCCCCTGCGCAGCGGCCTGGGGAGTAGCGCTGCGGCCATCGTCGGGGGGCTCGTGGCCGCGCACCGGCTGCTGGGCGACGCCCTGGACGCCGAGAGGCTGCTGCGATTGGCCACGGACCTGGAAGGCCATCCGGACAACGTGGCGGCGGCGCTCTTCGGCGGCGTCGTGATCGTGGCCCGCGACGGGACGGCACTGCGGTGGGCGCGGATCGTCCCGGCACTCCCGGTGGCCGTGGTACTGGCGGTGCCGGCGCTGGAGGTGGAGACCGCGGCGGCGCGACGCGTGCTGCCGGCCCAGGTCGAGCGCGCGGATGCCGTGTTCAACCTGGCGCAGGTGGCGCTGGTGGTCGCCGCGCTGGCCACGGGTCAGGCCGGGGCCCTGCGGGGCGCGCTGCGCGACCGGCTCCACCAGCCGTACCGGGCGTCGCTGGTACCGGGCTTCGAGGCCGTAGTGGGCGCTGCCGAGGCCGCGGGTGCCTACGGCGCGGTGTTGAGCGGCTCCGGGCCCACGGTGGCGGCGCTGGCGCCACCGGAGGCTGCGGGCGCGGTGGGCGCCGCCATGGTGGCTGCCTTCGCCGCGGTGGGCGTGCACAGCCGTGCGATCGAGACACGCATCGAACCCCGGGGAGCCCTGGCGACCTGACCGCCGGGAACACCGGGCGGGGGAGGAGAGAGATGGCAGTCGATCGGCTGCGGTGTCGCGAGTGCGACGCGGAGGTGCCGGCCGGGCCGGTGTACGTGTGCGAGCGCTGTCTGGGCCCGCTGGAACCGGTGTACGACCTGGAGACGCTGCGCCGTCTGCCGCTGCGGCAGCGGATCGAGGCCGGACCCCGGTCGATCTGGCGCTACGCCGATCTCCTGCCGGTGCCCTGCGATCCGGCCGCAGACCTCTCCCCGGGGTGCACGCCGCTGGTGCCGGCGCCCCGGCTGGGCGAGCGCCTGGGGCTGCAGCGCCTGTACATCAAGAACGATTCCACCAACCCCACCTGGTCGTTCAAGGACCGGTCGGTGTCCATCGGGACGGCGGCGGCGCGCCGGTTCGGCTACCACGTGCTCGCCTGCGCCTCTACCGGCAACCTGGCCAACTCGGTGGCTGCCCACGCGGCCCGCGCCGGCATGCGCGCCTACGTCTTCATCCCCGCCGGCCTGGAGCGCGGCAAGGTGCTGGCCTCGGCCATCTACGGGCCGACCGTGGTCGAGGTCGAGGGCAGCTACGACGACGTCAACCGGCTCTGCGCCGAGATCGGCGAGGAGCACCACTGGGCCTTCCTCAACGTCAACATGCGGCCGTACTACAGCGAGGGCGGGAAGACCCTGGCCTTCGAGGTGGCCGAGCAACTCGGATGGCAGGTGCCCGCTGACGTGGTGGTGCCCGTCGCGTCGGGCAACCTGCTGGTCAAGATCCACCGCGGCTTCCAGGAACTGGCCGCGGTGGGCCTGGTCGCCGCCGCGACGACGCGCGTGCACGGCGCGCAGCCGGCAGGGTGCGCGCCGGTCAGCACGGCGTTCAAACGGGGCGGGGCCATCACCCCCGTCAGGCCCCGTACGATCGCGCAGTCGCTGGCCATCGGCACGCCGGCCGACGGGCGGTACGCCATCGCCGCGGTGGGAGCCAGCGGCGGCCGCATCGACGACGCCACCGATGAGGAGATCGTCGACGGCATCCGCCTGCTGGCCGAGTGCGAGGGGATCTTCACCGAGACCGCCGGCGGGGTGACGATCGCGGTGCTCAAGAAGCTGGCCGCAGGCGGCGCCCTGGATCCCGCGGGCGTCACGGTGGCGTTCATCACGGGCATGGGGCTGAAGACCGCAGACCACCTGGCCGACGCGGTGGCGGCGCCTGTGCGCGTGCGGCCGTCGCTGCGGGCGTTCGAAGACGCGGTGCTGGCCAGGGTCTCGTGAGGAGGACGACGGTGGCGACGATTCGCATTCCCTCACCCATGCGCCGCTACACGAACGGCGCACGGGTGGTCACGGTGGAGGCGCTGACGCTGGCGGAGGCCATCGACGAACTCGAGCGCCGCTTCCCGGGGTTGCGCGAGCGGCTGGTGAACGGGGACGGCCAGCTCCACCACTTCGTGAACGTCTTCGTGAACGAGCAGGACGTGCGTACGCTGCAGGGCCTGCACACCCCGCTGGACCAGCGCGCGGAGGTCTCCATCATCCCTGCCATGGCCGGGGGCGCGGCGGCATGGTAGGGTAGGAACCGGACCTGCGCCCCGGTTCCGGGGACGGCGGGTCACGAGAGCACGACCGGTTTGCCCCCATGAGCGTTCCTGCGCGCGTGCGGGAGCGCGCGGCGCAACTGCGCGCCGCGCTCCACGAGCACGCCTACCGGTACTACGTCCTCGACGCGCCGGCCATCACCGACGCCGAGTACGACCGCCTGCTGCGCGAGCTGCGCGACCTGGAGGCCGAGTATCCGGAGCTAGTCACCCCGGACTCGCCGACACAGCGGGTCGGCGCCCCACCGGCGGCGGCCTTCCGCCCGGTGCGCCACCGGGCGCCGATGCTCTCGCTGGCCAACGCCTTCGACGACGCCGAACTCGAGGCCTGGGCGCGCCGGCTGCGGACCGTGCTGGGCGCAGAGCCCGTGGCCTTCGTCTGCGAGCTGAAGATCGACGGCGCCGCGGTCTCCCTGACCTACGCGGATGGGGTGCTGGTCCGTGGTGCCACCCGGGGCGACGGCGAGCAGGGCGAGGACGTCACGGCGAACCTCCGGACGATCCGCAGCGTGCCGCTGCGCCTGCGCGGGGCCGCCCCGCCGCTGGTCGAGGTCCGCGGCGAGGTCTACCTGCCCCGCAGCGCCTTCGAGGCCGTGAACGCAGAGCGCGAGGCCCGCGGCGAGCCCCGCTTCGCCAACCCGCGCAACGCGGCGGCCGGGTCGCTGCGCCAGCTCGACCCGCAGGTGACGGCGGGGCGGCCGCTGGACATCTTCGTCTATGGCCTCGGCGCCGCCGAGGGCTTGGCCCCGGCCTCGCACTGGGAGAGTCTCGCGTGGCTGCGCGCGGCCGGTTTCCGCACCACCCCCCACGCCCGCCGCTGCCGGGCGCTGGAGGAGGTCAAGGCCTTCATCCGTCACTGGACGGCGGCGCGCGCGACGCTCGACTACGACACCGACGGCGTCGTCGTCAAGGTCGATGCGGTGGCCCAGCAGGCCGAGCTGGGCACGACGGCGCAGGCGCCGCGGTGGGCGATCGCCTACAAGTTCCCGGCCGCGCAGGCGGTCACGCGCCTGGTGGACATCGCCGTCAGCGTGGGGCGCACGGGCGCGCTGACGCCCACCGCCGTGCTGGAACCCGTGCGGGTCTCGGGCGTGACCGTCACCAGCGCCACCCTGCACAACGAGGACGAAGTGCGTCGCAAGGACGTCCGCATCGGCGACTGGGTCCTCGTGCAGCGCGCCGGCGACGTGATCCCCGAGGTGGTGGCCCCGCTGCCCGAGCGCCGCACGGGGCACGAGCGCGTCTTCGTCATGCCCGACCGCTGCCCGATCTGCCAGACGCCCGTCGAGCGGCCGGAGGGCGAGGCGGTGACCCGGTGCCCCAACCTGGCCTGTCCCGCGCAGATCCACCTGCGCCTGGTGCACTTCGCCTCGCGCGACGCCATGCACATCGACGGCCTGGGCGAGAAGATCATCGCACAGCTGCTCGAGCGCGGCCTGGTGCGTGACCCGGCCGACCTCTACCGCCTCACGGCGGCCGACCTCCTGACCCTGGACCGCATGGGTGAGAAGCTGGCGCAGAACCTGCTGGACGCCATCGCGGGCAGCAGGCGGACCACGCTGGCGCGGCTGCTCTACGCCCTGGGCATCCGGCACGTGGGTGCCCACGTGGCCGCGCGGCTCGCAGAGCAGTTTCCCACCGTCCAGGCGCTGGCAGACGCATCCTTCGAGGCGATCCGCGACATTCCCGGGATCGGCCCGGCGATCGCGGCGAGCGTGCACGGGTTCTTCCGGCAGGAGGTGAACCGGCGCCTGGTCGAACGCCTGCTGGCCGCCGGCGTCGTGCCCGAGGCGCCGCAGGGTGCGGCCGCGCCGGGCCCGCTGGCCGGGGCGCAACTCGTCTTCACCGGCACGCTGAGCCGCTGGACGCGCAAAGAGGCCGAGGCGCTGGCGCGGGCCGCTGGGGCCAGCACCGCCGACGGTGTGACGAAGAAGACGACCTACGTGGTGGCCGGGACGGCGCCCGGGAGCAAGCTGGAGAAGGCGCGGCGCCTAGGCGTGCGCGTGCTCACCGAGGACGAATTCGCACGCCTGGCCGGCGCGTGAGACGGGGAGGCGGCGTGCGGCGCATCCTGCTCTGGGGCTTGGCCCTGGCCGTCATCGTGGCGGCCGTGTGGTGGACGCAGCTCCGACCGCGCGAGGCGCGCGTGGAGGTGTTCTTCCTCGGCCCCGCCGACGGTGGCAGCACCCTGGTGCCGGTGGCGCGCACGGTGCGGGGGCGCGCCCCGGACGAGCTGCTGGCGGGCGCGCTGGCGGCGCTGCTGGCCGGGCCCACGCCCGAGGAGCGTGCCCGCGGCCTCGTGACGGAGATCCCGGCCGGGACGCGGTTGCGCGCCGTTCGGGTGCGCGAGGGCGTGGCCGTCATCGACCTGAGCGGCGACGTGGCGACGGGTGGGGGCTCGACCAGCATGCAGGCGCGGCTGTGGCAGCTCGTCTACACCGGTACCCAGCTGTCCGCCGCACGGCAGGTCCGGCTCCTGGTCGATGGCCAGGAGCGTCCGGCGCTGGGCGGGGAGGGACTGTTGATCGATCGGCCCATCGGGCGCCCGCCGGTACCTCCGCAGTTCTGAGCCGGGCAGGAGACGTCTGTGCACCGCAGAAGGTAACGGAAACCGTTGAGGGCAGCAGTGGGGAGTCGCCGGTGCCCCGTGAGGTGTTCGCCGACGAGATCGAGACGTTCCTGGAGCGGCTGGAGGCCGTCGCCGCCGCTCGGGTGGTGGCCAATGAGGGCGGCGAGATCGAGCGTATCTACGTCACCACAGAGTCGACCCGCGACGACGGGGCGATCCGGCGCGCCATCACCTCGGCACTGATCAGCCAGTACGGGCTGCCCGTGGACGGGTGGCGGGTGCAGATCGCGCACCTCGAGCCGCAGCCCACGCCCGAGGTGATCCCCCCCTGCCAGCTCGTCCGGCTCGAGGAGACCCTGACCGAAACCCTGGCGCGGGCTGTCGTCGAGCTGCGCTACGAGCGCGAGGGCGCGCAGAAGACCGTCGCGGGTTCCGCGCAGGCGCCGCCCGGGCAGATGCACCGGTTGCGCACCGTCGCCCTGGCCACAGTGGAGGCGCTGCGGCCCCTGGCTGAGCGCGGCGGATTCCGGCCCGCGCTGGAGGGCCTCACCCTGACGGCGTTCGCCGGCGTCACGGTGGCGCTGGCAGCGGTGTCGCTGGCCTCCCACCGCGGGACGCTCCTCCACGTGGGCGCCGAGACCGTGGATGCCAGCGAGGCCGAGGCGGTGGTGGCGGCGGTCATCGACGCGGCCCGCAAGCCGCAGCGCGCGCGGCCGGCCCAGCCCCTCCGGCCCGACCGCCGGCGGCAGGTCGAGGGGTTGCGCCAGCACTACGAGCGCTTGATCCGGGGGCCCGCGCTCGCCGCCGGAAGGCCCGCCGCGGCGTCGCCTGACGCCGCGGAGACTGCGGCCACCTGGGCCACTGCGGTCACGCTGGGGGCGGAGCCGCCCGCCGACCAGGTGGGCGCTGGCGAGCGGGTGCAGGCTGCGCCGCCCGCGGCGCCGCCTGAGCCCGTGGCGGAAGACGTCGTCAGGGACATGCGCGAGATCCGTCCTGAACGCCAGGGAGGTGCACCCACCGTGATGCGCGAGGAGGCACGGACCGACGGGCCCACGCCAGGCAGGTCCGCCGTCGGCAAGCTGTCCGTCGAGGACGCCTTCTACCGGCGGCTGGTGCTCTCGGCCGCGCCGGTCCACATCCGCTGCCGCGACGGCTACGAGCTCCCGTCGGCGATCGTCCGGGAGTACGGCACGTACAGCCTGATCGTCGAGGTCAACGGCGTGCAGGAGCTGCTTTTCAAGCACGGGATCATTGCGATCCGGCCCCACGGGCCGCTGCCCCCGGATCCCGACGTCACGGCCTAGCCGGCTTCCGCCGCGGCGTCGTGCCTGACGACCGCCTGGATGACCTGCGCCGTCGCCGCCAGCGGGTCCTGGCCATGGGCGGGCCCGAGCGGGTCCGCCGGCAGCACGAGGCCGGGAAGCTCACCGCGCGCGAGCGTCTGGACGCGCTCCTGGACCCCGGCTCGTTCATCGAGCTCGACCCTTTCGCCGCTCCGCGCAACCGCGACTTCGGGCTCGACCGCGTCGACGCTCCGGCCGACGGCGTCGTCACCGGGTGGGGGACGATCGACGGCAGACCGGTGCACGTCTTCTCGCAGGACTTCACGGTGCTGGGAGGCTCGCTGGGCGAGGCGCACGCCGAGAAGATCTGCAAGGTCATGGACCTGGCCCTGCGCACCGGCACGCCGATCATCGGGCTGAACGATTCCGGGGGCGCGCGGATCCAGGAGGGCGTGATGAGCCTCGGCGGCTACGCCGAGATCTTCTGGCGGAATACGCAGGCGAGCGGCGTGATCCCGCAGATTTCGGCCATCATGGGACCGTGCGCCGGGGGCGCCGTCTACTCGCCGGCGATCACCGACTTCGTCGTCATGGTGCGAGGCACGTCGTACATGTTCGTGACCGGCCCCCAGGTGGTGAAGGCGGTGACCCGTGAGGAGGTGTCGTTCGAAGCGCTGGGCGGCGCTGATGTGCACGCCGAGCGCAGCGGCATCGCCCACTTCGTCGCGGCCGACGACGAGGCGTGCCTCGCCCTGATCCGCCGGCTGCTGGGCTACCTGCCGTCGAACAACCTGGACGAACCTCCGCGGCGGCCGCCCACGGACGATCCCGCGCGGGCCGATCCGGCGCTGGATGCCCTGGTGCCCGAGGATCCCACGAAGCCCTACGACATGCACGAGGTGATCGGGCGCATCGTCGACGACGGCGACTTCCTGGAGGTTCACGCGGGATTCGCCCGCAACCTGCTGTGCGGCTTCGCGCGGCTCGCGGGCCGGCCGGTGGGCGTGCTGGCGCAGCAGCCGGCGGTGCTGGCCGGCGTGCTCGACATCGACGCGTCGGTCAAGGGCGCCCGGTTCGTCCGGTTCTGCGACGCGTTCAACCTGCCGCTGGTCACGTTCGTGGACGTGCCGGGGTTCCTGCCGGGCGTAGCGCAGGAGCACGGGGGCATCATCCGCCACGGCGCCAAGCTGCTCTACGCCTACTGCGAGGCCACGGTGCCCAAGCTGACCGTCGTGACCCGCAAAGCCTACGGCGGCGCCTACGACGTCATGTCCAGCAAGCACATTCGCGGCGACCTGAACCTGGCCTGGCCCACGGCCGAGATCGCCGTGATGGGGCCGGAAGGCGCCATCGACATCATCTTCCGCAAGGAGCTGGCCGAGGCTCCCGATCCCGAGGTCCGGCGTCGCGAGCTGGTCGCCGAATACCGGGCGCAGTTCGCCACCCCCTACGTGGCGGCCGCCCGTGGCTACATCGACGATGTGATCCCCCCGCGTGAGACGCGCCGCCGGCTGGTCGCGGCACTGGAGGTCCTGCACCGCAAGCGCGTGAGCGTTCCCCGCCGCAAGCACGGCAACATCCCGCTGTAGGGAGAACGGCCATGGTGGCACCAGCGGGCCGACCGGGATCGGCCGGTCGTGGCGGCGGTGCCTGACCCGGCGGCCGCCGAGCCAGGAATCCGCCCGGGACAGGTGGAATCTCTGCGGTGAATTCCGTGCGGACTCTCGTGCCCATGAAGCTCGAACCCGTCTTTGCCGGCGACGCCCGCTTTCGCGACTGGCTGCGGCGCTACCGCGAGGAGATCATGGGTGAGCCACCGCCTGACGCCTGGCTCGACCGCTACCTGCAGGTGCTCTTTGCCGACCCCGCGCGGCGGTTCATCTGGTGGGGCGTCGACAACGGGCGCAAGGTGGGCTTCGTCGTGGCCGTGCTGGCCAAGCACTGGGCGGACCAATCGCGCACCGTGGGGCAGATCGGGGAGTTCTTCGTCTATCCCGAGTACCGCCGCGAGGGCCTGGGCCGGAAGCTGGCCCAGGCCGTCATCGACTGGCTGAAGAGCCATGGGGCCGATGAGATCCAGTCGGGCGTCGTGGCCGGCAACCTGCGCGGCCTGCGCTTCTGGGAAGCCTGCGGGTTTCAGATCGCGCGCTACTCGCTGGTGTACCGGCCGGACCGTCCCCGCTCCACCGACGAAGAGGACGAGGACGAGCAGGACGACGCGTGAGCGGATCGGGATGCGGCCGGTTCGCCGCCTACTGATCGCCAATCGAGGGGAGATCGCGGTGCGGATCGTCCGGGCGTGCCGCGACCTGGGCGTGGCGCCGGTGGCGGTCTACGCGCCGGTGGACGCCGGCGCCCCGCACGTGCGGATGGCGGATGCCGCGCTGCCGCTGCCCGGCGACGCGCCGGCCGAGAGCTACCTCAACCTGCCGCTGCTCGTTGACCTCGCGTGCCGCCACGGCGCCGACGCGGTGCATCCGGGCTACGGGTTCCTGGCCGAGAACCCGGCCTTCGCGGCTGCCTGCGAGGCCGCCGGGCTGACCTTCATCGGCCCGCCGTCGGAGGTGCTGGCCCGCTGCGGCGACAAGGCCGCGGCGCGCGCCGCGGCCGCGGCGGCCGGCGTCCCGGTGCTCCCGGGCACCGGGCCGGTGACCGACGAGGAGGCCGCGGGCGAGGCCGCGCGCCTGGGGTTCCCCCTGCTCATCAAGGCCGTGGGCGGCGGCGGCGGCAAGGGCATTCACCATGTCGGGGCGCCGGACGAGCTGCCCGCGGCGCTGCGGCTGGCCCGCGGCGAGGCACAGGCCGCGTTCGGCGACCCCCGGGTCTACCTGGAGCGATGGCTGGAAGCGCCCCGCCACGTCGAGGTCCAGGTGCTGGCCGATGCCGCGGGCCGCGTCGTGCACCTGGGCGAGCGCGCGTGCTCGGTGCAGCGGCGGCACCAGAAGCTGATCGAGGAGGCGCCGGCGCCGGGGCTGCGGCCGGCGACGCGCGCGGCC
The DNA here is from genome assembly GCA_031459385.1 of Candidatus Fervidifonticultor secundus. Classification (GTDB taxonomy): domain Bacteria; phylum Sysuimicrobiota; class Sysuimicrobiia; order Sysuimicrobiales; family Humicultoraceae; genus Fervidifonticultor; species Fervidifonticultor secundus. The sequence continues at coordinate 49,445 of JAVKIP010000003.1, read as the reverse complement.
CTGGGCGAGGCAGCGGTGGCGGTGGCGCGCGCCCTGGGCTATCGCGGGGCCGGCACCATGGAGTTCCTCCTCGACGGCGACCAGTTCTACTTCATCGAGGTTAACGCCCGCCTGCAGGTGGAGCATCCCGTCACCGAAGTGGTGACCGGATGCGACCTGGTCGCCTGGCAGATCCAGCTCGCCGCAGGCTGGCCCCTGGATCTGCGGCAGGAAGACGTCGCCTGGCAGGGCGCGGCGCTGGAGTGCCGCATCAGCGCCGAGGACCCGCATGCGCAGTTCCTGCCGTCGCTGGGCGTGATCGACGGTCTCGTGGAGCCGGCCGGTCCGGGCATCCGCGTGGACAGTGGGCTGTGGGTCGGCCAGCGGGTCTCGCGCCACTACGATCCGCTGCTCTCCAAGGTCATTGCCTGGGGGCCGCGCCGCGAGGTGGCGCTGGCCCGCATGCGCCGCGCGCTGTCGGAGTACTACATCTCGGGCGTCGATGTGACGATCCCCTTCCACCTGTGGGCGCTCGAGCAACCCGTGTTCCAGGCCGGCACCTACGACGTGCGGTTCGCCGAGACATGGGGCGCCGGGGAGATCGACGACGTGGCCGTGCTGGCCGCAGCCGCGTGGTTCTACCGACAGCTGACCGCGCCGCTGCTGCCGGCGGATGGTGCGGGCTTGCGCTGGGTCGCCGCCGCGCGCGAGGAGGCGCTGCGGTGATCGTGGAGGTCGCACTGGCAGGCCGGCTCCACAGGGTGGCGGTGGGCGAGGACGCGGACGCGCTGGTCGTGGCGTGGGGCGAGACCCGCCGGCACGTGCGGCTCCACCGGCTGGCAGGCGCCGAGTGGTGGCGCCTGGAGGCCGATGGCCAGCGGTGGGCTGTCCGGATCCGCCCCCACCAGGAAGGGCTGCGCGTCACCGTGGGCCCGGCGCGCGCGGACCTGACGGTGCGGCGCGCGCTGCCGGTGCCGTCGCGGCGGGCGGCGGCGGCGGCCAGCGCCCGGGCCGTGGAGGTGCACGCGCCGATGCCGGGACTGGTGGTGGCCGTGCCCGTCGCGCCGGGTCAGGCAGTGACGGCGGGCCAGGCGGTGGCCGTCGTCGAAGCCATGAAGATGCAGATGGAGGTGCCGGCACCTGCGGCCGGACGGGTCGGCGAGGTGCGCGTGCGACCCGGCCAGGAGGTCGCCGGCGCGCAGGTGCTGGTCGTGCTGCACGCGAGCGGCGCCCACCCCGGTGGGGGCGTATGAGCCAGGACACGCGCCAGGTGACTACCACCGACGGGATGCCCCTGGCCGTGGTCTACGGCCCCGACGACGTGCGCGTGGACTACGCGCGCGACCTGGGTGCGCCCGGACAGTTTCCCTTCACGCGGGGGATCTACCCCACGATGTACCGTGGCCGGCTGTGGACGATGCGGCAGTACGCCGGCTACGGCACGGCCGAGGAGTCCAACCGGCGCTACCGGTATCTGCTGGCTCAGGGCCAGACGGGCCTGTCGATTGCGTTCGACCTCCCGACGCAGATGGGCTACGACTCCGATCATCCCCTGGCCGAGCCCGAGGTGGGGAAGGTCGGCGTCGCCATCGACTCGCTGGCCGACATGGAGGTCCTGCTGGACGGCATCCCGCTCGATCGCGTCTCGACCTCCATGACCATCAACGCCACCGCGGCGATCCTGCTGGCGATGTACGTGGCCGTGGCGCGCAAGCAGGGCGTGCCCGGCGACCGCATCGACGGGACGACGCAGAATGACATCCTCAAGGAGTACATCGCCCGCGGCACCTACATCTATCCGCCGGGCCCGTCCCTGCGCCTGGTCACCGATCTCTGCGCCTACTGCGCGCGGCACCTGCCCCGATGGAACCCGATCAGCGTCAGCGGATACCACATCCGGGAGGCCGGTGCCACCGCCGTGCAGGAGGTGGCGTTCACGCTGGCCAACGGGCTGACCTACCTGCAGGCCGCGGTGGACGCCGGCCTGGGCGTCGACGAGATCGGCCCCCGGCTGTCGTTCTTCTTCGCGGCCCAGATGCCGGTGCTCGAGGAGGTGGCGAAGTTCCGCGCGGCGCGGCGCCTGTGGGCCCGGCTGGTGCGTGAGCGGTTTGCCCCGTCCGAGCCGCGGGCGGCGATGCTGCGGTTCCACACGCAGACTGCCGGCGCGGCGCTCACGGCCCAGCAGCCCGACAACAACGTCGTGCGCGTCACGCTCCAGGCGCTGGCAGCGGTGCTGGGCGGCACGCAGTCGCTGCACACCAACGCCCGCGACGAAGCCCTGGGCCTGCCCACCGAGGACGCCGCGCTGCTGGCCCTGCGCACGCAGCAGATCATCGCCTACGAGACCGACGCAGCCGCCACCGCCGACCCTCTGGCCGGCGCGTACTTCATCGAGCGTCTCACCGACGAGATCGAACGCCGGGCCCGCGAGCGCATCCAGCAGGTGGAGGCCGCAGGCGGCGTGCTCCGGGCGGTCGAGGCGGGCCTGATCCAGCGCGAGATCGCCGAGAGCGCCTTCCGCGAGGCGCAGGCCATCGAGCGCGGGGACAAGGTGGTGGTCGGGGTCAACCGGTTCCAGAGCGCCACGCCGGCCCGGGTGGAGACGCTGCGCGTCGACCCGCAGGTGGTGGCGCGCCAGCAGGCGCGGCTCCGACAGGTGCGCGCCGGGCGCGACGGCGGCGCCGTCGCGCGCACGCTGCGCCGCCTGGGCGAGGCGGCGCGCGGGCGCGATAACCTCGTGCCCTACATCCTCGACGCCGTGGAGGCGTACGCGACGGTGGGCGAGATCTGCGACGCGCTGCGGGGCGTCTTCTCCACGTACCGACCGCCCGTGGTGGTGTGAGCGCCGAGGTCGCCCGCCGGCTCGCCGACGCCGTGCTGGCCGGGTCGGCCCAGGCCGCCGCGCGGCTCATCTCGCTGGTAGAGAACGACGGCGCGACGGCGCGGGACGCCCGGGCTGCGCTGCATCCCCACACGGGCCGCGCCCACGTCGTCGGCGTCACCGGCCCGCCCGGATCGGGCAAGAGCACCCTGGTGAACGCCGCGATCCGCGGCCTGCGGCAGGCCGGCCAGCGGGTTGCGGTGGTCGCCATCGATCCCACGAGCCCCTTCACCGGCGGCGCGCTGCTCGGCGACCGGATTCGCATGATGGATCACAGCACGGATCCCGAGGTGTTCGTGCGCTCCATGGCGACGCGGGGGAGCCTCGGGGGGCTGGCGCCGGCCACCGGCGATGCCGTGGCGATCCTGGACGCGTGGGGCGCGACCACGATCCTCGTGGAGACGGTCGGCACCGGCCAGGCCGAGGTGGACGTCGTGTCCGCATGCGACACCGTGGTGGTGGTGGCCGCCCCCGGCATGGGCGACGCCATCCAGACGCTGAAGGCGGGCGTCATGGAGATCGCCGACCTGTTCGTCGTGAACAAGGCCGACCGGCCCGAGGCCAGCCGGCTCGTGAGCGACCTGCAGCTGGTCGTGCACCTGCTGCCCGCTGCGGGCTGGCGCCCGCCGGTGCTCACGACCGTGGCCACGACCGGCGAAGGCGTGGGGGCCGTGCTGGCCGCGCTGAGCGAGCACCGGGCGCACCTGGAGCGCACCGGCGCGCTGCAGGCCCGGCGACGGGCGCACTGGCAGCGCGAGATCCTGCGCATCGCCGAAGCGCGACTGCGCGCGCGGGTGCTGCACGCCACCGCCGCGCTGCTCGAGGACCTGGCCGCCCGCGTAGCCACCGGGGAACTCGACCCGCATGCCGCGGCCGACCGGCTGCTGCAGGCCGGCGCGTCCCGGTGACGGCCATGCGGCTGCACCACGTCGGCATCGCCGTGCGGGACCTCGAGGCGGCGGCGCGCTTCTATCGCGAGACGCTGGGTTTGCAGCCCGGCGCCCCCGAACACCTGGAGCACGATGCGGTCGCCGTGCTCTTCGTGCCCGCCGGCACCGTCCTGCTGGAGTTGCTGCAGCCGCTGGACGGCCGTGGGCCCGTGGCGCGCTTCATCGCGCGCCGGGGTGAGGGTCTGCATCACCTGGCGTTCGCGGTGCCCGATGTGGCGGCGGCCCTGGCCCGGGCACGCGCGGCAGGTCTGGCACTGGTGGATGGGGCGCCCCGACCGGGCGCCCACGGGATGCGCGTGGCCTTCCTCCATCCCCGCGACCTGCACGGCGTGCTGGTGGAACTGGTGGAAGACCGCGGACAGTAGCTGGTGCGGTGACGGCCCCGGCGTCCCTTGCGGGTCGCCCCACGAGTTCCTATACTGGTCGTAGTCTCCGCATCTCAGTGACGCATTCATGCACAGCGGGAGATCGCAGCGGCGCGCCGTGTTGCTGCTGCGCGCCGGCTGGCGGTGCGCGGGCGGGCGCACTCCCACGGCCCGGCCGACCCTGACAGGCAGCCCGATCGGAGGTGAGAGGCTTGAGCGCTTCCGCACGGCGCCTCGGGCTGGTATGGGTGCTCTCCACGCTCGTCACCGCCATCAGCACGGCAGCCCTGACGGACGCCTACAAGGCCGTCGTCGTCGTCACCGACGCCACCTCCCGCGTGATCCTGACCTGGCGGGCCACGGTGGACGAGGTGCTGACCGACGCCGGCGTACGGCTCGGGCCGCACGACCGCGTGCGGCCTCCGCGCGCGACGCCCGTGGCTTCGGGCACGACGCTTCGCGTGCGGCGCGCCGTCCCCGTGACCGTCGCGGTCGGCCGGACGCAGTACCGCGTGCTGAGCGCGGCGGAGACCGTGGACGAACTCCTCGCCGAGCGCCCCGGCGGGCTGGTGGTCCGGCCTGGTGATCGGGTCTTCCCTGCTCGGGACGTCGCCCTGGTCCCAGGCGCTCTGGTCCGTGTCGTCCGCATCGAGACCCGCATCGTCGAGGAGGTGGAGCGGGTGCGCCCGGGACGCGTGCTGCGTCCCGACGACGGGCTGCCGCGGGGGCTGATGCGCGTCGTGCAGCCCGGCCGGCCCGGGCTGCGCCTGCGGCGCGTGGCCGTGACCCTTGCCGACGGCGTCGTCATCGGCCGGCGCGACGTGGGGCACGTGCTGGTCCAGCCCCCGCACGCCCGGATCGTGCACGTCGGCACCCGGCGGATGGTCGCCTCGCGCGGGGAGTTCGCGGGCAAGGAGATCCTCCACATGGAAGCCACGGGATACGCACCGTGGACCGGGTGGGGAGTGGACGATGTCACCGCGACGGGCATGCGCGCCGGCTATGGGGTCGTCGCCGTGGATCCCCGCGTGATCCCCCTGGGGGCGCGGCTCTACATCGAGGGGTACGGCGTCGCCATCGCCGGCGATACCGGCGGCGCCATCAAGGGGCACCGCATCGACCTGGGGTTCAACACGGCCCGTGAGGCGATCCGGTTCGGCCGGCGACCGGTGCGCGTCTACATCCTGTCCACCCCTGCCCCATCCCGCGCGTCGCGTTGACCGCCGGCGCCCCGGCGCTCCCTCCTGACCTCGACCTCGCCAGCCGCGCCGGCGCCGCCACGGTGCTGCGCACGTTCGGCCTGCGGCTGCGGCCCGCGCGTGGCCAGCACCTCCTGGTCAGCCGGCGGCTCCTCGACCGGATCGTGGCGGCTGCAGGCCTGGACCCCGACGACGTCGTCCTGGAGATCGGCGGCGGCATCGGCACGCTGACCACGGCGCTGGCCCGCACCGGCGCGCGCGTGATCACCGTCGAGGTGGATCCGCGGCTGGTGTCGGTGCTGCGAGCGGTCTGTGCGCGGGAGCCGCGGGTGCACGTCGTGCACGGCGACGCCCTGGCCCTGCCCTGGATCGGGCTGCCGTGGGCGCCCACGGCGGTGGTCGCCAACCTGCCCTACTCGATTGCGTCGCCGCTGCTGGTCCGCCTGCTCGAAACCGGCACGGGGCGCCGGCTGGTGGTGATGGTGCAGGAGGAGGTGGCCGACCGCCTGCTGGCAGCGCCCGGCCAGCCCGCCTACGGTCTGCTGACGGTGCTCGTGCACGCGTACGCGCGTGCGGCGCTGGTGGCACGGGTGCCGCGGACCGCTTTCTACCCGGCGCCGCGCGTGCGCTCGGCGGTCGTCCGCCTGGACGTGCGCCCGCAGCCGATCCGGTCCCCCGACCGTCTCGCAGATGTCGTGGCTGTGGCCCGGGCCGCGTTCGCGCAGCGGCGCAAGATGTTGCGGGCCGCGCTGCGGCAGGTCGGCGAGCGGCGCCTGACCGCCGCGGATGTGGTGGCCTGGTGCGCGCGGGCGGACATCGACCCGCGGCGGCGCGGCGAGACGCTCTCGGTCGAGGAGTTCGCGCGCCTGGCCGATGCCAGGGACAGGGAATGACGCCGCCGGCAGGGAAGACCCCGGGGGAGCATCCCGGGAGGGCACGATGATCGACTACCAGGCACTCTTTGCCCGCCTGACCCGCACGGCCGAACGCTCGCTGATCCGCGAGCTGCTCAAGGTGTCCCGGCAGCGCGACGTCATCTCCTTCGCGGGCGGGTTCCCCGACCCGTCCACATTCCCGGTGGCCGAGATCGCGGAGGTGACGCAGGAGATCCTGGGCTCGGAGGCCGCGCTCTGCCTGCAGTACGGGCCCACCGAGGGCGACCCGGTGCTGCGCGACCAGCTCGTGACCTGGATGGCCAAGGACGGGCTGCACCTGACCCGCGAGCACGTCCTGGTCACGACATCGTCCCAGCAGGCGCTGGATCTGGTGGGCAAGGTGTTCCTGGATCCGGGCGATGTCGTGGTGGTGGAGCTGCCGTCCTACCTCGGCGGCCTGCAGGCCTTCCGCGCCTACGGCGCCGACCTGGTGGGCGTCCCGCAGGACGACGAGGGCATCGCTGTGGACCGCCTGGCCGAGACCCTGCACCGCCTGCGGGGCGCGGGGCGCCGGATCAAACTGCTGTATGCGGTGCCGGACTTCCAGAACCCCTCCGGGGTCACCTGGAGCCGCGCACGGCGCGAGCAGCTGCTGGCCCTGGCCCGCGAGTTTGGCGCCCTGGTGGTGGAGGACAACCCCTACCGGGAGCTGCGGTTCGCCGGTACCGCGCCTCCGCCCATCGCGGCACTGGACGGCGAGGCCCGCACGCTCTACCTGTCCACGTTCAGCAAGACGCTGGCGCCGGGCCTGCGCATCGGGTGGATCGCCGCCCCTGAGCCGGTCGTGGCCCACTGCGTCACTGTCAAGCAGGCCATGGATCTCTGCAGCCCGTCCCTCACCCAGGCGATCGCAGCGGCGCTCCTGCGGCGGGGCGATCTGCTGCGACGTCTCCCTGCGACGGTGGCGCTGTACCGGCGCAAGCGCGACGTGATGCTGGAGGCGCTGACGCAGGAGATGCCGGCAGGCGTGAGCTGGACGCGCCCGGACGGCGGGCTGTTCCTCTGGGTGCGGCTGCCCGAGGGGCTCGACGCCGGGGCGATGCTGCGCGCGGCGGTGGATGCCGGCGTGATGTACGTCCCCGGCCAGGCGTTCTTTGCCGACGGCAGCGGCCGCAACACGCTGCGCCTGAACTTCTCCTACTCGTCCGAGGACGCGATTCGCGCCGGGATCGCGCGGCTCGCGGCGCTCGTGCGTCAGGTGGCGCCACCTGTCCACACGATCCACAGGAGGGGAACGACCGTTTCGGATTGACGGCCCGAAGGTCCCGTGATAGGGTGAAACTCGTCAGCGGTCTGCTGGCGGCTGAGGTGGGAGTGAGGTACTCCCTCGGGAGCGACCCGGCCTAACTCGGTTGCGGCGGCCGCTGACATTTTGTGCGGCCCGCCGTGTCGCACAGCGTGCCGACCGGCGTGCCGTCCGGCCGCTGCGCGCGTCAACCCGGCGCGTGCGGTCGCCCCCGGTCAGTCGGTCCGTCGAAACGGCGTGGCGGAGAGGACGCGGGCTGCGTCCCTGGCCAGGACGATCGTCATCGAAGGCTCGCCTGCGGGCGCCTCGCGGCGGACCGCCGCTCCCCCCAGGGCCGTCGCCACCATCTGGACGAGCCCGCGGCGCCCGGTCCGGTCGATGATCGTGGTGACATCCGCAGGACGGGGGCTGCGATCCACGCGGATCCTGGTGACCCCCAGCCCCGCCAGGCGCTCGGCCACGCGCCGGGCCAGCCTGGTGGTGCCGCTGGCGTTCAGCACTTCCACGCGGACCGCCGCCACCTCCTCCAGGGTGACGCCGTAGAAGAGGTCGGCGACGAGCGCGCGCACCCGGGCGCGGTCGGGCTCCCAGTACAGGGGCGCGAAGGTCCCGGGCAGCGTGTGCACCTGCAGCGGGTGGTCGCGCACGCGCAGGGCGAAGACGCCGAGCGCCATCAACTCGGCCGGGCGCAGGTTCGTGTCCGTGTGCGCGCTCACGGCCCGCAGCAGACGGGGCGCCGCCAGCAGCGTCGACGGCTGTTTGAGCTGCGCTAGCAGGGCCCCGAGCAGACGATGCTGGCGCTCCACACGCCCGATGTCCCCCAGGGCGTCGTGGCGGAAACGGATGTAGCCCGTGGCCTGCTCGCCCGTGAGGCGCTGTCGGCCCTTGCGGAGGTCGATGGTGTAGCCGGCCCACGAGTCGGTGTACTTCAAGTCCCTCTCCACCTCGACCTCGACCCCGCCCAGCGCGTCGATGATCCTGGCGAACGAGTCCGGACCCAGCTTGACGTAGTAGGGGATGCGCACGCCGAGCAGCTGCTCGACCGTACGGATGGTCAGCCCGGCCGCGCCATAGGCGTACGAGGCGTTGATCTTGGCCTCCCCGTGGCCGGGGATCACCGCGCGGGTGTCGCGGGGAATCGAGAGGACACCGATGCGGCCGCGCTCCGGGTCGAAGGTCACGAGCGCCAGCGCGTCGGCGCGCGCCACGTTCAGGACACGTCGCCGGTTGTCCAGGGTGATGTCGGTCCCGATGACGAGGACGTTGACGCGATCGACGAGCCGCAGGGGCCAGGCGAACGCGGGGACGCGCGGCCGCCGCACCGTCACCTCGCGCACCGCCACCTGACCCACGAGGTACAGGTAGAGGCCTGCCAGCAGCCCGCCGACGATCACGATCAGCGCAGGAGTGCCCCACAGCAGCCACCGGACCCACGGGCGGCGCGGGCGCCCATGGGCCCCGTGATCCGCCCCCGGAACGCCTGGGGCAGGCACGCCGCTCTCGGGGAGGGGATCGGCCGGGGACAGGGGAGGCAGGTGCGGGGCTGCCGTCACGGCCCTTATCTTACGGGAACCCCCGGGCGGGCGCAACGAACCGCAAGAGGACTTGTCGGTCCCGATCCCTAAGGAGTTAGGGCCGCCGGATCCCTTGGGGAGGCAGCCTGCGTGAAAGAGCTCCGTCTCAACGCCTATGCCAAGGTCAACCTGGGCCTGAACGTCCTGCACAAGCGAGACGACGGGTACCACGAGGTGGAAGCGGTGCTCCATACCGTGGGGCTCTACGACGTCGTCGTCCTGCGGGAGGCCGGGGATGCCATCCAGGTCGTCGCCGAGGGCGAGCCGGTGCCCGAGGGCACGGCCAACATGGTGTTCCGGGCTGCGCAGCTGCTGCGCGAGCAGTACGGCGTCGCGCGGCCGGTAGAGATTCACCTGCGCAAGCAGATCCCGACCGCCGCGGGCCTGGGCGGCGGGAGCGCCGATGCCGCCGTAACGCTGATGGGCCTGGCGCAGATGTGGAAGCTGCGCCTCGACAGCAGGGAGCTGCGGGCGGCAGCTGCGAAGCTCGGGTCGGATGTGCCCTTCTTCCTCGAGGGCGGCTCGGCCCTGGCCCGCGGCCGCGGGGAACGCGTCCACCCCCTGCCGGCGTTGCCCACGACGTGGGTCGTGCTGGCCCGCCCCCGCATCCCAATCCTGACCGAATGGGCCTACCGGCACTTCCAGCCGACAGAGGTCGCCCGGCGCCCGGACATCCCTGCGCTCGCGGACGCGGTGCGGCGCGGCGACGTGCCCGCGGTGGGGAGGCTCATGGGCAACGTCTTTGAGGAGTTCATCGCCGCGCGGTATCCTGTCGTGGCCGAGGTGAAGCAGCGCATCCTGCGGGGCGAGGCCTACGGCGCCTGCATGACCGGCACCGGCCCCACCGTGGTCGGCCTGATGGCCAACGAGGCCGCGGCCCGCCGGGTCGCCGACGACCTCGCGGCGGTCCCTGACGTGGACGTCTTCGTCACCAGGACGTTCGCGGAGGAGCGATAGGCGTGCCGCCGCCCGCCGCCGGCACCGGGGTGGAGTGAGTGCCGCCGGCGGTTATTCTCGCCGGCGGACCGCCGGAGCCGCGACTGGCCCCCGGGCTCCCGAACAAGGCGTTCCTGCGCCTGGGCGGGATCACGCTGGTTGAGCGCGCACTTGAGGCAGCGCGCGGCTGTCCGGCGATCGACCGCGTGGTCGTGGTCGGGCCTGTGGCGGCCCTGCGCGACCTGCTGGGAGACGGCGTGGACGTCGTCGCCCAGGGCGCCGGGATGATGGACAACGTAACCGCTGGCGTCCGGGCGCTGCCTGGTGCCACCGCGGTGCTGGCGATCGCCGCGGACCTGCCGCTGCTCACCAGCGAGGCGCTTGGCCGGTTCCTCTCGCAGTGCGAAGGCGACTACAGCCTGTTCTACCCCATCGTGCCCCGACAGGCAGTGGAGCAGCGCTTCCCCGGCGCGCGCAAGACGTACGTCCGCGTAGCCGACGGCGTCTTCACGGGTGGAAGCGTGCTGCTGTTCGACCCGTCGGCCCTGGAGCGGGCGCGGGGATTCGTCGAGCGGATGATGGCGGCGCGCAAGAAGCCCTGGTTGCTCGCGCAGCTGTTCGGGTGGTCCACGGTGCTCAAGTTCGCCTCGGGCGCGCTGTCGATCGCCGAGATGGAGGCCCGCGCCCGGGACGTCACCGGCCTCCGGGCGCGGGCCGTGATCGTCGACGACCCGGCGCTGGCGCTGGACGTGGACGCCGGGCGTCCCGAGAACCTGGCCCTGCTCCGGGGCGCGCTGGAAGGCGACCGCCCGGGGGGAGCCTGAGGTGGCTGCCGCGCGCGGACCCGGACGATCGCGTGGTGGCGAGTCCGGCGACGGGCCGCCGGCTGGCGCCGGGCCCGCGCGGGGCACGAGGGGACAGCGCCGCGGGGAGCCGCACGGGAGCGGTGAGGTCCGGCGCGGCCGGCTGCGGCGGGGCGAGCGCATGGTCGTCATCGCCCACGCGCTGCTCCGGGCGCCGCACCGCCTGATCCCGCTCGCGACCTTCGCCGACCTGTTGGGTGCCGCGCGCTCGACCATCAGCGAGGACCTGGGGTTCCTGCGGGGCGCCTGCGAGCGCTTCGGGCTGGGGCGCGTGGAGACGCTGCCCGGCGCGGCGGGCGGCGTGCGGTACACGCCGGCCCGCACACCCGCCCAGGTCGGCGCGCTGGTGGAAGAGCTCTGCGCGCGCCTGCGGGAGCCCGGCCGCGTGCTGCCGGGCGGCTTCCTCTACACCAGCGACCTGCTGGCGCTGCCCTGGCTCGTGGCCGACCTCGGCGAGGTCTTCGCCACGCTCTTCGCAGACACCCGGCCCGACGCCGTCCTGACCATGGAGGTGAAGGGCATTCCGTTGGCGCTGATGACCGCGCGGGCGTTCCACGTGCCCCTGCTCACCGCGCGGCGCGACGGCCGGGTGACCGAGGGCCCGTCGGTCAGCGTCAACTACGTCTCGGGCTCCTCGCGCCTGGTGCAGTCCATGACCCTGCCCCTGCGCGCCGTGCCCCCGGGCGCCCGGGTGCTGTTCATCGACGACTTCCTCCGCGGCGGGGGCACCGCGCGGGGCGTCTACGACCTCATGCGCGAGTTCCGGGCTGAAGTCGCCGGCATTGGGGTATTAGTAGAAGCGGAGCAGCCCGCCGAGAAGCTGGTCGAGCGCTACCTGGCGCTCGTCACCTATGCCGGAGCGGGACCTTCGGGTGACGCCGTCGTGCACCCGAGCCGGTGGATCCGCGCCTACCTTGAGGGCGCGGGGCGCAGCGCAGGGGAGCGGCTTTGACCCTGGATGAGATCTGGGCTGAACTGGGGTATTTCGGCCCGGGCGTGGTACGGCTGAACCCCCCGGCGGCCGACCGCGACATCCGGCGCGCCGAGCGCGAGCTGGGCGTGCGGCTGCCGCGGTCGATGCGGACGGTGCTCACCACGTTCAACGGCGGCTTCCTGATCACCGATCCGCTGCACGGCGTGCCCCCGGTGCAGTCGGCGCTGGATCTGGTGTTCGCGACGCGCCAGGCGCGCGCCTACTGGGGACCGCTGGGGTGGGCCCAGGAGTTCGTGGAGGTGGGGAACGACGGCGCGGGCAACCCCTACGTGCTGCTCCTGGACCGCACCGACCCGTACGGCGAGTCGCCGGTGGGCGTGTTCGACGCCGGGGTCATGGACGTCTGCGAGGTGGTGGCGTCGTCCTACCTGCACTTCGTCTGGTTCCTCGTCCGCGATCTCACGTGGCGCCACCTGCCCGACGGCCGGCCACAGCCGCGGGAAGAGGTGGTCTGGACCAGCACCCGGGTCGTCGTACGGCCCGAGGCGCTGTCACCCTGGCGGTTCAACGAGGCCTGGATGCTGGCCCACGACCCCGGCCTGGCGCGCTGGCGCTGAGCCCGGCCCCGCCCGTTGACAGCCCGACCTCCCGGCGGTATTCTATGGATCGCCCATTATGAGTGAGTACTCATTCATCGATCGGTGCCGGCGATGCCGCGCCTGACGGCCACCGGCCGGGCCGCGCTGTCCGAGGAACGCCGGCGGCAGATCCTGGACGCCGCGGCGCGCGTCTTCGCAGCGCGAGGGTACGCCGCCGCCACCATCGAGGCCATCGCGCGCGACGCTGGCGTAGCTGAAGGCACGATCTACAACTACTTCCACAGCAAGGAAGAGTTGCTCATCGGCATCCCGCGGCACCTGGCCGGCGCGGTCCTCGACGATCTGGCGACCCGGCTGCCCGAGGCGCACGACGCCGTCGCGGCCGAACGCGTGCTCACCCGCGCCGGGCGGGTCATCCTGGACCGGGTGCGGGCGCACGTGCGGTTCCTCAAGGTGTTCTTCTCGGCCCTGCCGTACCTCAGTCCTCGCGCCCGTGAGGCCTACATGCGCCTGATGCCCACTGCGGTGGCGGGGCTGCTGGAGCCGCACCTGCGCGCCGGCCAGGCACGGGGCCTCTACCGCGCCGGGTTCTCACCGGCGATCGCCGCGCGGGCGTTCCCGGCGATGCTGGGCATGCTGGCCTTGAGCGAGGTCCTGCTCGGCCGCCGGCTGCTGCCGCACGACGACAGCCTCCTGGCGCGGGAGGTCGCCCGGCTGTTCCTCTACGGCGTGCTGGCCCCGCAGAGGCGGCTGGCGGGCGGGGTCACCACGTCTGGGAGGAGGTCACGCCGATGATGCCACGTCGCGCCGCGCGGGGGATCGGGCCCGCGGGTGTCGCAGTGCTGCTGGCCGCGGTGCTGATCCCGTCGCCGGGAGTGCGGGCGCAGGTCGCCCGGCCGATCACGCTGGCCGAGGTCTTGACGCTGGCCGCGCAGCACAGCCCGGCCCTGCGCGCGGCAGCGTTCGAGGTCACGGTGGCCCGCACGCAGCTGGCCCAGGCCGAAGCCCTTCGGAGCGGCACGCTGGTGCTGACCGGGTCGTACACCCGCATCAACGACCGGGAGGGCGGCGCCATCGTGATCCCGGGCGGCACCGTGCCCGGCGTGTCCACGCCGATCACCATTCCGCTGCCGCCGCCCACCCCCGACCTCTACACGACCGCGCTCACGTTCCAGTACCCGCTGCACACCGGTGGCCGCATCGAGGCGCAGGTGGCCCTGGCGCGCGCCAACCTCCAGGGCGCCGAGGCGGCCCTCGAGCGCGCCAAGCAGCAGCTGATCCTGGACGCCAGGCAGGCCTACTACCAGGTCCTCCTGGCCCAGGCGGGGGTCGAGGGCGCGCAGCGGACGCTGGCCGCCGCCGAGGAGAACCTGCGCGTGGCCCGCGCGCGTGTGGCGGCCGGCACCTCGCCGCGCTTCGACGAGGTCCAGGCCGAGGTGAACGTCGCCAGCGCGCGCCAGGGCCTCATCCGCGCGCGCAACGCGCTGGCCCTGGCGCAGCACGCGCTGGCGGCCCTCGTGGGCCAGCCCATGGACGCGCCGCTGCAGCCCGGGGAGCGCATGACCTTCGCCGCCGTGCGCACCGACCTCGCCGTCCTGCTGCGCCGCGCCCTGGACGCGCGTCCCGAGCTGGCCGAACACCGCGCGCGCATCGCGGCGGCCACCGCCGCCATCGAAGTGGCCCGCGCTGGCGCACGCCCGGCGCTGGTCCTCTCCGGCGGGCCCACGTGGGGGAACGCCACCAGCGCAGGGCTCGGGTCGTCGGCAGCGGTGCTCGGATGGAGCCTGACGCTGGCCGCGACGGTGCCCCTGTTCGACGGCGGCTTGACCGCGCAGCGCATCCGCGAAGCCGAGGCGCGCGTGGCGCAACTGCAGGCCGCCGAAGTGCAGCTGCGGCAGGGCATCGAGCTCGACGTGCGCCGCGCGCTGTTGACCCTGGCGGCGGCCATGGAGGAACTGGCGGCGGCCGACGTCGGCGTGCAGCAGGGGCAGGAGGGGCTGCGCATCGCCAATGTCCGGTTCGCCGCCGGTGTGTCGACCAACCTCGAGGTCATCACGGCCCAGGCGGCGCTCTCACAGGCCGAGGCGAGCCGCATCCAGGCGCTGTTCAACGTCAACATGGCACGGGCGCAGCTGGAGCGCGCCGTCGGCGGCCCGGTGGAGTAGAGACGGGCATGATCCGCGCAGGACACCGTCGCATGCCGATCGTGTCCGTGGCGCTCCTGGCCGCGGCGGCCGTCTACACCGGCAGCCGGGCGCTGGAGGACCGGCGCGCGGCCCATGCGCCGTACGTGGAGGGGTCGGGGACGATCGAGGCCACGCAGGTCCAGATCGCGGGCAAGATCGCTGGCCGCGTGTCCGAGGTCCTGGTGGATGCCGGCGACCGCGTGCGTGCCGGCCAGGTGCTGGTGCGCTTCGACGCCGCCGAACTCGACGCGCAGGTCGCCCAGGCCGACGCAGGCGTCGCCGCGGCTCGCACGCGGCTCGCGCAGGCGCAGGCGGCGCTGCGCGCCCAGCGTACGCAGGCCGCCGCAGCGCTGGCCCAGGCGGAAGCAGCCGCGCAGGCGGCGGCGGCGCAGGTGCCGCAGGCCAGCGAGGCGCTGCGCCTGCAGGAGGATCAGGCCCGGCAGCAGGTGGCCCAGGCGCGGGCCGCGGTAGCCGCCGCCGAGGCGGCGCAGGCGGCGGCGCGCGCCACCCGGGAGGCCGTGCGCGCGAATCTGGAGAAGGGCCGGGGAGACCTCGCCCGCGCGCAGGCGCTCTTCCGCGAGGGCGCGGTCGCGGCGCAGGCCACAGACGCGGCCCGCGCGACGGTCGAGGCGCTCGCGGCCCAGGAGCAGGCCGCCGCCGCGCAGGAGGCTGTCGCAGCGCAGCAGGTCGAACAGGCGCGGGCGGCCCTGGCACTGGCCGAGGCGATCCGCCGGCAGATCGCGATCCGCCGCCAGGATGTCGCGATCGCCCAGGCGCGGCAGGCGCAGGCCGCGGCCGCGGCCGCCGGGGCCCGCAGCGGCCGGGATCTGGTCGCGCAGCGCCAGCAGGAAGTGGCGGCCGCGCAGGCGGCCGTCACCAGCGCGGAGGCCGCTCTGCGCTATACCCGGGCGCTGCGCGCCAACGCCGTGCTCCGCTCGCCCATCGACGGCGTGGTGCTGGCGCGGGCCGTGGAGCCGGGCGAGGTCGTGGCCGCGGGGACATCGCTGCTGTCGGTGGCCGACCTGCGCCGCGTCTGGCTGCGCGTCTTCGTGCCCGAGGCGCAGCTGGGCCGCCTGCGGCCCGGGGCTCCAGCTCAGGTCTTCGTGGACGCGTTCCCCGGGCGGCCGTTCGCCGGAACCGTGTCCGAGATCGCCGACCAGGCAGAGTTCACGCCCCGCAACGTGCAGACCCGAGAGGAACGCGTGAAGCTCGTCTTCGGCGTGCGCATCACGCTGGAGAACCCCGCGGGGCTGCTGAAGCCGGGGATGCCTGCCGATGCCCGGATCGCCCTGGCTCCGCTGCCGTAGGGCGCGGCGGCGCCCGCGGCGCACCTCGTGACCTCTGCGCCCCTGGTCCCCGGCCGACCCCGTGCGCCGTCCAGCGGGCCGCCGGCCATCGAGGCCGCCGGGCTCACCCGCGTCTTCGGCACGACCACGGCCGTCGAGGGCCTGGATCTGCAGGTGACGCAGGGGGAGGTGTTCGGTCTGGTCGGACCTGACGGCGCCGGCAAGACCACGCTGGTCCGCATGCTGGCCGGCGTGCTCGATCCGACCGCGGGGCGGGTCCGGATCGACGGCGTGGACCTGGCCGCGGAGCCTGAAGCGGTGCGGCAGCGCCTGGGGTACATGCCCCAGACGTTCGCGCTCTACCGCGACCTCAGCGTCATCGAGAACCTGCGCTTCTTCGCCGAGGCCTACCAGGTGCCGCCCCGCGCCATGGCTGACCGCTTCCAGCGCCTGCTGGCCTTCGCGCGCCTGGAACCGTTCGCCCGCACGCTGGCCGAGCACCTGTCGGGCGGCATGCGGCAGAAACTGGCGCTGGCCTGCGCGCTGCTGCACGAACCCGAACTCTTGCTGCTCGACGAGCCGACCACCGGCGTGGACCCGGTGTCGCGCCGCGAGTTCTGGGGGCTGCTCTACGACCTGAACCGGCGGGGCACGACCGTGCTGGTGGCGACGCCGTACATGGATGAAGCCGATCGGTGCACGCGCATCGGCTTCATGTACGGCGGCCGGCTGCTGGGGGTCGACACGCCGGCCGCCATGAAGGCCCAGGTCCCCTGCGAGATCCTGGAGGTCCGGGCCGAGCCGCGGCGCCGGGCGCTGGCCGCAGCCCGCGCGCTGCCCGAGGTGCGCACGGGCAGCATCTTCGGCGACGCGCTGCACCTCGCCGTGCCCGACGCCTCCACCGCCGCGCCGCGGGTGCGGGCGGCGCTGGAGGCGCAGGGCGTCACCGTTGCGGCGGTGGAACGCGCGACGCCGTCGCTGGAGGACGTCTTCATCGCGCTGCTGGCTGGCGCGCCCGCGCAGGCAGGAGGTCGCCCGTGAGCGAGCCAGCCGTCGCGGCCAGGGGGCTGACGCGGCGCTTCGGTGCCTTCGTGGCCGTGGACCACATCGACCTGGAGATCCGGCGGGGCGAGGTCTTCGGGTTCCTGGGCCCGAACGGCGCGGGCAAGTCCACGACGATCCGCATGCTGTGCGGCATTCTGGACCGCTCGGAGGGAGAGGTCCGGGTGCTGGGGCTCGACCCCGCGCGTGAGCCCGAGCGCCTCCGCCCCCGCATCGGCTACATGAGCCAGCGCGCCAGCCTCTACGGCGACCTGACCGTCGTCGAGCAGCTGGAGTTCTACGCGCGCGTGTACGGGCTGGACCCCGCCACGCGCCGCCGCAAGGTGCACGACTGGATCGCGATGGCGGGGCTGCGCGGCCGCGAGCGGGACTTGGTCTCCACGCTCTCCGGCGGCTGGCGGCAGCGCCTGGCGATGGGCTGCGCCATCCTCCACCGACCCGACCTGCTGCTGCTGGACGAGCCGACCGCAGGCGTGGACCCGCTGTCGCGGCGGCAGTTCTGGGACCTGATCTACCGGTTCGCGGAGGACGGCACGACGGTCATGGTCACCACCCACTACATGGACGAGGCCGAGCACTGCGACCGGGTGGCCTTCATCTATGGCGGCCGCATCGTGGCCGAGGGCGCCCCGGGCGAGATGAAGCGACGTCACCTGCCGGGCGCGCTGCTGCGCGTCGAGGCCGAGCCGTGGATGCCCGCCCTGGAGGTCGTGCGCGCGTCCCCGCTGGTCGCGGAGGCGGCGCTCTACGGCACCGCCATCCACGCGCGGGTCGCCGAGCCCGCCCGGGCGGCGCCCGCCCTGGCCGATGCCCTCGCGGCCGCCGGCGTGCGGGTCCGCGCCATCGTGCCACAGGCGCCCACGCTGGAGGACGTCTTCGTGGCCCTGGTCGCAGGCGGACAGGATGCGCCCCCGGTGGCAGGGGCAGCGGAGGCGGGGCCGTGATCCGACGGCTGGGTGCCATCGTCATGAAGGAGTTCATCCAGCTCGTGCGCGATCCGCGCACGCTGGGCATGGCCCTGCTGCTCCCCGTGATCCAGCTGCTCCTGTTCGGGTATGCCATCTCCACCGACGTGCAGAACCTGCCGACCGCCGTCGTCGACCACTCGCGCACGCCCGAGAGCCGGGCGCTGCTGCAGCGCTTCGCCAACACGCGCTACTACACGCCCCGCTACCACCTCGACCGGCTCGCCGATGCGGAGGAGCTCGTCCAGCGGGGGCGGGCCCGTGTCGTCATCGTCGTGCCGCCCGACTTCGCCACGCGCGCGCAGCGCGGTCTGGGCGCCCGCGTCCAGGTCATCGTCGACGCCTCCGACCCGCTGGTCGCCAGCAGCGCGCTCGGCACCGCCGAGGCGCTTGGACGGGCGGCGTCGCTGGAGATCGTCAGCCGGCAGCTGGGCGGATCCGGCCTCCGGGCCCCCGTGGAGGTGCGGACCCGCGCCTGGTACAACCCCGACCTGCGCAGCGCCAACTTCATGGTGCCCGGCCTGCTGGCGGTGGTGCTGCAGAACATCACCCTGAGCCTCACCGCCATCGCCATCGTGCGCGAGCGCGAGCTGGGTACCATCGAGCAGCTGGTGGTGACGCCGATCCGGCGCGGGGAGCTGATGTTGGGGAAGATCCTGCCCTACGTCGTCGTGGGCTACGCCGACCTCACGCTGGCCCTGCTGCTCGCCGCCTACTGGTTCCAGGTGCCGATCCGCGGCAGTCTGGCCCTCCTCTACCTGGTGACGCTGTGCTTCTACTTCTCCAGCCTCGGCCTGGGGATCTTCGTCTCCACGGTCTCGCGCACGCAGCGCCAGGCCATGCAGGCGTCGTTTTTCATCCTGCTGCCCACCATCATCATCTCGGGGTTCATGTTCCCGCGGGAAGGGATGCCCGAGTTCCTGCAGTGGCTCTCCTACGGGCTGCCCATCACCTACTTCCTGGTGATCGTCCGTGGCGTGATCCTCAAGGGCGTGGGCCTGGCGCACCTGTGGGACCAGATTCTGCCCATGTTCGCCCTGGGCGCGCTCTTCTTCGCGGTGAGCGTGGCGCGCTTCCAGAAGAAGCTGGACTGAGCGGGCGCGACGCCGGCCCATCCCCTTGACGCTGGCGCGGCCTCTTGTCTAACTGTATGCAGATGCCTCGTCGCTCGCGCGCTCCCGCGCCCCGCCGTCGGACGGAGGGCTCGTCGGCCCTGGCCGACCTCCGCACCCTGGCCGGGCGCGCCATGGACGGCCGGCGCAGCACCACGGAGATCGTGGCCGACGTCCTCCGCGACGCCATCGTCACGGGCATGCTCCAGGCCGGCGAGGTGCTCAACCAGGTGGAACTCGCGCGGCAGTTCGGCGTGAGCCGCGTGCCCGTGCGCGAAGCGCTCCGGCGGCTGGAGGCCGAGGGGCTGGTGGTCTCTCCTCCGCACCGCCGCACGGTGGTGGCCGCCCTGACGCCGACGCTGCTCGACGAGATCTTCGACGTGCGGATCGCTCTGGAGACGATGGCGCTGGCGGCCGCTGTGCCCCGGATGACCCCCGCCGAGCTCTCGGCGCTGGAGGCACTGGTCGCTGCCATGGACCGGGAGAGTGACCACCGCCGCTGGATGCGTCTGAACGACCAGTTCCACGACGCCCTGTACCGCCCGTCGGGCAAGGAGTTCGTCTGCCGGCTCATCGGCCAGCTGCGCCGGCAGGTGGCGCGCCACTTCTGGGCCGGCGGCCGCAGCGTGCGCCGCAACCGCGAGGCCAACGCCGAGCACCGCCGGCTGGTCGCCGCCGCCCGCGCCGGTGACGTCACCCGGGCGCAGGACGAGTTGCGCCAGCACCTGCAGACGACGCGCGCGCTGCTGGCGGGCGCGCTGCGCGCGACGCGGCGGCGAGACGGCTGAATGCACCTGGCGCGGGTGGTGCTGCGGGTGCCCGATCCCGAGGCCGCGGCGGCGTTCTACCAGCGCGTGCTCGGCCTGGGGCTCACGGGCCGCGGCGCCGGCGGCGCGGTGCGCCTGAGCTGCCGCCCGGCCGCCGCGGTGGCGGTGCCCGACGGCGAACTGCTGCTGGTCCCCGGCAGCACGCCCGCCCTCGAGGCGGTCGCGCTGGCGCTCGACACTGCGGCGCTGGCAACGGCCGTCGGGACGCTGCACGCGCAGGGCCACGCCGTCGAGGGACCGCACCCCGCGGGCGGCGCGGGTGGGCCCGGGCTGTGGGTGCGCGATCCCGACGGCCTGGGGGTCGAGCTGGGGCCGCCGGCCCCGGCGGTCCCGCGGCCCGCGGGTGCGGCGCCCTTTGAGCTGCTACGCCTGGGGCACGTGACCCGGCGCAGCCCTGACCCTGCGCGGGTGGCGCGGTGGTGGCAGGACATGCTCGGCTTCCGGGTGTCCGACCAGATGGGGGAGGAGTTCGTCTGGTTGCGGTGCAACCGCGACCACCACACGATCGCCTTCGTCCGCGCCGGGGCCGCCGGCACCCACCACATCGCGTTCGAAGCCGCCTCGTGGGATGCGATCCGCCGCCTGGGCGATCACTGCATCGAGACGGGCACCCGTATCGAGTTCGGCCCCGGCCGGCATGGTCCCGGCGGCAACATCTTCGTCTACCTCCGCGACCCCTGGGGCGTGCGCTGGGAGATCTTCTGCGAGCTGCAGCGGATCGACGACGAGGCAGCGTACCGGCCGGGTCGGTGGGATCCCGCGCAGCGCCTGCACACGGTGAACCGCTGGGGACCGACGCCGCCTCCGTCGTTCCTCCACGAGTGACGGCGACCCGCTAGATGCGGATGTCCACGATAGCCGACACGCCCACGCCCGGCACGCGCCGGAACGCTTCCCAGGGTTTCAGGTTGTCGACGGGCACGTAGGCCTTGATGCGGAACGCCGTCTGAAAGTCGGCCTCGAGCAGGGCCACGGCCTGGACCCGGTTGACCGCCGAGGCCGGCCCCGAGACCTGTGCGGCACCGACGTACGCGCCGCCCGGGTTGCCCACGCCGATGGCGATGCTCAAGATGGGCACGACCTTCGTCTGCTGCCGCACGGCTACGCCGCGGTTCTGCAGCAGGTCGTTGATGAAGTTGTTGATCTGTGGCGCGAACTGGCGCACGGCGTAGCCGACGCCGAGGGTCTTGAGGATGCCGAAGAGGTCCTGGGCGGACGCGCCGGCGGTCACGCCGGCGGTGAACAGCGCCGCGGCCACCAGGGCCGCCACGATCCGCGTGGTGCGCATGAGTCCCTCCTTCACCGAGATCAGCCTGCCGGGACGCCCTGCCATGTCCGGGCGCTGTGGTCCTAGCAGCACGCCCCGCTCGTCCTGCCCATTCTACGCGTGCTGCCGCCGTCGGGTTCCGGTGTGCCCGCCACCAGCCGCGCCAGTGTCTGCGCGTAGGCGGGCGCCGGCGCGCCGTCCTCGTGGGTGAAGTAGGCGTAGACGTCCCGCCCCTGGGCGAGCAGGTCGCGTGCGCGCGCCGCCCACGTGGCCATCGCCTCGGGGCCGTAGGCCGACCGGTGCAGGCGCAGGTAGACGAACGGCCCCACGAAGCGCAGCACGGGGGGGTCTTCGTCCGACTCCATGACGACCAGCGCCGCGCGGGACTCGGCGAGCGCCGTGTACACCTCTTCCGCATGCCAGGACGCGTGGCGGAACTCCACCGCCAGCGCCATGGGCGGGAAGAGCGCCAGGAACGTGCGCAGCAGGCCCACGTCGCGGCGCAGCGACGGCGGCAGCTGCACGAGCAGCGGGCCCAGCCGGTCGCCTAGCCGCCGCGCCCGCTCCAGCTGCACGCTCACCAGGTCGTCCACGTCGCGCAGCCGCTTGAGGTGGGTGATGTTCCGGTGCGCCTTGACGCTGAAACGAAACCCCTCTGGCGTCGCCCGCCGCCACTCGTCGACCTGTGCCAGGCGCGGGAACCGGTAGAAGGTGGTGTTGAGTTCGACCGTGGTGAAGGCCCGGCTGTAGAACGCCAGCATCTGGTCGGGGGGCAGGTCGGCAGGGTAGAACGTCCCGCGCCATTGGGGGTAGCTGAACCCCGAGGTGCCCACGTAGAGGCGCGCGCTCATCGCCGGGGGATTACCGGCCCGCTGCTCGGGTCCCTGCTGACCGCAGCGCCGCCACAGCCCGCGGCGCTGCGGCACAGGCTACCCGTGCGGCCGCACCCACTGCCCCCAGCCGGGCTCGCCGACCACCTGCCCGTCGCGCATGACCACGCGCCCGCGGACCACCGTCGCCACCGGCCGGCCGCGCAGGCGCAGCCCGTCGTAGAGCACGGCCACCTCACGGGCCTTCGTGAAGAGCGCGCGGTGGTCGTGCACCCACTCCGCCCGCAGGTCCACCAGCACGACGTCGGCATCGGCGCCGGGGGCGAGCGCGC
Source organism: Candidatus Fervidifonticultor secundus (assembly GCA_031459385.1). GTDB lineage: Bacteria > Sysuimicrobiota > Sysuimicrobiia > Sysuimicrobiales > Humicultoraceae > Fervidifonticultor > Fervidifonticultor secundus. The sequence goes on along the minus strand of JAVKIP010000003.1, from coordinate 27,117 downwards.
CCTTGCGCGGCCAGAGGCCGAACAGCCGCGCCGGGTTCTCGCTGGTGAGGCGGACCAGCCGCGGCAGATCCAGGTGGCCGCGGGCGACCGCGGTCAGCAGCAGCGGGGCGAACTCCTCCAGCCCGGGCAGGCCGGCCGCGGCGCCCCAGATGTTGTCGACGTAGGGCGCCTTCTCCTCGGGCAGGTAGGGCGCGTGGTCGGTACCCAGCACGTCGATGACCCCGGCTCTGACCGCTTCCCACAGCCGCTGCTGCGTCTCCAGCGGCCGCAGGGGCGGGTTGCACTTGGCACACGGCCCCCACTGGGCCAGGGCATCCTCGGTGAACACCAGGTAGTGGGGGCACGTCTCGGCGGTGACTGGCAGCCCGGCGTCCTTGGCCCGCGCCACCCACGCCAGGGCTGCGGCGGCGCTGATGTGCGCGATCTGCAGCCGCGCGCCCGTCGCCTCCGCCAGGGCGATGCACTGCGCCACGGATGCGGCCTCCGCGGCCTCGGGCCGCGCCAGGGCGTGCGCCCGGCCGTCGTGGCGGCCCGCGGCGCGCACGCGCGCCTCGGCCGCGTCGAGGATCTGCTGCTCTTCTGCGTGGACCGCGTGCAGCAGCCCGGTGCGCGCCGTGCGTGCCATCACCTGCAGCATCTGTCCCGCGTCCGGGCAGCAGATGCCGGCGAACTCGTGCTCGCGCCCGGCCGGCGCGCGCGTGCGAAACGTCTTGAAGGCCACCGCCCCGGCGTCGGCCATCGCCTCGATCTCGCCGAGGTTGTCGCCGCTGGCGGCGCCGTAGAGGGCGAAGTCCACCATCGAGCGGGGCTGCACGTGGGCGGCCCGCGCCGTCAGGATCGCCGCGCTGTGCACCGGAGGAATCGCCAGGGGCATCTCCAGGATCGTCGTGATGCCGCCCGCGGCCGCTGCGCGGGTGCCCGACAGCCAGTCTTCCCGCTCGATCCTGCCCGGGTCGCGCAGGTGGACGTGGGTGTCGATGATCCCCGGCAGCACGTGCAGGCCCGCAGCGTCCAGCGTCGCGCGCGCCTCGGGCATGGCGTCGTCGCGGTCCACGGCTGCGATGCGCCCCCCGGCGATGGCTAGGGCGCCGCGGCGCTCGCCTGCCGATGTGACCAGCGTTCCCCCGCGGATGACCAGATCGGCGATCACTGCGCTCCTCCGACGGCTCGTCGTTTCGCTCCCGGGGTCCAGATCGGCGTGGCGCGCATGCAGGTCGTGGAACCCGTGGACCCGTGGAGAAGTTGGGCGGCGCAGGATGCGACCCCTTGTCGGGAGGGTGGAACGCGCCGCTGCCGGCCGCCGCCCCGCGTCGGTGGCGTTGACACTGCCGCGGCGGATTGATAGGATACTATGTGCGACGCGGGGTGGAGCAGTCTGGTAGCTCGTCGGGCTCATAACCCGAAGGTCGGAGGTTCAAATCCTCCCCCCGCTACCATATAGGAGGCAGACAGGACGCGGGTTTTGGCTCGTGTCCTGTCTGTGCAACTCATCAGCCTCGCCTACGGTCTCCCGCAGGGTGCTGTCTACCATGGCCTGGAGTCGATGCAGGTCTTCGTCAGGGCTCCGCCGAAGGGAACTTCGGCCATCGTCCGACGGAGGTTATGCGATTGCTATCGTCTCGGCGGGCACGGGAGGCTGTCGATGAAAGTATCTTCCGCTGTCGTCCTCGCTGTGCTGATGATCTTTGCGCCGAGCGCCGCGCGGGCGCAGAACGGGCCCACGTCGCTTACCGCTACCGAGATAGCCGCGAAGGTCCGCTCGGGGGAACTCTCGAGCGAAGCGCTTGTCACTGCGCTCATCGAACGGGCCAAGGCCACCAAGAATCTGAATGCCTTCATCACGCTCGACGAGAAAGGCGCAATCAAGGCGGCCCGCGAGGCCGACGCCCTGGCCAAAGCGAAGAAGTGGAAGGGGCCGCTGCACGGTGTGCCGATCGTCGTGAAGGACAACATTCACGTCGCAGGGCTTCCAAACACCGCAGGGACACCCGCGCTCAGGAGGTTCGTGCCCCGTGCCCACGCCCCGGTGGTGAAGAAGCTGATCGATGCCGGCGCGATCGTACTCGGCAAGACCAACATGCACGAACTCGCCTTCGGCATCACGAGCAACAACGCCGCTTTCGGCGCGGTGGGCAACCCCTACGAGCCGACGCGCATCGCCGGAGGCTCCTCCGGCGGCACCGGAGCCGCGATCGCCGCGCGCCTGGTGCCCGCGGGCCTCGGCACCGACACTGGCGGGTCCGTGCGCATCCCTTCCGCGGTGAACGGCATCGTTGGCCTTCGCCCGACCCTCGGTCGCTATCCCCAGGAGGGCATCACGCCCATCGCGCACACGCGCGACACTGCCGGGCTTATGGCGCGCTCGGTCGCGGACGTGGTGCTCCTCGATGCCGTGATCAGCGGAGTGAAGGGGCGCGTCAGGCCCGCGTCGCTGAAAGGGCTACGCATCGGCGTGCCGCGAAAGTACTTCTACGACAATCTCGACGCCGCGACGCAGCGGCTGATGGAAGCGGCGCTGGCGAAGATGAAAGAGGCCGGGATCGTGCTCGTCCAGGCCGATATCCCCGACCTCGCCGATCTGAATCGCAAGGTGAGCTTCCCCATCGCCCTCTACGAGGTGACGGTGGACCTCCCCAAGTACCTCAAGAGGTACGGCATCCCGCTCGACTTCAGGGGCGTCGCCGCGCAAGTCGCCAGCCCAGACGTGAAAGGTCTGTTCGACGCGCTCGCAGCCGGCAAGCCACCCAGCGTACCACGGAAGGTATACGAGCAGGCCATCAAAGTCTACCGCCCCAAACTCAAGGCGGCCTACGCGAACTACTTCGCATCGCAGCGGGTCGCAGCGATCGTGTTCCCCACCACGCCACTTCCCGCCGCGCCGATCGGCGACGACAACGAAACCGTGCTCAACGACAAGAAGGTACCCACGTTCGTGACGTTCATCCGTAACACGGATCCGGGCAGCAACGCAGGCATTCCGGGGCTCTCCATTCCGATCGGGATGACGCAGTCGGGCCTTCCCGTGGGCATGGAGCTCGACGGGCCCGCCGGGAGCGATCGCAGACTTCTGGCGATCGGCCTGGCGCTGGAGAAGCTCTTCGGGGCCCTCCCTGCGCCAAGGCGCTGAGGGCCGTACCTGGCATCCAGACGGCTTCGATCCAAGGTGCGGCTTTTTTGGCCGAGCGATATTAGCGCGCTGATATCCCGAATTGGGGGGAGCACGCATGAGAGATCGCCAGCCGCGTCCGGCGATGCAGTTGCGCGGGCCCCACGGTGTCCGGCGTCGGCGCGGGGCCAAAACGGTGTCGCTGCTCATCGGACTGCTGGCTGCCGCAGCCCTGGCGGCGCATGCGGGGACCGCGCCGCCCGCCCGGTACGGCGGCACGCTCGTCGTCCGCGCCGCCACCGACCCCGGGACGCTGAACGGGGGCATCACGACGGCCGCGGCAGCGCACACCGTCGCCGATTCGATCTTCAACGGGCTTGTCCAGCTCGACGAACAGTTGAATCCGACGCCGGACCTAGCGGAGCGCTGGACGGTCTCGCCTGATGGCCGCGCCTACACGTTCACGCTGGTGCGCGGCGTTCGCTGGCACGACGGACGCCCGCTGACGTCGGCTGACGTGAAGTTTACCTACGAGCAGGTGCTGCTGAAATACCACGCCCGCACGCGGGCCGGCCTGGAAGGCGTCCTGGCCGCCGTGGAGACCCCTGATCCGGGCACCGTCGTCTTCCGGTTCCACCGGCCCTTCGGCGCGCTCGTGCAGCGCGCGGACGTCACCGAAGCGCCCATCCTGCCGCGGCATCTGTACGAGGGGACGGACATCCTCCAGAATCCGTCCAACGCCGCTCCCGTCGGCACGGGCCCGTTCAGGTTCAAGGAGTGGACCCGCGGCGCCCAGGTGACCCTGGTGAAGAACGAGCGGTACTTCAAGCCCGGCCTGCCGGTCGTCGATCAGCTCACCTTCAGGGTGCTGCCCCAACCCGCGCTGGCGGTGATCGCGCTGGAGCGGGGAGAGGTCGATTACCTGGACGCGGTGCCCGCGCCCGACGTGGAGCGCCTCCGCACCAACCGCAACCTGACCATGCGGCCCACCCTGGCCGGCCCCGGCGGCTCATTCTGCATCGGCACGCTCATCCCCAATCTGACCCGCCCGCCACTGGACAACCTGAAGGTGCGGCAGGCGATGTACCATGCGATCAACCGCGACTTCATCGTCCTCGCCGTGCTCGGCGGGCAGGGGCGCGTGGCGACGGCGCCCATCTCACGGGGGATCCGGTGGGCGCAGCACCCCGGCCTGCCGCAGGTCCGCTACGACGTGGCGCGGGCCAATGCGTTGCTGGACGACGCCGGCTTTGCGCGCGGGGCAGGCGGGGTGCGCTTCGCGCTGACGTATCCTGCAGCCACCACACAGATCCGCTACGCCGAGGTCGTCCGGGACAACCTGCGGGACGTCGGCATCGACGTCAACGTGGTCCCGATGGAGTTCACTGCCGCGACGCAGCGCGTCTTCGTACGCCGGGACTTCGATCTTGCCTTTGCCTCGTACTGCAACGGGCCGGACCCGGATATTGGCGTCAAGCGCATGTACGTCAGCAGCAACATCCAGCCGATCCCGTTCAGCAACGGGGCGTCGTATCGCAATGCCGCGATCGACCAGCTGTTCGACCTGGCAGCCGGCTCCCTTGACCTTCAGGAGCGCGGGCGGCACTACCGCGCCATCCAGGAGATCCTGGTCCGCGACCTCCCGTACCTCTGGCTGGTCGAGACGTTTCGCTACGTGGGCTTCCACAGCGGCCTGCGGGCGGTGCAGTACTGGACGGGGAACGTCGCGGAGCGGGCGTACTGGGCTGCGCCGCGGTAGGTCGTGACCCCCCTGCGGGAGACCATGTCGGTGCCGCGCTATGCTGCGCGCCGGGCGCTGTCCGCCGCGCCGATGCTGCTGGCCGTGGCGGCGGTCTCCTTCCTCCTGATGCACCTGGCCCCGGGGGATCCCGTCTATCTCCTGGCCGGGGAAGGGGGGACGCCGGAGCACTACGCGCAGGTCCGCCGGCAGCTCGGCTTGGACAGGCCGCTCTTCGAGCAGTTGCTGCGCCACCTGTGGCAGGTCGCGCAGGGCGACCTCGGCCGGTCGATCCACCAGCGCCAACCCGTGCTCGGGCTGATCGTGGAACGTCTCCCGGCCACGCTGCTGCTGGTCGGGAGCGCCCTCGGCCTGGCTTCGGTCGGCGGCGCCCTTTTGGGCGTGTGGGCGGCATCACGCCCACGCAGCCTGCTCGATCGCGCCCTGCTGGCCTTCACGGCCTTGGGCGCCGCGGTGCCCGTCTTCTGGAGCGGCCTGTTGCTGGTGGTCTGCTTCTCCCTGTGGCTTGGATGGTTCCCCGCACAGGGGATGGCCTCCCCGCGCACGCAGGCGGCGGGGTGGGTCGATGTGCTCCACCACCTGATGCTGCCCGCCCTGGCCCTGGGCCTGCAGCCCCTGGCATCGCTGTCGCGGCTGATGCGTCTCAAGGTCCTCGAGGCCTTGTCGGAGCCGTATGTGCTGACCGCTCGGGCGAAGGGCCTCCCTCGGGCCCGGGTGCTGGGGCACGCGGTCCGAAACGCGCTGCTGCCCGTTATCACCGTCATCGGAGGATCTGCCAGCATGCTGATCACGGGAGCGGTGCTGACCGAGACGGTGTTCGCCTGGCCCGGCCTGGGCCGGCTGGCACTCGATGCCACGCTGACGCGGGACTATCCCCTGATCATGGGGACGATCATGGTCGCTGCGGCGGGGACGGTGGTGCTCAACCTGCTGACGGACGTCGCCTATGCGGTGGTCGATCCGAGGATCACGTACGGGTAGCCCCCGAAATCCGGCCCCCGCCGTGGTGGGGGCCTGCATGCCGCGGAGGCCCCTGAGGCGGGTCGTGCATCAGGCGCCCGATCTGGTGGCTGGGCTCGCGATGTTGGGCGTCATCGCAGCGCTGGCCAGCTTCCCCTCGGCGGTGGCCCCGCTGGATCCGATGCGCATCGGAGGCTCGCCGCTCTTACCACCGTCTGGCGGGCATCCCCTCGGGACCGACGAACTCGGCCGCGACCTGTGGGCCAACCTTGCCCATGGTGCCAGGACGTCCCTGCTGGTCGGCGTCCTGGCGGCGCTGCTGGCCGCGACGATCGGCCTTGGCGCAGGTGCCGCGGCGGGCCTCTTGGGCCGGTGGTGGGACGAGGGCCTGATGCGGCTGGCCGAACTGTTCCAGATCATCCCGCGCATGCTCATCGCGCTCCTCCTGGTCACGCTCTTCGGCAGCACACGGTGGACCCTGATCTCGGTGATTGCGGTCACGGGCTGGCCCATGATCGCGCGCGTCGCGCGGAGCGAGATCCTCTCGCTGCGCCAGCGGGAGTTCACCTTGGCGGCCCGGGCATTGGGGGCAGGCGAGGTCCACCTGCTCTGGCGGCATCTGCTGCCCGGCGCGTTCCCGGCCGTCCTGATCGGTCTGCCGCTGCAGGTGGGCCGGGCGATCCTGCTGGAAGCCGGCCTGGGCTTTCTCGGCCTGGGAGATCCGGCCGTGGCGAGCTGGGGGAGGCTGCTGCAGGGCGCCCAGGGCTACATGCGGCACGCGTGGTGGCTGGCCGTCTTCCCGGGCCTGGTGTTGACCGTCACCATCCTGGCACTGCACCTCATCGCGGAGGGGTTGCACATCCTGATGACGCCTTCGCTGGCGCGGGCCGCGGCAGTCGGAGACGAAGACGGCCTGCCCTATCGCGGGCCCGGCGGCAAGGTGGGCGCGGGCGAGTCCAGGGTGTGACACGAACAGTCGTCACACGTGCAGCGGTCTGCGAAGAGCGCGCGCTCGACGCGCACCAGCAGGTCAACCTGTTCCCGTGCGAGGGTGTGGCGCAGTTCGGGGAGATGGAGCAGCAGCTTCAGCATGTGCACGAACGAGGGGGACTCATTCCCCTGCTCCCAGGAGGAGATCGCCCCCTGGGTCACCCCGATGAGGGGAGCCAGCTCGGCCTGGGTCAGCCCGCGCGCCTGCCGCGCACGCCGGATGCTCTCGCTGATCTGCAGATTCGCCATGTGCCAGACCATTATAGCCCGATGAGGTGGCAGGCGCGAAGATGATGGTCGTCGTATTAGCGAGCTAATACCCTCCCGCGACCAAAAGGCGGCTCGAGCTCCCACGCCCGGCGGCCGGCAGGGCACGGGGCGTTCATGGGCGAACCCACTCTGCACGAAGGTCGGGAACTGCCTGCACAGAGCGCGAGGAATCTGTCCGCCAGTACGATGCATACGGAGTGCGAGGCATCGTGACGATGGGGACGGATCAAGACGGCGCCCAGCGCATCGCGGTCTGCGGCAAGGGTGGGTCGGGGAAGACCACCATCGCCGGCACGCTGGCGCGGGTGCTGGCGCGCCGTGGCCACCGCGTCATCGCCATAGACGGCGATTCCAACCCCAACCTGGCGATCACGCTGGGGATTCCGCCGGACGAGGCCGAGAGGCTCCAACCGCTGCCGCGCACGCTCCTGGAACAGCGGACGGACGAGACAGGCGTGCAGCGCGCGGTGCTGGCTGCGCCTCCCGAGGAGATCTTCCGGCGGTACGGTGTCCGCGCGCCCGACAACGTGACGCTGCTGCTGATGGGCCGCGTGGACCATGCCGGGGCGGGCTGAATGTGCCGTACCCACGCTACCGTGCGTAGCCTGATCGCCGCCCTGGTCGGCGCCGCCACCGCGACAACGGTCGCCGACATGGAGGCAGGGCTGGAGCACCTGAGCCGCGGCACCCCGCGCCACGTGGACACCATCGTGGCGGTCATCGAGCCCTACTTCAAGTCGCTGGAGACCGGCCGCAAGATCTGTGACCTCGCGGCCGAGCTGGGGGTGCCGCGGATCTTCGCCGTGGCCAACAAGGTGCAGGGCGCAGAGGACGCCGAAGCCGTCCGCGCGTTCTGCGGCAGGCACGGGCTGCGGCTGCTGGGCACGATTCCCTATGACGCAGCCCTGGTAGGGGCTGACCGCCAGGGCCGGGCGCCGCTGGACGTGGCCCCCGAGGCCCACGGGGTGCAGGCGATTGCGCACCTGGCGGCGCTGCTGGAGGGTGGCGCGGCCGGCTAATTGAACGGGCGACACCCGTCGCCGGGAGGCAACGACGCATGGGCACCACGAGCCCCCCCACGATGCTCCCCGAGCAGACGCTGGAATCCACGGCCCGGATCGTGCTGGAGCGCGAGCCGAAGCCGCAGCCCCAGGAGTTGCCGCTGGGGCCGTTGCGGGTCGTGCACGCGTTCTGGCTCGCAGGGATGTCGTGCGACGGCTGCACGATCGCGGTGTCGGGAGCCACCAGCCCCGGCGTGGAAGGGCTGCTGACCGGCACCATCCCGGCGATGCCGAAGCTGATCCTGCACCATCCGGTGCTCTCGGTCGAGGCCGGAGAGGAGTTCGTCCAGAACTTCCGGCTGGCGGAGGAAGGCAAGTTGGGCGCCCCCTTCGTCGTGATCTACGAAGGGTCGGTGCCGGACGAGTCGGTCGCCGCGGAGACCGGCGGCTACTGGGCCGCACTCGGGGTCGAGGTGATGCCCGACGGCACACGCCGGCCGATTCCCACCTCGGAGTGGCTGAAGCGCCTGGCGCCGAAGGCGGCAGCCGTGATCGCCATCGGGACCTGCGCGACGTGGGGCGGGATTCCGGCCGCGATGGGGAATCCGACCGGCGCGATGGGCGTGATGGACTTCCTGGGCCGCGACTTCCGCAGCGCCTTCGGCCTGCCGGTCATCAACATCCCCGGCTGTTCGCCGGTCGGGGACAACTTCACGGAGACCGTGGCTGCGGTCCTGCTCTTCCTGCAGGGGCTGGGGCCTCTGCCCGAGTTCGACGAACTGGGGCGGCCGGCGTGGCTGTTCCGCGAGACCGTCCACCGGCAGTGCGTGCGCGCCGGATACTACGAGGAAGGGTCGTTCGCACAGCGCTACGGCGACAAGGAGTGTCTGGTCGAGATCGGGTGTTGGGGGCCGGTGGTCCAGTGCAACATCACCAGCCGCGGTGCCATCAACCACATGGGCGGCTGCATGAGCGTCGGGGGCGTCTGCATCGGGTGCACGATGCCGGGGTTCCCGGACCGATTCTCGCCCTTCTATCAGACCCCCCCGGGCGCGGTCCTCTCCACGAAGCCCGCCATGGTCACCGGCGTGTTCATCCGGCCGTTGCGTCGGATTTCGATGCAGTTCCAGAACCGTGAGCCGCGCTGGGACGAGGCGGGCGCTGTCCCCAGCGGCTGGGGTCACGTCACGGAGCCGTCGGCGCTGCAGCGGCTCATCCACTTCTTCTACGAGAAGTGGCAGTTCCACGCTGCGGAGCGGCCGGGCCGTACTAGGCCCGAAGAGATGTACCCGGGCGGCTACGAGGTGCCCTATCAGAAGCATCGCAAGCGGGAGGGTCACGCGTGACCGACGCCGAGCTGCTGAGCCAGTGGTACCTGATCCTCGGCATCGCCGGGGTGCTCGTCGCCGTCGTGGCCGCGCTGCTCATCGCAGTGATGGTCACGGCGCGCAGGATCGCGCGGGCCGCCCTGCGGTGCCATCAGGCCGTGGGGAAGATCGCGGAGCACACGCAGGTCATCTGGACGCTCGAGAGCACGAACGCGGTCGCCTTCGACCTGCGTGAGACGGCGAAGTCCATCCGCAGGCACGCGGAGGAGATCGCCGAGGCGCTGCAGGCACCGGCGGGGCCGCGAGCCTAGGAGGGGCGGCCATGGTAGTGGCTCCGAGCGCGCAGACCGTCTCCCTGGTGTGGAGCGTCTCCATCCTGCTGGGCCTCGTCGTCACGGTGGTCGTGGCGTTGCTGCTGCAGGCCATCCTCAACACCGCCCGCCTGATCTTGAAGGTCGCATCGGACATCTGGACCGACGGCCAACGCGTGGCCAACAACACGGTGCATATCGCGATGCTCGACCGCACGAACTACGTCCTGGGCGGCATCCTGGCGGAGGCCGGGGCGGTGGCGCAGGCCAGCGCGCGCATCGCGGAGGCCGTTCGCCACGGGGGAGGGACGGCCTGATGGTCTGGCTCGCGCTCCTGTCGGCGGTGACCGTGGTCGTCTTCGCCGCGGTCCTGATCGCCTATCTCATCGGCATCGTCCGCACGCTGGACGCGATCGGCGGCTCGCCGACGAGTTATCTGGCGAAGATCCGCATGGGCGTGCGCGCCATCGAGACGGAGACCGGCATGCTGGCGCCGCAGGTGACCCGGTTCAACGAGGGCACCTCGGCGCTGCTGTCAGGCTTGAAGGCCGTGGCCGGGCACCTGGATGCCACCGCGCGGGCGCTGGGAGGGCGGTCGTGATGGGCGCGGTTTTGGTCATCTGGTGGATCACGCTGGTCGTCGCGGCCGTGGTCGTGCTGCCGACGGTGTGGTACCTGCTCCACCGTGTACTGCGGGCCGCGCGCGCCATCGAGCGCTACGCCGCTGACACGCTGGCCGCCGGCGCCGGCATCGCGCGGAACACCGCGGCGGTCTCGGCGCTGCAGACCACTATCGCCGTGGCGACGCAGATGCTGGCCGGTGCCGACGCCATCGCGCGGAGCGCCGGCGCCATCGAGCAGGCGCTGGGCCGGCAGAGGCTGGAGGGGGGTCGGCGATGACGGTGCTGATCTGGCTGACGATCGTCACGCTGGCCCTGGTGGTCGTGGTGGTGGCAGGGTACCTGCTCGCGATCATCGCCTCGCTGCGCCGTACCAGCCGCCACCTGTGGCAGTTGGCCGAGGGGTTGGAGGCCATCGAGGCCAACACCCGGCCGCTGACACAGCACCTGTCGGCGATCAACCGCGCTGCGGGACAGTTGCTGGGCGGTCTCAGGCAGATCGACGAGCACCTGAAGGGCGTCGCCGTCGTGCTGCGCATGTAGTCACGCGCCCGGATCCCGCCGAAAGGGGAACGAGCCGCCATGTGCTTCAAGAACCTCCCGATTGAGTTCGACGCGACGGGCCGGGCGTTCTTGCGGCCCGAGGTCCGCAACCCCTACGCGTACGAGGCGACGCCCATCGCGACAGAAGAGGAGCGCATCGAGGAGCTGCTGCGGCGCAACGGCCACATCAAGGCGGTCGACTTCGACCCGGTCACGCGCGTCGCCGGCGCGCTGGCCTTCCACGCCGTAGCCGACCTCAAGGAGCGCAGGGTGTTGTCCGCGGCCTCGATGGCCACGCTGTTCCGCGGCTACGAGGTCATCATGAAGGGCCGCGATCCGCGCGATGCCCTCTTCATCACCAGCCGTGCCTGCGGCGTGTGCGGCGGCGTCCACGCCACCACCGCGGCGCTCGCGATGGAGATGGCCATCGGCGTCGTCCCGCCGCCGCTGGGGATCGTCATGCGCAACCTGCTCCTGGCGCTCGAGTTCCTCTACGATCACCCCCTGCACCTGTTTCTGCTCGCCGGGCCCGACTACTCGCAGGCCATCGTCTCCACCACGAATCCAGAGCTCTGGGAGCGCGCGCAGCACACCGAGGCACCCCGCGGGCATCTGCACGGCTACCGGACCATCGGGGACATGATGGTCGATCTGAACCCGCTGACCGGGAAGCTCTACCTGGAGGCACTGCACATGACGCGCGTGGCCCGCGAGGCCTACGTGCTCATCGGCGGCAAGTACCCGCACCCCGAAACGGTCGTGCCGGGCGGCATGAGCGTCACGGTCAGCCTCTCGACCTTCAACCAGATCTACGTGCGCCTGCAGCAGTTCTTCGACTACGCCAAGAAGGTCGTACCGTTCTGGGATGATCTCGTCGAGTTCTTCTACGGCGCCGACCCGCGCTACAGGCAGGTGGGCGCGCGGCCGGCCACCCTGATCGACCCCGGCATCTGGGATGATCCGGAGGCGTACGACGCGACCTACACGAACTGCAACGCGTGGGGCCAGCGGCGCTGGGCCACCCCTGGCGTCATCGTCGACGGCGAGGTCGTCACGACGGAACTCCAGGCGATGAACATCGGCATCGAGGAGTTCGTCGAGCACTCGTACTATGAGCCCTGGGACGGGCAGCGCTTCCCGGTCGATCCTGCGGGCAACCCGCTCAGCCCCCATCACATGTGGAACCGCGACACGAAGCCCAAGCCGGTCGGCCAGTCGTGGAAGGAGAAGTACTCGTGGGCGACCTCGCCGCGCTGGGACCGCCGGGTGATGGAGGCCGAGTGCACGGCGCGCATGTGGCTCACCGCAGCGGCGCGGAAACTGCCGACGAGCACGTTCATCGAGCCAACGGGCAGGAGCCTCGTCCTGCGCCTGCCGGCGGGCGCCCGACCCGAGACGGTGATGGCCTGGAAGATCCCCGACGTCTGGAATGCGTTCGAGCGCAACCGCGGCCGGGCGTACTGCATCCCGTACACGGCCCTCGTCGCCATGGACAACTGGCTGCGCGGCCTCGACTACCTGAAGAAGGGGGAGACGCGCGTGAGCAGCCGGTTCGCGATCCCCCGGCGCGGGCAGCGGATCGGTGCCGGCTTCTGGGGCGCGGGGCGCGGGTACCTCACGCACCACCTGGTGCTGGAGAACGGGACCGTGGCCAACTATCAGATCCTCACGCCCTCGACCTGGAACGCCTCGCCGAAGGACCCGTGGGGGCACGGCGGGGCCTACGAGGAGGCTGTGCTGAACACGCCGATCCTCGAGACATTCTCGGGCCCGGACGACTTCAAGGGGATCGACATCCTGCGCACCATCCGGTCGTTCGACCCGTGCATGCCGTGCACCACGCACATCGCCGTAGCCGATGCCAACCGCGTCATTACCCGCGAGGTGAACACGTGCGCCTGCGAGGTCGACGGGTGACCGGGCCATGACCGGCCGGCCCCGCGTCCTCGTCGGGGGCGTGGGCTACCGCTTCACGCGCGACCTGGCGTTCGGGCCGCTGGTGGTCGATCGCCTGCGGGGCGCCCCCTGGCTCGATGGCGTCGACGTGGAGGATCTCTCCTATGCACCCATCGCGCTCGTGCATCGCTGGCAGGAGCAGCCCTATGACCGCATCGTGTTCGTCGGCGCGGTCCCGCGCGGCCGGCGGCTGGCCGGCACGCTCGTGCGGTACTGCCCGACGGGCGTGCTGCCCGATCCCGCGGAGGTGCAGGAGCGCGTGGGCGAGGCGCTGGGCGGTACGATCAGCCTCGACAACCTGCTCGTCATTGCCAGGCAGTTCGGCGTGCTGCCGCGCGACGTCGAGGTGGTCGAGGTCGAGCCCCACGACCTGGGCTGGGGCGACGGTCTGAGCCTCGCCGTCGAGCAGGCGGTGGCGCCGGCGATCGAGGCCGTGCGCGACGCTCTGGGCCGCGAAGGCGGGTTCGGTGGGGACGCCGCCGGGAGCGCCGCCGTCGAGGCCCTGCGCCAGCGCGACGATATCCTGCAGGTGCTCTACTGGATGGAAGGGGAGGGCCTGGCGAGGGACGTGCGGCCCGCAGACCTCACGCCGTTTGTCGGCGTCGGCGAGGCCGCCATCGCCGGCCACCTGGAGACGCTGCGCCGCCAGGGCTACCTGGAGGCCGCCGGCACCGAGCCTGGCCGCTACCGCCTGAGCGTGGTCGGCCGCAACGAGGGCCGGCGCCGCTTCGTGGAGGAGTTCGCGCCGCTGCTGCGGCAGGGCCACGGCGAGTGCAACGATCCTGAGTGCGACTGCCACCTCACCGGTGACCCGGCGCAGTGCGTGCGCCGCGGCCCGACACGGGGAGGCGCTCGAACCCCGTGACGGCCCCGCGGATTCTCGTGGCCGGCATCGGCAACGTGCTGCGCGGCGACGACGGCTTCGGCATCGAGGTCGTCCGCCGGCTGCGGCAGCGCGCCGACCTCCCACCGGGCGTGCGGGTGGTGGACGCGGGCATCGGCGGCATCCCGCTCGTGCAGGACCTGCTCGACGGCTACGATCTCATCGTCCTCGTCGATGCCGTCCACTGCGGGAAGCCGCCCGGAAGCGTGGTGGTGCTGCGGCCGGAGCTGCCCGACCTGAACGGTCTCCCGGCGGATGAGGTGGGAGCGCTCGTCGGCGATCCGCACACCACGACGCCGTCGCGCGTCCTGCTGCTGGCCAGGGCGCTGGGAGCGCTGCCCAGGGAGACGCTCATCGTCGGGTGCGAGCCGCAGACCCTCGAAGAGATGACGATGACGCTCTCCGCGCCAGTGGCTGCGGCGGTGGATCGGGCCGTCGAGCGCATCGTCATCCTGCTCCGCGAGCGCCCGTGAGCCGCCGCTTTCCCCCCATCGACGATCCGGTCGCCTTCACGGAGGCGCTGGAGACCCTGTTCCGACGGGCCGAGGCACATCCTGATCCTGCCGTGCACGACCTGGTGCTCGACGTCTCGGAGGCCGTGATGCACCTGCACCACGACGCGCTCTTTCGCATCGTGATGCTGCTGCGCAACGCCCCGGAGGGCGCACGGGTGCTGGAGGTGCTGCGTGGCGATCCCGTGGTCGGGGTGCTGCTGGCCGAGCATGGCCTGCTCGATGGGCCGGCGCAGGCGCCGGAGGCCAGGGTGCGCGCCGCGCTCGACCGGGTCCGGCCCTACATGCACGGGCATGGCGGCGACGTGGAGGTGCTGGACGTGCGGGACGGCGTGGCGCGCCTGCGGCTGCAGGGCGCCTGCCACGGCTGCGGCTCATCGTTGCTCACCCTGAAGATGGGGATCGAGCAGGTGCTCAGGGACGCCGTGCCGGACCTGCGGGGGATCGAAGTCGAGGGCCTGCCGGCTGTGCGCGCCGGCGAGGCCTTCGTGCCGCTGGAAGCCGTCGAGAAGGCGAGGCGATGGAACGACCTCGGTCCGGTGCAGCAGTTCTCCTATGGCGTCCAGCATCTCCTCCTGCACGGTACCGCGGTCGTACTGGCCACCGCGTTCGGCCGCATCTACGCCGTGCGCGACCGCTGCCCGCGCGGTGGCGGTTCACTGCAGGGCGCGACGCTGGAGGCGTTCGTGCTGGTCTGCCCCTGCCACGGCGAGCGTTACGATCTCCGCAGCGGCCGCAGCCTGAGCGATCCCACCCTGGTGCTGGAGCATGTGCCCGTGGTGATCGAGCAGGGCCAGGTGCAGGTGGCGGTGGGATAGCCATGTGCGTCGCAGTGCCTGGACACATCGTGGAGATCGTGGACCAGGCCAGGCGGATCGGGCGGGTCGACGTGCTCGGAACCCCGCGCCTGGTGAACCTGGCCATGCTCCCCGACGTCCTCCCCGGCGACTGGGTGCTGGTGCAGGTGGGGTTCGCGGTCGAGAAGATCGACGAGGCGACCGCACGGGAGACGATGCGGCTGCTGGAGGAGGTGAGCCAGATGTTCGAAGGGGAGCTCGCGCCGGCCGTCGCGGACGTCCCCGCCGCAGGGGAGGGTGAGGGATGAGCCAGGCCGGCGCGCTGCTGGCCGCGCGCTTCTCCTTCATGCCCAACCGCCTGGGCTACTGCGGGCCGGAGGAGAACCGGGCGATGCTCGACTACGTGGCCGCGGGGGCCGCCGACCGCGGGCTCGCGCAGATCCTGGCGCGCTTTGCCGGCGCCTTCCCCTACTACTCGTTCATCGCGGCGGCCAACGGCATCGGCGACCCGTTCGACGTGCGCGTGATCGAGGCCTACTGGATCGGCAACGAGCTGCTTGAGAACGTGGAACTGCACGACCTGCACCGGCACCTGTCCGACCGGTTCGGCCGCCGCTTCCCGCCCAGAGTGCTGCAGGCGGTGCTGGGCATCGTGCCGAGGGGCGCGCGGCCCCACCACAACTTCCACGTGCTCAGCATGCCGATCCGCACCGGTCACCTGGAGATCCCCCACACCCTGGAGACCCTCGACGAGTGCCGCATCTCGTGGGGCCGGGTGCTGGCAGAAGACGGCGACGGCCTGCTGGTCGAGCGCCGCCCGCTCGTGCTCGAGGGCGATGCACTGGCCCTGGGGTCCCCTGCGCCGCGCCGCGTGCTGCGGCGCTTCGGCGGCAAGGCGCTCGTCTCCCAGGTCAGACCCGGCGACACCGTCGCGATCCATTGGGGCTGCGCGTGCCACGTCCTGACGTTGCGGCAACGGCGCTTCCTCGTGCAGTACACGCGTCACCACCTCGCGCTGACCAACGAGCAGCGCCGGGGCGCGGTGATCCTTGAACGATGAGGGTCGCGCCTGTCCTGATCCTGCCCATCCTGCTGGTCCTGCCGGCCGCGGCGCAGCCATTGGTGCTGCGGCTCACCTGGTGGACCGATGTCGGCTTCCCCACACCCTTCGCCTTCTCGACCCTGGGCCCCGGAGGCATCGTCCGCCTCTCCTTCATCTACGACACCCTGGTATGGAAGGACGAGCGCGGACTCATCCCCTGGCTGGCCGACTCCTGGCGGACCAGCCCGGACGGCACCGCCTACGTGTTCACCCTCCACTGGCCGGTCCAGTGGCACGACGGCCAGCCGTTGACTGCCCACGACGTGAAGTTCTCCTTTGACTACTACCGGAGGCATCCGTTCCGGTGGGTGGACACGTCTATCGTCACGAAGGCGGAAGTGCGCGACCGCCGCACGGTCGTCGTCCGGCTCGCACAGCCCTACGCGCCGTTCCTCGAAAACATCGCCGGCGTCGTCCCCATCATCCCCGAGCACATCTGGCGGGGCATCGAGCATCCCGAGCGGGAGCAGGACACGAGGATGGCGGTCGGCTCCGGGCCCTACCGGCTCGCCGACTACCGGCCGGAGGCGGGCGCGTATCGCTTCACGGCGTTCGAGGGCTACTTCAAAGGGCGGCTCCGCATCGACGAGGTCCACTACACGGTGACGCCCACCGAGCGGCAGGTCCTCGCCATCCAGACCGGGCAGATCGATCAGGCGATGGCCACGACCTACGATGTGGTCCGGGCCTTTGCGGGGCATCCCTACCTGCGGGTGCTGGAGACCGAGCCGCTGTCTGTTGCCCGTCTGCTGTTCAACCTGGAGCGCGCTCCGACCAGCATGCGGCCCTTCCGCCGTGCCGTGGCTCATGCCCTGGACCGCAGACGCATCGGGGAGACGATCACCCGTGGGCCCGCGCCGGTCGGCAGCGCGGGGGTGATCCCGCCGACCGATCCCTGGTACAACCCCCGTGTTCCCGAGTACCCGTACGACCCGGCCCGCGCCCGGGCGTTGTTGCGCGAACTCGGCTACGATGATCGGGACGGTGATGGCTGGCTGGAGGACCGCGACGGCGACCGCCTGGTGGTCGAGCTGGTGTCCACGCCGATCCGGGACGTGGAGTTCGTCCAGCAGATGCTGAAGGCTGTCGGCGTCGACCTCCGCCTCCGGACGGTAGACCCGGCCACCCGCGCGCACCTGGGCGGCGAGGGGCGCTTCCAGATACTGCTGACCCTGCACACCGGGAGCGGCGGCGACCCCGACTACCTGCGGACCTGGTTTACCGGCGACGAGGCCAACCTGTTCGCGCGGGGCAGCCGGATGCGCTCGCCCGAATACCTGCGCCT
The DNA here is from genome assembly GCA_031459385.1 of Candidatus Fervidifonticultor secundus. Classification (GTDB taxonomy): domain Bacteria; phylum Sysuimicrobiota; class Sysuimicrobiia; order Sysuimicrobiales; family Humicultoraceae; genus Fervidifonticultor; species Fervidifonticultor secundus. The sequence goes on along the minus strand of JAVKIP010000003.1, from coordinate 9,694 downwards.
GGCGCGCCTGCAGCTGCGGACGCTCGATGCCGGGCAGCGCCGGCGCCTCATCGACCAGATGCAGGTGATGCTGGCCGAGGAGCTGCCGACCCTGCCGCTGTACTACCGCCGGTTCTTCTGGATCTACGACAGCCGGAAGTTCAGCCCCATCGCGACCCGCGGTGGGGTGATGAACGGGATCCCGCACGCGGACAACAAGCTGGCGTTTCTCGCCCGCTGATCTCCATGAGCGCGGCCGCCCGTGGGCATCTGGGCCGGTTCGCGGCCCTGCTCGGGGCGCTGGTGCTGGTCAACTTCCTGCTCCCGCGCCTGCTGCCGGGAAGCCCGCTGAGCAGCGCGGCGGGTGAGGCCACCAGTGCGTTCCTGCCTTCGGGCACGCTCCAGGAGATCCGCCGGGCCTACGGCCTGGACCGGCCGCTGTCCGAGCAGTTCCTCCGCTACCTGGGCGGGCTCGCCCGCGGCGACCTGGGCCGATCCCTGGCCACGCACCGGCCGGTCGTGGAGATGATCGCGGAGCGGCTCCCGTGGACCGTGTTCCTGGTGGGCTCGTCGGTGCTGATCGCGGCCGTGGTGGGGATAGCCCTGGGAACCGCGGCCGCCTGGCGACCTGACGGCATCGGCACGCGCCTGTTCGGCCCGCTCGTGATCGGGTTGGGTGCCCTGCCCGAGTTCCTGGTGGCAATGGCGCTGATCGTCCTGCTGGGGACCAGCCTGCGGCTCCTGCCCGTCGGGGGCGCCATGACGCCGTTCCTGACGGTCTCGGGCATCGGAGGGCCGCTGGCCGCGGCGCGGGATCTCCTCCTGCACGCGGCCCTGCCGGGTGCCACACTGACAGCCGGTCTGACCCCGGCGTTCTTCCTCCTCTCGAGGAACGCCCTGGCCAATGTGCTGGGCGAGCGGTACCTGCTGACGGCCAGGGGAAAGGGCCTGGGGACAGCCGGCGTGCTGCGGCATGCGTGGCGCAACGCGCTCCCGCCGGTCCTCACGTTGCTCGGGCTGCGCCTGGCGTTTGCGATCACAGGCGCGGCGCTGGTCGAGCGGATCTTCGCGTACCCCGGCATGGGCCTGCTGTTGTTCGAAGCGGTGGTCCGGCGCGACTACCCGGTGATGCAGGGCGTCTTCCTGGTGGCCAGCGTGGTGATCGTCGCGGTCAACGTAGCCCTGGACCTCGCCGCGAGCCTCCTCGACCCCCGGATTCGACAGGCACAGGGCTGAGGAGGCGGCAGCCGCGGGGATGAGCGCGGTCGCTCCCCTGGCCCTCCCTCGACGACGCCTGTGGCGGCCCACCGCGTCGCTGCTGGCCGCTGGAGTCCTGGCCGGGACGGTGCTCGTTGCGCTGGTTGCCGGCGCGCTTGCGCCGTATCCTCCACGGGCGATCGTCGGGGCGCCGATCGAGGCGCCGTCGGGGGCGCACCGCCTGGGGACGAACGACCTGGGCCAGGACCTGCTCAGCCTGCTGCTGCACGGCGCCAGGCGCTCGCTGGCAGTAGGGTTCCTGGCCGCCTCGTGCTCGACGCTGCTGTCGGCAGCCGTGGGGACCCTCTCGGTCCTCTGGCGGCCTGCCCGGCTGCCACTCCTGGCTGCCACCGAAGGGCTCATGGCGATTCCGAACCTGCCGGTCATCGTGCTGATCGTGTCCCTGCTGGGCCCGGGGCCGACGCAACTGGTGGCGGCGCTGGCGGTGTTGAGCTGGCCGGCATTTGCTCGCGTGGTGCGCACCCAGGTCGCAGGGGCCATCCAGCGGGACTACGTGGAAGCGGCCCGGGCGCTGGGTGCTACGGAGATGCGCGTCTTTCGCGCGTGCGTGCTGCCGGAGATCCTGCCGGTGCTGTGGACGAAGTTCCTGCTGACGCTGCGGTGGGCGATCGTGATGGAAGCGGTCCTGGCCCTGATGGGGCTCGGCGACCCCACGCAGCCAAGCTGGGGAATGATCCTGCAGACGGCGTTCGCCTATCCGCTGCTGTTCGTAGGTACCGCGTGGGCCTGGTGGGCGCTGCCGCCGGCCCTGGCGATCGCGGCCGTCACCCTGGCCCTGGCGATCATCGGACAGGACTTCGAAGCCTGGCTGAATCCGGGCCTGCGGCAGCGGGCAGTGTAGGATGACTTCCGGAGCCGCCTCGCCAAGGCCGTCGGACCGCGGGAGACCTCGCGCCGGCGCATACGAGGGACGGCGTTGGTCCAGCGCTGGCTGGTCACCGCCCAGGCTCTCGCCCGAGTCTACTGCTAGACAATGGCCCCCCGGGCCGCCAGCGTCGTGCGCAGCACTCCGGCCGGTATGCGCCGCGGCTCGATGCCTTCCTTGGCCGCCAGCGCCGCCGCTGTGCCGGCGGCCTGCCCGACGGCCATCGTCTGGGCCGTGACCCGCGTGCTGCCCAGCGCCTCGCGCGAGACCGAGATGCAGCGTCCGGCGACCAGGAGGCCGTCAACGTCCCGGGGGACCAGGCACCGGTAGGGGATGTCGTAGGCTCTGCCGTCCTTCACGTGCTTGTGCCAGATCGTCCCGTCGGGCTCGTGTACGTCGACGGCGTAGGCGCCCTTCGCGACACCGTCGGGGAAGGTGCGGCCCTCGAGGACGTCCTCCAGGGTCAGGACGTACTCGCCGAGGATGCGACGCGTCTCCCGGACACCGATGCCGGGCGCGACCTCGGCCAGCACCGCCTGCTCGAACCCGGCCACGTAGCGCCTGAGGAAGGTGAACACCACGTCGACCTGCCGGCGGGCCTCGACCTCTGCCGCGGTCAGCTGTCGCGCGTCGGTGCCGTCGTAGCGCACGACGGCGGTGGAGTTCACGTAGACCTCGCCGGGCCGCGGCGACAGGGAGATCACGACGCGCTGGCGGTTGGGGTGGAACTCGCCGCGCCGCTTCGCCATCGCGACCAGATCGAACCAGCCCGTCAGCAACGGCGCATCGTGCAGCGAGCGGATGCCTGCGGCAACCTCCTCGCGGCTCTTGCCGATGTAGGGGTCTTCGGCCAGGATGAACTGCCCCGGGCGCTGCCGGACCTCTTCGGCCACCCGATCGGTGTCGACGTTCGCCACGCGGAACATCAGCGTCATGGCCATGGTCGCGCCGTCTTCGGGTCGTCCCTTCTCGAACGCGGCGCCGGCCAGCGCGGCCACGTCGCCGTCGCCGCTGGCGTCGACCACCGTCCGCCCCAGGATGAGCTGGAGGCCCGACTTGTTGGCCACCTGGAGCCCCCGCACCCGCCGGTCCTCGACCAGGGTGTCGGTGATGAACGTATGCAGCAGCAGTTCGACCCCGGCCTCCTGGGTGATCTCCAGCGCCACAGCTTTCATTGCTTCGGTATCGTACGGCGTCACGCTGTAGGCGTTCCCGTAGGCGTTGCGCAGGTGGCCGGGCGAGCCACCGCGGGCCATCAGGCGGTCGACGATCTCCTGGGGGATCCCGCCGACGATCTGCTCGCCGCGCATGTTGTGGAACGTCAGGAAGTTCCCGAGCATCCCGGCCGTCAGATTGCCCCCCAGGAAGCCGTAGCGCTCCACGAGCAGCGTCCGCGCCCCCTCCCGGGCGGCGGCCACCGCAGCCACCAGCCCCGCAGAGCCGCTGCCGGCGACGACGACATCCCACGTGCCGATGATCCGCACCATCCCCATCCTCCCGCGACCACCGCCGCCTACTTGAGGGATCCCACCGTGAGGCCCTGAATCAGGTACCGCTGGGCCGCCAGGGCGAACACCAGGACAGGCAGGACGATCAGCGTGGCCTGTGCCGTCAGGTCGTTCCAGTAGATCTCGAACTCGCCAATGGTCTGCGCGATGTTGACCGGCAGCGTGCGCGCCCGGGTGCTGGTGAAGATGAAGGCGAAAGTGAACTCGTTCCAGGCAGTGACGAACAGGAACGTGGCCGCGGCCGCCATGCCCGGCGCCGCCAGGGGAAACGTCACGTGTCGGAAGGTCTGCCACCGGGTGCATCCATCCAGATAGGCTGCTTCGTCGAGCTCCACCGGCACGTGATCGAAGTGCGTCTTGAGCATCCAGATGGCCAGCGGCAGCTCCAGCCCGGTGTAGATCACGACCAGGGCCAGCCGGGTATCGATGAGCCCGAGCCGGTCGAGCAGCAGGAACAGGGGCACGACCGCGGTGATTGGCGGCAACAGGCGCGAGGCAAAGGTCGCGAACAGCAGCCTGCGGCGCCAGGGGAACCGGTACCGGGCAAACGCGTAGGCCGCGGCGCTGCCCACGGCTGTGGTCACCAGCGTGGTCCCGCCTGCGACCAGGAGGCTGTTCGTCAGGTTGTCGCGCCATGCGCCGTGGACGAACAGCTTCACCCAGGCCTCCCACGTGGGGTGGAACCACAGGCGTGGCGTGCTGGCGAAGATGTCCACCCTCGGCTTGATCGACGTCAGCATCAGCCACAGGATCGGTCCGATTGCCTGCACCAGCAAGGCTGCCAGCCCGAGGCCCCGTGCTACGCTCGCCAGCAGCCGGCCCCGCCGTGGCATGGGCTACGACTCCTCGCGCAGCGGGACCACGCGCAGGTAGAGGGACGCGAGCGCCGCGCCGAGCGCCAGCATGCACAGCGCCAGCGCGGCCGCCAGCCCGCCGTCGAAGTACCGGAAAGATGTCCGGTACAGCAGCAGCCCCAGCGGGGTCGTCGTCGTCCCGGGCCCCCCGCCGGTCAGGGAGAAGATCAGGTCGAACACGCGCAGCTTGAAGATGGTCTGGAACAGCACGACGACGGTCAGGGACGGGACCAGCAGGGGCAGCGTGACGTGGCGCAGTTCCTGTGCGACAGACGCGCCGTCGATGCGCGCGGCTTCGAACACCTCGCCGGGCAGGGCGGCGAGACCGGCCAGCAGGATGAGCATCGCAAACGGGGTAGAGCGCCAGACTTCCGTGGCGATGGTCGCCCAGACTGCGGCCGTCGGGTCGGCGAGCCAGGACACCTCGGGCAGCCCCAGGGCGCGCAGCACGAAGTTCACGACGCCGTACTCCCGGGCCCACATCAGGCGCCAGCCCAACCCCACGGCGATCGGAGCCATCATGTACGGTAGCATCAGCAGGGCGACGACGACGTTGCGGCCGCGTCCCACGGAGCGGACGAGCAGGGCGGCGACCAGCCCGAGCACGACCGTGAGCGCCACCGAAGCCGCGGTGAAGAGCAGCGTGAACCGCAGCGAGTCCCAGAACGGGATGGACCGTCCCACGAACAACTCGCGGAAGTTCGCCAGGCCCGCGAAGGAACGGACGGTCGGCGCCGTCAGCTCCCAGCGCAGCAGCGCCAGGACGGCGTTCCACAGGAGCGGGTAGACGGTGACGAGCGCGAGGACGCCCAGCGTCGGCGCCAGGAGCAGCAGGGGGGCGGCGTGGGCCAGCCGGCGACGGCCCTGCCGCGGCCCGTCGATGGCTCGCGCTGCCGGCAGGATGCGCACCGAACGCGCGACGGCACCGCCCCGGCGCGACCTGCTAGCGGCTCAGCAGGGGCGCCATCCGCTGGCACATCGCGGCCACGGCCTGCTCGGGTGCCTTTCGGCCCAGCAGCGCCGCGGTGTGCTCCTCGAAGATGATGTCCTGCATGCGCTGCCACTGCGCGTGGGACTCGCTCAGCGACGCCCGCATCGCATCCAGGACCACCGGCGCCAGCGGGAAGTCCTCGATGTACTGCCTGCTCCTGTAGATCGTGGTCCGCACCGGGCCGTTGGCGAAGTTGATGGCCATCCGGGTCTGGTTGGCGGGTTCGGTCAGCGCCTCGATGATCTTCCAGGCCGCCTCCTTGTTCCTGCTGTTCCGGTCCATCGTGACGTACCAGACGGAGTTCAGGGACCGGCCCCGCGGGACGCCCGGCGCTGTGGGCATCGGCGCGAAGCCGGTCTTGCCCACCACCACCGATCGGCGGGCGTCTTCGAACAGGCCGTAATAGGGGCTGAAGCCAACGGTCATCGCCACCCTGCCCTGCTGGAAGGCGACGATCTGCTCGTCACGACCGTAGGCCACCATGTCCGGCGGCGCCGCGCCGCTCTTGATCAGGTCCACCAGAAAGCGCTCCGCCGCCACCCCCTCGGGTCGGTCCAGCAGGCAGGTGCGCTTCGCGGGATCCATGACCCGGCCGCCGTGCGCGTACACGTACCGGAGGAAGTCCTCGACCCCCGTGAACGGGTCCTTGGCCCGCTGGACCAGGCCGAAGGCATCGAGCTTTCCCTCCTTCTTGGCCTCGGAGATGCGCTTCGCCGCATCCATGAGTTCGCCGAGCGTCGTGGGGACCTTCAGGCGCAACTGCTCGAAGAGGTCCTTGCGGTAGAAGAGCAGGCCCACGCCGGCCCGAAACGGAATGCCCACCAGGGGACCGCCCGCGGGGATCCGGCCGGCGGCCAGCAGGGAGGGGATGATGTCCCCCGCGTTGTACCCGGGTCCCACCTTCTCCATGTAGCCGTCCAGCGCCTGGAGGAACGCGGCGTGGCGCTCATGGAGATCCCGGTCGAGCAGGGTGACGATGTCGAAGCGTCCGGACCGGGCGATCCATTCGACCGTCGCGCGCTCGACCAGTTGATCGGTGGCGGTCACCACCTCGACCTGGAATCCCTGGCGGGTGGCCACCTCGTGAATGACACCCGTCTCGCCGCCGGTGGCCCGGTACAGGGTCGGGTGGATCAGCACTCCGACCCGCGCGGCCGGGCCGGCGATGCCCGGGCCGGAGAGGAGCCCGGTAAGAACTACCACGGCCAGTGCGGTCCTGCATCCCCTCATCGATGTCCTCCACCTCGCTCGGTGATCTGACGCGCCCCGCGGCTGGCGCCGTCAGCCTGCGGCTGCAGGCCAGTATTCCGAAGACAGGTCCCGGACTCCTGTAGCTCCGGCGCGCGGCGTTGCCGGTCCCGCGGTGCCGGCAGTCGGCGCGCGAGGCAGGCAGCTCCAGGGGACACCGCGAGGAGAAGCGGCATGGCCACGAAGCGAGCGGCATTGAAGGGTCGGGCAGCGGTTGGCAGGACCTGGTGCGTCACGCAGCGGACGCGGGCGCAGCGCGCGCCGGCGGGCCCCCGGCGCGCGCGCCAGGCGGTCATGGAGAGGTTCGCGGCGGGCCCGCCCTCACCATAAGGCGGTGCCCGGGCGGGGCCTGACCGCGTTCGACGCCATGCCGCGCGCTCGTGAGTTCCTGCACCTGGGGATCGTGCCCTCGGGACCGCTGGCGCCATCACCGACGTGCCAGGGGTGCGCATCGGCCACGTCTCGCTGACCGACGGGGACCTGCGCACGGGAGTGACGGCCGTTATCCCCGGCGAGGGCGACCCCTACCAGGACAAGCGGACGGCGGCTGTTGCCGGCCTGAACGGCTACGGCAAGTCGGTGGGCCTGCTGTAAATCGACGAGCTGGGCACGCTCGAGACGCCCATCCTCATCACGAGGACGCTGAACGTGCCACGGGTGGCCGACGCGCTGATCTCGTACATGCTGGGGCATCGGCCTGAGCTCGGCCTCCGCGACACCGTGAACCCGGTCGTGCTGGAGTGCTTCGACGGATACCTCAGCGACGCGCGCCTCCGGGCGGTGGGCGAGGCGGAGGTCGTGGCGGCCATCGAGGGGGCCCGCGACGGGCCGGTGGAGGTGGGCTGCGTCGGCGCGGGCGTGGGCATGCGGTGCCTGGGCTACAAGTCGGGGGTCGGCACGGCCTCGCGCGTCCTGCCCGACGCCGGGTACCGGGTCGGCATCCTGACGGTGCCCAACTTCGGCTTCCCGGGCGACCTCGTCGTCGCCGGCGTGCCGGTCGGCCGCCTTCTGGCCGCGGTCGGCCAGCCGGCGGAGCGCGGCTCGTGCGATGCCGGCGTTGCCGGTCGCCGAGACGCTGGCGTCGCTCCGCGCCCGCAGGGTACCGCTGGTCTAACCGCCGCAGCGGCAGCGGCGGATGCCGGGGCTGTTCGCAGGCCGCCGATTCTTCCACAAAAAAGCGCCTACCACCCCCCTCGCTCACCAGTGATTACCTGCCCATGGGATTATGCGCTTCCGTTGGCCGTTGCTCTGCTGATCCCGATTCGGACCCCGCGGTCATCCTTCCATGGGTGCCCGGTCATGGCGACGGATGCCCATTATGATTGGGCCAAAGCGGTGAAACGCTGGGTGGCGCGCCATCGTCCACGCCTCCGTCTGTTGCTCCTGCCTGGCTACAGTTCGGACCTCAATCTGGACCACACGGCAATAGCCCACGGGGTCCTCGGACCTGCTGGTGCTGTCTTCGGCGGTGGCACGCCGGGACAAGAGGGGGCCGCAAAGGTGCTGGGGCTCAGCAACCCTCGAGCCCGAAACATTTACGCAGCAGGGGCAACAGGGAAGGACCGGGGGGATTTGCACGCAGCCGACGCGCGACAGACCCGCAGCCCAAGGGCAAGGATGAGCGGACCCTCAGCTACCTCAAGCAGCACTTCTTCGTCCGGTACCGGGCGGTTGAGAGCTGGGCGCATCTCAACCAGCTGGTCGAACAGTGGCTGGTGCCCGGCCCGGCTGGCTGCGCAGCTGGCCGCCCCGAGCACGGCGGCTGGCGCCCGACGCCGGCCACGATCTATCGGTTTCTGCGTCGGGTGGGCCTGCAGACCCGCTGAGCAGCGGCTGGCGGTGCTTGGACGTGCACAGCACGCAGACCGCGGGCCTGCTGACCGAGCGGACGCGTCAAGCTCTGGCGACGCCCCAGCACCGACGGCCGCCGCACCTCCCCCCGAAACTGGACGCTGGAGGCCCCCACACACAGCGTGCATCGGGACGATTACTGGTAGTGGAGCGTCTTCAATCGTGGGACCCGTTCCTCTGCCTGCGGCGGGCCGGTCGGGCCCGGAGCCGCGGCTCCTCGACCGCGTGCGGGACGCCCTCCGCGCGCATCACTACAGCCGGCGCACCGAGGAAGCGTACATCGCCTGGATCCGCCGGTACGTCCTCTTCCACGGCAAGCGCCATCCGGCCGCGATGGGCGCCGCGGAGATCACGCAGTTCCTCACGTCGCTAGCCGTGCAGCGCAGGGTGGCGGCCTCGACCCAGAACCAGGCCCTCAGCGCGCTCCTCTTCCTCTACCGTGAAGTGCTCGGGCAGGACGTCCCCTGGCTCGACGGTCTCGTGCACGCGAAGCGCTCCCGGAGGCTCCCTGTGGTGCTGACCCGAGACGAGGTGCGGGCGCTCCTTGGCCATCTTCAGGGGGTCCCGCGCCTGATGGCGCTGCTGCTGTACGGAGCCGGACTGCGCCTGCTGGAGTGCGCCCGTCTGCGGGTGAAGGATATTGATTTCTCACGAAACCAGATCGTCGTGCGGGCCGGCAAGGGCGACAAGGACCGCGTGACCGTGCTGCCCGCCGCTGTGAAAGCCGACCTGGCCCAACACCTCGAGCGCGTGCGGCGGCAGCATGAGCGGGATCTCACGCGGGGTGCCGGCTGGGTCGAGCTCCCCGGAGCCCTGATGCGGAAGTACCCTAACGCGGGCCGGGAGTGGGGCTGGCAGTGGGTCTTTCCCGCCACCCGGCTCTACCTCGATCGGGTAACCGGCCAGCGGCGCCGCCACCACCTGCACGAGACCGTGCTCCAGCGGGCGGTCCGGGAGGCCGCACGGCGCGCCGGGATTGCCAGGGGCGCGACCTGCCACACCCTCCGCCATTCGTTTGCCACCCACCTGCTCGAGGACGGACACGACATCCGCACGGTCCAGGAACTGCTCGGTCACCGGAACGTGAGCACGACCATGATCTACACCCATGTGCTGAACC
>JAVKIP010000029.1:0-27733 GCA_031459385.1 Candidatus Fervidifonticultor secundus | reverse complement strand
CGCGGGGCACCCGTACAAGCCGCATCGCGCCCCCGGAGCGCCTGTCTGGCCGTCGGAACCATGAAAGCGGCAACCGCCCAGGACAACCCCAGCACGCCGAGCACGCCCGTCGAGACGCCGAGGTCGAGGGCGAGGTTGTGGGCGCGGTCATAGAACGCGTCTCCCGGGCGCCAGCCCTTCGGGTAGTAACGGAACGTCTCGAGCCCCCCTCCCAGCCACGGCCTCCTGGCCCAGTCGTGGATCGCCGCCCGCCAGATCATCAGGCGGACAGGAATCCCGCCGTCGTGCGCAAAGGTGTAGACCATCCGGGTTCCGAGCGGCTTGACGTCGTTGGGGTCGCGGAGCGCGCCCGCAGCCCTGACACGTTGGAGCGTCGCCTCGTCGAACGTCCGGGTCAACGGACCGCCCGGCGCAAGGTACGCCATAGTGAGCACAGCCAGGGCCACCCAGGTACCCGCGAGCCACCGCCGCTCGGCCCGGTACAGCCCGGGCCACCTGGCCAGGCTCCAGAGCCCCGTGGCGAGCCAGTACCCGGCCCAGCCGACCCGGGATCCGGTGACGAGTACCCCCACGTAGATGAGCACGACGGGCACCAGGCCAACGAGCCGTGCCGGCACAGGGCCCGGGCGCATGGACAGCGCAAGGGCTACCGGGGCGACCAGGGTGAGGTACATGGCCAGGTACACCGCGTGCGACTGGAACCCGAACGGACGTAGCAGCGCGCGGTACCGCCAGATCGGATCGTGGCCAGCGTACTGCACCAGGGCGTACGCCGCACTGAGCATGGCGCCCACGATCAGGGCCGTCAGCCAGCGCTGCTGGAGGTAGCGGTCGTATCGGAGCTCATGCGCGGTCAGCAGTGCCACCAGGAGATACGCGAGCCAGACGAGCAGGCCCTCATGGCGATAGATCGACCCCCACATCGCGACCGGAACGCTGATGGCGCTGGCAGTCGACAGTCCGAGGACGCCAGCGACGATCAGCACGGGCGCCGCCACAGCGGGCGCCAGGGCTGGCTCCCGCCCTGCCACGAGCGTGCGGACAGACCAGAGCAGTCCCGCAGGTACGGCCACAGCCCACACGATGAGCCGCTTGGCCAGGTGCACATCTGGACCAAACGCCAGAGGGACGAGCAGCACCCCGGCGACCAGCAGCCACCGGACAAGGACCGTCGCCGCGCTGGCGATCAGCGGTCCCGCGACGGGGCCGGGCTCGGGCGCGCCCGACGTGGCTCCAAGTCGGGGGAGTAGCCGTCCCTGGGCCACCTGGAAGCGCCCCTTGTTCCGCTACGTCGTCAGCGGCCTGCCCGGGCGCGCGTCACGACTGCGCAGGGGATGGCGGAGCCCCCCGGTCCAGCCGCCGCTGAATGGCTCGGGCGATCATCATGGCCTGGCCGCGGTCGCGCACGCCGAGCTTGCGGAAGATGTTCTTCATGTGGAACTTGACGGTGTTTTCCGAGATCCAGCAGAGCCGGGCGATCTCGGCGTTGCTCCGCCCTTCGGCCAGGTGCGTGAGCATCTCGAGCTCGCGCGGCGTCAGGTGCAGGTCCTGCGGGATCACCTGAGGATTGACGAGTTCCACGAGCTGCCGCAGGATCTCCACCGCCTTCTCCATCCGTGCGGCCAGGTCCTCGAGTGCGCGCCCGAACTCGGCGCCGTCTTCGAGGCTGAGACCGCCCGGGCGGCTGGCCAGGGTTGATGCTAAGCGTTCGATGACGTCGGTATAGGCCTGGGCCATCCGTGCCTCCCCCGCACTGGCAACGGACAGGCGAGATTCGCCGTTCGCGCCGGCTCGCCGGAGCCCCCGGCAAACACAACGGCCACCCCACTCCCGCGAATGAGATGGCCGGTTACGCCACTCGCTCACCCGTCCCCGAGGCGTCCACGTCATCTAGTGGGACGGGTTCATTGCGTCCATCTACGCCTGCGTGCTATGCAGGACCCCACCCTGGCGGAGATGCGACGCAAGGTATGCACTCTCCGGGTGCGGCGATGGGGTCCAGTTTTCTATTCTCGGAACCTGCTGCTACTCGTACTACTACCCACTGGGGTGGTTTTTAGACATGCGAGACTTTCCGCGAACATCCCTAGGAGTTGCCCTGCTGAACAGATGGTCTCGTCAGACAACTGACGTAGCACACGCGCTGGAGGCAGCGTCCGCCGCTGGCGACGACGCGCATGCCGGCGGATCGGCCGGCGTGCGCCCTCAGGCGCCCCAGGTCTCGCGCAGCACCCGCACCCAGTTCCCGTGGGCGATCCGGCGCAGGTCGTCGTGCGCGTAGCCGCGGGCCGCCAGCGCCTGCAGGAGGCGGGGCAGGCCGCTGGCATCGTGCAGGTCGGCGGGCATCACCGCGCCGTCGAAGTCGGACCCCAGCGCGACGCAGTCGAGGCCCATGCGGTCCACCATGTAGTCGATGTGCTCCACCATGCGCGCGATGGGCACGGCGGGGTCCCTCGCCCCGTCCGCGCGCAGGAACCCCACATGGAAGTTGAGCCCCACCACCCCGCGGCGCTCCCGAATGGCGTCGAGCTGGCGGTCGGTCAGGTTCCGCGGCGACGGACACAGCGCATGGGGGTTGGAGTGCGTGGCGACCAGGGGCGCGTCGCTGATGGCGGCGACATCCCAGAATCCTCGCTCGGTCAGGTGCGACAGGTCGATCATGATGCGCCGCTCGTTCAGCTGCCGGACCAGCGCCTTGCCCGCGTCGGTCAGCCCCGGCCCGGTATCGGGCGAGTGCGGGAACTTGAACGGCACGCCCTGCGCGTAGCGGTTGCGCCGGCTGTGGGTGAGCCCGACCGAGCGCAGCCCCGCAGCGTGGAAGACGTCCAGCGCGTGGCCGTCGGGGTCCAGCGGCTCGGCGCCCTCGAAGTGGATGAGCATCGCGAAGACGCCGCCGTCCAGACAGGCCTGGAGCTCCGCGGCGGTCCGCACGATCCGGACGAGACCGCCGGCGTGCCGCTCGAGGCGCAACAGGCGCCCGAAGAGGTCCAGGGCGGCGGGCTGCGCATAGTCCAGCGCCATCGGCTCGGGCCAGCGCGCTTCGTCGCCGTAGATGTGCAGCGCGCGCTCGAGGGCCGCGCCGTCTGCCGCCGAGACGTCGGCGAGGGCGGGGTCGCGCAGGTAGATGGCGAAGAACCCGCCTCCCAGGCCACCTTGTCGGGCACGCGGCAGGTCGACGTGCCCGATCTCGGAGCGCTCGAAGAACGACCGCCCGGTACGGACCAGGCTGAGAATGGTATCGTTGTGCCCGTCGAAGATCGGGGGAAACACTGAGGCCCCTGCGCTCACCGTGATGCGCTCCTTCCTTCGGCGTTGTGGGTGTCAGCGTGGTGACGCGAAGCGTGCGACGAACCGGACGGCCCGCGGCCCGGTCCGCACCGGCCGGTGATAGGCTCGGGCCAGGATAGCCGTTCCATCAGCCGCCGCATACGACAGCGCGACCAGGCCCGCCTGGCGCGTCGGCTCCACGACGCCCTCCTGCACACCGCAGGTGGTCCGCAGCACACGCCGCAGGCTCGCGACGAGCGTCGGCGGACCCACCAGCACGAGCCGCGCGTTGCGCCCCGGCGGGGCCGGCGTCAGGCGGGTCCCCCCAAACGGCGGGGTGCGTCGGCTGCCCTCGAGATATCCCCGCACGAAGTCAGGCGCCAGAGCCGCCGGCACGTAGTCGAGGCTTACCGACGCCGCCGCCAGGCTGTTCGCAAGCCCCCACTGCAGCAGGACCTCGGCCAGCACAGGATCGCGCACGTAGGCCTGCCGGCCCTCCAGGCTGCTGTCGGCGAACTCCACCCGCGGGTGGCCGCGCACGAGGTCGGCAACGAGCGTCTGCACGTGCGGCTCGTCGTGGGGGTGGATCGCGAGCACGAGGGTGGCGGCGTTGCCCTGCCCCAGGACCCGGCCGCTGGCCGTCAGGTAGCCCAGCCAGTAGATCTGCACGGCCGCGTCGGCCGGCGGCGGCGCTGTCCGGTAGTCGTACGGCCGCCACAGCCCGCAGGCCTGATGTGTGGACCGCAGGTACCGGTAGACGGCGGGGGCCGGAAGGTTGTACTTCGCCGCGATCTCTTCCGCCGAGAGCCCGGCTGCGCGGTCGGCATAGAGTTCGACGATTGCCCGGGGATCGCGCTGTAGTGCCGTGTCGTGAGAGGATTTCACCTATTTAGTATACCATGCGCGCTCGGTGCGCAGCAGGGGCCGGCCCAGGCGGCACACGAACCCTTCACCGTGCGCTGGGGCCCGGGCAGCGACCGAGAGTCTCGCAGGACGCTGCGCCCCGGGCAGCCGCCGAAAGGCTCACAGGCGGTTCGGGATCAGCGCTTCTGACGAGAGGAGCCGAAACCGGTGTCATCCGACGCCTTCGCCACCATCGCGCAGCTGGCCCGCGCCCTGCGGGCGCGTGAGGTCTCGGCCGTGGAGCTCGCGCGTCTCGCGCTGGACCGCCTTGCCCGGTTGGGCCCGACCTACAACGCGCTCGCCGCGCTGACGCCTGAACTGGCACTGGCCCAGGCCCGCCGGGCCGACCGCTGGTTCCGCCAGGGGCGCCTCACCTCGATACTGCAGGGCATTCCCTACGGGGCCAAGGACCTACTGGCCACGCGGGGCATCCCGACCCGCTGGGGGTCGCCTGCCCACCGCCGCCAGGTCTTTGCCTACGATGCGACCGTGGTGCGGCGGCTGGCCGAGGCCGGTGCGGTGCTGGCCGGCAAGCTGGCCATGGTGGAACTGGCCGGAGGCGGGGGCTATGCGTACCCGAGCGCGTCGCTCCACGGCCCGGGCCTGAACCCGTGGAACCTCCGGTGTTGGGCCGGCGGGTCGTCATCGGGGTCGGGCAGCGCCGTGGCCGCCGGGCTCGTGCCGTATGCACTCGGCTCCGAGACCTGGGGCAGCATCGTGACGCCCTCGGCCTACTGCGGCATCACAGGCCTGCGGCCCACCTGGGGCCTGGTCAGCCGCTTCGGCGCCATGGAGCTGGCCTGGACGATGGACAAGATCGGACCGATGGCGCGCACGGCCGAGGACTGCGGCTGGGTGCTGGCAGCCATCGCCGGTCCCGACCCCCAGGACCCGACGACCGCCGGCCGGTTCTTCCAATTCGTGCCGCGCGTCGTCCGACGGCCCTGGCGCCTGGGGATTCTGCCCGCCGAGTTCACGGGTGCCCCGGCGCTGGCGCGCGCCTTCGACGAGGCCGTGCGGGTCCTGCGCCGGGCGGGGATGCGCATCGCGGAGGCACGGCTGCCGGAGCACCCGTACGAGCAGGTGGCCCGCACCCTGCTGAACGGCGAAATCGCGGCCGCGCACCAGGAGTTCATCGCCAGCAAGCGGCTCGAGGCTCTGGTGGATCGAGAACAGAAAGACGGCCTGCGGGCGTCGCTGCGCCTGCGCGCCGCCGACCAGGTCCGGGCCGAGCAGGCGCGGTGGCGCATCCGGCGCGACGTCCTGGCCCTGTTCGAGCGGTTCGACGCCCTGCTCTCGCCTTCGCTCATGACCGAGGCCGTGCCCCTGGAGACCAACCTGAAGACGACCCCGCGCCCGCGCGGCAACTGGAGCGTGCTCGGCGCGCTGTGCGGCGTGCCGGCGCTCAGCGTGCCCATGGGCTTCGGGCCGCAGGGCCTGCCGCTGGGACTGGCGGTGACGGGCCCGCTCTTCGGCGAGGCGACGCTGCTGCAGATCGGGATGCGCTTCCAGCGCGAGACGGACTGGCACCAAAAGCGCCCGCCGGCGCCGCCCGGGACCAGCCGCTGAAGGACGGAGGCCAGCGATAGTCTGCACGTACGGACGTATGGCGGGCCCGGAGGGAATCGAACCCCCGCCCAACCGATTAGAAGTCGGTGGCTCTATCCACTGAGCTACGGGCCCTGCAGACCGGCGACATCAGCCGGTCTCTCGTCACACCGTACCCAGTATACAACATCCGATGAAGTGGCTATGAGGATCACCATTGTAACCGCGCTGGCCGCCTGGGGGTAGAACTCGCTCAGGCGCTGACTGATCTCCTTCGGGTCGGGGCGCAACGTAATACGGCCTGCCGGGTAGCCCACGGCGGCCAGCGCCAGCAAGTACAGCGCGGCGGTCTAGACCACGCGGTGGACGAGCAGCGTAGAGAGCGAGACCGCGACCACCAGCAGCACCAGCCCGGCGCCGGCAGCGACGGCGGTCACCTCGGTGGGGCGCCGCTCCCATCCGATCTCGCGTCCCAGGTGCCGGTAGACGCGCCGCAGTTCGGCCAGGTTGGTGGTGCGGTGGTACTCGCCCCCGGTGGCCTCCGCCATGCCGCGCAGGGTCTCCTCGTCCAATCGCACCCAGATGCTGCGCCCCCCGATGTTCAGGAAGGTACCCTCAGGCGTCCCGATCCCGACCGTGTAGACCTTCACCTGCTGTTCGCGCGCGATCCGTGCCGCCTCCATGGGCAGCACGCCCCGGTTGCTCTGGCCGTCCGAGAGCAGCACGACCACGCCCGGCGGGAGCGACCCGGCAGGCGCCCCGGGGCCCGGCGGCGCCACCGACCCGGGTGGGACGCCGGGCCCGAACGGCGCGCCCGGCGAGAGGCCAGGGCTCGTGGGGCGCAGGCGGCCGGGCAGGTTCCAGACGGCCTCCAGCAACCCATCGCCGATCGCCGTGGCGAACTCGGTCTGCAGCAGGTCAATCGCCTCCAGCACCCGCGCACGCTCGCTGGTCGGCGTTACCACCGTGGTCGCGTACGAGCTGAAGGTCACCAGCCCGACGCGGAAGCCCCGGGGCAGGGTCTGCACGAACTCGCGCGCCGCCATCTTGGCGGCCTCCATGCGATTCGGCGGCAGATCCTCGGCCAGCATGCTGCGGCTGACGTCGATCGACAGCACGACGAC
This sequence comes from Candidatus Fervidifonticultor secundus, assembly GCA_031459385.1. Lineage (GTDB taxonomy): Bacteria > Sysuimicrobiota > Sysuimicrobiia > Sysuimicrobiales > Humicultoraceae > Fervidifonticultor > Fervidifonticultor secundus. The sequence goes on along the minus strand of JAVKIP010000029.1, from coordinate 20,891 downwards.
GCCCTGGCTGGCCGGCACGGGCAGCGGCGCCACCGGGCGCGCGAGCCCGATCAGCGTCGCGGCCAGTGCCGCCAGGAAGCACGCGGCGGGCATGTGCCGGCACCACCGGCTGCGGGCGGCCGCCGCGGCCGCGAACAGGGCGACGTCGGGCACGATCACCGCCCGCCGGGCCCGACGCTCCAGCGCCCACGCGTAGAGCGCGGCCAGCGCCGGCAGCACCGTCAGCCCCCACAGCAGGTGCGGCCACGCGAACGTCACGGCAGCCGCCTGAACCAGGCCAGCGAGAGCCCCCCGCCGGCCAGCATCAGCGCCGCCGCCCCCCCGACCAGCAGGAACGACACCTCCATCCGCGTGCGCTCCCAGCCGATGACACGGCCCAACTCGCGCGCGATCGCCCGCAGGGCGTCTGCGCGGGTCGAGGAGAAGTGCTTGCCGTCGGTCATCTGGGCGATCCGCTCGAGCCCCGACGCGTCGAACGGCACCAGGACCATCTGGTTGTCCAGGCGCATGACCACCCCGCCGGGCGTGCCCAGGGCGATGGTGTAGATGCGGACCTTCCCCTCTCGCGCCAGCTGCGCGGCCTCGAACGGGTTGGGCCCGAAGTTGTTCACGCCGTCGGAGAACACGATAATGGCTGCCGGCACCAAGTTGTCCGGGGACGGCGGCGGCCCGCTGGACGGCGGCAGCGGCGGGGACGGGCTGCCCTGGCGCAGCAGCCGCTCCAGCCGCTCGCCAAGCACCTGCGCCCGGCCCGGCAGGACGCGCAGCGCCTCCAGGATGCCGCCGCCGACCGAGGTGGCCGACTGGAGCTGGACGCGCTCCAGCGCTTCGGCCAGCGCCTGGCGGTCGGTCGTCGGCGGCAGCAGTACCTGCCCGTACTCGCTGAAGACGACCAGACCGATCTTCGTCGAGCGCGGCACCAGGGCGGCAAACTCGCGGGCGGCCTGCCGGGCGGCATCGAGCCGCGACGGCGGCACATCGGTGGCGATCATGCTCCTGCTGGTGTCGATGGCGAGCATGACCGCCGCGCGGTTGACCGGCAGCGGTATGGCCGCCACGGGTCGGGCGAGCGCCACGGCCAGCAGGAAGACCGCGGCCAGGTACAGGCCGACGGGCAGCGCGCGCTGCCAGCGCGGCGGACGCACCACCAGCCGGTCGAACAGCCTGGCGTCGGCGAACCGCGTCGCTGCCCGCTGCTGGCGGAGGGCGAGCCACCTCTGCCCCAGCAGCAGCAGGGGCACGAGGCCCACCGCCCACAGCATCACCGGCCAGGTGAAGTCCATTGACGCCTCCGGCGCCTGACGAACCGCACTAGCGGCTCCACCAGCGACTCCGCCGTCGACAGCTCCAGCGGGTCGGCCCGCGCCTGCCGGAAGGCCGCGGCAATCCGCGCGCGGCGCTCGGCCACGAGCCGGTCGAACGCCGCCCGCACCTTCCGGTCGGACGTGTCGATCCAGCAGTGCGCGCCCGTCTCAGGGTCGCGGACCGGCAGCACACCCACGTCTGGCAGCGCTTCTTCGGCCGGATCGCGCACCCACACCGCCACTACGTCGTGTCGCCGCCCCAGGTCGCGCAGCGCCCGCGCCCAGCCCTCGGGCGCGAGGAAGTCGGAGACGACGAAAACCAGGTGCCGGCGCCGGAGCATCCCGGCGGCCAGCCGCAGCGCGCCGGCCAGGTCCGTCAACCCCCCGGTGCCCTCACCCGCCCTGCCCAGCAGGTGCAGGATGCGCAGCGCGTGCCTGCGGCCTGTACGCGGGGGGATGACCGGCAGGTGGCGACCCGGGAACGCGACCGCGCCCACTTTGTCGCCGTGGCGCGTGATGATGTACGAGGCCACCCCGGCGAACTCGATGGCTAGCTCTCGCTTCAGGCACCGGCGCGTGCCGAACGCCATGGACGGGGACAGGTCGACCAGCAGCCAGGCGGTGATCTCGCGCTCCTCGAGGTACTGCCGGACGAACAGGCGGCTCATGCGGGCGGTGACGTTCCAGTCGATGCGGCGGATCTCGTCTCCGGGCTGGTACTCCCGCACCTCGGCCAGGTCGAGGCTAGGGCCGTAGAAGACGCCGCGGTAGTCGCCGAACAGGAACCCGTCGAGCCGCCGGATGACCGTGAACTCCAGCCGCCGCAGGAGCCGTTCCGGCGTCTCGCGCGGCTCGCTGGCAACCGGGGCTGCGGGCGGCGTGCCGGCCGACACGGTGCTAGGCGTCCGACGGCAGCGGCGCCACGGCACGCTCCCGCTCGTAAGGGTCGCCCAGCGCCACACGGGGTGCCGTCACCGTGCCGATGACCTGCTCGACGATACTGTCCGCGTTGACCTCGTCGGCCAGCGCCTCGTACGAGAGCACCAGGCGGTGGCGGAGGACCTCCGCCGCCAGGTCACGCACGTCCTCCGGCATGACGTACTCGCGGCCTCGCAGCAGCGCCAGCGCTCGCGCGCCCAGCACCATGTTGAGCGACGCCCGTGGGCTCGCCCCGTAGGCGATGTACCGGCGGAGCGCCTCGAGGCCGAACTCCTCCGGTCGGCGCGTGGCGGTCGCCAGGGTCACCGCGTACTCGCGCACTTTGGGGTCCACGTAGACAGCGTCGGCCACCGCCTGCAGCCCGTGCAGCTCGCCGGCGCTGATCACGGGCGTGACCTCGGTCAGCGGACCGCTCATTCGCTCCACGATGGTCACTTCCTCGTGGTAGGACGGGTACCCGATCACCACCTTGAACATGAACCGGTCGACCTGCGCCTCGGGCAGGGGGTACGTCCCCTCGCTCTCGATGGGGTTCTGCGTGGCCATGACCAGGAACGGGTCGGGCAGCGGGAACGTCTGCTTGCCGATGGTGACCTGCCGCTCCTGCATCGCCTCCAGCAGCGCCGACTGTACCTTGGCCGGTGCCCGGTTGATCTCGTCCGCCAGGACGAAGTTGGCGAACAGCGGGCCGAGTTCGGTCTCGAACGTCCCCGTGTGCTGGTTGTAGAGCCGGGTGCCGACCAGGTCCGCCGGCACCAGATCGGGCGTGAACTGGATGCGCTTGAACTGGCAGTCAATGGCGCGGGCCGTGGTCTTGATGGCCAGGGTCTTGGCCAGGCCGGGCACGCCCTCGATGAGCACGTGCCCGCGGGCCAGCAGCGCCACCAGGATGCGCTCGAGCATGATGTCCTGGCCGACGATGATCTGCTTGACCTCGCGCAGCACCTTCCGCATCGTCGCGGACGCCTGCTGGAATGTCTCGAGGGGAAGCGTCGCGGGTGTGGTCACGAGTCACCTCTTGCATGGAGAACGGCGGCCCGACCGGACCTGTGCCCGCTGAGCCGTCGTGCGCCCATCGTGTTTGGTATCACGTTAGCACCGGTCCTGGAGTGGGTCAAGGCAAAGGGGAGACGCCCCATCGCGTCGAACCCGCGTTGATCGCCATGGATGAGGTCGCGCGCACGACGGCGCGCGCAGGGGCGCGCATCGGGTTCACCGGCGGCGCGCTGCTGGTGCTGGCCGCCGCGGTGAGCGCCGCCGAGTCGCTGCTGGTGGTACCGGGCCAGGCGCTGGGCCCGCTCCACCTGGGCGTGGCGGTGCGGGCGCTCCAGCAGATGCCCGCGTGGGGCCGGGCCGACCGCGTGCACGCCTCGGGCTCGGTCACCTATTACCAGTACGAGCGCCAGCGCGTCACCGTTGTCGCCAGGGACGAGCAGGTCATCATGCTCCTGACCACGAGCCCGCAGTACCGAACGGACCGCGCCGTCGGAGTCGGGCAGCCGGTGGCAAGCGCCACCGCTGCGTACGGGACGCCTGGCGGCGAAGGCCGGACGCTGTGGTACGACGCCCTCGGGCTGCTGGTGGTGACCGATGGCCGCACGATCGTCCGGCTCGGCGTCTACGATCCTAAAGCGGTGGTCCGTCTCCTCCTGGCCGAGGAACGGCCCGCGCACGACATCGCGCTCTCCGCGCGGCTGCCGCGACCGGCCTCCCCTGCGCCCGGCAGCACCGGCCGAACGACGATCGTGACGGTCACGCTGCGCAACGGGGGGCCGGCGGTGAAGGTGCTCAACCCGAACTACTTCGTGCTGCTCGACCAGGCTGGCACGGCCTACCGCTACGATCGCGCCACCTTCCGGCAGGCCTCGGCGTGTCGCTCGACGGTCACCGTCCGCCCCGGCGACGCCGCCTCGTGCGCGCTGGCTTTCGTGCTCCCCGCCGGCGCCAGTCCGCGTTCACTGGTCTTCAACGACGGCGCGAGCGTCGGCGAAGCCCGCTTCTGACCCCCGCGGGCCAGCCCCGCGCCGCGTCCCCCGCACGACGCCGGCGTGCTCGCGCGCCCGCCTACGTCGGGCGCCCGCGGCCTGGATCACGGCCCGCTGCGCCTCGCGGGACCTCGCCACGCCGCCCGGCGTCGGCCAGCGCGGCAAACACCTGGGCGCTGACGTGGATGCCGTCGAAGAACCGCTCCAGGCTCAGGTTCTCGTTGGGCCCGTGGTTGTTCTCGTCGGCGTTGGCGTAGGGCACCGTCAGGTGCGGCGCGCCCAGCACGTCGGGCCAGACGGCGCTGGGCAGGCTCCCGCCGCTGGACAGCACGATCTGTGGCGCGACCCTGCGCCAAGCGGCTACGGCGCGGGCGACCACGCTCACGGCCGGATGGTCGGGCGGCGTGCGCGTGGGCTCCATGCTGCCGAAGCCGCGGGCCAGCACCTGCACCCGGGGATCCACCCGGGCGACGTGCGCCCGCACCTTCTCGAAGATGTCGGCGGTACGCTGATTGACCACCAGGCGAATGTCGACCCGGCACTCGGCCCGTGAGGGGATGATGGTCTTCGCGCCCGGGCCGACGTAGCCGCTGGCGAACCCGCTGAGGTTGAAGTAGGGCTCGAGCATGATGCGGCGCCAGTAGGTCGGGCCGTCCATGGGCAGGTCGGGCAGACCCATGGTGGCGGCGAAGGCCTTGGCATCGTAATCCATGGCGGCCAGCAGCTGCTCTTCGACGGGCCCGACGGGCCGCACGTCGTCGTAGAAGCCGGCGATCGTCACCCTGCCGGCGGGGTCCACCATGCTGGCCAGCACGTGCACCAGCATCCAGATGGGGTTGGGGGCGACCCCGCCCTTGTTCCCGGAGTGGTTGTCGCGGTCGGCGCCCTGCGCGACGAGCGTCAGACCGAGGATGCCCCGGTTGCCGAGGGAGATCACCGGCGCCCCGGACGGGTGGAGCCCGCCGTCGGAGATGTAGACGAGGTCGGCGGCGAGACGCTCTCGGTGGCCGCGCACGAACGCCGCCAGCCCGGGCGAGCCCGACTCCTCCTCCCCTTCGAAGACGAACTTCACGTTGAGCGGCAGCCCACCCGTCGCAGCCATCCAGGCCCGGGCGGCCAGCACGTGGGCGATGAGCTGCCCTTTGTTGTCGCCCGTGCCGCGACCGTAGAGGCGGCCGTCGCGCACGGTGGGCTCGAACGGCGGGCTCTGCCAGGCGTCCAGCGGGTCGGGCGGCTGGACGTCGTAGTGCCCGTAGCACAGCAGCGTGAACGCCTCCGGGTCGGCCTGGACGCTAGCGACGACGACCGGTTGGGTCGGCGTTTCGACCACCTCGGCGGGAAGGCCCAGGTCGCGCATGATCCCGGCCAGCAGCCGGGCGCATTCCTTCACGCCGTGGTCGTGGGCGCTGATGCTGGGCTGGCGGACGAGGGTCTTCAGGATCTCCAGGGCCTCGTTCCGGTGGGCGTCGATATAGCCATGCACGGCCTCGATGCTCACGAATCCTCCTTCTCCCTCGTGGCGATGGACGGCAGGCCGGTGTGCCCTGACCCTGTCGCCGGGCGCGCGGCCGCCGCCTTCCGCTTGACGGCCCTGCCGGACCCGGCCGCTCGCAGGAACTCCGCCAGCGCCACGGCGTTGTTGTACCGCTCGTCTTTCGCCGCGAACAGCAACGTGATCGTCTGCCGGCGCGCCTGCGCCGCGAGGGCACGCACCTGGTCCCAGCGCCCTGCGGCGACGAGCTCCGCACGGTACCGGCGCCGGAACGCGTCCCACCGCGCGGGGTCGTGGCCGAACCACCGGCGCAGGACGTCGCTGGGAGCCAGTTCGCGGTACCAGTGGTCGATGCGCGCCCGGGCCTTCGACAGCCCGCGGGGCCACAGGCGGTCCACCAGGACGCGCGTCCCGTCTGCGGGATCGGGGGTGTCGTAGACACGTCGCACGCGGATCATCTGGACCCTGCGCAGTACCGCACGTCTCGCGGCCCGCCGTCTCTCGGATTCCACCGACGGCGCGCCCCTCCTCCAGGCACGGCCGGGCGCACGGCATCCCCACCGCGGTAGGACACGGGCTGCTGCCCTCCGGACTTGTGGTCCATGCCGTGATGCGCGATCTCCACGGGCCTATCTGCGGCCGGTGCCGGCTCCGCCTTCTCGCAATGCAGCCCAACGCGTCCCGAGGGACATGGAAGGCACTTGCAGCCCGAAGGTGGAAAAGAGTTGGAGGCGTCTTCGGCCCTGCGGTGGACATATGGACGACGATCTGCTCACGCAGGATCCAACACTTGCCGAAGTTGTCCGGCGACTGGTCGAGGCCTACCGGCCTGAACGGATCTACCTGTTCGGATCGTTCGCCCGCGGGGAGGCCGGGCCGGACAGCGACTACGACCTCCTGGTCATCGTGCCCGACGACGCGCCGCAGGAGCGCAAGGACAGCAAGCTGGCCTACCAGGTGCTCTGGGGGACAGGGGCTGCGGCTGACGTGATCGTCTGGGAACGATCCCGCTTCGAGCGCCGCGCCCGCGTGGTCTGCTCGCTACCGGCCACCGTGCTGCGCGAAGGAAAGCTGCTCCATGCCGCATGACCCGGAGCTGGTGGCGGAGACCCGCGGGTGGCTGGCTCGAGCCCATGCCGATCTCGCCAGCGGCCGTGCCGGCCTCGCCGTCCAACCGCCCCTGACCGGGGACGTCGTGTTCCACGCACAGCAGGCTGCGGAGAAGGCGATGAAAGGGCTTCTGACCTGGCACAGCCGGGTCTTCCGGAGAACGCACAACCTCACCGAGCTGGGCGAGCAGTGCGCGCGACTGGATCCCACCCTGGAGCCGCTCCTTCGCCGCGCCTCCACCCTGACCGACTATGCGTGGAAGTTCCGCTATCCTGGCGAACCGGACGAGCCGCCGCGTGGGGAGGCCGAAGAGGCCCTGGCCCTCGCCCGAGAGGTCTACGAGCAGATCCTGGCGCGGCTGCCCCGGGACGTCGCACCATCGAGCAACGGCTGAAGTCGGCGAGCGATCGAACGCCGGCCGCCTCCGCCACCTCGGGAGCAGGGAGCCCAGCGGGCACCGCGGCACCCGCCAGCCACCACGGTGTAGAGCTGGTCGGGGCGGGCGGATTCGAACCGCCGACCTTCTGCTCCCAAAGCAGACGCGCTCACCAGGCTGCGCTACGCCCCGTCCCTGCGATCGTACCAGTGCCTTTCCGGAGCGTCAACGCGGCGGCCACCGCACCGCACGCCGCCACGCTGCTCCTGTACCCTCGGCACAGGTCCCCTCGGCACAGGAAGGCTGCGCCCGCGGCCAGAACTGGTCACCATCCCATTCCCCACGACGGCAGGAGTCCGGATGGCCACCCCGTCTCCATTTAGCGATCTCGTGCGCGGCTTCGTCGCCGACTACCTCGAGTTCTACCCCACCCTGGGCGCGCGGCTGGGCCTGCACCTGTACGACGGCCGCACCGACGACTACACGCGACCGTCCATCGACCACTGGCTGCGGACGCTGACCCGCTGGGAGCGACGCCTGAGCGGGCTGCCCCACCAGACGCTGCCACCCCGTGACTGGCACGATGCCGCGCTCGTGGACCATGTCATTGCCTATGAGCGGTTCGCCTGGGAGCACCTGCGGGACCACGAGCGCAACCCACTGTGGGGAAACGATGCCCTCGATGTCACGACCTACCTGAAGCGGGCCTACGCGCCCGCACCCGAGCGGATGCGGGCTCTGGCCAGCCACCTGGAGCACGTGCCGGGCTACCTGAGCCAGCTGCGGGCCCACCTGCGGCCGCCGCTGGCTCGCCCGCTGCTGGAGACGGCCCTGGACATCTACCAGGGGTATCTCGCGGTCTACACCGATACGCTGCTGCGCGCGCTGGCCGCCCTCGACGACGCCGCGCTGCGCCGTCGGGCCCTGGACGCCGCCGAGGGCGCGGCGGCGGCGGTGCGGGCGCACCTCGCCTACCTGGACGCCGCCCGCGCGCGCGCCACCGAGACGTTTGCCATCGGCGAAGAGTTGTTCCGTGAGATGCTGCGCGCCGGTGAGATGGTCGATGTGCCGCTGGACCGGCTCCTCGCCCTGGGCGAAGAGGAACTGGCGCGCCTGCACGACGACCTGCGCGCCACCGCGGCGCACGTGGCGCCCGGGACCGATCCCCGCCAGGTCATGGCGCGGCTCGGCCAGGACCACCCGCCGGCGGAGCGGGTGCTCGGCGAGACCCGCCACCTCCTGGAGGACCTGCGGCGTTTCCTGCTCGACCAGGCGATCGTCACCATTCCCGACGACGCGCGCCCGCGGGTGGAGGAGACGCCGCCGTTTGCGCGGTGGGCCTTCGCGATGATGGACACCGCCGGGCCATTCGAGACCGTGGCGCCGGAATCGTACTACTACATCACGCTCCCCGACCCGGCGTGGCCGCCCGAGCAGCGCGAGCAGTGGCTGATGAAGTTCGACCACGCAACCCTGAAGACCGTCAGCATCCACGAGGCGTACCCGGGGCACTTCGTCCACTTCTTCTACGGCGTGAACCGCGCGGATTCCGTGGCCGCGAAGGTCTTCGCCGCCTACTCGTTCGTCGAGGGATGGGCGCACTACTGCGAGGAGATGATGCTGGAGGCCGGCGTGGACGCCAGCCCGCAATTCCGGCTGGCCTGTCTGAGCGAGGCCCTGGTGCGCGTCGTCCGCTACCTGACCGCGATCCGCATGCACGCCCGCGGGATGCCCCTGGAGGCAGCCGCGCAGATGTTCCGCGACCAGGCGTTCATGGAGCCCGTGACCGCCGAGAAGGAGGCAGCGCGGGGCACGTTCGACCCGGGCTACCTCAACTACACGCTGGGGAAGTTCCTGCTGCGGCGGCTGCGGGACGACTACCGGGCCGAGCGCGGGCCGGCGTTTTCCCTCCGGGAGTTCCACGACCGCCTCATCGCCCTGGGGGCACCGCCGTTCCCGCTGGCCCGGCGCGCCCTGCTGGCGCGCCCCGGCGAGCGGCTGCTTTGACGGCGGCCCTGCGTGCGGTCCCCGCCGGTCACTCCGCGGGCTTGTCGGACTGCCGCCCCTGTGCGAGGCGCTGCCGCCGCAGTTCTTCCGCCCTGGCCCTGGCCGCCGCGAGCCGCTCTTCCCGGCTCATCTGCTCCACCGGCTTCTCGCCCGCTGCCTGCGCGACAGGTGCGGCAGGCGGGGCGGAGACGTTCTGTGACGGCGCGCCGGCGGTCGCCGACGCCTCGCCAGCCCCTTCCGGCACGCCTGAGGCTGGCCGCGCAGCAGCGGCCGGCGGCGCCTTGCTGCCTGCCTCGCGGGCCAGCTCGGTCGTCCGGGGCGGGCGCTCGTCCTCCCGGCCGAGGAAGTCGGCTCGCAGGTGTCGCGCCAGGTAGTCGGCGATCTCCTTGACCTTCGACGCGTCGCCAGCCATGGCCGCGTCCACCAGCGCACGGTCCACGCGGTAGCTCTGGACCGTCTTGCCGTCGGTGAAGTGCACCAGCGGGTGGCCCTTGGAGTCCTCCAGCACCACGGTATTGACCTGCACACCGGCGCGGCTGACCACGTCGCGCGCCAGGTCGGCCACCCATTGCCGCTTCTCGTCCAGCCGCTGCCCGGGGCCCGGCAGGAGCGTCTGCGCCAGGCTGCGTGTCGCCAGCGGGTTGGGGTCGAGCGCCTGGCCGCGGGCACCGGCGCGCTTCTTCCGGCTCGCCTCGCTGAGCTCGGCCAGCAGGTCGATTGCCGCCACCAGGAACGCGAACAGATAGAAGACGAACACCGCCAGCGTGAGCGACCAGTAGCGCAGGAAGGCCTTGAACTCCATCGCGTCCCTCGTCCGCGTCGCCGGAATCGTGCGATTTGACTGTTCTAATTGCCCGGGCCGTCCCCGTCTTCCTGCCGGGCCAGCAGCGCCTCGAGATAGGCCCGGGCCGCGGTGAGCGCCCGGGCCCGGTGGCTCCGGCGGTTCTTCTCCGCCAGGGGCAACTCCGCCACGGTCTTGCCGAGCTCCGGCACCAGGAAGATGGGATCGTACCCGAAGCCGCCGCGGCCGCGCGGCGCGTCGGCGATGCAGCCCTCCCACCGCCCCTCGAAGGTGCGCACGCATCCCTCGGGCGTCGCCACCGCCACCACGGCACGGTAGCGGGCCGTTCGACGCTGCTGCGGCACGTCGCGCAGTTGCGCGAGCACCCAGGCGTTGCGGTCGTCATCGGTGGCCTCCGGCCCCAGGAAGGTGGCCGAGTGCACGCCGGGTGCCCCGCCCAACGCGTCGATCTCGACGCCGGAGTCGTCGGCCAGCGTCAGCGTGCCGGTCAACCGCGCCACCGTCACGGCCTTCGCGGCGGCATTCTCCGCGAACGTCTGTCCCGGCTCATCGACCCGCGGCAGGGCGGGGAAGTCGTCGAGAGTCAGCAGGACGAGCGGCAGGTGGCGCAGCAGCGCCCGGAACTCGCGCACCTTCCCGGGGTTACGCGTGGCCAGGACCAGTCGCCGCGTCCGGGGCGCCGGGCGGCCCACCGGCACGCTAGCGCGGCAGGGTGGCCAGGAGGTCGGCCAGCGCCGCCTTCTGGGCCTCGATCAGCCGGCGCACGCCTTTCTCGCCCAGGGTGAGCAGCGTCAACAGCTCCTGCCTGGTGAACGGCAGCCCCTCGGCCGTGCCCTGCACCTCGACGATGCGGCCCGACTCGGTGAGGACGAGGTTGAGGTCCACGCGGGCGCGCGCGTCTTCCTGGAACGTCAGGTCCAGCAGCATCTCGTCGCCGACGATGCCGACGCTGGTGGCGGCGATGAACTCGCGCAGCGGCCACCACGCCAGGGCGCCGCTGCGGCGCAGCGCGGCCAGGGCGTCGACCAGCGCGACGAAGGCGCCGGTGATGGACGCGGTGCGGGTGCCGCCGTCGGCCTGGAGGACGTCGCAGTCGATGGTGATGGTGCGTTCGCCGAGCCGGTCGAGCGCGACGGCCGAGCGGAGGGCCCGCCCGATCAGTCGCTGGATCTCCTGGGTGCGTCCGCCCTGCCGGACCTGGTCCCGCGGGGTGCGCTCGTGCGTCGAGCGGGGGAGCATGCCATACTCGGCGGTGATCCAGCCCTGCCCCGCGCCCCGCAGCCACGGCGGCACGCGTTCCTCGACCGTGGCGGTGCACACCACCCGGGTCTGCCCGAGGGTGATCAGCACCGAACCCTCGGCATGGGGGATGAAGTGCCGGACGATCTCGACCGGCCGCAGCGCATCCGCCTGGCGGCCATCGGCTCTGGGCATGGAGACCTCGCCCTGTGCTGAAATGCGGGCCGCCTCAGGTGTTCGCCGGTGCCGCGCCGACTCCTGGGGACGAGCTGCGCGAGCCCCCCGGGGCACGGCAGATCGCACCGGACGCGCGGCAGCACGTCCCCAGGCGCGGCGGACCGCCCGGGGGCACCGCCCAGACAGCCCGGGACCCGCCACGCCCCCGGTCGGGCCACGCGGCGAAACGCGCCTAGCTGGCGGGCAAGGGGGAGACCGACAGGAAGCGCAGGACCCCGCGTACGATAGCCTCCGCCAGTTGCTGCCGGAAGCCGGACGCGCGCAGCCGGCCCTCCTCGTCGGGATTGGACAGGTAGGCCACCTCCACCAGCACCGCCGGGATCTCGTTCTCGCGCAGCACCAGGAAGTTGGCGGTCTTGATGCCGCGGTTGGCCAGCCCCGGGACGCGCGCCAGTTCGTCCTGGATCATCTGCGCCAGCGCCTGGCTCTGGGGCGCCAGGTAGTACGTCTCGGCGCCGCTGGCCGTGGGGCGGACGGACGCGTTGGCGTGGATGCTGACGAACACCGTGGCCCCCTGCTGCCGCGCCAGCCGCGGGCGCTCGGCCAGGTCCACGTAGACGTCGGTCTCGCGCGTCATGACCACCCGCACGCCTGCGCGGACCAGGCCCTCGCGCGCCCGCAGGGCGATGTCGAGCACGACATCCTTCTCCAGGAGACCGGTCGGACCGGTCGCCCCCATGTCACGCCCCCCGTGGCCCGCGTCGATGGCCACCACGTGGGCGCGCATCGAGGGCTCGGGGATCTCGACGACCAGTGTGCTGCCATCCCCCACGGGCGTCACGGTGTAGGGCGCCTTGCGCCGGAACACCACGACGACCCGCGTGATGTCGGGGTCGGCCTGGAACTGCGCGGCCCGCACCTCGGCTACCACCGCGCCCGCGACCGGGATCTCCTGTTTGACGGGCACGAAGACCGCCCCGGCGATGTCGATGACGAGCCGGTCGGGATCCACCAGCTCGCGCACCGTGTGCTCGAACGGCCGGGTACCCTCCACCACCAGCCGGAAGCGCCCCTCGCCCTGCTCGATCCGCACCTGCTGGATCCGGAGGGGCCCGTCGTCGGGCGCGGCGGCAGGCTCCGGCGCGAGCCGCGGGCCGTGGGGATCGTCCCACGGGACGGGAGGCGACGGCGGCGGCGGGCCGGCCGCGGAGGGCGGCGCGGCCGGCGGGGGCGCAGGCAGCGCGGGGGGAACGCCCGCCCCCGGCGCGGGCGGCGCGGCGAGCAGCGCCCGCGGGCGGGCTTCGATCGTCAGGCCGAACCCTGCAGCCGGAACGACCCGCGCCTCGACCGCCTCGCTCACTGCGAGCACGACGCGCGTGATGTAGGGCTTGATCTGGAACTGCGCGGCACGCACGCGCACGACGCCGGCGTGGCCCACGACGAGGTCCTGATCGGGCAGCCGGAAGGCACCACCGTGCAGGTCCACGACGACCCGATCGGGATTCGCCAGCACCCGCGTCTCGGCCCGCAGGGGACCGGTCGCCTCGACGACCACGCGCAGCCGATCAGGAGCGCGCGCTAGTTCCAGCCCCGTGATCTGCGAGGCGACGTGGAGGGTCCGCGTGCTCTCGTCGTACCGCACCCACGCGCCCAGCGCCGCGAACGCGAAGGCGGCCGGCAGATACGCCTGGTCGCCGACGACGATCGGCGCCGCGGGCAGCGGTCGCGCCTGGCCGTTGACCAGGGCCACCGGCTCGCCGATGCGGAACAGGACCTGCAGCCCGCCCCGCTGGCTGACGCGGACCGTGCGGTCCGCGGGTGTCCATCGCGCCGTCGCGCCAAACGCCTCGAAGGCGCGCACCGCCGGCACCATGACCTGCCCCGCCTGCAGGAGCGGCGGGCCGGCGACGGTCAGTGGCATGCCGTGGACCAGGATCTGCACCGCCGCCTCCCCCGCGGCGGGTGCAGCTAGGCCCGCGGCGAGCGTGGCGACCAGACCCCAGACGATGTGCGGTCGCATGCACCGTCCCCGGTGCGCCGACCACCCTCCCCTCCACCTACTCGTACACTACCCTCCGACCGCTCCCGTAAGACCCGGTGGTGTTCGGCGATGGCAGGGGAACTCCTCCCCTGCGGTGGAATGCTGTGCGACAGTCGCATGCAGGTCGACGCGCGTCTGGTGGTTCGTACGCTCCACGAGGTCCCGGCGGTGGCGCGGGCCGCGGAGCGGCTGGGCTTCGATGGCCTGTGGGCCAACGAGATCAACCACGACCCGTTCCTGGCGGTGGCCCTGGCGGCGGAGCACTCCACGCACCTCGTGCTGGGTACCGCCATCGCGCTGGCCTTCACGCGCAGCCCGACGACGCTGGCCTACACGGCGTGGGACCTGGGGCAGCTCTCCGGCGGCCGCTTCGTGCTGGGGCTCGGTACCCAGGTCAAGGCCCACGTCACGCGTCGCTTCGGCCAGACCTGGGCCCCGCCGGTGCCGCGGCTGCGCGACGTGATCGGCGCGCTCCGCGCCGTGTGGGCGACGTGGACCGACGGCCGTCCACTGGCCTACCACGGGCGCTACATCACCCTCTCGCTCATGACGCCGTTCTTCGTGCCCCCCGGCCCGCCGGTGCCGCTGCGCATCGCGGTCGCCGGCGTCGGCGCCCGGATGTGCCGCCTGGCCGGCGAGGTGGCCGACGGATTCCACGTCCACCCGTTCCACACACGGCGCTACCTCCGCGAGGTGATCCTCCCCCAGATCACCGAGGGGCTGCGCCGCGCCGGGCGCGCGCGCCGCGAGATCTCCATCGCGGCATCGGTCTTCGTCGCCACCGGCACCGCGGCCGACGTGGCCGAGGGGCTGCAGGAAGTGCGCCGGTCCCTGGCGTTCTACGCGTCCACGCCGACGTACCGGCCCGTCCTCGCGCTCCACGGCTGGGACGACCTGGGCGCGCGGCTCAGCCGGCACGCGGCGCGCGGCGAGTGGGACGCGCTGCCGGGGCTCATCCCCGACGACCTGCTGGCGGCAGCGGCGATCTGGGGCCCGCCCGACGACGTGGCCGCGCAGTTGCGCGCCGAGTACGGCGGGCAGTTCGACCGCCTGGGTCTCTACGAGCCGCTGGTCCCGGGCAGGCGCGAGGCGGCGTGGCGGGCGCTGCTGGACGGTCTGCGGCGCTGACGCCCGTGGCCGCCGCGCGTCGGGCACGCGGGCGCCCCTAGAGACCCACGTCGTCCGCCAGCGCCGCAGCCAGCGGGCGCAGCCCCTCGGCCGACAGCTCGAACCGCGCGCCGGCCGCCGCGAACAGCTCGGGCAGCGGCCGCGTGCCGGCCAGGGCCAGCGCGGCGCGGTAACGGCGCACCGCGCCGTCGGGATCGGCGCGTGCCTGCAGCCACACGGACAGCGCGCCCATCTCGGCGATGGCGTACTCGATGTAGTAGAACGGGTACAGGAAGATGTGTAGCTGCCGGTGCCAGGCCGTTGCCAGCGCCTCCTCGTACCCGCTGAAGTCGACGTCCGGGTGGAACCGCCGGTAAAGCGCGACCCAGGCCGCCTCGCGGGCCTCCCGCGCGTGTCCCGGATGGGTGTACAACCAGTGCTGGAACGCGTCGACCGTGGCCACCCAGGGGAACAGGAGCAGCACCCGCTCGTACTGCTGGCGCCGCGCCCGGGCTGCTGCGGGGGGGTCGCGATAGAAGACGTCCAGGTGCGGCATCGCCAGCAGTTCCATGCCCATCGACGCCACCTCGGCGAACTCGATGGGCGGCTCGCGCAGATCGAGGAGCGGCTCGGCGCGGCTCGCCAGGAAGTGGAAGGCGTGTCCGCCCTCGTGCAGCAGCGTGCGCACGTCGGCCTCGACCCCCACGGCGTTCATGAAGATAAAGGGCACCCGCTGCTCGGCGAACTCGGCCTGATAGCCGCCGGGGGCCTTGCCGACGCGGCTCTCCAGGTCCAGCAGCCCTTGCTCTCGCAGGAACCGAAACTGCCGGGCGAGGTCGGGGTCCACGCGGCAGAAGATCGCCTCGGTGCCGTCCAGCAGTTCCTCGACGTGCTGGAACGGCCGCAGCGGCGAACGGCCGTGCGGATCGACATCAAGGTCCCACGGTCGCAGCGTCTCGACCCCTAGCGCCTGGCGTCGCTGCCCGTGGAGCCGCCGCACCAGGGGCACGACGACCTCCTCCACCGCGTCGTGGAAGCGCAGGCAGTCCTCGGGCGTGTAGTCGAACCGCTCGCGCAGGCGGAAGGCGTAGGCCCGGTAGTCGGGATACCCCGCGTTGCGGGCGATCTGCTCCCGCAGCGCCAGCAGCCGGTCGAACACCTCGTCCAGCGCGCCGCGGTCCTGCAGCCGGCGACGGGCCACGAGCTCCCAGGCCTCCTGACGCGTGCTGCGGTCGGGCTCTTCCAGGTAGCGCGCCATCTGCTGCAGGGTGTGCTCGCGCCCCTGGTAGGTCACGGTCATGGCTCCGGTGATCTTCTGGTATTGCTGCTTCAGGCGCGCCTCGTCGGTCTCCAGGGGCACGTTCTCGGGGCAGAAGAGCGCCACCCGGTTGGCGATGCGCCGGTCGAGCACCGCGAAACGCGGTGGCAGCGCCCCGCGATGGGGGTTCGTCAGATAGGCGACATCCAGGGCGTGGACGAGCGGCTTCAGCCGCGGCTGGATCTCCTCGATGAACGCCAGGTACGCCCGCTCGCGGGCGGGGTCGTTGGTCTGTACCGTGTAGGCCACGTACCGGCGCGCGCGCACCTCGTCCACGGCTGCCAGGAGTTCGCTGACGTCCTCCAGCCAGCGTACCAGCGCCTCGGGCGAGTCGGGCGTCGTTTGCAGCAGGCGCTGGAGCAGCGGCTCGATCTGCCCCCAGTCGCCGAGGTCGGCATCGGGCGGCACGAAACGGCGCGGGAACTGCGCGGAAAGGTCGGCGGCGACGGTCATGGGTGCTCCTTCCGGGATGGCTCAGGCCGACGCTTAGTGCACCTGCACGACCTTGAGGAAGTTGGTGGTGCCGGAGCGGCCCAGGGGGAACCCGGCGGTCACCACCGCCAGGTCGCCCGCGCGCACCACGCCCAGGTCGACGGCCGCGCGGACCCCGCGGGCCACCAGCTCGTCGAGGTCGCCGACGGGCTCGACCAGGGCCGGCCGGACGCCCCACACCATGGCCAGCGCGCGCCAGGTCGCCGGATTGTGGGTTACCGCCACGATAGGGCGCCGGGGCCGGTACCGCGAGACCCGCAGCGCGGTCGCCCCGGACTCGGTGGCGGCCACGATCGCCGCCGCCCCCAGCGCCTCGGCCGCTTCGCACGCGGCCAGAGCGATGGCCTCGCCGGTCTGGCCCGCGCGCTCCCGGCGCCGCTCGCGCAGCATGAGGTCGTAGGGCAGCGCAGCCTCGGCGCGCCGGGCGATGGTCGCCATGGTGGTGACCGCGGCGACGGGATGCGCGCCCAGCGCCGTCTCGCCCGAGAGCATGAGGGCGTCGGTGCCGTCGAAGACCGCGTTGGCGACATCGGCGGCTTCGGCCCGCGTCGGGCGCGGGTGGGTGATCATGCTCTCCAGCATCTGCGTCGCCGTGATCACCGGCTTCCCCAGGCGGTTGCAGAGGGCGATGATGCTCTTCTGCACCACGGGGACCTCCTCGATCGATGTCTCGACCGCCAGATCCCCGCGGGCCACCATCACGGCATCGGCCGCCGCCACGATCTCCTCGATGCGATCCAGCGCCCGGCGGCGCTCGATCTTCGCCACCAGCCTGGCGCGCCCGCCCCGCACGGTAATGAGGCGCCGCGCGCGTTCCAGGTCTTCGGCGGACTCGACGAAAGACAGGCCGATGAAGTCCACGTCCTGCGCGATGCCCCACTGCAGCGACCGCAGGTCGTCCTCGGTCATGGCCGGGATACCCGACAGGCGGACGCCGGGTACGTTGACGCCGGCGTGCTGGCGCAGCAGGCCGCCCGACTCCACGATGCACCGCACGCAGGACGCCTCGACTTGCTGCACCACCAGGGCCAGGTCGCCGTCCTGCAGGAAGATCCGGTGGCCGGGCCGGACGTCGTCCGCCAGGTGCGTGTAGCCCAGGGGGATCACATCTCCGCCCTGCGCGCCGCCGTTGCTGGCGAGCAGCACCTCCTGCCCCTCGCGCAGCGTGACGGCGGCGTCGGGCAGCAGACCGATGCGCATCTTTGGACCGGGGAGATCCTGGAGCACGGCCAGGGGCAGCCCGAGGGCATCCGCGGTCTCGCGGGCGACCTCCAGCCGGCGCAGGTGGTCGTCGGGCGTCCCGTGGGAGAAGTTCAGCCGCACGACGCTGGCCCCACCCTCCAGCATGCCCCGGATCACGTCGGGGGACGCCGACGCCGGCCCCAGCGTCGCGACGATCTTGGTGCGCGACGGTGTCTGCATTGACAACCCGACGGTAGAGTATAGCATGCCCACCGACGGCAGGCACCATCCGCCTCCAACACGAATCGTCCGGAGGAGCACGGGCGCCGCACGGGCGCGCGCGGCGGGTCGCGGAGGCGATGGGTGTGGTCCTTCGGGTGGTGGTGTTCGGCAGCGGCGCGATCCTCATGGGACTGGAGATCGTCGGTAGCCGGCTCATCGCGCCGTTCTTCGGGAGTTCGGTGTACGTGTGGGGCGCCCTGATCAGCATCTTCCTGGCGGCGCTGAGCCTCGGGTACTACGTGGGCGGCACCATGGCCGACCGCTGGCCGCGAGCGAGGGTGCTGGCCGGACTCCTGGTGCTCGCCGGCCTAACGATCCTCCTGCTGCCGATCGTTGCCCGGCCGGTGCTGGCCGCCTTCGATGCCTGGAATCCGGGGCCCCGGCTGGCCCCGTTGCTGGCGTCGGTGACGCTCTTCGCGCTGCCCAGCATTCTCATGGGGACCACCTCGCCGTTCGCCATCAAGCTCGTGGCCCAGGACCTGGCCACGGTCGGGACCAGCGCCGGGATGCTCTACGCGCTGTCCACCGCCGGCAGCATCGCGGGGACGCTTGGCACCGCCTTCTTCCTGGTGCCGACGCTGGGCGTGCGCGCGATCCTCTACCTGCTAGGCGGGGGGCTCCTGGCGCTCGCGGGACTGCTGCTGCTGCAGGAGGCACGGAGCCCCAGAGTGCGGCGGGCTGTGGCGGTCACGGCCGGCGCGGCGCTGCTGGCGGCCTGGCCCGCCGGCGCGGGCCCCCGTATGCTCCCGGCGACACGCGTGATCTACGAGAAGGACAGCGCGTACCACCAGATCAGCGTGTTCGAGGACGGGCTCAACCGCTACCTGCGGTTCAACCGGTCGTTCCAGGGCGGTATGGTGCTGCGCGACCCCTACGAGAGCCCGTTCCTGTACACGTCCTACGCACACCTGGCGCGGATCTTCCACCCGACGTGGCGGCGGGCGCTGGTGGTCGGGCTCGGCGCCGGCTCGATCCCCAAGCGGTTCCTGCGCGACTACGCCGACGCGGCCGTGGAAAGCGTGGAACTGGACCCGGCGGTCGTGGACGTCGCCCGCCGGTTCTTCGAGGTACGAGACGACCCCCGGCACCGGATCGTCGTGCAGGACGGCCGGGTCCACCTGCGTCGCACCGAGGCGCGCTACGACCTGATCGTCCTCGACGCCTACTTCGCCGAGGGGATCCCGTTTCATCTGGCGACGAAGGAGTTCCTGGAGCTGGTGCGGGCCCGGCTCGCCCCCGGCGGCGTGGTCGTGTCGAACATCATCGGCGCCCTGGAGGGCCCACACAGCTACCTCTACCGGGCGCTGCACAAGACCTACGCCGCCGTATTCCCTGGCCTCTACCCGTTTCCCACAGCCTTCAGCATCGGACGAAATGCCGCCGAGACGCGCACCATCATCTTGATCGCCACCGGGCGCGCTGGAATGCGGGCGGACGAGATCGCGGCTACCGCACGCCGTCTGCGTGCGGAAGGGCGCGTGCGCGTGGCGCTGGACCGCTACGCCAGCGACTACTACGCCCCCCGGGTAGCCACCGACGATGTGCCCCTGCTGACGGACAACTACGCGCCGGTGGACATCCTCCCGGTCTACGGCTGGGAACCAGAGCGCCGGTAGGCACGGCGCGCAGCCGCGTGCCCGCGGCCCCCGACGACGGCGCGGCGCCGCGCGAGGCACCCCACGCGCCGGGGTGACCGCGGGCCGCGGGACCGACCCGCGATCATGGCAGGCGCGGGACGAACGGTGTCCTACGCCCGCACCATCTCCACCGGGACCTTCCGGGGCATCAGCGCCTGGGAGACCGGAATCGTGATCTCCAGGATACCATCCTGCCACCGGGCCTTCACCTGGTCGGACTCAAGGCCCTGGGGCAGCGTGATGGCGCGCTCGAAGGTCCCGTAGTCGATCTCCCCGAAGAGCCGGTCGTCCGCGGGCACCTGCGGACCCTTGCGCTCACCCTTGATGGTCAGCGTGTGCCCCGCCACGGCGACGTCGACGGTCCTCGGGTCGACCCCCGCGAGCTCGGCCCGGACCACGAAGTGGCCGTCCTTGTAGTACGCCTCGCAGTTGGGCACGAAGGTCGCGGAAGCCGCGAACGGGGACCCGAACGTGCGGTCGAACAGGCGGATCAGGTCCCGCTGGAGCGCGTACAGCTCCTGGAAGGGCGTCCACCTCGCCAGCATCGTCGTCACCTCCTTCCATCTCAGGGTTCTCGCCGCGCACTCCGCCGGCGCCCGTCCAGTCCACCGGGGAGCCGCGGACATCGTCCATCTACTCAGATACGCACCCGGCGCGCAGTTGTCAAGCCATTTTCCTTGACGGTATATCGCGCACCCGCAGAACCCCGCCCTGGCGGGCGGCGCCAGGCAGCGTCCGGTCCGCGCACAGGCCCGGGTTGCAGCGGGGGCATGGCAGGCACGCCGCGCGGAGCCCGGACGCGGAGGCCACGAGCCCCCCGCCGGGGCCCCTATCGAACACATGCTCGAGTGGGCCGCCGACCAAGGAACCGGGCACCGGGAGGGCTAACATCATCCGTGCAGGGGCGCACATCACTGATACGAGGAGGCGCAGGTGATGGATACGGTGCGCGTGGTAGACTACTTCTACGTGACGGTCGGCGACCGGCCCGGCGAGGGGGCGCGTGTGCTCCAGACGCTGAAGGACGCCGGGGTCAACCTCATGGCGCTGCACGCGTTCCCCGAGGGCCGCAGGGCGCAGGTCGACTTCTTCCCCACCGACGCCGCCGCGCTCAAGGCCGCGGCGCGCAAGGCCGGCTGGAAACTCGTGGGGCCCAAGAAGGCCTTTGTGATCGAGGGCGAGGATCGGGTCGGCGCCCTCGTCGACAGCTTTCAGAAGCTGAGCGACGCCAAGATCAACATCACGGCGACCGACGCCATGGCATGGGGTGGGCGCTTCGGCGCCATCATCTGGGTGAAGGCGCGCGACCTGAACAGGGCCAAGAAGGTGCTGGGCGCCGCCTGAGCCCCGCATTGCGCGCCGGGGGCCGCCGGCGACGCCGGCGGCCCCCGGCGCATCTTC
>JAVKIP010000028.1:0-27796 GCA_031459385.1 Candidatus Fervidifonticultor secundus | reverse complement strand
CGATCCGGGGTGGGGTCTACCGCGGGCAGGACGCGCCCATCCCGACGGTCCAGATGTGGAACGCGGCCATCGTCCACAAGGACATGCCCGAGGATTTCGTCTACGAGCTGACCAGGACGATGTTCGCCAACCGCGACTTCCTGGCCGCCGTGCATCCCACGTCCCATGAGATGCTGCCGGTCAACATCTTCTACATCAAGATGCCGATGCACCCCGGGGCCGTGCGCTTCTTCCGCGAGCAGGGGGTCAAACTGGACGAGGGACACCTACCGCCCGAGTTGAAGAAGTAGCGCCAGGCGTGCGGACCCGCGTGTGAGCACCGGGCCTGCGGACCCGGCCGCGCGCGCCGGAGGGGCCGGCTTGCCGGTCGACACGTCCCGGCTCGGCGAGGTCACCGAGCTTCCGACCCGGTCCCTCTCGCCGACGCTGCACGCCCTGGTGCGGGCCATCGCTGTGGCGATGGCCATCTACCACATCGTGCAGCTCGGCCGGTTCTTCGGCATCGTCACCGACCCGCAGAAGCTCTACGCCGTCCACGTGACGTTCGTGGTGGTGCTGGCGTTCCTGCTGGTGCCGGGGCGCCGGGGCCAGCAGACCCCCACGGTGCTCGACTGGTTACTCGTGGCGGCGGCGCTGGCGGTCGTGACCTACGTCTTCCTCGTCTTCGAGGACCTCACCGGGCGCGCCGGCGTCTTCCCCACCCGCGAGGACGTCGTCGTCGGCACCCTCCTGATCATCGTCACCACCGAAGCCGCCAGGCGGGCCACGGGCTGGTCGCTGCCGATCATGGGCGCCCTGTTCGCCGCCTACCCGTTCCTGGGTCCTTACCTGCCCGGCCTGCTCAACCACAAGGGCTTTTCGTTCAACACCGTGGTCTCGTTCCTGTTCAGCGACAACGGCATCTACGGCGTGCCGATCCAGGTCTCGGCCCGCGACGTCTACCTGTTCATCCTTTTCGGGGCGTTCATCGAGGCGTCTAACATCGGCCGGTTCATCGTGCAGGCGGCGCTCAGCGTCGCCGGCAGCCGGCGCGGGGGGCCGGCCAAGGTCTCCATTCTCACCAGCGCTCTGTTCGGCACGGCCAGCGGCTCGTCGGCCGCCAACGTGATGGTGGACGGGGTCATCAACATCCCGCTGATGAAGGCCACGGGCTTCACCGGCCCCGTCGCCGCCGGCATCGAGGCGATGAACAGCACCGGGGGCCAGATCGTCCCGCCCATCATGGGCGCGGCGGCCTTCCTGATGGCCGACATTCTGGGCATTCCCTACGCCCAGGTGGCCGTGGCAGCCATCGGGCCGGCGCTGCTCTACTACGTGGCCGCCTACTGGATGATCGAGTTCTACGCCGCTTCCCAGGGGCTGCGCGGGCTGCCCCGCGCCGAGCTCCCCCGGTTCCGCGAGGTGATGGTCCAGCACGGCTACCTGCTGCTACCCATCATCGTCCTGCTCTACATGATCATGGGCCGCGGCGCGGCGCCCGCGCGGGCCGCTCTGTATGCGCTGGGCACCGCGTTCGTGGCGTCGGTGTTCCGCGCCGACACGCGGCTCACGCTGCCCAGGATCGTCAGTGCCATGGAAGAGGGGGCCAAGCGCACCATCGAGATCGGCGTCTCGTGCGCCTCGGCGGGGATCATCGTCGGCATCCTGGCGCTCACCGGGCTCGGGGGGAAGTTCTCGGAACTGCTGATCGACCTGGCCGGGGGTAACCTGCTGGCCGGGCTGGTCGCCACGATGTTCGCGGCGCTGATCCTGGGCATCGGGTTACCCACCACGGCGGCCTACGCCATCGCCGCCAGCGTGCTGGCGCCGGCCCTCATCAAGATGGGCGCGGTACCGCTGGCGGCCCACATGTTCATCTTCTACTTCTCGATCATCTCGGCGGTCACGCCGCCGGTGGCGTTCGCCTCGTTCGCCGCCGCCAGCATCGCCAAGGCGCCCATGTGGGAGTCGTCGGTAGAGTCGATGCGCTTCGGGCTCGCCGGGTACGTGGTGCCCTTCATGTTCGTCTACGGGCCGTCGATCCTGGTCGGACATCGGCCGTGGCCCGAGACCCTGCTGGCCCTGGCCACGGGCACGGTCGGCACCCTGTGTCTCGCCGGGGCCGTGGTCGGCTACCTGACGCGGCGGGCGACGCTACCCGAGCGCGCGGTGCTCTTCCTGGCCTCGCTCCTGCTGATCAGGCCGGGGCTCTCCACGGACGTGGGGGGGCTCGCGCTGCTGGCCGCGGTGTTGCTGGTGCAGCGCGTGCTGCGGATGCCGGCCCGGGCGTCTGCGGGCACCGGCGCGCCCTGACTGCAGCTTCGAGACGTCCGACACCGTTTCTGGGGCGCCTGCATGCGGGCGGACCAGACGAGTCCCGGACCCGACGCGCCCTGACGTTGACAGCGCCGCGACCCATTCCTACAATGCGAATACGTTCTCCGCGGACGCACGCAAGCGTGGAACGCAGCATTCCAGTGCCGCCGGAAGACGAATTTTCGTAGAGGCGCAGTGCCATGCGACTCCTCTACATCCTGCCCGGCAACCTCTCGCATTCCGACGCCGGGCGCGCCGAGATCGAACGGCGCCGCGCCATCCTGCGGCGGCTGGCTGCGCCGGGCACGGCGGTGGACGCGGTGGACGTCCCCGATGGGCCGCTGTCCATCGAGTCGGCCTACGAGGAATACCTGGCGGTCCCCGGCACGCTGCGCCGCGTGCAGGAGGCGGAGCAGGCGGGTTACGACGGCGTCATCATCGGGTGCTTCGGCGACCCGGGCGTGGACGCGGCCCGTGAGCTGGTGGCGCTACCGGTGGTGGGGCCGGCGGAGGCCTCCATGCTGCTGGCGGCTACACTGGGCCACCGCTTCTCCATCGTGACAGTGCTGGACTCGGTGGTGGCGCCCCTGCGGTACCTGGCGGCGCGGGTAGGGCTGGTGGGCAAGCTGGCTTCGGTGCGTGCCGTGGACATCCCGGTGCTGGAGCTGGCCCGGAACCGTGACGCGAGCATCGACCGCATGATCGCCATGAGTCGCCGCGCGGTCCAGGACGACGGCGCCGACGTCCTGGTGCTGGGGTGCATGAGCATGGGGTTCCTGCAAGCCCACACCGCCATCGCCGACGCAATCGGGGTGCCGGTGGTGAACCCGGTCGTGGCAGCGGTGAAGCTGCTGGAAGCGCTGGTCGGCGCGGGACTGCGGCACAGCAAGAAGGCCTACCCGGTGCCGCCGAAGCTGCGCGCGCCGCTGCCGGCAAATTCAGCCGCGTTCGTGCACGATACGGCCGCCCACCATGGTCAGTGAGACGGTGATGGTCGGCAGGCGGTCATCGGGGACTGCCAGGTAGTCGTCGCTGAGGATCGCGAGGTCAGCCCACTTCCCCGGCTCGAGCGATCCTTTCCGCCCCTCTTCGAACGTGGTGTACGCGCCGTTGATCGTCCACAGGCGGAGCGCATCTTCCCGGCTGATCTCTTCCCCGGGGAGCAGCCTCCCGGCCAGGGTATGTTGGGTCGTCGCCATGTACAGCCCCAGCAAGGGGCGCTGGGGATCGTAGGCCACCGCAGGGCAGTCGGTACCGCCAGTCACGACGATGCCCTCGCGTAGCCAGCTGCGCAGCGGCAGGCCCCAGTCCTTCACGGTGCGCTCCCACGGGTCCGAGGGCGGGTGCTTGGCGATCCGGACCCGGGACATCGCCTCGTGCATGCGGAACGATCGGGCCGCGGCGAAGTAGGCCAGGGTGGGGTTGGCGGCGACGACGAGGTCCAGGGCTTTGACGCGTCGGTAGTAGTCGGGCCGGATGAGGCCGAAGCCGTGCTCGTAGGTGAAACGCCGTCCGCGCAGCGGGCGCTGGCGGTCCGCCTCTTCCAGGACGTCGAGGACCAGCTGGGTGGAGTCCTCGGAGTATCCCGTGCCGACGTGGATCGCCAGGGTGAATCCCAGCCGGTTCGCCTCCAGGAGCATGACCCGGAGCTTCTCCGGCGAGTACGCCCACCATCCGTCGTTCTGCACCACCAGCTTCAATCCGCCCAGGCGCAGGAACGGCCCGCCCAGTCCCTGCTTGGGGCCGAAGTACCGGC
The DNA here is from genome assembly GCA_031459385.1 of Candidatus Fervidifonticultor secundus. Taxonomy (GTDB): domain Bacteria; phylum Sysuimicrobiota; class Sysuimicrobiia; order Sysuimicrobiales; family Humicultoraceae; genus Fervidifonticultor; species Fervidifonticultor secundus. Next base: position 23,745 of record JAVKIP010000028.1, on the reverse strand, counting down.
GGAGCGACTCGCGGATCTCGTCGATCCGCATGTACCGCGCCGGAAGGCCCAGGATCAGGTCGGTCCTCACGGTGAGTTCTCCGCGCCGCTCCGCCTCCAGGTACGCGTCGATCTCCTCGGGAATCAGCCCCATATCCCTGGTGCCGGTGACCCCGCACTGATTCAGCAGCCGGGACTGCGCCCGGATAGCCCGCACGTAGGTCTCGGTGTCGTAGTGGGGAAAGTCCCACTTCTTCAGCGGCAGCCCGGCGCGCTCCCACAGGCGCCGCCGTGCCAGGTCTCCCGCGCCCGCGATGAGGTGGCCCGTGGGCTCACCGCTGTCGTCCCGAACGATGTACCCCTCGGGCTCGTTGGGATCGCCCCCGGGATCGGAAGTGGTCCGGTCGATCCCCGCCAGCCGCAACGCCTGGGAGTTAAGGATGACGTTCTTGCCCGACTGGAAGATGTAGACCGGGTTCTGGGGTGCCACGCGGTCCAGGTCACGGCGGTCGGGGAACCGGCCGTCGCGCAGGGCCCCGCGGTACATGCACGACGTCACGATCCACTCCCCTGGCTTGGCCTGCTGCACGCGCCGGGCGATGGCTTCCTTGATCTCATCGATGCTCTGCGCCCACGCCAGGTTGACTTTCACGCCCACCTCGGGCTGATCGAGTCCTGCCAGCAGCATGTGCGTGTGGTTGTCGATCATGCCCGGGATCACGCACGCCCCTTTGAGGTCGATGCGTCGCGTGGAGGCGCCGGCCATGCGCTTGATCTCTGCGTCGGTACCGACGGCGACGATCTTGTCGTCCAGGACCGCCAGGGCCTCGGCCAGCGAGAACTTCGCATCGACCGTAACGATCTTCCCGTTGAACAACACTGTGTCGGCCACCAGCCGACCGTCGTCGATGCCCACGACCTCCCTCCTTACGCCCCGGCGTGGGGCCGGGCTTCGCTGCGGTGCTCGGCGCGGACGGCCGCCACCACCGTGCCGTCGGTCAGCAGGTCCAGTGCAGTCCGGGCCATGGTCTGAGCCGCCACCAGCATGGCGCGCATGGCCTGGTCTCCGCCTGCGCAGGCTGCTGCCTCCCGCGTGTGGAACGCCACGTCAGGGGGCCACGCCCCCACCGCGAACAGCACAGCCGGGACTGCCTGGCTGACATCGCCGAAGTCGGTGGACGCCATGGCCCGCCACTCGCCCACCGACTCGCCCAGGGCGTGGAGGTTGGCGGCCACCATGGCACCCAGCATGGCGTTGTGGCGCACCGGTGCCAGCCGCTGGAGTTCCCGCACCTCCAGCTCGACGTCGGCGGCCATGGCCGCGGCCTGCGCGCACCGGAGGAGCCGCTGGGCGATCCGCTCCAGGGCACGGAGGTCTGCAGCGCGCACGCCCACGGTACACGCCGCACGCTCGGGGATGACGTTGGGCGCCTGGCCGCCGTCGGTGACGATGCCGTGGATCCGCGCGCCGTCGCCGATGAACTGCCGCAGGGCGTTGAGGTTTGTCCACGTCAGCAGCACGGCGTCCAGCGCGCTGGCGCCCCGCCAGGGCTCTTCGGCAGCATGCGCCGCCCGCCCCCGGAAGATCAGGTCGAAGAGCCGCAGACCGGTGCACGCCCTCATCAGCGCCGTGGCGTGCCACGGGTGGAACGTCAGGGCGACGTCCAGGCCGGCGAACGCGCCAGCGTCCAACATCCGGAGTTTGCCGGCACCCAGCTCCTCCGCGGGACAGCCGAACACCCTGACGGTACCTGGCAGCGCCGGCATCTCTGCCGCCAGGAATACACCCGCCCCTACCGCGGCACCGGCGACGAGATTGTGCCCGCAACCGTGGCCGATTTCCGGCAACGCATCGTACTCGGCCAGGAACCCCACGGTCGGCCCGGACTGGGCCCCCCGCCTGGTCGCCACAAAGGCTGTCTCGACCCCGGGCACCCCGGCCACCTCGAACCCGTGGCGCTCCAGCAGCTCGCGGCACCATGTGGCGGCCTGGTGTTCGGCGAAGGCGACCTCCGGATGGGCGTGGATGCGCCGACTCAGCGCCACGACCTCCCGTCCTTCCGCATCGTCTGCCCGGGCCCGCACCTGCTCCTTGCACCTGTCGATGGCGCTCACGGTCTCGGCTCCACCCGGCAGGCCTCAAGGTCACGGCGCAGGCGAGCGCACTGGGCGTCGCCCAGGTCTAGCCCGATGAAGACCACCTCGCTGGTGCGATCTTCGCCCTCGGCCCATGGCGCACCGGCTACAACGGTCCAGCGGCTCGCCACCAGGTGCAGGATGGCCCGGCAGGGCGCATCGGCGAGGTGGAGCACGCCCTTCGCCCGGAACACGGTCGGTGGCAGGGCGTCCAGGAGGCGTCCGAGCCTCTGGAGGTCGAGCGGGCCCACCAGCCGGACTGCCACGGCGCGAAAACGCTCGGCGTGCTGCGAAGCCTCGGCGTGGGACTGGATGCCCGCGACCCGTACAGGGCCGGCCGCCTCCGCTGCTCGGTGCGCGGCTGGCGCTCCTGCCCAGTCCAGTACCAGCGCTGGCTCCACCCTGGCCTGGACGCACCGCACCAGCCGGGCGGTTGGGTTCAGCGCGCGCAGCCCCTGCGCGATCTGGTCTGCGACCGGCGGGGCCACCAGGTCGACTTTGTTGAGCACCAGAAAGTCAGCGCACGCGATCTGGCTATAGGCGGAGTCGGCATAGTCCAGCGCCCGGTCGAAGTTCGCCGCATCCACCACGGTGACCACCGCATGCAGCCGCACGGCACCCTGGACCTGCGGAGTCAGCAGCCGCTCCGTCAGCGCCGCAGGGTCGGCGAGCCCGGACGTCTCGATCACCACCGCCTGCGGCCCAGGCACACGACCGAGGAGCCGGGCCAGCGCGGGGAGCACGTCGTCGCGCACCGTGCAGCAGACGCACCCGTTGGCCAGCTCCAGGACATCTCCATCGCGATACTGCACCAGGCGGGCATCGATGGCGATCTGCCCGAAGTCGTTGACCAGGAGCCCAAGACGCCCTCCGGCGTGGGCCAGCAGGTGGTTCAGCAGCGTGGTCTTGCCGCTGCCGAGAAACCCTGTGAGGACTGTCACCGGAACAGGTTCCATGGCTCCCCAGGCCCTTCCCTCCCCACCACGCACGACGTCTCGGTGGCACGTTCTCGCCAGGAGGTTGCAGATCCTGGTCACCGGTGCGTTGACCGCCCCTACCCGACATGATACGTTCTAACATGCTGGTTCTCGGTCTGCCGGCTGCCGCCGCCAGGACGGCTTCTGCAGACGTGCAGCGGAGCGGCTACACGCTCAAGAGGGGGGATGACGATGCGACTGCGCCTGGTGGCACTCCTGCTGGGGACGGCGCTCCTGGCAGTGCTCCACGCGCCCGCCACAGGAGCGCCGGCGCCCGCACGGGGCGTGACGTTCCCCATCGTGGCTGACCCAACGTTCAACCCACTCCACCCGCGGGCGTTCGTCGAGTCCATCATGGTCAACCGCGTCCTCTTCAGCCGCCTCACCAAGTGGGGCAAGAACGGCCAGTGGGTGGGCGACCTGGCCGAGCGCTGGGAGACCTCGCCCGACGGATTGACCTGGACGTTCCACCTGCGCCGGGGCGTCAAGTGGCACGACGGCCGTGACTTCACCGCCGACGACGTCAAGTTCACCTTCGACACAGTCATCAACCCGCAGCTCGGCGCTCAGTTCGGCCCCAACTTCCGCCCTGTGGTGCGGGAGGTGCGGGTCCTGGATCCCCTGAGAGTGCAGTTCGTGCTCTCGTCGCCCCTGGCCAGCCTGGTGGCCCTGGTGGGCACCAACGTCGGGATCATCCCGCGGCACGCCTTCGCCGGCGTCACCGACCTGTGGACGCACGATGCGTTCAACAAGCGCAACCCCATCGGCACCGGCGCGTACAAGATGAAGGAGTATGTGGCTGGCTCGTACGTGACGCTGGAGCGCAACCCCAATTACTTCGCGGGCACGCCGTCGGTCGACACCATTACCTTCAAGGTGCTCCCCGACGTCAACGCCCAGATCGCGCAGCTCCTGGCCGGCGATCTGACCATCGTCTTCATCGACAACCCTGCGCTGGTCAAGGCGGTCCAGGGGCGCCCGGACATCGTGGTGCACACGCTGCCGCAGAACAACTTCTACTATATGGCGCCGAGCCACCGCCACCGGCTGTTCCAGGATCGCCGCGTCCGACAGGCGATCATGCACGCCTGGGACCGGCCGGCCATGATCCGCGGTTTCCTGGAAGGCTTTGCCACGCCGGCCAGCGGGCCCATCTCTCCGGTCCTCAAGAACTACTTCAACCCCAACGTGAAGACCTACGAGTTCGACCGCGCCCGTGCCCGGGCGCTCCTGGCGGAAGCGGGCTGGCAGCCGGGGCCCGACGGCATCCTGACCAAGGGCGGCGAGCGATTCAGCTTCACCCTCATGTACCCCACGGTGCAGTACTTCGAGCCTCTCTCGGCCCTGGTGCAGCAGTACCTGCGGGCAGTCGGCATCGAGGCCAAACTGGACGGCCGCGAGTTCAACGTGTTCATCCGCCAGATGCTGGCACGGCAGTACGACGCGCTCATGGGGTGGTGGATCACGCCCTACGACCCCGACTTCTTCCCGTACATGCACTCCAGCACCGCCGACCGTGGGTTCAACCTGCCCATGTACAGCAACAAGGAGGTCGACGCGCTGCTGGAAGCCGGCAGGAAGGCTGCCACGGTCGCCGAGCGCGAACGCATCTACAAGAAGTTTCAGGAAGTGGTCGCGGAGGACCTGCCCTACCTCTACCTGTGGTGGCCCAACGAGATCCGCGCCTGGTCCCAGCGGCTCAAAGGTGTGCCGGCCATCGATCTCCGCTCGGCCCTGGAGTGGGCGTACGAGTGGAAGCTGGAGTAAGTTGGCCGGAGGGTGCCCGCCGTGGCGGGCACCCTCCGCTGTTCGTCTCCCGACCCTGAACTCTCCATGACCCGCTACCTCCTGCAGCGGGCGGCCCAGGCCCTGGTCGTCCTCCTGGTGGTGTCGACGCTCACCTTCGGTATGGTGAGCCTGGCGCCGGGCGGCCCGGCCATCATGATGACCATGGAGACGACTCCCGAGCAGCAGGAGGCGCTGCGCCGCCAGCTGGGGCTCGACCAGCCGCTGGTGGTGCGGTACCTGAAGTGGGTCGGAGCAGCGCTGCGAGCCGACCTCGGCCGGTCGTTCAACGACCGTCGGCGGGTCTCCGAGATCATCCGCGAGCGGCTGCCGCTCACCCTGCTCCTGGGCGGGGCGGCGCTGGCCGTCTCTGTGGTGGTCGGAATCCCCGCCGGTATCATCTCGGCGACCCGACGCTACTCGCTGACCGACCACACGGTGACATTCTTCAGCTTCATCGGCGTCTCCATTCCGGCGTTCTGGCTGGCCATCATCCTGATCCTGGTGTTCTCCGTCTGGTTGCGCTGGCTCCCGGCCTCAGGGGTCGCCACGGCCGGCGCGGGGTTCTCGCTGGTTGATCGCCTGAGCCACCTGGTCCTGCCCACGGTGGTCCTGGCTACGGTGATCCTGCCCAGCATCACGCGCTTCACGCGCTCCGCGCTGGTGGAGGAGCTGGGCCAGGACTACGTCCGTACCGCGCGGGCCAAAGGGCTGCCCGAGCCCCACGTGCTCGGCCGCCATGCCCTGCGCAACGCCCTGATCCCCGTGGTGACGGTGCTGGGCCTGCTGATCCCCCGGCTGGTGGGCGGCGCGGTGATCACTGAGACGATCTTTGGGTGGCCGGGCATGGGGCAGCTGGCGGTGGCGTCCGCGGTCGGGCGCGACTACCCCATCGTGATGGGCGTGACCGTGGTGGTGGCGATGGTCGTCACCGTGTCGAACCTGGCCGTGGATCTGGTCTACGGGTGGCTCGACCCCCGCATCACGTATGGCTAGGGTCGGCAGCCCGGCTCCCCTGGCTTCCGTCAGGAGTGCGGTGACGGTCGTCCCGGCGCCGCCACGGACGTTGCGCACCATCGCCGTCCGTCGGTTGCGGCGGAACCCACCGGCCCTGGCGGCGCTGGCGTTCCTGGTGTTCGTCCACCTGGCCGCGGTCGTCGGACCCTGGACGATCCCCCTGGACGCCTTCACCGCCGACCCGCTCAGCGCGCTGCGCGGTCCGTCGCCGCAGCATCCGCTGGGCACCGACGAGATCGGACGCGACGTCCTGGCCCGGCTGATGCTGGGGGCCCGCGTCTCGCTGACCGTGGGCTTCATGGCCATGGCCATCAGCGTCATAGTCGGTGGTGCTATCGGCGCTGTGGCCGGGTACTTCGGCAGGGGTACCGATACCGTGCTCATGCGGTTCACCGACGCCATGCTGGCGCTGCCCACCCTCTTCGTGATCCTGGCGGCCCTGACGGTGTTCGGCGGGGGACCCGCCACCGCCACGGCGGTCATCGGGCTCACCACCTGGATGCCGGTGGCGCGGGTCGTCCGCGCGGAATACCTGCGCTGGCGGGTGAGCGAGTTCGTGGACGCAGCCCGGGCGCTGGGGGCCGGCGACGTGCGCATCATGCGCAGGCACATCCTCCCCCAGGTGGTGCCGTCCATCATCGTGGCGGCCACACTCAACGTGGCGTTCGCCATCCTCACCGAGTCGGCCATCTCGTACCTGGGCCTGGGCATCCGCCCGCCGCTGCCCTCGTGGGGCAACATGCTGCAGAACGCCCAGGTCTACCTCTGGTCGGCCCCCACCCTGGCGGTCTACCCCGGCTTGCTGATCCTGCTCACGGTCCTGGCGTACAACTTCCTGGGCGACGGTCTGCGCGATGCCCTTGACCCCCGGTTGAAGTTCTGAAGCAGTTTGTCACATCGAGGGAGGGAGGCTGAGCATGCACGCGGTCAGCACGTGGCGCAACGACGCCGACGAGCAGGCGCTGGTCGCCGAGGTGTCGCTGGACGAACCCTGGGCGCTGGTCGAGCGGTTCACCACCCTCGTGCGCGAGTCGGGCACGCGAGACGAGCGCCGGGCGTTCGACTACATCAGCCGGCGGCTCAAGCAGTTCGGGGTTCCCCACACGGTGCACACGCCGACGCTGCTCATCAGCCTCCCGCGCCGCGCGCGGCTGGAGGTGCTGACGCCCGAGCGCCGGACACTGGTGGCCAAGACGCCTTCCATGTCGCTGTCCACCGGTGGCCGGTGGAAGCGTGGCGAGCTCGTCTACGTGCCCACGGGCACCGTCGCCGACATCCGCGAGATCTTCGCCGCCGCGCGCGCCACGACCGTGGACGTCCGCGGGCGCATCGCGCTCACCGAGGGCTACGCGTCGCCCGGAAAGGTCTTCGAGTTCATGAAGGCGGGGGCGGTCGCAGCGGTATTCATCAGCCCCGGAGAGCGCATCCACGAAGGGATCTGCACCACCATCTGGGGCTCCCCCGACCTGGACTCCTGGGAGCGCAAGCCCACCATCCCGGTGGTCATGGTCAACAAGACCGAGGGCGCCTGGCTCAAGCAGCTGGCCCAGGCCGGCCCGGTGAGGGCCCGGCTCTCCACGAAGCTGGTGGAAGGCTGGGTGGCCTGCCCGGTGTGCGTCGCCGAGATCCCGGGAACGCAGGTGCCCGAGGAGTTCGTGCTCGTCCACGGCCACGTCGACGGCTGGCACCAGGGCATCGGCGACAACGCCACCGGCGACGCCACGCTGCTGGAACTGGCGCGCGTGCTGTGGAAGCACCGGAGTCGGCTGGCGCGCACGGTGCGCATCGCCTGGTGGCCCGGCCACTCGCAGGGCCGCTACGCCGGCTCGGCCTGGTACGCGGACGCCTTCGCGCTGGATCTCGACGAACACTGCGTTGCGCACATCAACTGCGACTCGCCCGGCTGCCGGTGGGCCACGGTCTACGTGGACGTCTTCTGGATGAGCGAGGCCGAGGGCATCGGCAGGGCCGTCATCAAAGACGTCACCGGCCAGGAGGCCTCGGGCGGCCGCCCGCTGCGCGCCGGCGACAAGTCGTTCAGCAACATCGGCATCTCCACGTTCTACATGCTCTCGTCCACGATGCCGCCGGCGCTCGTCAGGGAGAAAGGCTACTACCCGGTGGGCGGCTGCGGCGCCAACATCGCCTGGCACACCGAGGACGACACGATCGAGATCGCCGACCGCGACAACCTGCTGCGCGACATCAAAGTCTACCTGGTGGCTGCCTACCGCACGGCCAACGCGACGCTGCACCCGCTGGACTTCACGGCCCTGGCCGCCGAGCTGGAGGGGACGCTGCAGGCCTACCAGGAGGCCACCGGTGGCGAGTTCGACCTGCGCGCCCCGCTGGCCGAAGCTCGGGCCCTGCGCGCCGACCTGGAGCGCTGGTACCTGGACCGGGCGCACCTGCTGGGCCGCTCGCCCGCGGATCCCGACGTCCGGCGGGCCAACGCCACGCTGCGGCGCCTGGCCCGCATCCTGGTCCCGATCAACTACTCGCGGGCCGGCCGCTTCCGGCACGACCCCGCCGTGGACGTGCCCCCGCTGCCGGACCTGGCGCCCGCCAAGACCTGGAAGAGTCTGGAACCCGGCACCACGCAGTACTTTCTGACCATGACCCACCTGGTCCGCGGCCGCAACCGCGTGACCGCCGCGCTGCGCGCCGCGCGGGAGGTCGTGGCGTCGTGAGCGCCCCCGCGCGCGCTCGGGGCGCGACCATGAAGGCCGTCGTGATCCACCGGCACGGGCCGCCCGACGTACTGCAGATCGAGGACGTGCCCATCCCGGTGCCGGGTCCGGGCGAGGTGCTGATCCGCGTGCGGGCCTGCGCGCTGAACAATATGGACATCTGGGCCCGCGCGGGCCCGCCCGGCGGCCGCCCGGTCTTCCCCTGGCGGCCGCGCACGTTTCCCATGACGACCGGCGGCGACGTGGCCGGCGTTGTCGAGGAGGTCGGGCCAGAGGCCGACGGCTGGCAGCCGGGCGACCGCGTGGTGGTCAACCCGATCCTCGCCTGCGGACGGTGCGAGTTCTGCCTGGCGGGCGAGCAGACGATGTGCCTGGAGTACCGCATCTGGGGCGAGCACACGCCGGGCGGGCTGGCCGAGTTCGCCGTGGCGCCCGCGCGCAACCTGCTGCGGCTGCCCGACGGTGTGCCGTTCGAGAAGGCCGCAGTGCCGGCCGCCTACTGCACCGCCTGGCGCATGCTGATCACCGCCGGCGGCCTCCGGGCCGGTGAGGACGTGCTGGTCGTGGGCGCTTCGGGTGGCGTGGGCACCGCGGCGCTGTTGATCGCGAAGCTGGCCGGGGCACGACGGCTCTTCGCGGTCGTCGGCGGCGACGAGAAGGCGCGCAAGGCCGCGGCTCTGGGCGCCGTCGCCATCGATCACCGGATGACGCCCGAGTTCAGCGCCGTGGTGCTCGACCACACCGGCGGCGCCGGCGTGCACCTGGCGGCCGACCCCGTGGGCGCACCCACCTGGGCGCAGACGATCCGCAGCCTGCGCCGCGGTGGCCGCATGACGATCTGCGGCGCCTCCGGCGGCGAGCGGCCCGATTTCGACATCCGCGAGGTCTACCAGCGCCACCGGCGCATCATCGGTGCGCCGATGGGCAACGTCTCCGACCTGCGCGCCGTCATGGCGGCCATCTTCACGGGTGCCATCGACCCGGTGCTGCACGCCGTGCTGCCGCTGCACGAGATCCGCAGGGCGCACGAGATCATGGAAGGGCGCCAGCACTTCGGGAAGGTCGTCATGGTCCCCTAGGGTTCGCGACGGGCACACGTGTGGTTGACAAGGGGCGCGGGCATCACGGAGGATAGGGGTGTGTCACCCGTACCGCCTGCGTCCAGACGCGTACCCGCCGCTCCTGCCATGAGCCTGCGCGCGCGGAGCTAGGTTCAGTCATGGCCCGGACCAATATGGTGGCCGAGCTGGAGATTCGCCTCTTCGACCGTCCCCGCGCCTTTGCGTTCCGCGGCCGCTCGATGCGCGCGCTGGTTGCCGCGCTGCGCCGTGAAGCAACGCGCGGCGGGCCGCAGCTGAGTCGGCTGGTGGCGGTTCTGGACGCTCTGGCGAAAGAAGGCTGGCGGTACGCGGCGTTCAAGGGCGACGTAGTGACGCTCGTGCATCCACAGCCGCCTGTGCGCGCCCAGCTCGAGGCCTTTCTCTCCGAGCGCTTCGGCGCCGATCTGCTCGGCCGGGTCACGGTGCGAGAACGTCCCAACGGCCCCGGCGGGCGGCCGCCCCGCCTGCCCAAGGCCGATGACGAGCTGTCGCGGGAGCTGCGACGGCTCATCGGCGCCGAGCACCACAAGAAAGACCTCTACCTGGGGCACCCCACCGAGGAGCTGGCCGAGCTGCTGCTGGACATGAGCTTCCTGGCGCAGGAGGCGATGGACGACGCCGATGTCTCGCGCGCCGTGGACCGCCTGCGAGCGGAGCACGAGGAAGACCAGCAGTACCGCGACCTGCACGGCCGCTACCTGTCGCTGACCGAGCGCGCAGGCATGGGCCATCCGGCCGCGGAGGAAGCCTACTGGGACCTCTTCTCGTACACCGCCCACAAGCTGTCGCGGCTGATCCCCGCGCTGCGCGGCTTTCTGGAGAAGCGCGGCTTCAACGACCTCTGCGAGCACGAGTCCACGGCGTTCCTCACCGCGGCGCTGTCGCTGGCCCTCTCGACGATCGAGGGCGACGAACGCTAGCCGCAGACCGCAGACGGGCGCCTGCGGCCGGGTGACCGTCGGGCGCCCGCGACAGGGTCACCGCAGCGGCCGGCATCGGGCCGGGCGCGGCGCCGGGGTGCCCGCTGCTACGGGATGTCCTCGACCTGGAACCCGAGCACAGAGTAGTCCAGGTTCTCTGCCGCGATCCCCATCTGACGCAGCATCGCCATCACCTGCGCCCGGTGGTGCACCTCGTGGAAGAGCAATTGCACGGCGACGCCGCCCGTCGTTGTGCGGAACCGACGCGGGCGGCCCCCCAGGGACGCCACATACTCCACTGGCCGCGACCAGTCGCCCACCGCCTGCAGGGTCCGGCGGGTCTCCTCGGCCTGGGCGGCCCACGCGCGCTCCAGCGGCTCGAAGGGCTCGCCGGCGTACCGGGCGAACGGGCGCTCGCCGATGGGTGGGGCCGGCTCCCCGCGCAGGCGACGCACGTAGCCCCACTCGGCCGAGGTCACGTGCACGAGGGTGGCGCGGATACTCTTGTGCCCGATCGGGAACTCCCGCGCGTACTGCTCGGGCGCGAGCGTACGGATCCAGCCCAGCAGCATCCCGCGGGCGAGCACCAGGTAGTCATAGGCCTCGGCAGGATGAAGTCCGGCAGGGTGCCGCATCGTGTACCTCCCCACTCCCTTTGGCCGACATCCGGGCGTTCGAGATCACAGCCCGCGAGGCGCCTTCACCCCGTTGGGCCGTACGTGCGCACTAGCTCGCCCACAATCACCTGCACGGCCGCGGCAACTGGAACCGCCAGCAGCGCCCCCAGGATCCCCATGAGCTTCGTGCCCACCATGATCGCCACCAGCGTCAGTACCGGCGACAGTCCCACGGTCTGCCGGGTGACTCGGGGCACCAGGAAGTGGTTCTCGGCCTGCTGGATCGCCACGAACAGGACGATGACCGCCAGCAGGCGCCAGGTCGGACCGAACAGCGCCACGAACACGGCCGGGATCGCGCCGAGCACCGGCCCCACCAGCGGGATCAGTTCCGTGACGCCGGCAGCCAGGCCCAGCAGCAGCGCGTACGGGAGGCCGAGCCCCGCGGTCCCCAGCCCCGCTGCCAGGCCAACGATCAGCCCCAAAAACAGCTGCCCGCGCAGCCACCCGCCGAACTTCCGGCCGATCTCGGTGAGGACCATCTCGAGCTGCCGGTGGTTGCGGCGGGGGAACAGACGCAGGAACCCGGCCTTGATCGCCGGCCCCTCCAGCAGCATGTAGAAGCTGAGGATGAGCACCGTGACCGCGGAGACGATGGCCCCGAAGACGCGGAAGGCCACGCCCGTGGCGCGTCCCACGTATGCCGTCAGGCGGCCGGCCTCCTCCGGGAGACGCTGGATGAACCCCGTCAGGTTTGGTAGCCAGGGGTAGCGCTGCTGCAGGTCCGCGATCATCTCCTGCAGCCTGCCGTAGAGCTCCGGGGCTCGCTCGACGAGGTCGCTCGTCTCGCGCACGAGCGGCGTGACCAGCAGGCTACCGACGAGCCCCAGCGCCGCCAGCAGCCCCAGGTAGACCAGACCGGCGGCTGCCGCGCGCGAGAGCTGGCGACGCCGTCGTCCCCAGGGCCGGCGCTGCAGGCGGTCGGCAACCGGGGCCAGGCCCGTCGCCAGGATCGCAGCGATCAGGACGATAACCAGCACCTCGGCGACGACGGCCAGCAGACGCACCAGCCCCACGAGCACCAGCGCCGTGACGACGACGATCGTGGTGGTGACGATCAGCTCTGACCGCGGGGCCAGTCAGGCACCTCCGTAAACCGTCGGGCAGATGCTGGCGGTGTAACTTCGGGGCGCCGGCGCGGTTCCCTGGCCGGGGCAGGCTGGCAGTATCCCCGAACGCTGCTGGGAGGGCACCGGCGGGCAGTTGGCTTGACGTGTCTTGCGGCCATTGCCTAGAATGCAGGTGCTGCGCTTTCGATCCGCGGTAGCTCAACGGTAGAGCGTCCGGCTGTTAACCGGAGGGTTGCAGGTTCGAATCCTGCCCGCGGAGCCATTATTTAGTTTTTGGCCTCATAGCGCGTACTCCGTTTCAGACCAGACGCTGCCTGACCGCTCGCCCACGCGACCAGGGGCCCTGGCACGCCGGGGTGCATTCAGCGCCCGGCCAGGACCAGGGCGATCCGCAGGGCGATGAGGAACCAGCCGACGACGAGGACGATCCAGGCGATGCGCCGGGCGACGCCGGCGAGCAGCACGAAGAGCGTCAACACCGCCAGGAAGCCGATGGGATCAACGAGGTCAGACGGCACAGGTGTCTGCGGTACGATGGTCTGGATGCCCCGCACGATCGCCTGCCCGAGGGCGTGCGCGAGCACGTAGATGAACTGCAGCACCTGGCCCGGCGTGTCAGGCTGCATGGGCGACACCCCCTCCCTGGAGACTCTGTCCCGGTCTGGCGCCCGTCGAACCCCCCGCACCGCCCGAACGCCCGCCGCCTCCCCGTCCGTCAGTCTCCCACGCTAGCAGAACGTCCGGCGCTGCGGCAGATGCCCGACGGTAGACGCTGCGCGGCAGGGAGCGCCCGGCGATCGATCCGAATACTCTGTGGGGATGGCCGCTCCACTGATCGACCGCGTCCTGCGCCGGTTGCCGGGCCCCCGTGAGCTGCGGATCGCTGCACGGGCCCTGCCTGATCCTCTCGCGCCTCGGCCTGTGAAGAGTGCGGCGCCGCACGCTCCGCAGGAGGCGACCCGATGAGCGCATGGGCGACGTATCCGCAGCGCGAGCCGCCGCGCCAGGTGCGCGCCTTCGCCGAGCAGATCGAGGGCGACGGCGGCCACGTACTGGCCGTCTACCAGGACCCGCTGGGCGACCACTGGCAGGTGTTCTGCCTGCTACCCCTCGACCGGGTGGCGCCCACGCCGTTCCAGCGCCGCCTCTCGCCCGCGCACGTCAGGCGCCTCCAGGAGGTCGTCAAGAAGCTCGACCGCTTCATCGACCCCATCGTGGTCGTCTCGCCTTCTCCCGGCGTCTACTGGACCCCCAACGGCAACCACCGCCGTGCGGCGATGGAGAAGCTCAAGGGCGAGCTCATCCCGGCCATTGCGATTCCCGACCCGGCCGTCGCCTATCAGATTCTGGCTCTGAACACCGAGAAGGCGCACAACCTCAAAGAGAAAGCGCTGGAGGTCATCGGCATGTACCGGGCGCTGGCCAGCGAGACGCCGCGCGCGGCGGAGGACGACTACGCCTTCCAGTTCGAGGCCGCCCACTACATCACGCTCGGGCTGCTCTACGAGACGAACAGCCGCTTCGCCGGCGGCGCGTTCGCGCCGATCCTGCGCCGGGTCGACCGGTTCCTCAAGACGCCGTTGTCCGCCGCCCTGCAGACGCGCGAGGAGCGTGCCGCGCTGGTGCGCGCCGCTGACGAGGCCCTCACCGACATCGTGGCAAAGCTGCGTCGGCGGGGCCTGCGGCATCCGTACGTGAAGAACTTCGTGCTGGCGCGCACGACGCCGCTCGGCCGTGCCCGCAAGACGCTGCCCTCGTTCGAGACGACGTTCAGGCGGCTCGCCGAGAACCTCGAGCGCTTCGATGTCAGCAGCGTCCGCTACGAGGACGTGGCCCGCTCGGCGCTCATGGCCGCGCCGCCCGGTGCCTGATGCCTTTCGGCCCCAGAGGCTCAGCCGGTCCATGCGCCCGGCTGGCAGCCGGTGCTCGCGAACGTCGTGCGCGCTGTGGACGATCAGGCCCACGCCGCGGGTGAAGCACATGTTCTTGGGCCACTACGCGATCGCACTGGCAGCGAAGAAGCCGGCACCGGCCGTGGCGCTAGGCACGATGATCCTGGCGGCGCAGCTCGTCGATCTGCTTTGGCCCGTGCTCCTGGTCGCCGGCCTGGAAGAGGTCGCGATCGTGCCTGGCATCACCGCAGTCTCGCCGCTGGACTTCACCCGCTATCCCTACACCCACAGCCTGCTGGCGGCGCTGGGATGGGGTGTGCTGTTCGGCGCCGTCTACTTCCTGTTCCGGCGCGACGGCCGCGGGGCGTGGGTGGCCGGCGCCGCGGTCCTGAGCCACTGGCTGCTCGATCTCGTCGTGCATCGCCCCGATCTGCCGCTGTACCCGGACGGCGCGCCGCGCGTCGTCGCGGTGGCAGCGACGGAGTCTGCCGCCTACAGCCGCGGGGCGCCGTGGAACCCCAGGCGCGCCTCGCACCAGCGCGCGACGTCCAGCAGGCGCGGTTCGCCGTAGAGCCCGGCGACGAGCTGGATGCCCAGGGGCAGGCCGTTGCGGGCCAGGCCGCTGGGCAGGGCGATGGCCGGGAAGCCGCCGAAGCTCCACGGCGCGCAGAGGACCGGATCGCCGGTGGTGCCCTCGCTGCGCGGCGGCGCCGGCGCCGGAGCGACGGGGAGCAGCAGCGCGTCGACGCGCGCCAGAAGCGCCGCCATCTCCTGCCGGAACCGCTCGCGCACGCGTTGGGCCAGTACGTAGTCTGTGGCGCGCTCCCTGAGACCGTCTTCCACGAGCCGGCGAATCCTGGGCCGGTAGGCGTCGGCGTGGCGCTCGAACTGCGGCCCGTGGTAGGCCGCGGCCTCGACCCGGAGGACCATCTGCCCGGCGGCGTGGAGATCCGCCGCCGAGGGCGGCAGCGCGACGTCCTCGACGGCCGCGCCGGCGCGGGCGAACGCGGCAGCGACGCCGTCCAGGTGCGCCACGACTTCCTCGGTGGCAACGCCGGCGTAAAGCGCTCTGGGAACGCCGAGGCGCGGGCCAGCTGTGCCCGCAGACGCTCCCCCGCCGGCCGGCCCATGCATGCCCGTCACATCGCCCTGGGGCGCTGCGGGGCGCGTGGTGAGCACGGCGAGGGCCAGGGCCACGTCCTCGACGCTGCGCGCGAAGATGCCCACGTGATCCAGGCTCCACGCCAGCGGCGTGATGCCGTCGGCGTTGATGAGCCCGTAGGTGGGCTTCAGCCCGACGATGCCGCAGTAGGCCGCCGGCCGCAGCGTCGAACCGATGGTCTGGGAGCCCAACGCCAGCGGCACCATGCGCGCCGCGACCGCGGCCGCCGAGCCGGCCGACGACCCGCCGGGCGTATGCGCAGGGTTCCAGGGGTTGCGCGTCTCGGTCGGGTCAGAGTAGGCGAACGCGGTGGTGGTCGTCTTCCCCAGAACGACCGCACCGGCGGCCCGCAGCCTGGCCACGGCCGGGGCATCGGCCGCAGGCCGACGGTGCGCGAACGGTGCAGCGCCCGAGGTGGTGACCATGCTGGCCACGTCGAAGATGTCTTTGAGAGCGACCGGGACGCCGTGCAACGGGCCGCGCAGCCGGCCGGCGCGGGCCTCGGCGTCGAGCGCCCTGGCCGCGGCCCGCGCGCCGGCAGCATCGACGTACACCCAGGCCTCCACGTGCGGCTCCACCTGCGCGATCCTGGCCAGGTGGGCCTCGACGACCTCGGCGGCCGAGAGCGCCCCCGCGCGGATCCGCGCCGCCAGCTCGACGGCGGGCAGGTCACAGAGCAGCGTGATCTGCGGACTCACGCGCGCTTCGCCTCCTCAGGAGACGCGGGTGACGCTGGCGGCGTGGGTGCCGCTGCCAGGGTAGGCTCCCTGCCCGCTGCCGGTCCCGCCGGCGGCCGCCGCAGCGAGAGCACCACGGACCCGCCGATCAGGCCGGCCACCACCGCCAGCGAGATGCCGATGGGAATCTTATACACGTCGCTGGCGACCATCTTCAACCCCACGAACAGCAGCACCAGGCCCAGGCCCACCTTGAGGTGGTGAAAGCGCTCGATGAATCCCGCCAGCAAGAAGAACAGCGCCCGCAGCCCCAGAATGGCAAAGATGTTGGAGGTGTAGACGATGAACGGGTCAGACGTGACGGCGAAGATCGCCGGAATCGAGTCCACGGCGAAAACGATGTCGGTGGCCTCCACCACCGCCAGCACCAGCAGCAGCGGCGTGGCGTACAGCCGCCCCGCGCGCCGCACGAAGAAGCGCGCGCCCTCGTAGGTCGCGGTCACGGGCAGCAGGCGGCGGACGAGGCGCAGCGCCGGGTTACGCTCGGGGTGCACGTCGTGGTCGGGCGCCCGCAGGAGCTTGACGCCGGTGATCACCAGCAGGCCGCCGAAGACGTAGATGACCCAGTGGAACGCGGCCAGCAGCGCCGCGCCCAAAACGATGAAGACCACGCGGAAGACGATGGCGCCCAGCACGCCCCAGAACAGCACGCGGTGCCGGTAGGCGGCTGGGGTGCCGAAGTACGAGAAGATGACCAGGAAGACGAAGATATTGTCGACGCTGAGCGCCTTCTCGATCAGGTACCCTGTCAGGAACTCGAGACCGCGCGCGGGGCCGAACCACGCGAAGACCCCGGCGTTGAACCCCAGCGCCAGGACGATCCAGAAGACGCTCCAGCCGAACGCCTCGCGCGGGCCGATCACGTGGGCGGTGCGGTGCAGGCCGAGGTCCACGGCGAGCATCGCCAGCACGAACACAGTGAACGCGCCCCACAACCACGGCGTGCCGACCGACTCGATCACCAGACTCCTCCTCGAGGGCGCAAAGAAAGAGACCTCCACGCCGGATATGCCTGCGGAGGTCTCATCGCTGCGCGCGACCGGGCGGAGATCCGCCGTCCTGACGACCGCGCCGTGGCCGCGCCCGCGGCCACCGATTACTCCCCTCTCTGTCGCGATCGAAAAGCAGCGTAGCAGGCCACGCTGGAGACGTCAAGCGCGCGGCGGATTACGCGCTCTCCACAGCCGTGCTCCTACCGTGCGCCGCTCCTGACCGGCCGGACGCCCACGGTGTGCGGGTCCGCGGACGACGCGGGCGACTGGTCACCGATCGGCGCAAATGCGACCCGCCGACCACCGCGGCCGCCGTCCGTCACCTCCACCACTGCGAGCCCAGGCGTGCTCCCCTTGGCCGTGGGACCACCCGTCAGGTTGTTGGGCCCGCGCAGCGCCACGAAGACGTGGCGGCCCGAGGGCGAGGCCGCCATGATATCGGGCGCCTCGCCGAATCCCGTGATGAAGCCGGCCAGCACCTTCCGCTCGACGCTGATCGCGACGATGTTGTGGTCGGCGCGGTTGCCCATCCACAGGTAGCGTCCGGCGCCGGTGACCACCAGCCCGTGGCCGTCGGACCCCGTCCACGACAGCCGGAGGTGCATCTGCAAGCCGTCGGTGGCGGCGTCGAAGGCGTACAGGTCGGACGACGTTGCGGTACCCGAGTTGATGAAGATCGTGCTGCCCACCACCGCGCCGCCGCAGCCCGCCGGCGCCACGGCGTCCCGGCCATAGGCCCGCACGACGCGCATGGGGGTCGCCCGGTAGTCGACGATGTAAAGCCCGCCGCCGCGCACGGTGACGTAGGCCTTCCCCGCCGTCACCAGGGGGCAGATCGGCGCGTTGTCCGGCTGCGCCGGGCCTTCCAGCGCGGCCAGGTTGAGGTCGTCGCCGCGGTCGTAGACAAAGCGCTCCGTCGCGAAGTCCGCGCGGATGCGCGCCAGCCGCTTGCCGTTCTGGTTCGCGACCACGATGACCTGGCCGTCGGGCGAGGCCTCGGCGTGGTGCGCCTGCTCGCCCACGTCGATGCTAGCGACCACGCGGCGGTCTCGGGCCCGCACGATCTGGACGTGGCCGGAGGCCACGTTGGCGATGATGCCGTGCGTGAACGTCGGGTTGAACGCCAGCATGTGGGGTCGCACGCCGGGACCGTCGCCGACGCCCGCCGCCGCGGCCGTCAGATCCACGACCTGAGTGGGAGTGACCTGACCTGCCTCCAGCCGCGCGCCGTCGTAGATGTACAGGCGCGCCCCGCCCCGCGCCGCGTCGGCCTGGTCGATCGTCCAGACCTCGTAGAACTGAGACGCCTGCCCCTGCGCCGGTCGTGGGACGGCGTGGGCAGCCAGGGCGGCTGACGCCAACACTACCACGAAGCCCGCGGCACGAGGATCGGCCATGGGCCGCTCCCCTCCTGCGCGATGACGATCGCGCACCGTTTAGCGCCATCCTTCCACGCGGCGACATCCGTCCCTGCCGATGGCCGGCGCCGGGGGGAGGTTACGAGGTCGCCCGCCGCGGCACAGCGGCCCCGGACCGCCTACTGCACTTGGTTGATGCGCACGATGCTGGCGAGGTTCACCACGTACCGGATAGAGCCCACCTGTACCGTCAGGTAGCCGTCACCTACCTCGAGCAGGTCTCCAACCTGCAACTCGTCACTGCTGTACACGATGCTGACCCGACCGCCGACCCAACTCGACAGACGTTCGTGCAGTGTCACCGGCGTCCCTCCTCGGCTCCCGCTCTCCTGTGCGTTCGCATCCGGACCGCCGCTTCCTCCGCCGGCAGGAAGGGGTTGAGCGCTGTGCAATCTTCCTACGGACCGTCGCCACGGGTGCCGGCGCAGCCTGCGGGCCTCGCCGGGCGTGACGGTGCCCGGCTTCCGCCCCGGCGGGGCCCAGAGGCGACGGAGGAAGATAAGCGACGTACGTGGGACGAGCAAGCAAGGTCGGGGGGTGGACCATGAGAAGGGTGCTGGCTCTGCTGATCGTCTTCGCGCTGCTGGCCGTGTCAGCGCTGTCGTATGCGGCCTGGGCCCAGGCGCCGCGCTCGCGCCTCGACGTGGTGCGCGCGCGGGGACGCCTCATCTGTGGCATCTCGGGGACCACGGTGGGCTTCAGCTTCGTCGAGCCGCGCAGCGGCGAGATGGTCGGGTTCGACGCCGACTTCTGCCGCGCGGTGGCCGCGTTCATCAACGTGCCGTCGGTGGAGTTCGTACAGCTGACGTCGGCGAACCGCATCCCCGCGGTGGTTGCCGGCTCGGTGGACGTGGTCTTCCGTACCACCACCGTGACCTTCAGCCGCGACGCTCAGGTCGACTTCGGCCCCGTGACGTTCTACGACGGGCAACGCCTGCTCGTGCGCAGCAACTCCAGGATCCGCGACCTGGGCGACCTGAACGGCGCACGCATCTGCACCCAGACCGGCACCACCAGCGAGCGGAACATCACTGACCAGATGCGGCTGCGCAACTTCCGGTTCGAGCTCATCACGTTCGCCCAGCCCAAGGAGGCGTTCGACGGCCTGGTGGCGGGGCGTTGCGACGTGTGGACGACTGACGCCAGCCAGCTCACGGCCTTCCGGGCCACGGCGCCCAATCCGCGGGAGTTCATGGTGGTCGGCAAAGAGTTCAGCGACGAGCCCCTGGCGCCGATGTACCAGGAGAACGACTCGCGTTGGGCCGATGCGGTCAACTACACGGTCTGGGGCCTGATCGGCGCCGAAGAGATGGGCATCACGCAGATCACCGCGGGGTCCGAGGGCCGGCTCCGAGAGATCGGCGACCGGGACCCAGTGGCCAAGTCGCTGATCACGGCCGGCGACGGCGCGGTCATCAGGGCCGTGCGCGCGGTGGGGAACTACGGGGAGATCTACAACCGCTACTTCGGGCCGGCCAGGCCCACGGCGATCACCCGCAAGGGCACGCGCAACGCGCTGGCGCGCGATGGCGGGGCGATGACCAGCCGGCCGTTCCGGTAGGCCGGCCGACAGGCATCCGACGGGGGCGGCGCCGTAGGCGCCGCCCCCGCCGACCGGCCCTCGCGTTCCCGAGGCTCCATGCCTCCCGCGATCGCCTCGCTCTCTGTCTGGCGCGACCTCCGCGTCCTGCGCGTCGCGGCGCAGGTCGTCTTCGTGGCGACGCTGGTGGCGCTGCTGTGGGGCGCCAGGATGGCCGTCGAGCGCAGCATGGCGCGCCAGAACATCCGGCTCGACTGGGGGTTCCTCCGGCAGCCGGCGGGGTTCCAGCTCACCGCGCTGGGGTGGACGCTGGACCTGGAGCGGCTGCGCGTCAAGCGCTACGGTCCCGAGGACTCCTACGCTGAGGCCATGATCGCCGGGCTGGTCAACACGGCCACGGTGGCCGTGATCGGCATCGCGCTGGCGACCCTGCTCGGCCTGGGGGTGGGCATCGCCCGCCTGTCGCGCAACTGGCTGGTTGCGCGCCTGGCCCTGGTCTACGTGGAGGTGCTGCGCAACACGCCGCTGCTGGTGCAGCTGTTCTTCTGGTACTTCGGCGTCTTCCTCCGGCTGCCCACCGGCGCGCCGGACAGCCCACCGCTGGTCCTGCTTAACGGCGCCGTCGTCTTGACCAACCGGGGCCTGGCCATCGGCGGGGTGCTCACGGAGCGCTTCGGCCGGCAGGTGGTGGACGGCGGGTTTCAGATGACCAGCGAGTTCGCTGCGCTAGTCGTCGGCCTGGCGGTCTACACCTCGGCGTTCATCGGCGAGATCATCCGCGGCGGCATCCTGGCCATCCCGCGCGGCCAGACGGAGGCCGCGCGCAGCCTCGGCCTCTCCTATGGCAGCGCCCTGCGCCTGGTGGTGCTGCCCCAGGCGCTGCGCATCATCATTCCACCGCTGGGCAACCAGTTCCTCAACCTCACCAAGAACAGCAGCCTGGCCATCGGCATCGGATTCGCCGATATGCTGACGGCCGCCATGACCGTGGCGAGCCAGTCGTTCCGCGCGCTGGAGACGTTCACGTTCGTCACCCTGGCCTACCTCGCCATGTCGCTGGCGATCTCCGCGGTGCTCAACGCCATCCGCGCCCGCCTGGCGCTGCCGGGAGCGTAGCCCATGGCGACCCCGGCCGTGACGCTGCCGCCGCGCCAGCGCCCCTCGGCCCTGGAGTGGGCGCAGCGCAACCTCTTCGACGGCTGGGTCAACACGGTCCTGACGCTGGTGACGCTGGGCGCCGTGGTCTGGGCAGCCGGCGCGCTGTGGCGATGGGCAGAAGGAGCCCACTGGGACGTGGTGACCCGGAACCTGCGCCTGTGGCTGGTGGGCCTCCTGCCCCTGAGCCAGCTCTGGCGGGCGTGGTGGGCGGGCGGGCTCGTGGTCGCGGCCGCAGCCCTGACGGCGGCGGGGGCGGCGGCACGCGTCCGGCCCCGGACGCTGGCCGCCCTGTGGGCCGGGACACTGGTGGCGGTCGCCTGGCTCTTCTCGCCGATCCGCCTCGACCAGATGGGGGGCCTCTCCCTGACCCTCCTGCTGGCGGCCGTGTCCATCGCGGCCTCCTTCCCCGTCGGCGTCGTGGTGGGCATCGGCCGTACCAGCCAGCTCCCGGCGATCCGGTGGTTCTGCACGGCGTACATCGAGGGTATCCGTGGCATCCCCCTCATCACCGTGCTCCTGTGGTTTTCGATCTTCGTGAGCCTGCTGTCGGGCGAAACCGTGCCCCGTGTCATGCGGGCGATGATCGGCATGACCATCTTCTCATCGGCCTACGTCGGCGAGATCATGCGGGCAGGCATCCAGTCGGTAGGCCGCGGCCAGGTGGAGGCGGCGCGCGCCGTGGGGCTGTCGGGGTGGCAGACGATGCGGCTGGTGGTGCTGCCCCAGGCGTTCAAGAACATGATCCCGGCACTGGTCGGTCAGTTCATCAGCCTGTTCAAGGACACCTCGCTGACCGTCATCATCGGCCTGTCCGACCTGCTGGGCGTGGGCCGCTCGCTGCTGGCCCTGACCGAGTACCTGCACGACGTGCGGGAAGTCTACGTCTTCGCGCTGGTCGTGTACTTCGTCTTCTCGTACGCGATGTCCCACGCCAGCCGCGTTCTCGAACGCCGGCTGGGACTGGGGGAGCGGTAGATGGCAGGGGAGCGACGCGACGGGCAGCCCGCGATCCTGATGGACGACGTGCACAAGTGGTTCGGGCGGCTGCACGTGCTGCGAGGGATCACCCTGACGATCTGGCCGGGCGAGGTGGTCGTCGTCTGCGGCCCGTCGGGCTCGGGGAAGTCCACCATGATCCGGTGCGTCAACCGCCTGGAACGCCACGACCGTGGCCGCATCGTCGTCGACGGCATTGAGCTCACCGACGACCTGCGCAACATCGACGCGGTGCGCAGCGAGGTCGGCATGGTCTTCCAGTCCTTCAACCTGTTCCCGCACCTGACGGCGCTGGAGAACATCATGCTGGCGCCGATCCACGTGCGGCGCTGGCCGCGGCGCAAGGCCGAGCAGGTGGCCCGGGAGCTGCTGGCGCAGGTGGGCATCCCAGAGAAGGCGGGGGCCTACCCCGCGCAGCTCTCGGGCGGGCAGCAGCAGCGGGTGGCCATCGCCCGCGCGCTGGCCATGCAGCCCAAGATCATGCTCTTCGACGAGCCCACCTCCGCACTGGACCCGGAGATGATCCAGGAGGTGCTGGACGTCATGCGGGGCCTGGCGCGGGAAGCCGGCATGACCATGGTGGTCGTCACCCACGAGATGGGCTTCGCGCGCGAGGTCGCCGACCGCATCGTCTTCATGGACCAGGGTGTCATCGTCGAGGAGGGGACGCCGGAGACGTTCTTCAGTCAGCCGCGGGAGGAGCGAACCAAGCTCTTCCTCTCGAAGATCCTGCACTGACGGGGCGCGGGCCGCTTACACGCCCCTGCAGTCCGACACGAGGAGCGCGGGTCAATGACGATCGTCGACGCCCATCTCCACCTCATGACCGCCGGCATGCTGCGCCGCACGCTGCAGCGGGCGCAGGCCACGCGGCAGGCGGCGCGCGAGCGGGCCCGCGTCCGCGGCCAGTCCTTCCAGGCCCGTATCGAAGAGCTCGAAGGCGTCACGCTGGCCGCCCAGGCGGCGACCTGGCTCGAGGCGTTCGACGCCGCCGGCGTCCAGGCCGGAGTGTTCATCGCCATGGGTGAGGCGAACGACGAGCTGGCCGAGTTCTGTCGCCTGCGCCCCGACCGGCTACTCGGGTGCGGCTCGCTGCTGGACCCCACGCACCCCGACGCGCCACGGACGGTCCGGCGCTTCCCCGAGCTGGGCCTGCGCGCGCTCAAGCTGTACGCGCCCCAGTACCGGGCCCACCTCAACGACCGCCTCTTCTACCCGGTCTACGAGGCGGCGGCGGAGTGCGGCCTGCCTATCATCGTCCACTTCGGCATCACCGTCGGCGCCTTCTACGACCTGCTCTACGCCAACCCCCTGGCGCTGTCGGCGCCGGGTCGCGACTTCCCGGAGATCACGTTCGTGATCGCGCATTTTGGCGCCGGCTTCCTGCGCGAGACGATGTTCCTGGCCTACCACACCGAGAACATCTGCGTGGACACCTCGGGGACCAACAACTGGCGCCTGTATACCCCGGGCGAGCCCTCCCTCGAACAGGTCTTCCG
>JAVKIP010000027.1:0-29184 GCA_031459385.1 Candidatus Fervidifonticultor secundus | reverse complement strand
GACGCTGATCGCCAGCCAGCTCCCCGTCGATGCCTGGCACAGTGCGATCCCAGACCCCTCCATCGCCGATGCCCTGCTGGACCGCGTGGTCCACACGGCCCACAAGATCGTCCTGCGCGGGGAGTCGATGCGCAAAGTCCGCGCGAAGCGAGACCAGAGGGGATGAGAGATGCCTCCCCACCTCCGGAACGGGGCTCTACGGGGCTCTGAGGGGCCTGTTTCCTCGCTCCCCCCGTATCGCCCCGCTTCAGGCCTCCAGGGGCTTGCCAGGAGGCCTGAGCGCAAGGACATGGGAAGCGCTGAAGGAATTACTATCGCATCGGAAGGGAGGTGAGGTCTCTCCGAGCCAGCGACTCGTCGCTCCGCTCCGCCGATGATCGAGATTGCTGGACTGAGTGATCGGGAATTCGCGGAACGACCGTTCGGAACCACGCTGAACTGGGTGTTCGAATTCAGTGAAATCCGCAGTTGAACTCCGCACCGCCGGGCCGGCCACGGCTTCTTCGTACTATAGATCGGCCGTCGTACCGGGTCGCGGTGGAGCTGGACGCGGAATCGGCGCGCAGGCTCGCCCGGGCGATCCTCAAGACCCTTGAGCGGGCAGCGGCAGGCGGGTATCTCGATCCGCCGTTCGCCCCTTGACTACTCGAACATATGTTCGTATAGTTGAGATGCCTGAACATCCCGCTACCGAGAGGCTCTGTGGCACTGCTACCTCTGCATCTGGCCACCGGGCAGCTGGAGGTCCAGCCGGCCTCACCTCCCTGGAGCCTGGCCGCAACTGCTGGCCGCCTGGTCGAGGTGACAGGCGCCGAGGACACCGCCGCCCTCACCATGACCGTCCAGCTCGTCCTCGACGCGCAGCAGCAGGGCGAGCAGGTGGCCTGGGTGGCCGCTGCCGGCAGCCTGCCCTTCCCGCCCGATCTCCTCGAGAACGGCCTTGACCTGAACGCCCTGGTCGTCGTGCGCGCCCCCGACGTCCGGGCCGGGGCGTGGGCCGCCGATGGGTTGATCCGGTCCGGGGCGTTCGGCCTCGTGGTGGTGGATGCGGAAGGAGGCGATCCACGCCTTCCCATCCCGCTGCTGGCCCGCCTGGCGTCGCTTGCGCAGCGCCATCACACCGCGCTGGTCTTCCTCACGTCGTCGCCGCATCGATCGACTGCTCACGCGCTGTGGTCCGACGGGCAGTCTCGCCACCCCCGGTCCCGGCGCACGCCGGTCCCGTCCGACGGCACATCTCCGCTCGGGTCGCTGATCTCCCTGCGCGTGCGTGCCCGGCGGCAGCGCGTCGCCGCCGACCGGTTCCGCTGCTGGCTCGAGGTGCTCAAAGACAAACGGCGGGGGCCGACCTGGGGAATCGACGAGGTGTGCCGTGGAGCGCCTGGCATGCGTTGAGGTCCCGGCGCTGCCGCTGCAGATGGCGCTGCGCGAGCATCCCGCCTGGCGGCGGCATCCGGTCGCGGTGGTGGAGGACGACAGGCCGCAGAGCCCGATTCTGTGGGTCAACGGCCGCGCCCGGGGGGCGGGCATCACCCCGGGGATGAGCTATGCGTCGGCGCTGGCCCTCGCCCCGACGCTGCGCGCGGTCCCGCTGGCTTCTGAGCCGGTCGCCCGTGCCGTGGACGCGCTTGCCGCGCGGCTGCGGGCTTTCTCGCCCGATGTCGAGCCTGCGGCCGACGAGCCGGGGGTCTTCTGGGCGAACCTGGCCGGTCTGCACCGGCTCTACGTCTCGCTCGCCGGATGGGCTGCCGCGGTGCGGGCCGACCTGGCCGGCGCGGGGGTTGTCGCGGTGGTGGTCGTGGGGTTCACGCGTTTCGGGACCTATGCCACCGCGCGCCTGGCGCGGGGGGTGCGGGTCTTCGCCGATCCTGGCGAGGAGCGGGCAGCAGCCGGCCGCGTGCCGCTGGCGCGCCTGGGCGGGATTCCGCCGCGCGCGCTCGAGGCGCTGCACCAGCTCGGGATCGACTCGGTGGACGCGCTCCTGCACCTGCCACCCGGAGGGGTGCTGGAGCGATTCGGGCCCGAGGTACACCGGCTGCACCAGAGGGCCGCCGGCGACCTGTGGGAGCCGCTGCGCCCGCAGGCGCCGGTCGAGCCGGTCCGGCGCGCAGTGCTCCTCGATGCGCCCGAACGCGACGCTGCCCGATTCCTCTTCCTGCTCAAGCGGCTGCTGCATTCGATGCTGGCCGCACTCGCGGCCCGCGGGCAGGCGCTGGCCGCGCTCGACGTGCGGCTGCGGCCGGACGGACAGCCGTGGCAGGCCGAGCACCTGCGCCCCGCGGCTCCGACGCTGGACGTGGTGCAGATCCTCGACCTCGTCCGGCTGCGGCTGGAGGCCCTCACGCTGCCCGGCGGGATCGTCGAGATCGCCCTGGAAGCCGAGGGCCAGCCGGCTCCGCCGGGGCAGCTCCAGCTCTTCGTCGAGCACCAGCAGCGCGACCTGGAGGCCGGTGCCCGGGCGCTGGCGCGGGTGCGCGCCCGGTTCGGCGACGATGCCGTAGTGCGAGCGGTGGTGCGGCAGGGGCACCTGCCCGAAGCCCGCGTCGGATGGGACCCGGTGGACCGGCTGCAGTCCCCGCAGCCGCATCCGCTTCGGGGCCGCGCGCTCGTCCGACGCGTGTTCGCGCGCCCGCAGGCGCTGCCGGCGGCGCCGCGCCCGACGCATGATGACGGCTGGCTCCTCTCGGGAGTGGTGCGCGGGCCCGTGGCCGACCAGGCCGGACCGTACATCCTGGCAGGCGGCTGGTGGGTGCGCGAGGTCTGGCGCGACTACTACTTCGCCGAGACGCAGCGGGGCGAGGTGCTGTGGGTGTACTATGACCGCCGACGGCGGCGGTGGTTCCTCCATGGCCTGGTGGAATGAGCCCCGTGGTCGGGAGCTGCTCCCGCCCCGCACGGGCTCGCCCCTGCCCGCCGCCTGACGGCGCCCCTTATGCCGCGCCATGACCTCCGTGCCCCTCTGGTGCAAGTCCGCCTTCTCGTTCCACGAAGGCGCCTCGCACCCCGAGGAGCTCGTCGAGGAAGCCCACCGGCTGGGCCTGCCTGCGCTCGCCCTCACCGACCGCGACGGCGTCTACGGGATCGTCGAGGCCTCCCTGAAGGCTCGTGAGCTGGGCGTGCACCTGATCACCGGCGCGCAGGTCACGGTGACCGACGGCACCGAGATCGTGCTGCTCGCCCGCGACCGCGCCGGCTACGCCCACCTCTGCCAGCTGCTCACCACCGGCCGGCTCCGCTCGCCGAAAGGACACAGCGCCGTCACCTGGGACGAGGTCTGCGCCCATGCGCCGGGGCTGATCGCGCTGTGGGGCGGGGAGCGCAGCCGCCTCGTCGCAGAGACCGACCCGCCGGGCAGTCCCGACCTCGATACGGTGGCAGGCGCGCTCCACGAGGCCTTCGGCGACGCCCTCTACGCCCTGGCTGCGCGGCACCGGCGCGACGTGGAGGTCCGCCAGGAGGCCAGGCTGCGCGCCCGGGCGGCGCGCTACGGCCTGCCGGTCGCCGGGGCGGTCGAGGTCCTCTACCACACGCCAGCCCGCCGGCCCGTCCAGGATGTCCTCACCTGCATCCGCCACGGCACCACCCTCGCCGCTGCCGGCCAGCTCCTCAAGCCCAACGCCGAGCACGCGCTGAAGGCGCCCGCGGCGTTTGCGGCCCTGTTCGACGACGACGCGCAGGCCGTGGCGCTGACGCGCGAGATCGCCGCGCGCTGTACCTTCTCGCTGGGCGAGCTGCGCTACCGCTACCCGGTCGAGGCCCTGCCCGCTGGCCACACCGTGACCGACTGGCTGCGGGAGCTGACGTACGCCGGCGCCCGCGAGCGCTACGGGAGGCGTGTCCCGGCCGAGGTCGCCGCCCAACTGGAACGGGAGCTGGCGCTCATCGAGGAGCTCGACTACGGCGGGTACTTCCTCACGATGCACGAGATCGTGCAGTTCTGCCGGTCGCGGGGCATCCTCTGCCAGGGTCGCGGCTCGGCTGCCAACTCGGCGGTGTGCTACTGCCTGGGGATCACCGCGGTGGACCCGGTGCGCATGGACCTGCTCTTCGAGCGGTTCCTCTCCCGCGAGCGCGCCGAGCCGCCCGATATCGACCTCGACATCGAGCACGCCCGGCGCGAGGAGGTCATCCAGTGGGTCTACCAGCGCTACGGCCGCACCCGGGCCGCGATGGTCGCCACCGTCATCCGTTACCGGCCCCGGTCGGCGCTGCGCGACGTGGGCAAGGCCCTGGGGCTGTCGCCGACCACGCTGGATCGCCTGGCCAAGCTGCATGGGTACGATGGCGACGTGTCCCCGGACGTCGTGCGTGAGGCAGGCCTGGATCCCGGCGCGCCGCTGCACCGGCACCTGGTCCGGCTCGCCAACGCGGTGCTCGACTTCCCCCGGCACCTCTCGATCCACCCCGGCGGCTTCCTCCTCGGCCACGAGCCGGTGGCCACCCTGGTGCCGATCGAGAACGCCACGATGCCCGACCGCACGGTCATCCAGTGGGACAAGGGCAGCGTGGAAGGCGTGGGGCTGTTCAAGGTCGACCTGCTGGGGCTCGGCGCGCTCACCCATCTGCGCCTGGCCTTCGACCTCCTGCGGGCCCACCGCGGCCTCGACCTGTCCATGACCACGGTGCCCCCCGACGATCCAGCCACGTTCGACGCCATCAGCCGGGCCGACACCGTCGGCGTCTTCCAGATCGAGAGCCGCGCGCAGATGGCGATGCTGCCGCGGCTGCGGCCGCGCTCGTACTACGACCTGGTGATCGAGGTCAGCATCGTGCGCCCCGGCCCCATCGTGGGCGGCATGGTCCACCCCTACCTGCGCCGACGGGCCGGCGAGGAGCCGGTGGTCTACCCGCACCCCTCGCTGGAACCGGTACTGGCCAAGACGTTGGGGGTGCCCCTCTTCCAAGAGCAGGTGATCCGCCTGGCCATGGTGGCCGCCGACTACACGCCCGGCGAGGCCGACCAGCTGCGCCGCGACATGGCGGCGTGGCGACGGTCGGGCCGCATCGAACGGCACCGCGAGCGGCTGATCTCGCGCATGCGGGCCAAGGGTATCGCTCCCGAGTTCGCCGCGCGGGTCTTCGAGCAGATCCGCGGCTTCGGCGAGTACGGCTTCCCCGAGTCTCACGCCGCCAGCTTCGCCCTGCTCGCCTATGCGTCGGCGTACCTGAAGCGCCACTACCACGCCGAGTTCACGTGCGCGCTGCTCAACGCCCAGCCCATGGGGTTCTACGCACCCTCGACGATCGTCGACGACGCCCGCCGCCATGGGGTCGAGGTCCGGCCGGTAGAGGTGCAGGTGAGCGCGTGGGACTGCACGCTGGAGGAGGCGCCGGACACCCCGTGGCGGTTCGCGGTGCGGATGGGGCTGCGGTATGTCAAGGGCCTGGGGCCCTCCGACGGCCAGCGCATCACGGCGGCCCGCGCCGGCGCGCCGTTTGCGTCGCTCGACGACTTCGTGCGGCGGACCGGGCTGGACGCCGGTGCGCTCGTGGCCCTGGCGCGGGCCGGCGCCTTTGCCGCACTGGGCGTTTCCCGGCGGGAGGCGCTGTGGGCGGTGCGCGCGCTGGCCAGGCGTCGCAACCTCACGCTGCCAGTGGCGGTCGCCGAGGTTCCTCCAGCGTTCGACGGCCTCGACCGGCTGGAGACCATCGCCTGGGACTACGATGCCACGGCGCACAGCGTCCGGGGCCACCCTCTGGAGCCACTGCGGCCGGCGCTGGCCGCGGCAGGCCTGCCCGACGCGCAGGCCGTGGCCGGGCTGCCCGACGGCGCCACGGTGCGGTACGCCGGCCTGGTGATCTGCCGGCAGACCCCTGGCACCGCTTCGGGTGTGACGTTCATGACCCTGGAAGACGAGACGGGGTTCGTGAACTTAGTGATCTGGCCGCGGGTGTTCCAGCGCCATGCCCGCCTGGCGAAGTCGGCATCGCTGCTGGGCGTCACCGGCCGGCTCCAGAAGCAGCACGGGGTGGTGCACATCGTCGCGCGCGCGCTGTGGGCGCCCGCGCTCCCTGCCCGGCCACCGGCGGCGGCAAGCCGCGACTTCCACTAGCGCGGCGGCCGCAACCCCGCAGGGACCCTGCCGGGCTGCGTGCCTCCGCCTGCGTGGTCGCCATCCACGCAGCCGGTGCTATACTCTTGAGGATGGATCTCACCGAGAGGTGCCGTGGATGCCATCCGAATCGTCCGCGCGTCGTGAGGTGGCTACGCTGGCCGGCGGGTGCTTCTGGTGCCTGGAGGCGATCTTCACCGACCTCCGCGGCGTCGAGCGGGTCGTCTCGGGGTATTCGGGCGGCCACGTGCCTAACCCCACCTACCAGCAGGTCTGCTCGGATACCACGGGGCACGCCGAGGTGGTACAGATCACCTACGATCCGACCGTCGTCTCCTACCGCGACCTCCTTGAGGTGTTCTTCGCCATTCACGACCCGACGACGCTGAACCGCCAGGGCCCCGACGTGGGCTCCCAGTACCGCTCGGCGATCTTCTACCACTCGCCGGAGCAGCAGGCGATCGCGCTCCAGATGATCGGTGAGCTTGAGGCTGCCCGTCGCTACGTCGACCCCATCGTCACCCAGGTTGTGCCGTTCGAGGCGTTCTACCCGGCCGAGGAGTACCACCAGAACTACTTCGTCACGCACCCGAACCAGCCGTACTGCGCCGCGGTCGTCGCCCCCAAGGTGGCCAAGTTCCGCAAGCAGTTCCTGGCGAGGCTCAAGCGACCCGAAGGCGCGCGCGTGGAACCGTGATGACCGGCGGCGAGACCCGCGTGCCGCCGCGGGCGATCCAGGACGCCTACCCCGCCCCGGTCGCTCACTGCTATGGCTGCGGCCGGCTGAACCCGCACGGCCTGCAGCTCAAGAGCTACTGGGTCGGGGATGAAACGTCAGCCGTGTTTCGCCCGCGATCCTACCACACGGCGATGCCCGGCTACGTCTACGGCGGACTGCTTGCCTCGCTCATCGACTGTCACGGCACCGGGACCGCTGCCGCGGCAGCGTCGCGCGACGCCGGGCTTGACCCCGAGCGCGATCCACCCCTGCGCTTCGTGACGGCCGCCCTGCGCGTCGACTACCTGAAGCCCACGCCGATCGACGTCGACCTCCGGCTGCGCGGGCGTGTGAAAGAGCGCATGGGCCGCAGGGTCACCGTTGAGGTCACGGTGGAAGCGCACGGCGAGGTGACGGCGCGGGGCGAGGTGGTCGCGGTGCAGATGCCCGAGGCGATGGGCCGCGCGGGTGCGTAGGGCCCCCGGCCGGGGGGACTGCTGCCGCCCGCGGCGAATGCTGCCCGGCGGTGCGTCTCCGGATTCCCACCCCATCTCTCGTCGTCCTCTGCGGCCCGGCGGGCAGCGGCAAGACCACATTTGCCGCCCGGCACTTCCTGCCCACGGCGATCGTATCCTCCGACCGGTGCCGGGCCATGCTCGGTGACGACGAGCGCAATCTGGCCGTCTCCCGCGACGCCTTCGAGCTCTTCCACTTCATCATCGCCCGCCGGCTGGCGCTCGGCCGGCTGGCGGTCGCCGACAGCACCGCACTCCAGCCCGAGGCGCGCCGGGCCCTGCTCGAAATCGGCCGCCGTGCGGGCGTCCCCGTGCACCTGATCGTCTTCGACGTGGGCGAGGACCGTTGCTACTACCACGACACGTTGCGCGAGCGGCGTGTCGGACGGCCCGTGATCGCCCGGCACCTCGCGCAACTTCGTGAGGCGCTCAAGACGATCCCGCACGAAGGGTTCGACCAGGTGACGATCCTCGATGACGCCCTCGCCCGCGCGGTCTCCGTGGAGCTGGTGCCCGTGGCCTCTGCCCAGGCCGCGCATGGGACGGCCAGCGACGACAGCCCCGGGACCGACGCGGCACACCAGCAGCAGGAGAGTCCGCGTCAGGGCTGAACTCACCACACGGACGGACGGCGAGGCCAGGGATGCCACGCGAGCCGATCAGGCGGGCGATCGACGGTCGCACGCTGGCGCTGGTGCAGGGCGATATCACCCGCCAGCGGGTGGATGCCATCGTCAACGCCGCCAACAGCCGGCTGGTGGGCGGGGGCGGTGTGGACGGCGCGGTCCGTCGGGCCGCCGGCCCCGCCATCGAGGAGGAGTGCGCCCGGATCCGCGCCGAGCAGGGCGGCTGCCCGACGGGGTCGGCGGTGATCACCGGTGCCGGACGGCTGGCGGCCCGATACGTGATCCACGCTGTGGGCCCGGTCTGGTACGGGGGCCGGCAGGGCGAGGCCGACCTGCTGGCCGCGGCGTACCGGGCCAGCCTAAGGCTGGCTGCAGACCACGGGGTGCGGACGATCGCCTTTCCGTCTATCAGCACCGGGGTCTACGGCTATCCGGTGTCGCTGGCCGCGCGTGTGGCCGTGCGCGCCGTGGTCGAAGGCATGCAGGGGACGTCGCTCGATGAAGTGCGGTTCGTACTGTTCTCGGAGCCGGATTTCGACGCGTACGCCGCAGCCCTGGAGGAGGTGCTGGGTCCCATGAGGCAGGAGCCATCGCTGGAGGATCGTCCGGACGTCGTATCGCAGGAAGCGCCGCCAGAGACGGCCACGCAGGAGTCCGCCAGGCTCGGGTCTACGGAGCCGGCCGCCGTGGCCGGTGGCGCCGATCACGGCGCTACGCCCGGGACGCCGGTGGAACCACGCGGCGGTGGACGGCAGCCGGAAGAGCCCCTCTGGCAGACCACGCTCCCCGGGCTGGCGGAGTCGGCGCCGGAAGGCGGGGCGGCGGCCCCCGCCGGGCAGCGGCCACGCCCACAGGCCAAGGCCGCCCCGGCGAAGCGCAGGCGCAAGCCGGCTGCGAAGGCCAGGCGGCGCGCTGCCGCGCGGCGCGGTGGGCGGCGCGGTGCGGCGCGGGGGCGGCGCGCCGCAACGGGGCGTCGGACAGGCGGCCGTCAAGGTGGCCGCCCGCAGCGTCGTGCTGCCCGCCGGGCAGCCCGCCCCGGGCGCCGGGTCGGCGGTCGGACCGGACGACGGGTTCGCGTCCGGGGGCGCGCAGCCAGGGCGCCTCGACGCGGGCGGGCGCGGCGGGCCCGCCGCGGCAGGACCTGACGGCTTGTCCGAGCGCGTTTCCAGGCATGGCGGGAGGTGAGCGGCGGTGGTCTCAGCGGTCGTGCTGCTCAAGGCGCATCCGGGTCAGGCACGCAAGGCGGCCATCGCCCTGCGGAAGATCAAGGGCGTGCGGGAGGTACACGTGGTGACCGGGCCCTACGATATCGTCTGTTTCACCGAGGCCGGCGACATGGCCGCCCTGGGCGATACGGTCATCTCCCGCATCCAGCGGACACCGGGAGTCGCCGACACCCTGACCTGTCTGGTGGTGTGATTCCGGCGCGTATAGCGCGCCGGAATGCAACGGGGCCGGGCGCGCCAGCGCCGCGCGGCGGTGGCACACACCGGCCGGGGGTGGGGAGCTTTGACCCGACGAGTCCCACGCCGGCCGGGACGAGGGTTGACAAGCCCGAGGTCCCCTCTATAATGAGGTGTGGCTCGGACACAGGGAGGGATTGGGTGCTGCTGCCGAGGGTGACGGTGTCGACCGGATAACCTCATAGGCGGTTGCTCGGTGAGCAGTCCCGGAGGGGATTTCGCTCATCCCCTCTTTTTTGTGTCACGGCCATTATGCCTCGATGTCCTGGCCGGCGATCCCGGCGGGACCCGGCGTCGTGTAGACGACGGGGCGGACCTTGACAAGTGAAGACGGACGAAGACATCTCGACCCGCGGATCGATCCGATCGGCGGGACGACGATGTGTTGTCAGGCTCTGTACAGCTGCTCCTAGGGCGGGTCTCAAGCTACTACGGGCACACGGTGGATGCCTTGGCGCCAAGGGCTGATGAAGGACGCTGCTGGCGGCGAAAGGGTCGGGGAGGTGCTAAGCAACCTTCGATCCGGCCGTCTCCGAATGGGGCAACCCGGCGCGGGTCATGCCGCGTCATCCCGTGCTGAATTCATAGGTGCGGGAGAGCCAGCCGGGGAACTGAAACATCTCAGTACCCGGAGGAACAGAAATCAAACGAGATTCCCTGAGTAGTGGCGAGCGAAAGGGGAAGAGCCCAAACCTCGGGCGTGCCAAGCTCGCGGGCGTTGCGCTCGAGGGGTTGCAGGACGTCGCCGGACGGGACCGCGATCCTGTCGGGAAGTTACCAATCCGTGCGCTAGCCGAACGATCCTGGAACGGTCGGCCAGAGCGGGTGAAAGCCCCGTAGGCGAAAGCGGACGGACTTCCTGGGCGGTGTTCCTGAGTACCACGGGACACGTGGAACCCCGTGGGAAGCCGGGAGGACCACCTTCCAAGGCTAAATACCCTTGGCGACCGATAGTGCACGAGTACCGTGAGGGAAAGGTGAAAAGAACCCCGGGAGGGGAGTGAAATAGAACCTGAAACCGTGTGCCTACAAACAGTCGGAGGGCTATGCCGGTCTTCGGACCGGAACGCCTGACGGCATGCCTATTGAAGAATGAGCCGGTGAGTTGCAGCGTGTGGCGAGCTTAAGGGAGCATATCCTGAAGGCGGAGGGAAACCGAGTCTGAACAGGGCGCCGTTCCCGGATGGGAAGCCGCGCAAGCGGCAGTCGCACGTTGCAGACCCGAAACCGGGTGAGCTACCCATGGCCAGGGTGAAACGCGGCTAACCCCGCGTGGAGGCCCGAACTCATTGGTGTTGAAAAACCATGGGATGAGCTGTGGGTAGGGGTGATATGCCAATCGAACCCGGAGATAGCTGGTTCTCCCCGAAATGCATTGAGGTGCAGCCCCGGTTGCAGCACGGCGGTGGTAGAGCACTGGATGGGCTAGGGCGGGAGGACCCGTGCCGAACCCAACCAAACTCCGAATGCCGTCGTGTGGTCGCCGGGAGTGAGACGGTGGGGGATAAGCTTCATCGTCGAGAGGGGAACAACCCAGACCGCCAGCTAAGGTCCCCAAGTGATGGCTAAGTGGGAAAGGAAGTGGCATCGCTAAGACAGCCAGGAGGTTGGCTTAGAAGCAGCCATCCTTCAAAGAGTGCGTAATAGCTCACTGGTCGAGTGGTGCTGCGCCGAAAATCCAACGGGGCTCAAGCCATCCACCGAAGCTGCGGATCTCGCGCAAGGTGTCGTCCTGCGCGGGGTGGTAGGGGAGCGTTCCGCAGTAGGCCGAAGGCGGACCGTGAGGACCGCTGGACGATGCGGAAGTGCGAATGCCGGCATGAGTAGCGAAAAGGCAGGTGAGAATCCTGCCCGCCGTAAGGCCAAGGGTTCTTACGGAAGGTTCGTCCGCGTAAGGTTAGGCGGGACCTAAGGCGAGGCCGAAAGGCGTAGCCGATGGACAGCCGGTCGACATTCCGGCCCCGCGGCGCATCCGTGACGAGCCAAGGGGGGACGCAGAAGGGTAGGCCTACCGGGTGATGGTCGTCCCGGGCCAAGCAGGTAGGCGGAGGTGCCAGGCAAATCCGGCGCCTCATTCAACGCCGAGATGCGAACGCGAGCTCAAGGGCAACCGCGAGCGAAGTGGCTGAGCCCACGCTGCCAAGAAAAGCCTCGTGGCCAGGATGCCCGCGCCCGTACCGGAAACCGACACAGGTGGCCGGGCACGCAGAGTGCCAAGGCGCGCGAGAGAACCCTCGTCAAGGAACTCGGCAAGTTGACCCCGTAACCTCGGGATAAGGGGTGCCTTCGAGCGTTGCCGGTTCGCGCCGGCCGCGCGAGGAGGCCGCAGTGAATCGGCTCAGCCGACTGTTTAACAAAAACACAGGTCTCTGCTAAGCCGCAAGGCGACGTATAGGGGCTGACGCCTGCCCAGTGCCGGAAGGTTAAGGGGACGGGTTAGCTGGGGTTTGCCCCGGCGACGCCCTGAACCGAAGCCCCGGTGAACGGCGGCCGTAACTATAACGGTCCTAAGGTAGCGAAATTCCTTGTCGGGTAAGTTCCGACCTGCACGAATGGCGTAACGAGCTGAGCGCTGTCTCGACGAGGGACTCGGCGAAGTTGTGAGACCCGTGAAGACACGGGTTACCCGCAGCTGGACGGAAAGACCCCGTGGAGCTTTACTGCAGCTTGCCATTGGATTTGGTCTTACCATGTAGAGGATAGGTGGGAGGCGCAGAAGCGGGGGCGCCAGCCTCCGTGGAGCCACCCTTGGAATACCACCCTTGGCAAGATTAAGTCCTAACCGGCATCCTCAGCGGGTGACGGGACAGTGGCAGGTGGGCAGTTTGACTGGGGCGGTCGCCTCCCAAACGGTAACGGAGGCGCCCAAAGGTCCCCTCAGCACGGTTGGAAACCGTGCGGCGAGTGCAAGGGCATAAGGGGGCTTGACTGTGAGGCCCACAAGCCGAGCAGGGGCGAAAGCCGGGCCTAGTGATCCTACGCCGGCAAGTGGAAGCGGCGTGGCTTAACGGATAAAAGCTACCCCGGGGATAACAGGCTGATCTCCCCCAAGAGTCCACATCGACGGGGAGGTTTGGCACCTCGATGTCGGCTCATCGCATCCTGGGGCTGTAGTAGGTCCCAAGGGTTGGGCTGTTCGCCCATTAAAGCGGTACGTGAGCTGGGTTCAGAACGTCGTGAGACAGTTCGGTCCCTATCCACTGTGGGCGCAGGTGACTTGAGGGGAGCTGCTCCTAGTACGAGAGGACCGGAGTGGACGGACCTCTGGTGTACCGGTTGTCCTGCCAAGGGCACGTGCCGGGTAGCCATGTCCGGACGGGATAAGCGCTGAAAGCATCTAAGCGCGAAGCCCACCCCAAGATGAGGTCACCCACCGGGTAACCGGGTAAGTCCCCTGGGAGACTACCAGGTCGATAGGCCGCGGGTGTACAGCCGTAAGGCGTAGCCTAGCGGTACTAATAGGACGAGGGCTTGTCCTGCTCTAGGGGCAGCTGTATGGAGCCTGCAACACCGCTATGTGACCGGTCTGGGGGCTCGTTGATCGAGAGCCTACCCTGCGAGGGTGCAGTAGTCCGACTCTCAGACCGGTGCACAGGACTTCGTCGCGGCCGGTCATCGGCCGTCCATTCCCGGTGGCTATGCCGGAGGGGCCACACCCGTTCCCATTCCGAACACGGTCGTTAAGCCCTCCAGGGCCGATGGTACTGCGCTGGCAACGGCGCGGGAGAGTAGGTCGCTGCCGGGAGTAACCGTCGGGGGGAGGCGCACACCTCCCCTCGACGCGTTCTGGGGAGGAGCGCGGACACCCTGCGGGCCGTCGGGCGGGAGGACTCCGGCTCCGCCCACCGCGAACTGCGATGCGCCCATGTTCCCGGGAGCTGCACTGTGACCTCCGACCGCGCGGCAGACCCGGCGGTGGCCACCCGCATGACCGGCGGACGCGCCCTGGTGGAGATGCTGCGCCGGCACGGGGTTACCGAGCTGTTCGCCATCCCCGGCGTGCAGAACGACGCGTTGTTCAACGCCCTCTACGATGCCGCCGGCGCCATCCGCGTCGTCCACACGCGGCACGAGCAGGGCGCAGCCTACATGGCTCTCGGGTACGCTCGGGCCACCGGCCGCCCCGGGGTCTTCGCGGTCGTGCCCGGCCCCGGCGTCCTGAACGCCACGGCGGCGCTCGCCACCGCCTATGCGGCGCATGCGCGCGTCCTCTGCATCGCCGGGCAGATCCCCTCGGCGCAGATCGGCCGGGGGCTGGGCGTCCTGCACGAACTGCCGGACCAGCTGGCGATCCTGCGCGGGCTGACCAAGTGGGCGGCACGGGTCGAGCATCCGGCGCTGCTGCCCGACCTCGTAGCCGAGGCGTTCCAGCAGCTGTGCGCGGGCCGGCCACGGCCGGTGGCGCTGGAGATTCCCACCGACGTGCTGGCCGACCAGGCCCCGGTGACGCTGCGGGACCCAGCCGCGGCGCCCGCAGCCCCCGCGCCCGATCCCGAAGCGGTCGCCCGGGCCGCAGCGTTGCTGGCGCGCGCGGAGCGCCCCCTCATTATGGTAGGCAGCGGTGTCGACGACGCCGGGGACGCACTTCTGGCTGTCGCCGAGGCGCTGCAGGCGCCCGTGGTGGCGGGCATGCACGGGCGTGGCGCAGTGAGCGACCGCCACTACCTGGCGCTGACCGGGCCAGCCGGCTGGCGGCTGTGGGCCGATGCCGATGTGGTACTGGCCGTCGGGACGCGGCTGCTGCGGCCGCTGACGCAGTGGGGCGTCGACGATGGGCTCACGCTGATCCGGATCGACATCGACCCTCTTGAGATCTCCCGGATCCACCCACCTGCCGTCGGCATCGTGGCCGACGCGCGCCAGGCGCTGGCCGCCCTGTCCCAGGCCCTGGCCGCGCACAGCCCCGTGCGGGCCTCGCGCGAGGCGGCCCTGCGGGCCCTGAAGGCCGATGTCGAGCAGGCCATGAGCCAGGTGCAGCCCCAGTACGGGTTCCTGCAGGCGATGCGTGCGGCGTTGCCCGACGACGGCGTCTTCGTCGACGAGATGACCCAGGTGGGCTACATGGCGCGGTACGCGTTTCCCGTGTACCGGCCGCGTACCTACATCACCCCGGGCTACCAGGGCACGCTCGGCTATGGCTTCGCCACCGCCCTCGGCGCCAAGGTAGCGCTGCCCGACCGCGCGGTCCTCTCCATCTCGGGCGATGGCGGCTTCCTGTTCACGGCCGCAGAGCTGGCCACGGCAGTCCAGCACCGGATCGGCGTGGTGGCGGTGGTGTTCAACGACGGCGCGTATGGCAACGTGCTCCGGATGCAGCAGGAGCTCTACGGCGGTCGCGTCATCGCCACGCGGCTGCACAACCCTGATTTCGTGCGCCTGGCCGAGACGTTCGGCGCCCGCGGGCAGCGGGCGACGTCGCCGGCCGCGCTCACCGCCATCCTGCGTGCGGCATTCGAGCGGGACGAGCCGACGGTGGTGGAAGTCCCGGTGGGCGAGATGCCCGAACCGCACGCGTTTGTCCGCCTCCCGCGCGTCCGCCCGCGGGGCGGAGACCGCTGAAGGAATTCCCGCGGGCGTCCCAAACCCTCTTCCAGCGGAGCCCACGCGCGCCGTCCCGCGCCGTCCAAGGTACGGTCCACCTCTGGCTTGCCGATACGGCAACGGGTACCGTCGTGCAGGTGTCCCGAGCCGCCCTGGCGCGGCACCTGGGCGTGCCGGCGGCCCCGGGAACTGGCGTGGTGAGCACACCGGCACGGAAGGAGGAGGAACGCCGTGCGCTACGCGGCGACGGGCGATGCGCTGATCACGCGGCGGGTCACGCGCTGGGGAGGGGCGGGATACGACGCCCTTCTGGCGGTCCTGCGGTCTGCGGATGCGTGCTTTACGAACCTGGAGACTTCGCTCACCAACGGGCTGGGCGCTCCGGCCGCGGGCTGGAGCGGCACGTACCTGACCTCTCCGGCGGGGTGCCTGCACGACCTGGTCGCCATGGGGTTCAACCTCTTCGCCAGGGCGAACAACCACGCCGGTGACTGGGGGCCGGAAGGCGTCATGGAGACGACTCGGGTCTGCGACGCCGCCGGCGTCTGTCACGCGGGGGCGGGGCGGGACCTGGCCGAGGCCCGGCTGCCCGCCTATGCCGACGTGCCCGCCGGCAAGATCGCCCTGCTGGCCGTCACCACCGCCACGCAGGGCGCCGGTTACCGCGCCGGCCTGCGCCGGGACGATAGCCCCGGCCGCCCGGGGGCCAACTGCCTGCGCTACGAGGAGTACGCGGTGGTCCCGTCGCGGGTCATGGTGCAGCTGCGCGCGCTGGTCGCGCGCACGAAGGTCGAACAGGTCCGCCGCTACGAGGTGGCCCTGGGGTTCCGGGCGCCGGACCCTGACGGCGTACTGTCCATTGGCGCGGTGAAGTTCCGGGAAGGCCGCCGCGCCGGCGACGCCTGGGAGGTGAACCAGCGCGACGTGGACGAGATTCTCCGGCAGGTGCGCGAGGCGCGCCGCCAGGCCGACACCGTGCTGCTCTCCTTCCACGCCCACGACATGGCCGGCGGCGACCCGGATGCGGTACCCACCTTCCATCGCGAGTTCTGCCGGCGGTGCATCGAGGCCGGCTGCGATGCGGTGATCGGCCACGGGCCGCACCGGCTGCGTGGGATCGAGGTGTACCGGGGGCGGCCCATCTTCTACAGCCTGGGCAACTTCATCTTCCAGAACGAGGAGGCCCAGGGCCTGCCCGCCGACTTCTACGAGCGCCTTGGCCTCGACCCGCTGCTGGCGACGCCCGCCGACGGCTTCGACCGGCGCAACAGCCGCGGGAAGGGCGGGTTCGCCGCCGACCCCGCATACTGGGAGACCGTGGTCGCGTGGTGGGAGATCGCGCGGGGGCAGCTGCGGGAGATCCGGCTGTATCCGGTCGAGCTAGGCTTTGGGCGGCCGCGGCCGCGGCGCGGCCGCCCCGTGCTCGCCCGCGGCCGGCTGGCGCGGGCCATCGTTGCGCGCATGGACCGCCTGTGCCGGCCGCTAGGCACACGCGTTACCTGGTCCCGTGCCGGTTACGGCCTCGTGCGCTGGTAGGCGGCGGATCGCGCGGCGCCGGTCGCGCGACCGGGCGTCGTGGAGCCCGCCGGTGGCGGTCGGGTCGGTCAGCGCGACAGCATCTGCGAGATCGCGACGGTGCCGAACGGTCGCGAGGTCTGGCGGCGTGCCACCTCCTGGCCGTCTACCACGATCCGGACGACCAGCTCGCCGTCGGCGGCGGCTTTGGTGAACGTGGCCACGACGGCCACCGCCGACTTCAGCTCGAACCGCGCGGGCACGACGCCGCGGGCCGACTGCGTGGCTGACGCCGTGCCGTACGCCCCCTCGAAGGGAAGTCCGGGCGTCCCGTCGACTGCGATGAGGACCGTGCGCTCCCGGAACCGGTCTGGCGGCACGTCGGGCCGCAGGGGTGCCAGTGCCAGGCACCCCGCGGCCGCGAGCGCCGCACACGCGAGCGCGGCCAGCCGCCGTGCCGCCCGGCGGGCACCGCCGGACGGGCGGCACGCGCTGCCGGGAGCGCGGCCGTCGCTGGCGTCGGTGGTGGCGCGCGTGGTCACGTCGGCTCCTCCGGCGAGACGGCGTGGTGGCTGGGTTTCGCGCCCGGCGGGTGCAGTCCTGGTGTAAGATAGAGGGCGCATTCGTCGCGGAGGGGTCCGGTGGCTACTACTCGCTGTGTGGTGCTGGGAGGAGGGTTCGGCGGCGTGGCGGCCGCGCACCGGTTGCGTGCGCGGCTTCGCCGCGACGCGGAGGTCACGGTGATCGACCGCCGGAGCACCTTCATGATGGGGCTGCGCATCCTCGCGGTGGTCGCGGGCCTCGGCGCGCGGGCCGAGGGAACGCGCCCGCTGAGCCGGCTGGCCGCCAGGGGCATCCGCTACGTCCAAGACGACGTGACCGCCATCGACCTCGAGCGTCGGACGGTCGTCACCCGCGCGTCCGGGGAGTGGCCCTACGACGCCCTGGTGGTGGCCCTGGGCGCCGAGCTGCGGCCGGACCTGGTCGCCGGGTACGATCCGGTGGGGTCGAACCTCTACGATCCCGACCAGGCCGAGGCGATCGCCGCGCGGGTGGCCTCCATCGAGGAAGGGCGCATCGGTATCGGCATCCTCGACGTCCCGTACAAGTGCCCGCCCGCGCCCTACGAGGCGGCCTTCCTGATCGACGAGGTTCTGCGCCGCCGCGGCGTGCGCGACCGGGTGGAGCTGGAGGTGTTCACGCCGCAGCCCTCGTCGCTGCCGGTCGCGGGCGCGGCGGTCTGCGCCGAGGTGGAGGGGCGCCTGGCGGCCAAGCGAATCGGGTTCCTGCCCGGGCGCCGCGTGGCAGGCGTGGAGGGCCAGACCGTGGTGTTCGAGCGCGAACGCCGTCGGTACGACGTTTTCATCGGCATCCCGCCGCACCGGGGGCCAGCCGTGGTCAAGGCGGCCGGGCTGGCTACGGGCGAGTGGATCCGGCCCGACCCGGGCACGTGCCGCACCCCGGCCGACCGGGTGTTTGCCGTAGGCGACGTCGCAGAGTTCCCGCTGCCCAACGGCATGATGCTACCCAAGGCCGGCGTCTTCGCCGAGGCCCAGGGGCTCGTGGCTGCCGACGCGATCGCCGACGAACTGACCGGCAGTACCGGTGGGGCGGGCTTCGACGGTCGCGGCTATTGCTTCATCGAGGTGGGCGATGGTCTGGCCACGGCCGTGCGCGGCGACTTCTTCGCCGCGCCGCAGCCGGTCGTTGACATCGCCGACCCCAGTCCCCAGACCCTGGAGGAGAAGCGGGCATTCGAGGCGACCCGGCTGGAGGCGTGGTTCTGACGCGGTGAGCCAGGGTGTCACGCTGGACGACGTGCGCGCCGCCGCCGCACGGATCGCCGACCGCGTGCACCGCACGCCGTTGTGGCGATCGGCCACGCTCTCGCAGCGGTTCGGCGCGCCCGTCTGGCTGAAGGCCGAGAACCTCCAGAAGACCGGCTCGTTCAAGGCGCGCGGCGCCACCAACGCCGTGCGCTGCCTGGCGCCGGATGCCCGTGCGCGCGGCATCGTGACCATCTCCGCCGGCAACCACGCCCAGGCGGTGGCGTACGCGGCGCAGCCCGAGGGCCTGCGCTGCGTGGTCGTGATGCCGGCCGCCGCGGCACAGAGCAAGGTGGCCGCATGCCGGACGTACGGTGCCGAGGTGATTCTGCACGGGACGGTCGCCGAGGCCTTTGCGCACTACGAGGCGCTCGTGCGGGAGCGCGGGCTGGTGCCGGTGCATCCCTTTGACCACCCGGACGTGATCGCGGGCCAGGGGACCGTGGGCCTGGAGATCGCCGAGGGCGCGCCTGACGCGGGCCTGGTGCTGGTACCTATCGGCGGTGGGGGGTTGATCAGCGGCATCGCAGTGGCCCTGCGCGGCGTCGGGGTGCGGGCGCGCATCGTAGGTGTCGAAGCCGAACGCTCCAACGCCATGGGCCAGGCCCTGGCGGCGGGCCGGCCTGTGACGGTTACGCCGGCGTCCATCGCCGACGGTCTGGGGGCGCCGGCCGTGAGTGCCCGCACCCTGGAGATCGTCCGCCAGCTCGTGGACGAGGTCGTCGAGGTCAGCGACGACGAGATCGTGACCGCGATGCGCCTGCTGCTGGAACGCGGCAAGCTGGTAGTCGAGCCCGCGGGCGCGGCCGGGCTGGCGGCCCTCCTGGCCGGGCGGGTGCGCGCCGACGGCGCGCCCGTCGTCGTCGTCCTGTCGGGCGGGAACGTGGACCTGGCGCGCCTGAAGAGCTGGCTGTAGATCCCTACGCGGCCAGCGCCACGCGGTTCCGGCCGGCGGCTTTGGCCTCGTAGAGGGCCCGGTCCGCGCGTGCGAGCAGCGCCTCGGGCGTGTCCAGGTCGAACATGATAACCGACAGGGTCCGTGCGTGCCGCCCGGCCAGGGCGATCTCGCGGGCCAGTTCCTGGAACAGGTAGCGGCGGTTGGGCACGCCTGTGAGCGCGTCGGTCGACGCCAGTTGCTCCATCGTCTCGGCCCGGGCCCACGCGCGGACGTACCCTTCGACGACCTCCTCTGCGCTGCGGACGAGCACGAGCATCGCCAGCCCCGCCACCGCGGTCTGCGCGAGCACGCCGAGCCGGCCTGCGGCGGCCCCGAGCATCCCGCGGGCCGCGGCGAGCCCGCCGAACACCGCGACGGGCGCCATGGCCAGCAGATAGGCCAGTAGCACCGGGCGCACGCCGGCCCGGGGGTAGGAGAGCAACCAGACAACAGTGAGGATGACGGTGAGCCAGACCGCGGCACCGCCGATCTCCTCCGGGACCGGCTCGCCGGGCAGTAGCAGGATGCGTGCGAAACTCACCGTCAGGTAGGTGACCACCAGCGCGCTGGCCCCCAGGCGCGCCAGCGCTTCTCGCCGCAGGACGAGACCCAGGACGGCGCAGCCCAGCAGTCCGGCGGCCAGGGCGGCCAGGCTCGCGCGGTGCAGAGGCGAGCCGGCGTTGCGGACGAGCAGCCGCGCGCCGCCGGCCGCGATGGCGACCGCGCCCAGGGCCAGCAGCCGCAGGGTCACCTTCAGCCTGAGGGCCTCGAACTGCGGCCCGGGACGCTGCGCGTGGGCACGGCGGGTCATGGCTCCCCTGAGGTATTGCCCGGTCTTGCACCGC
The DNA here is from genome assembly GCA_031459385.1 of Candidatus Fervidifonticultor secundus. Lineage (GTDB taxonomy): Bacteria > Sysuimicrobiota > Sysuimicrobiia > Sysuimicrobiales > Humicultoraceae > Fervidifonticultor > Fervidifonticultor secundus. The sequence continues at coordinate 9,145 of JAVKIP010000027.1, read as the reverse complement.
CCCAGGCGCTGTTGACGGTCGACCCGGGCCTGTTACAATCGGGGAGTGCTCGCTGGAGGTGAGTGTACGTGATCAAGCCCTCGCTGGAAGAACTCCTGGAGCAGGTCGAGAGCAAGTACGCGCTGGTCATTGTGGCGGCGAAGCGGGCGATGCAGCTGAAAGAGGGGGCGCTGCCCCTGGTGGACATCGACTCCACCAACCCCGTGACGATCGCGCTGGAGGAGATCGCGACCGGGAAGATCAGGTGCGACCTCGCGCACCTCCAGGCGGTCAGCCGATAGCCAAGGAGGACCGGCCCGGCAGACGGAATCCCGCCTCCCAGGAGGCGGGATTCGTTTTGGTTCCCGCGATCGGAACCGGGCTGGCCCCACCGCCGTAAGGGAATGGGAGGGAGCGGAACCATGCTTGGTCTCGTGGCGAGCCTCGTCCTTGCGGTCGTGCTGACCAGCGCCGCGCCGCCAGCCGCGGAGCGTACCGTAGGTGACCTGCGCCTGCAGGTGACGGTCGGCAAGGACGCGTTCGCGCGGGGGGAGCCGGTGAGTATCTTCCTGCGGGTGGTCAACAGCGCCGCCAGCCCCGTGGCGGTCACCTTCCCCAGCAGCCAGCAGTTCGACCTGATCGTGCGCCAGCGCGGCGCATTGATCTGGCAGTGGTCGCACGACAAGGCGTTCCTGCAGGTGATCCGCGAGGTCCCGCTGGCGCCCGGTGAAACCCGGACGTTCTCGGGCACGTGGGACCAGCGCGACCTGCAGGGTCGGCAGGTGGATCCTGGCACGTACGACGTCTACGTGGCGTTCCTGGGCTGGCAGCGCGGTGGCGCCCGGGGCATCGAGGTCGGCCCGGTGCGAATCACGATCCAGCGCTGACCCCGCGCATCCCGGGAAGAGGGTTTGTCTCGCCCGCAGCGTCGCACCGGGAGTGAGAGAGGGCATGCGGACCGCCGACCGGTACATCCTGCGGGAACTGGCGCCGCCGTTCGTGCTCGGGCTCGGCGCGTTCCTGGTGCTCCTGGTCGGCGACATCCTCTACACCCTGGCGGAGTATATCGTTTCCGGGCGCATGCCCCCTGCCGTTGTGGGGCGGCTGCTGCTCTACAAGCTCCCGGCGATGGTCGTGCTGGCCTTTCCCATCGCGACACTCTTCGCCGCGCTGTTGGGGCTCGGTCGGCTCGTGCGCGATCGCGAACTCGAGGCGCTGCGGCTACTGGGGGTCAGCGCCGCCCGGGTGTTCGTGCCCGTCCTGGCCTTCGGCCTGGGCGTCGGCGCGGTCACCTTTGCCATCAACGAGGCGGTGGCGCCGTGGGCCAACCAGCGTGCGAGCCTGCTGCTGCGCCGGGCGCTCGTCGGCGAGGCGCTGCCTCGGGTGCGCGAGCAGATCTTCCTGCGGGCACCCGGCGGGCGCGTCCTCTTCATCCGCCGGGTGGACCAGACGGCCGGCCGGCTGGAGGACGTGATGGTGTTCGAGCCCGCGGGCGCGCTGCCGCGGCTGATCACCGCCGAGGAGGCGGGCTGGACGGGGGAGGGGTTCACCCTGCGGCGCGGCGTCGTGCGCGAGCTCGACGCCCGCGGGTTCACCCGCTACGAGGCCGCGTTCGAGATGCTGACGCTGCCGCTCGGGCTGCCGGCTGACGCGCTCGCGGTCGAACAGCGCACGCCCGAGGAGATGACGCTGCGGGAACTCCGCCGGCAGATCCGGCTGTTCGGCGCCGACCTGTCGCCGCGGGTGGCGATCGAGTACCACCGCAAGATGGCCGTGCCCGCGGCCAGCCTGATCTTCGCCCTGGTCGGCGCGCCGCTCGCGGTCCTGGCGACACGGGGCGGCCGATTCGTGGGCGTGGGACTGAGCGTGGTGCTGCTCTTCGTCTACTACGCGGTGATGTCCACAGCCCGGGCCCTGGGCGCGGCCGGCGCCCTGCCGCCTGTGCTCGCGGCCTGGGCGCCGAACCTGCTGTTCTGTGCCTGCGGTGCCGCGCTCATTGCCGGTGAGGACGGACGGCTGCGACGCAGGTGGGGGCCGGGAGCGTGGCGGCCGGCCCGGGCGGAGTCGTGAAGCCGTCGCTGGCCTGGGCCCTCGCGGCAGGGATCGCGGCCGCCGCCGCCGGGGCCTGGCTGGTCGTGCCGGCGGAGCTGGACCGCCCGCTCCGGCCGGATGCCGGAGCGGGGCCGCACAGGACGCCGGGCGCCGTCCTGGCGGGCGCCGAGGTGGTCGTGCGCGAGGCCGGCCGGCTGCGCGCGCGGATCGCCGCGGATCGGGCCGAGTGGACACCCGACGGGCGCACCGCGACGCTCAGCGGGCGTCCCAGGATCACCATCGCCGTGGAGGCCCACGGTGGCCCGCGCGTGCTGCAGGTGGAGGCGGCCCGGGTCACCGTCGATCCGCAGACACAGGCGATGCGGCTGACCGGCGGCCTGCGCGTGACCGCACAGGCCGCCGGCGTGCTCGTGGCCCGGGCCGCTGTCTGGGATGCACAGGCCCAGGTGCTCGATCTCACCCTGGCGCAGGCGGAAGAGAGCGAGGTGGGGCGGCTGCGGGCCGACCGCATCAGGTACGACGCTCGCGCGCGGGTCGTGCACGCCTCCGGGCACGTGGCGCTGGTCGTCCGCGGCCTGGAGATCCGGGCCGACCGCGTGCGCTACGAGCAGGAGACCCAGATCGGCCATTTCGAGGGGGCGGTGCGCGCCATCGGCCGGGGCCGCCACCTGATCGCGGCGGCGCTGCGCTACGACGGCCGTCGCGAGGTGGCGGAGGCGACAGGCGGAGCGCGCCTCGTGCAGGGCGATCTCGTGGTGCGGGCGTCGGTCCTGCGGTTCCTGCTGCGGGAAGACGTCGCCGACGCCGCGGGCGACGTGGAAGCCGTGCAGGGGGCGCTGCGGCTGTCGGCGGCCAGCCTGCGGCACGACGGCCGCACCGGCGAGGTGATCGCCGATGGGTCGGTCAGCCTCCACCGGCCCGGCACGCGCGTCAGCGGCCCGCGGCTGGTGGCGGACCTCACGAGCAGGCGCGCCGAGATCACTGGCGGCGCCACGCTGGTGAGCGCCGCCGCGGGCGGCGCGGACGGGGAGGAGACGACGGTCACCGCGCGGCGCCTGGTAGTGCGCTGGGACGCAAACGAGGTGGAAGCCCACGAAGAGGTCGTCGTGCGCCAGCGCAGGCGCACGGCGTGGGCGGACCGGTTGGACTACTCCGAACCACGCGACCGGCTGGTGCTGACCGGGAAGGTCGTGGTCGAGCAGCAGGCCGGCGCCACACGCCTCTCCTGCGCACGCCTGGTCGCCACGCTCCGTACCGGCGACCTCGAGGCCGTCGGACCGGTCACGGTCGTGCAGCCCGACCGGCGGGCCACCGGGGATCGCGCGACGTACGCCGAGGCCACTCGCGTGCTGGTGCTGACCGGACAGGTGCGCGTGGAGGAGGCCGACGGTCGCCGGCTGCGAGCCGACCGGGTGGTGGTGTCGCTCGACGACGACACGCTGGAGGCCGAAGGCGACGTGCAGACCGAGTTCCTGATCCGCCCCGGCTCCGCCGGACGGCCGTGAGGCGCCGGTGCCTGCGGCGCGCGCCGGCGACCTCGGGCCTGCTCGCGGTGCTGATCGTGGCACTGGCGGCACCGGCGTGGCCCCAGGAGGAGATCCCGGTCAGCCTGCGCGCGCGCACGTTCCGGTATGACCGGGCCCGTCGCGTGCTGGAGGCTACAGGCGACGTGATCGTGGGCTATAGGGATGTCACCATCCGGGCCGACCGCCTGCGCGTCGATCTCACCACCTACGACGTCCGCGCCGAAGGCCGGGTGCGCATCGAGCGCCAGGGCCAGGCCGTATCCGGAGCGGTCCTCGACTACAATCTGGTGACGCGCCGGGGCCGGCTCAGTCAGGCCGTGGCGGCGTACACCGGCCCGCTGGTGCTGGGAGCGGTCTACCTGCGGGCGGAGGTCGTCGAGGGCGCTGTCGGCGGCGTTACCACCGGTCGTCAGGTCGTCTGCACCACGTGCGAGGGACCGAGCCCCGTCGCGTACCTGACCGCCGACGAACTGACCGTCTTTCCGGGGGACAAGATCGTCGGCCGGCGGGTCTCGGTGTGGATCGGCGGGCGCCGGGTGTTCACCTGGCCGTACTTCGTCATCCACTTGCGCGAGCCGCGGGCGAGCCGCTTGCTGCCGGTGCTCGGCTACTCCGAGGTCGAAGGCTACTTCCTCAAGACGTTCTACTCCTACGCGCTGAGCGAGAACCACTACGGGTACCTGCGCCTGGACTACCTCGAGCGGCTGGGGACAGGCGTCGGGGTGGAGCATGCGTACCGGCTGGCGGCGGGGGAAGGCGTGGCCTTCCTCTACGGGCTGGCCAACAAGCAGACAGGTGGCGCAGACAGCCGGGTCACGCTGTGGCACCAGCACCGGTTCAGCGCGGCCTCGGCGCGGGTGTACGCCGACTACCTCGCGCGTCGCTCGCCCGTGGCGCCCTCGACCGATCTGTTCGTGGCCCTCGACGCCCATCTGCCGGCCGCCAGGCACGCGACCACGCTCTACCAGACCTACGCGCGGTTCGACGGCGCCGGCGTGTTCTCCATGGTCTACGCGGGACGCGCGATTCACGGGCGAGCCCTCTCCGACCGCCTGTGGGCTGAACTGAGCATGGACGGATCGCGGGCCGCGACGGCCCTGGGGACCGACGACGAACTGCTCCCGCGCCTGTCGCTGCGTTACCGCGGCCCGGGGTACACCGCTGCCCTCACGGCCGAGGCGCGGATCGACCTGGACGGCGCGGGGTTTCCATCCGACGTGCGGCTGGGTGTCGAGCGCCTGCCCGAGCTCACCGTGATTGGCGATCCGGTGGCGCTGAGCGGGACGCGCCTGGTGTATCAGGTGCAGGGCGGGATGGGTCGGTTCCGCGAAACCCAGGCGGGGCCCGCGGTCGTCGACGCCGCACGAGCTGACGGAGCCGTCACGGTGACGGGCACGCTGCGCACCACGGACCGCGACGCCCTGTCGCTGCGCGCCGAGATCCGGGGGATCTACTACTCGACGGGCGATGTGCGCGGACTGCTGGCGGGCCGCCTCGACTACACCCGGGCGTTCGGGGCGGCCTGGCAGGCACAGATGGGCATCACGTACCAGGACCAGGTCGGCCGCACGCCGTTTCAGTTCGATGCCCTGCCGGCGCGTCTGGCCCAGGCCGACGTCGGCATCGCGTTCCGGCGGCCGGACGTGCACGCCACCGTGACCGGCGCCTACGATGCCGGCGCGGGGCGGTGGAACCCGGTCACGGCGCGCGTCCTCTACGCGCCGCGTGCCGACCGGGTGATCGGCGGGGCGCTGTTGTACGATCCGGCGGCGGGCGGGGTGACCCGCGCCGAACTCGCTGCCGAGGTGCGTTTGGGGACCGACTGGCACGTGAGCTATGCTGGCTTCTACGACGGCACGACCGGGCAGGTGCTGCACGACCGCGTCTCGGTGACGCGGATCTGGTACGACTGCCTGGCGACGGCGCTTACGTACCGCGGGACGACACGGGAGGTGTGGATGGAGGCATGGTTGGTGGCGCTGCCCTGGGCCCGCGAACAGATCGGGATCGGCTCGCAGGGCACCCTGGTGTTCACCCAGCCGTGGTGGTTCACGCAGCCGGCCCCGGTGCGCCCGTGAGGCAGTCCCGAACCGCGGTGGCGACGGCCAGCGGCGGGACTGCTGCGCACCGGTCGTGGCGGGCGCCTGCCCGGCGCGCCGTGCTGGCGGGCAGTTCGCTACTCATCGCGCTCGCCCCCCTGGCGCTCAGGCCGGTCGCCGCGCAGTCCGGGCCCCAGCTGGTCATCACGATGGCGCTGGCCGGGCCGGTGCAGACGACAGGCGGCGCCTACTATATCGCGTTCACCGTCAGCGACTCGCTGCTGCAGGGTCCCCAGCCCGACAGCACGAACTGGACGCATTACGTGGTGTTCCGCGACGGCCGCTTCTTCTTCGGGGTCGTGCCGCCGCAGACCGTCCAGCCGTTCGGGTTTGTCGTCATCCGGCCGCCCGCGCCGTTCCTCTTCGGGCAGGTGCTGCCCGACGGGCAGAGCCTGCGGGTGAGCGTGCCGCTGGCCGACCTGCGGGTGAGCCCGACGCCCCCGACCCGGGTGATGGTGAACTTCGTAACGGTGGATGGGGCGAACCGGCCCCTGGACGCGCTGGGCCCGGGCGCCGGCGACCGGTTCGGCTTCGTGACGGTGGACCTCCGGCGAGACCTGTTCGTGCCGGTGCGCGACCCGCGGGGGGATGCGCCGCAGGCGGCGTTTGACATCACCGGCGGCGAGATCCGGGTCGCGACACCGTAGGAGGGAGAGAACGATGGCCACAGCGCGGCTCAGGGTCGTCCACCGGCTGGTGGCGCTGCCGCTGGCCGCCGTCCTGGCCGCGGCGTGCGGGGGTGGGATGACGGGGGTGACCCTACCCACACCGAGCCCTACGCCGTCCCCGGGCGGCTTCGGCACGGTCGCCGGCACCGCCGTTGCCGGGGCGACAGCCCGCTCGCAGAGTGCCAGGCCGGCCGGGCCCACCGTCCGCGCGCGGGCGCTGCGGGGGCGCCCTGCGCTCGTTCCGGACCAGTTGCTGGTCAGGTTCAGGGCGGCGACGCCCCCGGCGGCGGCCAACGCCCTGCACACGCAGGCAGGAGGCGGGGCGGTTCGCACAATTCCCCGGATCGACTTCCAGGTGGTGAAGCTCCAGCGGGGCGTGGCCATGGCGGCCGCACTGTCCGCCTACCGGGCCTCGCCCCTGGTGGAGTACGCGGAGCAGGATGGGTACGCCTATGCCTTTGCCATGCCCACCGACCCGCAGTACGGCTCTCAGGCCTGGCACTACGGGCAGATCAACCTGCCGGCGGCGTGGGACGTGACGACGGGCGGCGCCGTCATCGTCGCCGTGCTGGACACGGGGCTCCGCTTCACGCACCCGGAGTTTTCCAGCGGCGTCACCGTGCCGGGCTATGACTTCGTCTCCTACGCCGGAAACGGCGATGGCGATGGGCAGGATCCCGATCCCACCGACCCCGGGTGTCCCAATGTGAATCCCGGTGAACTCAGCCACGGCACGCACGTGGCCGGGACGGTCGCCGCGCGCACCAACAACGCCGCCGATGGCGCCGGCGTGAACTGGGGCGGCGTGGCGGCCACGCGCATCATGCCCCTGCGCGTCCTGGGCCAGCTGTTGCCGGCTGACGGTGGGCCGGAGTGCGGCGTGGGGACCTACTCCGACATCGCCCAGGCCATCGTGTATGCCGCGGATCACGGCGCAAAGGTCATCAACCTGAGCCTGGGCGGCGGTACGAGCACCGTGCTGAACAGCGCCATCTCCTACGCCGTGGGGCTCGGCGTGACGATCGTCGCCGCGGCTGGCAACGACGGCTGCGGGCCGATCGCCTACCCTGCCAGCCATTCGCTGGTGATCGCCGTTGGCGCCACGGGGAACACCAGCCCGCCGGATCGGGCATCGTACTCCAACTGTGGCCCCGAGCTCGATGTGATGGCCCCGGGCGGCGACGGCACGTTCTTCGTGTGGAGCCCGTCGTGGAGCCCGACCACGGGCGACGTCTTCGCGGGCTTCCAGGGCACGTCGATGGCGACCGCGCATGTTGCCGGCGTGATCGCCCTCATGATCTCGCGGGGGGTGACCGGGCCCTCCAACATCCAGTCGGTGCTGCAGTCGACTGCCCGCGATCTCGGGACGAACGGATTTGACACGCAGACGGGGTGGGGCCTGGTGCGGGCCGATCTGGCCATCGGTGCTGGGACCGGCCCTACCCGACAGTGCGCCTTCACCGGCGTCGTCAGCGGGACCACGATCACGCGCGAGAGCCCGATGGCCGCGGTGTCATCGACCGGGAGCTTCACCATCTCGAATGCGCCGACAGGCGTCAAGAGCGTGTTCGTGTGGCAGGACGCCGACGGGGGCGGGACGGTGAACACGGGAGACCTCTACGGCCGGACGGACAACGTCTTTATCTACAACGGCCAGACGACCTCGACCATAGTGACGGTGCAGACGTATGGGACGGGGTCGCAGGCCGGCCAGCCGGTCCTGACCGTCGCGCCCGGTGGCGCGTCGTCGTGTCCCTAGCCGCCGCGACTGCGAGGTCGCCGGGCGGCCGCGTGGACGGCCCGCGGGCCGACGGCTATAATGGAGCCGCTGTGGCGGCGTAGCTCAGCTGGTCAGAGCACGCGGCTCATACCCGCGGAGTCGGGAGTTCGAGTCTCCCCGCCGCCACCACGCGTGAAGCCGGCGGTCCGTAGAGGCCGCCGGCCTTTCTTTGAGGCGACCGCGATGCCTGGGGCGGCCGAGACGATCGCGATGCCTGACCGGTCGGTGGCGCACCGCGTTACCCAGCAGGTCCGCGAGGCGCTGCGCGGTGGCCTGGTGGCTGGCCGCGAGGCCGTGGTCGTCGGCGTCTCCGGAGGGCCGGACTCGATGGCCCTCCTGCACGTGCTCCGCCGCCTGGCGCCGGAGTTCCGGCTCCGCCTGCACGTGGTGCATGTCGACCACGGCCTGCACCGGCGGGCGGCGGCGCACGCGGCGTTCGTGCGCCGCATGGCCCGCGCGTGGGGCCTGCCGGTCTCGGTGGTCCGTGTCGACGTCCGGGCCCGGGCGCAGCGCGACCGCCTGACCCTGGAGGAGGCCGCCCGGACGCTGCGCTATGCCGCTCTGGCCCGCGTGGCCCGGCGGGTCGGTGCGCGCCGTCTGGCGGTGGCCCACACCGCCGACGACCAGGTCGAGACAGCGCTTCTGCGCCTGCTGCGGGGGGCCGCCGATCCCCTGGCGGGGATGCCGGCCCAGCGCCGCCACGACGGCCTGTGGGTGGTGCGGCCCCTGCTGGAGATCTGGCGAGGCGAGGTCCTGGCCTACCTGAAGGCCGAGGGGGTGCCGTGGCGGCGCGATCCCACCAACCGGTTGCGGACCGCGCTGCGCAATCGCATCCGGCAGGACCTGCTGCCCGTCCTCCAAGGGTATAACCCCGGGGTAAAGGCGGTGGTGCGGCGTCTGGCGGTGCAGGCCGCCGACGACGCGCTGCTCCTCGAGACGCTGGCCGCCGAGGCCGCCCGCGGAGTGCTGCGGCGCCGGCGCAGCCGCGTGACGATCGACGCGGCCGCACTGTGCGCGCTGCCTGCGGCGTTGCAGCGCCGG
>JAVKIP010000026.1:0-30517 GCA_031459385.1 Candidatus Fervidifonticultor secundus | reverse complement strand
ACGCCACCTGCTGAAGCTGTAGGCATAGAAGAAGTTATTCGTGGCTTGGTGCGCGAGCGGCGCGACAATGAGCGCCAAATACCCACCGCTTAAGTCAACATGGCCGGGACTACCACCCAAGAGGCCAAACACAAATGCCCCCACCGCAACGCTTATCCCCATTTGGGCTCCGTTCAGCAGAGCCCGCCAGGGTATCCAACCGCGAGATACCACATAGCCTAGAGTACGCCCCATCCCAATGACCAGTAACGCAGTTGGCGGATTGAAGAGGTACGCGGCGAGATACGAAAGCACATCGCTGGGGGTGACCGCGCCGCCTCGGGGATCGGGAATCCGAACGGAATAGGCTACTACTATCACAGCATAGAATAACAGCAGCTCCGGCCATGACTGCCAGGGAACAAACCTCGCGGACGCAAGCAGTACGAGAACAGCCGTCACAATGACGGCAAGCGCAAACCACTGGACGGAACGCGAAATCGTCTGCATTTCAAAAAAGAAAACCAGACCGACAGGCGCTAGATTTCGCGATCGGTATGCATCAACAGACCACGCGCGATCGCGTTGCTGAGAGCGCGTACAATCCTCACTCGCCACCCCTACAGTTACGCTCCCCTAACTACGGGCGCTCTGCTCGGATGCGAGTAATACGCCCTGTGACCGTGGGCGACCACGGCGAGTCAGCGGCGTGTTTTGCGGCGTGGAGTGCCGCGCCTGCTGGGCTGTCGGTCCGGTTGTTTCCGAGTATACGCCGTCCGCATTCGCACTCCTGCCTCCCGCCGACACAGGGCCTGGCCGTCCCCAAAACCCGGATGGTCGCCGCGGCCGGGGCTAGGATCGCTCAGGAGCGGTTTCTTGAGGCCGGGTAGGCCATCCAAGTTATCCCGGCGAACCGACGCGACGCCGGCGGGCACGGTCGGGGGAGAGAAGGACAACAACCATCGGGAAGGCGGTGAGAACAGGTAGGGATTCCAGAGACTCACCCTCCATCAAACCGGAGCAACCTCACCACCTTGCGCGCTGAGGCAACAGCTCCACAGAGGTTCTACGCTTCGTTCCTGCTACCTCGATTACCAAGTCTCCAAATCAGGCGGCGAGCGCCAGCAGCTACCAGTACTGTCCCAACTACGACGCCAGCCAAGGCGAGGGCCTGAAGTGGAAACACTACCATGAACAGAAGCCAAGCGATAATGACTATCGCCAGGGATGTCGCACTAAGCCATACCTGCTCATTGACGATAAACTCAGGACTGCTACGCGACGCAAGATACGCGAGCAGGCTGGGAAAAGCATGCCGCCCCAAAGACCTCGCTACGCCTACATGCAGTTGTGCGGCGGAAGGAGTCACTGCCATGCGGTAGTTCCATAATGCTGGGAATCTGAGAGCTGCGAGCAACGTTCCGGCAGCAGACAGAACCGCCATTGTGAGGATTGAGAATCTCACATTAACAGCGTCTGCAATCCACCCAAACACCACTAACGATGTCGCACGCATCAGAGCAACGGAGATCTGTCTCGTAGTGATCGCGCGTCCCAGCCTGTCAGCCGGTGTGTACTCCATCAAAATGGTTGCCACGCTTATGAAGACTACCATATTGGCGAAGCCGGTCCAAAAGTTGGCTACAACGAACATCCCAATATTCACGGAAAGCGCCACTGCGGCAACGGCGAGAGCCCAGAGAACATAGGCAGCCACTAGAATCTGTCCATGTCTCAAATTCGTACCGAACCATCCCAAAAGCAGCGAAGCGACGACGTAGCCGGCCCCTCCACTGCTTTGGAACCAGCCAAACTGTTGATCTGTCGTTCGCAAGACGCCCTTCGCCATGGGTGTCTGAAGGGAGTTCAATCCGGCTACCCAATAGCCACCGAACACCAGGGCGAGCAATGCAACCTGAATTCTATCCCGTCTGATGTACTCAAAACCCTCAACGGCTGCGCGAATCAACCCCCTAAACTTGACGCTTCTCACTCCAGGCGGCATCGCATCCCCGCTTGACATTTTCAAGCTGCTCACCAAGAGCCCCGAGATCAAGAAGGTAAGAGCATCCAGATAGAGCGCAGCTTTGTACCCCAAGGTAGAGACCACAATTCCGGCCAGAGCGGGTCCTACTATTTCGGTGCCAGAGTCCATGGATGCAAAAAGAGAATTGGCATGCAACAGTCGATCGCGAGGGACAGATTGCGGAATCGACGCGAACATAGCCGGCCGAAAGAACGCGGTAACCGAAGATATCAAGAATAGGACCACGTACACTGAGACTATGTTGCGTTCCATCAGGTCAGGAATTGCAAACACCAGAGCGGCGCGTAGCAAGTCACCGTAGATTAAGATTTTGCGGCGATCTAGCCGATCAACCAGGACACCTGCAGGTATACCGACAACCGCCGAACCCACCAATAGCGCCATAATCGCAAACGACACCGACAGCGCCGACCCCGTCTCCTGATAGACCCACAGCGAAATCGCCATCCAGTGCAGCCGGTCGCCCAGCTGCGAGATGAGCTGGCCGGTCCACAGCAAAGCGTAGTTCCGGTGCCGCATGACGGACCAAAAGCGGCCTGCGGTGGGTTCGGCAGCGCTCATGGTGGACGAGGTCATCGGTCCGCTTCGGGGATAGCGGACGGCCGGCCCCGGTCCGCCGGCGAGACGATCAAGGACAGCCCGCCAGGAAACCGGCGGGCGCGACCCGAATCACCCGGGATCGATGCGAAGTCCGCGAACGGCCCTCCTGTTCCTCGTGCTCATGCTCGGGCTGCGCGGGGACGTGCCCGCGGTGGCGCAGCCGCCAGCCGTCACGCGCCCGGGCGTGGATGTTCTCCTGGAGTCACCGGGCCTCCTGCAGGGCCGTCGCATCGGGCTGGTGACGCACGCCGCGGGGCTGACTAGCCACGGCGAGCCTACCGTGGTCGCCTTGCGCCGCGACCCGCGGTTTCTGGTGACGGCCCTGTTCGCTCCCGAGCACGGGCTGGCAGGGGACGTCCCGGCTGGACGCCCTGTCCCCGCCAGCATCGGCGAGGTTCCAGTCTTCAGCCTCTACAGCACCACCCGTCGCCCCACGCCCGAGATGATGGCGTATGTCGACCTCTTCGTGGTGGACCTGCAGGATGTCGGCGCGCGGGCCTACACCTATGTGTCCACGATGGCGCTGGTGATGCAGGCCGCAAGAGACGCGGGCAAGCCGGTCGTGGTCCTCGACCGGCCAAATCCGCTGGGCGGGCTGCACCTGGACGGCCCCGTCCTGACGCCCGCGTTCCAGTCCTTCATCGGCCTCTACCCGATTCCGCTGGTGCACGGCATGACCATCGGTGAACTGGCCCAGCTGTTCAACAGCCTGTTCGAAATCGGCGCGGACCTCACGGTGGTCCCCATGCGCGGCTGGACGCGCCGGATGACCTGGCAGGATACGGGCCTCCCGTGGGTCCGTCCCTCGCCCAACATCCCCACGATGGTCACCCCCTTCTACTACGCGGCCACCGGTGTGCTGGACGGCACGACGCTGTCGTCGGGGGTCGGCACGGATTGGCCGTTCCAGGTGGTGCACAGCCCGTGGCTCGATGGCGAGCAACTGGCGGCGCGCCTCAATGCGGCACGGCTGCCTGGGGTGGTCTTCGAACCACACGATCTTGACGGGCGCGGCCTGCGCCGTGCGGTCCGCCTGCGGCTGACCGACCCATTGCGCTTCCGGCCGGCGGCGACGGCGGTCTACATCCTGGTCGAGACGCGCCGCCTGCACGGCACGCTCCTCGAGTTCGTGACTCGCTTCGGGCGCTACCCGTTCGACTTCGTCTGGGGAACTAGCAGCGTCCGGAAGGCGATCCTGCGCGGGGCGCCTGCGTGGGCGATCGTCGCCCGCTGGGAGGCGGAGCTACGCCGGTTCGAGGTGTTGCGCGGCCCCTACCTCCTCTATCCCTGAGGCGCGGGACGCCGAGGCGGCGTCCCACCACGGATCGGGCGCGGGCCTCGAGCGGGTAGTTCGCTGGCCAACAGACAACGGGAAGGGGAGCAGGCCTGTAAGCCGGGTTCTGTCCGCCGTGCGGTCATGACCGCGCGGCTCGACGGTCATCCCTCTAGGGCCGCGGTCGCCCGCGGCCTCAAGCAGCCTACCCGGGGATCGGCGGGCCGCCTCATCTCCCCCTACCTGGCCTTGCTCCGGGCGGGGTTTGCCTGGCCGAGCTGTCGCCAGCCCGCCGGTGGGCTCTTACCCCACCGTTGCACCCTGGCCGCCACGCGGTGGCGTAGCGGTGGCCTGTTTCTGTGGCACTGTCCCGGGGGTCGCCCCCGCTGGGAATTACCCAGCGCCCTGCCCTGCGGAGCCCGGACTTTCCTCGGCGCAGACTGCGCCGCGACCGTCCGGCCTGCTCCCACGAGCTATCGTAGCACCGCCGGGGTCACGGGAAAAGCCGCCCCGCGGCTGCGGGCGACCTTGCGCCCACGCCCCCATGCGGCCACGGACGCCCCGGGCCATACACCACCACCCGGCCACGGACGCTCGCCGGCCCGGCGCGATCACCCGTCCACGGGCGGCCACGACGCGGCGAGCCGCCGGGGATTCAGTCGCCCTGTCCCGGCTCTGCTCCCGTGGTCTCCCTTGATGCCTTCTCCACCGAGAACCGCAGGCGGTGCTCCCGCGGCAACGGCGGTCGCGGCCCCGCGGGCGAGCCTTTCGCCATGTGGGCGGCGGCAAGGCGCCGCACGCGTGCGAGCGCCGCTGTCTCGGTTACAGCCGTGACCTCGCAGCCGGGCAGCGCTGGGACCCACGCCCGCCAGCCACGGGCGGTCGGGAGCGTGAGCGCGGTCAGCTCCACCACCCGATCGCGAGCCGCGGCGTCGATCGCCTGATTGGCCAGGGTGTCGGCGGCCGCGTTCTCTTCCCGCGGCACGTGGCTGATGCGCCAGCGGCGAAACCCCGCGAGGACCGTCTGGACCTCCTGGTACAGCGGCAGCAGGTGGGCGCTCTTCACGCGGTAGGCGCCCGTCACCTGTCGCACGAGGAGGTCGCTGTCGGCGAACACCTCCACCTCGTCCGCGCCCAGTGCCCGCGCCTCGGCCAGGCCGCGGAGCAGGGCGCGGTACTCGGCCACGTTGTTAGTGGTTTCCCCCAGGGCCTCGGAGAGTTCGGCCAGGGTCTTGCCGCGCGCGTCCTGGATCACCGCACCGAGGCCAGCCGGCCCCGGGTTACCGCGGGATGCGCCGTCCACGAAGAGGCGTACTTTCACAGCGCACCCCCGGGCCCGCTGCCGCTCACGGCGCCGGAGGCACGACGAGGAGCCGTCCGCAGCCGTCGCACGTGGCCAGCAGCTCGGGGTCGTCCTGCAGGCGGACGACGAGACGCTCGGGCACGACGACGTGGCAGCCTTCGCAGATACCGTCGCGGATCGCAACCACAGCGATCCCGCCCTTCGCCTGCCGCAGACGGTCGTAGCGGCGTCGGACGGTCTCCTCGACGTGCTCGCACAGCGCGGCACGGCGCGCCTCGAGCGAAGTCAGGCGGGCGTCGAGGTCGGCGACCGCCGCTCGATAGGCCTCCAGCCGGGCCCCCAGCGTACGCTGGGCATCCTCCAGGCGACGCCGGGCGTCCCGCTGCGCTGGTTCCAGCCGGTCGATGTCGCTCAGCAGGTTCAACAGCTCATCTTCCAGGCGATCCTTCTGGCGCGCCAGCTGGGCCACCTCGTCCAGCATCGCGGCCAGCTCCTTGGGGTTCCGCACCCGTCCGCTGTACAGGTCAGCCTCCACGCGCGCCCGCTTGGCCTCCAGCGCCGCGACCTCCAGCTCCACGTCCCGTGCCCGGGCGCGGGTATGCCCGAGGCGTTCCGTCAGCTGCGTCACGTGGGCCTCGGCGGCGGCGACATCGGCGCGGGCGGCGGTTCCGTCGTCGAGCCCGGCGCGCTGCACACCGGCCTGCGCGATCGCCGAGTCGATCTGCTGCAGCTGGTACAGCACCACCATGGTCACAGGTCCTTGGGCGTGACTTCGCGCCGGGCCGGGATCTTCCCTGGCGCCGTAGTCGACGCGGCGACGCACGCCAGGGCTGACCGCATTGTGGGATGCGAAACCCTGCCGTATAGTGGAAAGCGCCGGTGGCTGCCCGAGCGGGATGACGCGGGAGCGTCCTTCCGTGTAAACCGCTCGCCGCGGTCACCGGCACCGGTGCCCGTGGCACCAGGAGGGTCAGCGGCGCGCTTTGGCTTGCGGCTTCGGCCGGGGCGCCGATTTCCCGCGCGCTGCCTCGGCGGGCTTGCGCTGTTCCCCGGCCTGTTTGCCTGCCGGCTTGGTCTCGGGCTTGGGCACGACGCGCATGGCTGGCCCCGCCCCGGGCTGTGGCCGCTGCGGGACACCCGGGCGGGCGCCCGGGACGGCGGTCGCGGGTCGGGGGGGTGCCGACGGCCGCACCGGAGCCGGCGGCCGCGTCCTGGCCACCGTCAGCGCCCGAGGTGCCGCTTTCGACTCTTCCAGCGGCGGTAGCGGCTTCAGCCGCTTCCGTTTGGCTTCCCACCACTTGATATAGTCGCGGCCGAGGCGCTCGAAGTAGTCAAAGGCGTCGGGCCAGTCCAGCTCGCGTCGCATCCCCTGGATGACGGGCTCGATCTTGGCCCAGGGAATCGGGAACAGCTCGTAGACCGTCTCACGATCGACCGCATCGTGCTCGACCAGGAAGCCCAAGTTGTCGCAGAAGACCGCCACCCGCAGCAGGTTGTTGAACCGGATGCTGCCTGGCGGGCACTCGATGATAAACTGCTCGTAGTCTTTGAAGTCGAACTGGAAGACCACGTACTGCATGGCCTCCAGATTCTGGGGAGAGTCTGCCAGTTCCAGCAGACGAAGGATCGTGTCCAGGTGCGGCTGAGCCAGCTTCTTCACTAGGCGTCACCTCAGGTTGACCGCCATCGGCCGGCTCTCACCCCAGCCGGGCTGTTCGACCGGCAATTCGTCAAAATTCGAAGATTTCCCTGCGGTCAGGTGGGCTCCAGGTCTGACACAACAGGATTTCCCGGAAGATTGACTCCGACCGCCTGACATGGATGCCCAAACTCCGCACAGTAACATACGGTGCCTAAGAGATATGGCTAAATACTACCGTAATATAAAACACCGGTCGGAATTGATGGTCAGAGGTATCGACAGGCTGTCCACAGGATGCCAACAGGGGGACGGACGAAGCACGGAGTCGCGGTGCTATACTGGGGCGGGCGAGTAGCTCAGCGGAAGAGCGCCTCCCTTACACGGAGGAGGTCGGGGGTTCAAGACCCTCCTCGCCCACCAGGCCTGTGCGTGGAACCAGGGTCAGCGTCCCTGGGACGAACCGTGAGGTGTTGCACTGAAGGGCACGGCGGTGTCGTCCCCGGGCGCCGTAGTTCTCAACCCAGCGGACATCCTCCGCACGAAACGGCGGGGTGGTTCTCGGGGGGTGGGCCACCCAACCCGCGCCTCGAACTGCGCCCGCTGCCAGGAGGCGGCGGACCGCCGCCACGGCTTCTCGTAGGCCTCGTCGTACGCCCCCCGTCGAGGTGCTGGTGGCGGATGACGTCGCGTGGGCCTGGGCCGGCGACCGTCCGGTCTGAGGGCAGCGAGTGCGCGATGGTATAATCACGTCAACTACCGCGTATTGCGGAGGTCCGTGTCCCATGCGCGTCCCACGATTCGGCGGCTGCCTCATTGGGTTGACGCTCGCTGCTGTGCTGGCGCTTTGGCCCCTCGTGCCCCCCGGCCACGCCCAGCAGCCCCGGCGCGGCGGCGTGCTGCGCTTCGCGCTGGCCGGCGATCCGCCGACCCTTGACCCACACGCTACCACGGCGCTCATCGCCGCCTACGTGATGCACCACGCGCTCGAACCGCTGTTCACCCTCAACAGCCGGCTGCAGCCGGTGCCCATGCTGGCGGAACGGTTCAGCGTCAGCCCGGACCGGCAGACCTATACCATCGCCGTCCGGCGCGGTGTGCCGTTCCACCACGGGCGCGAGATGACGGCCGACGACGTGGTGGCGTCGCTGGTCCGGTGGGGCCGCGTCAGCCCCCGCGGCCGGACGGTTTTCGCCAACGTGGAGGCCATCAGCGCCCGCGATGCTTCCACGGTCACAATCCGGCTCAAGGAGCCCAACGTCCTCCTCATCACCGATCTGGCCTGGTGGGCCCAGCCGGCCGTGATCTACCCGAGGGAGGTCCTGGACGAGGTCGGGAGCGCGCCGCTGCGGCGCTTCGTGGGCACAGGACCGTTCCGCTTCGTGGAGTACGTCCCCGACCGGCACATTCGGTTCGAGCGGTTCGACCGGTACGCGTCGCGGACCGAGAAGCCCGACGGCATGGCGGGCCAGCGTACCGCGTACCTCGACGGCCTGCTCTTCACGCCTGTGCCGGACGCGGCCGTGCGGACGGCGCAGGTGATCCGCAATGAGGCCCACTTCGCCGAGATCCTCAACCCCGACGAGTATGACCGGCTCCGCCGCGAGCCTGGGATCGTCCCCATCAAGGCGCCGCTGCCCAGCACGCTGGCATTCGTCTTCAACAAGCGCTCCGGCCCCATGACCAACCTGAAGCTGCGTCAGGCGTTCGCGGCCGCCCTGGACGCGCCCACGATCCTCCGCGCCACCTACGGCCATCCCGAGTTCTTCCGGCTGAACCCCAGCCTGCTGCCCAAAGAGCACTACATGTGGACCGACGCCGGCAAGGAGGTCTACAACCGGAACGATCCGGCCCTGGCCCGCCGGCTCCTCCAGGAAGCCGGCTACCGCGGCGAGCCGCTGCGCTGGCTCGTGATCTCCGATTTCTTCTGGGCATACAACTCCGCGCCCGTGGCCAAGGCGCAGCTGGAGCGCGCGGGGTTCACCGTAGAGCTGATCGTCACCGACTGGCCGACCAACCAGACGCTGCGCAACCGCGCCGAGGGCTGGGACATTACGCCGGTCCACTTCCCCACGGTCGCCGACCCGACGATCCACCTGGCGTTGAGCCCCACTTACGTGGGCGGCTACGAGAGCCGCGAGCAGGCGGCGCTGCTGGCGCTCATGCGGCGCCACGCGGACCCCAGGGTGCGCATGGATCTCTGGCGGCGGTCCCAGGCGCTGTTCTGGCGCGAACTGCCCATGGTGATCATCGGCGAGGGGTTCTTCATGCACGGGCACCGGCCGGAGCTCAAGGGCTACAACGGCTTGCCGTCCCACTACTTCTGGAACACATGGCTGGAGCCGGCGCGGTAGCGTCGGCGACTCCCGTGCCCCCACCGCGTGTCGGCGTCATCGGTCTGGGTGCCATGGGGCTGCCCATGGCTAGGCGCCTGCTGGCCGCGGGGTTTCCCGTGGTGGCGACGCGCCACCACGACCCGCACGCGCCTGCCATCCTCGCCGCTGCGGGCGGCGGTATCGTCGAGACCCCGGTGGCCCTGGCACCCCTCGTCGACGTGGTGGTGCTGATGCTGCCGTCGTCGCGCGAGGTCGAAGCCGTGGTGACGGGCGAGGGCGGGCTCGAGGCCGCGATGGCCCCGGAGCAGGTGCTGGTGGACATGGGGACCAGCGATCCCGCCTCCACCCGGCGGCTCGCGGCGCGCCTGGCGGCCCGCGGGGTGAGCCTGGTCGATGCCCCGGTGAGCGGCGGGGTAAAGGGCGCCACCGACGGCACGCTCGTGATCATGGCTGGCGGCCCACCGGAGGTCGTGGCGCGGGTGCGCCCGATCCTCGACGCCGTGGGCAGGCATGTCGTGCACGCGGGGCCGACAGGCGCCGGGCACAGCCTCAAGCTCGTGAACAACCTCGTGGCGCTCACGACGATGGCGGTGCTCGTGGAGGCAATCCGTCTGGCGCGCGCCGCCGGCCTGGCGCTACCTGTGGTGGTCGAGGCGCTGCAGCATGGGTCGGCCGACAGCGCCATGCTCCGGACGCTCGCGCAGCGCCTGCAGGCGCAGCGGTTCGACCCGGGGTTCAGGATCCGCCTGGCGCACAAAGACCTGGCGCTGGCAGAACAGCTGGGAGACGCCCTCGGAGTACGCCTGCCCCTGGGCACCGGCGCGCGTCAGCTGCTGCAGGCGGCGATCGCCGATGGTCTGGGTGACCTGGACACGTCGGCGCTGGCGTCGGACAGCCCGGCGCGCCAGGGCCTCAACCGACCTCGCGGGCCTGCGCCGCACCCCGGATGACTCTGGCGCCCAGTGCCGCCAGCTTCTGCTCGAGCGCTTCGTACCCGCGGTCCAGGTTCTCAACTCTGGTGATCTCCGTGTCGCCCTCGGCCGCCAGCGCGGCGATCACCACCGCGGCGCCCCCGCGGATGTCGGGAGCCTCCACCGGCGCGCCCGACAGCCGCGTCGGGCCGGTGACGTGGACGTTCTCGCCCTCGACGCGGATGTCCGCGCCCATGCGGCGCAGTTCGTCCGTATAGGCGAAGCGAGCTTCGAAGATCCGCTCGCGAACCGTGGACGTCCCGCGGGCCTGAGTGAGGAGCGCGACCATCTGCGGGTGCAGGTCGGTGGCAAAGCCCGGGTAGGGGGCGGTGTCCACGTCCACGGGGCGCAGCTCGCCCGACGCGCGGACCCGCACGCCCTCGGTGTTGACCGCCACCTCGACACCCGCCTCCTCCAGTTTGGTCAGCAGGGCGGTGACGTGCTCGGGAATCATCCCTTCGACGAGCACGTCGCCGCCGGTGGCTGCGCCGGCCAGCAGGTACGTACCCGCCTCCAGCCGATCGGGGATGATCGAGTAGGCCGCGCCATGTAAGGTCCTGACGCCCTCGATGGTGATGGCATGGGTGCCAGCCCCCTTGATCCGGGCACCCATCAGGTTTAGGAAGACCGCCGTGTCCACGACCTCGGGCTCGCGGGCCGCGTTCTGCAGCACGGTCGTCCCCTGGGCAGTGCTGGCGGCCATCATGAGGTTGATGGTGGTGCCCACGCTGCTGCGGGGCACGTAGAACGCCGTCCCCTTCAGCCGCCGGGCCGTCGCCTTCATGTAGCCGTGCTCGGTCGTGACCCGCGCGCCCAGCGCCGCGAAGCCCCGCATGTGGAAGTCCACCGGCCTGGCGCCGATCGAACAGCCGCCCGGCAGGGGCACTTGCGCCCGGGCCAGCCGCCCGAGCAGCACGCCCGCCGTGTAGAATGACGCGCGCATGCTGCGGCAGAGCTCGTAGGGCGCGATGTGGGTCGTGAGGGAGCGGGCATCCAGGGTGAGCCGCCCGCCGCGGAAGGTGATGCGGGCGCCCAGGGCCTCGAGGATCTCGACCAGCGTCAGGACGTCACGGCAATGGGGGACGTTCTCGAGCGTCGAGATGTCGCCGGCGAGCGCCGCCGCCGCCAGCACCGCCAGCGAGCTGTTCTTGCCGCCCGCCACCTTCACCGTGCCGCGCAGCCGGCGGCCGCCGGTGATCACCAGTTTGTCCACCAGGCCCCTCCTGCGGTCTGCGGCGTCGGCTGCTAGGGGGTGGGCGCGCGCAGCCGGTGGTCCACGTAGGCCTTGACCAGCTCCTCCAGCAGGGCGAGCCGGTCCACCTGCCGGATCACCTTGCGCGCGTCGCCGTGGCTCGTGATGTAGGTCGGATCGCCCGACAGGAGATACCCGACGATCTGCTCGACCGGATTGTAGCCGCGCTCCTCCAGGGCCCGGTAGACGTAGAGCAGAACCTCCTGGGTGTCGTGCCGCGTGGTGCCGCCGCCCCGGAAGACCCCGGTGCGCTCCCGCTCCTCCACCCCACTCACCTCCGGCTTTGCCCGGTGTCGAAGTCGCCCCGCCGGTCCTCCGGGACGGCTGTACCCCAGTGGTGGGCCCGCCTGGCTTCGATCCAGGAACCGGCGCCTTATGAGGGCGCTGCTCTACCACTTGAGCTACGGGCCCGCGGGACGATTATAGCATCGGCCCCGCGCCCCGTGGCGGATCGCCGCCCGGCGGGGTGCCGGCGAGCCCCGTGCCCGGATGCGCCCGTGCGTACGACACGCCCAGCAGGTAGAGTCCGCCCGGGGGCGCAGCAGGCGGGACCCGCGCCGGGTCGCGTGCGGCCAGGAGCGCACCGACCGCGCGCACCGGCAGCGCGCCGCGCCCGACGCAGAGCAGCGTGGCCACCATGCGTCGGACCATTTGCCGGAGAAAGCGGTCGGCGACCACCGCAAACACCACGAACGAGCCGTGACGCACGACCGTCAGCTCGACCACGGTGCACTCGGTGGTCCTGGTGGCCGTCCCGCCGACGCGAAAGGCCGCGAAGTCGTGGCGGCCCATCAGGCCGGCCGCGGCAGCCCGCATGGCGTCCACGTCGAGCGGCTCTGGAACGTGATGCGCGTAGCGGTGCAGCACCGCCGAGGGGAGCGGGCGCGCCAGCACCAGGTAGCCGTAGACCCGCCAGCGGGCGTCGCGGCGGGCGTGGAATCCCGGGGGTGCCTCGTCGACGGCCCGCACGACGATATCCGGGGGCAACAGAGCGTTGAGCCCGGCCCGGATCCGCTCGACCGGCAGCCCGCTCTCGGTGACGAGATGGGCCACCTGCCCCAACGCGTGCACGCCGGCGTCGGTCCGTCCGGCGCCCGTGACCCGCGTGGGCGCGTCGAAGAGGCGGCTCGCCGCCCGCTCGAGTGCAGCCTGCACCGACGGCACGGCCGGCTGACGCTGCCAGCCGGCGTACCCGGCCCCGTCGTACTCCACGATCAGGCGCAGCGTGCGCACGCGCCCTCCTACGTCAGGCGCGCCAGGAGCGCGGCGCCGGCGAGCACCAGCGCCCCCGCCACGGCGTCGGCCACGCGCCAGCGCAGCTCGCGCATGCGGGTCCGGGGCGCGCCGGCCATGTAGCACCTGGCCTCCATGGCCAGCGCCAGTTCCTCCGACCGCCGGAAGGCGCTGAGCAGCAGCGGGACCATCACCGGGACCAGCGCCTGCGCGCGGCGCAGGAGGTGGCCCTCGCCGAACTCCGCGCCCCGCGCGGTCTGCGCCTTCAGGATCCGTTCGGTCTCCTCCAGCAGCGTGGGAATGAAGCGCAGCGCGATGGTCGTCATCATGGCCAGCTCGTGCCCGGGCACGCCCACCCGCCGCAGTGGCCGCAGCAACCATTCGATCCCGTCGGCCAGCTCGACCGACGACGTGGTGAACGTCAACAGCGACGCGAGCCCGACCAGGAGCAGCAGGCGCCCGGCGGCGAACGCGCCGGCGCGGAGCCCTTCGGCCGTGGCCACCAGCGGGCCCAGCGTCACGACCGGGGTCGTTTCCTCGCCGCCGGTAAAGAACGCGTTGAGCACCACCGTGAGCGGCAGGAGGAACGCGAGCGGCCGCAGCCCGCGCGTCGCGAAGCCCAGCGGGATCTGCCCCACCACCAGGAGCGCCACCAGGGCCGTGCCGAACGCCACGAGCCCCGCGAACGAGCCCGTCGCGAACAGCGCCACCGACAGGGCCCCCACCGCCAGGATCTTGGTCCGCGGGTCGAGCCGGTGGAGCGCGGAGTCCCGCGGGACGTACTGCCCGAGCGGGACCGCGCTACGGATCTCCACTGCTGGCTCCTGCCAGTGCCGCCGCAATGGCCCGCCGGGCGTCCTGCAGCGTGAGGGCATCAGCCACGGGCAGTCCACGGGCGCGCAGGCGGCGGATCAGGCGCGCCGCCGGCGGCAGGTCCAGCCCCAGACGGCGCAGCTCCTCCTCGTGCGCGAACACCTCGCGCGGCGTCCCTGCCAGCACCACCGCACCCTCGTGCAGGACCAGGACGCGCTGCGCGAGCTCGGCGGCATCGTCCATGTGGTGCGTGACCAGGATCACGGTCTGGCCGCGGGCATGGAGGTCCCGCAGGACTTGCCGGATCTCCCGCCGTCCCTGCCCGTCGAGCCCGGCGGTCGGCTCGTCGAGCACCAGCACCGCCGGCCGCATGGCCAGAACGCCCGCCAGCGCCACCCGGCGCATCTCGCCGCCGGACAGCGAGAACGGGGAGCGGTCAGCGAACCGCTCCGGGGCGAGCCCGACCAGGTGCAGGGCATCGTCGACCGCGTGCGCGACCGCCTCTGGCCCCCACCCGAGGTTGCGCGGACCGAACGCCACGTCCTGGCGCACGGTCTCCTCGAAGAGCTGGTACTCCGGGAACTGGAACACCAGGCCCACCAGGCGCCGCGCCGCGCGGCGGTCGGCCCGCGGCGCCCAGAGGTCCTGGCCAGCCACGACCACGCGGCCTGCGGTCGGCCGCAGCAGGCCGTTGAAATGCTGGATCAACGTGGACTTCCCCGAGCCCGTCGGGCCCAGGATCGCCACAAACTCCCCCCCCGCGATCTGCAGGGACACGCCGCGCAGCGCCACGGCCTCCATGGGCGTCCCGCGCAGATAGGTGTAGTGCAGTTCTTCGCAGGCGATGAGCGGCTCAGGCATCGCGTGGAGACCGGGCGCGGGGCAGCGCCGTCAGCGCGGCGACGAGCCGGTCCTCGGTGTGGATGCCAGACGGCAGGGGCAGACCGTCGAGGCGCAGCCAGGCGGCCAGCTGCGCCAACGGCGGCGGGTCCAGCCCGGCCCGTGCCTGCGCGGCCAGGCGGTCGAAGATCTCCGCCGGCGGCCCCTCCTGCACGAGCCGCCCGGCCTCCAGGACCAGAATCCGGTCGGCATCGGCCAGGTCCTCCAGCGCGTGCGAGATCATGACCACCGTGATGCCGTGCTCGCGGTGCAGAGCGCGGATCACGGCCAGCACATCCGCCCGCCCCAGCGGGTCCAGCATCGTCGTGGGCTCGTCCAGCACCACGCACTCTGGGCGCATGGCCAGCACGCCGGCGATGGCCACCCGCTGCTTCTGTCCGCCCGAGAGGGCATGCGGCGCGTGGCGCCGGTAGGGCGTCATGCCCACGGCGGCCAGCGCCTGGTCCACCCGCCGGCGGATCTCCGCCGGGGGGAGACCCAGATTCTCCGGGCCGAAGGCCACGTCTTCCTCGACCACGGTCGCGACCAGCTGGTTGTCGGGGTTCTGGAAGACCATGCCGACGCGGCGGCGGATGGCTGCGGTGGCGTGACGGTCCCGCGTGTCCAGCCCGCCCACGCGCACCGTACCCGCGGTTGGCACCAGCAGGGCGTTGAAGTGCTTGGCCAGCGTGGACTTGCCGGAGCCGTTCCCGCCCACGATGCCGACGTACTCGCCCCGGCCGATCACGCACGACAGGCCGTCGAGGGCAACGACGGCCTGGGGGGTCTGCGGATGGTAGACGTACCGGAGGTCTGCGACCTCGAGCAGTGGTTCGCGCACGCGCCGGGCTACTTCACCAGCTCGACCAGCGCCATCTCCGCGCCGTCGCCCCGCCGCGGGCCCAGCTTGACCACGCGCGTGTACCCCCCGCGGCCGGCCTGATAGCGAGGCACGATGTCGCTGAACAGCCGCTTGACGACCTTGGGATCGGTGAGGAAGCGGCGGACCTGGCGGCGGGCGTGCATGTCGTTGGCGAGGGCCGCGGCGATCAGGCTGTCGGCGATCTTCTTGGTCTCCTTGGCCCGGGCGTCGGTGGTGCGGATCCGCTCGTGCAGGATCAGGCCGCCCACCAGGTCCCGGAACAACGCCCGGCGCTCCCCGGTGTCGCGTCCCAGCTTGCGCCGCTTGGCTCCCAGTCCCATCGCGCGCCGCTCCCTACGACTGCTGCGGCTGGCGCAGGGTCAGGCCATGCGCCGCCAGCTTCTCCTTCACTTCGTCCAGCGACTTTCGCCCGAAGTTCTTCACCGCGACGATCTCGTCCTCGGTCTTCTTCACCAGGTCGCCCACGGTGTGGATACCGGCGCGCTTGAGGCAGTTGTAGGGGCGCACCGACAGGTCGAGTTCTTCGATGGGCATGGCCAGCAGGCGGACCCTGTCGGGGTCCTCGGCGACGCCGAAGGGCGCGCCGGCGCCGGTCTCATCGGCGATCCCCGAGAACAGCCGGAAGTGGTCGATCAAAATGCGGGAGGCCTCCTGGAGCGCCTCCTCCGGCCGCACGGACCCATCGGTCCAGATCTCGAGGACCAGGCGATCCAGGTCGGTGGCGTGCCCGACCCGCGTGTCCTCCACCGTGTAGTTCACCTTGCGAACCGGCGAGAAGATGGAGTCCACGGGGATGACGCCGATGACGTGCTCGCTGCGGCGGTGCCGCTCGGCGGGCACGTAACCCTTCCCCCGCTCCACCACGATCTCCATCGCCAGCCGGGCATCCCGCCGGTCGAGCGTCGCCAGGTGCAGGGTGGGGTTGATGATCTCCACCTCGGCGTCGGGCTGGATGTCCCCCGCCGTGACCTCCTTCTTGCCGTGGACGTCCAGCCGGAGGAGCTTGGGCTTGTCGGTGTACAGGCGCAGCGTCAGCTCCTTGAGGTTGAGGACGATCTGCGTCACATCCTCCACGACGCCGGGAATCGTCGAGAACTCGTGCAGCACGCCGTCGATCTTGACCGACGTGACGGCCGCGCCCGAGATGGACGACAGGAGCACGCGGCGCAGGGCGTTGCCCACCGTGACGCCGAAGCCGCGATCCAGCGGCTCGACGACGAACTTCCCGTAGGTATCGGACAGCTCAGCGTACTCGACCTTGGGGGTCGGCGTCTCCCACAGCGTACTGATACTCATGATCTTCAGGCCTCCTGATCCTCTACCCGACCCACCAGTGCCCGCAACCGACCAGCGCGGGGCGTCGTCGGCAGGCGCCCCGCGGCCCCCCACCTGCCTTCAGCGCGAGTAGTACTCGACGATCAGTTGCTCCTGTACGGGAACGTCGATCTCTTCCCTGGCCGGCAGGGCCAGCACCCGCCCCGTCAGGCGCGCAGCGTCGAACTCCAGCCACGACGGCGGCCGCCGCCCGGGCATGGTTGCCAGCTCCTTCATGCGGGGCGGCATCGCCGCGGGCTGGCTGGGTGCCACGACCTGGCCGGGGCGCACCTGGTACGAGGGGATCGTCACGCGCCGCCCGTCTACGGCGACATGGCCGTGCGCGACGAGCTGCCGTGCCTCCTTGCGCGAGGCGGCGAAACCCAGGCGGTAGACGACGTTGTCGAGCCGTGTCTCCAGCAGCTGCAGCAGGCGGGTGCCGGTCACGCCCTTGGCCGTGGCCGCCCGCTCGAAGTAGTTCTTGAACTGCGTCTCGAGCAGGCCGTAGATGCGGCGCAGCTTCTGCTTCTCCCGCAGCCGGACGCCGAACTCGCTCATCTTCCGCCGCGAGACGCCGTGCATCCCTGGGGGCTGGGGGCGCTTGTGCACCGGGCACTTTTCCGTGTAGCACTTCTCGCCCTTCAAGTAGAGCTTCATGCCCTCGCGCCGGCACAGCCGGCAGACTGACCCCGTGTACCGTCCCATGCCTGCCTCCTCGCCCCCTACACGCGCCGCCGCTTCGGCGGGCGGCACCCGTTGTGCGGTACCGGCGTCACATCCCGGATCAGGCTCACGTCCAGGCCGGCCGCCTGGAGCGACCGGATGGCCGCCTCGCGGCCGGCGCCGGGGCCGCGCACGAGGACCTCGACCTGACGCACGCCGTGCTCCATCGCCTTGCGTGCCGCGGCCTCCGCGGCCAGGCTGGCGGCGAAGGGCGTGCCCTTGCGGGACCCCTTGAAGCCCACGGTGCCGGCGCTCGCCCACGCCACCACGTTTCCCCGGGGATCGGCGATGGTCACAATGGTGTTGTTGAAGCTCGAGCGAATGTGCACCACGCCCACGGGGACGTTCTTGCGCTCGCGCCTGCGTGCCTTGCCGGTTCGGGTGGCCATGCCAGCTCCTCGGTTATGCCTTGGGCGCCGGCGCTGCGGCCGCCTTGCGGCGCACGCCGACGGTCTTCTTGGGCCCCTTGCGGGTGCGGGCATTGGTCCGGGTCCGCTGGCCGCGGACCGGCAGACCGCGCTTGTGCCGCACGCCCCGGTAGCACCCGATCTCGATCAGCCGCCGGATGTTCATGGCCACCTCCCGGCGCAGGTCGCCCTCCACTTTGTAGTGGCGCTCGATGAACTCCCGCAGCCGCGTCACCTCGTCCTCGGCCAGGCTGCGCACCCGCGTGTCGGGGTTGACGCCGGTGGCGCGGCAGATCGCGCGCGCCCGGCTGGGGCCGATCCCGTAGATGTACGGCAACGCCGCCTCGATGCGCTTGTCCCGCGGCAGATCCACGCCCGCGATGCGTGCCATGGTGGCCTCCTACCCCTGCTTCTGCTTGTGCTTGGGGTTCTCGCAGATGACGAGCACCCGTCGCCCACGCTTGACGATCTTGCATTTCTCGCACATGCGGCGCACTGACGCCCGAACCTTCATCGGTCACTCCTCCAGCGCTAGCGGTACCGGTACGTAATGCGTCCCCGGGTGGGATCGTAGGGGGAGAGCTCCACCTTCACACGATCGCCGGGCAGGATGCGGATGAAGTGGATGCGCATCTTCCCCGAGATGTGCGCTAGCACCTTGTGCCCGCTGGCCAGCTGGACGCGGAACATGGCATTCGGCAGCACCTCGGTGACAGTACCCTCGACCTCGATCGCGTCCTGCTTCGTCATCCACCCTCCTGTGGGCTCGCCAGCACCTGCCGCAGCTCCTCGTCGGACGCCCGCTCGCCCAGCCGCAGCCGGTCAGCCAGCGAGACGGCCGGTCCGTGCACCACCAGGTGCTTGACGTTCTTGCGCTTGGGCCGCGCCCACGTCCGCTTCCGGCCGTCGGCGACCAGCACCATGTCGCCGCCGGCCGTGCCGATCACCACGTAGCGGTCGCCCGCATCGCGACCGGCGCGTGACGTCACTACCATCCCGACGAGCTCCCCTGGCAGCACCTTTCCCACGCCATCCACAACCGATTAGTATACGGTGCCGGCGCCATCGCGTCCAGCGTCAGCGTCCAGCGTCAGAATCGCGGGGCCCTCCCGCGTGATGGCCACGGTGTGTTCCGCATGCGCGGCCAGCGAGCCGTCGCGTGTCCGCACCGTCCAGCCGTCGGCGTCGATGAACACCTCAGGCCCTCCGAGCGTAACCATGGGCTCGATGGCCAGCGTCATGCCCACCGCCAGGCGCGGCCCGGTCCCCGGTCGCCCCACGTTGGGCACCTGGGGCTCTTCGTGCAGGTTCCGCCCGATGCCGTGGCCGGCGAACTCCCGCACGGCCGAGCACCCGGCGGCCTCGATGATCGTCTGGATCGCCCACCCCACATCGCCCACCGTCGCGCCCGGGCGTGCCTGCGCCACGCCGCGGGCCAGCGCCCGCTCCGCCGTCTCGATGAGGCGGCGCGCCGACTCCGCCACCCGGCCGACGGCGACCGTCTGCGCCACGTCGGCGTGGAAGCCGTGCAGGTACACGCCCAGATCGAGCGAGACGATCTCGCCCTCTCGGAGCACCCGGGGGCTAGGGATGCCGTGTACGACCTCGTCGTTGACCGACGTACAGATGCTTGCCGGGAATCCCCGGTAATCCTTGAACGACGGCACACCACCTGCGCTGCGGATGAAGGCATCGGCGATGCGCTCGAGTTCGCCGGTCGTCACACCAGGCGCGACGGCGGCAGCCACCTCGCGCAACGCGCGGGCCGCCAGACGCCCGGCCTCCCGCATCCGTGCGATCTGGTCGGGCGTCTTGAGGACGATCACCCCCTGCGCTTTCACGGCCGCACCTGCAACCCTAGCAGGCCCATCAGGTGGTGGTAGGTGGTCTCGATGTCGTCGTCGGCGACCAATTCGGCGTACCGGCCGCGCGCCCGGTAGAACGTCAGCAGGGGCTCGGTCTGCTCCCGGTACACCTGCAGCCGCCGTCGGACCGTCGCCGGCTTGTCGTCCTCCCGCTGGTACAGAGCGCTCCCATCCACGTCGCAGACGTTCGGCACCCGGGGGGGACTCGAGGCGATGTTGTAGACGTGGCCGGCCGCCTGGCAGACGCGCCGCCCCGACACCCGCCGGATCAGGGTTTCCTCGCGCACCCGAAAATAGATCACGCGGTCGAGTGCGCGGCGCAGCCCGGCCAGCACCGCCTCCAGCGCCTCGGCCTGCGCCAGCGTCCGCGGAAACCCGTCCAGGACGAATCCTGCGGCGGTATCCGGCTGCTGCAGGCGCTCGGCCACCAGGCCGATCATGATTGCATCGGGCACCAGGTCGCCGGCGGTCACGTAGCGCGACGCCTCCTGCCCCAGCGGGCTCCCGGCGGCGATGGCAGCGCGCAGCATGTCGCCCGTGGCGATATGGGGCCACCCTGTGCGCTGTTGCACCAGCCGCGCCTGCGTCCCTTTGCCGGCGCCCGGCGGGCCCAGGAAGATCAGGTTCATGGCTGCGTCACTTCATGAAGCCTTCGTAGTGGCGCATCAGCACGTAGGCTTCGAGCTGCTTCATCGTCTCAAGCGCCACGCCCACCACGATCAAAAGCGACGTACCCGCCAGATACAGGGTGAGCACGCCGGTCCCGCGGGCGAGATAGACAGGCAGGATCGCGATGAGCGCCAGCACCAGGGCCCCCACGAAGGTCAGCCGTTCGGTCACCCGCGACAGGTAGTCGCTGGTCGGCCGGCCCGGACGGATGCCCGGGATGAACCCGCCATACTTCTTGATGTTGTTGGCCACGTCGTTCGGATCGAACGAGACCGCGGTGTAGAAGTACGTGAACACGATGATCAGTACGAAGTACAGGAGGTCGCCCAGCGGCTGGCCGGGCAAGATCTTCTGGCTGTTGGCTCGGAGCCACTCCCAACGCGAGAACTGCGCGATCGTCCCCGGAAACTGCAGGACCGAGACCGCAAAGATGATGGGAATGACGCCGGCCTGGATCAGGCGCATCGGCAAGTGC
This sequence comes from Candidatus Fervidifonticultor secundus, assembly GCA_031459385.1. Classification (GTDB taxonomy): domain Bacteria; phylum Sysuimicrobiota; class Sysuimicrobiia; order Sysuimicrobiales; family Humicultoraceae; genus Fervidifonticultor; species Fervidifonticultor secundus. The sequence continues at coordinate 9,856 of JAVKIP010000026.1, read as the reverse complement.
GTGGACTGGCCGCCGTACACGCGCCGCCCCACCACGCGCTTGGCGTACTGCACCGGGATCTTCCGTACCGCCGAGGTGATCAGCACGACCGCTACGATGCTGCCCAGGATCACGAGGAGGTCCAGGATGAACTGGTACCACGCCACTTCTCCGGCCCGGACCAGGGTCAGGGTCTGCGCCGTCTGCGCCGGCAGCCGGGCGACGATGCCGCCGAAGATGATCAGCGAGACGCCATTGCCCACGCCGTACTCGGTCATGATCTCGCCCATCCAGGTCAGCAGCATCGTCCCGGCCACCAGCGTGACGAGAATGGTGGCGAGCACCAGGGGCCTGGCCTCGGGGATCGCGCCCTGGCTCTGAATGAGGTAGATCTGGCCGATGCCCTGGATGACGGCCAGCACGACCGTGAGGTATCGGGTGTACATCCCGATCCGCCGGCGCCCCGCCTCCCCTTCTTCGGTGGCCATCTCCTTGAGGCGCGGGAACACCACCTGGAGGAGGCTGAAGATGATGGACGCGGTGATGTATGGGAAGACACCCAGCGCGAAGATGGCGAAGTTCGAGAGCGCGCCGCCGACGAACAGGTCGAGGAAGCTGAACAGGCTGCCGCGCTGCCGGAACAGGCTCTCGATGGCCGCCACGTTGACCCCGGGCACCGGCAGGTGCGCGCCGAGCCGGTACAGCGACAGCATCACCGCGGTGAACAGCAGCCGCCGGCGCAGGTCCGGGATGCGAAGCGGGTTGGATAGCGAGCGGACCTGCATCATGCGCGCAGGACCTCCACCCGCCCGCCGGCGGCCTCGATCGCCTGCCGGGCGCCAGCAGACACCGCATGCACCCGCACGGTCAGCGGATGGGCCAGCCGGCCGGTCGCCAGGACCTTCACCGGCCCGCGGCCGACGAGCCCGGCCTCCCGTAGCGCCTGGGGGGTCACCACGGCACCTGCCGGAAACCTGTTGAGGTCGGCCAGGCGGACCTTTTGGACGGCCGGTCTCGGCTTGCCACCGGTCATGTTGCTGCCAGCCCCGCGCACGCCGCGGCGGAACGGCAGCCGCTTGACCAGCGGTGTCTGGCCGCCCTCGAACCCCGGCCGCGGCCCGGCGCCGGCGCGCGCCTTCTGCCCCTTGCGCCCGCGTCCGGCGTAGGCGCCGCGGCCCGATCCGAGCCCACGGCCGACCCGGCGACGGCGCCGCCGCGCTCCCGCTGCAGGCTTCAGCGTGGTGATCTCCATACGCTGCATCCCTCCGGCCCGCGCCCTACCCGCGGCGCATGGCCAGCTCGACCGGCCGGCCCCGCAACCGGCCGACTTCCTCCGGCAGGCGGAGGCGCTCCAGCCCATCCAGTGTCGCGCGGGCGACGTTGATAGGGTTGGTGGAACCGAGGGCCTTCGTCAGAACGTCTTTGATGCCCGCGGCTTCGAGAATCGCGCGGACCGCGCCCGCCGCGATCACGCCGGTGCCCGGCGCGGCCGGCTTGAGCAGCACCGACGACGCCCCGAAGGTACCCACGATCTCGTGGGGCACGGTGGTGCCCAGGCGGCGGACCTGGATCAGGTGCTTCTTGGCATCCTCGACGCCCTTCCGGATGGCATCGGGCACCTCGGCCGCCTTTCCCAGGCCCACGCCCACGTGGCCGTTTTCGTCCCCGATGACCACCAGAGCGCTGAAGTTGAACCGCTTCGCTCCCTTGGTCACCTTGGCCACCCGGTTGATGAAGACCGCCTTCTCAACCGAGAGGTTCACCGTCGATGGATCGATCCGCTGCGGCACGCGTCGCCTCCCGTCGCGCTCAGAACTGCAGGCCGGCGGCGCGGGCGCCGTCCGCCAGGGCCTTTACCCGGCCGTGGAACCTGTACCCGGCGCGATCGAACACCACGCGCTGAATCCCCCGGGCCAGCGCGCGCTGCGCCAGGACCTGGCCTACTGCTGCCGCCGCCTCGGTCTTCTTCTTGCCGGCCACCAGCGCACGCACCTCGGCGTCCAGCGTGGAGGCGGCCACGAGCGTCCGCCCGCTGGTGTCATCGATGACCTGGGCGTAGATCTGCTTCAGGCTGCGGAACACCGACAGCCGCGGCCGGGCGGGCGTGCCTCGCAGCCGCGCCCGGATGCGCAGATGGCGGCGCCTGCGCAGCACCTCTCGATCGACACGAGTCAGCATGACGGGTGGTCTCCTTGACGCGCGTCGCCTACGCCTTGCCCACGGCGCGGCCGGCCTTGCCCGGCTTCAAGCGCGGCCGCTCGCCGGCGTAGCGAATCCCCTTGCCCTTGTAGGCGTCGGGCGGCCGGATGGCCCGCAGCCGGGCCGCGACCTGGCCGACCAGCTCCTTGTCGGTGCCGGTGACCACCAGGCGGGTGGGCGACGGCACCTCGATCTCGATGCCTGCGGGCGGCGTGAACTCTACCGGGTGCGAGAACCCCACCTGGAGCGCCACGGCCCGACCTTGCTTCGCCGCCCGATAGCCCACGCCGACGATCTCCAGTTCGATCCGATAGCCGTCGACAACGCCCTTGACCATGTTGGCAATCAACGCCCGGGTGAGTCCATGCAGGGCGCGGTGCTGCCGCTGGTCGCTCGGGCGCGCCACGGTGATCTGCTGATCCGCCACCGCCACGCGCATGTCAGGGTGCATCTCGCGGGTGAGAGTCCCCCGGGGACCCGTGATCGCCACGGTCCGCCCGGAGACCATCACGGTAACGCCCGGCGGCACCGCGATCGGCAGACGTCCGATGCGCGACATCCTCAACGCCTCCTACCACACATAGCAGATGACCTCGCCGCCGACGCCGCGCCGGCGCGCCTCGCGGTCGGTCATTACGCCCTGCGAGGTAGACAGGATAGCAATCCCCAGGCCCCGGCGCACGGACGGGACCTGCGCCCGCCTGGCATAGACCCGGAGGCCGGGCCGGCTGACTCGCCGCACGCCCGTCAGCACCTGCTCGCGTCGCGGTCCGTACCGCAGCTGCAGCCGCAACTGAGGCTGCGGCGCGCGGTCGATCACCTGGAAGTCGGCAATGAAGCCCTCGGCCTTGAGAATGCGCGCGATCTCGACCTTGAGCCGGCTCGACGGCACCACCACGTGATCGTGCCGCGCCGCGTTGGCATTCCGCAGCCGGGTCAGCATGTCTGCAATGGTATCGGTCACCACACCACCCACGGAATGCCCTCCTACCAGCTCGCCTTCACCATGCCGGGGATCTCGCCCCGGTACGCCAAGTGCCGGAGGCAGATGCGGCACAACCCGAACCGGCGGAAGACGGCGCGGGGACGCCCGCAGCGCAGGCAGCGCGTGTATTTGCGTACGGCAAACTTGGGCGTGCGCCTCCACTTCTCGAGCATCGACTTCTTCGGCACCTCAGGCTCCCTTCTCCCCGTTCGGACCGATCCCCGCCTCGCGGAGCGGCAGCCCCAGGAAGCGCAACAGTTCCCGTGCCTCCTCGTCGGTGCGAGCCGTGGTCACGACGGTGATGTCCATCCCCCGGACCTTGTCGACCTTGTCGTAGTCGATTTCGGGGAAGATCAATTGTTCCTTGACGCCCAGGTTCAGGTTCCCCCGCCCGTCGAAGGCGCGCTCGGAGACGCCCTTGAAGTCTTTGATCCGGGGCAGCGCTATCGAGAACAGCTTGTCGAGAAACTCGTACATGCGGTCACCCCGAAGCGTCACCTTCACCCCGATGGGCATGCCCTGCCGCAGCTTGAATGCGGCGATGGACCGGCGCGCCCGGGTGACGACAGGACGCTGGCCGGCGATCGCCGTCAGCTCCTCGACGGCCTTGTCGATCTGCCGGGGATCCTGCACGGCCGCGCCGACCCGCATGTTGATCACGACCTTCTCGACCTTCGGCACCTGCATGACGTTCCGGTACTGGAACCGCTGGCACAGGCGCGGGATCACCTCGGTCCGGTACCGCTCCTTGAGTCTCGCCCCCATCGGTCTCCTCGCTCTGGCCTACTTGTCCAGTTGCTCCCCGCAGCGCTTGCAGTAGCGGGCCCTCGTGCCATCACCCAGCACGCGGCGGCCCATGCGGCTCGCCTCCCCGCAGCGAGCGCACACCACCATCAGGCGTGCCACGGGCAGCGGGGCTTCCTTCTCGACGATGCCCCCCTGGGGCACCTTCCGGTTGGGCTTCACGTGTCGCTTGATCACGTTCACGCCTTCCACGACAGCGGCCGCCCGGTCGGTCAGGACCCGAAGGACCTTGCCACGCTTCCCCCGGTACTTCCCGCCCAGAACCTCCACCATATCGCCCTTGCGAACGTGCAGGCGCGTCTGCACGGCCATCGCTCGTTCCTCCCGGCCCCTATAGGACCTCGGGGGCCAGCGAGATGATCTTCATGAACTGTTTTTCGCGGAGTTCGCGCGCCACCGGCCCGAAGATCCGCGTCCCGCGCGGATTCTGCGCGTCGGACAACAGCACGGCGGCGTTGTCGTCGAACCGGATGTACGACCCGTCGGGCCGCCGCAGTTCCTTGCGCGTGCGCACGATCACCGCCCGCACGACCTCGCCCTTCTTGATCGGACTGTTGGGAATGGCCTGCTTCACCGACGCAACGATGACGTCGCCGACGGTGCCGTACCGCCGGTGCGAGCCGCCGATGACCCGAATGCACAGCAGCTCCCGGGCGCCGGTGTTGTCCGCCACCTTCAGGCGGGTCTGCTGCTGGATCATGACGTTTCCCTCCTACGCATGCGCGCGCCGGACGACCTCAACGACGCGCCAGCGCTTCTCCCGCGACAGCGGCCGGGTCTCCATGATCCGCACCAGGTCGCCAACCCGGGCCTGCTGGCTCTCGTCGTGCGCCTTCACCGTCTTGGTCCGGCGGATCGTCTTCTTGTAGAGCGGGTGACGCGTGACCGTGTCCAGCTCCACCACCACGGTTTTCTGCATCTTGTCGCTGGTCACCACGCCCACGTGCGTCTTGCGCGTGCCGCGTTCCATCATACGTCGCCTCCGTCCGAATCGGCGCCGTCGTTACGCTCGCGCGCCCAGTTCGTGCAGGACGGTCTTGAGCCGCGCCCGTTCCCGACGCAACTCACGGATCCGCCCCGTGTTCCGCTGCTGCGAGATCTTGATGCGCAGCGCGAAGAGTTCCCGCTCGACCTCGTCGAGCTTCTTCTGGAGTTCGACAGCCGAGAGATCCCGCAGCGCTCGCGCCTTCATGCCTCAGACCTCCACCCGCCGCACGAACTTGGTGTCGATCGGCAGCTTGTGTGCGGCCAGCGTCATGGCCTCCCGGGCCTGGTCCTCGGGGACCCCGGCCAGTTCGAACAGTATCCGACCCGGGCGCACCACTGTGACCCACACCTCGGGATTGCCCTTGCCGCCGCCCATGCGGGTCTCGGCCGGCTTCTTGGTGACGGGCTTGTCCGGGAAGACGCGAATCCACAGCTTGCCACCGCGCCGGATGTACCGGGTGATGACGCGCCGGGCCGCCTCCAGCTGCGCGCTCGTCACCCACCCGGGCGCCAGCGCCTGCAGGCCGTACTCGCCGAAGACCACCGACGCGCCGGCGTAGGCTTTGCCGGCCATGGTGCCGCGGTGGGCTTTCCTATACTTGGTGCGCTTGGGCATCAACATCGGTGCCCTGCCTCCTGACCGTGACCGACGGCGTCCGCGTGGGAATGACGACCGGCACGCCCGCCCCGCTGACCGGCGCAGGGCTGCTGGCAGCCTCTGCCCGCGGCGCGCGCCGCAGTTCAGGTTCGCGCCGGGCCTCGGGTAGCACATCGCCGCGGTAGATCCACACCTTGACGCCGATGCGCCCGTAGGTCGTGAGGGCCTCTGCCACGCCGAAGTCGATGTCGGCCCGCAGCGTATGGAGCGGCACGCGCCCCTCGCGGTACCACTCGTACCGCGCGATCTCCGCGCCGGCCAGCCGCCCACTGCAGGCGATGCGGATGCCCTTGGCGCCGGCCCGCAGGCTGCGCTGCACGGCTTGCTTCATCGCGCGCCGGTACGCGATACGTCGCTCGAGCTGCTGGGCGACGTTCTCGGCCACCAGCTGGGCCTCGAGCTCGGGCCGGCGGACCTCGTTCACCGACAGCAGGATCTGGCGGCCCGTGGCGGCTTCGAGCTCCTTCTTCAAGGCGTCGATGCCCGTTCCACCGCGTCCGATGATGATCCCGGGCCGGGCCGAGTGGATGATCACCCGCACGCGGTTGGCAGCGCGCTCGATCTCGACCCGCGAGATCCCCGCGCGGTGCAGCTTCCGCTTGATCAGGGTGCGGATCTGCTGGTCTTCTGCGATCAGCGCGGCCATGTCCTTGGCGTACCAGCGGGACTCCCAGTCGCGGATGATCCCAACGCGCAGTCCGATGGGATTGACCTTCTGGCCCACGTTATCCCCTCCGCCTCAGCGGGTCGCCCGCTCGCCGACCACGATGGTGATATGGCTCATAGGGCGGGCCGCGATATCCGCCCGCCCGCGTGCCCGCGGCACGAGCCGCTTCATGACCGGCCCGCGGTCCGCGTACGCCCGCGCCACCACCAGGTCGTCGGGATCGAGTTCGTAGTTGTTCTCGGCGTTGGCCACCGCCGACTTCAGCACCTTGGCCACCGTGCGGGGAACGCTCCCCGGGACGGCGCGCAACCGGGCCTGCGCCTCGTGCACCGGCAGCCCCCGCAGCCCCTCCAGGACCCGGCGCACCTTCCGGGGTGAGGCCCGGACGAACCGGGCGGTTGCCTTCACCTCCATACGTGCTCCTCCCGCGCCTACTTCAACGACGTCGAGCGCTCGGTGTGGGCGCCGTGCCCGCGGAACGTCCGCGTCGGCGCGAACTCGCCCAGCTTGTGGCCGACCATCTGCTCGGTGATGTAGATCGGCACGTGCTTGCGGCCGTCGTACACGGCAATGGTATGCCCGACGAACTCCGGTAGCACCGTCGACCGCCGGGACCACGTCCTGATCACCCGGCGCTCGCGGGCCCGGTTCAGTTCCCGCACCTTTTTGAGCAGATGCTCGTCGACAAACGGACCTTTCTTCCGTGACCGCGCCATACCGTCCCCCGCGCCTCCTCGCGCCCCGGCCCTAGCTGCGGCGTTTCACGATCAGGGCGTCGCTCGGCTTCCGCTTGCGGGTCTTGGCGCCCAACGTCGGCTTGCCCCAGGGGCTCACCGGCCCCGGCATCCCGATCGGCGAGCGCCCTTCGCCGCCGCCGTGGGGATGGCTGGCCGGGTCCATAGCCACCCCGCGCACCGTGGGGCGCCAGCCCAGCCATCGCTTGCGCCCGGCCTTGCCGAGCTTCGTGGCTTCGTGCTCGACGTTGCCGACCTGGCCCACCGTCGCGCGGCAGTCCAGGTGCACGAGCCGGACCTCTCCCGACGGCAACCGCAGGTGCACATACTCGCCCTCTTTGGCCATGATCTGCGCCCCGGCACCGGCCGCGCGCACGATCTGCCCGCCCCGCTTGGGCTGCAGTTCCACGTTGTGCACGATCGTCCCCACGGGGATAGCCCGCAGGGGCAGCGCGTTGCCCGGCCGGATATCGGCATCGGGGCCGGAGGTAACCACATCGCCCACCTTCAGCCCCACAGGCGCCAGGATGTACCGCTTCTCGCCGTCAGCGTAGTGCACCAGCGCCAGCCGCGCCGACCGGTTCGGGTCGTACTCGATGGCAGCCACCCGGCCGACGATGCCGTCTTTGTCACGCTTGAAGTCCACCACGCGGTACCGGCGCTTGTGCCCGCCCCCGCGATGACGGACGGTGACCTTGCCCTGGCTGTTCCGGCCCGCCGCCTTCTTGAGTGGCTGCACCAGCGAGCGCTCCGGCGTCCGCTTGGTGATCTCCTCGAACGTGGACACCGTCATGAAGCGCCGGCCCGGTGTCGTGGGTTTGAACGTCTTCACACCCATCGCAGCCCTCCCAGGCTCTACGTCAGGCTCTCGAGGTCGATCTTGGCCCCGGGGGCCAGCGTCACGATCGCCTTCCGCAAGCCCGCGGTGGTATAGACGTAGCGCCCGCGCCGCCGTGCGCGCCCCCGGAGGTTCATGATGTTGACCTTGCGCACCTTGACCGCGAACAGGGCCTCCACGGCCTGGCGCACGGCGATCTTGGTGGCACCCGGCGCCACCTCGAACGTGTACTTGCCGGCCTCGCTGCCCCGCAGGCTCTTCTCGGTCATGATCGGCCGCCGGACGATCTCCCGCGGGTTCACGATGCCAGCACCTCCTCAAGCTCCGCCAGCGCCGCCTGCGTGATCACGATCGGCTTCGGCGCCAGCAGCGCGCGGACCAGGAGCCGCCGGGCCGGCACCACCCGCACGCCGCGCAGGTTGGCCGCCGCGCGCGCGAGCTGCCCGTCAGCCGCGCCGGTGATCACCACGGCGCCCCCCGCAGCCCCCACGCTCTCCAGGAGCCGCGCGGCCAGGGCCGTCCGCGGCCGGGCCGCCTCCGGCGGCGTGTGGAGCACCGTGATGCGGCCGGCCTGGGCCTGGGCCGATAGCGCAGCGCGCAGCGCCAGAGTCCGCTCCCGCCGGTTGAGCTTGCGGCGGTAGTCGCGGGGTCGCGGGCCGAAGACGATCCCCCCGCCCTTCCACAGCGGCGAACGTCGGCTCCCGTGCCGCGCCCGCCCCGTGCCCTTCTGCCGCCACGGCTTGCGGCCACCGCCCCGCACCTGGCCGCGGGTTTTCGTGGCGTGCGTGCCCCGCCGGGCATTGCCGTGCTCGATCACTACGGCCTGGTGGATCACAGGCCGGTATGGTCGGAGGCCGAAGATTGCGGCAGGGAGTTCTACCTCCCCCGTCCGTGCCCCCGTCGCGTCCACTGCCACCGCTCTCACCATGCCCGGCCTCCTACGCCGTCCGGACCATCACCAGCGCTCCCCGGGTGCCCGGCACGGCGCCGCGCACCATCAGGAGGTTGCGCGCAGGGTCCACCCGCACGATGCGGAGGCGCCGAACGGTCACCCGCGCGTGCCCGTGCCGGCCCGGCATGCGCTTGCCGGGAAAGACCCGCGCCACGTTGGAGGACCCGATGGAGCCCACGGCCCGGTGCATGAGGGAGACGCCATGGGAGTCGCGCTGACCGCCGAACCCGTGCCGCTTCATCGCCCCGGCGAACCCGCGGCCGATGCTCGTCCCGCTGACGTGGACGAGCTGGCCGGGCTGGAACGCCTCGACCGTGATGGTCTGGCCCACCTCCAGGGGGGCCTCGGGGGCCGGCAGTTCCCGAATGATCCGGTGCGCCGGCAGCCTGCGTCGGGCAAAGACCCCTCGCTGCGGCCTGGACAGCCGTCGCTCGGAGACGGGCTCGAACGCCACACGGACCGCCGCGTAGCCGTCGCGCTCCGGCGAGCGCATGTCCACCACCACGCACGGGCCAGCCTCGATCACTGTCACCGGCACGCTCTGGCCCTGGTCGTCGAAGACGCGGGTCATGCCCAGTTTTCGCCCGAGAATGGCCGCCATGGCTGTGGCCCCTACAACTTGATCTCGATATCCACCCCGGCCGGCAGGTCGAGGTGCATCAGCTCGTCCACCGTCTTCTGCGTGGGCTCGAGGATATCGATCAGGCGCCGATGGGTCCGGATCTCGAAGTGCTCCATCGACTCCTTATCGATATGGGGGGAGCGGATGACGCAGTAGACGTTGCGGTTGGTCGGCAGGGGCACCGGGCCCGAGACCCGCGCCCCGGACTTGCGCACCACGCTGACGATCTTCTCGGCCGACTGGTCGAGCACGCGGTGGTCGAACGCCTTCAGCTTGATCCGGATCTTCTGCGCGACCGCCATGGCTACTCAATCACCCGGGTGACGACGCCGGCGCCCACCGTCCGCCCGCCTTCCCGGATCGCAAACCGCAGCCCCTCCTCCAGCGCCACCGGCGTGATCAGCTTCACCGTCATCGTCACGTTGTCCCCC
>JAVKIP010000025.1:0-37386 GCA_031459385.1 Candidatus Fervidifonticultor secundus | reverse complement strand
CTACACCGGCCCCCCACCCAGAAAGTCGCGCGCGAGTTTCTCGCGGGGCCCCGGGGTGGTCACAAGATGAAGAAGAAGCGAAACACGCGGCAACGTCAGCGCGTGCCGTCTGACGACCTGGAGTCGCGCGTGGAGCGCGCGCTGCACGCATTGGACAGCGCGTATGACCTGGATCCGCGCGGTCAGGTCCTGGTCGCGCTGTTGCGCGACATTTGGGAGAACTATGCCGAGGTTCGCGCGCGGATCAGGCGCGATGGCCGCATCGTGGGCGCCAGGGCGCATCCACTGACGGCCACCGAAACGCGGCTGCGAGCTGCGCTGGTGCGATGCCTGGCGCTGCTGCACCTGGACACTACCCCGCAGGCGCCTGACGTCGTCCTCGAAGGCGACGACAAGCAGTAAACGCTCCCATGGCCGGAGGCCGCCCGCCCCGTATCGCGGTACGCCCACGCTTGTTACGCGTGCGCATACCCGTCGACGACCCGCTGACGTTCGCGCGGTATCTGGGCGTGCGGTTGCTTGCGTGGCAGGAGGAGGTGCTGACGCGCACGCTGCGTCCGGGCGTCAAGCGCGCCTATGTATCCGTGGCGCGGGGCAACGGCAAGTCGACGCTGGGCGCCGTGGTCGCTTTGCACCGGTTCTGCGCGCCTGATGCACGGGTGCTCATCGTGGCCTCTGACGAGGCGCAGGCCACCGATATCGTCTTCGAAAACTGCGCCCGCATGGTCCGCCGGAGCCCACTGGCGCAGCTGTGCCAGATTCACCGACGCGAAATTCGCGCCCCCAGCCTGAACGCGCGCCTGCATGTGCTGCCGTCTGACGCCGCCGGCGCCCACGGATATCATCCGACGTGCGTCGTGTTCGACGAGCTGCACACCCAGGCGCGTCGTGACCTGTGGGACGTGCTTACGACGTCCATGCCGGGCCTGCTGCTGGCGACGACGACGGCGGGCTACGACCGCACCAGTATCTGCTGGGAGGTCTACGACTACGCGCGCCAGGTGCTGGCGGGATCGGTGTCCGATCCGGCCTTCGGTGCGTACATCGCCGAAGCCCCCGAAGGGGCAGACTGGACCGACGAAACTGTCTGGGCGGCCGCGAATCCCGCCCTGGGCACGCTGGTGTCTGTGGAGTACCTGCGGACAGAAGCCGCCCGCGCGGCGCGGTCGCCCGCCGCCCAGAACGCGTTCCGCAGGTTTCACCTCAACCAATGGGTGAGTCAATCCGTCCGGTGGCTGGACATGGCCACCTGGGATGCCTGCGGAGACCCAGTGGATGAACAGGCGCTTGTGGGTTGCCCAGCCACGGGCGGTCTGGACCTGTCCACGTCTGTGGACCTGACGGCATGGGTGGTGGCCGTGCGGGCGCGTGACGGGCGCGTCGTTATCCTGCCCGCGTTCTGGGTTCCGTCCGCGCAGCTGGAGCCGTCGGCGCGCTACCACGATCTGTACGCGTCGTGGGCGCAGCAAGGGTTGATTACAGTCTGCCCGGGTGCCACCATAAACTATGACATGGTCAGAGAGCGCGTGTTGGCCGATTGCGCCCGGTGGCGCATCCGCGAGGTTGGCATGGACCGATACGCACCGGGCTACATGCTCGCCCAGCAGCTGGAGTCTGCGGGCGTGACCATCGCGGCCATCAGCCAGGGAATGCTTGGCATGTCGGCGCCGTCGCGGGAATTTGAGCGGCTGGTGATCGCGCGCCAGCTGATGCACGGCGGCCACCCCGTGCTCCGGTGGATGGTCGAGGGTTTGGCCGTGCGGACCGATCCCGCGGGGAATATCCGGCCCGACAAAGCCCACAGCGCCGCCCGCATTGACGGCGTTGTGGCGGCCATCATGGCCATCGATCGGTTAATGCGGGTACCTGCGAGTGATAGCGTGGACATATCGTCGGCCGTCGTGGCGCCGCGGAGTGCGGCATGGGAGGGGTCTCCATGGGGGTCATAGCGCAGATTCGGGCGGCGTGGCGTGCGCTGTCTAGTCGTCAGGCCCCGCCGCTGGGCGAGCTGGCCGTTGCGGATCCGCGGTTGTGGGCGGGCGGCTGGTGGCCGAACCCCAGCCAGCTGGTCGGCACGCGGGGTCTGGGGATTTTTGACCGGATGATGGCCGACGACCAGGTGAAGGCGGCCATATCCTTTAAACGCGCCGCAGTCCTGGCCACGGGGTGGGAGGTGGTGGCGCCAGACAGCACCCCGGAAGCCGCCGAGCGGGCAGCGTTCGTGCGATGGTGTCTGGAAAGTGTCGAGGGGTCGTTCCACGACGACCTGTGGCAGGTGTTGTCCGCCTTGGTGTACGGATACAGCGTCACCGAGCTTGTGTGGGAGCGTGTCGCGGACGGGCCGTATAAGGACTTTGTGCGGCTGCGCGCATTGAAGACGCGCCGCCCACACGACTTCGCGTTCGAGCTCGACGCGCACGGGAATATCACGGGGCTGGTGCAGATGGGGCAGCGCCTGCCGCCCGGCAAATTTTTGATCTTCACCCACGACGCCGAGTTCGGCAATCCGTACGGCCGGTCGGACCTAGAGGCGGCATTCCGGCACTGGTGGGTGAAAGACAACGCGCTGAAGTGGCTGGCGATGCTGCTGGAGCGGTTGGGCATCCCGATGATCTACGCCCTGTACGACCCGACCCGCTACACGCCTGACCAGACCAAAGAACTGCACAAGCTCATCGAAAGTCTGCAGGCCGGCTCTGGCGGACTGATTCCACGCCCTGACGCGCAGTCGCTGGAGTTCTGGACGCCCGAGCTGGCGGGACAGGCCACGCGGGTGTTTCTGCCGGCCCTGGAGTACTACGACCGAGCAATCGCCCGCGCGGTGCTGATGCCGGGGCTGCTGGGCCTGACCACCGAAGGGGCCGTCGGCTCGTATGCGCGCGCCCGGATTTCGTTTGACGTGTTTTTGCTGATCATCGAAAAGCTCCGAGGCGACCTGACTGAGGCAGTCAATGAGCAGGTGGTGAGGCGCCTCGTGGATGTCAACTGGCCGTCCGGCCCGTATCCGATCTGGCGGCTGCTGCCACTGACCGACGAGGTCCGCCTGGACATCCTGGACAGGTGGATGGCCGCCGTGGGCGCTGGTGTGGTGCGCTCGGGCGCCGCCGACGAGGAGTTCATCCGGCGCATGCTGCGGTTCCCGCCTGCTAGCCCGGAGGCCGCCGGTCCAGCCAGTCCGGGGGCTTGACACGCATGCGGTGGCAGTAGTAAAGTCTATACTGGCGCTCGTACACGCCCGAAGCCCTCCGGTGTCCCCCCGGGGTGTGCGAGTCGCCCTCACCTCCTAGCCGCGGGCGGTGCAAGCAGCCGCCCGCGGCGCTTTTGTGGGAAGTAGTAAAGTCCATAGCCGCGGGCGGTGCAAGCAGCCGCCCGCGGCGCTTTTGTGGGAACGGGATGTACAAGACATACATCATCGAACAGCGCGGAGACCAATGGTGCGTGCTGGACGAGGCGGGCCAGCGCGTGCTGGGGTGTCATGATACGCGCGAGGAGGCCCTGGACCAGTTGCGCGCCATTGAGGCCAGCAAGGCGGCCCGCGGCCACTGTGAGATCCGGGATTGGGTGGTCTTCCGCGCGGGCACCTGGAACGGTGACACATACACCGTGGACGACCTGCGCGCCATGGCAGATGCGTTCACCCGCGTGGGCTTCACCCCGCCGCTGAAGCTGGGTCATGTGGACGACCCCGGCGCGCCCGCGGTCGGATGGGTCGTGGGTCTGCGGGTGGACGGCGACCGCCTGCTGGCGGACGTGGCGGACGTGGACCCGCAGGTGTGCCAGGCGCTGCGCGAGCACAAATACGGGCCAGCGTCGGCCGAGGTGTACTGGGACCTGGAGCGGGACGGCGTGGTCTACCCGCGGGTGCTGGGCGCCGTGGCACTGCTGGGCGCGAACATCCCCGCGGTGTCGGGCCTGCCGCACGCGCGGCCCGCCATGACCGTGGGATCCGTACGCGTTTACCATGTCGGGGAGGCACCTATGCCCACACAGGACAGGTTGACGATCACGCGCGAGATGATGGAGAAGTTCTGCGCGCCGTGCGCACAGAAGATGGCCGAGCAGAACATTACGGCCATTCATGTGCGGCGCAACCCGGATGGTACGTACGAGCTGCCGGGCGACATGCCTTCGGCAGCCTTCCGCGCTTTGTGCGAGAAGTGGGCGCCGGACGAAGGGTTCCGCACGCGGTGTATGGACGACGCGGGTCGGTTTGCCGATGATCCCGCGGCGTTCTGCAATGCGCTGAAGCAGGCGTGCCTGCGGGCGGGGTTGCTGTCTGAGGCCGCCCGCCCACACACTGAGCATATCGGCGGGCCCGATCTGGACCAGGCCCTGGACGACCTGCGCCGCCGCGTGGACGAGCTGGCGGCCATGCTGGCGGCCCTTCAGGAGGCGGTGGCGGCGTTGCAGCAGCCGCAGCGGCCGGCAGCGTCCGCCGCGCTGTCGTTTGACGGCTTGCCGCGCAGCGTGGCGCAAACGCTACAGCAGCTGGCTGCGGGCGGGGTGCCGCAGGATGCCTTGCGGGCGCACGTCGACGCCCTGCGGGCGGCGATGGCCGCCGGATGGGGCGAGGTGTCGCGCGGCGACCTGCCATCGCGGCCCCGCACGCGCACCGAGGCGGCGGTGGAGGTGGACCGGCGCGCGCGCAAGCTCGCAGCGGAGCGCCGGTGGGAGTACACGGAGGCCGTGCGCCACGTGCTTGCTGACGATCCGGCGCTGGCCTCCGAGTATCTTGGAGGTGCATGACCATGGCTGAATTCCGGCATCTGTGGGTGGAGACCGGCCGCGCCGCGGCCGACCTGACCAACCAGCAGTATCACCTCGTGCGGCTTGCGGCGGCCGACCGCACGGTCAACGTGGCGTCGCTGGACACCGATTCGGGCCTGTGGGGGGTGCTGCTGAACAAGCCGCGGGCAGGCGAAGCCGCATCCGTGCTGTTGCTGGGGCTGGGCAAGGTCACCGCGGGCGCTGCGCTGACTGCCAATGCCCTGATCACGACCAACGGCAGCGGTCGTGCCGTGGCAGCGACGTCTGGTGACTACGTCATCGGGCGCGCCCTGGAAGCGGCGGCAGCGGCCGGTGACGTCATCACGGCCGAGATCGTCCGCCCGTGGCGGCTGACTCTGTAGGGGGGTTGCGACGATGATCTACGCGGTCAAGGCGTTGCGCAAGATCTACGCGGGCGAGCCCGCCACGGGGCGGGACGTCCACCACGATGCGCCACTGTCGACGCTGGCATTCAAGCAGTTCCAGGGGACGGACGCGGGCTACGTGGCGGGGCAGCTGTTCCCGCCCGTTGCCGTGGACCACGAGACGGACCGCTACTACCTGATCGACCCCGACAGCTGGCTGCGGATCGCGCCGGCCCTGCGGGCACGGCGTGCGTCGCCGGCGCGGGTCGAGTTCCGGGTCAGCTCCGACGCGTACGCGGTCCGTGGCTATGCGCTGGCTGGCGAAATTGCCCTGGAAGACCTGGCCAACCAGGATCGCGCTATTCGCCTGCGCGAGCAGACGACCGCATTGGTCGTCAACATGCTGGCCAGGGATCGCGAAAACCGTGTGGCGAGCATGGTGACCTCCGGAACGAACCTGGGCAGCTACGTGTCGCTGACGGGCACGGCCAAGTGGTCGGACTACACGAACTCCGACCCGGTCTCCGACGTCAATAGCGGCCACGCGTTCATCGAAAGCCGTACCGGCTTGCACGCCAACACACTCGTGCTGGACAAGGACACCTACCGTGTCGTCCGGCGCCACCCGGCGGTCCTGGAGGCCGCCTTCGGCCCGGGGCGCGCGCAGGGTCTGCCTGCCGCCGACAGGCTGGCGGAGGTGTTCGAGGTCGACCGCATTCTGGTGGCGGCCGGCGTCAAAAACGTCGCGGCCGAGACGGCCCCCGCATCGCTGGTGAACATTTGGGGCTACAACGCCATCCTGGCGTACGTGCCCGATGCGGTGGCGGGGCTCGATGCCGTGGCGTTCGGCGTCAGCTTCACGTGGAAGCCGGAAGGGTTCCCGGAGCCGATGCAGGTGCTGACGTACCGTGACCCTGACCCCGGCCGGGCGACCGAGGTCATCCAGGTCCAGTACTGGGCCGACGAGAAGATCGTCGGCAAAGACCTGTCGTACGGCATTCTGGGGACGCTGTGATGCGGCGGCTGGTCACGGTGACGGTCGGCAGGCTGCAGCGCGGAGAGGTGTACGATTTCCCGCGCGGTGTGTGGGCGGCCATCGCCCGGTCGGCGGGCAGGCCGCTGGAGTCGTTCTCCGTTGACGTTGACGAGGCCGCCCGCCGCATGCTGGACCGGCGCCGCAAGGAGGAATAGACGATGCCGTGGATTCCCAGCGCCCGCCTGCGCGGCGTGTTCGCGGCGCCGCCGAGGGGCACGGGTCTGTGGGCAGGAACGACGACGGTCCCCAGCGGGGCCGTCACACGGGTGGTCTCCACGCCCGTCGTGGAGTCCGCCAGCATTATCTTGCTGGCGGCGCAGGCCGCGACCAACCAGGCCAGCGGGTTCACGCGGACATTCGAGGTCCGGTCCATCAATCCGGGTGTTGGTTTCGTCGTCGGCACCAGCGACGGGGTGGCGGTGGCGCGCGACACCACGGTGATGTGGCTCGTGTGGCGGGCGAGCTAAAGGCCCCATGCCGCACCAGGCGCTGTTCACGACGATTGCGTCCGGCGCCACCCTGTCCGACGTGGTGCCCGTCATCGGCGCGGACCTGTTCGGGCTGTGGGCGCCAGCGGTCACCAGCGGCCAGGTGTACCTGCAGGGTAGCTGGGATCCGGTCACCAACTTCGTGCGGCTGACGAATCCGGCTGGCTCCGGCGACTGGGCGTGGGCTTTGGGGCCCGGTCAGCGGGCGGTCACGCTGCAGGACGTGGCGTTTCCATTCCCGTTTCTGCGTCTGGAGTCGTCGGTGGCACAGACGGACACGCGGACCTTCGTGGTCATCGTCAAGTTGCGGCGATGAGACTCTTCCGCCGGCGGGCAGCCCCGCCACCACGCACGTATGTACCAGCCGGTTGGGTGACTGCCGACGAGATACGCGAGCGCGAAGTCGGCCTGGCCATGCGCGCCCTGCACGACGGCCGCGACCCGCTGCGGGCCGTTGTGGAGGACCGGCGGATGCGCTACGCAGAGCACGTGCGCCGCATGGGCACGCACCCCGCGATCGCCGCGTGGGCGCAGCGCATGACCGCGCGGACGGGGCGTCCGGCGGTGCTGGTCTGGGGGCGCGGTCCGTGGCCATGGCCGCAGGCACTGCTGGTGGTCCGGTACGGGGAAAGCGAACACGCATGGCCGGCGACCTGGAGCGACGATGACGTGGCCCGGGCGCTGCGCTGGGAGTCCGGTGAGGTGCCGGTCGGGGTGCACACATGAGTGCCAAGACGGACTACCTCGAACAAAAAATTCTCGACCACGTTCTGAATAAAGTCACCTTGACGTCTCCGACGACATACGTGGCGTTGTACACGGCTGCCCCGGGCGAGACCGGCGGGGGCACCGAGGTGTCCGGCGGAGGGTACGCCCGCCAGATCGTGTATGAGAACGCCAACGCCAGCACGCCGAGGTGGAATCTGGCGGCGGCCGAGGCAGGCGGCGGCTACGTCGTGGACAACGCCCAGGACATCGTGTTCCCCACCGCAACGGCGGACTGGGGGACCATTGTGGCAGCGGCCATTCTGGACGCGGCCACCGCTGGCAATATGCTATACTACGGGTCGCTGGCCGCCAACAAGACGGTCGGCCAGGGCGACACGTTCAAGTTTGCCGCAGGGGACCTGGACATCATCGAACGATAGCACCCGTCCCCGTCCGACCTGCGACCCCGACGTGGTGCTGGAGGCCGCGCGAGCCGGGTACTGGCGGTATCGCAGGCTGTCCACGGGTGAACGCTGGGAGGTGTTCGGGGTCTGTGACATGCGCGGGTTCTGCCTGGTGGGGGCGACTGTGCACACCCCGGACGGCCCCGTTCGTGTTGCGGACTACGGCCATCTCCAACAGCTGTCCAGGCGGTACGGCAGGCTGTCCTCGCATCCCGATGCGTCGTTGGACGTTCCCGTGACACCTGACTTCCGCGGGTGCTGCCCGCTGACATACCGCGTGTTGGCCTGACATGGCGACCAGGCTGTTCTTGCGGGATCTGGCCTCGCCCAACGCGCCTTCGAATGGCGAGAAGTCTGCCGCACTGCCCGTGGGGACGTTCAAAGGCAACTCCGGGGCGGGCTACGAGGATCGATCTCTCAACACGACGGCGGGCGCCAGCGGCGTGACGAAGACGATTACCACGCTGGCGCAGACAGCCCACCAGGATCTGTACATTGCCAGGTTCACGAGCTCCCCCCTGGCCGCCCAGACGATTCAGGCCCAGACATGGACACTACGGCTATCGGTGGCGGAGTCCAATGCCGCGGCCAACGCATATTTAATCCTGTCGCTGTATGCCTACAGGCCGTCCACCGGTGAGGTGGTCGGGTACATCTGGGATTCGGACACAACGATCGGCTCTGAGTGGCCGACGACCGAAACGGCCGTCTCGGTGACATTTAACGGCGCCGCCCTGAACGTATCAGCCCAGGACGTGTTGGTGCTGGAGGTATGGGCACACGCAGTCCAGGGTATGGCTGCGTCATATACGCTGACTGTCGGCCTGAATGGCGCGGACGGGACCCTGCGTGGTTCATACCTGGAGTGTCCGCAGAACCTGTCGTTTGCGGGCGCAGTCATCACCGGGGCCGCCCAGATGGTCGGTGCGGCCAGCGTGTCGGCGTCCGGTCGCCTGGTGGCTGCGGGGTCTGCTGCGATGGTGGGGGCGGCGGGGATGTCGGCCGCGGGCGGCCTGACCATACCGGGGCAGGCGTCAATGCTCGGGCAGGCTCAGCTGTCCGCCCTGGGCGGGCTATTGATCCGCGGTCAGGCCTCCATGGTGGGAGCCGCGGAGGCGGTTCCGGCCGGCCGGGTGGTGATGGGGGGCCGGGCGTCGTGGGCGGGACAGGCCAGCATGTCGCCTGCTGCCCGCGTGACGGCTGTGGGGCGCGCCTCGATGGTGGGGGCGGCGGGGGTGTCGGCCGCGGGCCGACTGACCGCTACTGGGCGCGCGGCGCTTGCTGGCGCGGCCGACATGTCAGCGCTTGGGGGGATGCTCATCAAGGGTCAGGCCTCCATGGTGGGAGCCGCGGAGGCGGTTCCGGCCGGCCGGGTGGCGTTTGGCGCGCAGTCACAGATGGTCGGCGCAACCACACTGTCTGCGGGAGCTCGGCTGACCATCGCGGGTGCACTTGCGGCTGTCGGGGGCGCCCAGATAGTGGCCCACGGGACGGTCACGGGCCCCGGCGGCGGCGCGACCAATGGCTCGCGCCGCCGGCAGTCCATGCCCGTGCTGATGCGGCGGCTTCGGAGGGGGCGCCGGTAATGCGCATAGTACTGGTCATCCCGGGTCTGCCCGCCGACCCGCAGATCCTGCGGAGCCGGTCGCTGGGCGGGGCAGAGACGGCTGGCGTGTGCATGGCGGATGCCCTGCGCCGCGTCGGGCACCAGGTGACCGTGTTCAGCAACGGCACGCCAGGCGACTATGACGGCGTCGAATATCTGCCCCTGTCGGCGTGGCAGGAGTACGCGACCCAGGTGCCGCATGACGTGACGGTCATCCAGCGCATGCCCGAATGGTGCGCCGTGCAGTTGACTAGCCACCTGCGATGGCTGTGGTGTCACGACATGGGTCTGGTGCGCCAGGCTCCCGTCGCGCGCGGCGTGCTGTGGGCCGTGGATGCCGTGCTGGCGCTGTCGCGGTATCATGCTGACCAGCTCGTCGATGCCTGGGGCCTGCCCCGCGACGCGGTCTACGTGACCCGCAACGGCGTGGACCTGCGCGCAGTCGACGAGGCGCTGGCCGCAGCTCCCCGCCAGCGCGATCCGGTGGCAGTTTACGCTGCGCGCCCCGAGCGCGGCCTGGACGTGTTGCTGGAGCATATCTGGCCGCGCGTCGTGCGGCGCGAGCCGCGCGCCGTGTTGTGGGTGTGCGGGTACGAGAATCCGACGCGCGAGCTGGTAGAGTTTTACGCGCGCATCCGCGAGCTGATGGCGCGCACGCCTAATGTGCATTGGCTGGGGCACCTGACGAAAAGCGCGCTGTACGCCCATTACGCGCGCGCGTCGGTGTATCTGTACCCGACGCCGTCGCCCGTGATGCCGTTGTTCCGGGAGGTCTCGTGCATCTCGGCCATGGAGGCCCAGGCGTGCGGGCTGCCTGTTGTCACGGCGCGAGCCGGGGCGCTGCCGGAAACGGTGGCGCCAGGGGCGGGCACGCTGGTGGACGGGGACCCCGTCGACCAGGCCGACGCGTATGCCGAGGCCGCGCTGCGTTACCTGTGCGACCCCGATGCGCGCGAGCGGGCGGGGCGCGCCGGCCGGTCGCGCGCACAGGCGCTGGACTGGTCGGGCGTCGCACGGGACTGGTCGCAGGCGTGGGAGCGCGCGCTGCGCGAGCGCGCTGCTGATCCGGTGCGGACCGCGCTGCATTTTGTCCGTCGCAGCGATATCGTGGTCGCGCGGCACACCCTGCGCGATGCGGACGGCGAGCTGGCTGCCGAGGTCCGGGGCCGCATCGACCGGCACTGGGGCTGGGCCGACAGGTCCGCGGACTACAGGATGCAGTACGAGGCCATCGGCCAGACGCACGTGCCCAATCTGGACGCCGCCAGAAGCATGACACGGTTTGGCTTGGTGCGCGACTGGATTGCTGCGCGCCCGCAGATCCGCCGCGTGCTGGACGTCGGCTGCGCCGAGGGGACGATGTCGGTGGGCCTGCTCAATGAGCTGCCTCAGGTGCAGCGGTGGGTTGCTGTGGACATCGCACAGGCGTCGGTGCAGTGCGCGCAGGCCGTGCGTGACGCCCACGCCCTACGGCCCGATGCCATGTCGGTCCTGCGCGCCGACGGCCCGGACGATCTGGGTCCGGATGGTGGGCCGTTTGACCTGCTGTTTGTCGGCGAGACGCTGGAGCACGTCCCGTGTCCGTGGGAATGGCTGGACAGTTGGGAGCGCTGCGTCGCTCCGGGCGGATGGGTGTTGCTGACCGTGCCGTATGGTCCGTGGGAATACCTGACGCCGGGCTATGCGGGCCGTCCCGACCCTGACCCGTACCCGTTTCGCGCGCACCTGTGGGAGTTTTCGCGGTCCGACCTGCACGACATGCTGGCGGACAAAGAGGGCGTGGAGATCGTCGCTGTGCCCGGCATGCGCGACCGCGACCGCACAGGAGAGGTGCTGGGCCACTACCTGGTCAGCTGGCGCCGGTCGGATCCACCCAGGCCCGCACGGCCCATTGACCTGGAGCGCAAGCGGTGGCAGGTCAACCCCCGCCAGACCGTGTCCGCCATGCTGATCGCGGGGCCAGGGTGCGCGGACACACTGGGGTGGTGTTTGCGCAGTCTGGTGGACGTGGCCGACGAGATCGTGATCGGTGACTGCGGCATGCGCGACGATGACAGGCGCTTGGCGCAGCAGTTCGGCGCCCGTATCGTTTCCGCCCCGGATCCGCTGCAGGCCGGTTTTGACGCTGCGCGCAACGCCGCGCTGGACGCGTGCCGCATGGACTGGGTGTTGTGGATCGACACAGACGAGCGACTCGTCAATCCTGCCGCCGTGCACAAGTATTTGCGCGCCAACGTGTATGACGGATACCAGATTTCCCAGCACCACTTTGCGGTGGACACCACGTTTCCGCCCGACCGCCCCGTGCGCCTGTTCCGGCGCCGCCCGCGCGCCGATGGCGTGTGCATGCGATTTTGGGGGCGCGCCCACGAGCACCCCGAATATGCCATCGGCGAAGGACCGGGGTTGACGGTGGTGCTGCCCGATGTCCACATCGCCCACGTGGGGTATCTGTCCGAATGGGGCCGTCGCGCCAAATTCTGGCGCAACTTGCCACTAGTTGTGCGGGACGCCCAGGACTACCCGGACCGGCAGATCACCAAGTTGTTCTTGATGCGGGACGAGATGCACCTGGTGACGTACGAACTGGAGCACACTGGAGGCCGGGTCACCCCGGCCGTCCGCGAGCGCTGCCGGCGGGTCCTGGAGTTGTGGCGGACGCACTTTCGCGGCAGGGCGCATTATCTGTCCGATCAGGCGCTGGAGTACGTGACGGCGGCCTTGCGGGTGCTGGGCGAGGGCGTCGAGGTCAGCTGGACCGTGGTAGCGTCCAAAGACGGTCACCAGTCGCCGCCGGTCCAGCACAGCGGCCGGTTTGCGACGGCCGACGACGTCGAGGCCGAGCTGTCGTGGCGGGTGCGCCAGGTCACGACGCCGCTGGCGTCTCCGTACTGGTGAGGACGACAATGAAGACGGCCGACAGGTTGGAACAGCTCGAGGTGCGTCTGGTGCGCATCGAAGAGAGGCTGGACAACCACGTCGCCCACATCTCCCAGTCGCTACAGGCGTTGACCGGACGCATGCGCGGGCTGGACGCGCGCCTGTGGTGGGTGCTGGGGCTACTGGTGTCGACGATGTTGGCCGTGTGGGTGCGCAGATAACCCATGCCACTACCGAGCTTGCCCGTCAGCTGGTCCACCGTGTCGTACGTCCTGCAGACACTACCTGATATCGGCTCGGTGTCTGAGGTGACGTCGGCGGACATCGCGCTGTTTCTGGGCAAGGCACAGGCCATCGGCGAAGCCAAGCTGGCTCGCCGGTACACCATGCCGCTACGAGAAGACTACCCGGTGCTGCAGGCCGTGACGACCGACATTGCCATCTACCTGTTGCTGGTCCAGCGGCTGTTCACGGCCGAGCGGTTGAACGCGTCGCCGTGGCCGGACCGCTACAAAGAGGCCGTCGACACGCTGGACCAGCTGGCGTCCGGGGCGCTGGCGCTGGTCAGCAGCTCCGGGGTGGTGCTGGGGGCATCCGCCGACGCGGCTCCGGTGGTCAGCACGACCCAGGGGTTCCACCCGACCCACTGGGAGGGGCCGTGGGAGGAGCACCTGGTGGACGTCGACAAGGTGGACACTGAACGCAGCCGCCGAGGCCTATGATCGCCGTACGCATGACCGTGAGCATTGACGCCGACGGCGCGCTACGAGGCGTAGCCCAGCGGCTCCTGAGCCGACGGCGGACATTGCTGCGGCGCGTGGGCGTCGCCATCAAGCGACTGGTGGTGCAGCGGTCGCCGTCCCGCCGCCAGCCGGAACGGCGGCCGCGGTGGTTCAAGCTGCGCCGGTCGTGGCGCGTCCGCACGACCGACGACGAGGTCACGGTGCGCACGCGCAACCCGAAAGCGCACTGGTACGAAGGCGGAACCTCCCCGCACGCGCTGGCGCCCGTACGGGCGAAGGCGCTGCGCATCGGCCGTCGTTTTGCCGCGCGCGCGCAGCATCCGGGCCAGCCCCCGCGGCCGTTTCTGCCGTCTGCGGCGGAGGTGGAGGCGGTGGCGACGCCCGTGCTGGAAGAACAGATCCGGCGGCTGCTGGAGGAAGGCTAAGGTGGCCCGGGTCGACTATGCGGGCATCGCCGACGCCATCCGGGCGCGCGTAGCCGCACAGATCCCGCAGGCCGTGGTCACCGTCGAGCGCGACGTGCTGATGGGCTTCGAGCGTACGCCATGGGTCAACGTGCGCGCGGTCCGGCGCGAGACGACCGCGCCGCAGCCCATTGCCGCCGGCACGCGGACACGGTTTCGGGTGCACTATGTGTGTGAGTGCTGGGAATCGGGTCTGGGCTCGGCTGCGGACGTCGCCCGCCGCCGTGACGACCTGTTGGGTCAGGTGGAAGTCGCCCTGATGGGCGACCGGACGCTGGGCGGCAAGGTGGACTTTCTGTTTTTGGAAGGCGGCGAGTTTTTCACGGGCCAGGAAGGCGACCACCTGTTCATCGGTGGCGAGGTGGTTGTCGCCGTCGAAGTCGAGGCCACCACCTAGGAGGAATGCGTCATGGCGGGTCCATACGGCATGCGGGGATACGTGGGGCTGGGCAAGCAAAGCGCATGGGGCACACCCGTGGCGGCCTCAGCATTCCTGCCCGCACTGTCTGTGGGCGGGAACGCGCTGGTCATCGATCGGTTCGAGACGGCCAATGTTGTCGGCGGGGTGCTGGAGCCTGACGATATGGCGGGCGCGCAGCGGGTGGAGATGGAGGCCGTGCTGCCCATCAACCTGCTGACGATCGGGCACGTGCTCAATGCTGCGTTGGGCGAAAGCAGCCGATCCGTGACGGTCGTCGCATCGGGCGTCCTGTGGACCACTACGTGGGCGGCGGCACCCGCGGACGCGCTGACTCAGGCGCCGCTACCAGCATATACGTGGCACGCATTGTACGACTCCGTCGCCAACCAGGTGCACCGGGTCAGGGACTCCCAGGTGTCGCGTGTGACCATTGGCGTGGCCGCCAACCAGGCGGCGCAGGCCACCGTTGCCCTCGTCGGCCGCAGCGCCGATACGACGGCCGCCGTGAACCCGACATATCCGGCCTCCCCCGGGGCGCCAGCCGACTTTTCCGTATGCAGCGTCTCGCTGGGCGGGGCAGCGGTCGACGCGGACGCGCTGACGGTGACGCTGGAGACACCCATTGAGCCCGTGTACGCGCTGGGCTCGCAGCTCCCCGTGTCGTTTGTCCGCCGCGGCCCGGTACAGGCCCGGGTGGCGCTGACTGCGACGCTGGCGCGCAGCGAATGGCTGGTGTTCCAGAATCAGGTCGAACGTGCCCTGCTCGTGACGTGGACGCAACCCGCTTCGTTCCAGCTGGCGCTGCGCTTTCCGCGGGTAGTCTGGACGGCCTACCCGCTGTCGATCCCCGGCCGCGAGCGGCTGGTGGTCCAGGCCGAAGGCAAGGTGCTCAACAACCCTACGAGCGCTTGGGTCGCAGCGCTGACGACGATCCAAAGTGCGTGGTGATGACCATGCGCGTGCGCGTGGGGCCGTACGACGTCGACCTGTCCGGCATGCCGCCGCTGACCATGCGCGACCTGCGCGAGATGCGCCGCGCCGGGATCACTGTCAGCAAGCTGGCCGACCCCGACAACCTGGACGACCAGGTCGGCTACGTCACCTACCTGCTGCGCAAGATCGAGCCGCGCATTGACGCAGAGCTGGTGTGGTCGCTGACCCCTGAGCAGTTCCGCGCGGTCGCTGAACAGCTGGCCCGGGCCACCGCAGACGCCATAGGCGGGGCGGACCCTTTTGCGAGTGGCTCGACGCCTTCGCCGCCGCCTACGGATGGGGACCTGACGAGGTCGGACAGTTGAGCCTGGACGAGGCCGCGTACCTGGCCGCCAAGATCCGCATGCGCGCCGCCCGCCATGGCTGAGGTCGGCATTCGCATTGTCCTCAGCGGCGCCCCCGAAGCCGCCGCCGGCTTTGAGCAAGCAGCCGCCGCCGCACGCAAATTCGGCAGTGACGTTCAACAGGCGTCCGAGCATGTCCAGCGGGCGTCCGAGCAGTCCCGGCAGGCATACGAGCGCGCCCAGCACGCCGCCGACCGCGCGGGGCGCTCGGTGCGCAACCTCACCACCGAACAGCGCGCGTTTTTGGCCAGCGTGCGAGACCTGTCGCAGACGCTGCAGGGCACGGCGGCGATTTTAAGCATTTTCGCACGCGGCAATCAGGACCTGCAAGACAAGCTCGAAAAGCTGACGGTCAACCTCACGCTGGTCAGTGCGGGGCTGTCACTGTACCGCAATGCGGCCCAGCTGGCCGCCGGTACGACGGTGTTGCTGACCAACGCCGTACGGCTGTTGTCGGGGCCGGTGGGCATTGCGGTCGCCGCGCTGGGTGCGCTTGTGGCCGTCGGGGGTGCCGTCGTGGCGGTGATGCGCCAGAAGGCGGAGGCGGCGCACCGGGCCGCCGAGGCGCAGGCCGCATATGCGGCCATGGCGTCCCGCTCGGCGGCGGCCTCTGAACAGCTCCGCCATGCGCAGCGCGAGGGCCAGCTGTCCGCAGCTGACTTCGCCCGCGGCCAGCTGCTCGCCGCCCAGGCCCTGCAGCGGCTGGCCGATGAGGAGGCCCGGGCGGCCCAGCGGCGTCAGGAGGCACTGCAGCGCGAGCGGGAGGCCCTGCAGCGGGCGGCCGCCGAACGCGAGCGGGCGTTCGCGGCGCACATTGCCAGTCTGGTCGCCGCCGGCAAGGCCTATGAGGGCGTGGCGTCCGAAGCCGAGCGGGCCTTCTTGCGCTCGCCGGCGTGGGTGGAGTACCAGCAACTATTGGCGCGCATCACCGAGGGCAACCGGCAGGCGTCTGAGGC
The DNA here is from genome assembly GCA_031459385.1 of Candidatus Fervidifonticultor secundus. GTDB lineage: Bacteria > Sysuimicrobiota > Sysuimicrobiia > Sysuimicrobiales > Humicultoraceae > Fervidifonticultor > Fervidifonticultor secundus. Next base: position 21,151 of record JAVKIP010000025.1, on the reverse strand, counting down.
GACGCGCGCGTACGGCCTGACCATTCGGTCGGCGGCCCAGAGCACCGACGACGTTTCCATGAAGACCCAGCTGTGGAACGACATGATTCAGAGTATCGCGCGCGAACTCGATGACCTCGTCGCGCAGATGGACGAGATGGAGCGCAAGCAGCGGGAATTTGCCGATTCCGTCCGGCGCACCGTCTCCGACACGCTGGTAGGCATCCTGACCGGGACGGCGACGTTTGCCGACCTGTGGGCGGCGATCTGGCGCAAGGCCGTCGAGCAGATCATCGAGCAGATCGGGTTGGTGCGCCTGGCCATGCAGGCCGTCTCGTTCATCTTCGGGCTGCTGGGCATACACCTGCAGACCGGCGGCCAGCTCATCGCGACCCGCCCGACGCGCATCATGGTCGGCGAGCGCGGTCCGGAGCGGGTGACTGTCCAGCCGCTGGCTGGCGGTCCCGCGCGGATCATCGTGGCGACCCGTCCGACACCGCTGGTCGTGGGGCAGGCCCGACCCGAGCGGGTCATCGTGCAGCCCGTGCTGGCCACCGCCGCGCGCCCGCTCGTGGCTGTGGTCAGCGAGCCCGGGCCGCTGACCGCCGGAGCCGCCACGCAGCTGCAGCGCGTGGCCCTGCCGGTGCTGGCCGCCGCGCGCATGGATACATGGGTGGCTGCCCCGCTGGGCGGTCCGACACTGCCCGGAGCGCGCGTGGTCGCGACGGCGGCCGCTCCGCAGCCGATTGCGGTGGCGGCTCCGGTCGCGGCTTTGCCCACTGTTGAGCGCGAGCGGTGGTGGGCCGACCTGATCAGTGCGCTGACGCAGCCCGCCGATGCCGGTGGCGGTGGCGGTGGGGGTGGGGGGCGCGTGGTGGCGTTCCAGTCGGGCGGAGAAATCCTGGCCACCCGCCCGACGGGGTTGGTCGTCGGCGAGCGCGGTCCGGAGCGGGTGACTGTCCAGCCGCTGGCTGCAGCGGGTGACCGCCGCCCGGCTGGCGGCCCCGTGATCAATGTGTTCGGGCCGCTATTGGCGGACGAAATCACGTGGGCGCGCTTCGAAAGGCGCTACGGCCTGATCCGGCGGTGACGCGGCGGTGACAGTATGTCTGTGACCTACGGCGTCGTGCAGCGCAGGCTGATGTTGCGGGTCTATGGCGGCTACGTGCGGGTCGACTCGGGGGACGGGCTGACGTCAGCAATTACGGTCGAAGTGTGGTACTCCATGCCCGGCGGCCCACTCGAGTCCGTGGTTCCCGCCGCGCGCCCAGATGCCTGGATGCTCACCGTGTGTACGAACAGCGTGCAGGTGTTTCGGCCGGCCGTCAACGTTGGCGGCGTATGGTATGACATTACAGGGCCCGCACTAAGCAGTAGCACCATGTATCACATGGCTATGACCTATGACGGCACGACGCTGGCGGGCTATCTGGACGGGGCGCTTGTGGGCACCCGGACGGTTGGCGGCCCGCTGTCCACGGCGTCCGGGCCGGTGTATCTGGCGGCGGCGACCCCGACCAGTGGCATCGTCAATTACCCAAATATCGCAGTGATAGGCGAGGCGCGCATATGGCGTGTCGCGCTGTCCGCCGACCGCATTGCCAGGGACCGGTACGGTCGCCTGCGCGGCGACGAGGCTGACCTGGTGGCGTATTGGCCGATAAACGAGGCCGAGGGGACTACGGTATATGACCGCAGTCCGTCGGGCAAACACGGGGTCGTGGTGGGGACGGGCATTGTACATGCTTGGACGAGTTTCCGTGGCCTGACGAGCGATACCCTGCGGGTGGCCATTTCCTCCGAGCTGTTCGGCCCACTGGACAGCCCGCGGCCGGGTCGCGTCGACGTGGTCTTGGACAACCGCGACGGCCGATACAGCCGCGCTGCCCTGGGCGACGAGATACTGGTGCAGGCCACCTACGCCGGTAGCACACGCAGGATTGCCCGGAGCGTCATTGAGCAGTGGGCGCTCAGCCCGGCGTGGTCGCGCCAGACAGCGCACATCGTCGCTGCCGACGGGCTGCGCGACCTGCAGGTCCGCAGGGTCTCACCGCCGATGATGGTGTCCACCAATATCCGCTCCGCATTTCTGGGCGTGCTCAGCGCGGCCAGTCTGTCCGGCGCTACAGTTGCCGTCGACAGCATGGCAGAGGTCGTCCCGTACGCGTGGTTTCGGGACGAGCCGGCGCTGGCGGCCATTCAGGAGCTGATGCGCTATGGAGGGGCCGTGCTGTACTCGCGGCCTCAATCACATGTGGATTTGCAGCCCAGCCAGATTGTTGTCCGTGACAGGTACTGGTCGGTTCTCAGCGCCGCCGTGTTCACGCTGTCCCGATACTGGACGTGGTCCATTTCCTACGACACCCGGATGCTGCTCAACCGCATGCGCATTGAGGCGCGCCCCCGTCAGGTGGCCGGGTCGGCGCAGGTGGTGGCAACGTATGTGGGCTCGCCGCCGACCATTCCCGCCAGCGGCTACCTGGGGGTCGAGCTGGCATACGTTGACCCGATAACGGGTGAACGGCTGACGCCGGCCACCAGCGTCAGTGTGGTGCGCTCGGCAGACTGGCTACTGAACACGTCGCCGGACGGCACGGGGCTGGACCGGACGGGGACAGCAAGCGCGCGGGTGACCGCGGGCGGGGTGTCGGTGGTGGTGACGCTGTTCAACGGGTCCGGAGACCAGGTGGCGCTCGTGAAACTGCAGGCCCGCGGGTACCCACTGCACCGGCGGTCGGAAATCTCCGTAGACGCCGTGGACGACTACAGCCGCAGCCTGTACGGGCGGTACGAGCAGACGCTCGCCAACGACTTCATCGGCGACGCGCTGTATGCGCAGGACTACGCCCAATACATGCTGTCGGCCCGCGCCCACCCCACTCCGATCCTGGAGGCGTCGGTCAAGAATGCGCTGCCCGAGATCCTGGACATCAGCTTCGACCGCCACCTGGTGTCGGTGGTGCACTCGCTGTCGCGCGTGAACAGCGTGTTCGAGGTCGTCGCCATCGACCACGACATCAACGCCGAGCGCGGCTGGGAGCATACCGTGGAGATCCGCGCCGTGCTGTCAACGGGCAATCCGTGGCTGGTCTACGGCGATGCGACCCGCGGCGTGCTGAACGGCACGCGCCGGGCCGCGTGGTAGTGGGGCCATGCCGGACTGGACGGTCCGCCAGCCGGTTCTGGCCGCGGACCTGAACACGATCATGCCGTCGGGGAGCACGACGGTGTTCGACCAGGATGCCGCCCCCGCGGGCTGGACACGCAACACGACGGTCGCCGACAGGCTGGTGCGCATTGTCTCGGGCGCCGGAGGAGGCACAGGGGGCAGCTGGACGATCACGGGGCTGTCGGCTTCCCACACGCACGGGGTGCCGACTGTCACTGTCAACACCGGCGCCCAGACCGCATTCACGGCCACGGCCGCACCAAGCCAGGGCGTCACGTCGGACGGCACCTGGCGGCCGCGATACCACGACGTCATCCTGTGCCAGCGCACCGACCCCGACTGGACGTCGTCTGACGTGCTCACGACAGCTGCGCTGAACCGGGTCATCCCGTCCACGTCACGCATGATCTGGGACCAGGACGTCGCCCCCGCGGGCTGGACGCGCGACACGGCCCGGGACGACATCTTGGTACGCATTGTCTCCGGTGCCCGCGGGGCCGACGCGGGCAGCTGGACGATCACGGGGCTGTCGTACGCCCACAGCCACGGCATCACGGGGCCGGCGAACACCACCGACCAGACCGCCCTGCCCTACCAGGTCGTCATCGTGTCCAGCCCGACAGCGAGTGCCTCGCCCGCCGTGTCCAGTAACGGGACATGGCGGCCTGCGTATCGCGACGCCATTGTGTGCGCGCGCACGGAACCCGATGCCGCGGGGGCCATTTTGCGGGCGCGCCACCTGAACACGATCGCCCCCGCGGGCTCGCGGACCGTGTTCGTGCAGGCAGCCGCCCCTGCGGGGTGGGTGCAGGACACCAGCGTCGCCGACCGCATGGTGCGGCTGGTGGCGGGCTCGCGCGGCCCCCAAGGCGGCAGCTGGACCATCAGCGGCCTGTCCGTCGCCTCCCACGCGCACGGGGTGACGACGGGCAACAGGATGTCTGATGCGCCCGCCAACCCGCGCGGGCAGTCCATTTCCGCGGCTACGGCAACGGTGACCGGTGATGGCACCTGGCGGCCGCCCGTCATTGACGCCATTGTCGCGGCCAGGGCATGACAGGGGAGGGGATACGGGTGGAGCTGCGCGTGTTGTCGGTGACATTTTCGGCCAACGACAAGGCGGTGCTGCTGACCGCCATACTGCGCGACGCGGCTGGTAGTGTTCAGGGGACGGTGCACTTTTCGGTGGCCCTGTCGGACGCGGCGTGGCAGACAGTCCAGACATTTTTGGGCTCCGGGCCGGTGCGTCAACGCCTGGACGATCTGGCCAGCAAGTTCGGCGCGACGGCGATCGGGTGGGGGGCCTGAACGTGCACCCTGTGACGCTACTGCCGCCCGAGCGGCGCACCTGTCCGCTGCTGCGGCGGCCGTGCATTCGCCACGAGTGCATGTTCTGGGTGCACTACGACCGTCAGCAGGACGCGGTGGAGTCCTGCGCGTTTGTGTTGAACGTGTACATCCAGGCACAGGGCGTGTCCGAACAGATCCGGACCATCGCGACGCTGGACGCCGCCCGCGCGGAAGAAGCCCACCGCCAGGGTCAGGTGGCGGCGGCGCTGCTGGGCATCCTGCGCCGCGTTGACCCGGACACCGCCGCCGCCATCGAGGGCCTGCCCGCCCCGCGGCTGCCGACCGGATCTGGAGGCGTCCAATGAGCGCGCTGGCCGTCGCGGCCCCGCTGGTGTTTGCGATGGTGGAAATGTGCAAAGCCGTGCTGTGGCCTGCGGCCCCGCCCCGTGCGGCCAAGGCGCTGGCGTGGCTGCTGTCGGCGGCGCTGGTGTGGTGGTACCGGCTGGATTTTCTGGGCTCAGCGGGCCTGGCCGCGCCCTGGGGGGGGGTGCAGGTGGCGGCGAACGCGACGCTACTGGCCCTGGCCGCCATGGGAGCCCATGACCTCAGCGCCCTGATGCGCCGATGATCCCGCAGCCGCTACTGGACACACTGCTGGCGATTTTAACCCGATACGTCCCGGATGCCAACCAGCGCGAGCGCGCGCTGGCCGAGTGGCGCTCCGCGTATGCGAGCTACCTGGCGTCCACGAGCTCGCTGCCGTATGCGCTGGCGCGCGTCGCCGTCATCGCGGGGGCGCTCGTGGATCTGTTCGCGTGGCGGGGCCGCGCCTGGGCTGAGGTGGCCGACACGTTCGGGATCGCTCGTCCCACCGCGGGGCTGGTGGAGATTGCCGTCGTGCTGTGGCTGTTCGTCGGGCCCGACGTGGTGCAGCCGCTGGCGCGGGTCGTGGCCGCGGCGGTCGAGCGTACCGCATGGCAGGCTGCCGCCGGGCCAGCGCGTCCGGCGCCTGTGCCGCCGCGGCCCGCCCCCGATCCTGTAGACGAACACCGCCAGCTGGGGAAAAGACAGCCATGAGGCGCTGGTACAGGCGTGCGGGACGCTGGTTGTGGGGCGGGATCGCCCTGGCTGTGCTGTGGCACCTGTGGGCCACGAACGAATTTGCCCGCCAGACGGTCCTGATGTACGCGTTTTACGCGGCGTTCATCGTCTTCTGGACCGGCGGACAAATTTTCGGCTTCGTGTACTTTATGGCTCGTCCGCGGCGCGAGGTTTTTTTGCCGGGGCAGGCGGGCCTGCCCACGCTGGAGCGCGACTACTGGGGGCAGCCGCGCCTGGTGGAACTAGCACGGCAGTGGGTCACGGTCATCCGCGGCCATCGGGAGTTTAGGGCGATGGGCGGCATACCCCCGCGCGGGTGGCTGCTGTATGGCCCGCCGGGGTCCGGTAAAACATGGCTGGCGCGGTGCATCGCCGGCAGCGCGCAGATCCCGTTCATTTACCTGGACGCGTCCAGCCTGTCCAGCGCGTGGTTCGGTATCGGCAACCTCAACGTCATTCTGACGTTCCGCCTGGCGAAAAAGCTGGCCATGGCTTACGGCTCGTGCGCGCTGTATCTGGACGAGATCGACGCCATCGGTGCCGCGCGCGCAGTCCCGTCCGACGGACGGCGCACGTCCATGCGGGCCATGCTGGTCGGTGGTATGGGGGGCGGCGGGTCCATGCTGCTCAGCACGCTGCTGCACGAGCTCGACGGCTCTGCCGATACGTTTTTCGTCGAGCGCTGGTGCCGGCGTGTATGCGGGTGGTTAGGCATTCCGCTACCCCCGCCCGACTGGCACGTGGTCGTGTTCGGGAGCACCAACATTCCGGGCGTGCTGGACCCGGCGCTACTGCGGGCCGGGCGCCTGAGCCGACAGATCAAGGTGGATCTGCCCGACCGTGCGGGGCGGCGCGAAATCGTCGCGGGATACCTGCGACGGATCCGCGCGGCCCCCGACGTGGACGTCGACACACTGGTGGACGAGCTGTCTGACGTCAGCCCCGCCGACATCAAAGTCCTGGTCACCGAAGAGGCCCCGCGGGTGGCCGTGTTCGAGGGGGCGGACTGCGTGCACATGCGCCACCTGCTGCAGGCGCTGCACGAGGTGCAGGTGGGCCTGCGCAATCCGATTTCCGAAGTCGACCCCCTCGAGCGAGAACGCATCGCCGTCCACGAGGCCGGACATGCCGTCTTGCAATGGGTGTTGACCGACCATCGCATTTCGTCGGTGACCGTGGTGCGGTATGGCGACGCCCTGGGGCACACGCTGTCCAAGGAGACCAGGCAGCGGGTCGTGCGCTCGCTCAATGAATTGTGGGTGGACACAGTGATCTCGGCGGGGGGCAGGGCTGCGGAAATCATGGTCTATGGTGAGCCGCTGCGCAGCGTCGGCGGTGACTACCCCGCCATGATGGACCGGTGCCGGGAACTACTGGACTGGGGGCTGTGGGGCAGCCCCGCCTGGACCGCTGCGCAGCGTGCGCAGCTGACCCGCTATCTGTTCGACGAGGCGCTGTCCCAGGCCGGACGGCTACTGCAGCGGTACAAGGCGCTGCACTGGGCCCTGGTGCAGCGCCTGGTGGTTGACGACGAGGTTACGCATGACGAGCTGGTGCAGCTGTGGGGTGACCGCCCGCGCGAGGCGCTGCCCAACCCGCAGCGCCCCAAGCGCGTGGACGGTCCCACGCACCACGAGGAGGAGGGGGAGGACAACACATGAGCGTCTGGGTGAGACGGCTGTTGGCCGCCGTGACCGTAGTGGGGCTGGGCGTTGCGGTCGCATACGGCGCCCGGGCCTACGGGGTGCGACCGTGGCAGCGCGGCGCCGCTATGGACCCGCCTGTCGGGCAGGACGAATACGTCGTCATCCCCGGCCAGCGCGCGTGCGGCGTGGCGGTAGGTGAAACGCCCGCGGCCGTGTACGCGCGCCTGGGCCCGCCGCAACTACTGGGCGGGTACGGTCGATGGTGGGTGTACGGGCGCACCAGGCAGGTCCGTACGCCATACGGGGGGATGCGCCGGGAAATTGACCCGCGCGGGATGCTGAGCATCCTGTTCAGCGACCCCGCCGCGGGGACCGTGGAGGCCGTGCAATGCCTGCGTCCGTCACGGTGGGATCTGGACACGGGTGGCGTCGTCCGCCTGGGCACTGCGGTCGCCGATGCTGTCCGCATGGTCGGAGCGCCGCAGGCCATCGTCTTCTGGGACGACGACGGGTGGGTGACTCACTCCCTGCTGGCCTACATGTCCCGGGGCGTGGTCCTGGTGGTGGAATCGGGCCGGGTCGTGGGGATGATCGTCTTCCGTCCGCGCCCATAAAGCATGGATCCCGTCGTCACGTTTGACGTTGACACGGGCACCGACGAGGTCCCCGTCTGGCTGACGGGGGATTGGCACCTGGGCCACGACAGATGCGATCTGGAGTCGCTGTTGGCCCATGTCGAGCGGGCGCGCCAGCTGGGTGCGCGCGTCATCCATCTGGGGGACGGCCCCGAGCAGGTGGGGGCCACGGATAGGGTGACGCGATCCGGCGCGCTGTGGAGCCAGCAGATCCCGCCCGAGCCCCAGCGCCAGATGTTCGCCGAGCTGATGGCGGGCCTGGCGGTGGATGTTCTGCATCCCGGGAACCACGAGCTGCGCGTCTACGCACGGGCGGGGCTGGACTACACGGAGTCGGTCGTGGACCGGATCCTGGCAGTCCGCCAGCAGGCGGGCCTGCCCCACCGGCCCGTCGTGCCGCTATTTCGGCCTGGGTACGTGGTGTACCGGATATCCGACCGGCTGCGATATGTGGTGTATGTCTACCACGGCGAGGGCCCGATCGTCAACCCGTTCACGGCCCACGGGCGGCTGGCCATGGACCGGCACGGCGTGGACATATACGCGCTGGGGCACTCCCACCAGCTAGCGGCGTTGTTGGTGAACGTGCAGACCCCCGACGGGTCGCGCCCGGTGTGGTGGCTGCGCTGTGGCCATTACCTGCGGGGCCCGGACTATGCCGTCCGGCGCAAACTGGGCCCTGAGGGCCAGGTCGGGTCTGTGTGCGCGTGGCTGCATACCCGGATCCCGCAGGTGCGTGTGGAGGTCTGGCCGGGCAGCTAGCCCGGTGGGCCTACCGATACGGGGCGATCCGCCGCCAGGTCGTGCGTGGCGGGCTGGTGGCATACGTGGCCTTCACGCTGGTGGAGGTGCGGCCACAGCCGCTGTGCGAGCTGCTGGACGCGGCGGGGCTGCGGTACTGCGTCGTGCGGACCCGGGCGCGCCGGCGATGGTCGTACTCGCGCGGCAGGCGGTACCGGCTGCGGCAGTCGTGGCGGCCGCGCGTCCACGTCTGCGTGCAGGGGGCGTCAGCCCGCGCCCTGCTGCGCGCGGTGATCCCGGTGGGCCGGGCGTCGTTTGACCGGGCGGCGGTCGCTGTGCTGCGGTATTGGGAGCGTCAGGAATTCCGAAAACAGTTGGCACAGCGTGGGTGATCGGCCCATGAAGGACGCATGGTGGCAGGTGGGCGGGTGCGCGCTGGTCGCGGCGGTTGCCGTCATAGCACAGCTGCGGGGGGCGCCGGCGCCTCCCGTGGACTACTCTGTGTGGAACCGCGTGGTCGTCAGCATCTTTTATGCTCTGGTCGTCGTCACGCTGGGCCTAGACGTCGCCGCGGCGCTGGACGCTGACCCGCGCACACCGACGCTGACGGCGGCGCTGGTAGCCGAGGTCCCACGGTGGGTCGTCGCGGGGTGGGTGACGTGGCTGTGGCTGCACTTTGTGTCTCGACTACTGGGTCGGCCCATTCTGTAACGAAAGGGGGTGGCCTGACATGGGAGACTGGCTGCGCACGACGGCTGCCGGCGCGCTGAAAGCCGCGCTGACCGCAGCCGTCGCGTACGTCGTGGCGGCGTACGCACACGTGCCTCTGGACGAGCCGTACCGGACCATTGTGGCGCTGGTGGCAGTGGCCCTGTGGAACCGGTACGCAGGCGCACGGCAGGGGTAGGATCCCGACCCCGGGGGCGCACCGTGCCTGGCGACATCCATCGGTGTCATCCCGCATTCGCCCCGCGCGTCATTGCCTGGCTGCGCCGGTGCCGCGACGAGGGGCTGCGCGTCTGGATCGTGTCATCGTATCGCGACATGGAAACCCAGCGCGCGTTGTACCTGCGGTGGTTGCGCCGCGGGCGGACGGGCCTGCCCGCGGCGCCCCCGGGCCGGTCGCTGCATAACTACGGGCTCGCGGTCGACTACGCCGCTGCCAGCGGCGCTGAGCGCGACGAGGCGGGCCTGCTGGCCGAGCAGATGGGCCTGCGCTGGGGCGGCCGCTTCATGCAGCGCGACCCGGTCCACGTGGATATCGGGTACGACCTCACGCGGGCGCGCGAGGAATGGGCGCGCCAGCCCGAGCTTGTTGCCATCCCGTCCAGTAGCGATGCCGCGCCCGACGCCCCCGACAGTCGCCCAACTGCGTGAGCTGCTGCGCCATACGCGCGTGCGGGTGGTGGACCGGGCGCGCGTGGACGGCATGGACGTGCTGGGGTACTACGACGGCGAGGTGGTCGTCGTCGGGCGCGCCGGGCACACCGGGGGCGCGCGGGAGGTCATCCAGACGGCCATCCACGAACTCATCCACGCTTACCTGCACCTGCGCTGCCAGGACCACCGCGACCGTCACGATCGCGTGTATCGGTGGGAGCTGGCGCTGTATGAGTCGCGGGCCCTGCGCGCAGAGGTGGCGGCCAGGCTGCTGGATGCCTGGCTGTTTGGCGCGGAAGACCCTTGATGTTCGGTATTGACATGTCGGCCCCGACGTGTTACGAACGTGCCAACGTGGGAGGCGCGGTGGGCTACCGCGTGGCAGGCTGTGTGCTGGCCGCCGTCGTGGCCTGCTGGCCTGTCCCGGGGCATGCCGCTGCGCGTCTGCCCGCGCGCCTGCCCGCGTGGGTTGACCCCATTACGGGTCGGCCGGGGTGTGAGCTCGTCGTGGAATCGGCGGTCCACACGGGATGGCCTGACCATACCTGGCCTACCCTCGTTGCCATCGCGGCCGCCGAGTCCGGCTGCCGGCGCGACGCCGTCCACCGCGGCGCCGGCGAAGTGTCAGTCGGCCCCCTGCAGATCAACATCGCGGTCCACCCCATTTCGGTCGCGTGCGCCCAGCAGTATCACTGCTCTTCGCGGTTTGCGCGCACGCTGTACGCCTCCAGAGGGTGGTCGCCGTGGACCGCCTACCGCCGGGGCCGCCACCGGCCGTACATGCCCGCTGCCCAGCAGCTGGTGCGCAAATGGAACAGGTCGTCTTCACGCTAGCCGAGATCGCGCGCCTGACGGGCCGGCCGCTGTGCACCTGGAGGTACTGGGCCCATCGCCGGCGCCTGCTGCGGCCAGTTTTCGTCGACGAGGGCGCGGGCTATTACTTGTGGGAGCAGGCTCTGGCAGTGCATATGTCGCGGCCGCGGCGCACGCGGCTGCGCGACGTGTTGCGCCGCGTGCTGTCCGGGGGTGAGAGACCGTGAACAGTCAGACCTGGGCATGGTGGTACATTTTCGCACAGGAATGGCCCGATGATTGGTGGACGCCGGCCCGCCGCGTCGTCCCCGACTGGTGGACGGAGTTACGGCGGTGGCGGTGGCGGGTGACGTGCGAGCACCTGCGCGCCATCGGCGTCAGCTACCAGCTCCAGCATCCGGAGGTGTTCGCTCCGATATGGGCAGCCGCCCTGCGCGCCCGGTACGCTCCGGGCGCCCATCCATGACTGCACCACCCGCGCCGCGCGTGTGGCCCGACTATGTCTGCCGCGCCTGCGGTGCCGTCGCATCGGAGGTGGCGGTCATCCACACGATTATCGGCGTGCGGTGCCGCCGCTGCGGCGGCGCGTGTGAACGGCTCGATGAAAATCCGGCGCACCGCTGCTGACCGAGAGCTGTCGCGACTGGTGCGCGAACGCGACCGATGGACGTGTCAGCGCTGCGGCCGCCAGTTTGCCCCCGGCAGCCGCGGCTTGCACTGTGCGCACTTTGTGGGTCGGTCGGTCCGCGCGCTCCGGCAGGATCCTGACAACTGTATTTCGCTGTGCTACGGGTGCCACCAATATTTGGACGCCCGCAAGCAGACCGAGTTCACAAACCTGATGCGCGCGCGGCTGGGGCCGGACAGGTGGGCCCGGCTGATGGCGATGGCGCGGGGTGTACGATGAGCCGCCCGCCGACCCCGCGCGAGGCATTCGCGGCCGTGTGGGACCGGGCCCGTCGGATGACGCGTGTCGAACAGGCCATGGCCTTGCGGGCAGAAGGCTGGTCGTGGGCCACCATTCGCGCGTGGTATCACCGCATAGACAAGCTGGGGGTGCTGGATGGGAGACCCTCGCGGTGGCCGCCCGGCGCGATTCCGCCGGACTGGCTACCGCCGCCGCCGCGCGCCTCGCGTTCTGGCGGGCGCAAGAGGCGACCGTCAAAGCAGACGCGTCGTCGTGACCTTGCCTGGTGGGGCGTGGGCACTGATTGACAGCCTGGCTAGCCTGTGCGGGCTGACGCTGGCCCAGATGCTGGGTCTGACCGTATTGGACTGGCTGGGCGAGCGAATTGCTGAACAGCAGGGCGAGCGAATTGCTGAACAGCAGGGCGCTGACCGTGGGGCGTCGTAGGGTGTGGTCTCGTCCGTGCGGGTGGCCGGGATGCCCGGTCATCGTCCGGGACGGCCGGTACTGCCCGCTGCATGCGCGCAGGGTCCGCCAGGAAGCGGAGGCGCGGCGGCCGCCCGCGCCCGAGCGCGGGTACGACGCCACCTGGCCGCGCATTCGGGCAGAGACGTTGCGTCGGTCGCCCATATGCGTCCGGTGCAGGCGCAGGCCAGCCACCCAGGTCCACCACATTGTCGCCCTGGCAGACGGAGGCACCCACGACTCACACAACCTGCAGGCGGTCTGTGCGTGGTGTCACGCACAGCTGACGGCACAGCGCCGCAGGCGCCAGCAGCCATGATCGCCGACAGAATCCGGGACTATCTGGACAACAGCAGGCGCGCCCAGCCCGACGAGACCGTGCTGCAATGGGCGACCCGCCGATTTACTGACGGTCTACGTCGCCGCATGGGGCCGGACCGAGACATGACGGGCCGCCTGTATGCGACGTTGGTGACCCAGCGGTGCGCGCGGCGAGCTGCGTACAAATACCACGGGGTCGCCCCGGACGCGCCGCTGCCGGCGCGGGCAGTGCTGAACTATTACGTAGGGGACATCGCCGAACTTGCCGTGCTCGCCCTGGCGAAGGCGGCTGGCTGCGACCTGGCCGCCCCCGACGAACTGCTGCTGGACACCGAGCGCATGCGGGTCAGCCGCAACGGGTTGTCGTTCGGCTGCTGGCCCGACGCCGTGCTGCACGTTGGCGGCGCCTGGTACAACGTCGAGGTCAAGAAGATGGCCGAAGCGTCTTACGACCAGGCCAAGCGCGATGGCGGCCCCGACGACACCTGGGGATACCGCACGCAGGCCAGCCTGGAGGTGGCGGCGTGGCGCGAGGCGGGCATCGACGTACGCGCCACGGTGCTAGTGGCGCTGCGCGGCCTGACGGGCGAGCTCGGGGAATGGGTCTTGCCGTATGACGACGCCCTGGTCGAGCAGGCCTTTGCGCGCGCCGCGCAGGTGCGCGACAGCACGCCCGACCTGTTACCCGACCGTGCGCACCGTCCGACGACATGCCCCGACGGCCGCCAGCGGCTGCCCGTGCAGTGCGCGTATTGTTCGTATACCCGGCGGTGCTGGCCGACGGCACGCCGGATCGTCGAACGAGGACGGCCGGCATGGTACGTGGACACCGCAGGGTCGGCGGGTCATGTGGGCGACGACGAATCGGCGGGAGGCGATGACTGGTGAAGCGGCTGCGGGCGGCCTGTCAGCTGGCATGGCGCATCAGGTTGTGGCGGTGGTGGCGGGCCCTGCAGCCCGTGCTGACGGTGGGCGTGACGCTGGCGCCGCTGTGCAGCTTGGACGTCTTGGTCCACCCGCTGTCCTGGCGCGGCGTGGGGACAGACCGCGCGCTGAACACGCGGTCGGTGTGGTGCGGGCCCGTGACGGTTGAATGGACAACGTACCGGTAAGTCAGCAGACACAGTCCGGTGGAGTGAGGCGACATGAGCGGACCAACCGGGATCATCGAGGCGTCGGACCTCGACGAGGTCGAACGCATTGAAACCGAACTGCTCAACCGCCATCTGGCGGGCGAGGAGGCGGTATCGGCCTATCTGTATGTGCTGCTACCGTCTGCAACCAACAGGTTGTCCAAGCCCGTGGTGGGGCCGACGTCGGACTACGTTCAACAGCTGGTGCGACGCCTCAATCACGCCAGCCGCGGGCGCATCGACCTGCACCTGCTGCCAGACCCTCCTGTCATTACCGACTTCACGGTGCCCGACGAACGCGGGCACCCGCGACCGTGGGTGCGGGTCGTTGTCGGGGCGGTGGACCGCGTGACGGGCGAGGTCAGATTTGGCATCAAGGAGATGCCCCGTGTGGGGACCGACCCCGTGGGCGCCTGCTACACCAAGGCCATCCGCAAGGCCTTCGAGGGCCACCCCAGCTACGACCGCAAACTTGTGGCCCGGTTCATCCGGACCAAGCTACGGGAACTGGGCTATGACCCAGACGCATTCGCCGTGGTCGGCGAGCGGGGCGGCGGAGAGTGGGGGGCCTTCTTCGCCCGGGCGCGCGCTCGGGGCGTGGACGGCAGGACGCTGCGCGAGTCCGTCGTGCAGGCCACGGGCAAGTCGCTGTCGGACGTCCGCACCCCACAAGAGGCCGCAGCAGCCGCAGAGGTGATGACGCGTGCGCTGGCGGCCGCGACGGCGCCGGAGCCTGCGCCGTCGCCACCCGACGAATTCGAGCTCGTCGCGCCTGCTCCGGACGACAAACAGCGCGTCAGAGAGCTGGTCGAGCGGCTGGGCCTGCACGACGACGAGGTCGCGCAGCTCAAGCGGCAAGTAGGGCGGCCCGGGGACGCCGCGCGGAATTGGGCGCGGCTGCGGCGCGCGTTGGAACAGATGGCGGCGGACCGCGCGTCCACCAGCCCCCAGGACGAGCATGGCGATCATGCGGGCTGACGACGTCTGGATTCCGGTCGCCGAGGCCGCGCGCCGGCTGGGCCGACCGACCAAATGGGTGTACACCGCGGCTCGCAGGTACCGATGGCCCGTGCGCGTTGAGCCGGTCCCGATGCGTCTGTCGACGACGGGCACGGTCTACCTGCGGACGCTCATGCTGGTACCGTGGGCACGCGCGCAGCAGGCCGCCCAGCAAGATGCTCCACGCCTGCGGTGGCGCGTGGGGCCCGTGGTCACCGACACGATGCGCACGGAGAAGGCTATTCTGGACGATATCCATGCATGCGCACGACAGTTACGCGCGCACGCGTGGCACCGCGACATCGAGGCCAGGTGGGACGCGTTGTGGGAAGAGCTGCGCGCGGCTCGGGCGCGGCGAAACGGGCACGGAGGAGATAACAGATGGCATACGCGGTGACGGTGCTACCTGACTATGCGCTGGGGGCGCTGCCCCGACACACGCACGCGGCGGTGCTGTGGGCGCTGGCGACATACGCCAACAGCCGCACGGGTTTGTGCACGGTGTCGGCCGCCAGGCTGGCCGAGCGGGCCGGGTGCAGCTTGTCGACAGTGTGGCGCCACCTACGGGCCCTGGAAGCCGCGGGGCTCGTGCAGCGGTTCGGCCGCGCCCGCAATGGGATCAGGCTGTCCAATTGCTACCGGGTTATGCCTCGTTTGCTCAAGCATATACAAGAGTTTATGGCTTGGAGGGTGAGGACTATCGCACATATGTTCGATATGTCAAGTTGGCACAGAGAACCCAAAAGTGCTAAAGGAAAAAACCCGTCTACAAACCCCCAAACCAGCCCTCAACCGCCAAACCCTCCACCAGACTCCCCACCAGACTCCCCACCAGACCTTACAGGGGGTGCGGTAGACGTCTGGCGGGCCGCCATCCGAGGGATTTTGGGGCTACCCAAAGGAGTCCGCGCAGCGCGCTGAAGCGCATCCCGGGGGTGCCCTTTTGCCTCGAACACATGTTCGGTATTGACATCCTGTAAATATCCTGTTAGCATGTCCTTCGAACGGGGGTGAGGGAGATGAAGTCAGGACCCTGCGATTGCAATGAGGAAGTGGAGGTCATCGGGTTCGCCACTGTCGAACCCGATGAGGAGGAGGGCGGGGTGACGCCCCTGGTCCGGTGTGTGCAGTGCGGCCGGACCTGGTGGCGGACGTGAGCCCCGTCCGGTTCCGGCCCTGGTCGGTCAGCACCCGGCGGATCGGCCAGCCTGCCGCCCGGTAGGCCGGCACCACCGGAGTGAGGAAGCGGGCCGCCGCCTCGGCCGAAAACTCTGTACCGACTTCGGCACTGGCGTACGAACAGGCGGCGTCGTGGGCCATGTACAGACCTTGCCCACCCCTTTGAGTTTCCCGATGTAGAACGTATCCAGGCAGACCAGGTCGCCCGGCTGCTCGGCCGCGAGGTGGGCTGCTCGCCGGCGGGTATGTTGGGCTGGGGGGGTGAAATGAATGAACATTGGGATTGGGAAAGTTGTTCGGACGGGAACTTCGGTTCCCGTCGAAATTCCGATTCCTAAGGCGCCGAAGCCGGAGCCGCCCAGGGCGCCGGAGCCGGAGCCGCCCGTCAAGGTTCCGGCCCCGGCGACGCCCCAGAACATCTCGGCGGGTGGTCGACCGAGGATGAGACGTAAGCTCATCGAGGTCGCTCTCGCTCTCCCTTTGCCCGAGATCAACGACGCCTCGGCGTACGACAAGATGCCGGGGGTCGGGGCGCATCCGAAGGGGATTCACCGCTGGTGGGCGCGGCTGCCGCTGCCCGTAGCGCGAGCGGTATTGTTTGCCTCAGTGGTGGACGACCCGAGTAGCCACCCAGAGAAGTTCCCCACCGAAGAAGCCCAGGCCGCGGAGCGGGAGCGGCTGTTCGGGATCATCCGGCGGATGATGCAGAAGTAACTACACAGGCACCCGGAGGTCTACGCCGAGGCAAGGGCGGAGATGCTGAAGTACTGCGACGGGAAGTTGCCGCCGGTGCTGGACCCGTTTGCAGGCGGGGGCTCCATCCCGCTAGAAGCGGCGAGATTGGGGTTCGAGGCGTACGCGGGCGAGATCAACCCCGTCGCAGTCCTCCTCAATAAATGCATGCTGGAAATCGTGCCGCGTTGGCTCGGCCAGCAGCCGGTGAACCCGGAGGACCGGCGGAAGATCGGCGGACGCGAAGGCTGGAGGGGGGCTTCCGGGCTGGCGGCGGACGTGCGCTACTACGGGCGGCTGATCCTGGAGCGGGCGCGCAAGAAGATCGGCCATCTTTACCCACCGGTGAAGGTGACGGCAGAGATGGCCGCTGAGCACCCGCACCTGAAGCCCTATGTGGGGAAGGAGCTTCCGGTCATTGCCTGGATCTGGGCGCGCACGGTACCGAGCCCAAACCTCGCGGCCCCAGAGGCCCATGTGCCCCTCATGAGCACCTTCTGGCTGTCGAGCAAGAAAGGGGGCGAGGCGTGGCTGGAGCCGGTGGTGGACCGGACGCAGGGAACTTGGCGGTTCCTCGTGCGCACCGGGGCGCCGAAGGACCGGGAGGCGGTCAAAGCCGGAACCAAGACCGGTCGCGCCCAGTTTCGCTGCCTGCTCACCGGCGATCCGATCGCGGACGACCACATCAAGAAGGAGGGTCAGGCCGGGCGGCTGGGCCAGCGGCTGGTGGCGATCGTGGCCGACGCCGGCCGCGGCCGGCTCTACCTGCCGGCTAGTGAGCAGCAGGAGGCGATTGCCAGACGGGCGGAGCCGGGGTGGAGGCCTACAGGAGACATCCCGTCCAAACTTACAGGCGGAACATGCGCGCTCTACGGGCTTACGACAATGGGCCATCTCTTCACCCCCCGCCAGCTCACGGCGATGGTGACGCTGTCCGACTTGCTCCGGGAGGTGCGGGAGGACGTGCGGCGGGACGCGCTGGCCGCCGGGGTGTCGGAGGCCGACGCCGACGTCTACACCGCCGCCGTGGTCACCTTCCTGGCCCTAGCCCTGGACCGGTGCCTCGAGGACAACAACTCCCTTTGCCGCTGGGCTTCTGTCGCGGAGAAGGCTAAAGGGCTGTTTGGGCGCCAGGCTATTCCGATGGTATGGGACTTTGCTGAGGCTAACCCACTAGGCACCCCGGTGGGGTCCTGGATGCGGTGCGTGGATCGTACAGCAGAATGCCTGGACGCCATCGTTTGGTCGGCAGCCGACTTGCGAGGCGGCCGCGCTCGCCTCATCGACGCCGCCCGGCCCTGGGACGGGCTAGGGAACGTCGTTGTTTCCACCGACCCTCCGTACTACGACAACATCGGATACGCGGCGCTGTCGGATTTCTTCTATGTGTGGCTGAGGCGCACCATCGGGGACCTGTACCCCGACCTGTTTGCCACCATCCTCGTTCCCAAGGAGCCGGAGCTGGTGGCGGAACCCGGGCGCTTCAATGGCGACAAGCGCAAGGCGAAAGAACACTTCGAGCAGGGGTTCCGCCGGGTCTTCGCTATCCTCCGGGAGAAGATGGACCCACGCTTTCCCCTCACCGTCTACTACGCGTTCAAGCAGGACGACGTGGAGAGCGAGGCGGACGAGGAAGAAGCCGAGGGCGGGAATGACACCCGGATCGACCGGACCACCGGCTGGGAGACCATGCTGGAGGCGCTGATCGGCACGGGCTTCCAGATCACCGCGACCTGGCCGGTGCGATCGGCCCAGAAGTGGCGCATGAACGCAATGGAAGCCAACGCCCTCACCTCCTCTATCGTCATCGCCTGCCGTCCCCGGCCGGAGGACGCCCCGCAGACGGAGCGGCGCTCCTTCGTGGCTGAACTCAAGCGAGAACTACCGGGGACGCTGCGGCGGCTCCAGCAGGGCAACATTGCCCCCGTAGACTTCGCCCAGGCGGCCATCGGTCCGGGGATGGTCATTTACTCGAAGTACAGCCGCGTGCTGGAGGCGAGCGGCCGGCCCATGAGCGTGCGCACCGCGCTCGGTCTCATCAACCAGGTCCTCACCGAGGTGCTCTCCGAGCAGGAGGACGAGTTCGACAACGACACCCGCTGGGCCACCGCCTGGTTCGAACAGCACGGCTTCGGAGAAGGCGAGTTCGGCCAGGCGGAGCTTCTGTCCCAGGCGAAGATGACCGCGGTGAGCGGCCTGGTGGAGGCAGGGATTGTGGCGACAAAAGGGGGCAAGGTGCGGCTCCTGCGCCCGGAGGAGCTCAAGAAGGACTGGGACCCCGAGCAGGACCGGCGGTTCACGGTCTGGGAGGCCACCCACCACCTGCTGCGGGTTTACTGGCACGAAAAAGCCGGGGACCAGGCCACGGCCGACCTGCTGCGCAAGCTGGGCTCCCGGGGAGACTTGGCCCGGGAGCTCGCGTACCACCTCTTCAGCGTCTGCGAGAAGCGGAAATGGGCCCGGGAGGCGCTGGCTTATAACGCCCTGGTTCTCGGCTGGTCGGAACTCGCCCGATTGGCCCGGGAGCGCTTACCCGATACCGGCGCGCTCTTCGGGGGATGAAGTCATGGAAGAAACCCTTTGGGCCACCCCTTTGGTGGGGTGGCGCTTTTGGAAGCTGGGGTGGAGCGAAGGCAGGATTATGCTCCGCTCCCTTATTTTGATAGGGCTGGAGGTGGTATTCTGGCCACCTCTTAAGCCGCTACGTGCGAAATGCTATCACGCACACGAGGCACCTGCACCTAATCCCACTTGCACTTGTGGGATTTACGCCATGCGGACTATTGGGGATCTTCTGCTCTATGGCCTTACCCCTGGGGATATCATTGGGCAGGTATCCCTGTGGGGAAAGGTTGTAGAGCACGCCTTGGGGTATCGCGCGGAATTCGCGTATCCCCGGGCTCTGTGGGTTCCCGGCGATTGCAAAATCGCCGGTGAGGTAATTCCTATCCCCAAAATAGTCCAGAGTCTGGGTAGGTATGGTGTAGAGGTTTATCATACCTACCCGCCAGAGGCTATGGAATGGCTCTGCCGGGGGCCAAGTTGATGTCTGAGCCCATTTTGCCTCACGAGTTGCGCGACGCCCGTGACGGCCGGTATCCGTCGGAGGTCCGACGAGAGGTTACCCAGGGCCGATGGACCCCTGGGCGGTGGTCGCGGCTCGTGAGGTTCTTATCGAGAAAGTCAGGGCGCGAAACATCCGCGAGATCCCCGACGATCTCGCGGCGGCCACGGGCAGGTAGCCGCCATGGGGGACAAGCGTAAGGTCTCCCCGGGTCCGGGTCAGAGACCGGCCCTCATATTAGAGGCGGTCTCTGCCTACTGGGGAGTAGACCCTCGTAACCGAGGCAGGAGCCCCCACGCATTGCGCGCACGCTGGACGGCGGTGTGGTTGTTGCGCGCGGTGTGCGGGCTCAGCTTCCCTGAAATTGCGCGGCTACTGGGACGTACCCACTCGACCGCCTGGTGGGCCTATCGCCACATCAAATCCCGGGCCCGCCGGGAAGGGTGGTGGGGGGATATGCTGGCTCTGCTGAGCAGAGTCTGGGTAGGAGGCCAAGTTGATGTCTGAGCCCATTTTGCCTTCGGAGGAATACCTCAGGGCTCTCCAGTCTTGGCCGTTTGCCGCATGGCGGGATCTGCCAGCGGCCATGGCCGCCGGATGGTACCGCGGGCGCGGCAGGGCTGACGAGGTTCACGACGGCCTGTGGCTCTTCGTCACCGGCGGCTGGGAAGGAAATGAGTCCATTCTCTGTTCTGCCATGCGGTCTGTGGCTTGGTACATATTGGGCTGGCGAGCCCTGATCTTGCCAGGAGGGGTGTGCATTTGTGCCGTGAGTGACGAGGCACAAATGCGACTGGCTAGGGTGTACGAGTATATCACGACCCAGCTGAAGACTGTGGGGTGAAGCTGGCGGTGTCTGACCCGCGGGTGGCGGTGTGCCTCCGTGGCATGCTTCGCCAGCTGCGTCAATACCAAGATATTGCTGATGGGGCGAGTCAATAGCGGGGACTAGACGCATGGCCTCCGCGGCACAGATGGTGACCAGCGCGAGCGGGCGTCGGGCCCGACAAGAGGCCGATCGCATTGAACGCCAGGTCCGACGAGAGGTTACCCAGATTGGGCGCCAGGTTCGTCGACTGGCGGCAATGGCGCGGCGGCAAGGAATGACACTCCGCCTCAACGGGCTGAAGGCATTTCCCGCTGAGGGACTGGCGCAGGAGGTATGGGTTGTGCGCTCAGGTGTTGACGCCGATGCCGATACCGTGGCCGTCTTGTGGGTCCGGCCTGTTCGGCGGGGCTATTTGATCCGGATGATACGCCCGGATACGTCGCGCCCGCTGACCATCCGCGGGTACAGAAGCGATCTCGTGTGGCGGCGGGTGATCGCGGCGGCGGGGAGGTGAGGAGATGTTGGCGGAAAGGGCGTATCGTGTGTTTCTTCGACATCTGGCTTTCTGTGTGGAGTGCAAGACGGTTGGCGGGGAGTGGGCTGATCCGGCCGACTTGTGCCCCGTAGGCAGGTCACTTTTACGGGCCTGGGAACGGGCGGAGCAGGTTGAGGCCCGAGCCGAGTGACCCGTGGAGACGCGACACGCAACATTGAGGGGTGCGGTTCAGCGCGCTGAAGTTAAAAAAATTTGGAATCCAGGACCTAAAC
>JAVKIP010000024.1:0-45000 GCA_031459385.1 Candidatus Fervidifonticultor secundus | reverse complement strand
CACGGCCCTGGCGTTCAGCGCGGCGGGGCTCGTCGCGGCCGCGGCCTGGCGCCTGCGGTGGCTGACGGCCAGTGGGGCGGTGGCGGCCGCGGCCGTCGGCGGCGCCATCCTCGGCTTCGGCGGCTGGTGGGCTGCCGCGGCCCTCGCGGCGTTCTTCTTCTCGGGGACGGCGCTTACGCGCGTGGGCGGGCACCGCAAGGCTCAGCCCGAGCACCTGCGCGGCGGCCGGGATGCCGGACAGGTGCTGGGAACCGCCGGGGTGGCTGCGGTGGCCGCGACCCTGTGGGGGCTGGGGGTCCTTCCGGACCCCACCCGTGGGCTGCTGGTACCGGCGCTCCTGGGCGCGCTCGCCACCGCCGCCGCCGATACCTGGGCGACCGAGGTGGGGATGCTCAGCCGCGTTCCGCCGCGGTTGATCACCACGTGGGCGTACGTGCCGGCGGGCACCTCGGGCGGCCTGACGCTGGTGGGCACGCTGGCGGGGGTCGCAGGCGCGGTGCTCGTGGCCGCGGCGGGTGCAGGTCGTGATCCGCGCCTGTTCACGGCCGCGTGGATCGCCGGCGTGCTCGGCATGATCGTGGACAGCCTGCTCGGGGCCACGCTCCAGGCCGCGTTCCGGCGGCCGGACGGCGTGGTGACCGAGACCCCGGGGTCCGGGGTGGCGACGGTACGCGGCCTCCGGTGGATGACGAACTCGACGGTCAACGCGGTGGCCACGCTGCTGGGAGCGGCCGCGGCCGCGGCGCTGAGCCGCGTCCTGTAGGCGCGCCGGCGCGGGCCGCGGGTATCGGCCGCGGGCGGGGAGGACCCGTGTAGACCGCGGGCGGGGGCAGACCGACAGGCCTCTACTGGTCCAGGCGGATGTTGGGTGCGTTCTCCGGGCCGAGCGTGCTCCCCGGCGGCAGCAGGCGGTTCGCGTCGAGCAGGAAGCTCAGCACGTCCCAGTACTCCTGAGCCTGGAGGCTGCCGGGCGCGCTGGCCGGCATCTCGGTACTCACGAACTCGAACAGTTTCTGCGCGGTCTGGTATCCCCGGAGCCCGGTATTGGGACCGATGAGCCGCGGGCCGTCGTCGGTGCCCTGTCCCTGGTCGCCGTGGCACCGGCTGCACTGCATCGCGAAGATCTCGCGGCCTCGGGTGACCTGCTCGGTCTGGGCGATGACCAGTGGCCCACCCGCCGCTACCCGGTGCGGGTCCCATCCCGGGGCGAACGTCGCCAGCGGCCCGAGCACCGCCAGCACGAGGGCCGCGTACCGTCGAGGCATCGCCACCGGATTCAATGCCGGAAGTGTCGCTCCTGTGTGAGCACCATGGCCAGCCCCAGACGCTCGGCGGCCGCCAGGACTTCGGCGTCGCGCACCGAGCCGCCGGGCTGGATCACGGCGGTGACGCCGGCCGCTGCCGCGGCCTCCACCCCGTCGGCGAAGGGGAAGAACGCATCGGACGCCGCCACGGCGCCGCGCGCCCGCTCCCTCGCCTTGGCCGCGGCCAGGCGCACGCTGTCCACCCGGCTCATCTGGCCGGCACCGACCCCGACCACCTGGCCGTCCCGCGCGAGGACGATGGCATTGGACTTCACGTGGGCGCAGACTGCCCAGGCGAAGCGCAGGTCGTCCCACTCCCGCGGCGTCGGCTGCCGCGCGGTGACGACGCGCCAGGCGGACTCGTCGCGGCCGAGGACGTCGGCCTCCTGAACGAGCAGCCCGCCGCGAACGCTGCGCGCCTCCAGACCGGTCGGTTGGCCGAGGCCGCCCGTGGCCAGCAGGCGCAGGTGCTTCTTCGGGCGGAGGACCTCCAGGGCTGCGGGATCGAACGCCGGCGCGACGATCGCCTCCAGAAACACCTCCGCCATGACCCGGGCGGCCGCGGCGTCCACCGGGGCGTTCGTTGCTACGACGCCACCGAACGCGGCCACGGGATCCCCGTCGCGGGCCCGCACAGCTGCCTCTTCGACGCTGCGCCCCACGGCTGCCCCGCAGGGATTCGTGTGCTTGATGATGACCACGGCGGGCCGGGGCAGGTCGCGCACCAGCCCCCAGGCGGCTTCCAGGTCGGCGATGTTGTTGTAGGACAGCGTCTTCCCTCCCAGGACCTCGGCCGTGATGACCTCGCTGACCGGTGGATGCGCTGTAGCGTAGAGGGCCGCGCGCTGGTGGGGGTTCTCACCGTAGCGGAGGTCGGCGCGCTTGCGAAACGTCATGGTCAGGCGGTCGGGGAACGGCCCCAGGCCGGCAGTCTCCTGGAGCCAGCCCGCGATCGCCGCGTCGTAGGCCGCGGTCCGCGCGAAGGCGGCGGCCGCCAGGCGCAGCCGCAGCGCCTCGGGCACGTCGCCGGCGCGCACGGCCGCGATCACCTCTGGGTACTGCGCCGGGTCGGACACGACCGTCACCCGCTGCCAGTTCTTGGCCGCCGCCCGCAGCAGCGTGACCCCGCCGATGTCGATCTCCTCGATCAGGGCAGGCAGCGAGACACCGCGCGCCCGCGCGTCCTCGAACGGGTACAGGGTCACGGCCACCAGGTCGATCGGCGCGATGCCCTGCCGGCGCAGTTCGGCGGCGTCCTCGGGCGTCGGCCGCGCCAGCAGCCCTGCGTGTACCGCTGGATGCAGCGTCTTCACGCGCCCTCCGAGCACCTCGGGAAACCCTGTCACGTCCTCCACGAACCGCACGGGCAGCCCCGCGGCGCGCAGGTGCGCGGCCGTGCCGCCGGTCGAGAGGAGGTCGGCTCCCGTCTCGTGCAGCGCCATCGCCAGTTCGGCGAGGCCGGTCTTGTCCGCCGCGCTCAGCAGCGCGCGTCGGATCACAGCCATGTCGTTCCCTCCTATGGTGTCGTCTGCGGGACGGGTTCCCTGGCGCGGGCCGGGGTGGGGCCGCGCGCGTGCGCGGGTCCGTTTGGCGCCGCTGCGGCCTCCGGCCTGGGGAGCCACAGCACGGCGCGGTCCCGCACCACCAGGCGTCCTTCCGCCCACCAGCGCACGACCTCGGGGTAGAGGCGTCGCTCTTCGGCCTGCACGCGCGCGGCCAGCGTCGCCGGGGTGTCGCCGGGCAGCACCGGCACCGTCGCCTGCGCGACGATCGGCCCACCGTCGGGCACCTCGTCCACCAGGTGGATGGTACACCCGCTCACCGCCGCGCCGGCCGCCAGCACCGCCTCGTGCACCCGCTCGCCGTACATGCCCCGACCGCCGAAGGCGGGGAGGAGTGCGGGATGGGTGTTCAGGATGCGGTCCGGGTAGTGGCCTACGAACGCGGGGGAGAGGATCCGGAGGAATCCGGCCAGGCAGACGAGGTTGACCCGATGGGCGTCGGTTGCCGCGACCAGATCGGCTTCGAACGCGTGGCGGCTGCGCCCGCGGTGGTCGACCACGGCGACGGGCACGCCCGCGCTGCGGGCCCGTGTGAGCGCGAAGGCGTCGGGGTTGTTGGAGACGACCAGCGCGACTTCCGCGGCCGGGCTGCGGCCGGGGCCGAATGCATCGAGCAGGGCCTGCAGGATCGTGCCGGACCCCGAGACGTACACGGCCAGGCGCATCATGCGAGCTCGACCCCCCGGGCACCGGCGACGATCTCGCCGATCTCATAAGCGGGGAGGGCGCACCGCTCGAAGTGCGCCAGCGCCGCGGGCACGTCGTGGCGCGCCAGCACGAGGGCCATGCCGATCCCCAGGTTGAACGTGGCGACCATCTCGTCCTCCGGGATGCGCCCCGCGCGCCGTAGCCATGCGAACACCGGCGGTTCGGGCCAGGTGCGCTGCAGGCGCGCGGTACACCCCTCCGGGAGCACGCGGCGGAGGTTCCCGCCCAGACCACCGCCCGTGATGTGGGCGATCCCCTTGACCCGCACCTCGCCCAGGAGTGCCAGGACCGCGGGGGCGTAGCACCGGTGCGGCGCCAGGAGCGCTTCCGCGACAGTCGTGCCGCGCTCATCCAGCACCGCGTGCAGGCCGGCCGGCGCGGCCTCGAGCACGCGGCGCGCGAGCGCGTAGCCGTTGGTGTGCAGGCCGGTCGAGGCCAGGCCTAGCACGCGGTCGCCGGGCCGGATGCCGGCGCCGGTGATGACCCCTTCGGCCGGTGCGAGCCCGATCATGGTGCCCACGACGTCGTAGGCGTCGGCGGTGTACACGCCGGGCATCTCGGCGGTCTCGCCGCCGAGCATCACCACCCCCAGTGCGCGACAGGCGTCGGCCATAGCGGCGACGAGCGTGCTCACCAGGGGCGCGTCGAGCCGCGCCATCGCGATGTAGTCGAGGAAGGCCACGGCGCGCGCGCCCTGGGCGGCGAGGTCGTTCGCGCAGTGGGCGACGATGTCCCCGCCGATGACCGCGTCGTGCCGCAGGCGCCGGGCGAGGAGGGTCTTGGTGCCCACGCCGTCGGTGGTGGCCACGAGCGCGCCCGCGTCCGCCGCCGAGAGCGCCAGAGCCCCCGCGAACGCCCCGAGGCCTGCGATTACCCTGGGGGAGTGCGTCGCGCGGATGCTGGATGCCAGGCGCTCCAGCAGCCGTTCCTTCCCCTCGACATCTACCCCGGCGTCGCGGTACGAGAGGCCGGGCGGCAGGCCAGCGCGATCGGCGGGCGGCTCTGTCATGCGGGCGTGTTGCCGGTCATCGGGTCTGGCTCGATCACAACCGGCTCGACACGGGCGACCGGACGAACGCGTCGAGCGCTTGGCGGCCCGCCTCCTCCTCGGTGGGGATCCGGGTCGGGTAGCGCCCGTCGAGACAGGCCATGCACAGCTCGCCGCGGGGCAGGGCCACGGCCTCGGCCAGGCCCGCCTGGCTCAAGTAGCCCAGGCTGTCCGCGTCGATCAGGCGGCGGATCTCTTCCACCGCGTGGCGCGCGGCCACGAGCTCGCCCCGGCTGCTGGTGTCGATGCCGTAGAAACAGGGGAAGCGGATCGGGGGCGATGAGATGCGCACGTGGACCTCGCGGGCACCCGCAGCCCGCAGCAGCCGCACGATGCGGCCCGAGGTCGTGCCGCGGACGATGGAGTCGTCCACCAGCACGACCCGGCGGCCTGCGATCACCTCCACATTGGGGTTGAGCTTCAGGCGCACACCGAAGTCGCGGGAGGCCTGGTCGGGCTGGATGAAGGTCCGGCCGATGTAGCGGTTCTTGATCAGCCCGACCTCGAACGGCAGTCCCGCGGCCTCGGCGAACCCGATGGCCGCCGAGGTCCCGGAGTCGGGCACCGGGATGACGATGTCGGCCTCGGCCGGGTGCTCGCGTGCCAGGATGCGCCCCATGCGCCGCCGTGCCTGGTGCACGTTGCGCCCGGCGAGCACGGTGTCCGGCCGCGCGAAGTAGATGTACTCGAAGACGCAGGCGGCGCGCTCCGCCACCGGCAGCACCTGGCGCGCCCGCAGGCCATCCTGATCGAGGACGACCAGCTCTCCCGGTCCCACGTCGGCGATGCACTCGGCGCCGATGTGGTCGAAGGCGCAGGTCTCGGAGGCCAGCGCCCAGCCCCAGGGGCCGCGCCCGACCACCAGGGGGCGGATGGCGTACGCGTCGCGGAAGCCGTAGAGCCGGCCCGCCGCCGTCGCCACCACCGTGTAGGCGCCCTCCAGGCGGGCCATGCAGGACGCCATCGCATCGTCTGCGCTGGCAGCAGGCGCGCGTGCGATCAGGTGTGCGATCATCTCGCTGTCCGTGGTGCCCGCGAACCCCACGCCCTGCGCCTCCAGGTCGCGGCGCAGCCGCGGGGCGTTGATCAGGTTCCCGTTGTGCGCGATGGCCACCGGCCCCCACGGCGAGGAGACCACGATGGGCTGCGCGTTCTCCAGGCGCGCCGACCCCATGGTCGCATAGCGCACGTGGCCGACGGCGACCGCGCCGGGCAGCGCCTCGATGCGGGACGCGTCGAAGACCTGCGCCACGAGCCCCATGCCCCGGTGCAGGCGCACCTGCGCGCCCTCGAACGCGGCGATACCCGCGCTCTCCTGTCCCCGGTGCTGGAGGGCATAGAGGGCGACGTGCACCAGCGGGGCGGCCGCACTCCCATCGGTGCACAGCACGCCCGTGACCCCGCACTCCTCCTTCCACGGGCTCGCGGCGGCGGGCGCGCGTCCAGCCCGTGCGCCGGCGCGATCCACGCGGACCTCCTCGGGGTCTTTCCCCAGCGCGCTGCCCACGCCGGCCACCGCTAGACCTCCAGGCTCGTCCAGGCGGCAGCCAGGCCGCGCAGCGGCAACACCGCCGCGCGGGCGCGGCCGCCTGCGCTCCACGTCACGCGCAGCGTATCGCCCCCGACCTCGCCGATCACCGAGCACGCCACGCCGGCCGCGGCCGCGGCGGCCGCGACCGCCGCAAGCTGCGCCGGGGCGCAGGAGACGATGAACCGGCCCGATCCCTCCCCGAACCACAGCCGGTCGGCCTCGTCGCCTGGCGGCACCGGCAAGTCGACCGTCGCGCCGATGCCCCCGGAGATGCAGGCCTCGGCCAGCGCGACGCCGATCCCGCCCTCGCTGCAGTCGTGCGCCGAGCGCAGCAGGCCGCGGCGCACGACGTCCCGCACCAGCGCCAGGGCGGGCACGACCGTCGCCACGTTCGGGGCAGCCGGACGGCCGCAGTCCCGGCCGGTCCTCAGGCGGACGTAGAGGCTGCCGCCGAGCGTGGCGGTATCGGGACCGATAAGCAGGACGCGATCGCCGGGGTGCACGAACCCCATCCGCCCGACCGCGGCCACGTCCTCGACCAGTCCGGCCATGGCCACGATCGGGGTGGGCAGGATCGCGCCGCCCGGACGCGCGCCTCCTCCCGCTGACCTTTCTGCTTCGTTGTAGAACGACACGTTGCCCCCGACCACGGGGACGCCGAGTGCCCGGCAGGCGTCCGCGAGCCCGTCGACCGTCTCGCGGAACGTCCAGAAGACCTCGGGGCGCTCAGGGCTGCCGAAGTTGAGGCAGTCGGTGACCCCCAGGGGCTCTGCGCCCACGCACGCCAGGTTGGCGGCCGCCTCGAGCACGATGAGGGCAGCCCCACGACGGGGGTCGAGGCCGCACCACCGCGCGTTGCCGTCGGCCACCACGGCCACGCCCAGCGGCGGCGCCTCCATCAGGCGCAGCACCGCGGCGTCGGCGCCCGGCGGCACCACGGTACGGATCCCCACCATGTGGTCGTACTGTTCGTACACCGGCCGCTTGCTGGCGACGTTCGGGTGCGCCAGCAGAGCCAGCAGGACGGCGCCGGGATCGTCCAACGCCGGCAGGGCAGGGATCGCCCAGCGAGCCTCGAGGTCCCCGGGCACCTGCTCCGCCGGCTCGTAGGCAGGCGCGCTGGCCAGCACCTGCGGCGGCAGGTCGGCGACGACCTGCCCCCCAGCCGTCACGCGCAGCCGGGGCTCGGCGACCACGGTCCCGATCACGGCCGCCTCGAGCCCCCAGCGGCGGTAGATGCCGGCCACGCGCGCGAGGCCGTCGCGGCGCACGACGAGCAGCATGCGCTCCTGCGACTCGCTGAGCAGGATCTCGTCGGGCCGCATCTGCGGCTCGCGCAGCGGCACCCGGTCGAGGTCGAGCTCCATGCCCACGCCGCCGCGAGCGGCCATCTCGCTGGCCGCGCAGGTCAGGCCCGCCGCACCCATGTCCTGGATCGCTACCACGGCCCCGGTCTCCAGCGCCTGCAGGGTGGCCTCGATGAGGAGCTTGCCGGTGAAGGGATCGCCGATCTGGACCGACGCGCGGTCGGCCTGCTCGCGCCGCTCGTCGAGCTCCGCGGACGCGAAGGCGGCCCCGCCGATGCCGTCGCGGCCGGTGCGCGCCCCGACGTAGAGGACCGCGTTGCCGGGGCCCGCGGCCGCCGCGGACGCCACGCGGTCGGCGCGCACGAGGCCCAGGCACGCGACGTTCACCAGCGGGTTGTCGCGGTGGCAGGGATCGACCAGGAGTTCCCCACCCACGGTCGGCACGCCGATGGCGTTGCCGTAGCCCGCGATCCCGGCCACCACGCCAGCCAGCAGGCGTCGCGGCCGTGGCTCGTGCAGCGGGCCGAATCGCAGCGCGTCGAGCAGGGCGATCGGCCGGGCACCCATCGCCAGGACGTCGCGGATGATGCCACCCACGCCGGTGGCCGCGCCGTTGTACGGGTCGACCGCGCTGGGATGGTTGTGGCTCTCGATCTTGAACGCCACGGCCCACCCGTCGCCCACGGCCACGACCCCGGCGTTCTCGCCGGGCCCGCGCACGAGCCGCGGCGAGGCGACCGGCAGCCGACGGAGGACGCGCTTGGAGTGCTTGTAGCCGCAGTGCTCCGACCACATGACGCCGAACATCCGCGCCTCCACCGGGGTGGGCGCGCGGCCCAGGGCCTCGCAGACCAGTGCGTAGTCGCGCGGCGTGAGCCCGGCGCGCTCTGCGGTCTTTGGCGCGATCACGCTCACCGGCGTACCTCCCGTCGCCCCGGGGCCGCCCGCTCGGCCAGCCACGCCACGGCAGATGCGAACAGCCGCAGGCCGTCGGTCGAGCCCAAGATCGCCTCGGACGCGCGCTCGGGGTGTGGCATCAGCCCGACGACGTTGCCGGCCGCGCTGGCCACCCCGGCCACGCCGGCCACGGAGCCGTTGGGGTTGGTCTCGGGTGTGACCCGGCCGGCGGGGTCGCAGTACCGGAAGACGATCCGGCCGGCAGCTTCGAGGGCGGCGAGTTCGTCGGCCGCGGCCAAGTACCCGCCTTCGCCGTGCGCGATGGGCATCTGCAGCACCGTGCCGACAGGGATGGCCGCCGTGAAGGGCGTTTGTCGGGACTCGACCCGCACCCAAACCGGCTGGCACCGGAAGCGCAGGCCCGCGTTGCGCATGAGCGTGCCCGGGAGCAGCCGCGCCTCGGCCAGGATCTGGAACCCATTGCAGATGCCCAGGACCGGGCGGCCGGCCGCGGCCAGGGCGCGCACGGCGTCCATCACGGGAGCTGTGGCGGCGATGGCGCCGGCCCGCAGGTAGTCGCCGTAGGCGAACCCGCCGGGGAGGACGAGCGCGTCGATGCCCGCCAGGTCGCGGTCCTCATGCCAGACCTCCACGACGTCGACGCCCACCACGCGCCGCAACACATGGACCGTGTCACGGTCGTTGTTCGAGCCCGGGAAGATCACCACGCCCCAGGTCACGTGCCTGCCTCCCGGACCCGCGCCGCACCCGCCGATGTGCCGTCCGATGCCCCGCCGTCTGGTCCCCCGCCCGCCACCGGCGACGGCTCGGGGCGGCGCGCGATCTCCCACGTCTCGATCAGCGGGTTGGCGAGGAACCGCGCGCACATCTCGTCGAGACGGTGCACCTGGTCGTCGGCCACGTCCAGCTCGATCACCTTCCCCATGCGCACCTGCGCGGCGGGGAAGTCGAGCGCAGCCAGACCGCGCGCCACGGCCTGCCCGGGCGCGTCCAGGACCCCGGGCTTGAGCATCACGACGATGCGGAACGTCGGCACTAGGTGATCTCCCTCCCCGTGAGGCGGCGGTAGGTCTCGCGGTAGCGCTGCTGCGTCGCCTCCACGACGTCGAGCGGCAGCGGTGGGGGCGGGCTCTGCCGGTCCCAGCCGCTGCGCAGCAGATAGTCGCGCACGAACTGCTTATCGAGCGCCACCAGGGTGCCGCGGCGGTAGTCAGCGGCCTCCCAGAACCGCGACGAGTCCGGGGTGAGCAGCTCGTCGATCACGAGCAGCCCGGCGCCCGCCCCCCCCGGCCACGTGGCGCCCTCGCCGGGCAGCAGGCCGAACTCAAACTTGGTGTCGGCCAGCACCAGACCGCAGGCCGCGGCGTGCGCGTGGCCATGAGCGTAGAGCGCCAAGCTGCGGGCACGCAGCTGCTCGGCGAGCGGCGCGCCCAGCAGGGCGACGACCTCGTCGAACGTGATGTTGTGGTCGTGGCCCCCCGCGGCCTTGGCCGCGGGCGTGAAGATCGGCGCGGCCAGGCGGTCGCCCTCGCGCAGTCCTGCCGGCAGCCGCACCCCGCAGATGGCGCCGGTCTGCCGGTACTCCTGCCAGCCTGCCCCGGCCAGGTAGCCGCGGACGATGCACTCGACGTCGAGCCGGCGCGCGCGGCGCACCAGCATCGCCCGGCCGTCGAGCGGTGCCGCCATCGCACCGAGCCGCGCGGGCATGCGTGCGGGATCGGCGGTCACATAGTGGTTGGGCGCGAGCCCGCGCGTGGCCTCGAACCAGAAGGCCGACAGCTGCGTCAGGATGCGTCCCTTGCCCGGCACCGGCGTCGGCAGGACGTGGTCGAACGCCGAGATCCGATCGGTGGCTACCATCAGGAGGCAGTCGCCGGCGTCGTACAGATCTCGCACCTTGCCGCGCGCGTACAGCGACAGCGGCAGGGAGGTCTCGACGAGGGCGCGGGGGGCCGGGCGCGCGGTCACGGCGCGCTACCCGCGGAGGGCGCGGGGGGCCGGGGAATGCCGGCGCGCGCTAGGATGGCGTCGACATGGCGCAGGAAGGGTACCAGGTCGAAGCACGCGTCGATCTCGGCGGCGCTGAGCGCACCCGAGGCCGCCAGCAGGTCGCGGAACCGGCCGCGGCCGTCCAGCGCGGCCATGGCGGCGTCCTGCACGATCCGGTAGGCCTCCTCGCGCGCCAGGCCCTTGTCGACCAGCGCCAGGAGCACGCGGTGGCTGAAGACGAGCCCCCCGGTCGCCTCCAGGTTGCGGCGCATGGCTGCGGTGTCCACGCGCAGCCCGTCCAGCACGTGCCGGAGGGTCCGCAGCATGTAGTGCACCAGGGTCGTCGCCTGGGGGAAGATGAGTCGCTCGGCGGACGAGTGGCTGATGTCCCGCTCGCCCCACAGCGCCTGGTTCTCGAACGCCACCTGGGCCGCCCCCCGCACCGCGCGGGCCAGACCTACCAGGCGCTCGCAGAGGATCGGGTTCCGCTTGTGCGGCATCGCCGACGACCCGGTCTGCCCGGCGGCGAACGGCTCTTCCAGTTCGCCGATCTCGGTGCGCTGGAGCGACCGGATCTCGGTGGCGATCTTCTCGACGGTGCCGGCCAGCACCGCCAGCGCGGCTAGGTACTCGGCGTGCCGGTCGCGGCTGACGACCTGACTGCTCACGGGATCGGGCGCGAGCCCCAGCCGCGCGCACACCTCGGCCTCGATCTCAGGCGGCAGGTGCGCGAACGTCCCGACCTCGCCGGAGAGCTTGCCGACGCGCAGCGCCTCGCGCGCAGCCTGCAATCGCCGGGCCGCGCGCTCGAGCTCCACGTGCCACAGGGCCACCTTGACCCCGAAGGTGATGGGCTCGGCGTGCATGCCGTGCGTGCGGCCCACCATGACGGTGTGCCGGTGTCGGTCGGCGAGGCGGGCCGTCACCTGCCGCAGGTCCTCCACCGCCTCGAGGATCAGGTCCGCCGCCCGCACCAGCAGCACGTTCTGGGCCGTGTCCACCACGTCGGTGGATCCCAGACCCCGGTGCAGGTAGCGGGCCTCGGGCCCGGTCAGTTCGGTGACCGAGCGCAGGAAGGCCACGACGTCGTGGTGGGTTTCGGTGCGCTCGATCTCCTCGATGCGCTGCGGTGTGCCGACGCGTGCGCGCTGGCGCAGGCGCCGGGCGACCTCGAGGGGAATCTCCCCCCGGGCGGCCTGCGCCTCGACCACCAGCAGTTCGATCTCGAGCCACAGCGCGAACTTGGCCTCCGGCGCCCACAGCGCGCGCATCTCCGGCGTGGCGTAACGGTCGATCACGGCGCCGCCCCGCTCCACCCGACGGTTGCGCGTCGCGGGCGGTTCGCGGCCCGCACCTATCCAGTCCCCCGCGCGCCCGCCACCGGCGCCGCCCGCACCAGAGCCTCGCGGTCGCGTCCCAGCCCGGCCATGGTCACCGGCACACCCACCAGGACGGCGATCCGATCGAGGAAGCTCCGCGCAGCGGCCGGCAGATCCTCCAGCGTCCGCACGCGCTCCTCCAGGCGCCAGCCGGGCAGCGTCTCATACACCGGCTCGACGTCCGCCAGCACCGGGACGTCGGGCATCCCCTCGAGCAGGTCGCCCCGATACCGGTAGCCGACGCAGATCTGCACGGCGTCCAGGCCGGCCAGCACGTCGAGCTTCATCACGGCGAGCTCCGTGAAGCCGGCCACCTCCGCGGCGAAGCGCGCGGCCACGGCGTCGAACCAGCCGCAGCGCCGCGGCCGGCCGGTGGTCGTCCCGAACTCGTGACCACGCTCGCGGATGCGGTCGGCGACGGGACCGTGCAGTTCGGTGGGGAGGGGCCCTGCGCCGACGGCGGTCGTGTACGCCTTCACGACGCCCACCACGCGCGTGATGCGCGCGGCGGGGATGCCGGCGCCCGCCGCCGCGCCCCCCGGCAGGCAGGTGGAGGACGTGACGTAAGGGTAGACGCCCCAGTCGAGGTCGCGCATCACGCCCAGGTGGCCTTCCAGCAGGATGCGGCGGTCGGCTGCCAGCGCCCGCTGCACGAGCGGGTGGCTGTCCACGATGCGCGCGCCCAGCTGCGCCCGCCACCGGCCGCAGCGGGCCAGCACCTCGTCGGCGTCCACCGGCGGGTGGTCGGCGCCCAGCAGGCGGTTGGTGCGCGCCACGAGGTAGCGGACCTGCGTGGCGAGGTGCCCCTCGTGCAGCAGGTCGCCCATGCGCACCCCCACGCGCGCCACCTTGTCGGCGTACGCCGGCCAGATGCCTTGCTTGGTGGTCCCGTGGGGACGGGGCCCGCGGCGCTGTTCCTCCAGCACATCGAGGGCGATGTGGAAGGGGAAGACGATGTGCGCGCGGCTGGAGATCAGCACGTTGTGCGTGGAGACGCCGCGCGCTTCGAGCTGGTCGAGTTCGTCGATGAGGAAGTCGGGGTTGACCACGACGCCGGGCCCGATCAGGCACGTCACCCACGGGTGCAGCACGCCCGAGGGCACCAGGTGCAGCGCGAACTGCCCCCGGTCGCTGACGATCGTGTGCCCGGCGTTCGACCCGCCGTTGTACCGGATGACGAGATCCATCTCCGCGGCGAGCACGTCTGCGACCTTTCCCTTGCCCTCGTCGCCCCAGTGCCCGCCCACGACTGCCGTGACCGGCATGGCTAGCCGCCTCCTGCCGAGACCGTGGCCAGCAGTCGGGCGCCGATGTCTGTGCGGTACCGCATGCCCTCGAACGTGATCTGCGCCACGCCGGCGTAGGCGCGCGCACGCGCCGCAGCCACATCCGGGCCCTGGCCCACCACGGTCAGCACCCGTCCCCCGGCGGTCACGAGCCGTCCGCCGGCCTCCGCGGTCCCGTTGTGGAAGATCACCGCCGCGCCGGCTGCCTCCTCCACACCGGCGATGGGTACGCCGGGCAGGGTCGAGGCCGGATATCCGCCCGAGGCCAGCACGACGCCGCAGGTCGCCCGGTCGGATACGGTGAGGTCGCCACCGGCGAGCCGGCCGTCGGCGCCGGTCTCCCCCCGGCACACCGCGTCGAACGCGTCCGGGAGACCGGCGCGCAGCAGCGGCAGCAGGACCTGCGCCTCGGGATCGCCCAACCGGCAGTTGAACTCCAGCACCCGCGGCCCGTGCGCGGTCAGCATCAAGCCGGCGAACAGGACCCCGCGGTAGGGGCAGCCCTGGCTGGCCAGCGCGCTGGCCACCGGCTGGAGGATCTCACCCACGATGCGCGCGCGCAGGGCGGCCGATATGGGATACGGCGCCACCGCGCCCATGCCGCCCGTGTTGGGGCCGCGGTCGCCGTCCTGCAGGCGCTTGTGATCCTGGGCCGCGCCCAGCCAGGCCACGGCCTCGCCGTCCACGAGGGCGAAGGCGCTCACCTCCTGCCCTACCAGGCGCTCTTCGATTACGACGCGGCGCCCGGCGTCACCGAAGATCGCGTCAACCATGATCGCCCGGATGGCCGCCTCGACCTCGTCAGGCCCGTCGCAGACCACGACGCCCTTGCCGGCCGCCAGGCCGTCGGCCTTGACGACGGCCGGCGTGCGCAGGCGCCGCGCGTGCGCGACGGCCGCCCGGGGGTCGTCGAAGACCAAAAACGGCGCGGTCGGTACCCCGGCGCGTGCCATGAGTTGCTTGGCGAATGCCTTGCTGCCCTCGATGCGTGCGGCCGCAGCCGTGGGGCCCAGAACGCGCAGGCCCCTCGCCTGCAGGCGGTCGGCGAGGCCGCCCACGAGCGGCGCTTCCGGGCCCACCACGACCAGATCGGGGTTGCAGCGGGCAACGGCATCGGCGAGCCCATCCAGGTCGCCGGCAGACAGGGGCAGGCAGGTGGCGAGGCGAGCAATCCCGGGATTGCCCGGCGCGCAGTAGATCGTGGCGCCGGGATAGTGCCTGGCCAGGTGCCAGACGACGGCGTGCTCCCGTCCCCCTCCCCCGATTACGAACAATGTTCTCATGTCTCACGTATAAAATTCGGCTTCTGGTCTGCGGTGGGGGAGTTCGCTGCGCGTCCCGGTTCGCACTCTACCATAAAAGGCGTACATTTGCAAGTTGAACCGTAAACGCAAAATAACGAAGCGGCGAGGCGGGGCACACCCCGCCTCGCCGCAGCCTCCCGTGGCCGTCCGAGACCTACATCGGCGGCGGCGCAGGCGTGGTTTCCTTCTCCTCCTCGGGCTTCTCGACGACCATGGCCTCGGTGGTCAACACCAGGCCCGCCACGCTGGCGGCGTTCTGGAGGGCCGAGCGCACGACCTTCGTGGGATCGACGATGCCGGCCTTGAACATGTCGACGAACTGGCCGCTCATGACGTCGAAGCCCACCCCGAAGGGCTGCTGCTTCAGCTCTTCGACCACGATGGACCCCTCGCGGCCCGCGTTGACCGCCAGCTGCCTGGCCGGCTCATCCAGCGCGCGGCTGACGAGCTGGGCGCCGACCTTCTCGTCGCCCTCCAGCGCCAGCGCGTCGATCGCCTTGCGCGCGTAGACCAGCGCCACCCCGCCACCGGGCACGATGCCCTCTTCGACCGCCGAGCGCGTGGCTCGCAGGGCGTCCTCAGTACGCGTCTTGCGGTACTTCAGTTCGGCCTCGCTGGGCGCGCCCACCCGGATGACGGCGACGCCGCCGGCGAGTTTCCCCAGCCGCTCCTGCAGCTTCTCGCGGTCGTAGTCGGAGTCGGTCTCCTCGATCTGCTTGCGGATCTGCTGGATGCGCTTCTCGATGGCCTCGCGCTTGCCCGCACCCTTGACGATGATCGTCTCTTCCTTGCGCACGCGGACCTGCCCGGCCCGGCCCAGGTGCGACATCT
This sequence comes from Candidatus Fervidifonticultor secundus, assembly GCA_031459385.1. GTDB lineage: Bacteria > Sysuimicrobiota > Sysuimicrobiia > Sysuimicrobiales > Humicultoraceae > Fervidifonticultor > Fervidifonticultor secundus. The sequence goes on along the minus strand of JAVKIP010000024.1, from coordinate 29,833 downwards.
CGGTGTTCTCCAGCTTGAGGCCCACCTCGTCGCTGATGACCTGGCCGCCGGTGAGGATGGCGATGTCTTCCAGGATGGCCTTGCGGCGGTCACCGAACGCCGGGGCCTTCACCGCGCAGGCCTGCAGCGTGCCGCGCAGCTTGTTCACGACCAGGGTGGCCAGCGCCTCGCCCTCCACGTCCTCGGCGATGACCAGCAGCGGCCGGCCCATCTGCACCACCCGCTCCAGCACCGGCAGCAGGTCCTTCACCGCGCTGATCTTCTTGTCGGTGATGAGCAGGTAGGCGTCTTCGAGGACCGCCTCCATCTTCTCGGGGTCGGTGATGAAGTACGGGGAGATGTAGCCCTTGTCGAACATCATCCCCTCCACGACCTCCACGGTCGTCTCGATCCCCTTGGACTCCTCGACGGTGATGACGCCGTCCTTGCCCACCTTGTCCATGGCGTCGGCGATCAGCTTGCCGATACTGGCATCGTTGGCCGAGATGCTGGCGACCTGCTCGATCGCCTCCTTGGTCTCCACGGGCTTGGACATGCGGTGCAGTTCGTCGACGACCGCCGACACCGCCCGGTCCATGCCGCGCTTGAGCGCCATGGGGTTGGCGCCCGCCGCGACCATCTTCAGGCCGTCACGGATCATGGCCTGGGCCAGGATCGTGGCGGTCGTGGTGCCGTCGCCGGCTACGTCTTCGGTCTTGGTGGCCACCTCGCGCACCAGCTGCGCGCCGGCGTTCTCGAAGGGATCCTCCAGTTCGACCTCCTTCGCCACCGTCACGCCGTCATGGGTGATCGTGGGGGACCCGAACTTCTTCTCGAGGACGACGTTGCGCCCTTTGGGGCCCAGCGTGATCTTCACCGCCTCGGCGAGCTTGTTGACGCCACGCTCCATCGCCCGCCGGGCGTCCTCGTCGAACGCCAGGATCTTCGCCATCGCGACCCCTCCTCCGGGGTTAAGCCTTGGCCTTCGCCGGGGTCTTCTCGACGATGGCCAGGATGTCGTTGGCCCGCAGGATCAGCAGTTCGCCATCGTCGGTCTTGACCTCGGTCCCGGCGTACTTGGCGTAGAGCACGCGGTCGCCCACTTTCACGTCCAGCGGGATACGCTTGGACCCGGCCTCGTCCCAGTCGCCGGGGCCCACGGCGATCACCTCGCCGTGCTGGGGCTTCTCCTTGGCGGTGTCGGGCAGCACGATACCGCCCTTGGTGCGCTCCTCCTCCTCCAGCGGCTTGACCACGACCCGGTCGCCAAGCGGCTTCAGCTTCATCTGTCGCATCCCTCCTGCGCCAAGAATGTGGGAATTAGCACTCTCGAGGTTAGAGTGCTAGTCATCCCCATCTTAGGCAGGGGGGCGCCCTCGTTCAAGCCCCCGGCGGAGAAAATCGGCCGGGAGGGCAGCCGGCGAGGCGCGGCCCGGGGGTGCGGCCCGGGAAGGCTGGCGGGGCTACGCCAGGGGAAGGTCGGCGTGCGCCGCCAGGTCCCAGCCGGCGCGCTCGCCTCGCGCCAGGCGGGACGCGCCGGCGGCCGCCACCATGGCGGCGTTGTCGGTGCACAGGTCCGGGGGCGGGATCAGCACGGGCAGGCGCAGCCGCGCGGCCTCGTCGTGGAGCCGGCGCCGGAGCACCGAGTTGGCGGCGACCCCCCCGACCAGCGCCAGCGCCCGCGGGCGGTGCAGCCTGGCGGCCCGCGCCATCCGCCGCACCAGCGCCTCGGCCACCGCACGCTGCAGCGACGCGGCGAGATCCGCCAGGAACTGCCGGTCGGGCGCCGGCCGCGCGGCCAGCGCGCGCAGCGCCGCGGTCTTGATGCCGCTGAAGCTGAAGTCCAGCCCGGGTCCCTGGAAGGGCACGGGCAGGGGCACGGCCCGGGGGTCGCCCACCTGACCCAGACGATCCAGGGCCGGACCGCCCGGGTAGCCGAGCCCCATGGCGCGAGCCACCTTGTCGAACGCTTCGCCGGCAGCGTCGTCGCGCGTGCGGCCCAACACCCGGTAGCGGTGCGCCGCCTCCACGAGCACCAGGTCGGTGTGCGCCCCGGAGACGATCAGCGCGAGGGTCGGCTTCGGCAGGGTGCCGAAGGCCAGCACGTTGGCAAACAGGTGCCCTTCCAGATGGTTGACCCCGACGCAGGGCAACCCCCGGGCCAGGGCGAGCGCTTTGGCCGCGGCCACGCCCACCGCCAGGGCGCCGACCAGCCCGGGCCCGGTCGTGACCGCGATGCCGTCCAGGTCGTCCCAGCGTACTCGAGCCTGCTCCAGTGCCAGGCGCAGCACCGGGACCACCCGCTCGACGTGGCGGCGCGAGGCCAGTTCGGGCACCACGCCGCCGTAGCGCTCGTGCAGGGCGGCCTGCGAGGCGACGACGTTACTGACCGGCCGGCCGGCCGCCACGATGGCGGCCGCCGTCTCGTCGCACGAGGTTTCCAGGCCGAGCACGCGCATCGCGCGGCCGTCACGCCTGCGAGGCGTCGAGGTCGCGGCGAATCTCCTCCAGCCGCGCCCGGGCGGCCGGCTCGGTCAGGTTGCCGCTCCACATCACCACGGCGTCCTCGCCGTTGTCGCTGTAGTAGCGCTTGCGCAGCGCGACGTCCCGAAATCCGAACGCCCGGTACATCGCCAGCGCCACGGTGTTGGAGGGCCGGACCTCGAGCGTCATCCAGCGCGCCCCGCGGGCGAGCGCGCGGTCGATGAGGTCGAGCAGCAGCCGCTTGCCGATGCCCTGGCCGCGGCGGCGCGCGTCGACGGCGATGGTGGTCACGTGGGCCTCGTCGAAGATCACCCACATGCCGGCGAACCCCACCACGCGGTCCTGCACGTCGCGGGCCACGATGTAGCAGGCCACCTGATTGTCCTCGATCTCCGCCCGATAGGCATCTTTGGGCCAGGGCGACGCGAACGCCTCGCGCTCGATCTCGCGCACGCGCGGGAGGTCGTCCAGCGTCATGGGCGTGACTCGAATGCGGGTGATCTGCTTCATGGGTCGGGCGAGGGCGCGGGGCGCCAGTCCGCGCCGCTGCCGTCGCCTGCGTTCTGGCCGCCCGCAGGGGGTTCCTGCTGCCCGGCGATGCGGGCGACCTCGCGGCGCGGATAGACCGGCTGCACCGTGGCCGGATCAGCCCGCGCCCCGGCCAGCAGCCGCGCCCGGCCGAGGCGGCCCACTGCGCGGGCGCGCGGCCACCACTGCCCGCGAGGCGCCACGCGCGCGCCGGGGCCCGCGGCGGTCAGCAGCGCCTCGCCGTAGCGCTCCAGCGCATCGCCCGCGACCAGTACCACCGCATCGGGCACCGGCAGCGCGCCGGGCACCGACAGCATCTCAGGGAGATCGGCCGGCCTGGCGACGACGTCGGGGGACAGGCGGCGGGCATCGCCCCGCAGCGCGAAGAGCGCCGCCGCAACCTCGCCGCGGCGCACGTCCACCGCGGCCAGCAGCAGCGGCGCGGCTGCGCCCTCCTCCGCGACGCCTGCAGCGATCGCCTCCAGGGTGGGGACGCCAACGACGGGTGTGCCGGTGGCCTCGGCCCAGGTGATGGCCGTGACCACGCCGACGCGCACGCCGGTGAAACTCCCGGGCCCGGTGGAGACCGCGAGACCCTCGATAGCCGCGGCGGTGAGGTCGTGGGCTGCGAGCAGGTCCGCGATGGCGCCGGCCAGCCATTCCAGGTGCGCGCCCGGGGCGGGGGCCTGCGCCTCGGCGATCAGGCCGCCCGCACCGACGAGCGCGATGCTGCCGCGGGCAGTGGACGTTTCGATGGCGAGGACGCGCATCGGCTACGGGTCGAGCGCGGACACGATGCCCGCCAGCCGCGCGGGTGCCGTGAGCGTGAAGATGCGCTCTCGAGGACCCGGACCCAGAGCGCAGTCGATCCTGAGGTGGTCAGCGGGCAGCAGCCAGGGCGCCCGGTCGGCCCACTCCACGATGACGATCGCGCCGCCGGCCAGCACGTCGTCGAGACCCAGGGCCTCGATCTCCTCGGGGCGCTCCAGCCGGTACAGGTCCACGTGCACCACGGGCACCGGACCGGCGTACTCGCGCACGATCACGAAGGACGGGCTCGCCACGTAACCGCGGGCGCCGGCCCCGCGCGCGAGGCCACGGGCCAGCACCGTCTTGCCGGCGCCCAGCGGACCGATCAGCGCCACGACGTCGCCCGACCGCAGGCGCTGCCCGAGGCGCGCCCCCAGGCCCTCGGTGGCGCGCGCGGAGCGCGTGCGCACGACGCGCCGGACGCTCGCGCCCGACGGTGCGGGCCCGGACATCAGCCGACCCACGGGTTCCTGCCGCACGGTGCGGGAGCCGCCCCCGTGCGCCCGGACCCGACCCCGCGGCGCACCTAGCGGCCGCCGGACGCCGGCTCCACGCGCAGCCGCAGCCCGTCCACCGCCACGACGCGCACCGGGGTGCCGTCTTCGATGGCGCCGCCTGTGGACACGGCGGACCACATCTCGCCCTGCACGTGCACCTGCCCCTCGGGGTCGAGGCGCGAGCGGGCCACGCCGATCGTCCCGATCAGGCGCGTCTCGGCGCTGCGCGGCGCCCCGCGCTGCGCCCGGAGCCCGGCGCCCACGGCGAACAGCGAGAACCCCGCCAGCAGGACCGCGACCGCGATGATGAGCCGCAGCGAGATCTGCAGCACCGGCGCCTGCCGCTCGGTGAGCAGGATCGCGCCGAAGATAAATGCCAGGACGCCGCCCACCGTGAGGACCCCGTGTCCTGGCACCTTCACGTCGGCGATGAAGAGCAGGATGGCGAAGGCGATCAGCAGGAGCCCGGCGACGTTCACCTGCAGGATGGCGAACGAGGCGAGCCCCAGGATCAGGGCGATGCCGCCGACGACCCCCGGCAACACCGCGCCCGGATTGTACAGCTCGACGAGCACCCCCAGGATGCCGATGTTCAACAGGATGAAGCCGATGTTGGGATCGCTGAGCAGCGCCAGGAATCGCTCGGTGAGGTCCATGTTCAGGTCCACGATGCGGGCGCGCGCGGTCCGCAGCTGCCGCGGCCCCAGGTCGGTTTCCACGGTGCGGCCGTCCAGGCGACGCAGCAGGTCCGCCAGGTCGTTGGCCACCAGGTCCACCACGTGCAGGCGCACCGCGTCCTCCTCGGTGATCGACACGGCCTCGCGCACGGCGCGCTCGGCCCAGTCCGCGTTGCGGCCGCGGCGCCGCGCCATGGCGCGGATGTTGGCGACCATGTCGTTGGTCACTTTCTCCATGGCGGTCTTGTCGGGCTCGCGGCCCTCGCCGCCGCCCACGGCGACCGGCGAGGCCGCGCCCAGGTGCGTGGCCGGCGCCATGGCCGCCACATGGGCCGCGTAGGTGATGAACACGCCGGCGGAGGCCGCGCGGGCCCCCCGCGGGGCGATGTAGACGACGACCGGGACCTTCGCGTTGAGGATCGCCCGGGTCATGTCGTCGGTGGACTTGAGCAGGCCACCGGGCGTGTCGAGCATGACCACCAGGGCGTCGGCCTGCTGCGCTTCCGCCTCGCGGATCGCGCGCAGGATGAAGCGCGCGGTGGACGGCGCGATGACGCCGTCGATGGTGATGCGGACGACCACAGGCGCCTCGGGCGCGGGAGCCGCGGGCAGCGCCGCCGGCGCCAGCGCGCCGGCCAGCAGCGCGCCCGCCACGGGCAGCCACGGCACCAAGCGCCACCAGGGACGGAGGATCGGGCGGCGCCGCGGCGCGTCCACCGGTTCAGGCCCGGCGGGTGGCGGCCACCAGGGCCGCGAAGAGCCGGCGCTGGACCGCGTGGCGGGCGGCCATGCGCTCGGGATGCCACTGCACGCCCACCACGAACCGGTGGCGCGTGCTCTCCACCCCCTCGACGGTGCCGTCGTCTGCCCGGGCCACGATGCAAAAGCCCGGCGCCGGAGCGGCCACGGCCTGGTGATGGAAGCTGTTGACGCCCAGGGCACCGACCCCCACCGCGTCACCCAGGCGGCTTGAGCGTTCGACGGTCACGCCGTGGGCCGCGTCCCAGTCGGGCCGCCAGCCGTCCTGATCGTGGCGCCGCGGGTCCACGCCCGCCAGCGACAGGTCCTGCCAGAGCGTGCCGCCGGCGGCCACATTGAGCACCTGCGCGCCGCGGCAGATGCCGAGCAGGGGCGTGTCGCGGTCGAGGACGTGGCGGACCAGGTCCAGTTCCATCAGGTCGCGCGGCTCGTCCACTGCGAGCGTGGAGGCCGCGCCCGGGTCGACAGCCTGGCCGTAGTGCCGCGGGTGCACGTCGACGCCACCCGAGAGCAGGACGCCGTCCACCGCTGTGGGCAGCGGGTCACCGGGCGCCACCAGGATGGGGTCGCCGCCGGCCTCGCGGACGGCGTCGGCGTAGCATGCCGCCGCGCGCATCGCGCACGCCCGCGCCCGGGCCTCCGCGGGAAGCCGCCTCGTCGTGATCAGAATCCGGGGACGGTCAGGGCTCATAGGTCGTCTGGGGGCCGCCCCCACAGGACGGACACGGCACCGACGGATCGCCCTCGCTGCTGAGCAGCAGCGCCTCCGCGTCGAGCCGCAGCAGGCGCAGCGGGAACCGCACCGGCCACTCGCGCTGGTGGAGGATGGGGTTCAGCTGGCGCTCCAGGTCGCGAATCACCGCCGTCGGCACTGGCAGCCCGTTGGCGTGCAGCGTCTCGAAGTAAAAGTATACCTCGGTCGTGCCAGCCACGGCGAAGAACCCCTTCATTCGCAGCCGCGCGGGCTGCCCACGGAACGGGACCGTCCCGGTGCCGTACAGGTAGCCGTGCTCGGCCCACAGCCGGATGTCGCCGACGCCGCCGGCGTTGAAGTGGTCCTGGAGGCTGCGCAGCAGGACCTTCACGCGGAGCGCGCTGCCCCGGTAGTCGACGATCTTGAGCTGGCCGCCGCGCAGCGCCCCGGGGTCGAGGCTGACGCCCACCAGCCGCACCATCACCTCGTCCACGCGCGGGCCCTGGTGCAGGTGCACCCCGCGGCCGGTGACGGTGATGCGTGCATAGCTCCCCTCGTAGAGGTCCGGGATCGCCTCGATGCGCAGGACGTCGGCCCGGCGCAGGAAGGTGCCGAACGCCTGCGTCAGCAGCGCGTCGTCGGCCGCCGCCGGCGCCCCCAGGCAGAGGGCCACCAGCAGCGCGATCCCCCCCGCCAGGGGGCACCGCATCCTCATCCCTCGCCGAGCGCGGCGGCGTAGGCGAAGAGCGCGGGCTGGCCGCCGGTGTGCCAGAATACGACGCTCTGGTCCGAGCGGAACCGGCCGCGCCGCACCAGGTCGATCAGGCCGGCCATGGCCTTGCCGGTGTAGACGGGGTCGAGCAGCAGACCTTCCGTGCGGGCGACCAGGCGGATGGCATCCAGGCCCTCGGGAGTCGCGACGGCGTAGCGTTCGCCCACGTACTCGTCCGTTACGACGATATCATCCGGATGCGGCCGCCAGTCAATACCCAGCAGCCCGCACAGCTCCTCGACCAGGCTGCGCACACGCGCGGTCACCACGTCGCGCGAGGGTCCGGCACTGACCCCGATGATCTCCATGCGCGCCTGCATCAACCGGAATGCCGCGTACAGGCCGGCCTGGGTCCCGCCGGTCCCCGTGGCATGGACGATGGCGTCAGCGTGCACGCCGCGCGTGTTGAGCTGGTCCAGCAGTTCGAGGCCGGCGTTGGCGTATGCGGCGGCGCCGAGGGCCGCGCTCCCGCCCGGGGGCATGACGTAGGGCACGCGACCGCGCCGCTGCAGGTCGCGGGCGATGTCCTCCACGACGCCCATCAGCACGTAGTTGTCGTCGGTATCCACGATGCGGATGTCGGCGCCGAAGAGCACATCCAGCAGCAGGTTGCCCTGCCGCTCGAGCGGCTCGTCGCCGGCCAGGACCAGGACCACGTCGAGACCCAGGCGGCGCGCCGCAGCGGCCGTAGCCCGGGCGTGATTGGACTGGGCCGCGCCCACCGTCACCACGACATCGCAGCCCCGGTCCACGGCATCACCCAGCAGGTACTCGAGCTTGCGGACCTTGTTCCCGCCGAACGCCAGGCCGGTCATGTCGTCGCGCTTCACCAGCAGGCGCGGGCCGCCCAGGTACGCCGACAGCGTCGGCATCTCCTCGAGCGGCGTCGGCAGGGTGGCGAGCCGCAGGCGCGGCAGGCGTCCTAGCTGCACAGGGCGTCCTCCTGCGCGGTCCGGAGCAGGTCGTGCGCCCGGGCGACCGTCACGGCCTCGAACCGCACCCGATCGCCCGGGGCGAGCTGGGCGAAGGCGTCCAGGTCCGCCCCGATGACCGCCGCGGCCTTCACGTACCCGCCGGTGGTGGGCCCGTCGGCCAGGATCACCACCGGAGAGCCGTCGGCCGGCACCTGCACCGCGCCCGGCAGCAGGCCGTCGGACGCGATGTCGGCGCCGGTGCGGTGGCGGAGCACGACGCCGCGCAGCCGCGCGCCGCTGCGGTCGCGCTGCACGGTGATCTCGAACGTCGCCCCGAGCAACGCGGCGAGCCCCTCGGGCGCAAACGCGTCCGCCTGCGGCCCCAGCACCACGCGCGCCGTGAGGGTGCGACGGCCCGCGGGGACCAGGGGCACAGGCTGCCGACGACGGGGACCGGCGGGTCCTTCTCCCACGCCCAGGATCTCTCCTGCCCGGACCGGCCGGCCGAGCACGCCGCTGGCGCCGCCGCGCGTCCAGGTGGCGCGGCTTCCCAGCACCTCCGGGCCGTCGACGCCACCGGCGACGGCCAGGTAGAGCCACTGCCCGCCGCGCGGCGCAGCCAGCGTGAACAGGTCTCCCGGTCGGACCCGCGTCGGCCGCCCGGGCTCGAGATCCGAGTGGTTGAGGCGCGCGCCCAGGTCCGCGCCGGCCACGGCGATCTCCGCATCGGCCACCGCCCGCAGCTTCGGGCCCGGGAACGTCATCTCGATGGCCGCCGCGCCCGGGGCGTTGCCCACGGCCAGGTTGGCCGCCGCATGCGCGCGGCGATCCATCGGGCCCGAGGCAGGCACCCCGAAGCGCCGCCATCCGAAGCGGCCGGCGTCCTGCACCGTGGTCAACAGGCCCGGGTCCAGCACGTCGAACACCGGCCGCCGGGGCACGAAGGACGCCGCCGGCGGCGCGGGCGAAATGCGGATCTCCGGCACGGGCACGAAGCGCACCCGGTCGCCGGGCGCGAGCAGGAACGGATCGGGTCGAGCCGGGTCGAAGAGCCGGACGGGCGTGCGTCCCAGCAGGTGCCAGCCCCCCGCTGTGTCCTGCGCGTAGATCCCGGCGAAGGCGTCGGCGATGGCGACGCTGCCAGCCGGCACGCGGGTCCGCGGCGTGGCACGCCGCGGAAGGCGCAAAGCCTCGGGCAGCAGCCCCAGGTAGGGGAACCCCGGCGAGAACCCCAGCATGTAGACGCGGTAGGTCGTCCCGGCGTGCAACGCCACGACCTCGGCCGCAGACAGGCCCAGCGCGGCCGCGACCGCTTCCAGGTCGGGTCCCCACTCGCCGCCGTACGCTACGGGGATCTCGTGCAGCCGGCCGAGGTCATCGCGGGCCGGGCCGGCGGCGCGCACGGCGGCCTCGGCTGCCTCGGCGAGCCGGTCGAACGTGGTGCGCCGCGGGTCGTAGACCGCGAGGACCGACCGGAACGCCGGCACCGTCTCGCAGACCCCTGGCAGACGCGCCAGCGCCGGTTCGGCGCCGCGGACCAGCGCGTTGACCTCGGGCGAGACCTCTGGCGCGAACTCGACCAGCAGCCCGCAATCGCCCAGCGGCAGCAGGCGCGGCCAGCGTCCCGCGATGCCGCTCACTCGTCGGCGCGCTGGTACGAGCCCAGCACCCGCAGGAACGCGGTGACGCCGGCGAGCTCGGCGAGCGCGGCGCGGCCCTCGGGTGAGTCCTTGTGGGCCTCGAAGTCCACGTAGAACAGGTACTCCCAGGGCCGGTCGCGGCGAGGGCGCGACTCGAGCTTCGTCAGGTTGATGCTGCGCGTCGCGAAGGTCCCCAGCGCGCGATAGAGGGCCCCCGGCACGTTCGCCGTCGTGAAAACCACCGACGTCTTGGCGCGGGCGGCGGCAGGCGCCGGCGTCAGGGACAGGGCCAGAAACCGCGTGTAGTTCACCGGGTTCGTCTCGATGTTCTCGGCCAGGATGTGCAGGCCGTACAGCTCGGCCGCGCGCCGGCTGGCGATGGCCGCGGCACCGCGCCGCCGCTCGGTGGCCACGAGCTTCGCGCTGCCAGCGGTGTCGTAGGTGGCGACGACTTCCCAGCCCATCCGGCTCAGGTAGGCGTCGCACTGCGCCAGAGCCTGCGGGTGGGAGCAGACGGTGCGGATCGTCTCCAGCGTCTCCCCGGGCAGGGCCAGCAGGCAGTGCTCGATGCGGAGGTTGCGCTCGCCGACGATGTGCAGGCTGCGGCGCACGAGCAGGTCGTAGGTCTCGTTGATGCTCCCGGCCTGCGAGTTCTCCACGGGCACGATCCCCCGGTCGGCGCTCCCGCCCTCGACAGCGTCGAAGACGTCGGCCAGCGAGCGGCACGGCACCGGCACGATCTCGCCGAACTGCTCGAGCGCCGCCACCTCGCTGTAGGCGCCCGGCTCGCCCTGGAACGCCACGCGCATCACCATGGCTCCCCCCGCACAGCCTCCTCCACCTCGCCGCGCCGGACGGCTCCGAGCGCCTGAGGCAACGCCGCCGCCACGTCCCGGGCCAGCAACCCACCCGGCCTTGAGGCCGCCGCCAAGTCACCCGCCAGCCCGTGCAGGTACGCGGCCACCCATGCCGCGGCCAGCGGTGCCAGCCCCTGCCCGACGAACGCCGCAACCGCGCCCGTCAACACGTCACCCATCCCACCCGTGGCCATGGCCGGATTCCCGGTGGGCACGACGAACACCTCGCCCTCGGGCGAGGCCACGAGGGTGCGGGCCCCCTTCAGCACCACCACCGCGTGAAACCGCGCGGCCGCCTCCCGCGCGGCATCCAGCCGGCCGCGCTGGATCGCCCCGGCGTCAGTGCCGAGCAGCCGGGCCAGCTCGCCGGGATGTGGTGTCAGCACCACCGGGACCCTGGCCTGGCCCAGCACGTCGGCTTCGTCGGCCAGGCAGTTGAGCGCGTCGGCGTCCAGGACGAGCGGCCGCCGGCTGTCCAGCAGCAGGCGCCTGACGACCTGCCGGGGTCCGTGCAGACGCGACAGGCCGGGACCACACGCGATCACGTCGGCCTCGCCGGCCAGCGCCAGGACCTGATCCGCGGCAGAGGCAGCCAGCGCGCCCTCCTCATCGGCCAGGGGCACGGGCATGCCCTCGATGACCGACGCGGCCACAATAGGGTAGATGCTGGCGGGCACGGCCAGCCGGACCAGCCCCGCGCCGCCCCGAAGGGCCCCGAGCGCCGCGAGTACCGGGGCACCGGTGTAGCCCACGGCACCGGCGATGACCAGCACCCGGCCAAACTGCCCCTTGTGCGCGTCGAGGGGCCGCGGGGGCACGGCGGCATCGACCATGGCCCGCGTGACCAGACGGGTCGTGATCTCCGGGCTGTCCAGCAGGCGGCGGGGGTGTCCGACGCTGGCCACCCAGACGGTGCCCGCGTACTCGGCCCCGGGCAGCAGCACCAGCCCCAGCTTCGGCAGCCCCATCGTAACCGTGGCGCGAGCGCGGACCGCCGGCCCCTCGACCGCCCCCGTGTCGCCGTGCACCCCGGAGGGAATGTCGATGGCCAGCACCGGACGGCCAGAGGCGTTCATTGCTTCGATCGCCCGGGCGGCCAGCCCGACCGCCGGGCCGCGGAAGCCGGTGCCGAACAGCGCGTCGATGATCAGGTCGGCGGCGGCCAGCGCGGGCCGCAGGCCGCGCACCCCGGTACTGTCCAGGTTGGTCACCTCGACGCCGGCGTGACGCGCGGCCTGGAGGTTAACGGCCGCGTCACCCGCGACCTCGACGTCGCGGGCCAGCAGGAGCACGCGCACGTCCCAGCCAAGGGCTGCCAGCACCCGCGCGGCAACCAGGCCGTCGCCCCCATTGTTGCCCTTGCCGGCGACGACTACGGCATGCGGGGTGGCGCCCCGGACCAGGCGGCAGGCAGCGTCGGCCACGCGCCGGCCTGCCGCCTCCATGAGCAACAGCGTGGGCAGGCCGTACTCCTCGGCGACCCGGCGGTCCAGGACGACCATCTGCTGGCTGGTGGGCACGCGCATCGTTCGTCACAGGCCGTGCGTTAGATCGTGGCTTCTGGCCCACGTGCGGCGTTTCCTTTCACGGCGGCCCGCCGGCGCGCACGGGCTGCCCACACAATCCACAAGATGGGAACAATCGTTGGGGATTGACGCTCGCCGGAAGATCATGGTAGGGTCCCTGACAGAGGGGCGCAAGCTTAACGGCGAAGTAGCCGATTCAAACGCTGCGCACGTGGAGTCTGAGAGCCTGACGGTCTTCTTGGGGGGTAACTCCCGAGATCAGCTCGATGGCGGTACGACCCGGCGGCGCAGCCGAAGACGGTGAAAAGTCGGACACAGCGAGCGCCCCTCTTCCTTTCCCCCGCCTGTTCCGCTACACCCTGCAGTTACGACGGGCCGACCGCCACGGCGTTGGCGATGGCGTGGTCGTGGGTGTGCGAGAGCGCCACGTAGACTTCTGCGATGCCGCGCGCGGCGGCGATCCGCCGGGCGGCGCCGTGGAGATGCACCATGGGCCGGCCCTGCGGGTCGTTGGTGATCTCGATCTCGCGCCAGGCCAGCTCGCGCCACCCGCACCCCAGCGCCTTCATCACCGCCTCCTTCGCGGCGAACCGGGCGGCGAGCCGGGGACCGAGCACGGCCGCTCCGGCCGCCCGCTCCACCTCGCGCGCGGTGTAGATCCGGCGCACGAAGCCGTCGCCCCAGCGGGCAATGGCGCGCTGGATGCGCGCCACCTCGACGATATCGACCCCGACCCCCACGATCATTGCGGCAGCTCGGCCTCGTCTTCCAGCATGTGCGGGATGCCGTCGCGGATGGGATAGCGCCGCCCGCACTGCGTGCACACGATGCGGTCGCCCTCGAGCACCACGGGGGCGTGGTCCACCGGGCAGGCCAGGATCTGCAGCAACTCCGCGTCGATCGTCACGTCCTTCACCCCCGCCGGGGAGCTTCGCGCCGGACCGCGGCCACCCCTACCCGTCGGCTACTCGACCGTCACGCTCTTCGCCAGATTGCGCGGCTGGTCGATGTCGTGCCCGCGCAGCACCGCCACGTGGTAGGCGAACAGCTGCAGGGGGATGATGGCCAGCACCGGCGCCAGCAGGTCGTCGGTCGGCGGAATGCGCAGGACGGTCTGCGCGTGCTTGCCGATCTCCCGGTCGTCGTCATAGGCGACCGCAACGACCTCGGCGCCACGCGCCCGCACCTCCTGGATGTTGGCCAGCGTCTTCTCGTACACCGCCCGCTGCGTCACCAGGGCGAACACCGGTGTCTCGGGCGTGACCAGTGCCAGGGTGCCGTGCTTCAGCTCTCCCGCGGCCAGCGCCTCGCTGTGCAGGTAGGAGATCTCCTTGAGCTTGAGCGAGCCCTCCATGGCCACGGCGTAGTCCAAACCACGGCCGATGAAGAACGCGTGCTCGACGTGGGCCAGCCGCGCCGCCAGAGCCGCCACCGCGTCCGCGCGCTGGAGCGCCTCCTGGGCGAGCCGGGGCAGGTGGCGCAGGCCCGCGATCAGCCGCCGGGCAGCGTCGCGGGCCAGCGTGCCGCGGCCCAGGCCCAGGTGGATGGCCAGCATCTGCATGGCCACCAGCATGGTGACGTAGGCCTTGGTGGACGCCACGGCGATCTCGGGGCCCGCCCGGATGTAGAGCACGTCGTCGGCTTCGCGCGCGAGCGTGCTGCCCACCACGTTGGTGACGGCCAGCAGCCGCGCCCCGCGCGCCCGGGCTTCCCGCGCGGCCGCCAGCGTGTCGGCGGTCTCGCCGGACTGGCTGATGGCCACGGCGAGCGTCGTTCCCTGGATCAGCGGGTCGCGGTAGCGCAGCTCCGAGGCCAGGTCGGGCTCTACCGGGATGCGCGCCAGCTGCTCGAGCAGCCGGCGCCCGACCAGCCCGGCGTGGTACGCCGTCCCGCAGGCAGTCAGCCAGATCGTCTCGAGCCGGTCGATGAACCCGGCCGGGAGCGCGATCCCATCCAGCTCGACGCGGTCGTCCAGGTCCAGGCGGCCCATCATGGTGTCCTGGAGCGCCCGCGGCTGCTCGTAGATCTCCTTGAGCATGAAGTGCGCGTACCCGCCCTTCTCGGCCGTCTCGGCGTCCCACGGGATGTGCTGGGAGCGGCGGGCCACCGGCCGGCCGTCCAGGTCCATCAGGCGAACCCCGGAGGGCTCGATGACGGCCATCTCCCCGTCGCTGATGACGAGCACGTCGCGGGTGTAGGGCAGCAGCGCCGGGATATCGGAGGCAAGCAGCATCTCGCCCTGGCCGATGCCGACGATGAGCGGGCTGATCATCCGCACGGCGACGATGCGGTCGGGCTCATCTGCCAGCATCACCACGATGGCGTAGGCACCGCGCGCCTGACGGATCGCCTGGCGCACGGCCACCTCGAACCGGCCCGGTGTCCCCGGCGGCAGGGCCGCGTAAGCCGCCTCGATCAGGTGCGCCAGGACCTCGGTGTCGGTGTCGGAGGCGAACCGGTGCCCCTCCGCCTGCAAGGCCTCGCGCAGGGAGAGGTAGTTCTCGATGATCCCGTTGTGGATGACCACGCAGCGGCCAGTGCAGTCGCTGTGGGGGTGGGCGTTGGTGTCGGTGGGATGCCCGTGCGTGGCCCACCGCGTGTGGCCGATGCCGACCGACCCGGCCAGCGGTGCCTGGGCGACCACGCGCTCCAACCGCCGCAGCTTCCCGGCGGCCTTGCGGATTGCGATGCGCCCGTTCTCCAGTACCGCCACGCCGGCGGAGTCGTATCCGCGGTATTCCAGCCGGCGCAGCCCATCCAGCAGGATCGGAAGCGCCTGGCGCGTGCCCACATAGCCCATGATGCCGCACATGGCTGCGCCCTCCGGAAGCGAGGTTCCTGCCACGGCCACCGTGCAGATGGCATGGTTGCCTGGGGTCCCGATGACCGGGCAGTGACGGTCTGACGCGTCCTGGTCCGCCCTTTGGGCCGGAGTCGCCTCCGGGGTTTGCAGGCGGCCTTGCCTCAGCCGGGGAGTGGTGGGCTGAGGTGGTGCAGGCCCGGACCGGGCCTAGGGTCACCCGCCGAACGTTCCGAGTTCCCCTCCCTCGTCAACCCGGCGAGCGCCGGGTTCAGGCGCTTGCGGCACGCGACGAACCTGCCTCACCTCCCTCCGCCGGCGTCTCGTTCCGCAGATTCGCGGCGCCGGCCGGCGGTTCCTGCCCCGCACGGCGCCACAAGTGGCGGTCACCGGTGCCGCCACCGCTCGCGCACGGCGAGCCAGAAAAGCCGTGGAATCGTGCGGACGACCTGCCAGCGCCGCGGCTCGCGCACGGCCCGGTACAGCCACTCCAGGCCCAGGCGCTGCATCCACCGCGGGGCGCGGGGCAGGCGGCCCGCGATGACGTCCAGCGACCCGCCCACGCCGATCGACACGGGCACGCCCAGCGCGCCGTGCCAGCGTCCGATCCATTCCTCCTGCCGGGGCGCCCCCATGCCCACCACCAGCACGTCGGGCGAGGCGCGCCGGATCGCCTCCAGCACGGCCAACTCGTCTGCCGGCGTGAAGAACCCGTGCCAGACGCCGGCGATCTGCAGGCCGGGAAACCGCGCGCGCAGAGCCTCGGCAGCAGTGGCGGCCACGCCGGGCGCCGCGCCGAGCAGGAAGATCCGCCAGCCGGTCTCCGCGGCGCGCTCACACAGCGCCAGCATCAGGTCGATCCCGGCCACGCGCTGCGCCAGCCGCACGCCGAGGATACGGGCAGCCAGCAGCACCCCGACGCCGTCGGCGGTCACCAGGCCCGCGCCGTTGACCAGCGTCCGCAGCGCCGCATCGCCGGCCGCCTGCACCAGCATGGCACCATTGAGCGTGACCACGTAGACTGGCCGCCGGCGCGCGATGGCAGCGTCGATCCAGGCCAGGGCCCCGGCGAGGGTGACGGCGTCCACGCCGGTGCCCAGCAGCACGTGCCGCTGCGGCGCGCGGGCCGCCTGCAGGGCCGTGGTCACGGCGCCGCGCCCGCCGTGCGGGCCACCGCGCCCGCCACCTCGGCGGCGATAGCCTCGGCGAGATCCTGCCGTTTCGCCTCGACCATGATCCGGATCAGCGGTTCGGTGCCCGAGGGCCGCACCAGGATCCGGCCGCCGGCGCGCAGCCGGCGCTCGGCGGCCTGGATCGCCCGCGCCACCTCGGGGACGTCGAGGACGCCCTGGCGGTGCCGCACGCGGACGTTGACCAGCACCTGGGGGTAGTGCGGGATCGCCGCCCGCAGCTCGGACAGCCGCCGGCCGGTGCGCAGCACGACGTTGGCCACCTCGAGCGCGGTGATCAGCCCGTCGCCTGTCGTGGCGTGGTCGAGAAAGACGAGGTGACCGCTCTGCTCGCCGCCCACGACCGCCCCGAGTTCGCGCATGCGCTCCAGCACGTAGCGGTCGCCCACGCGGGTCCGCTCGAGCCTGATCCCGGCCGCACGCAGGGCCTCCTCCAGCCCCGCATTGCTCATCACGGTGGCGACGACGACGTCGCCCGGGAGGGCCCCGCGGGCCCGGCGGTCGAGCGCGCAGATCCCCATGAGCGCGTCGCCGTCGACGACGTCGCCGCGCTCGTCGACGGCCAGCACGCGGTCGGCGTCGCCGTCGTGCGCGAAGCCCAGGTCGGCACCGTGCGCCCGCACGGCCGCCTGCAGGGGCGCGAGGTGGGTCGAGCCGCATCCGACGTTGATCCGGCTGCCGTCGGGAACGTCGTGCAGGGCGACCACGGTCGCGCCCAGCGCCTGCCACAGCCGCGGCGCCACGCGCACAGCCGCACCGTAGGCGCAGTCGACGACCACGCGCACCCCGTCCAGGCGGCCGCGCGCCAGGGCCAGCAGGGAACGCACGTAGCGGTCCTCCGCGTCGGGGAGGGGCCGCACCGTGCCCAGCGCCGCGCCTGTGGGTCGGGGCAGGTCGTCGCGCGCCACGAGCGCCTCGATCCGGTCCTCGACCTCGTCGGGGAGCTTGAAGCCGTCGGCACCGAACAGCTTGATGCCGTTGTCCTCCACGGGGTTGTGCGACGCGGAGATGACCATGCCGCCAGCCTGCTCCGCGCGCGCCAGGTACGCCACCGCCGGCGTCGGCAGGACTCCTGCCAGCGCAACCGAGGCGCCCACCGAGCACAGGCCGGCGGCCAGCGCCGCCTCCAGCATCGGCCCCGAGATCCGGGTGTCGCGTCCGATGACGACCGGGGCATGGGCACCGAGCGCCGCGCCCGCGGCCCGCCCCACGCGGAAGGCCAGCTCCGGCGTGAGGTCGGCGTTGGCCACGCCGCGGATCCCGTCGGTGCCAAACAGCCGGGCCACCGGCTTACGGCCGCGTCAGCGTGACCCGCACCGCGGGCGGCGTGACGCGCACCATGGTGACCCCATCGGGGATCTGTACGCGCAGCACCACCTGGTGCGATCCGGGCGGCAGCGTTCCCACCTCGGCGATAGCGCGGACCTCCGCCACCCGCAGGGCCAGCAGCGGCTCGGGCCCCCGCATCTCGATGTCGACCGTGGGCGGCGCCACGACCGCGGTCCACCCGCTGGCGAGGCCCGTCACTGCCACCTCGACGTTGCGGACCAGCACCGAGCGCACAGAGGCCTGCTCGGCCGGCGACAGTGTCGTGCTCACGTAGTACCACATCGTCACGGCGATCGCCAGCGAGAGCGCCAGCAGGCGCACGCGCTCGGAGAGCACGGCCGACCGCCAGCGCGTCATGCCGAGCGTTGCGCGCGCCGCCACGGCCACGGTACCTGCGGCCGGGGCGTCGGCTGGGCCAGCAGGCCGAGCAGGGTGACCTTCAGTTCCTCCTCCGAGAGCCCGCGCCTCAGCTGGCCGTCCTGGGCCAGGGAGATCACGCCGGTCTCTTCCGAGACCACCACGGCCACGGCGTCGGTGGCCTCGCAGATGCCGAGCGCCGCGCGGTGGCGGGTGCCGAGGGTGCGGCTCAGGTGGGGGTTCTCCGACAGCGGGAGCAGGCAGCCCGCGGCCACCAGCCGGTTGCCGCGAATGACCGCGGCGCCGTCGTGCAGGGGGGTGTTGGGGAAGAAGGTCGTGATGAGCAGCTGCACCGAGACCAGCGCGTCGAGCTTGATGCCCGACTCGACCACGTCGTTGAGGCCCGTGCGCCGCTCGAGGACCATGAGCGCCCCCGTGCGCCGGCCCGCGAGCACCCGGCAGGCCCGTGCCACGTCGTTCACCAGCCGGATCGTCTCCTCGCGGCCGAGTTCGCCGCCGAAGCGCGCGGCGAACACCCCGCCGCGCCCCAGCTGCTCCAGCATGCGCCGCAGTTCGGGCTGGAAGATCACGAGCATCGCGATGGGGATCACCACGCCCAGGTACGAGAGGATCCACTGCAGCGTGCTGAGCTTGAGCACCCGGCTGGCGGTGTAGGCTGCGAAGAGCACGGCCACCCCCATCGCCAGCTGGACCGCCCGGGTGCCGCGGATCAGCCAGAGCACCTGGTAGATCAGCAGCGTGACGATGGCGATGTCGAGCAGGTCTCGCGGGCGCAGCTGCAACATGGGCGGCTCACGCCATGAGCATGGCCAGCAACGCCTTCTGCGCGTGCAGGCGGTTCTCAGCCTGATCGTAGACGACAGACTGCGGGCCGTCGAGCACGTCGTCGGTGATCTCCTCGCCGCGGTGGGCCGGCAGGCAGTGCATCACCACCGCCGTGGGCTTGGCCCCGCGCAGCAGCGTCGCGTTGACCTGATAGGGCCGGAAGACGCGGGCGCGCTCCTCGCGCTCGGCTTCCTGGCCCATGCTGGTCCACACATCGGTGTAGACGACGTCGGCGCCTGCGACCGCCTCGCCGGGATCGGCCACGAGCGCGATCGTGGCCCCGGTCATCGCCGCGATCGCGCGAGCCCGGTCGACGACCCCTTCTGCCGGTGTGTACCCCCGCGGGCTGGCCACGCGCATGGTCATCCCGAGCTTGGCGGCGCCCAGCAGCAGCGAGTGGCAGACGTTGTTGCCGTCCCCGACCCAGGCCAGGCGGACATCCTCCCACCGCGGGAAGCGCTCGCCGATCGTCAGCAGGTCACCCAGCGCCTGGCAGGGGTGCTCGTGGTCGGAGAGCCCGTTGATCACGGGGCAGCGCGCGCCCTCCGCCAGCTCCACGACGGTCGCGTGCGCAAAGGTCCGGGCCATGATGGCGTCGGCGAAGCGCTCGAGGTTGCGGGCCGCATCGGTGACCGACTCCCGCACGCCCAGCTGGATCTCCTGCGGCCCCAGGTAGATGGCCATCCCGCCCAGCTGGAACATCCCGGTCTCGAAGCTGACCCGCGTGCGCAGCGACGGCTTCTCGAAGACCATGGCGAGCGTCTTGCCGGCGAGCAGGGGCGGCCGCTCGCCGGCCCGGTGGCGGGCCTTGAGATCGGCACCGAAGTGCAGCACCGCGCGCAGTTCGTCGGGGCTGAGATCGTCGACCGAGAGGTAGTCGCGGCCGCGCAGGGTCATGGCCGCACACGCGGGGGCGTCGGCGTCATGCCAGCATGATACTATACGGGCCCGTGGAGTGCAGCCTGCGGCGCCGCCGGCGGTGTGCCCCGTCTCGCGTCAGGGGAACAGCCGGCGCGCGCCCAGGAACCGTGCGGCGTAGTACGGATCGGCCAGGGGGCTCGCGATCACCCTGCGGGCGGACGCCGAGCCGTGCACGAACGCACCGTCACCGACGTAGATGCCCACGTGCGAGGCGCCCGGCGCGTAGGTCGTGAAGAACACCAGGTCGCCGGGCCGCAGATCCCCCGGGTCGACGCGCACGCCCACCTCGAAGAGGTCGAACGACGTGCGCGGTAGCCCGGGCCACAGCGGCGCGTAGACCAGCCACACCAGCCCGGAGCAGTCCACCCCCTGCGCGGAGGTGCCGCCCCAGACGACGGGCACGCCGACCAGACGGCGGGCCGCTGCCGCGGCGCCCTCTGCGCGGGAGGACAGGCGGCCTGCGGGCCGGGTGGGCAGGGGGCTTCCCGATTGGGCAGGCAGCACGTTTCCCGGTGGGGGAGGCAACGCGCTTCCCGATGGCGGAGGCAGCGCGCTGCCCGGTCGGGACGTCTCGGCGGCCGGCGGCGCCCGCTCGGGCACCGGAGCGGCCGGAGCCGGTGCCAGCCCGAGGTCGCCTGCCAGCGCCCATCCCGGCTCGGCGCCCGGCGGGGCGACCTGGATCCAGCGCCCCAGTCGCGGCCCGAGGGCCACCGGGCTCCCCGCGTCCACCACCGCGCTGATCGCGCTGTCGAGCCGCGGTTCCGCGAAGACCGCGACCGGCCTGGGGATGAGGAACCTGGCGGGCGCCGGGGACGCGGCGCTGTCTCCAAAAGCACCTCGTGCGACAACAGGCGCGACGGGCTCACCTGCGCCGCCTGCAGGGACGGGAATGTGCAGGCGCTGGCCCACACGCAGCCTGGCGGGGTCCGCGAGGCTGTTGGCTGCCGCCAGCGCGTCGACGGTGATGCCGTAGCGGCGCGCGATACGATAGGCGGTCTCGCCAGGCTGCACCACGTGGACCCGCTGGGCCGCCTGCGCCCGAGGCAGCACCCCGGCCAGGACGACGGCTGTCCCGACTGCTGCGGCGGCGAGAACCCTGCGCACGCGACCTCCGGGCGACGGGTGTCATCCTGACATTGCCCGGATGCCGACGGCTCCAGACCGCCAGGGCACCCTGAGCGGCCGCCGGCCGGGGCCAACGCGGGACATCGGCGGGGAACGCCGCCGCAGCGTCGGCAGGATCGAACGCGCGCCGGTCGGCGCGCGCCTGTCAGCGCTTGCTGTACTGGAAGGCCTTGCGCGCCCGCTTGTGGCCGTACTTCTTGCGTTCCTTGATGCGGGGATCGCGGGTCAGGAGCCCGGCCTGGCGCAGGGCCGCGCGCAGCCCCTGGTCCATGCGCAGCAGCGCGCGGGCGATGCCGTGCCGGACGGCGCCGGCCTGGCCGGAGACCCCGCCGCCGGCGACGCTCACGTGGACGTCCAGGCGTCCCTCGACGTTGGCTACGGCCAGCGGCTCGCGGACCATGACTTGCAGGGGCGTCGTCGGAAAGTACTGCTCCACCGGCCGCCCGTTCACGACGATCTTCCCCGTCCCCGGCACGAGGCGAACACGGGCCACCGCTTCCTTGCGGGCGCCAGAGGCGAGCGCGAGCACCTGTGTCGTCACGAACCGTCCTCCGTGTCCTCGAGCGGCGCGGCGGCCCGCTCCTACCTTCCGGCGAGCGGCGCCGGCTTCTGCGCCTGGTGCGGGTGTTGCGGCCCGCGGTACACCTTCAGGTGCTTGAGGAGCCGGCTGGCGAGCCGGGTCTTGGGCAGCATGCCCTTGACCGCCTCGACGATGACCCGCTCAGGCGCCTTGCGCAGGAGCACCTCGTACGGAATCTCCTTGAGACCTCCCGGGTAGCCGGAGTGCCGGTACAGCCGCTTCTGCTGGAGCTTGCGGCCCGTGAGGCGCACCCTGGCCGCGTTCACCACCACGACGAAGTCCCCGCCGTCCTGGTGCGGGCTGAACGTCGGCTTGTGCTTCCCTCGCAGCAGCGTCGCGATACGGGCGGCCAGGCGCCCCAGCACCTGCCCGTCGGCGTCGAGCAGGTGCCACCGGCGCGTGATCTCCGCGTCCCGCGCGACGTAGGTCTTCATGGGATCCGGACGTCCACTCCTTCGCTGCGCCTGATGCCACGCCGCGCCGCGCACCAGGCGTCAAGAACGCCGGGGACCACCGAGGTCACCCGGCGAAACCGAGCGTTAGTGTATCGAGATGGCAGAGGGGGTGTCAAGTGTGTGCTACGACGGTCGCGCATCGTGCTCGCGGCGGATCGAGCTCTGTCAGCGTCCTGACGACGTAATGAGAATGGCGTCCAATCGCCCCGCGACCTCCCGCGCCGATGGGTGGACCACGAATCCAAAGAGCACGGGGACGCCGCGGGCCGGCAGCTGATCCTGCAGACGGGCTATCCGATCTACGGCCTCCCGGACATCCCGGCCATAGATCCTGCTCCGAGCCTCTCCGACCACCGCCACCGGCTCCCCGCGCTGCGTGCCGACACCGAAGAAGTCGATCTCCACCTCCTCACCGTCGATCACGAAGACGCGCCGTTCCAACACCTCGACCTCAATGCCGTAGTGGCGGGCCAGATACGCTGGACTCACTTCGCGGGCGAGGTCCTCCAGCGTGAAGCCAATGGTATCGCTCAGGCGACCCACCTGCTGCACCAGCAGTTGCAGCGCCGTCTGAGTTTCGGCCAGCCGCGCCTCGGTCCGCGCCTGCGCCTCCGCCAGCCGATCCAGACGCTCTTCGGTCCGCGCCTGCGCCTCCGCCAGCCGATCCAGACGCTCTTCGGTCCGCGCCTGCGCCTCCGCCAGCCGCGCCAGCGCCGCCTCCACCCGCTCCATCTGCTCTTCCAGTCGGCCGACGCGGGCTTCGGTTCGCGCCTGTGCTTCGACCAGAGCGGTCAGCACACGCTCGGTCCTGGCCTGCGCTTCCGCCAAGTCGACCAGGGCGCGCTCTAAGCGCTCGACACGTTGATCCAGAGCCATCGGTGCGCTCCTCTCCGCAGTGATCATAGGGACGGCCTCCAGCCGGGTCAACACACCGACAGGGATTTCTCGCGAAGCGGGCAACTACTGTGCTGGAGGGTCGGGCGTGCGCACAGGCCCGGACGCACACGGCATGACGCTGCTCGAAGTCCTCGTCGCGACCCTGCTCCTGGGGGTCGCGGCGGTGCTGGTCTTTTCCGCCTTTGCCGTCGCCCTGCGCGCGGCGGCCCTGGCCTCAGGGCTGAACACCGCCACAGGTCTGGCCGAGGAGGCGTTGGCGACGCTGTCCGCCGCGCCCTGCGGGTCGTCGTTCCAGGCCGCAATACCCGCCGAGGTGGAGGTGCGCGGGCTGCGGTTCCACCGCCAGACCAGCGTGCAGCGCGTCGGTCCGCGCCTGTGGGAACTGACGGTAAACGTCACCTGGACCCAGGCGCGCCGCGCGCGCACCGTCACCCTCGGGACGCTGCGCCACGTCTCGGCCGCGTGCGACTTCGTCGGCCAGTGAGCCGCCAATGACTGCCCGGTGAGCGCTCTCCGGACACGGGCCTCGGCAGGCGCTGCCCGCGGCCTGACGTTGCTCGAGATCGTCGTCGCGGCCGCGCTCGGCGCCGTGGTCGTCGGCCTGGTCGGCGCGCTCCTGGTGGCCAGCCTGGGCACCTGGCGCCGTGGCCGGGACCTGCAGGAAGCCCAGGCCTATGCTGCCATCGTCGCCGACGCGGTCGCGCGGGACGTGCGCAACGCCAGCCAGGCGCCGGGCGTCGTGCTGCGGCCGCAGCTTTCGGCCGGGGACGGCGAGGCGGTGCTGGCGGTTGCGCCGGTAGCCGGCCCGGATGCGCACGCCGGGTGGGTCGTCTACGTGTACCGGCAGGACCGCGGCGAGGTCGTCCGGCAGATCGTCGGCGCGGACGCGCAGGGCCGGCCGGTGCTGCGCAGCGCGCGCACGGTGGCCACGGGGGTGGTCGCCTTTGCCGTACAGCCGGCCGATGGAGGCGTCACGGTCGAGGTCGAGGTGCGGCGCGGCCGGGCGCGGGGGCAGGTGCGGACGACGGTGGCGCCGAGGAATCCGTGAGGGGGCCGGCGACCAGGCGCCGACGGGCTACGCATCGCGTGCGTGCGGCTCTTCGTCCAGCCTGACCATCGTAAGCTCGTCACCGGCCTGTTGCAGCAGGAACATCGCGGTGTTCGGTACGTCCACGGTCTTATAGCTGTCCAGTGGCAGGCCGCGTGCGAAGAGGTACAGACACCGGATGAGCGCGACGTGCGTGACCGCGACAGCCGGCTGCGCGCCGGTGCGCTCGCCGATGCGCTGCACCGCGTCGAGTGCCCGCGCCTGCACGGCTGCCAGCGTCTCGCGGCCCGGCAGGCGCAGCGCGCTCGGGCGCTCCTGCCACACCTGGAAGTCAGCCGGATACCGCGCAGCCACCTCCTCCTCCACGAGCCCCTCCCACGGCCCCATGGCCATCTCCGTCAAGCCGTCGTCGAGCACAACCGGAACGCCGAGCATCTGACCGATGATCTCAGCCGTCTGGCGCGCCCGGGCGATCGGGCTGGTCCAGAGCGACGCGATGCCGAACGGCCGCAACCGCTCGGCGGCCCGCCTGGCTTGCGCGACACCCGTCGGTGTCAACGGCTCCTTGCTGCGGCCCGCGTAGCGGCCCTCGAGGTTGGATGCCGTCTGACCATGTCGGACCAGGTAGATCCTCACGCCGACCGCCGGAAGGTTCCATGGGCGAGGAGCCTTCGCCGCCCCTGCGTCCCACCTTGCCCCATGCCCGCCTCCATCACAACCCCTCCCACTCCCGCTCGGCTTGCGCGTAGTCAGCCGGCGTCCCGATGTCCAGGAGGTAGTCGGTAATCACGTAGCCGTTCATCTTCCCCACCAGCCGCGGTAGCACATCGTATGCGAAGTCCGCCACCGGTTGCTCGGGGATGTACGCAAAGATCCGCGGGTCGGCCACGTAGATCCCCGCATTGGCCAGATCGGACCGCGGCGCGGCCGGCTTCTCCACGAACGACACGATCACGCCGTTCGCGTCGAGCTCGGCGATGCCCCGGCTTTGCGGGTTCGGCAGCCGGGCCAGCGCCATGGTGAGCACCCGGTCCCGCGACGCGTGCAACGCCCCTATCGCCGCAAGGTTTGCATTGGTCAGGGTATCCGCGTAGAAGATGAAGAAATAGGGCTCGCCGCGCACGAACGCCTGATTGGCGCGCACGGTCCCGGCGCTGCCCAGCAACACGGGCTCGTAGACGAGGTGCACCCTCACCCCCAGGCTATATCCCGCCAGGTACTCCCTGACGCGGTCTGCCAGGTAGTGCAGGTTGACGAGCACGTCCGTGATCCCGTGGCGCTCGCAGAGCGTCAGCCAGATGCGCAGCAGGGGCACCCCACGAACAGGCACCAGGCACTTGGGGACCGTCGCGGTCAGCGGGCGCAACCGCGTGCCCAGCCCTGCGGCCAGCAGGAACGCCTTCACGTGCCTCCGCGGCCCGTCACCCGCACGAGCGGTTACCGCGGCGCTCCGCGCACCCGTCTCAGCACGCCTAGCGCGCGCATGCGCTCCTCCGCGTCGTCCAGCGCCCGCTCGAACCCCGTCTGAGACCCCACCCAGGCCACGTAATCCGCCACGCTCTTCTCGGGCGGGTGCCGGGGGCTCCACCCCAGCGCCTGCAGCCGCGTGATATCAGACACGATATGCCTGGTGTCGCCAAACCTGTACTCTCCGGGCACTACCGGTGCCAGATCGGATCCCACGACCCTGCGCACGATCTCCGCGAACTCCAGCATGCTGTAGGCCCGGCCCCCGCCCACGTTGAACACGCCCCAGACCGCGTCGGGGTGGGTCAGCAGCAGCAGGTTGGCGGCCACGACGTCTGCGATGTTGACGAAGTCCCGCAGCTGCCGGCCGTCCTCGTAGATCGTGGGCGCCCGCCCCAGCAGGTAGCTGAGGCTGAAGATCCGGCACGCCCCCGAGTACGCGTTGTGGAACGACTGGCGCGGCCCCTGGACGATCGAGTAGCGGGCCACCACGGTCGGGATATGGTACTGTCGCCCCAGGTTCAGGGCGATCAGCTCTTGCGTGTATTTGGAGATGGCATACTGATTCTGCGGGTTGACGCGCCGTTCGTCGGTCGGCACCGGGTGCAGCACGGCATCACAGTCGGGACATCGATGGTCCCACTGCCCGGCCGACAGCTGCGCCTCGGTGCGAATGTCAGGGTAGTAGTCCCGCGCTGCCGCGGCCCCAGGGCACGCCGGATTCCGGCACTGGTACCGCCCTTCTCCGTACACGGCCTGTGACGACGCCACCACCACGCGCTGCAGGCTCAGCCGCTGCTCGACGGCGACCTCGTAGAGCAGGGCCGTCCCCACGCTGTTGACGTGGAAGAACCTGCTGAAATCGGTAAGGTAGTCCTGGTAGGCAGCCAGGTGCACGACCGCATCGACCTCGCGCAGGGCCTGTTCCCACGCAGCCTTTTCCCGAACATCGCCCGCAACGACCTCTAGGTCCGGCGAGAGATACGCAGGCCACCCGGCGTGATGGACAGGCTCCGCCAGGCTGTCAAGCACACGAACGTCATGGCCTTCGGCCAGCAGCGCATCGGCTGTGTGTGACCCGATGAAGCCGGCTCCGCCTGTGATGAGTACTCTCACAATCGAGCACTCCCTCGCGCATCAGACCTCATGTGGTCAACACACGTCCTCCCATTGATCTCCAGGCGCGTGCTACTACTCATGGTGGTAGTTCACCGTCGCATTGCTAGATTTCGGATCCGGATGAAATTGCAGATCTCCAGGAGCAGGCCCCACGCCTGGGCCAGCAGTGGGCGGATTGAGCATCTTCCGGAGGGCTGCAGGGAATGGTCCTTGGGGGAGTTGCCTCTCGGGAGAAAGATAACCGACCCTCCTGGTTTGCCCAGGTAATCTCCGCGAATCAGGTGAGTCCGTATAAGTCGTATGAGGGGTTTGAGCGAGTGCGGTCGCCCCCGAACTCTCGCTGGGCCGACAGGCCCCATACCAACACGGGACACCGCCAGTGTCCCCGGGAGCAGTTGCTCCGCGTGCATGAGAGAACGAGTATCACGGGTCGGAAAGGACCTGCGGTTTTTCGGCGCCCTGCCAAGCTCGCCTGCCGGCCACATGGATGGCGGATTTTACGGCAGGGCTTGGGACGCGATCCGTGCTTCGGTCATCAGGTACTCCGAGGGCCGGTAGCTGGGGACCAAATCCGAAAAGATCTGCACAATCCCGGCCACGTCGCCTCGGGCCGCGCACACGCGCAGCCGCTCGACCTGGGCCAGCACCCGGGGCGCGGACACCGGCGCGCTGCGGGCGATGAAGATGCGATCGTGCCGCGTCGCCAGCGTGCCCTCTTCCGCCGTGAGGAAATCTTCGTATTCTTTCTCCCCCGGCTCGGGATCGGCGAAGACGATCGGCACGTCGGTCCCGGGCTGGAGGCCGGAAAGCCGGATCAGTTCGCAAGCTAGGTCGACGATCCTGACCGGCTCGCCCATGTCCAGGACGAAGACCTCGCCCCCCCGCCCCATCACCGAGGCCTGCAGGACCAGCAGCGCGGCCTCCGACGCGGCCATGAAGTAGCGCCGCATGTTCTTGCCGCGGATGACGATGGGGGCCCCGCGTCGGATCTGTTCCTGGAAGAGGGGGACGACGCTGCCGCGGCTGCCGAGGACGTTGCCGAAGCGCACGGCGACGAACCGGGTGGTCCCCTCTTCAGCGAGCGCCAGACAGAGCTGTTCTGCGACGCGCTTGGTGACGCCCATCACCGACGTGGGGTTCACAGCCTTGTCGGTGGAGATCAGGACGAAGGACTCCACGCCGACGTCCCGGGCCGCGACCGCCACGGTCAGGGTGCCCAGGACATTAGTGGCCACCGCCTCCACGGGGTGGCGCTCCATCATCCCCACGTGTTTGTAGGCGGCGGCGTGGAAGACGACGTGGGGACGGTGGGCGGCGAGGATCTGACGCATCCGGTCGGGATCGCGGATATCGGCGATGAGCCCCACCCCCGGCTGTTCCAGCCGCCGAAGGTCCTGCTCCACCCAGAAGAGCCCCGACTCGTCCCAATCCAGGAGGACCAGCCCCGCCGGCCGGAAGGCGGCCAGCTGGCGAGCGAGCTCGGAGCCGATCGATCCTCCCGCCCCGGTCACTAGGACGACGCGGTCCCGGAGCCAGACGCCGATGCCGGTTTTGTCGATGGTGACCAGCTCGCGGCCCAGAAGGTCCGTGAGCTGCACCTCGCGCAGATCGTTGAAGCTTAGCTGCTGCCCCTTCAGAAGCTGGTCCAGCCCTGGGACGATGCGGATCTCCCGCACCCCAGCTTCCCGCGCTGCAGAGACGAACTGGCGGATGACGCGCGAGGGCGCGGAGGGGATGGCGATGAGGACGGCGTCGATCGCCTGCGCGCGGATGATCGCCGGCATCTCCTCGCGGGTGCCGAAGACCCGCAGCCCGTGGATCACCGTGCCCCGCTTGACCGGGTCGTCGTCCACGAAACCGACCACCGTGTACCCCGACCCGGGCGTCTGGCGCAGCGACCGGGCGAGCTGGTCGCCGGCCGCCCCCGCCCCGACGATCAGGGCCCGGCGCCCGTCGGCCCGCGGCGTGTAGGTCAGGGTGCGGAGGACGCGCGGGGCGATCCTGAAGGCGCCGACGCCGAGCAGGGTGAGGACGAAATCCAGCAGGAGCATGGCCCGGGAGAAGCCGCCCAGCAATCCCTCGTGGCGGAGGACCATGACTGTCCCTGCGAACAGCGTCCACCCGACGGTGACCCGCAGGACCACGCCGAGCATGTCCACCAGGCCGACCTGCGCCCAGCTCAGCGCGTACATCCCGGTAAGGGCGAAGACGGCCGTCTTGAGGACGACGCTCAGCCCAAGCGTCGCCGGCAGCTGGACCACGACCTCGGGCGGGACCCGGCCGTCGAAGCGCAGCCAGGCCGCGCCGAGGATCGCCGCCGCGATCAGCGCCGTGTCGCCCAAGAACAGGGTGAGGCGGCGGGTGGCCGGGGAGGTCGTCATGACGGATGCGCCACCACGTACAGGACCTTGAACCCGGCCGCCCCGTCCTCCTCCTCCAGACGGACCAGCGGCGCCTCCGGCGCCATGCCGTCGCGCGCCTCCGCAGGCAGCTTCGCGA
Source organism: Candidatus Fervidifonticultor secundus (assembly GCA_031459385.1). Lineage (GTDB taxonomy): Bacteria > Sysuimicrobiota > Sysuimicrobiia > Sysuimicrobiales > Humicultoraceae > Fervidifonticultor > Fervidifonticultor secundus. The sequence goes on along the minus strand of JAVKIP010000024.1, from coordinate 1,063 downwards.
GGGGGCCGTAGACCAGTCGCTTGAGCACCGTCTTGCCCCTCATGCTGGGCGGGATCAGATGGAGGGAGACCGCCGCGCGGCGCAGAGTCGCCAGCATCGCCTCCCTGGCCCCGCGGGAACGCGCCGGGAACGCGGCATACAGCGCAACATCAAACCCCTCCGCCCGGAGCAACGCGCGCAGTTCCGGGGCCGTGAAGTACCGGAAGGTGTAGGGGCTGGGATTGAAGCCGCTCCAGAGCCGGTTCACCGTGCTGATGAGCAGCGTGCCGTCAGGCCTCAACAGCCGACGGGCCTCGCGCAGAAACCGCTCGGGGGCGGAGAGGTAGTAGAGGGCTTCGTACAGCAGGACCAGGTCAAAGGTGCGGCCGGCGAAGGGCAGGGTGTGGGCGTCCAGGCGGACCAGGCGCATCGTCGGCCCATAGGTGGCGCGGGCCTGCCCGAGCAGCGCCTCATCGAAATCGCTGCCCACGACGGTCCGCGCCGCCCGGGCTAGGTAGCCGAGCCCGATCCCCGGCCCGCAGGCCACCTCCAGCACGTCCTTGCCCGCGGCGTGCCGGACGGCCAGCCGATACCGCGTGTACAGCATACTCAGCTGCTCCCGCGTCGCGCCCATCCCCGGCAGCTCGGTGACGCTGGCGTAGCTCCGCCTCATCGCCCTCTGCCGGCGCCCAGGCAGGTCAGGCGGGTGGCGGCCTCCCGCAGGGTCGCTGCCTTCTTGGCGCAGTTGAAGCTGACGTAGCGGCTGCCCCCGCCGACCCGGCCGTGACGGTGGCAGATCCCGGCCACGACCTCCAGTTCCCCCCGCGTGAAGACGCGTCCGGTGGGCTTGTGCGCGGCGTTAAGGATCACCACGCGTGTCCGCGGCGTAATGGCCCGGGGCAGCGCCGCGGGCTCGCTCCGGTACTCGGGCCGAGAGAGGAGCACGAAGCGCCGGCACACGCCGGCTATCAGGCAGTCTGGGACGTAGTCCTCGTGCCGGGGCTCGAAGATGACCACTTCGTCGCCGGCTTCGGTGAGGGTGAGGATGGCGGCCATAATCGCCTCGCTCACCCCGCAGATGACC
>JAVKIP010000023.1:0-47034 GCA_031459385.1 Candidatus Fervidifonticultor secundus | reverse complement strand
CGAGCATCAGCAGATCCGTCTTGGCGAGCGTGCGCAGGAACCGTGGATAGGAGCCGTCGGCCTTGGCGAGGATGAGATCGCCGGCAAGCCGGGAGACCCGATCGTACCGCACGGCAAACCCTTGCCGACACGCGGCGTTCCCCAAGGCGCTGGCGATGTAGGTCTTGCCCACGCCCGTCGGTCCGCACAGGATCAGATTGAGATGCTCGTGGAGCCAGCGGCCCTCTGCGAGCGTCCGGATCAGGCCGCGCTCCAGGCCCCGCGGCGTGGTAGAGTCGATGTCTTCAATCGACGCCGGCAGCGGGAGTCGGCCTTCACCCGCGCCTGCCGGGCCCTGGGGATTCAGCATCGCCGCACCAAACCCCGCCATGCCTGGACCAACGGGTTCGTCGAACGGCTGCAGGGCACGATCCTCACCGAGCTGTGGCGCGTGGCCTTCCGGCGCACCTACTACACCAGCCTGGGCCAGCTCGACCGGGATCTCCAGGCCTACCTGCGGTTCTACAACCACGAGCGCCCGCATCAGGGGTACCGCCTCAGGGGGCGCACGCCAGCGTCTGTGTTTCTCAGCCGGTCAGCCGTGTGAGTCATGACGGACTCGCTTGGAGCGATTAAGGTGCAAACACCTGGTCCGCACTGGACAGTTGCGGAAAGCCGCAGCCTCCCGTGCACACTGCGGCCGCCGACCCGCTCAGGGCGTCGAGATCGGTAGTGCGCGGAGCAGCGCCAGGCTGATCGCCGCGATCGCCACCGACGCCAGCAGCCCGATGTAGAAGGGCCGCAGCCCGAGCCGGCGCATCCCCGCGAGGTCGGCCGACAGCCCCACCGCGACCATCACCATCACCACCAGAAAGCGTCCGGTCACCGACGCCGCCCGCGCCAGCGACGGGCCGACGAGCCCGAGGGTGTGCAGCAGGGCCGCCGCCGCGAACCACACGACGAACCACGGGAAGATGCGGGCCAGACGTACCTGCGCCGCCCCCACGCCGGCGCGGCTGCGGCGCACGCTGTGCGCCACGCCGAATGCCAGCGCCAGCGGCACCAGCAGCAGCGTGCGCGTGAGCTTCACGACGGTGGCGACCTGCCCCGCGGGCTCGCTGAACTGGAACGCGGCGGCCAGCACCGACGAGGTGTCGTGAATGGCCGCGCCTGCCCACACGCCGAACGCGGTGTCGGACAGCGCCAGCAGCTGCCCGAGCACCGGGTAGAGGACGACCGCCAGCATGTTGAACAGGAAGATCGTCGTCACCGCGAAGGCGACTTCGTCCTGACGGGCCTCGATGATGGGCCCGATGGTGAGGATCGCCGTGGCGCCGCAGATGGCCGTGCCGGCGCCGATCAGGCTCACGAGCCCTCCCGGCGCGCGCAGCCACCGTCCGAACAGGGCGGTGAGGCCCAGGGCCAGCAGGACGGTGGTGGCCAGGAGGGCTGTCGCCCCGGCCCCGATCCTCACCACCTGCGTGAAGCCCAGCGTGGCCCCAAAGAGGACGATCGCCAGCCGCAGGAGCCGCCGCAGCGTGAACTCCACCCCGGGGCCCCAGGCCGGCCGGGGACCGGCCGCCGTGCGCACAACGAGGCCGGCGGCGAGCGCCAGCACCGGCGCCCCGGCCAGCGGCAGCAGGGCGCCTGCCGTCTGGGCTGCGGCGGCCAGGACCAGCGCGACCACCAGGCCTGGCGCCAGCCTCCGGGCGGCCGGCCCGCGGCCTGCGATGGCGGTGGGGATCGGTCCGACGCTCTGCACCGGCACCTCCTGCATGGCAGGGTGTGCGGCAGCGTACGCCGTGCAGGCACGCAACGCCCGTCCCGTCGAGCCGTGACGCCTGCGCCCGTCGGCCCGCAACCATGCATCAGTACCGCGGCGTGCGTGCGATCCCCTGCGCGCAGGCAGTCCGCAGGAGATCGCAGCGCGTCCAGGAATCAACACGTTGGCGGCCGCGTCGCGATGGCACCGGCGTGACCGCGTGTGGAGGATCCGCATGGACCGATCCGAGCTGATCCGCCGCCTGCAGGCCGTCGTCGGGGGGGCGTACGTGCTCCACCACCCCGACGACGTCTCGGTGTACGAGCAGGACGCCCTGATGGTGGCCCGCGGGCGCCCGGACGTCGTCGTCCTGCCCGAGACGGCCGAGCAGGTGGTGGCGGTCGTGCGCATCGCGCGCGAGGCCGGCACCCCGGTGGTGGCCCGGGGCGCGGGCACCGGGCTCGCGGGCGGCGCCATTGCGGTGCGGGGCGGCGTGGTGGTGGCCCTGACCCGCATGACCCGCATCCTCGAGGTCGACACCGCAAGCCGCGTGGCGGTGGTGGAGCCCGGCGTGGTCAACGCGGACCTCACCGCCGCGCTGGAGCCCTACGGGCTCTTCTACGCGCCCGACCCGGGCAGCCAGGTGGCGTCCACCGTCGGCGGCAACGTCGCCAACAACTCCGGGGGGCCGCACTGCCTGGCGTACGGCGTCACCAGCAACAACGTGCTCGGCCTGGAGGTGGTGCTGCCCGACGGCACGCTGACCTGGGTGGGTGGGCGCGCCCACGACGCGCCCGGCTACGACCTGACCGGTCTGCTGGTGGGGTCTGAGGGCACCCTGGGCGTCGTCACCAAGGTGGTGGTGCGGCTGGTCTCCAAGCGCGAGGCGGTGCGCACGCTGCTGGCGATCTACGACACCATGGACGCCGCGTGCGAGGCCACCTCGGCCATCATCGCCGCGGGAATGGTGCCGGAGGCCCTGGAGGTCCTCGACGGGATCTCGATGCGGGCGGTGAACGCGACGCTGGGGGCGGGCTTCCCGGCCGACGCCGAGGCCGCGCTCCTGATCGAGGTCGAGGGGGTCGTCGAGGCGGTGCCGGTGCTCATCGAGCGGATCGAGCAGATCTGCCGCGCGCGCGGGGCCCGCCGCATCCAGACCGCGGCCACGGCCGAGGAGCGCGCCGGCCTGTGGAAGGGCCGCAAGCATGCCTACGGCGCGCTGGGCCGGCTGGGCCGGCGGGCGATGATGCTCGACGTGTGCGCGCCGCGCTCGCGGTTGGCCCAGGTGATGCAGCAGGTCCTCGACGCCGGCCGGAAGTGGGAGGTCGGCGTGGCCAACTTCTTCCACGCCGGCGACGGCAACATGCACCCCACGCCGTTCTTCGACTTCCCCGAGGAGTCGCCCGAGTATGCGCGGGTGGTGGGCCTGACCGAGGACATCATGCGCGCCTGCGTGGACGCCGGCGGGACCATCACCGGCGAGCACGGCATCGGCCTGGAGAAGCGGGAGTACCTGGGCTGGATGTTCGGCGAGGCCGATATCGCGGCGATGAAGCGCGTCAAGGACGTCTTCGATCCGCAGGGCCTCTTCAACCCCGACAAGATCTTCCCCACGGGCCGGCCGCTGCACGCTGCCCCGGCCGCCCGCGGTGCAGCCGCGGACGAGGCGCGGGTCCCATGAGCGGCACGTCGCCCACCGTCGCCGCCCCATGAGCGGCACGTCGCGCACCGTCGGCGCCCCATGAGCGGCACGCCGCCCACCGTCGCCGCCCCGCCCGCCGGGCCAGGCGCGGCCGTCCCGGCAGGCTTCCCCGGCGCCGCGCGCGCGCCCGCCATGCCGTGGATCCCCGAGGTCGAGACCTGCATCCACTGCGGCCTCTGCCTGAACCAGTGTCCCACGTACCGCGTCACCCGCCTGGAGGCCGAATCGCCGCGCGGGCGGATCTGGCTGGTGAAGGAAGCAGCCGCCGGCCGGCTCGAGCCGGCGGTCATCGCCGACCACCTCTACCTGTGCCTGATGTGTCGGGCGTGCGAGACCGCCTGCCCCTCGGGCGTGCAGTACGGGCGGATCGCCGAGGCGGCCCGGGCGGTCCTGGGCCCGCCCGGGCCGCCAGTCCAGCGCGCCATCGTGCGCTTCGTCTTGCGCCAGCTCATGCCGCACCCGGCACGGCTGCGACGCGCCGCGGCGCTGCTGCGCGCCGCGCAGCGGGCCGGCCTGCCCGCCCTCGCGCAGCGCGTGCTGCCCCGGCGCCTGCAGCTGCGCGCGGCGCTCGCGCCCGAGGTGCCGCCGCGCGCCTTCGCCCCCGAGGCCGAGGTGCTTCCCGCCCTCGGCGACCGCCGCGCGCGCGTGGCGTTCCTGTCGGGCTGCGCCATGGGCCTGTTCTTCCCCGACGTCAACGACGCCACGGTGCGCGTGCTGCGGCGCAACGGGTGCGAGGTGGTCGTGCCCGGGGGCCAGACGTGCTGCGGGGCGCTCAACAGCCACTACGGCGAGGCCGCAAGCGCCCGTGCCATGGCCCGGCGGAACATCGACGCCTTCCCCGAGGACGTGGACGCCGTCGTGGTGAACGCCGCGGGCTGCGGCGCGGCCATGAAGGCCTACGGGCATCTGCTCGCCGACGACCCGGCCTACGCCGGGCGGGCGCGGCGCTTTGCGGCGAAGGTGCGCGACGTCACCGAACTGCTGGCCCACCTGGGGCTGCGCACCCGCCCGCAGGCCCTGCCCGTGGTCGCCACGTACCAGGACCCGTGCCACCTGGCCCACGGGCAGCGCGTGCGCGCCGAGCCGCGGGCGCTGCTGGCCGCGGCGGGCGTGCGCCTGGTGGAGATGGCCGCCGCGGACCGTTGCTGCGGCAGTGCCGGCATCTACAACGTGCTGCAGCCCGAGATGGCCGAGACGGTGCTGCGCGAGAAGATGGAAGCGGTGCGGGCCACCGGCGCCCAGGTGCTGGTGGCGCCCAACCCGGGCTGCATGCTGCAGCTGCAGTACGGCGCGCGTCGCTTCGGCGTGCCGGTGCGCGTCGTGCACCTGATGGACCTCCTGGACCAGGCGGGCGCGTGAGGCCCCGGCGGCTCTTCCGCGCATTGCTGCCCTGCCCCGGCCGGCGTCGCTCCACGGGGAGGGTGCGCCGGTGAGTGCCACGGGCGAGGCGCTGGTACCCCGGCTCGAGGCGCTCGTCGGCGCCGAGAGCGTGCTGGCGGCCGGGCTGGCGCGCTACGCCGTCGACGGGCACGTGCCTCGCATCGTCGTCCGGCCCCACGATGCGGAGCAGGTCGCCGCGGTGCTGCGGGTCTGCGCCGAAGCCGGCGCGGCGGTCATCCCCTGGGGCGGCGGCACCGCGCAGGAGGTCGGCAACCCTCTCCGCGCGGCCAGCGTGGTGTTGCGCACCGACCGCCTGGGGCGCGTGCTCGACCACGACGCCGCCAACCTGACCGTCACGGTCGAGGCCGGGATCACGCTGGAGGCGCTGGGCCGTGCCCTGGATGCGGCCGGCCAGTGGCTGCCGGTGGAACCCCCGCGGGCGCCGCTGGCAACGCCGGGCGGCGCAGCGTCCGTGGACCTGGGCAGCCCGTGGCGCGGCCGCTTCGGGCCCGTGCGGGACCTGGTGATCGGCGTGCGCGCCGCGCTGCCCGACGGCGGCCTCGTCCGCTGGGGCGGCAAGACCGTCAAGAACGTGGCCGGTTACGACATGGCCAAGCTCTTCGTCGGCGCCATGGGTACCCTCGGCGTGCTCACCGAGATGACGTTCAAGGTCCTCCCCCGGCCCGAAGTGACGCGTACCGTCGCGCTGTGGGCCGACCTCGAGACGCTCGTGCGCCTCGCCGCCCGGATCGCGGCGTCGCCGCTCGTGCCTGTAGCCGTGACGGTGCTCGACCGTCCCGCCGCAGCGCTGCTGGGCGCCGAGGTGGGCGGGGTGCTCGGCGTCTCGTCGCCGGTGCTGCTGGTGCGCGCCGATGGCATCGCGCCGGCGGTGGCGCGGGCCGAGCGCGACATCGGCGCCTGGGCCGCGCACGCCGGCGGCGTGCAGCTCGAGGGCCTCGGCCCTGAGGCCGCGCAGCGCGTCTGGACCGCGGTGCGCGACTTCGGCTGGTCGGGCGACCTGGTGGCCGCCCGCCTGTCGGTGCCCGCGGGCCGCCTGCCCGGCGCGCTGGCCGCGCTGCGGGCGGGCCTGCCCTCCCCGGCAGGCCTGGTGGCCCACGTAGTGGCCGGCATCGTCTGGGCGGCGGGGCCGGCGTCGGGCTTCACGCCGGGCACGCTGGACGGCCTGCGCCGGGCGGCGGTGGACCACCAGGGGCACCTGCTCTTGACGCGGCTGCCGGCCGCGCTGAAGGCGGCGGGCGACGTCTGGGCGCCGGTGCCGCCGGCGCTGCCCGTGATGCGCGCCCTGAAGAACGCGTTCGACCCCCAGCACATCCTCAACCCCGGCCGGTTCGTCGCCGGGCTGTAGCCAGTCGTGATCCGCGCCGCAGACCGCGCCGCGGCATCCGAAGGAGGCGTCTTCCCGTGCCGCGCCTGCACCTGGGGCTCGCGCTCCACAATCACCAGCCCGTAGGCAACTTCGACCGCGTCTTCGCGGAAGCGCACGATCTGGCCTACGCGCCCATGGTCGACGCCCTCGAGCGGCATCCCGCGGTGCGCGTGGCGCTGCACTACTCCGGCCCGGTGCTCGACTGGCTGCGCAGCCGGCAGCCCGGGTTGCTGGCGCGTGTGCGCCGGCTGGCCGCGCGCGGCCAGGTCGAGCTCATGACCGGCGGGTACTACGAGCCGATCCTGCCCGTGATCCCCGACCCCGACAAGCGCGGCCAGATCCGCAAGATGACCGACGCGGTGCGGGCGCTGTTCGGCGTGGACGCCACCGGCCTGTGGCTGGCCGAGCGCGTGTGGGAACCGCACCTGCCGCGACCGCTGGCTGCCGCCGGCGTGCGCTACACGATCGTGGACGACGCGCACTTCTTCCGCGCCGGCCTGGGCGAGCACGACCTCGACGGCTACTTCGTCACCGAGGAGACGGGTGCGCCCCTGGCCATCTTCCCGAGCCTGAAGGCGCTGCGGTACCGGATCCCGTGGGCCCAGGTGCCGGAGCTGATGGCGTGGCTGCAGGCGCAGGCCGCCCGCACCGACGCCGGCGAGGGCCGCGCAGACGCCGACCTTCGCCCAGACGCCGGCGACAGGCCGCGCCTGCTGGTGATGGGCGACGACGGTGAGAAGTTCGGGCTGTGGCCGGGGACGCACCGGCTGTGCTGGGAGCGCGGCTGGGTCGAGGAGTTCTTCACGGCGCTGGAGGCGGCTGCGGGCTGGCTGACCACCGTGCTGCCCGGCGCGTGGCTGGCCCGGCATCCCCCGCGGGGCCGCATCTACCTGCCCACGGCCGCGTACGACGAGATGACCGAGTGGGCACTGCCGGCGCCGCTGGCGGCACGGCTGCCCGCGCTCAAGCACGAACTGGCCGCCCAGGGCCGCGCCGACCTGCTGCCGTTCCTCCACGGCGGCTACTGGCGCCACTTCCTGGTGAAGTACCCTGAGATCAACACGATGCACAAGGCGATGCTGCGCGCCAGCCGCAAGGTCTGGCGCATGCCGCGCGGGCGAGCGCGCGCGACGGCTCTGGACCATCTGTGGCAGGGCCAGTGCAACTGCCCCTACTGGCACGGCATCTTCGGCGGGGTCTACCTGGGGCACATCCGGGCCGCCACCTACGCGCACCTGATCGCGGCCGAGGCGCTCGCCGACCGCAGCCGGCACCGCCACCGCCGGCGGGTGGCAGCGCGCCGCCAGGATGCCGACGCCGATGGCCTGCCGGAGGTGGTGGTGACGAGCGACGCGCAGGTGATCGTGATAGCCCCGGCGGCGGGCGGCGGGATCGTGGAGTGGGACGCGCGGGCGGCGCGAGTCAACCTGGTCAACGTCGTGACCCGCAGGGAAGAGGGCTATCACGCCCACCTGCGCGAGGCCTTAGCGCGCGGCGCGGTGGCGCTGGAGGGGGCCGAGCAGGTCGAGTCGATCCACACGACGCGGGTGCGGGTGAAGGAACTGGGGCTCGAGCGCCATCTGGTGTACGACTGGTACCGGCGCCAGGCCTTCCTCGACCACTTCCTCGAGCCCGGTGCCGGCCCCGACCGCGTGCTGCGGTGGGAGGCGCGGGAAGTGGGCGACTTCATCACCCGGCCCTACCGGGTGGCGCTCGCGCGCCGGCGCGGGGAGGTCGTCGTGCGCCTGTGGCGCGACGGGCATGTGCGCGCCGGCGATGGGTACGCGCCGGTGCGCGTCGAGAAGACGCTGCGAGTGCCGGCCGGCCGCGCCGCGCTGGAGGTGGCCTACCGCGTCACCAACACCGGCGACGGCCACCTGGCAGCCGCGTTCGCGGTGGAGACCGCCTGGGACGTCGCCGGACCCGAGGCGGAGGTCGTCGCGGCCGCTGCCACGGGCCGGCGCGCCCCCGGTGACGGTGCCGGGCAACTCACGGTGCCGGTGCGGCAGGTAAGCGCGCTGCGCGACGTCGCGGGCTGGACCCTGCGGGATTCCCCGCGGGCGCTGGCCGTCGACGTCGCCGCGCCGCCGGCTGACCTGTGGGTCATCCCGATCGAAGTCGTCTCGGCCTCCGAGGCCGGGTACGAGCGGACGTTTCAGGGCGTGACGCTGTGGTCGGTGCGGCCGCTGCACCTGGCGCCGGGCGCGGCGTGGGAAGGGACGTTCCGCGTGGACGTGCGGGGAAGCCGGTGATGCCGGGCGTGGCCGGCGGTCAGAGGAGCAGGTAGCGCCGCCGCACCTGGTGGTTCGCCTGCAGGTCCTGCACCGTGCCCTCGAACCGGATGCGGCCGTCGTCGATCACGTAGCCCCGGTCTGCGAGGCGCAACGCCGCACCCACGTTCTGCTCCGCCAGCAGCACCGTGAGCCCGCTCGACTTGAGCGCCTGAATCCGCTCCTCCAGCACCCGCACCAGCATGGGCGCCAGGCCCTCCATCGGCTCGTCCAGCAGCAGGAGGTCCGGGTTGCCCACCAGCGCGCGGGCGATGGCCAGCATCTTCTGCTCGCCACCGGACAGGTGGCTGCCGCGGTGGTGGCGCTTTTCGCGCAGGACCGGGAACAGCTCGAAGACCCGGTGGAGGGTCCAGTATCCCGCAGCCCGGGTGGCCACCTCGAGGTTCTCCGACACCGTGAGGTCGGGGAAGATGCGCCGGTCGTCTGGCACGTATCCCACGCCGAGTCGGGACACCGCGTGCGGCGGCCGGCCCACGAGGTCCCGTCCCCGGTACCGGACTCGCCCGCGGCGGGGAGGGACCAGCCCCACCACGCTCTTCAACGTGGTGCTCTTGCCGGCGCCGTTGCGGCCCAGCAGGAACGCCGCCTCGCCCTGCCGCACCTCCAGGGACACGTCGAACAACACGTGGCTCAGCCCGTAGTAGGTGTGCATCTCCTCGACCTGCAGCAGCGGCCGTCCCGGCGGCCGGGCGGCCTGGGCGCGCGGGCTGGCCTCGGGCTCCTCCCCGCCCAGGTAGGCGCGCTGCACCTCGGGGTTGCGACGGATCTCTTCGGGGGTGCCGTGGGCGATGGTCCTGCCCTGGTGCATCACCACCACCCGGTGGGCGGCGGAGAACACCACGTCCATGTCGTGCTCGCAGAACAGCACGGACAGACCTCGGTCGCGGTTCAGCCGGGTGACGAGCTGCAACGTGGAGGCGGTTTCCTCGGGCGACATCCCGGCGGTGGGCTCGTCCAGCACCAGGAGCCGGGGCCGCGTGGCCAGGGCCAGGGCGATCTCCAGGATGCGCTGGTCCCCGTGGGACAGGGTCCCCGCGATCCGGTCCGCGTGCCGTTGCAGGCCCGTGAGCCCCAGGATGGCCAGGGTCTCCCGCACCGCGAAGCGCCGCGCGGCCCAGAACAGCTGGAAGCCCTTGCGGGCCTGCGTCAGGCAGGCAGCGTGCACGTTGTCGAACACCGAGAGGCGCAAGAACACGTTGGCGATCTGGAAGGTGCGGCCAACACCCGCCCGGCAGTGGCGATGGGCCGGCCACCTGGTGACATCCACGCCGTCCAGCAGTACCCGGCCACGGTCAGGGAGCAGCACGCCCGTCACCAGGTTGAACAGGGTGGTCTTGCCGGCCCCGTTGGGCCCGATCACCGCCACCACCTGGCCGTCGTGTACGGACAGCGACGCCCCCTGCACCGCGGGGAAGCCGTTGAACCACCGGTGGAGGTTCTCAACCCTCAGGAGCTCAGCCACGCGCCTCCTCCGCGGCTGTGGGGCGGGCCGCCGGGGCCCGCAGCTGCGTCCAGCGCTGCTGGACGTACCCCATAATCCCCTCCGGCAAGAAGAAGATGAGGAGAATGAGCAGCACGCCCAGCACCAGGGTCCAGTACTCGGTGTACCGCCCCACCAGGGTCCGCAGGCCCACCAGGAAGGCGGCACCCACCAAGGGGCCCGAGAAGGTGAACCACCCGCCCAGCAGGCACATCACGAGGATCTCCAGCGAGAGCACCCAGAACAACATGTTCGGGAACACCGACCGCTCCAGCGCCACGTAGAGCACCCCCGCCACGCCCGCGAAGAACGCCGCGAGCACCATGGCGGCCAGCTGGTGGGCCCGCACGTCCACTCCCATCACCTGGCAGCGCTGGGGGTTGTCCCGAATGGCCTGGAGGGTGAGCCCGAAGGGCGACCGCACCACGGCCCACAGGACCGCCAGGGAGGCCGCCACTCCCACCGCCACCAGGGTGTAGGCTCCCGTGAGCTCCTGCAGCGCTGGTGGCAGGGGGATGCCGTGGATCCCGTTGTCGCCGCCGGTGACCGGGTGCCAGCGGAGGGCCACGATCCACACGAAAGAGCCCAGCGACAGCTGCAGCATGCCGAAGTACAGGCGCGACAGCCGCACGCAGAAGAACCCGATGACCGCGCCCGCAACAGCCGCGACCACCGGCCCGGCCAGAAAGGCCAGGGAGGCGGACCACCCCAGGCGGGTGATGGCCACCGCGGCGGTGTAGGCCCCGATCCCGTAGAACACCCCGTGGTGGAACTGGTACAGGCCCCCGTAGCCCAACACCAGGTTCAGGCTGGTGGCCAGCAGGCCCGTCACCAGCACCAGGGCCACGAGGTACACGAAGAAGGGTGCGAGGAGGGCCGGCGCGGCCGCGAGCACCACCAGCGCCAGGCCCAGCAGCAGGCGGTCGTTCACCACGCGGACCGCAGCAGGCCCGTGGGCCGCACCAGCAGCACCGCCGCGGTCACCGCATAGGGAAACGCGATGGCGAACTGCGGCCACACCAGCAGCCCCAGGGACTGGGTGACGCCGAACAGCACCGAGCCCACCAGGGCACCCCACAGGTTCCCCAGCCCGCCCACGATCACGATGAGGAAGCTATCGATGAGCAGGCTGTGGTCCATGCCCAGCAGGATGCTGGTGGTCGGCGCCACCAGAGCGCCGCCCAGGCCTGCCAGGAAGCAGCCCAGGGCGAAGGCCAGGGCGAACACGCGGTTCACGTCTACGCCCAGCACCGCCACCATGTCACGGTCGGTGGCCGCGGCCCGCGACACCTTCCCCGCCCGGGTCCGGTGCGTGAACAGCCACAGGCCCAGCGCCACCAGGGGCCCCGCGGCCAGCAGCACCAGGTTGAAACGGGGGAACGCCACCCCCAGCACCGTCACCGCGCCCTGCAGGGAAGGTGGCGGCACCAGAGAGCGGTAGGTGGGGCCCCACAGCAGCTTCACCAGGTCGTTGAGCACCAGCATCACCCCGAAGGTGAACAGGATGAGCATCAGGTGCTCGCGGTGGTACAGGCGGCTCAGCAGGGCCCGTTCCACCAGCAACCCCACCGCGGCGGCCGCGAGGGGCGCGACGGCGAGCGCCAGCCACAGCCGCGCGGGGTGGGCGCCCAGGACCTCCGCCACCGACCACGCGACAAAGGCGCCCAGCATGTACAGAGAGCCGTGGAACACGTTGGGAACCCGCAGCACCCCCAGGACCAGGGTGAGCCCGGCCGAGACGATGAAGAGGATCATGGCCCGGCTGAGGCCGACCAGCAGCTGGCCTAGGACGGAGGTCACGTCCACGACACCCACACCTCACGATCCATGACGCGCCTCGCCTGCGCCGTCCGACCGGCCCGACGCGGGGAACGCCTGCCCCAGGAACCCTGTGGCTTTGAGACGCAGCAGGGCGTCGAGCAGGTAGAAATCCCCCCAGAACAGCTCGTGGTCGGGGGCCACCCCGGCGTTGCGGTTGAAGCACCCGGAGAGCACCATCCCGGCTGGCCTGCGGTCGTCGCGGCCGAGCGGGGTCAGGTACCCCCAGACGACGCAGCGCGCCAGCTCGACGCCCGCCTGCGCCAGCCGGCGCAGCCGGGCCTCTTCGTCGGGGACCCTCGCGAGTTCTACCAACCCCGCAGCCGCCACGGCGGCGGCCGACGTGTCGACCGGACATGCGGGAATGTTGGGGTCCGTGAGATCCCACCACGGCACGCCCGTGGGAGCCCGGTGGCCCATGAGGAAGCCCACTGCCTGCTCCAGAGCGTCCAGATAGCGGGAGGAGCGCGTATGCAGGTACGCCAGGACCAGACCGTGGATGAACCAGGCCTGCCCGCGCGCCCAGGTGGAGTCCGCACTGTAGCCCAGCAACGTCCACCGGCCCTGCGGGGCCCCGGTGTCCGGATCGAAGTCGATGAACTCCCAGGTGGAGCCGTCCGGACGCATGAACCACTCCACGGTGCGGTCTGCGTGCGCGGTGCACAGGTCCCGGTATCGGGCCTCCCCGGTTTCCTTCCAGGCCCACCAGGGGAGCAGCAGGTTGATGTAGATGTTGTCCACAGCGGTGATGAAACTGCCGTGCGTGCCCCAGCGCGTCTGCCCGCCTCCCTCGTCGGACGCGCCACGGACCCGCACCTGACGGCCCACCGGGGACTGCCGGGCACGGGCATTGTACATGGCCGCCACCTTGGGGGCGATGCGGAGGGCGTGCGCCCGCAGTGTCTCGTCGCCGAAGAGTTCGTACCCGCGCGCACAGGAAAAATAATAGAGTGCGGACCGGAACATGTCGTCCTGGTCCTGGTAGGTGAGCAGCCGTTCGGTCAGCCGCAGTCCCAGTCGCCGGAGGTCCTCACGGCCGCGGTGGAGGGCCGCGTACCACAGGGCGCACACCCAGTGGCCGCCGCACCACTCGCTCTCATCGGTGGACACCCACTCGCCGGTCTCCGGGTCGGCGTAGTAGGGGAACCGGTCCCCCACCGCCGCAGCCGTGGATTCCATCCGGTCCAGACACCGTTGCAGGCCGTCGGCCACCCAGTCCGCCATCGCGTCCGCCACCGGACAGCCGCACCTCCCCTCCCCGTTGCCGGTGCCCTACCGTGCCTGCTGCCGCGCGCGCTGGACGTCCTCGCAGGTGGGCATCACGTCGCGGCCCGGAATGGTGACCAGGTCGCCGCCCACGAGGAAGGGGAACCGCGGGTCGCGTCGGGTCACCCCGAAGATCATGGGCAGTACCACCTGGTGGTCGCAGGCCCGCATCTCCACCTCTCCGACGGGGCTGGGGATCCGCAGCCCCTCCAGGGCGTCCACGAACCGCTCCCGGTCCAGCGACCGTGCCCGGCGGAAGGCCTCTGCGATGAACTGCCCCGTGATGTAGCCGTGGAAGGCGGGGAAGCCGGGGGGCGTCCCGTAGGCGGCCTGGAACTCCTGCACGAACTTCCGGTTCGTGGGAGTGTCGGGGTAGTAGTACAGGTAGTCGTTCGTGCCGAGCACCCCCTCCGGCGCGGCAGCGCCCAGGGGCCGCAACACCGTGACGTCGATCGCCGTGTGGATGGCGGACGGGATGCGCTCCGCGAACCCGATCACCTTCATCGTGCGCAGCACGTTGGCCATCCCTCCCCCACCGGTGCCGAAGAACACCGCCTGCGGCCGCGCCTGCATGATCTGGGTCAGGTAGGGCACCAGGTCCGGCTCGCCGAGCCGCCACCAGGTCTGGCCGAGCAGCTGCACCTCCGGGTTGTTCCGTTTCATGAACCGCCAGAAGGAGCGCGTGATCTGCTGGCCATACTCGTAGTCCTCGGCACCGATCCAGAACCTGGTATAGCCCCGTCGGGCCACGCCTTCCGCCAGCGCCTTGCCCGCCATCGCGGTGTTCTCCGTGGTGCTGAACACGTAGCGGTGGCCCCGGGCGCCCGTGATGTCCTCGCTCTTGGCGATCCACACGAAGAGCGGGATGCGCTGCTCGCGGGCGAAGGCGGACACCGCCAGCGCGGTGGAGCTGCTCAGGATGCCCGCGAGTAGGTCCACCCGCTCCTGCAGCACCAGCTCCCGCGCCATGCTCAACCCGATCTCGGGGCTGAACTTCTCGTCCCGGGTCACGAACTCGATGCGGGCCCCGTAGATCCCCTCCCGGTTGATCTCCTGCAGGGCCAGCTTGAACCCGTTGAGCGCGTCGTTGCCGAACACCGCGGGCGGGCCGCTGTAGGTGTCGACGATGCCCACCTTGATGGTGCGCTCGAAGCGCACCGCGGGGGCTGCGGCGGCACCCGCCACGGAGGCGGCGGCCAGCGCGCCCACCGCCAGTAGCACCGAGAGCCTGCGCTCCATCATCGCTCGCTCCCCCCGGGGTTCCCGTCGTCAGCAGCGGTGGAGAAGTTCGACCGCCCCGAGGTCCCACTCCTCCCGCCGCCCCGTGCGCCCGGCCCGGACGCTGCTAGCGCGACCCCCACAGCAGCCTGTAGATGCCATACGCGCCCAGCACGCGCCGCACGTACGCGCGCGTCTCGGCGAAGCCGATGCTCTCCATCAGGTAATCGGGATCGGCGTCCAGCCCGGCCCAGCGGCGGGCGTGGCCCGGTCCCGCGTTGTAGGCTGCCAGGGCCAGGCGAAGGTCGCCGTTGAAACGGTCGAGTTGCGCGCGCAGGTAACGGGCGCCCAGCGTCAAGTTCAGCGCGGGATCCGTGAGGCGCGCGACGCCGATGGTGGCGTCGCTGGCGATCGTCTGCGCCGTCGATGGCAGGAGCTGGGTCAGGCCGACGGCGCGGGCCGGCGAGACGGCTGCGGGGTCGTAGCGGCTCTCCTCGCGCACCAGGGCCAGCAGCAGGAGCGGATCGACGCCGGCGGCGGCCGCCGCCGCGGTGGCCTCGCGCCAGAACGCGCGGGGGTAGGCCAGCCGCCAGACCGCCTCGTCGCGCACCCCTTCGCCCAACGCCTGTTCCGCGAAGGAGACCGACCGCCGCACGTCGCCCAGGCGCGCGCAGACTTCCGCGAGGAAGCGCACCACGCGCAGGTCGCGCCGGGCCTCCAGCGCGTCCTCGGCGGCCTCTGCAGCCTCTTCGTCGAAGCCCAGCCGCGCCAGTTCCTCGTGGGCGGGCGCCGCGGCCGCGCCTGGTGCCGCGCGGGGAATCGTCGGCGGCAGCTGAGGCGCCCCCTGGCCCAGCCGCTCGCGGGCCCGCTGCCCGTAGTAGGCCAGGGGATAGCGCTCGGCCGCCACGCGCAGCAGGGGCCCGGCGTCGCCGCCGCCTGCCTCGACGGCCCTGGCGGCCCAGTACCAGGCGCGGGCGGCCTCTCCGCGCGACGGTGCTGCGGCGGCCGCCGCACGGAAGCGGGCCTCGGCGTCGGCCAGACGTCCTGCCCGCAGGGCGATCCACCCAAGGCGCCAGCGCGCCTCGGCGGCCTCATGCGAGTCGGGCAGCGCCGCGGCCGCCCGGCGGTACGCGGATGCGGCATCGGCAGTGCGGCCCTGGTCCTCCGCGCGCAGCCCGACCCACAGCCAGGCCAGCGCCGCGAACCGGCTGTGCGGCGCCGTGCGGAACAACGCGGCCGCGGCCTCGCGCGCGGCCCGCGCGTGGCCCAGGCGCCGGGCTGCCACAGCCATCCAGTAGTACGCCCCTGGCTGGTTCCATCCCGCCTGTGCCGCGCGGGCGAACGCGTCGTAAGCATCGCGGGCGCCGCGCCACAGCCGCAGCTCGCCGAGGCGGTACCAGGCCTCGCCGGCGACTTCGGGCCGGGAGGCGCGCGCAGCCGCCAGGAACTCCTCGGCCGCCGCGTCCCACTGCCCCTGCCGCTGGAGGTGCCTGCCGCGGGCCAGCCGCGCCTCTGGTGGGGCGTCGTCGGGCAGAAGCGGCCTGCCGGCCACCCGGGCGAAGGCCTCGCGGGCCGGCTGGGCCAGCCCGTGCCCGGGATGCATCCACGCTGCGCTGGCCAGGGCGCGGCGCGCGAGGTTGGTGCGCCGGGCGGCGGCTGCGGCCTCGCCCAGCGCCAGCCAGTGCTCCGGGACGTCGGGCCGCAGGCGCGCTGCCTCGTCGAGCAGCGGGAGCGCCTCGAGCGCGCGCCCTACTGCCACGCGGGCCATCGCGGCGGCTGCCAGCGCGCGGGCGCGCGTGCGCCTGCCGGCGGCCGCGGCGGCGCGTACCGCCTCCTCGGCCGCCACGGCGGCGTCGTCCGTGCGCCCCGCGCGCAGCAGGGCGCGGGCTTCGCGCACGCGCGCGTGCGGCGCCAGCGTGGGGTGCGCGGCGGCGTCGCGGTACGCGGCTGCCGCCTCAGGATGGTACCCGAGGCGCTCAAGGCACCAGCCTAGCAGGAACGCGGCTCGCCTCGCCCGCACCTGCGCGCCGGACGCCAGGCTCCGGAGGACGCCGAGGCCATCCCGACAGCCGCCCTCATCGCCATGGGCTGCGCGGGCCAGGCTGTCGAGATCGGGTTGGGCTGCGACGACTGCGACCGCGAGGCCCGAGGGTGCCCCGACCCACGCGATCGCCAGGGCGACGGCCAGCGCCGCAGTCACGGCCGCCGTCACGGCGCGCACTGCCTCACCGTGCGTAGCCCCGCGGGCGTCACGGCCAGCCCATGGCGCGTTATGGTGTGGGTGCGGGACCGCCCCCGCCGCGGCCGGGCTTTGCGGCGCGGACTGTGACGCTCGCCAATCCTGCCGCGGCGTATCCCCGGCGCGAGACAATCTCGACATCCGCGAAGCCGGCCCGACGCAGGGCGTCGAGATAGTCGCCTTCGGCGATCGCGCCTGCCAGGCACGCCGTCCAGGCTTCGGTCGTCTCCAGAGCCGCCGGCAGCCGGCCGGTGCGCACGATGTCCGAGATCACCAGGCGCCCGCCTGGCTTCAGCACCCGGTAGGCCTCGGCGAACGCGCGCGGCTTGTCGGGCACCAGGTTGATGGCGCAGTTGCTGATGACCACGTCGGCGGAGGCGTCGGGCAGCGGCAGGTGCTCGAGCTCGCCGAGCCGGAACTCGGCGTTGGCGACGCCCAGGCGCGCCGCGTGCGCCCGGGCCTTCGCGACCATCTCCGGGGTCATGTCCACGCCGATCGCTGCCCCCGCAGGCCCCACGCGGCTGGCCGCCAGGAAGATATCGAGCCCGGCGCCGCTTCCGAGGTCGACTACGACCTCGCCCGGTCTGAGGGCGGCTGCCTCGATCGGCGCGCCGCACCCGAGCGAGGACCGGGCCACCTCCGACAGGGCCGGTGCGCCTGCAGCCACTGCCGCTCCGGCTCCCTCAGTCCCGTCGCAGCACGCCCCGCCCGACCTGGCCAGCTGACCGTACCGCGCGCGCACCGCCAGCCGGATGGCGTCGTCGTCGCGCACGGCCGGCCCGGTGACCGGCGCGTCGTGCTGCACCTGCGCGGTCATCGTCCTCACCTCTCCTCAGGCGGCGTCACGCCGCCGAGCGTCTTCACCATCACCACCGACGACGCGCAGGCGGGAATCCGGAACTCCGCCGAGCGCTGCACCGACGGCGGCACCGCCGCGCGCGCCACGGGCTGGAAGCCGAAGCGCTGGAAGTAGCCTACGGCGGTGTCCGTGAGCAGGTAGACCGCGGCGTGCCCCTGCGCCCGCGCGCGATCGAGCAGGGCTGTCACCAGCATCCGGCCCAGGCCGCGGCTGCGATACGCCGGCGCGACGACCACGGAGCGCAGCAGGCCGGCGTCGCCGTGGTCCTCCAGGCCGGCCGTGGCCACGACGCGGCTGGCATCGCGCACCACCAGGAACCCGGGCAGGTGGTCGGACACGCCGTCGGTAGGCAGGCCGCTGGCCGCCAGCAGCACGCAGATCGCCTCGAGGTCCGCGGGGCGGGCCGGGGCGAGGGGCCCCGGCCCGGCACCGGGGCCGGCACCTGGTTTGATCGATGAACTTCGATGGTTTACGCTCACAGCAGGCGCACCAGATCCTGGACCACGCGCTTGAGCACGTCACGCCGCAACCCGTAGAAGGCCCAGTGGCCGCGCCGCTCGACGTCGACCAGCCCGGCGTGGCGCAACAGCCGCAGGTGGTGCGAGATCGTGGGTTGCCCGACGGGAAACGCCTCGACGATGTCGCAGACACAGAGGCTGTCGTGCTCCGAGAGGAGCTCCACGATGCCCAGCCGCACCGGGTCGCTGAGGGCCGCCAGGACGGCGGCCCGAGCCCCCACGGCCTCGTGGTCGAGCGCCTCCGCATGGGAGGCCCGGCCGCACTGGCGACAGCGCGGGGCGCGGAGGGAGAGCGTCGCCGCCGGCGTCATGGTGCTCACCATACCCCATGTATTGAATTCTGTCAATGTAAACGAGCGCGCGGCGTTCGGATAGCGCAGCGCGCTCATCCCTGGCCCCGGGTCTCGCCGCGAGGCAGGACGACCAGCCCGGAAGCGTCTACATGGTAGCGCTGGGCGTCGCGACGCGGATCCAGCCCGAGGACCTCGCCGGCGGCGATACTGTTGTAGCGGTCCACGATGACCCGGCGCAGGTGGGCGCCGGCGCCGACGCGGCTGTGGTCCATGACGATCGCCTCGTCGAGCACCGCGCCGGGCTCGATGCGCACGCCGCGGCCGACGATCGACCGCCGGACCGTGGCGTGCTCGACGCGCGTGCCCTCTCCGATGAGCGAGTCGACGATCTCACCGCCGATCACGTGGGCGGCCGGCCCCGCGTACGCAGCGGTCAGGATGGGCCAGGCAGGGTTGTCCAGGTCGAACAGCGGCGTGGCGCCCAGCAGGTCCATGTGCGCCTGCCAGTACGCGGCCAGCGAGCCCACGTCCCGCCAGTAGCCGGGTTCCTCGTAGGGCTTGGTGCCTGGCACCGCGTTGGTCAGGAAGTCGTAGGCGAAGACCCGCGCCCGGGGGCACAGTTCGGGGATGATGGTCCGGCCGAAGTCGTGGTCGGTGCTGCGGCGGGCGTCCTCGATGAGCGCTTCGACCAGCAGGTCCCGGTCGAAGATGTAGTTCCCCATGGACGACAGGGCTGCGGCGGCGTTCCCGGGCATGGGCGTCGGCCGCGCCGGCTTCTCCTCGAAGCCGATGATGCGCCCGTCGGCGTCGGCCTCGATGATCCCGAACTGCGACGCCTGGTCGATCGGCACGGGCAGCGCGGCCACGGTCACCTGCGCATCCCGCTCCAGGTGGGCCAGCAGCATCTGGTTGATGTCCATGCGGTAGATGTGGTCGGCGCCGAAGATCACCACGATGTCGGGGTTGAAGTCCCGGAGCAGGTTCAGGTTCTGGAAGACGGCGTCGGCCGTGCCGCGGTACCACTGCTCGCCCCAGCGCATCTGCGGGGGGACGGCGATGACGAAGTGGTCGGGCAGGCCGCCGAACCGCCAGCCCACGCGCAGGTGCTCGAGCAGGGACTGCGACTTGTACTGCACCAGGGCGTAGACGGCGTGAATGCCCGAATTCACGAAGTTGGAGAGCACGAAGTCGATGATCCGGTACTTGCCCCCGAAGGGCACCGCGGGTTTGCTGCGGTCGGCCGTCAGCGGGTGCAGGCGCTCGCCGCGCCCGCCAGCCAGGATGACCCCCAGCAGGCGCAGGCGCGAGATGCGGGGCCGCCGGATCACGGGGCTCGGGCCTCCCGGGCCGCCCGCACGTGGTCGGCGATGTCGGGAAACGGGAAGTCCTGCGCCTCGCGCGTGGCCAGGAACGCGTCGTCTTCCGCAGCCAGCGGCTGCCCTTCGGCGGCCCGCCGGAGCAGCTGCGCCAGGCGCACGAAGTGGCCGTAGTGCTCGGCGAACCGGCTCTCGGCGTAGTTGCGCGCCGAAGCCGTCGTGATCAGGAACTGCCAGTCTGAGGCCTGCAGGAGCAGCAGCTCGCGGGCCAGCTGCGCCAGCAGGCGGCGCCGCAGCGGATGCGCCTCCCACGCGATGCCGTCGGCCAGCGTCCAGAAGTCTTCCTCCACCGCGTAGAGCATCTCCCATGTCCACTCGGTCTCGCGGTTGAGCCAGACCCGGTGGTCGCCGCCGTCGCCCCAGGACCCCTCCAGCAGCGAGACGGTCTCCGCCGGGGGATGCCGTGCCAGCACCGCCGCCGGCGTCTCCACCGCCACCCCTGTGGACGGCAGCCGTTCCAGCACCGCCCGCACGAACTGCGGGCCCTCGAACCACCAGTGCCCGAACAGTTCGGCATCGTAGGGGTTGACAGCGAGCCCGACCCCCGGTGCCCGCGCGGCGTCCGCCGCCAGCACGTCGTGCACCAGCGCCGCGAAGTGCGCGGCGTGGCCGCGCGCGCGCTCCAGGGCCTCCGCGGGCTCGTAGCGCTGCTTGGCGCCCAGGTCACCACACGGGTCGGTCACCCGCCAGTAGCGGATGCCGCCCGGGGTGTGCCGCTTGTGGAACTCCAGGTAGGTGCCGTCGCCCGGGTACCCCTGGACGCGGCTCCACACCTGCATCGTCGTCTGTGGGTCCCGCACCAGCACCACGGCCTCGCCGCTCCCTCCCCGCGAGACCACCCGGTAGTGCCGGTAGGGCACCAGGTCGCGGCGGAACGCCGGCGACGCCTGTGCGCCGCCGAGCGCCCGCAGCGCGGGAAAGTAGTCGCGGTAGAAGGGGCGCGCGTCGCCGCCTTGCAGCAGGTGCGCGTCGGCCACGAAGTACTCCAGCCCGTGCGCGGCCAGGACCTCCTCGAGCCCGCGCCGCCACCGGCGCACCCTGCCGCGCAGCGGGCCGACGGGCGGGGTCCACTCGTAGCGTGGCCGGTACGCGCACTCGGGCAGCCAGACGCCCTGGGGCGGCTGGCCGAAGTGGCGCACGTGCGCCGCGCGGCCCACCCGCAGCTGCAGGTCCACGGACTCGTCGCGGCCCAGCAGCGGGAGGTAGCCGTGGGTGGCCGCCGAGGTGATGAGCTCCACCGCGCCCGCGGCAGCCAGCCGGGCGAACGCGCCCAGCAGGTCGCCGTCCAGCCGCCGCAGGTGCGCCAGCGCCCGCCGGTACGTGTCCTCCCAGAAGTACGTGAGGTCTGCCAGCGCACCGTCGCCGGCGCGCTCGAAGGCCGCGCGGTTCTCGGCCACGGCCTCCAGGCGCTGCGCCAGGAAGGCCTCGATCTCCGCGGCGCACGCCGGATGGGCCAGCTGCTCGCACAGGACCGGCGAGCAGCTGATGGTGATGGGGGCGTACATCCCGCGGGCGGCCAGCGCCTCGAGCTGCTCCACCAGCCGCAGGTAGCAGCCCACGGCGACTTCCGCCAGCCAGTCGCTGCCGTGCGGCCAGCGTCCGTGGCCCACCACCAGCGGCAGATGCGCGTGGAGAATGAGCAGGAAGTACCCGCGGGACGGGGCCATGGTGCCTGGGCCTGACTTGGCCCCCGGAGAAGGCAACTCCTGCCGCTACGCGGCGTGCGTGCGGAACCAGGCGACGGTGGCCGCCAGGCCGTCTTCCAGCGACACCTCCGGCGTCCACCCCAGGCGGGCCCGGGCGGCCTCCGCCGCCAGCACCACGTGCCGGACGTCGCCCGGCCGCGGCGGACCGTAGACCGGCGCAGGGGCCGGCTGGACATACCGCGCCAGCGCGCGGTAGAGCTGGTTGACGCTGGTCGGCACCGCCGTGCCGACGTTGAAGGCGCCGCGGGCGCGGCGGTCGGTGGCCAGCAGGTTGGCCCGGACGACGTCGTCCACATAGATGAAGTCGCGGGTCTGCTCGCCGTCGCCGTGGATCGTCGGCGCGCGACCGTCGAGCAGGGCGCGGGTGAAGATGGCCACCACCCCGGCTTCGCCGTGCGGGTCCTGGCGCGGGCCGTAGACGTTGGCGTAGCGCAGGCAGGCGGCCGAAAGCCCGTGCAGCCGGCCGTAGGTCTCGATGTACTGCTCGGCGCAGAACTTGGCGCACCCATAGGGCGACAGCGGCCGCACCGGCGTGGCCTCGTCGGCCGGCAGGCGCTCGGGATCGCCGTAGAGCGCGCCGCCGGTGGAGGCGAAGATCAGGTGCTCCACGCCGAACTCCACGCACAGCGCCACGATGCGCAGGGTGCCCAGCAGGTTCACCTCCGCGTCCCGGAGGGGGTCGCGCACCGACAGGCTGACCGACGCCTGGGCGGCGTGGTGGTTGACGACCTGCGGCCGCTCGCGGGCGAAGACCTCGCGCAGCGCCGGGTCGCGGATGTCGAGGTGGTGGAAGCGCGCGCCCGCGGGCACGAAGGTGCGACGCCCGCCGACCAGCGAGTCGACCACGGTGACCTCGTCGCCGCGCCGGAGGTAGGCGTCGGCGAGATGGGACCCGATGAACCCCGCGCCTCCGGTGACCAGGACACGCATGCCATCGCTCCCCGCGGCGCTCAGTGCCCGCCGGGGGCTGCGGCCCGATGCGCGCCCAGCAGCGCGGCGGCGGGAGGCAGTTCGATCCCGGCTGCGGCCAGCGCGTGGAGCATGCGGCGCCGGAGTTCGAGTTCGGCGGCCACCTGCGCGCCGGGCCGCACCGTGACCACCACGCGGACTCGGACGTCGGTGGCGCCGAGGTCGATGACCCCTTGCACTTCGGGCGGGCTCAGGACGATGCCGGACTGCTCCTTCGCCCACGCCGCGGCGACCTCCTGCATCACGGCCATGGCGCGCGTCACATCCGCGCCATACGGCAGGCTGACGTGGACGATGGCGCGCATGAAGCTGCGATTCATGTTCCCGATGCGGGAGATCTCGCCGTTGGGAATGGTCACGAGCTCGCCGGAGAACTGGCGGATCTGCACCGTCCGCAGCGAGAGGTTCTCTACCTGGCCCACGACCTCGCCAACCCGGACGACGTCGCCCACCTGCACGTGGCCCTCGAAGATCAGGAAGAAGCCCGCGATGATGTCCCGGATCAGGTGCTGGGCGCCGAAACCGATGGCGATGCCGGCGATGCCGGCGCTGGCCAGGATCGCCGACACGTTGAAGCGGAGCCGGTCCAGGACCATCACGGCTGCGGTAAAGTAGAAGACGTAGCGCAGCGCGCTCTCCAGCAGCGGTACCAGGGTGCGGATCTGCGCTTGCCGCTCCGGCGGGTGCCGCGGGTCGTCGGGCCGCACCGAGCGCCGCAGGAGCGCCGTGGTCAGGCGCAGGAGGATGCCCATGCCGGCGACGATGAGGACGATGGCGAAGACCGTCTCCGCGGCGTGGGCGAGGCGCTCAGGTGACGCCAGGCTCTCCAGTGCCCGGCGGAGGGAGGAGGCCTGGAGCCGGAGGCTCATCGGCGCCGGTCCCGCAGCCGCCGTGGCCCGACGCGGCGGACCTGGCGGATCCGGTCGAGCACCCGGGCGGCTGCGGTCAGTTCGGGCAACGCCGCGACGTCCAGGCGCCACTTGATCTCGCGCAGCAGCTCGCCGCGCGACATCTGTGCGGCCGCCCACGGGGACCGGTGCGGGCCCAGCCGCAACCGGCGAGTCTGCTCGATGGCATAGAGGACCTCGCGCAGGACGTCGCGGGGGAGATCCACGGCCTCGTCGCGCAGGCGGCGGCGTAGCTCGAGGAGCTGGCGGAGCCGGCTCCCGGCGAGGCGATCGTGATCGGCGAGGACCATGAGTCCGCCGTAAGACGTTCGCGCCGGCGGCCCCTGCCCCTTTCGGCCGGGGCGCGGGGCATGTGGCCCATCGAGGATGGTGACGATTCCATGATCGACCTGGACGACGCGGGCGTCGTGCGCCGTGGCGATCCCGCCGGCATGCTCGACCTGGTGTTGCGCCTCGGCCCCATGGTCCCCGAGGGCTGGGACGCCGGCGGGGAGGTCGCGCTGCCTGCCCGTGCCCCCCGCCTCCTGGCGGTGGCCGGCCTGGGCGGGTCGGGGATCGGCGGCGACCTGCTCGAAGCGCTGCTGGCGCCGTCGAGTGCGGTCCCGGTCGTCGTCGTCAGGGCGACCCGGCTGCCGGCGTGCGTCGATGCCGCTGCCCTCGTGCTCGCGTGCTCGTATTCGGGCGACACGGCCGAGACGCTGGCGGCCTTCGACGACGCCCTGGGCCGCAAAGCCGCCGTCGTGGCCATCACGTCCGGGGGCGCGCTGGCTGCGCGCGCGCGCCGTGGGGGCGTCCCGGTGGTCGCGGTGCGGCCCGGCCTGCCGCCGCGGGCCGCGTTGCCGCTGTTGTTCCTCCCGATGCTCCGGCTGGCCAGCCGGCTGGGGCTCACCCCGGTCACCGATGCCGAGGTCCGCGAGGCCGCAGAGCTGCTCGGGAGGCTGGCTGCGGCGTGGGGGCCCTCAGCCCCCACGGGCGGGAATGCCGCGAAGCACCTGGCTGTCCGGCTGCACGATGCCCTCCCGGTGATCTACGCGGCCACGCCGGCCCTGGCGCCCGTGGCCTACCGCTGGAAGACCCAGCTCAACGAGAACGCCAAGCTCTTCGCCATCTGGAATCGCTTCCCGGAGGCGAGCCATAATGAGGTGGAGGCGTGGCCGTGGCCACCGCCCGGAGCGGCTGCGGTGGTGCTCAGGGATGGCGAGGACGGCGCCCGGGCTGCCCGCGAGGTCGACGCGGTCCGCCGCCTGTTGGCCGGACGGGTTCGCTGGGTCGAGGAGGTGTGGACGCAGGGCGACGGCCGTCTCGCGCGGCTGCTCTCTCTCGTCCTGCTGGGGGATCTCACGAGTGTGTACGCCGCCCTGCTACGGGGGGTGGACCCGACGCCCGTGGAGGCGATCGCGGCGGTGAAGCGGTGGATGCAGGAGGCGCCCCGGTCGCAGGGAACCAGTTTCCCGTGAGCGGCGAGGATATGCTGGGGTCGAAGCGGCAGTGGGGGAAGCGGAGGCGAACATGGCGCGGGTGTTCCTGGAGAGCGTGACCAAGAAGTTCGGGAGCGTGACGGCGGTCAACAACGTCACGCTGGAGATTCCCGACAAGCAGTTCACGGTGCTCGTGGGGCCGTCCGGGTGCGGGAAGACCACGGCGCTGCGGCTGATCGCCGGACTGGAGGAGGCGACGGCCGGCAACATCTACATCGGCGAGCGGCTGGTCAACGACGTGGCGCCCAAGGACCGCGACATCGCCATGGTCTTCCAGAACTACGCCCTCTACCCGCACATGTCGGTCTACGACAACATGGCGTTCGGGCTGCGGCTGCGGCGCTACCCCAGGACGGAGATCGACCGGCGTGTGAAGGAAGCGGCGGCGCTGCTGGGCATCGAGCAGCTGCTGGACCGCAAGCCCAAGCAGCTATCCGGCGGCCAGCGCCAGCGGGTCGCCCTGGGGCGTGCCATCGTCCGCGAGCCGCAGGTCTTCCTCATGGACGAGCCGCTGTCCAACCTGGACGCCAAGCTGCGGGTCCAGACCCGGGCCGAGATCAAGAAGCTGCAGGCGCGGCTGCAGACCACGACCGTCTACGTGACCCACGACCAGGTCGAGGCCATGACCATGGGCGACGTGATCGTGGTGATGCGCGACGGCGTCATCCAGCAGGTCGACAGCCCTCTCAACCTCTACGAGAAGCCGGCCAACATGTTCGTGGCGGGCTTCATCGGGAGCCCGGCGATGAACTTCATCCCGGCGCGCCTGGTGACCCGCGACGGGGCCACTGTCGTCGACGCCGACGCCTTCAGGATGGAGGTGCCGCCGGATGTGGCGGCGCTGGCCAGGGACTGGGTAGGCCGCGACGTCGTCTTCGGCATCCGGCCCGAGGACATCCAGGATCGGGCCTTCGCCCGGGACGCCAACCCCGGCTGGATCCTGAAGGCCATGGTGGACGTCCACGAGCCGCTGGGCTCCGACGTGATCCTCTACCTGAGCGCCGGGGCGCACTCCATCGTCGCCCGCGTCGACGCCCACAGCGAGGCGAAGATGGGCCAGACGACCGAGGTCGTCTTCAACATGCGCAAGCTGCACCTGTTCGACCCGCAGACCCACCAGGCGATCATCTGACGGTCGCGGGTGGCCCGCCCCGCCGTCGTCGACGAGATCACCCTGGCAGGGGGAGACCGTGGGTGTCTCCTCCTGCATGGCTTCACGGGCACGCCGCTTGAGATGGTCCCGCTGGCCGAGGCGCTGGCCCGCGATGGCATCGCGGTGCACGTGGCGCGCCTGGCCGGCCACGGCACCTCGCCCGAAGACCTGGCAGAGACCACGTGGGAGGACTGGGTCGCCTCGGCCCGGCAGGCCCTGGCACGGCTGCGCGCCCGCTGCGGATCCGTGGCGGTCGGGGGGCTGTCCATGGGCGGCGCGCTGGCGCTGCTGCTGGCCGCGACCGATGCACCCGCCGCCGCGGTGGCCCTGGCCACGCCGATTCGCCTGCGGCCCGTGGTGCGCGGGGTGGTGCGCGCGGCCCGGCCGGTGCTGCGGTACGCGCCCGTGCTCCGGCGGGTCGGGCCGCGGTCCGCCGAGGTGGCGCCCTACCGCGCCGCGTACCCGCGCATCCCCCTGGGCGCCGTGGACGCGCTCTCGGCCCTGCTGGACCAGATGCGCGCGCGCCTGCCCCAGGTGCGCTGTCCGGTCCTGATCGCCCAGGGACGGCGCGACTGGGCCATTCCGCCCGAGAGCGCCGCGGCGATCTGCGACGGCGTGGCGGCGCCGGTGCGGCGGCTGGTGTGGCTACCGCGCTCCGGACACCTGGTGACGCTGGACCGCGATCGGGACGTGCTCTTCCGCGAGGTACGTGCCTTCCTGGCCGCCCACCTGCGGGCGGCCGGGTAGCGACGACCATGGACGACGACGGGCGCATCGAGCGCAGCCGCGTGACGGTGCGCTGGCTCATGCTGGGCATCCTGCTGGCAGGGGTCTGGTACCTGCGCCGTAGCGGTGCCATCAGCACCGACGCGCGCGTGATCGCCGCGCTGGCGACCGTCGCCGCGGCTGCGAACCTGACCTTCGCAGCCGCGCTGCGGCGCGGTGTCCCGCGCTGGGTGCGCTACGCGGCCACCGTGCACGACCAGCTGCTCACGACGGCGCTGGTGGGCACCACCGGCGGCGCGGCCAGCCCCTTCTACTACGTCTACTTCATCGTCCTGGTCAGCACCAGCATCCGGTACGGCATGGGCATGGCCGCCCTGGCGGCGCTGCTTTACAACGTGGGCTACGTGGGCGTGCTACTGCTGCACCCGCTGGGCGGCGACCTCACGCTGGAAGGCGTGAAGATCCTGGCCTACTGGGCCGTGGCGCTCTATGCCGGCTACCTGGCGGCCCGGGCGCACCGTCAGGCGCGGATGCTCCAGGCCTACGAGGAGACGATCCTGCGTCTGCGCGCCCGCATCGACGACCTGGAAGCCGGCGGGCGCGGCCGGGAGCGGCCGTAGGTGGTGCGCGGTCCCAGGATCGTTCCGGTGCGCGGCCGCGCGCTCGGCTGGGGCGCCGCGCTGGCCGGCGCCCTGGTCGCGGCCATCCTGCTCGTGACCTGGAAGGCCGCCAGCCCGCTGCTCTTCCTGCTCTACCCGCTGCTGGTCCTCGGCGCGCTGGCCCTGCTCGGCCTGGGCACGCTGTGGCTGCTGCACCGCATCTGAGGGCGGCCAGCTTACGCCGGGGTCCGGACGGGCGCGACGGCGAACGCTTCGATCTCGGCCCGCGCGGTGAGGTCGTTGAGGGCCGCTTCCAGCCGGCGCGAAAGGGCCTGCAGTGCCGCGTCGTCGGCGTCCTCGGGCACGGTCAGCAGTTCGCCGATGACCAGCACGGCGGACGAGAAGGGGACCGGCAGCTCGAACCGGTCCCACGAGTCCAGGGCCAGCCCGCGCAGCAGCGCCGCGCCCACCGGCACCAGGGCCACCCCGGCGCGCTTCGCGACGAACGCCGCGCCCGGCTTGGCCCGGAACGGGGGCCCGGCCGGGCCGTCGGCAGCGATGATGCCGCCGGCGGTCTCCTGCAGGATCTGCAGGAAGCGGATCACGCCGCGCGACTCGGAGGCGAACTGGGCTGCGTCCAGCACCCGGTAGCCCGCCTGGCGCAGGGCAGCCAGCGTGAACCGCCGTGCCGCGCGCGCGAGCCGGCCGTACGATGGGGCACGCGGATGGCTGGTGTAGATCACCAGCGGCCAGCCCTGGAAGAAGAGGAGGGGGATCAGGCCCTTCCCGTGCCAGACGACGAACAGGACCCGCCGGCCCCACCGGCGGGCGAGCGCCAGGTGCTCGTGGCCGTAGACGCGCACGTCGAGTGTCGCGTCCACCAGGCGCAGCAGTCCCAGCGCGGCGAGCGCCGTCGTGCGCACAACGGCGTCGCCGGCAGCTGCCAGGGGCTGCTGCCAGCGCGGCTGGGGCGGCGGTGCCGTCATCGCTGCGCCCCCGCCGCGCCGTCTGCTAGCCGGCGCCCGGTTTGCGCTCGCCCAGCGCCGCGCCGGCCATGTCGCCCAGCGGCCCCAGCAGCTTGGTGAACTCCAGGGGGAAGATGAACTTGGTGGCCGGGCCCGCGCCCAGCGCCTTGAGCGTCTCCAGGTACTGAAGCGCCATGGTCTTGGCGTCCACCGTCTGCGCCACCTTGAAGATGGTGTCCAGGGCCAGCGCGAAGCCCTCTGCCCGCAGGATCGCCGCCTGCCGGTCGCCTTCCGCCCGCAGGATCGCCGCCTGCTTCTCGCCCTCGGCCACCTTGATGGCCGCCTCGCGCTTGCCGTCGGCCTCGGTGACCACCGCGCGGCGCGTGCGCTCCGCCGACATCTGCCGGGTCATCGCCTCCTGCACGTCCTTGGGCGGCAGGATCTCCCGGATCTCGACGGTGGTGACCTTCACGCCCCAGCGCTCGGTGACCTCGTCGAGCTTGGCGCGCAGCACCTGGTTGATCTGCTCGCGGCGCGCCAGCACGTCGTCCAGGATGATATCGCCGATGACCGCGCGCAAGGTGGTCGTGGCCACGCCGCGCGCCGCTCCGGCGAAGTCGGCCACCTGGATGACCGAGCTCTCCGGGTCGAGCACCTTGTAGTAGATGAGGAAGTCGATGTTGATCGGGGCGTTGTCGCGCGTGATGCACGTCTGGGACGGGATCTCGATGAACTGCTCGCGCAGGTCCACCCAGACGGCCCGGTCGACGATGGGGATGAGGAAGACGATGCCCGGACCCTTGCGGCCGATGCTGCGGCCGAGCCGGAAGACGACCAGCCGCTGGTACTCGCGGACGATCTTGATGGCCGCGTTGAGGATCATCAGGCCGACGATGACGACGGCCGCGGCGTACGTCAGCAATCCCACGATATCCGGCATGCGCCACCTCCCCATCAACCCGCGCAGGGGAGAGTTCTGGCTGCTGCAAGCTGGCTCCTCCGCCGCCGCAGCACAGGAGCCCACCGCAGCGGCTCGAAGACAGCTCGGGGATGTGGTACCTGGGCGTAGACCTCGGCGGCACGAAGATCCTTGCTGCGGTGGTGGACGAGACGGGCCGCGTCGGGGCCACGGCGCGGGCGGCCACGCCGCAGGCGGGGCCGCCCGCGGTGGTCGAGGCCATCGCGGCGACCGCGGATCGGGCGCTGGCGGCTGCGGGCGTCTCGCGCGCGGCCGTGCGCGCCGCTGGCGTCGGCGCGCCCGGCCCGGCAGATCCCGCCACCGGCGTGGTCTTCGCGCCGCCGAACCTGCAGGGCTGGCGCGACGTGCCGCTGGCTGCCCTGGTGCGCGAGCGGCTGGGCATGCCCGTCGCCGTGGAGAACGACGCCAACGCCGCGGCTCTGGGCGAGCACTGGGTCGGCGCCGGGCGAGGGGTCGACGACCTGCTCTACATCACGGTGGGCACCGGGGTCGGCGGTGGGCTCATCCTGCGCGGCCAGCTCTACACCGGGGTCTCGGGCACGGCGGGCGAGATCGGCCACATGGTGCTCGTCCCGGGCGGGCCGCGCTGTGCGTGCGGCCGCCTGGGATGCCTCGAGGCCGTGGCATCGGGGAGCGCCATCGTGCGCGAGGCCCGCGCGGCGCTGGCCGCCGGCCGGCCCTCGATGCTCGCGGGCGCCTCGGCCCTCGACGCGCGGGAGGTGGCGCGCGCCGCAGCCGAGGGCGATCCGCTGGCCCGCGAGGTCTTCGCCCGCGCCGCCGGCTACCTGGGTCTGGCGGCCGCGAACCTCGTGAACCTGCTCAACCCCGCCATGCTCATCATCGGCGGCGGCGTGGCCCGGGCCGGCGAGCTGCTGCTGGGTCCGGTGCGCCGCATCGTGCAGGCCGAGGCCTTCGAGCGGCCTGCGGCTGCGGTGCAGATCGTCCCGGCGGCGCTGGGCCTGCACGCGGGCGCGGTGGGCGCCGCGGCCGCGGCGCGTCTTCGCCTGGGGTGACGGTGGTCCCGGGGCTCGGCGGCGGCCCGGCACGGTCCCGGTGGCCCCGGCTCGCGCCAGTCTGGGGCTACAGCGCGCTCAGGTCGATTCGCCGCTGCACGAAGTTCGTGTAGACCTCGCCGCGGCGGAAGAAGGCGTTGTCCAGCACCGCCAGGTGGAAGGGGATCGTGGTCCGCACGCCGTCGATCTCGAACTCCAGCAGGGCCCGGCGCATGCGGGCGATGGCCTCGTCCCGGTCGCGGCCCCAGACGACGACCTTGGCCAGCAGCGAGTCGTAGTGTGGCGGCACCACGTACCCGGGGAAGCAGTGGGTGTCCACGCGGACGCCCGGCCCTCCGGGTGGGATGAACGACGTCAGCGGGCCGGGCGAAGGGCGGAAGTCGTGGCGCGGGTCCTCGGCGTTGATCCGGCACTCGATGGCCCATCCGCGGATCTCGACGTCCCGCTGCAAGACCGTCAGGCGCTCGCCGGCGGCGATGCGGATCTGTTCTTTGACCAGGTCCAGGCCGGTGACCATCTCGGTCACCGGGTGCTCGACCTGGATCCGCGTGTTCATCTCCATGAAGTAGACGTTCTCGTGCTCGTCCACCAGGAACTCGACGGTGCCGGCGTTGATGTAGTCGATGACCTGCGCGGCACGCACCGCGGCCCGGGCCAGCGCCGCCAGCGTACGCTCGCGCAGTCGGGGCGGCGGCGACTCCTCGATGAGCTTCTGGTGGCGCCGCTGGATGGAGCAGTCGCGCGCGCCCAGGTGCACCACGTGGCCGTGGGCGTCGGCCAGGATCTGCACCTCCACGTGCCGGGGCTCGCCGATGTACTTCTCGATGTACACGTCGCCGTTGCCGAACGCGGCTGCCGCCTCCTGCCGGGCGGTCTGCAGCGCCCGCGAGACCTCGTACGCCGTGTGCACCACGCGCATCCCCCGGCCGCCGCCGCCGGCAGCCGCCTTGATGATCAGGGGGAAGCCGGTCTGCCGCGCGATCTCCAGCGCCTCGCGCTCGGTCTTCACCGCCCCCGGGCTCCCAGGAACGACGGGCACGCCGTGGCGCTGCATGAGCGCCCGGGCGGCCGACTTGTGCCCCATGGCCTCGATGGCCCGGGCCGGCGGGCCGATCCAGGTGATCTTATGGTCGGCGACGATCTCGGCGAAGCGCGGGTTCTCGGCCAGGAAGCCGTAGCCCGGGTGGATGGCGTCGGCGCCGGTCAGCTCGGCGGTGCTCATGATGTTGGGGATGTTCAGGTAGGAGCCCGCGCTGGCGGCCGGGCCGATGCAGAACGCCTCGTCGGCCAGTTTCACGTGCAGGGCGCCGCGGTCCGCCTCGGAGTAGACGGCAACGGTCCGGATGCCCAGCTCCTGGCAGGCGCGGATGATCCGCACCGCGATCTCGCCGCGGTTGGCGACGAGCACCTTGCGGAACATCACCGACTCCGGGCGTTGGGCTCGAGGAGGAAGAGGGGCTGCCCGTACTCGACGGGGCTGGCGTTGTCGACCAGCACCCGGGCGATGCGGCCGCCGACCTCGGCCTGGATCTCGTTGAAGAGCTTCATCGCCTCGATGATGCAGACCACCTGGCCCGCTTCGACGTGGTCCCCTTCCTTCACGAACGGCGGCGCGTCCGGCGCCGGCGCGCGGTAGAAGGTGCCCACCATCGGCGCCACGATCGGCACCAGATGGTCCTCCGCGGGCAGGCCGACGCCCGCGGCGGCGGGGGCGTTGCCGGGCGCGGGGGCGCCGGCAGACGGTGTCTGCGCCTGGCTGTCGGCGACGGCGGGCGCCGGCGACTGCCCCGCGCCGGTGCGCACGCGGATCTTGAGCGCCGGCGTCTCGACCTCCAGTTCGGCCACGGCGCCCTCGGTCGCGATGCGCACCACTTCGCGGACCTGGTCGAAGTCGATGCGGTCGGTCATGCTCGCTCCTCATAATAGCCCATGCGCCGGTACTTGGCGTACCGCCGGCGCACGAGCTCGTCGACGGGCACGCCGTCCAGGGCCGCCAGGTGCCGGCGCACGCCGACGCGCACTGCGTCGAACACTGCGGCCGGCTCGGCGTGGGCACCGCCGGGGGGTTCGGGGATGACCTCGTCCACCACCTCCAGCGCCGCGAGGTCCGCGGCCACCAGGCGCAGGGCCCCTGCGGCCTCGCGCGCGCGCGTCGCGTCGCGCCAGAGGATGGCCGCGCAGCCTTCCGGGGGGATCACCGTGTAGATCGCGTGCTCGAGCATCAACACCGCGTCGCCCACGGCGATGGCCAGGGCGCCGCCACTGCCACCTTCGCCGGTAATCGTCACCACGATCGGCACCCGCAGCCGCGTCATCTCCATGATGTTGCGCGCGATCGCCTCGGCCTGACCGCGCTCCTCGGCCGCATCGCCGGGATAGGCCGCCGGCGTGTCCACGAAACTCAGGACGGGGTAGCCGAACTTCTCGGCGAGCGTCATCACGCGCAGGGCCTTGCGGTAGCCCTCGGGGGAGGGCATGCCGAAGTTGTGGGCCAGGTTCTCCTTGGTGTCCCTGCCCTTGTGCGGGGCGATGGCGACCACCGGGCGGCCCTCGAACCACCCCAGCCCGCAGGTCAGCGCGGGATCGTCGCGGAACGCCCGGTCGCCGTGCAGTTCCATGAAGTCGTCGACCAGGGCCGCCACGAACTCGTGGGCCTTGGGCCGCTGCGGATGGCGCGCCAGCGCCACGGCCTGCCACGGGGTGCGCAGCGTCGCCAGCTCCTCGCGGATCTCGGTGGCCCGCGCTTCCAGCGCCCGCAGGGCGTCCGCCGCGGTACCCGGTGCCTTCTGCGCCTGCTGGCGGTGGTGGGCGATCTCGCGGTGCAGCGCGGCCAGCCGGGCTTCCAGGGCGGCGGCGCGCGCCTCGGCCTGCCGGTCGCGTTCGGGCAGCACCGTCACCGCCAGGCGTCTCCCCGCTGGCCGGCGGCCCTCCCGGCCGGGGCCCGCCCGTGGCGCGTGCGCAGCGCCATCAGGGCGCCACACCTCCCTGCCCTCCCGCGCCGTCGCCGCCGGCCGCTGCGACGGGGGCGACCGCGACCGGGGCGCGGGGCGCGCCGACGTAGCGCAGCAACCGACGCAGCACCTCCCGCAGCTGGGGGCGGGGCACGACCAGGTCGATCAGGCCGTGCTCCAGGCAGAACTCCGCGGTCTGGAACTGCTCGGGGAGCTTCCGGCGGATCGTCTGCTCGATGACCCGCCGGCCGGCGAAGCCGATGAGCGCGCCGGGCTCTGCCAGGATCACGTCGCCCAGGAACGCGAAGCTGGCGGTAACCCCGCCGGTGGTGGGATCGCACATCACCGACAGGTATGGCAGGCGCGCGTCGTGCAGCCGCCCCACCGCCGCGCTGGTCTTCGCCAGCTGCATCAGCGCCAGGGCGCCTTCTTGCATGCGCGCGCCCCCCGACGCGGCGAACGTCACCAGCGGGAGCCGCGCCTCCACCGCGCGCTCGGCGATGCGCGCGATCTTCTCGCCGACCACCGAGCCCATGGACCCCCCCATGAAGAAGAAGTCCATAGCTGCCACGGCGGTCCGGTACCCGTCGATCGTGCCGAACCCGGTGAGGACCGCATCGGCCCGGCCGGTGGCCCGGCGCGCCTCATCGAGCTTGGCCGCGTAGCCGTCGAAGCGCAGAGGATCGCCGCTGTGCAGCCCGGCGTCGGTTTCCTGGAACGACCCCTCGTCGAGCACCAGGGCCAGGCGCTCGGGCGCCGACAGGCGGTGGTGGAACCCGCAGGTGGGGCAGACCTTGAGGTTGCGCTCGAGGTCCTTGGCGTACGTGAGGGTGCCGCACCGCGGGCACTTCGTCCAGAGCCCGGCAGGGAGGTCGCGGCGTTCGGTGGAGGCGTACTTCGGACGGCGCAGCCAGTTCAGCATGTGCGCCTCCGTGGCCGATGCGGATCGGCGGGCACGGCGGTACCCGCCAGAACCACGCTATTATAGCGTAGCCCGTACCTGCCGGCCAGCGACGGCCGCGCCCGGACGCGCTGTGCGGTTACGTCCGCAGCGAGGGCAGCCGCCGGTCCGCTTCTCGCACGAAGTTGGTCGCGCCCATCTCAGCGAACAGCGCCCGCGCCCGCTCGAGCGCGGCTCGCGCGCGGTCCGCGTGGCCCAGCAGCGCCAGTGCCTCGCCGTACTTCAGCCAGGTCAGCGCCAGGTCGATGCGGTACTCGCGGCGCTCGACGATGGCCAGGCTCTCGCGGAAGAGCTCCTCGGCGTCCGCGGCGCGGCCCTGGGCCGCGCGGATCCGTGCCAGCGTGGCCAGGTGGCTCGCCCGCAGCATCTCGTCCGGCGGCTGCACGCCGGCCAGCGCCTGCTCGGCATATTCTGCCGCGGCCAGCAGGTCGCCGCGCGCCAGAGCCACCTCGGCCAGCCCGCGCAGGAGGTTGGTCGCTTCGGTCCTGGCGCCGTGCGCGCGGCGGATCGCGCGCGCGGTCTCGAACTCGCGCTCGGCTTCGTCGAGCCGGCCCTGGCGCAGCAGGTGCATGCCCAGGTGCCGGCGCGTGGCGGCCTCGCTTAGCGGGTCGCCCAGCGCCTGGCGGATGGCGATGGCCTCCTGGAACTTCTGCACGGCCGCCGGCGAGGTGCCCGCCAGGTGCGCGAGGACACCCTGCGCGGCGAGGGCGTAGGCTTCGCTGATGCGCTCGTGGTGTGCGCGCGCCAGGGCCAGGGCCTCCTCCAGCACCGCGTGCGCCTCGTCGAGGCGTCCTGCGTCGATGATCGCGCGACCGTACCAGGCCATCGTGCGTGCCATGCCCTGCCCGTCGCCCAGTTCGCGGTAGAGCGCCAGCGCCTGCCGGTACGCGTCCTGGGCGGTGCTCAGGCGGCCGCGGAGGTCCTCGGTGATGGCCCCCAGGATCTCCAGGGCCTCGCCCCGCCCGCGCCGATCCTGCAGTCGCTCGAAGAGGTCCGAGGCCACGCGCAGCGCATCCTCGGCGAGCTGCAGGTGCAGGCGATCGTATTCGGCGAAGGCCCGGTTGAGCCAGGCGCGCGCCAGCAGGTCGTCGCGGCCGACGGTGGGGGCCAGGCGGATCACCGTGTCCGTGTCCTTGAGCACCAAGTCCGGGCGCGACGTCCACTTCGCGCCCTCGGTGCGCAGCACGAGCAGCTCCAGCAGCAGCGCGACGTCGCCCTCGAGCCCGGCGTTCTCCAGCACGGCCAGCGCCCGGTCGCAGAACCGGCGCGCTTCCGGGAAAGCCCGCAGGCCCACGGCGCGGATCGCCGCGCGCCGGAGGACGTCGACGGCCCCGCGCGCCAGCTCGGGGGCGCGGTCCCCGGTCTCGAACCGGTAGCGCCAGGCATGCTCGTAGTGGTGCGCCAGCGCGGGCAGGACGTCGCCGTGCTCGGGGCCGGCGGTGCGCTCCAGCCAGCGGGCGAAGCGGAGGTGGCTGGCGCTGCGGCGGGCCTTGGGCAGGGTGGTGTAGGCGACCTCACGCACCAGCGCGTGCGTGAACGCGAACTCGCGCTCGCCCGCGATGGACGACGCGGAGCGCTCCTCCACGAGATCGCGCTCCTGCAGGCGGGTGAGGGCCGCGATGGCTTCCGCGGCCGTGAGCTCGCTGGTCGCCACCAGCGCGCCGAGCCAGAAGGTGCGGCCCACCACCGCCGCATCCTGGACGCAGTGCTTCTCCAGCGGCGAGAGGAGGTCCAGCCGCGAGGCCAGGATCCCGTGGATGGTGTCCGGGATCTGGATGTTCCGCGGATAGGTGCCCCACCGCCAGCCGGCCTCGTCGCGCACGAGCCAGCCCCCCTCGATCAGCATCCGCAGAATTTCCTGGATGAAGAGCGGGTTGCCCTCGGCCCGCGCCAGCACGGCCGCGCGCACGTCCGCGGGCGGGGGCGCGCCCTTGAGGAGCGCGGTGACCAGCCGCTCGCCCGCATCGTCCGGCAGAGGCGCCAGCGACACCGTGGTGGCGTTTCGCAGGCCCGCGCCCCAGTCGGGGTGCCGCTCGAGGAGCTCAGGGCGCGCCAGGCCCACCAGCAGCACGGGCCCGTCGGTGCCACGGGCGGCGAGCTGCCTGAGCAGGTCGAGGAGCGTCTCCTCTGCCCAGTGCAGGTCCTCGATGACCACGACCACGGGCTGCCGGCGGGCCCGTGCCGCCAGGAACGCCCGCAGGGACCGGAACAGGCCGTCGCCCGGCGCGCGCAGGTCTGGCGCCCCGGGCCGGGGGGCCACGGGCGAACCCAGCAGCGCCACGAGGTCGGCGGCGACCGCGTCGACGTGGTCGTCGCGCAGGCTGCCTCCGGCTGCCGCGCGCAGGTGCGCCCGCAGCCTGTCGGCGGCCACTGCCGGCGGCTCGTTCTCCTTGATCCCGGCGTCGGCCCGGAGGGCCTCCGCCAGGGGGCGGTAGGTGAGGCCTTCGCCGTACGCCGGGCACCGGCCGCGCAGGATGGCCGGCGCCGGCGGGATCGCCCGCAGTCGATCCAGCCATTCGGCGACCAGGCGCGACTTCCCCACGCCTGCCTGCCCGATCACGGTCACCACGTGCAGCCGGCGGCCCTCGACGGCGCGGCGGTAGACCGCCAGCAGGAACTGGACCTCGTCCTCCCGGCCCACCATGCCCGCGCGCAGCCGGTGGGCGGCCGCCTCCGCCGCGACCCCGGTCACCAGCCAGCGCGCCTGCCCGGCGAACTCGCCTGCGGCCGGCGGCAGCGGCCGGAACTCCACGGCGGGCCGCGTGGCACGGGCGGTGCGGTCGTCCACCGCGATGCCGTCGGCCGGCGCGTCTTCCTGCAGGCGCGAGGCCAGGTTCACCACCTCGCCCGTGACCATGAGCTGCCCGGCCGCCACGGCCCGCGGGTCAGCGACCACCTCGCCGGTGCTGATGCCGATGCGCAGGTGCAGGTCGATGCCGAGCTGGGCGTTGAGGGCCGGCAGGCGCGCCTGCATGGCCAGCGCGGCACGCACGGCGCGTTGCGGATCGTCCTCGTGCGCTGCAGGGAGCCCGAAGACCGCCATGACGGCGTCGCCAATGAACTTCTCCACCACGCCGCCGTGGCGCTCGATCTCCTCGCGCATCGTGGCGAAGTACCGCGCCACGATGGCGCGCATCGCCTCGGGGTCGCGGCGCTGGGCCAGCGACGTCGAGGCCACCACATCCGCGAACAGCACGCTGGTGACCCGGCGCTCCACCAGCGCCGCCTCGCCCAGGGGCGTGCCGCAGCGCAGGCAGAAGTGCGCCTCCGGTGGGTTCGCCTGGCCGCAGCGGGGGCAGGGCCAGACCAGCGCCTGCCCGCAGGCCATGCAGAACTGCGCCTGCGCAGGGTTGTCCGTGCCGCACCGGGGACATCGCCGCGATGGCGCGGGCGGCCCGCCCGCGGCGAAGGGACTATCCGACGACATCGCGAAAGATCCGCAGGAAGCTGGCGCCCAGCAACTTGATGATCTCGTTGTCGGAGTAGCCGCGCCAGACCAGGGCACGGGTCAGGTTGGGCCAGTCGCGCCATGACTGGTAGCCGTCCACGCGCGCGCCCCAGCTGGTCCGGTGCTCGGGGCGGAAGCCGAACCGCACCATCTCGGCATCCAGCAGCGCCTCCAGCGTCTTGGGGAACACCGCGCCCCAGTCGGTCCCGATGCCCACGTGGTCGATCCCCATGATCTCCACCGCGCGGTCCACGTGGGCCAGGAAGTGCTCGAGCGTGGCCTGCGGTTCCCCGGTGATGAAGAAGGGGACGACCAGCACGCCGAAGTAGCCGTCGCGCTCGGCGAGCGCCCGGAGGATCGCGTCGGTCTTGCCCCGGTCGTGGGGGCTGAGCTCGCGCGAGAACGAGTGCGTGATGGCCACCGGGCGCTGGGAGGCCTCGATCGCCTCCATGGTGGTGCGCAGGCCGCAGTGGGACAGGTCGATCAGCATCCCCCGCTCGTTCATGTGGCGGATGACGCGCAGGCCGAAGTGGCTCAGGCCGCCGTCCGTGCGCTCGGTGCAGCCGGCGCCCACGAAGTTCTGCGCGTTGTAGGTGAGCTGAACGATCCGGACCCCCAGGTCGTAGAAGAAGTCGAGGAGGGCGAGATCCTGGCCGATGGGCGTGGTGTTCTGGAAGTTGAGGATGATGCCACGGCGCCCCTCGGCCTTGGCGCGCTCGATGTCGGCCGCACGCGTGACC
Source organism: Candidatus Fervidifonticultor secundus (assembly GCA_031459385.1). Lineage (GTDB taxonomy): Bacteria > Sysuimicrobiota > Sysuimicrobiia > Sysuimicrobiales > Humicultoraceae > Fervidifonticultor > Fervidifonticultor secundus. Next base: position 8,870 of record JAVKIP010000023.1, on the reverse strand, counting down.
TTCAGCAGACGGTCGCAGCCGTCGAACTTGCGCGTCATGCGCGCCAGATCCCGCACCGCGGCCTCGTAGCTGAAGGGGATGCGCCCGAACGCGCCCTGCGTGGCGCTGATGACGTCGACGCCGCTGGCGTCCCACCAGGCCCAGTACTCGGGCAGCCGGTCGGCGACCAGCGCGTCGGCGGCCAGGCGGTCCAGCTCGTCGAGGATGTCGGCCAGCGGCGTACGGCGCGCTGCCAGGTCCTCGAGCCGGGCCAGCATCTCGGGCGAGAAGACCGACGGCTCGCCTGAGAGCGTGTCGACCACCAGGGCCTCGCGGTGCAGCGCGACGGCACGGGCTTCCTGCTGCGCGGTCAGCGTGAACACGATCTCCCCTCGCGTGCGACGTAGTGCTGCCTGGAGCCGTGGCGTTGCTTGAAGTAGTTCCGCCGCGCGGCCGCGGTCCCTGCCGGGATGCGCGCCCTTGCTATAATGGGACTGTCGCCGTGACGCTGCGGGTCGTCCGTGCCCTCTGCGGCTGTCGCAGCGCGCGCCGCGCGTCCAGGAGGAGGCGTATCTGTCGTGTCTATCGTTGGAACCTCTGAGCCGAGGCGGGTCAAGAACCGCAGCCTGCCGCTGCTGGCCGTCCTCGTCGTCGCCGGCGTGCTGGGCGGTTACGTCGGCCCCCGCGCGGGCATCGTGCTGGCGCCCTCGGCCACGGTGGCGCAGCCCCCGGCGGTCGCCCAGCCCCCGGCGAGCGCCCCACCCCCGGGTGCCGGCCAGCCGCCGGCTGCGGCGGCGCCCGCGCCGGGCACCCGGGTGCTGGAGCGCGAGGAGTCGGCCGTCATCCGCGTCGTGCAGCAGGCCCGTCCCGCGGTGGTGAACATCAACGTGCGGGCCCAGGTCGCCACGCCGTTCGGCCTGTTTCCCCAGGAAGGGCAGGGCTCGGGCGTGATCGTCCGGCGCGACGGCCTGATCCTCACCAACAACCACGTGGTGCAGGGCGCCCAGGAGATCACCGTGACGCTGCTCTCCGGTCGGACACTGCGCGGCCGGGTCATCGGCGCCGATCGCTTCTCCGATCTGGCGGTCGTCCGCGTGGACGGTGGCGGTACGCTCCCGGTGGTGGAGTTCGGCTCGTCCAGTACCCTGCAGGTGGGTCAGACCGCCATCGCGATCGGCAACCCGTTCGGGCTGGGCAGCACCGTGACCGTGGGTGTGGTCAGCGCGCTCAACCGCAGCATCCAGGCCGGCCCCGACTTCGTCGTGGAGAACCTGATCCAGACCGACGCGGCCATCAACCCGGGCAACAGCGGCGGCGCCCTGCTGGATTCCGGCGGCCGCCTGATCGGCATCAACACCGCCATCATCCGCGACGCGCAGGGCATCGGCTTCGCCATTCCCATCGACCACGCCCGCGCCGTCATGGAGCAGATCATCGAGCGCGGCCGCGTCGTGCGCCCGGCGCTCGGGGTCGAGATCCGCGGCGAGATCGATCCCGTCACCGCCCGCGCCTACGGGCTCGGCATCGACCACGGCGTGCTGGTGGTGCCGCAGCCCGGCAGCCCCGCCGAGCGGGCCGGCATGCGCGCAAACGACATCGTCGTCGCCATCGACGGGCAGAAAGTCGCCAACATCAGCGAACTGCGGCGGGAGCTCTTCAAGAAGCGGCCCGGCGACACGGTGCGCGTCGAGGTCTTCCGCGACGGCCGGCGGCTCACGCTGACGGTGACCCTGACCGAACTGCGCACCAGCGGGCTCGCGCGGCCCTGGGCCTGACGCCGGGTTGAGCCCGGTGCGCCCCGGCCCGGCGGCCCGCCGGCAGGCCGGCCGACTGTGCCTGGTCGACTTCGACGGGCCGGTGCCCTCGTCGGCGCTCGAGCGGCGCCTGGCGGACGCGCACGTCGCTGGCGTGGTCCTGTTCCAGAAGAACGTGCAGACCGCGGCGCAGGTCGCGGCGCTGACCGCGAGCCTCCAGGCCCTCGCGCGCGCCGCCGGCGCGCCGCCGCTGCTCGTGACCATCGACCACGAGGGCGGGGCGGTCACGCGCTTCCCCCCGCAGCCCGGCGCCGCCGGGCCGGCCGTCACCCCGTTGCCCTCGGCGATGGCGCTGGGCGCCGCCGGCGATCCGGCCCTGGCGCGCGCCGCCGGCGCGGTCGCGGGCGCGGAACTGCGCGCGCTCGGCGTCCACCTGAACTTCGCGCCCGTGCTGGACGTAAACACCAATGCGGCGAATCCGGTCATCGGCGCCCGCGCCTTCGGGGAGACGCCCGCGCTGGTGACGATGCTCGGCGTTGCCTACCTCGAGGGGCTGCAGGGCGCCGGGGTGGGCGCGACGGCCAAGCACTTTCCCGGGCACGGAGACACCACCGTGGACTCACACCTGGGCCTGCCGCGGGTCGAGCATGGCCTGGCGCGGCTGGAAGTGGTGGAGCTGGCGCCGTTTGCGGCGGCGGTGCGCGCCGGCGTCGCCGCGGTGATGACCGCCCACATCGTCTACCCCGCGCTCGACCCGACCGGCACCCCTGCGACGATGTCGGCACCGATCCTCACGGGCCTGCTGCGCCGCCGGTTGGGGTTCGGCGGGCTCATCCTGTCGGACTCGCTGAGCATGCGGGCGATCGCCGACCATTTTGGGGTCGGCGACGCCGCTGTGCGCGCGGTGCAGGCGGGCTGCGACCTGCTGCTGGCGCTCGGGCCGGAGGCGGTGCAGGACGAGATCCTCGACCGCCTGGCGCAGGCGATCGAGCGCGGCGCACTGGGCGCCGACCGTATCGGCGCGGCGCAGGCCCGGCTGGCCGAGGCGGCGCACCGGTGGGGCGCGGGCGCGGTGGCATCGCCGGCCGGTCCGACGGCCGACCTCGCCGCGCGGGTTGGCACCCCGGCGCACATGGACGTGGCGCGCCGGGTTGCGGAGGCTGCCGTCACGCTGGTGCGCGACCGGACCGGCAGGTTGCCGCTAGGCGGGAGGATCGCCGTCGTCGCGCTCACAGCGCCCGCGGAGGCGGGGCGAGCCCCCGATGCGATCCGCCCCGACCTGGCGGCGGCCCTGCAGCACCACGGGGCGGACGCGGTGGCGCGGCCCCTCGACGCTCGGGACCTCTCCTCCTTCGACCGCGTGGTCGCGGTGACGTGGGGGCGCGGCGTCCCGGACGCCCGCACGATCGACGCCCTGCGCGCACTGCGCCGCAGCGCCGGCGACCGGCTGGTGGTCGTCGCGGCCGGCGATCCCTACGAGCTCGCTGCCGCCCCGGATGATGCCACCTGCCTGGCCACCTACGGCGCCGACCCGCTGAGTGTCGATGGCGCGGCCCGGGTGCTGCTCGGGCATCGCCCTGCCCGGGGGTCGCTGCCGGTCACGCTGCCCGGAGACCGGCCGTGACGGACCCGCGGCAGGCCGCAGACGGCGGTACGCCGGGCGGGAGGGAGCCGGTCGGGGGCCGATGGGTGATCCAGGCCGGGCGCCTGCTGCGCCCCGGGGGCCTGACCGGACCGGGGTTCCTCAAGATCGAAGGCGATCGCATCGCCGCCGTCTCCGAGGGCTACCATCCGGCGCCGGAGTTCGACGCGGCCGATGACCTCGTAGCGCCCGGGTTCGTCGACCTGCAGGTCAACGGCGCTGCCGGCTGCGACTTCCTGCGCCCCACCCCCGAGGGCCTGGAGGCCGCCTCGACCCACCTGCTGCGCACGGGCACCGTGGCCTACCTGCCCACGCTCATCTCCGCACCCACGGACCAGCTGCAGCGTGCGCTGGCGTTCTTCGCCCCACGGATGGAGCGCCCGTCCGTGGCGCCTCGTATCGCCGGCGTGCATCTCGAGGGCCCGTTCCTGTCGCGCGCGCGCCCTGGCGCGCACCGCATCGAGCATCTCCGTCCCCCTTCCATCGAGTTCATCGGCCGCCTGCTGGATGAGTTTCAGGGGGTCATCAGGCTCGTCACGCTCGCCCCGGAACTCGACGGCGCCCTCGACCTGATCGACTATCTCGTGGGCCGCGGGATCGTCGTGGCGTTGGGCCACACCGAGGCTACCTACGCGCAGGCCCGGGCGGCGTTCGACCGCGGTGCCCGGCTGGCGACACACCTGTTCAACGCCATGAGGCCGTTCCACCACCGGGAGCCCGGCGTGGTGGGAGCGGCGCTGTCGCACCCCGACGTGACTTGCTCGATCATCGCCGACCTCGTGCACCTGCACCCCGCCGTGGTCGCCCACGTCATCGGCGCCAAGACGCCGGCGCGGACCGTGCTGATCACCGACGCTGTGGCGGCGGCCGGGACGCCGGGCGGGATCTCGACGCTGGGGGACCGCGAGGTCAGGGTGCGCGACGGCGCGCCCCGCCTGCCGGACGGAACCCTGGCCGGCAGCGTCCTGACCATGGATGCGGCCGTGCGGCACGTCGGCGCGCTCGGCGTCGACCTGCTGGATGCGCTGCGCATGGCGTCTGTGACGCCGGCGGAGCTGCTGGGGCGCCCGGCCAGCATCGCGCCCGGCGCGCCGGCCGACCTGGTCGTGCTGGATGCGCGTCTGGTGGTCCGGGCCACGATCGTCGCCGGGCGCGTGGTCTACCGGCAGGCTGCGGCGTAGGGGGGCCGACCGGCGGCGGCGAATGGCTTCCGGACGCCGGAAGGGCTAGCCGGGTGGCGGTCGGCTCCGGGGCGTGCCCGGCAGCACTGTTCCATGGACAGCCGGGCGGGTCGCCCGGCAGCCGGGTCGCCGGCGCGGCAGGCGCGGGCCGGCTCGTGGGGGATCGATGGAGGCGTTGAAGCAGCGCATCAGGGCCGAGGGCCGCAACCTCGGCCGCGGGATCCTCAAAGTCGACGGCTTCATCAACCACCAGGTGGATCCGGCGCTGATGCACGCGTGTGGTCAGGAGCTGGCGCGGCGCTTCGCGACTGCGGGCGCGACGAAGGTGCTGACCGCGGAGATCTCGGGGATTGCGCCGGCGTTCTGCACCGCGCTCAGGCTCGGGGTACCGGTGATCTACGCGCGCAAGCAGCGGCCGGTGACCATGCCCGGCGAGGTCTACCTGACCCTGGCCCCGTCCCACACCAAGGGCCTGAACGTCGAGCTGATCGTCTCGCCCGAGTTCCTCGCCCCCGGAGACCGCGTGCTGATCGTCGACGACTTCCTGGCCACCGGCCAGACGATCCTGGGCCTGGCGCGCATCGTGCAGGCGGCGCGGGGGGTCCTGGTGGGGATCGGGGTCGTGATCGAGAAGACGTTCGAGGGCGGGCGCCGGCTGCTGGAGCCCCTGGGCGTGCCGGTGGAGGCCCTCGCGCGGGTCGTGGACATGAGCGACGGGAAGATTGTCTTCGCCGACTGACGGAGGCGGAGGCCGGCATGCAGCGCTACCTGGTTCGGCGCGCGCTGGTCGCCCTGCCGATCCTGCTGGGCATCACGGTGCTGAGCTACCTCATCATGTCGCTGACGCCCGGCGATCCGGTCACGATGCTGGTCAATCCCAGCATGAGCGAGGCGGACATGGAGATCAAACGCCGCGCCCTGGGCCTGGACCAGCCCGTCTATGTGCGGTACGTCCGGTGGCTCGGCGAGGTGCTGCGCGGCAACCTGGGCTACTCGTTCAGCAGCGGCGCGCCGGTCGCGAAGCGCATCGGCGAGCGTATCGGGCCGACGCTGACGCTCACGGGCACGGCCCTGGGGTTGTCGTACCTGATCGCGGTCCCGACTGGCGTGCTGGTCGCGGTGCGCCGCTACACGTGGACTGACTACGTCGCCACGTTCTTCGCGTTTTTGGGCATCAGCCTGCCCACGTTCTTCCTGGGCCTGGCCGGCATCTACGTCTTCGCCCTGCGGCTTCGGTGGTTGCCCACCGGCGGGACGATGACCCTGGGTGGAGACGGCGGGGTGCTGGACCTGGCGTGGCACCTGGTGCTGCCAGCGTCCGTGCTGGCTGTGGCCGGGGCGGGGGCGCTGATGCGGTACGTGCGCTCCAGCATGCTGGAGGTGCTGGGCCAGGACTACGTGCGCACGGCGCGGGCCAAAGGGCTGGCTGAGGTGCTGGTGCTGCGGCGGCACGCGCTGCGCAACGCCCTGATTCCCGTCGTCACCCTGGCCGGTCTGCAGATTCCGGCGCTGCTGGCGGGTGCGGTCATCACCGAGCAGATCTTCGAGTGGCCGGGGATGGGCCGCCTGACCATCGAGGCCATCAACCAGCGTGACTATCCCGTGCTCATGGGGATCACGCTGATCACCGCGGTGCTGGTCGCGGCCGGCAACCTGCTGGCCGACCTGACGTACGCCTACATCGACCCCCGGATCCGCTACGACTGACGCAGACCATGCCGGACGCCCTCTCGAAGGCCCCGTCGCTGGTCGCCGCGCCGCTGCGGGCACCCCGGGCCGAGTCCTTCTGGGTGCTGGCACTGCGCCGCTTCCTGCGCCACCGCATGGCGGTAGTGGGGCTCGCGGTCTTCACCGCCGTGGCGCTGATGGCGCTGGCCGCCCCGGCGCTGGCGCCCCACAGCCCCACGGCGATCGACGCGACGGCGTTCCAGGCTGCTCCGTCGGCGACCCACCCGCTGGGGACCGATAGCGTGGGCCGCGACGTGCTCAGCCGGATGATCTACGCGGCCCGCGTCTCGCTTTCGGTCGGCGTCCTGGCCGTGGCGATGTACGTGGTGATCGGCACGACCGTGGGGGCGATCGCCGGGTACGCCGGAGGGAAGGTGGACCTCCTGCTGAGCCGGGTCATGGACGTGGTGCTCTCGTTTCCGCCGCTGATCATCATCCTGTTCGCTGTCAGCGTCGTCGGGCGGCCCAGCCTGTGGAACGTGATCATCGTCCTGGGCCTCCTGGGGTGGCCGCCGGTGGCGCGCCTGGTGCGGGGCCAGGTCCTCGCGCTGCGCCAGCAGGAGTTCGTGCTGGCCGCCCGGGCCAGCGGCGCCGACGATCGCGCGGTGGTGGTACGCCACCTGCTCCCCAACGCCATGGCGCCGGTGCTGGTGGCAGCCACGTTCGGCACCGCCAATGCGATCCTGGTGGAAGCCGCGCTGTCGTTCCTGGGCCTGGGGGTCCAGCCGCCGACGCCGTCGTGGGGCAACATGCTCACTGACGCGCAGTCGCTGACGGTGCTGGAGCGGATGCCGTGGCTGTGGTTGCCGCCCGGCGTCATGATCCTGATCTCGGTGCTGGCCATCAACTTCGTGGGCGACGGGCTGCGGGACGCACTGGATCCCGGCCTGCGGCTGTAGCCGGCGGAGAGGAGAACGCGTCGCCGGCAGCGTAGGGTGCTACGACCCGGACGAAGGGGGGAGCGATCATGAATCGCAAACGCGTGCGAGTGGTGGCGCCAGTCGTGCTGGGCTTGGTGGCGGCGCTGCTGCTGCCAGGCGGCGGGTGGAGCGGTCCGCGGTCGGAACTCGTCATCGTCTCCGGCATGTGGAGTCCGCCCAACAACTTCAACCCCATCAACACGGACAGCTGGTACGGGCTCTATCCCATCCGGTTCATGTTCCTGCGCATGCTCGAGGCGCGGATCGAGGGGGGCCAGCTGAAGTTCTACCCGGCCCTGGCCAGCCGGTGGGAGGCGTCGTCCGACAACCAGACGTTCACCTTCACGCTGCACCCGCGGGCGGCCTGGCACGACGGGAAGCCCGTGACGGCCGACGACGTGCTGTTCACGCTGAATACCATCAGCGACCCGCGCACCGAGACCAACCGGGGCACCGAGATCGCCACCATCGCCGGCACCGATGCCCGCGGCAAACGCGCCGCCGGCGCCCAGCTGGGGGTGCGCATCCTGGGCTCCAAGCAGGTCGAGATCAAGACCAAGGTGCCGGTGGACCCGAACCTGTTCTTCGAGCAGTTCGGCACCGGCATCCCCATGCTGCCCAAGCACGTCCTGGGGGACGTGCCTCCCGACCAGTTGAACCGCCACCCGTTCATGATGCAGCCCACGGTGGGCAGCGGGCCGTTCAAGTTCGTGCAGTACAAGACCGACCAGTTCATCGAGCTGCTGGCCAACGAGAACTTCCACCTGGGGGCACCGAAGTACCGGCGGCTGTTCATCCGGATCATCCCGCCTGCGGTCATGTTGGCGCAGATCGAGCGCGGGGAGTTGGACCTGAGCGCCGGATTGGGGATCGGTGAGGTCCTGATCGAGGACTGGGACCGGGTCAAGCAGATGCCGCACGTCCGGGCGGTGTCGTTCGCCGCGCCCGCGTACCAGTACATGCTGTACAACTTCCAGCGTCCCTACCTGCAGGACAAGCGCATCCGGCGGGCGATCGCGCACGCCGTGAACCGCCCCCTGATCATCAACCAGCTGCTCCGGGGCGAGGCCGAGCTCGTCGAAGGGCCGATCGTACCCCTGAGCCCCTACCTCAACAAGAACGTGAAGCCCTGGCCCTACGATCCGGCGCGGGCTCGTGCCCTGCTGCAGGAGGCCGGATGGGACGTCACCCGGACCCTGATCCTGCGGGTGCCGACGGGTAACGTCATCCGCGAGCGGTCGGGCGACATCATCCGCGAGAACCTGATGGCGGTGGGGATGCGGGTGGAGATCCAGAAGTCCGACTTCCCGACGCACATTGCGGCGCTGCGGGGAGCCAACTACGACCTGGCCCTGGTGGGGTGGGGCGGCAACCTCGACCCCGATGTGTCCTCGCAGTTCCGGACCGGTGCCATCTACAACCTGACCCACCATTCCATCCCGCAGCTCGACCAGCTGCTGGATGAGGGGAAGGCCACGGCCGACCCGGCCCGGCGCCGGCAGATCTACAACCGGTTCCAGGAAGTGTTCGCCGATGAACTGCCCATCCTGGTGCTCTACTACCCCAACGCCCGGACCGTGGTGGCGAAGCGCATGAGCAACGTGCTGCCCAACACGTCGGGCATCTACGACTTCCAGCCGTACATCTGGATCGCGTCGGTCCAGTA
>JAVKIP010000022.1:0-47446 GCA_031459385.1 Candidatus Fervidifonticultor secundus | reverse complement strand
TATCTCAACCGATCTCTCTGCCGTCCGACGTCGAAGCTCAGTCCGACGGCGGAAGCCAGCGACCCTGGCTGTAGCCGGTCGGCTGGAGCGCAGGATCAGGCGGATATGATGCCCATTTCTTGTCAAGCTCCTCCAGCCTAGCCTTTTGCAGATCCTCGGGGCTCATCAGTATGCGGAATTTGCAGGAAGCTGCAAAGTTGAGAAAGAATGGCTCTGCAAAGCAGGGCACATCCGATGGTGTTCTTACATCAATCACGAAGATTCCGCCGCGTTTCCCGTCTTGCTCGGTGAAGTAGGCTGTCTCAGGCTTGATCGATTCGAGAATGCGTCCAACGACCTCGCCCGCCTTGCCATTTATTGCGCCATTTGAAGGCTATGCCGCATACGCCCATCTCGAGTTCGCCTGCGCCGGCCGCGTCCCGGTGGGTCGCCGGGCACGACCGAGGGGGTCCGGCTCGCCGCAGTACTCACCGCTGTTCAAGCGCGACGCGCCCTGCGGTCCGCTGCGGCCAGCCCCGCAGGGAGGGTTGCACCGTGCCCCTCCCCGCGGCGCGCGGCTGGCCGTCAGCGTGGTGCTACGAGTTGACGCCCGGCGGATCGGCCGGCAGGGCCGGAACGGTCGGCCAGGGGCTCGGGTCGGCACTGGCCAGGACATGAAGGGGAGCCAGGAGTACCATCAGGCCCACGACGAGGCCCAAAACTGCACGTTTCATGGCGGCGACCTCCTTTCCTCACGGAGTGGCGTGTCCGCGCGCAGGCAATCCAACACGCCCGATGCTGGTGGTACTGTGTCCGGTCACCGAGAGGTCAGGGCTTCACAAGACAGGGCATCTCGGAAGCTGGGGAACCCCAGCCGGTCGGCGAAGAACACACTTAGCGTAGGCGATGCGGCGCCGGTTGTCAAACAAATCTTTGTACACACGGATGTGAACGACCGCCACCTCACCGGGTGGATGGCCACACCCGATTCCGGGTTCAGGGAATCGCAGGCGGACAGACTCCCCGTCGTCAACCGCGACGCCGCTCCTCATCGGCGCCCGAGGATGCGCCGCGCTGGCCTGTGCTGGGCGCACCGGCCCGCACGCGGGCCAGGTACTCCCTGCCACGATGGTGGTCGATCCCGAGGTGGTCGAGGCTGTGACGGACGATGGTCAGGGCCGCCTCGATCTCGGGCTGAACGACCTCAGCCGCCCCGGCGGCGACCAGGCGGTCGCGATGGTGTTCATGGTGCGCCCGGACCAGGATGGGCAGGTCCGGGCGCAACCGCCGCAGGGTGCGGGTGGCCCGGGCAGCGACCTCGGCGTCCGGCACGGCCACCACCGCCAGGCGCGCGGATGCGGCGCCCGCCCGGTCAAGGATCAACTCGTCGGCGGCGTTGCCGTAGACCGCGTGCGCTCCCCGACGGCGTGCCGCCCCTGTGGCGTCGGGATCGAGGTCCACCACGGCGTAGGGAATCCCGAACGCCTCCAAGGCGTCCACCACGGCCCGACCGATCCGCCCGAATCCGCAGACGAGCACGTGACCCGGTGGGGGTGGCGCCGCGTCGCGTACGGGTCCCGCAGGCTCCAGGCGTGCCAAGAGCCGCTCGATCCAGCCCGGGGTACGCCGGAAGATCGCTGCGTTCACGAGAATGGAGACCAGGGACGCGGCCAGGATGGCATCGTAGACCTGACCGGACAGAATCCCCTCGGCACGGCCGACCGCGGCCAGGATGTAGGAGAACTCGCCGATCTGTGTCAGGGCCAGGCCGACCAGGGCAGCGGTGCGCAGGCGCAGCCCCAGCAGCCGGAGCACGCCCGTCCACACCACACACTTGCCAGCGACGATCACGCTCACCAGTGCGAGGACCGTTGCCCACTGGGCCAGGACGACCGCCGGCCGCATGAGCATGCCCAGCGAGACGAAGAACACGGCGACGAACACGTCGCGGATGGGCAGGATGCGGGCCAGGGCCTCGTGGGCAAACTCTGATTCGCTTATGACCAGCCCGGCCAGAAACGCCCCCAGCGCCAGTGAGAGGCCCAGTCCTGCCGTGAGGGCTGCCGTGCCGATGGCCACCGCGATGGCGACCAGCAGGAAGAGCTCCTCGCTCTGCGCGCGGGCGATGCGCGTCCACAGGGGAGGCACGACCCGGCGGGCCATCCACAGGGTCGGCACCAGGATCAGCGCCGCGACCAGCAGCCCCCGCAGGAGCGCGGCCGGGCGGTGCGCGACGGTCGGACCCAGCGCCGGCAGGAGCACGGTCATGGCCACGACGGCCAGGTCCTCGAAGAGGGTCACGCCCAGGGTGACCTGCCCGTGCGGCGCATGCAGCTCGCCGCGCTCGAGCAGGAACTTGAGGACCACCATCGTGGACGCCACGCTGAGCGCCGCCCCCACCACTGCGGTCTGCACCACGGGCCAGCCCAGGGCGCGACCGACCGGGAGCGTCAGCAGGAGGATCGTGGCGATGCCGAGGGGTCCACCCACCAGCGCCGCGCGCCGCACACGGAGTAGCTCGTCCAGCGAGAACTCGATCCCGATGGAGAACATGAGCAGGACGACCCCGATCTCGGCGAACAGTTCGAACGATCGAGGATCGGCCACCGTCGGGCCCGGGGTAAACGGCCCCACAGCGATGCCGGCCAGCACATAGCCGACGATCAGGGGCTGGCGGAGCGCGTGCGCGAGCAGGCCCCCGGCGAGCGCCGCCACGAGGACGAGCCCCAGATCGAGGAAGACACGGCCGTGGGCCATGGCCGGCGGTCAGGCCTCCTGCGCGCCCATGGCGGCGCGGTCAGGCCGCGGTGGCCTGCGTGTAATAGGAGACGTCTCCCTGGCGCTCGACCGCCAGGCGGCCTTCCTCGTCGAGCAGGTCGAGGTGCCCCGCAACCTCCGAGATCGCCAGATAGAGGTTGCGCGGATCGAGGGTGGGGAACCAGGCGGCGATCAGCTCACGCACGGTCCACCGGCGCCCGGCGAGGAGCGCGGCCAGGGCCTCCTTGCGGGCCTCGTGGTGCTGGATGATCTCCAGGGCGCGCGCGGCGGGTGCCGGCAGTGGGTCGCCATGGCCCGGATACGCCACTGAAGGATTCAATGCCGCCACGCGTCGCAGCGACCGCAGGTAGGCCGGCAGCGTCCGCAACCGTCGCCCGGCCGCGTCGAACTCGACCAGCGGGTTGGGGCTGATCTCCTCCAGGAGCAGATCGCCGGCGATCAGCACGTGCCCGTCCCACAGGCAGAGGTGCCCCTGGGCGTGCCCCGGCGTGTGCAGGACCTCGAGGGTGCCGTCCGCCAGCGCGAGCCGGTCGCCGTCGCCCAGCAGGTCGGTGGGGGCGATGCGGTCCAGCTGCCGCCGGTAGCCGCGCATGACCTCCAGCCACCGGTCAGCGACATCGGGAGGGAAGCCGGCATCCGCGATCAGGGCGCGCGCCGGGCCAACGAACGATCGGTCGCCGGTCAGCTTGGGCACCTCGGCCGCATGCGCGAAGATCCGGGCGCCGCTGGCTGCGGCCACCGTGGCGGCCAGACCGAAGTGGTCCAGGTGCCCGTGGGTGAGGACCAGGCGCTCGATCGCCTCCAGACGGGTCCCGGCCGTTCGCAGGCCGGCCTCCAGCGCCGCCAGGGCCTCGTCGGTTTTGGGGCCGCAGTCCACGAGCGTCACCGGCGGCCCGGGGAGCAGGTAGGCGTTGACCGGCCCCACCGGGAACGGCGTGGGCAGCGTCAGCGAGACGATACGCACGACACCACGACATTCGGCGGCGACGGCCGCCCGTCCCCCCGGGCCGGCCGCCGGTGGCCGAGTAGCAGGGAATCGCCAGCGGCCGCCCAATTGCTAGAGGGCCATCCGCGGCGGCTGGCCGCGGCCTGGTGTCGTCTGGGAGCGTGCATGGAGGAACCACGAGCCCCGGTCATGGGCGGCGCGGTCCGGTCGGCGGTCCGGATCCCCACCCGCAGCGGCCCCCGCGCGTGGCTGCACGGTGAGCGGCTGCTGGGGCCGTTGTTGCTGGCGCCGGCGGCCCTCTACATCGTGCTGCTGGTGGGAGCACCGCTGCTCTTCGCCATCTACCTGGCCTTCAGCAACGCCACCACCGGGTCGCAGACGTTCGAGTTCGTCGGGCCGGCCAACTTCATCCGGGCGATGCAGAACACCATCTTCCGCTCGGCGCTGGCCAACACGTTCATCTTCACCATCATCGCCCAGGTCCTAGTCATCGTCTTCGGCAATATCCTGGCCCTCACGCTCCAGCAGCGGTTCCCGGGTCGGGGGCTCGTGCGGTTCCTGATCCTGCTGCCCTGGGCGACGCCGATCTCGCTGGCCGCCATCGCCTGGAAGTGGATGTTCGACTCGCTCTACAGCGTGGTCAACTGGATGCTGCGGGCGGTCAACATCCTGGGCCCCACCGACTTCCCCCAGTGGCTGGGCGTGCCGCATCTGGCCATGGCCGCCGTGATCATGGTGCACGTGTGGCGGACGTTCCCGTTCTCGGCGGTGGTGATCCTGGCCGGCCTGACGTCCATTCCCCAGGAAGTCATGGACGCGGCGGCGGTGGACGGCGCCGGATTCTTCCAGCGCCTGTTTCACATCCTGCTCCCCATGCTGAAGCCGATCCTGATTATCGCAGTGCTGTTCGGCACGGTGTTCACCTTCACCGACATGGGCGTCGTCTACATTCTGACCAGCGGCGGGCCGTTCAACACCACGCACGTCCTGTCCAGCTGGGCGTTCCAGGTGGGCATCATCGCCGGCGACCTGGCTCAGGGTGCGGCGGTCGCGCTGTTCCTGCTGCCGGTGCTGCTGGCGGGGGCCATCACCATGCTGCGCGTCGCCGCCCGGGCGGAAACCGGGGTATAGCACGTGGCCACCGCGACGCGGGCGCTCACATGGCGGTCGGTCTCGGTGCAGCGGGCGCTGGGCCGTATCGCCCTGGCCATCTCGGTGGCCTGGTTCACCTTCTTCGCGGCGTTCCCGTTCCTGTGGATGCTCATCACGGCGTTCAAGCAGAACAGCGACCTCTACAACGTCAAGCACAACCCCTTCATCTTCAACGCGCCGCCCACCCTGGACCACGTGCGCCTGCTCTTCGAGGGCACGCTGTTCTCGCGATGGCTCGCCAACACCGGGTTCGTGGCGGCGGTGGTCGTGGTCATCACGCTGCTGGCGGCCGTCCCGGCGGGCTACAGCCTGGCCCGGCTGACGGGGCGGTGGGGGCGGCGGCTCAGCATGGGCATCTTCCTGACGTACCTGGTGCCGCCGTCGCTGCTGTTCATCCCGCTCTCCCGCGTGATCGCCGGGCTGCGCCTGCAGGACAACCTGTGGGCGTTGATCCTGGTCTATCCCTCGTTCACCATCCCGTTCTGCACCTGGCTGCTCATGGGCTTCTTCCGGTCGATCCCGGCCGAACTCGAGGAGGCCGCCATGGTGGACGGGTGCACCCGCCTGCAGGCGCTGTGGCGAGTCGTCCTGCCCGTCTCGGTCGCGGGGATCCTGACGGTGGTCATCTTCGCGTTCACGCTGTCGATGCAGGAGTTCGTTTACGCGCTGACGTTCATCTCGCCGTCGGCGATGAAGACCGTGGGCATCGGGGTGCCCACCGACCTGATCCGCGGCGACGTGTTCTACTGGGGGTCGCTGATGGCCGGGGCGCTGGTGGCCAGCGTGCCGGCGGCGGTGCTCTACAGTCTGTTCCTGGACCGGTTCATCGCAGGACTCACGGCAGGGGCCTTCAAATAGGAGGCCGACGGCAGCCGCGCCAGGGGCGCGGACCACTCGAGGGGGTGAGGATACGTGGACGGTCACACTGAGGAACGGTGGGTGCAGGTAGACCACGGGCGCTGGCGGCGCGTCTCCCGTCGTGACTTCCTCAAGCTCACAGCGGCGGGTGCGGCGGCCGCCAGGCTATCGCCGTTCGCCAACGTGCAGGTGCTGCTGGCGCAGCAGCGGCGGCTCACGATCCTCCACTGGTCGCACTTCGTGCCGGGCTACGACCGGTGGTTCGACAACGAGTATGTGAAGGAATGGGGCCGCGCCAACAGCGTCGAGGTCGTCGTGGACCACATCCCCTTCGGCCAGATCCCCGCGCGCGCTGCGGCCGAGGTGGCAGCCCGCAGCGGGCACGATCTCTACCAGCACATCTCGCCGCCGTCGGTGTTCGAGCCCGAGGTGGAAGACCTCACCGACATCGTCGAGCCGCTGGTGAAGAAGTACGGGATCATCGAGCTCGCCAAGCGTAGCTCGTACAACCCCAAGACCAAGAAGTGGTTCGGGCTGTCGAACTCGTGGGTACCCGACCCCGCCCACTACCGCAAGGACCTGTGGGACGAGGTGGGGTTCGTGCCCGACTCGTGGGACAACGTGCTGCAGGCCGGCCGCAAGCTCAAGGCTCGGGGCGTGCCGGTGGGGCTGGGCATCAGTAACGACATCGATGCCAACATGGCGTTGCGGGATATCATGTGGTCGTTCGGCGCCACCACCCAGAACGCCAACCACGAGGTGGTGATCAACAGCAAGAACACCGTGGAGGCGTTGAAGTTCACCCGGGCGCTGTTCAAAGAGGCGATGGATCCCGAGGTCCTGGCCTGGGACGCGTCGTCCAACAACCGGGCGATGCTGGCCGGGAAGGTGTCCTACGTGTACAACGCCATCTCCATCGCCCGGACGGCCGAGAAAGAGTTCCCGGAGCTGTCGCCCAAGATCCAGATCTGGAAGCCCCCCCGCGGCCCGCAGATGCTGGGCGGCAAGCGGCTGGGTGCCGAGCACGTCATGCTGGTCTACACCATCTGGCGGTTCCTGCCCGCGGAGCGCAAGCGCCTGGCCAAGCAGTTCCTGGTGGATTTCATCAACAACTGGGGCCGGGCGTTCAAGGCGGCCGAGCTCTACGAGTTCCCATCGTTCACCAACACCGTACCGGCCGACCAGCTGCGGGCGGCGGTCCTGAACGATCCGGCGGCGGCACGAGAGGGCAACCCGAACAAATACCGGGAGCTGCTCACCGCCCACCAGTGGAGCACCAACGTCGGGCACCCCGGCTATGCCAACGCCGCCGAGGGGGAGGCGTTCGACACGTTCATCATCCCGCAGATGTTCGCGCAGGTGTGCACCGACAAGATGTCGCCAGAGGACGCCGCCAGGTGGGCCGAGGCCCAGATGAAGCCGATCTGGGCCAAGTGGAAGCAGCGCGGGCTGATGTAGCGCGACCGGGCGAGTAGCCAGCCGGCGCCCCGCGGCGCATCCGCGGGGCGCCGACGTTCTCTCGGCCGGTGTATGGCGCGCGATGGCTGGCGGGGCGCTTGACGCCAAACATATGTTCGCATATTCTGAGGGCATGAGCGTCACGCTCTGCGGCCCGGTGAAGCTCGCACGTGCGCCCGATGAGCCGATGGGCCGCCGCGTGCGCCTCTTCCGCCCGACGGCCGTCCGCGTGACCCCGCAGGTGGAGTGGGTCGAGGTCGAGGCCAGGTCCGTCCTCAACCGCGTCCAGGGCATGCCATTCCGCTGGTCGATCAACCCCTACCGGGGTTGCCAGCACCGGTGCGTCTTCTGTTACGCCCGCCGGACTCACTGGTTCCTCGACCAGGACGGTGTGGCGGACTGGGGGACGCGGATCTTCGTCAAGGTCAACGCGCCGGCCGTGCTGCGTTGCGAGCTGGCCCGTCCCGGGTGGGCGCGCGAGGAGGTCCACATCGGCACGGCGACCGACCCCTACCAGCCGGCCGAGGGCGTCTACCGGCTCACCCGCCAGATCCTGGAGGCCCTCCGCGACTTCCGCACGCCGGCCAGCGTCGTCACCCGATCCACCATGGTCGTCCGCGACCGCGACCTGCTCCGCCAGCTGGCCGACGGGCCCGGTGCGACGGTCTGCCTCAGCATCGCCACGGTGGACGCCGCGCTGGCACGCGAGATCGAGCCCGACGTGCCGCCCCCGCGCCGGCGGCTCGACGCGTTGCGCGCGCTGGCCGAGGCCGGCATCCCGGTCGGGGTGCTGCTGGCCCCGGTGTTGCCGGGGCTGACCGACGCGCCTGATCACCTGGCGGCGGTCGTCGACGCGGCGCGGGCCAACGGTGCCCGGTGGCTGTGGACCAACACCCTGCACCTGGGCGACGTCACCCGCCAGGCCTTCTTCCAGTACCTCCAGCGCTGGCACCCGGAGCTCGTGCCCGGGTACGAGACGCTCTATCGCGGCAAGTACGCGCCAGGGGCCTATCAGCGCCGCGTGCAGGAGGTGGTGGCCGCGATCAAGCGCCGGGCGGGGTTCGCACCGCGGGCAGACCTGCCGAGCAGGGCTTCGCGGGCAGACCCGCCGAGCACGGCCGCGCGGGCGTCGGCATCGGATGGCGCGGCCCTGCAGGATCGCCCGACCGCTGCGCAACTTCCGCTGTTCTGACCGCGCCGGCGGCGCTCGTGGGGGCGACGGTGCTCCTCGCCCCAGGCCTCAGACCGCGGTCATGCCGCCGTCCACGACGACCACTTGGCCGGTGATGTAGCCCGCCGACGGCGCGACCAGGGCCAGCGCGATGCCCAGCAGGTCGGCCGTCTCGCCGATGCGCCCGACCGGGATGCGCTCGACCAGCCGCTGGCCGGCCCGGGTGATTACGACGTCGGCCATGCGCGTGTGCACGAACCCCGGCGCCAGGGCATTGACGGTGATGCCGTACTTCGCCCACTCCACGGCCAGCTGGCGGGTGTAGGCGATGACGGCGCCCTTGCTGGCGGCGTACCCGGAGATCGTGGCGATCTCCGGCGCTGACGCCTGGAGGCCGGCCACGGAGGCCACATTCAGGATCCGGCCGTAGCGGCGAACGATCATGCCGCGCCCGACCGCCTGGCTCATCAGGAACGTGCCCGTGGCGTTGGCCTCCATTACCTCGCGCCAGCGTGCCACGGGCATCTCTTCGGCCGGCGCGCCCCACGTGCGGCCAGCGGCGTTCACCAGGATCGTCAGGTTGCCTATCGCCTCCTGCGCGCCGTCCACCGCGCGGGCGACCTGCTCGGGGTCGGCCACGTCGGCGGCGAAGCCTGCACAGGTCAGACCGGCCGCGCGTAGCGCCTGCTCGGCGGGGTGGAGCCACTCGACGCGGCGCGCCACGATCGCGACCCGCGCGCCGGCCTCGCCCAGCGCCTTCGCCAGCTCGAAGCCGATGCCGCGCGAACCGCCGGTGACCAGCGCGGCGTGGCCGCGCAGGTCAAACAGCCGTTCCAGAATGCCGGGCATGGCGGTGCAGCCTCCGCAGGAGCGCGATCTGGCCCGCGTGGAAGGCGATGTGCGCGATGCACCCCAGCACGAGCTGGTCGGTGGCATACGGGGTGGGCCCGGCGCGCCGCCGCCAGGCAGCGCCGCTGGTCCGCTGGATCTCGCGCACCAGTGCCCCGTGCAGACGCGCGGCCCTCCGCCGCGCCGCCCGCCAGGCCCGCTCGCCGCCTGCACCGGGCGGCCACGCCTGCTCGGCCGGCCGGCCGCGGCCTCTGAGGTGGTCGAGCACGACCCGCGACCAGTGCTCGATGTGCTGTACTTCCTCCCAGATCGAGGGCGCTCCGGGCGTCGGGCACCAGGAAGCCTCCGCCGCAGTGACCGCCTTCGTGACCCACGCCAGCCCGCGGTGGCCCCAGTTCCCGCGGCCGGCGGTGTCGCGGGCGAAGGCGGCGAGAGCCGCGCTCGTGCGGGAACGGCCTGCGGGGTGCGTGCGGTTGCGGGATGCCATATGCGCCTCCCGGTTGCTGTGCCATGCGAGATGACCGACCGCCTCGACTATTCCGGTCGCCCGCCACCGCGCCCTGCCGGCAGGGCGCCGTCGCATGACGCTGCCCCGCCGCCTGGGGGCCGGCCGCCTGCTCCTCCCTCGCTTCAGGCACCGGCAGGAGGTGCCCGGTGCCCGCGGGAAGATGAAGGCGCGGTCCGCCCCTGGCTCATCATCGGGCGGCCGCAGGCGCGTGATGGTACTGACGGCACCGCGTCCGGCGACCTCCCTCGAGACGGTCCCGGGGCTGTTCTTCGCGCAGGCGGCCCGACGCGGCCCGCATGTGGCGTTGCGGCGCAAGCGCTACGGCCTCTGGCAGCGTACCACCTGGGACGACTACGCCGCGCAGGTGCGCGTGGTGGCCCACGCGCTGCTCGCCCTGGGGGTGCAGCGCGGCGAGCGCGTGGGCGTCATCGGCGAGAACCGGCCCGAATGGCTCTTCGCCGACCTGGGCATTCAGAGCATCGGCGCCATCACCACGGGCATCTACACCACCAGCAGCCCCGAACAGGTGCACTACATCCTGGAGCACGCCGGCTGCCGGGTGTTCGTCGTCGAGGGCGAGGAACAGCTCGACAAGGCCCTGGAGATCCGCGGCCGGCTGCCCCTGCTCGAGCACATCGTCGTCATGGACCCCGAGGGCCTGCGGACCTTCCATGACCCCCAGGTCACCATGTGGGACCAGTTTCGGGCCCTGGGCGCCGACCACGCGCGTCGCTTCCCCACCGCCGTCGACGAGCGCCTGGCACAGATCGCGCCCGACGACGTCGCGGTGCTGATGTACACGTCGGGCACCACCGGTCCGCCCAAGGGCGTCATGCTCACGCACCGGAACATCACGTGGACCACCGCGGCCATCGACGCCGCCAACCCGCTCTCCGAGCACGACGAGGTGCTCTCCTACCTGCCGCTGGCGCACATCGCCGAGCGGCACTTCTCGGTGTTCCTGCCGGCGCGGTGGGGGTACACGGTGAACTTCGTCGAGCACACCGACACGGTGCTGGAGAACCTGGTGGAGGTCGCGCCCACGGTTTTCTTCGGCGTGCCCCGCGTGTGGGAGAAGCTGTACTCGGGCATCTGTCTCCGCATGCAGGAGAACGACCTGCTCAAGCGCTGGGCCTACCACGCGGCGCGGGCTGCATCCGGCGCGGCGGTGCGGCGCCGCCTGGCGCGCCGTCCGGTGCCGGTCGGGCTCAAGATAGCCGCGGCTGTCGCCGACCGGCTGGTGCTGCTGCCGCTGCGGCGGCGGCTGGGGCTGCACCGGATCCGGCTGGCGTACTCGGCCGGAGCCCCCATCGCGCCGGAGCTGGTGGAGTACTTCTGGACCCTCGGCGTGCCGGTGCGGGAGATCTACGGGCAGACGGAGGACTGCGGGCCGACCACCCTGATGCAGGGCGACGACATCCGGCTGGGCACGGTGGGCAGGCCGCTGCCCGGCGTCGAGGTCCGGATCGCGCCCGACGGCGAGATCCTGGTGCGGGGGCCCAATGTCTTCGCGGGCTACTTCCGCGATCCCGAGGCGACCGCGGCGGCGCTTGCCGATGGCTGGCTGCACTCGGGCGACATCGGCGAGCTGGACGCCGACGGCTTCCTGCGCATCACCGACCGGAAGAAGGACCTGTTCATCACCGCGGGCGGCAAGAACATCGCGCCCCAGTACATCGAGAACAAACTCAAGGCCAGTCCGTACATCAACGACGCCGTGGTGATCGGCGACCGACGGCGCTACTGCGTGGCGCTGGTCGTCATCGACGAGGAGAACGTGACCCGGTGGGCGCAGGACCGGCGCGTGCCCTTCACGACCTACGCCGACCTGGCGGCGCGGCCGGAGGTCTACGACTTGATCAAGGCCGAAGTGGCCGCGGTCAACCACACGCTCTCCTCGCCGGAACAGGTCAAGAAGTTCGCGCTCCTCCCCAGGCGCCTCTACGCCGAAGACGGCGAGGTGACCCCGACGCTGAAGGTCAAGCGGAAGGCGATCATGGAAAAGTACGCAGACGTGGTCGCGGAGCTGTACCGCGAGTGACGGGTCGCGCGCCGCAGGCGCCGGGGGTGGCGGTCTTGGGGGCCAGGGTGTCGCCGTCAGGGGGCGGGGCCTCGGCTCATGCCCACCGCCGCCGGATCCTGTAGCGGCGGAAGCCCTTGACCGACGCCTCCTGCACGACCCCCAGGTAGAGTTCCTGTACGTTGGGATCGCGCTGGAGGCGGGCGCTGGAGCCCTCCAGCACGATGCGACCGCTCTCGATGACGTAGGCGTAGTCGGCCACGGCCAGGGCCTGCCTCGCGTTCTGCTCGACCAGCAGGATGGCCACGCCGGCAGCGTGGACCTCGCGGAGGATGCGGAAGACCTCGACGACCACCCGCGGGGCCAGGCCCAGCGACGGCTCGTCCAGGAGCAGGAGCTTCGGGCGGGAGGCCAGGGCGCGGGCGAGGGCCAGCATCTGCTGCTCGCCGCCCGACAGCGTGCCGGCCAGCTGGCGGCGGCGCTGCGCCAGGATCGGGAACCGCGCCTCCAGAGCCGCCAGGTCGGCGGCGATGCTGCGGTCGCGGCGGGTGTAGGCGCCCAGCCGCAGATTCTCTTCCACGGTCAGCTCCGGGAAGATGCCGCGGCCCTCGGGGATGTAGGCCACCCCCAGGGCGGCGATCGCTTCGGGCTCCCAGCCGTTCACCTGGTGTCCCAGGAGTTCCACGGTGCCCTTCTCGGGCTGGTCGGCGATGAAGCCCATGATCGTCCGCAGCAGGGTGGTCTTCCCTGCCCCGTTGGAGCCCAGGATGGTCACCACCTGGCCCGCCCGCACCTCCAGGGACACGCCGCGCAGCACGGTCAGGCGGCCGTAGTAGGCCGTCTCGACGTTGCTGACGCGCAGCAGCACGGCGCCCTCGGTCATGCGGTCTCCCCCAGGTAGGCGCCGATGACGGCCGGATCCCGCTGCACGGCCTCGGGCGCGCCCTCGGCGATCTTTTCCCCGTGGTCGAGCACCGCGATCCAGTCGGAGATCCCCATGACCAGCTTCAGGTCGTGCTCGACCAGGATGACCGTGATGCCCCACTCCTCGCGAATGTCCCGGATGCGGTAGACCAGGTCGGCCTTCTCCTCGGCGGTCATGCCGGCCGAGGGCTCGTCCAGCAGGAGGAGCGCGGGCTCGGTGGCCAGGGCGCGGGCGATCTCGACCAGGCGCTGCTGGCCCGTGGGGAGGTCGCCCACCCGCCGCCGCCGGTGCGCCTGGAGGTCGAGGAAATCCAGGATCTCCTCGACCCGGCGGCGGTGGCGCGCCTCCTCGCGCCGCCAGCGGCCGGTGGCCAGGGCGGCGTCCAGCAGCGAGGCGCGCATGTGCAGGTGCCTGCCCAGCATGACGTTGTCCAGCGTCGTGCTGTGGCGGAACAGTTCGATGTTCTGGAAGGTCCGGGCGATCCCGCGCCGCGCGACCGCATCGGGTCGCGCGGGCAGGGGTGCGCCGCGGAAACGCATGACACCCGCCTGGGGCCGGTAGAGGCCGCAGATGCAGTTGAACAGCGTGGTCTTGCCGGCGCCGTTGGGGCCGATGACCGAGATGAGCTCCCGCGGTCGGACCGTGAGGTCGACCCGGTGGAGCGCCACGATGCCGCCGAAGGCGATGGACAGACCGGCGATCTCGAGCAGGGGAGCCGCGGTCGGCACCGGGTCGCTCACGGACGCATGGGCGTTGCGGATGGCCTCGCCGACGGGGACCGGGGCCGGGATGCCCCGGTCCCCCGCGCGCTAGAACTTCTTGGGATACGTGTACCAGTCGGTGAGCTTGACGTACCGGCCGCGCTCCGCGCGCACCATGTGGAGCCGGTTGATACCCTGCCGGTTGTCCCTGGAGAACGTGACTCCCCGGATCACTTCGCCGTCCCAGTTCCGGATCGTCTCCATCGCCTCGACGACGCGGTCCCTGGTCAGCGTGGGGCCGGCCCGCCGGACGCCTTCCAGGAACGCTTCCACGAACGAGACGCCGGCGATGGCGTTGAACGGGTTGCGTGCCAGGGCCGGGTTGATGCGCGTGATCGTGGCCAGCACGGCGTCCACCTTGGGATCGGTGCCGGGCACGGGGATGTAGGTCGCCAGGTGGACGCCCTCCCAGGCGTCGCCAGCCAGCTGGAACATGATGGGGTCGAGCAGGGTGAACGTGGACAGCAGCGTGGGCCTGTAGCCCAGCTTGGTGATCTCGCGGACGATGAGCGCGCCGTGGCGCGGGGTCGCGTAGAGGATCAGGGTGTCGGCACCGGATTCCCTCAATTTCAGCGCCTGCGTCGCCACCTCGGCGTCGGTGACCTCGTAGGACACCTGGGCGACGAGCCTGGCGCCCTTCACCTGCGCCACGCCCCGCTTGACGCCGAGCAGCCCCTGCTGCCCGTAGAGATCGTTCTGGTAGAAGACCGCGATGGTCTTCGCGTTGAGCTTCTCCACACCGTACCGGGTCAGGAAGATCCCCTCGTCGACGTAGCCGGGGTAGGTGACGAAGAGGTAGCGGTTGCGGTCGCGCATGCCGGCCCAGATGTCGGCCCCGCAGGCGGGCGTGATCCACAGCACCCTGGCCTCGACCACGAAGTCGCGCACCGCAAAGCAGTTGGCGGTGCCGATCTGCGAGACCAGGGCGAAGACCCCGTCGCGCTCCACGAGCTCGCGCACGTTGGCCACGGCCCGGGGCGGCAGGTAGCCGTCGTCCTTGATGATGAGCCGGAACCTGCGGCCGTGGATGCCGCCCTGATCGTTGACGTGCCGGAGCCAGGCGTCGATGCCGCCGCCGACTCCCAGCCCCCAGAAGGCCGCCGGCCCCGAGGTGGGCATGGACGTGCCGAGGACGACCTCGGTGGCGCTGACGCCGCGGTCCTGGCCGGTGGCGGTCGCGGCCAGGACCGCGACCATCGCGGTCAGCAGCACCAGCGCCTGTGTCCTGGTGTTCATGGGCAGTGTCCTCCTCCCCACAGGCATTCCGTGCGGGCTACACCCGCCGGTGGTATTCACGCCCCAGGATGCCCTCGGGGCGCACCAGCAGGACCAGGATGATGATGACGAACGCCAGGGTCGTCTTGAACTGCAGGGAGACGAACCCCGCGAACAGAGCTTCGGCAACACCGAGGAGGAATCCCCCAAGGACAGCCCCCGGCAGGCTATCCATACCGCCCAGCACCGCGGCCGCAAATCCCTTCAGGAAGGGGTCGAGCATCATGAACGGGTCGAGGTAGACCACCGGTGCCAGCAGGATGCCGGCGGCGCCGCCCAGGGCGGAGGCCAGCGCCCAGGTGGCCGCGTAGATGCGCCGCGTCGGGATGCCCAGCGCCTGGGCCGCCGCCGGATGCTGCGCCACGGCGCGCATGGCCAGCCCCATCCGCGTGCGCTGGACGAGTCCGTAGAGCACGGCCATGAGCACGACGCCCGCTGCGATGGTGCCCAGACTGACCTCGCTGATGACCAGGCTGCCGAGACGGTAGATCCGGGTCTCGGAGAGAGGGAAGGGAAAGACCTGGGTGTCGGCGCCCCAGAGAACCTGCATGGTCCCCGAGAGGACCAGGGCCAGTCCCAGGGTCATCACGATCTGGCCCAGGAGGGTGCCCTCCTTCACGGGTCGGATAGCGGCGAGGTAGAACCCCGCGCCCATGGCCGCGGCCGCCGCCAGGCTGAGCCCGACGGCCGTGCCGAAGGGCGCGCCACGGCCCAGCAGCGTGAAGGCCACGAAGGTGGTGAACGTGGCCAGGTCGCCGTGCGCGAAGTTCAGGATACGGGAGGCGCGGTAGAGCAGGACGACGCCAAGCGCCACCAGGGCGTACAAACTGCCGGTGGCCAGGCCGCTGGCGGCGTACTGCGCCGCAGGGCCGAGCACGCCGGCCAGCGATGGCGCCGCAGCCGGCGGGACGAGGAGCGCGCTGCTCACAGCGGCCATGCCTTGACGTACCGCCGGATCCGGACCCAGCGGCCGTAGAGGCCCAGCGGCTCTAGGCCCATCATGAGCATGATCAGCCCGCCGTACACCACGGGCAGCCACTGCTTGAGGTCCGAGAGGTAGTGCGGCAGCAGCGTCAGCAGCACCGCGCCGACGATGGCGCCGGAGACGGTGCCGAGCCCGCCGATCACGATCATGGCAAGGTACGTGATGGACTCCAGGAACGTGAACGCCTGCGGCTCCAGGTGGCGCAGGGCCTGGGCCAGGATGGCGCCGGCGACGCCCGCGTAGGCGGCTGACAGGGCGAACGCCAGGGTCTTGTACCTGGTGAGGTTGATGCCGATCACCTCGGCGGCGATGTCGCTGTCGCGCAGGGCCACGAACGCCCGGCCCACGTGGGAGCGCGCCAGGTTGTACGCCACCCACACCAGCAGCACCGCCGCGCCCACGGCGAAGTAGGAGAGGTGCTGCATGCCGGACAGCCCGGCGACGTAGACGGGCAGCGCGGGCACGGGGAGGCCCATGCGCCCTCCCGAGAGCGCGGTCCAGTTGGTGAGGACCTGGTAGACGGCGATCCCGAACCCCAGGGTGGCGATGGTGAGGTAGGGGCCCGCCAGGCGCAGCGCCGGCAACCCCACGAGGAAGCCGAAGAGGGCGCTGATGGCCGCCGCGCCCGCCCACGCCAGGTACCAGGGGGCGCCCGCCCTGGTCATCAACAGGCCCGACGCGTACGCGCCGATGGCCACGAAGCCGGCGTGGCCGAGCGAGATCAGACCGGCGGATCCCACCAGCAGGTTCAAGCCCACCGCCACGATGACGTGCGCGGCCATGAGCACCAGGATGAAGAGCAGGTAACTCAGGCCCAGCCGGGGGAGGAGGACGGGCGCGGCCGCCAGCGCCCCGAGCGGCGCCAGCACGGCGATCCAGCCGGCGGCGCCTCGCACCAGATAGAGATCGTCCTCGTAGCGTTCGAGGAGGTCGGTCGTCACCCAGGAGGACGGTTCGTGGCGCGGCGCGCCCCGCCCTGCTGCGGCGCGGCGGCAGGCGGGGGCGCGCACGGCGCTACCCGCGGCCACGGGCTGCGCGGTCTGCCGCCGTGTGGTTCATGGTGGGGCGCTATGTTATACTGAACGATGCCCTGCGCGGGGTCCCGCGACGTACCCCGCCGAGGGTTGTTGTGTCTTCATACGACGGGTGAGACCACAGCAAAGGAGCGAGGCCGCGGTGGTGGTCAACAACCTGAAGCTGCTCGTCGGGGGCGTGCAGCTGCGCGACGGCGTCACGACGGTCACGGATATCCTGGGCAAGATGTTCGTGCGCGCCGGGTTGCACGTGCTGGCCATGGAGAAGGGGTACGCCTCGACGATCTACGGCGCGCACCAGTACGACCCGATGGTGGTGTCGGCCACGCCACCGCTGTCCTACGGGGACGACCGGTCCGACGTCCTCGTCGCCCTCGAGTTCGACACCAACCCCGACGCGCCGGTCCAGCCCAACCGCGACACGATCCTGCGGCACGGCAAGAACCTCGCCGACGGTGGGGTGCTGCTGTACGACAGCACCACGGGCACGGTGGACACTGCCGAGTTGGAACGGCGGGGCGTGAAGGTTTTCCCCCTGCCTGCCCGCCAGATCGCGTTGCGCGAGCTCAAGCGCGAGGTTGTGAAGAACACGGTAGTGACCGGCGCCCTGCTGCGCCTGCTGGAGTTCGACATGGACCTGGCGCTGTTCCGCCAGTACCTGGAGGAGCGCTTCGGCCGCAAGGGCAGGGAGATCGTCGAGCTCAACCTGGAGGCGGCCCGCCGCGGCCGGGCTGTGATCGAAGAGGTGCTCCGGACCAACGGGTGGGCCGACGTCGGCTACCGGCTGGTGGCGCAGCCGACCAGCGGCCGCTCGCTGCTCCTCAACGGCAACGACGCGCTCGGAATGGGGGCGATCCTGGCGGGGTGTCGGTTCTACGCCGGCTACCCGATCACACCGGCGTCCGCCATCCTGGAGTTCATGGAGGCCCACCTGCCCCGCTACGGCGGTCGTGCCCTGCAGGGGCAGAACGAGCGCGAGTCGATCCGCGCAGCCATCGGCGCGGCCCTGACAGGGGTGCGCAGCGCCATCGGCTCCTCGGGGCCGGGGATCTCGCTCAAGGTCGAAGAGTTCGGCGTGGCCGGTGTGACCGAGACACCCATCGTGATCATCGACACCCAGCGTGCGGGGCCGTCCACGGGCATGCCGACCAAGCCCGAGCAGGGCGACCTGGCCATGGCCGTCTTCGCGGGCCACGGAGAGATCCCGCGGATCGTGCTGGCTGCGGGCACGGTGGAGGAGTGTTACACGCTGGCGTTCGAGGCCTTCGACCTAGCCGACAAGTACCAGTGCCCGGTGTTCCTCCTCTCCGACCTGACGCTGGCCGACGGGCGCAGGGACGTACCCGAGGAGTTCTTCCTCACGCACCGCCGGCCGGTGACCCGCTGGGGGCTGCTCCGCGAGGCCGACCTGCGTCAGGATGGGTACCGCCGGTACCAGATCACGGAATCCGGCATCTCGCCGCGGAACGTGCCCGGGGTGCCCGGCGGGATCTTCAAGAGCAGCGGCTCCGAGCACGACGAACTGGGCATGATCACCACCGACCCGCCCAAGCGCAAGGCGATGTTCGAGAAACGCATGCGCAAGATGCAGACGTACCTGAAAGAAGACGCCAAGCCGCCGCTGGTGTTCGGCACGCCCGACGGCGTCCCGTTGCTGGTGGGGTGGGGCTCGACGCGCCTGCCCCTGCTCGACGCGCAGGCGCGGCTGCGGGCGGAGGGCATGGAGACGTGCGTCGTGCACTTCACCCACCTGTGGCCGTTCCCGACGCACCTGGTGCGACCGCTGCTCCAGCGCGGCAAGGACGTCATCGTGGTGGAGCAGAACTACGCCGGCCAGCTCGCCGACCTGATCCAGCAGGAGTGCCTGCTGCCGACCCGCCGGATTCTGAAGTACAACGGCCGGCCGTTCTACACGTCCGATATCACCGGCGGCGTGCGGCAGCTGCTGGTGAACGGCACGCGGCTCGTGCGCGTCGGCGATCGGGCGCCGGCCGTGGTGCTGGAGACCGTGCCGGAGGGGGACTAGCCGTGAGCACGGCTGCGATGCACGCCAAGCTCTGGGAGCAGAACGCGACCCCGAAACACCGTATTCAGTGGTGTCCGGGCTGCGGGGACTTCGGGGTGCTGAACGCTCTGAAGGCGGCCCTGGCCCGGCTGGAACTGATGCCCCACGATGTGCTGCTGGTGGGCGGCATCGGCTGCTCCGGGCAGATCCGCAACTACCTGAACGGCAACGCCTTCCACGGGACCCACGGGGGGGCCCTCGCCTACGCCCTGGGCGCCAAGATGGCCAACCCCGACCTGACGGTGGTGGCGCTCGCGGGCGACGGCGATACGCTGGCGATCGGCATCGAGAACTTCGTGCACGTCTGCCGGCGCGACCCGGCGGTGACCCTGCTGATCATGAACAACGGCGTCTACGGGCTCACCAAGGGGCAGAAGTCGCCGACCCACGGGCTGGGGTTGCCCCAGGGGGAGTCCACCGAGGAGGACCCGCCGTTCGTGGACCCGCTGCGGCTCGCGCTGGCCTGCGGTGCGTCGTTCGTGGCGCAGTCGTTCTCGGGCGACCCCAAGCACTCGGCCGACGTCTTGGTGGAAGCCCTGCGGCACCCCGGCTTCGCGGTGATCAACGACTTCTCACCCTGCGTCACCTACAACAAGTTCAACAGCTACGACTGGTACAAGGAGCACGTCGCCTCCCTGCCCCGGGACTACGATCCGTCCGACCGGCACGCCGCCTGGCAGCTGCTCGACGCGTTCGACGCGAGGGGCAAGCTGCCGCTGGGGATCGTCTACCGTCATCCGCGACAGCGCAAGGTGCACCAGCGCCTGCCGCTGTGGGACGAGGAGCTGGCAGCGGTGGACCCCGAGCCGATGATGCGGCTGTTCCGCTGAGCCGAAGGCACGTCGACGACAGGCGCGACGCCGGCGGTGGTCCCGCCGGCGTCGCTGTGTGGAGGTCGGGGCGCGGCTTTCGGTGGTTGCCCGCTGCGGGAGCCCCACCCGGGGCGACGAAGTGCGGAGGCCGCGGGTGGGCTGCTGACGGAGCGAGGCGACGGTCGATGCCCGGCCTTCCCATCGGCACCATGGAGACGCACGAGGCGGAACGGGCCGCGGCGCTGCCGGAGGAGGCCATGGCGCTCGCCGACGACGCGGCGGTCGGCGCCACGGCGACCGCCAGAGGTCCGTGACGGGGTGAGGGATCTCGGGCGCTGCGCGCTGACGATCAGGAGGCCGCCCACTCCCACCACGCGCGCATCTTGCCCGGGTTCAGCAGGCCCCGGGGATCGACGAGCCGCTTGAAGGCCAGCTGGTGCTCGTCGATCGTCTTCATCCCGCCGTCTTCCAGAATGTAGGTGTGCGGGTTGAAGATGGCGACGGCGTGGGCCTCATGGTACGCGATGATCTCGTACAGTCGCGCCTCGGTGGTGAAGCGCACGAGCTGCAGCGCCGAGCAGGTGACCCGTCCCTGGACCCGGATGAACTCCAGGTGGACGGGTACCTCGTCGCCAAAGTGCCAGAACATGTGTTCCACGAGGTCCAGGTTCCGGCCAGCGGGGAAGAGGCTCTGGAGGTACGTAATGGTGGGATCCACCTTGAGGGCGTGGAGGGTGGTGTGGTTCCACGTGTACTCGTACAGGGGCGGATCCTTCTGCACGTCGACCGACGGCCGGCGGTGGCAGATCGTCCCCCCATGCTCCCGCACGAGCTCGCCCAGCGCTTCCAGTGAGGGCTCGGCCACCATGAGGAACGCCGTATGGGCCCCAGCAGGAATCGCGGCGCCGAGCCGCGTGAAGTACTGCGGGATCGGCCAGGCCATGATCGCGATCTCCTTCTTCACGATCCCGTCGGCTTCGCCGAGGGCCTGCCCGAACCGCGCCGCGGTCATGAAGTCGTCGAAGGCGACGATCAGGTCGACCCAGGGATAGGTGGGCCCCAGCCCGATCTCCAGCTCCGTGATGATGCCGGTGGTCCCGTAGGCGTGGATCGCTTTGAGCACGTCGTCGCCGCGCAGGTCGATGACGCGGGGCTCGTCCTCCATGGTGACGACCCGCAGCGCGTTCACGTTCCCCCGCTCGGTCAGCAGGCCGAAGTTGATCGATCCCACGCCGCCGCTGCCGCCTGCAATGAACCCGCCGATTGTGGCCGTCCGCTTGGTGGACGGGAACATGCGCAGCTCCCAGCCGTGCTCACGCGCCTGGGCGTCCAGGGTGACCATCTTGACCCCGGCCTGGGCCCGCGCCAGGCCAGGCCTGATCCACTGCGTGGACTTCATCCGCGTCATGTCCAGGATGAGCCCGCCGTTGAGCGGAACCGCCTGCCCGTAGTTGCCGGTCCCGGCGCCGCGCACCGTCACGGGGATTTGCCGCTCGACGCACACGCGGGCGATGCGGAGCACGTCGGCCTCGGTTTGCGGGAACGCGATCAGGTCGCCCGCCTTGTCGTCCAGCAGCGGCTTGAGGATGGGACTGTACCAGTAGTAGTCCTTGGACTTGGCGCGGACCACGCGGAGGTCGGCCATGACGGGAATGTCGCCCAGCGCGTCGATCACCTCCGTCCACTGAATGGCTCGGTCGGCGCCGTGCGCGGGAACAGCGGAGACCGGGTCTGTCATCGCTCGTATCTCCCTTGCGGCAGGGGCCGGCGGTGCGGCCGTGGGTTCGGTCTCTGCTACGCGGCTCTTCCGGTGCCTTCCTGCCTGGTGCCAGGCTGCCGGACCGGCGGACCGGGCTCTAGGGGCTACCCGGCGGCGGAAAGCGGTCGAGCTCCCGCAGCACCTCCACCACGCGGGCCGCAGCGTGCTCGATGAGCAGCCGTCCGCGGCCGGCATCGGCGTCGGAGGCGTCGCCGCACGCGCCCAGCGGATGCAGGTCCTGGATCTGCCAGGCGACGCGGATCGGGCCGGTGGGGCTCAGGTGGCGAAACTCCTGTTCCCACTGCGCGGCCTGCGAAGGGAACGGCCGTGCCTCGTCCCGGTGGACCAGGTCGGCCCGGATGTGGAGCATCATGGACGTCTCGGCCGCGCCGGCGTGGATGCCATGGCGGAGCTCCGCGTCGGGGAACAGCCCGGGGGGCACCCCCAGCAGGAAGATGTTGACGGCCACCACGGTCATCCCGGTCCGGACGCGGAGGTCGCGGGCCACGACGTCCACCAGCTGCGCCTGGCCGCCGTGGCTGTTCAGCAGCACCAGCTTCCGCACGCCGGCCCGCGCCACGCTCTCGCCGACCTCGCTCCACAGCCGCATCAGCGTCTCGGCCGACAGGCTGAGGGTGCCCGGGAAGGTCAAGTGTTCGTTGCTCTTGCCGACCGGCAGGGTGGGCAGCACGAGCACCGGCAGGTCCGCCGGCAGCAGGTCCAGCGTGCGGCGCACGACGGTGTCGGCGATCGCGGCGTCGACCCAAACCGGCAGGTGCGGGCCGTGCTGCTCGATGGCGCCCACCGGCAGCACGGCGATGACGCGCGCCGCGTCCAGGGCCGCGAACTCCTTCGTCGTCAGCTCGTGCCAGTAGCGGTGAGGGAGCTTCACGTCACCGGTCCCCCGCGAGAAGGTGTGTGCGGTCGTCGCGTGGCGAACCGCGTCACGTGCAGATGATAGCACGCAACCGCGCTGGCTGCCGGCGTCCGTACCGGTCGCCGGGCGCCCCGTGGCTTCTCCGTTCTGCGGCCGGCGGTGTTGCCAGCACCGTCGCCGTCGGGACGCCGAGCAGGTCATCAACGGCCTGGTGCTGGTGACGGTCGGGATCGGCCTGGCCAACGTGCTCTACGCGCAGCAGTTCAAGCAGGCAGGGGCACCCATGCGCCTGGAGCCGATGCCGGCCCTGACCCTCCCCATTCTCTCGGACCTCCCTGTGCGCGGGCACGGCAGCTCCCGTCGCTAGCCCACGCGCAGGCGCTCCTCCTCGGCCAGGGCGCGCCGAAGCACCTTGCCGATCAGCGATTTGGGCAGGCGCTCGCGGAACTCAACGGCCACAGGCACCTTGAACGCCGCCAAGTGCCGGCGGCAGTGGTCGAGCAGCTCCTCCGCGGTGACCTGCATGCCCGGGCGCAGGACCACGAATGCCTTGCCGACCTCACCCCGGTGCGGGTCGGGCAGGCCGACGAGCGCCGCCTCCAGCACCGCGGGGTGCGCGTGCAGCACCTCCTCGACTTCCCGAGGGTAGACGTTGAACCCGCCGCTGATGAGCATCTCCTTCTTGCGATCCACGATGTAGAAGAAGCCGTCGTCGTCCATCCGGGCCAGGTCGCCGGTGTACAGCCAGCCGCCGCGCAGCGCGGCCGCCGTGTCCTGTGGACGGTTCCAGTAGCCGCGCATCACCTGCGGCCCGCGGACGACGAGCTCGCCGATCTCCCCGGGCGCCAGCGTCCGCTGCCCGGTCTCGGCGTCGACGATGCGGGCGTCGACATCCGGCAGCGGGACGCCGATGCTCCCGGGTTTGCGCAGCCCGACCAGCGGCGTGACGTGCGTCACGGGCGACGCCTCGGTGAGCCCGTAGCCTTCCACCAGCGCGCCGCCGGTTGCACGCTCGAAGCGCGCCTGCACCTCGGCGGGCAACGGGGCGGCGCCCGAGATGCACGCCCGCACGCTGCGCAGGTCGTAGCGCCCGATGCGCGGATGGGCCAGCAGCGCGTTGTACAGGGTGGGGACGCCCGGCAGGTGGTGCGGGCGGTGCCGCGCGATGGCCCGCAAGACCGCCTCGACCTCGAAACGCGGCAGCAGCACCATGCGTCCGGCCCGCAGCAGGCTGGCGTTCATCACCACGGTCAGGCCGTAGGCGTGGAACAGGGGCAGGACGCCGAGGATCGTGGTGACCTCGTCGGGCGCCGCCGGCGACCAGGCCACCACCTGGTACGCGTTGGCCACCAGGTTGGCGTGGGTGAGCATGGCCCCCTTCGGCGCCCCGGTGGTGCCGCCGGTGTAGAGGAGGACAGCCAGGTCGTCGGGCGCCTGGGCGGCCGGGTGCTGCACCGGCGCGCCGCGCAGCAGGTCGGTGAACCGCACCACGCGGGGATCGGTGGGTAGCGCCGGCCACTGGCCGTGGCGCCGGGCGCGCACCGGGTACAGCGCGCGCAGCACCGGCGGGAAGAAGTCGTGGATGCGCGTGACGACCACACGCGCCAGGGCGTCGGCTGGCCGCGCCGCCAGCACGCGGTCCGCGAAGAGATCGAGAGTGATCGCCCAGGTGGCCCCGCAGTCGGCCAGCTGCTCGGCGACCTCGCGCGGCGTGTACAGCGGGTTGCACGGCACGACGACCCCGCCGGCCTTGAGCACGCCGTAGCAGGCGATGACGAACTGCGGGCAGTTGGGCAGGTGCAGCGAGACCCGGTCGCCGGGACGCAGCCCCAGACGGACCAACCCGCCGGCGAAGCGGTCGACGAGGCCGCGCAGCGCGCGGTAGCGCAGCGTGCGGCCGAAGAACGTCACTGCCGGGCGGTCGGGGAACCGCGCGGCGGCGTCGTCGAGCAGGTGCTGCAGCGGACGCGCAGGGTAGGACAGCGTCGGCGGCACGCCCGGCGGGTAGTGCCGCAGCCAGGGTCTGGCGTCCGGCGGTCCCTGTGCCATCGCGCCCCGCGCTGGCGGGCGTCGCGCCGCCGGCTCCCGTTAGACCGGGTAGCCGCCCGCCGCGATCACCGCCTGGGCCACCTGGCGGCCCACCGGTACGGTGTCGATCGCCGGCACTTTGAGGAACCGGCGCAGCCCGGCCAGCATCGTGCGCAGCGCGTCTCCCTGCGCGGTGGCCGCCAGGATGCGGCGTGCCGTCGCCTCCATCCGCGGCAGCGCGTCGTCGAGGGCGAGGCGAACCATGGCCGCGTGCAGGTCGGCCGCGGCATCCCCGCGCCCGGCGGCCTTGGCCGCGCGCAGCACCGCGCTCTCGACCGCGAACGTCTCGATGACCAGGTCGGCGATCCAGCCCAGCAGCTCCTGCCGCTGCTCCAGGTCCGTCAGGTACGTCTGCGCGGCCGCGCCCGCCGCGAACAGGGTGGCCTTGCGGGCGGCGTCGACCAGACGCCGCTCCTCGTCCAGCGCGCGGCGGTCCTCGCCGTCGCCGCCGGCGGGGGCGAGCATCTCGTCGGCGACCGTACGGGCGGCCCCCAGCAGATCCAGGCGGCCCTTCATCGCCCGCCGGAACAGCATCCCGGGGATGAGCAGCCGGTTGATCTCGTTGGTGCCCTCGAAGATGCGGTTGATGCGCGCATCGCGGTAGGCCCGCGCCGCCGGGTAGTCCTCGATGAACCCGTAGCCACCGTAGATCTGGACCATCTCGTCCACGACGAGGTCGAGCATCTCGGAGGCGTGGACTTTGTTGATGGAGCACTCGACCGCGTACTCTTCCAGCGCGGCCATGACCTGGGCAGGCTCCTGGTGCTGCGCCCCCAGCGCGTCGGCGATCAACCCGCCCGTGCGGTAGACCATGCTCTCGGTCACGTAGATGGCGGTGGCCAGCCGGGCCAGCTTCTGCCGGATCAGGCCGAACTCGACCAGCGCCTTGTTGAACTGTCGCCGCGCTCGGGCATAGTCGGTCACCTGCCGCAGCGCGTGGCGCGCGGCGCCGGTGACGCCGGCGGCCAGCGTGAACCGGCCGACGTTCAGGATGTTGAACGCGATCTTGTGCCCCTGTCCGATCTCGCCCAGGACGCCCTCGGCCGGGACGCGGACGCCTTCGAGGATGAGCGGGGCGGTGGAGGAACCCCGGATGCCCAACTTGTGCTCTTCGGGGCCCACGGTGAGCCCGGGCGTGGCGCGCTCCACGATGAACGCGGTGTGGTGCTCGCCGTCGACCTTGGCGAACACGGTGAAGACATCGGCGAACGCCGCGTTGCTGATGAACTGCTTGGTGCCGTCCAGGACGAAGCCGCCATCGGCGGCCCGCGTTGCCCGGGTGCGGATGGCCATGGCGTCGGAGCCAGCCGTGGGCTCGGTGAGCGCGTAGGCGCCGATCAGCGTCCCGGCCGCGAGCCCGGGCAGGTAGCGCCGTTTCTGCGCCTCGGTCCCGAAGAAGGCGATGGGCAGGGTGCCGATGCCGATGTGCGCGCCGATGGAGACCGAGAACGACATGCCGATGCCCATGGCGTCCTTGATGGCCAGCCCCGTGATCTTGTCCAGGCCGCTGCCGCCGTACGCCTCGGGGATATCGGCGCCCAGGAACCCCAGCTCGCCGGCGCGGCGGATCAACCGCCGGGTCAGCGCCCAGTCGTGCTGCTCGAGGGCTGTCGTGTGCGGCAGCACCTCGTCCTCGACGAACTGCTGCGCGGTCCGTCGCACGAGCCGTTGCTCGTCGGTCAGGTCCTCGGGTGTGAAGACTGCCTCGGGCGCCGTTCGCCCCAGCAGGAATCCCCCACCGGGCGTCCTGACCTGCGCCGCGTGCGTGGTGCCGGTCTCCATCTCCCTGCCTCCCGTCTCCCCCCGCGCGTGCAGCTGCCCGCTACGCCAGCTCGAAGATCCCCGCGGCGCCCTGCCCGCCACCGACGCACATCGTGACCATGCCGTACCGCACCTGGCGGCGGCGCATCTCTGCCAGCAGCGTCGCGGTCAGCTTGGCGCCGGTGGCGCCCAGCGGATGGCCCAGCGCCACGGCGCCGCCGTTGACGTTGACCCGGTCGAGGTCCAGCCCGGCCAGGGCGATCACGGCCAGCGCCTGCGCCGCGAACGCCTCGTTCAGCTCGATGAGGCCGATGTCATCGAGCCGCAGCCCGGCCTGCCGCAGCGCCCTGGGAATGGCCTGGACGGGGCCGATGCCCATCTCTTCGGGCGAGACGCCGGCCACGGCAAAGGCGCGGAGGATGGCCAGCGGCTCGACCCCGAGCTGCCGTGCGCGGTCGGCCGACATGACCACGGCGGCCGCGGCGCCGTCGCTCGTCTGGGAGGCGTTGCCGGCGGTCACGGTGCCGTCGCGGGCGAAGACCGGCTTGAGCTTCGCCAGGGCGTCCAGGCTGGTGTCCGGACGTACGCCCTCGTCCTGCCGCAGGGTGAGCGGCTCCGCGCGCGGCCGCCCGTCCTCCACCGTCCAGCGCACCGTCTCCACCGGGACGATCTCGTCGTCGAACTTCCCCGACTGCTGGGCGGCCATGGCGTTGCGGTGGCTGCGCAGCGCGAAGCGATCCTGATCCTCGCGGGAGATGCCGTAGCGCCTGGCCACGATCTCGGCCGTGAGCCCCATGGTCAGGTAGACGTCGGGCCATTCTGCCGCCAGCGCGGGGTTGGGCGCGTACTTGTTGCCGCTCATGGGGACCAGGCTCATGCTCTCCGCCCCGCCGGCAACGACCACCTCGTGCTGACCGGTGGCGATCTGCTGGGCAGCGAAGGCGATGGCCTGCAGGCCCGAGGAGCAGAAGCGATTGATGGTGATGCCCGCTGTGGTGATGGGCAGACCGGCCCGCAGGGCGATGATGCGGGCCATGTTTAGGCCCTGCTCGGCCTCCGGCAGGGCGCAGCCCATGATGCAATCCTCGACGTCCGCGGGCGCGAGCCCCGGCACGCGGCGGACGGCCTCGCGGACGGCCAGGGCGCCCAGCTCGTCCGGGCGGGTGTCCTTCAGCGCCCCGCGGGGCGCCTTGCCCACCGCAGTGCGCACCGCGGAGACGATCACGGCTTCTCGCATGATGCCCTCCCTCCGACCCCCGCGCGCTCGCTAGTTGCGCAGCGGCCTGCCCGTCTGCAGCATGTGGCGGATGCGGTCCTGTGTGGCCCGGGTACCCAGCAGGCTCAGGAACGCTTCGCGCTCGAGGTCCAGCAAGTAGTCTTCGGCGACGCGGGTGCCGTCGGGCACCAGGCCCCCGCACAGGACATACCCGAGTTTCTTGGCGACGACCACGTCGTGATCGGTGATGTGGCCCCCGGTGCGCATGATGTGGAGCACCGATTCGATGGCCGCGTACCCCCGCTGACCCACGACGCGGATCAGGGCAGGCGGGTGGGGGCGCCAGTGAGCGCGGACCAGCGCCAGCGCCGCGGCTTTGGCGTCGGCCAGCAGGAGCTCGCCGTTCACCGAGATGCCATCGGAGGGCCGCAGGTAGCCCAGGGCCCTGGCCTCCTCCGCCGAGGTGGACACACGGGCGGTGGCCATGGTGTCGAACACCCACCGCACGAACGGCAGCAGGTCCGCGTCTGCGCCGTCGGGAATGCACGCCGCCGCGCGGCGCGCCATCTCCATCGTGCCGCTGCCGGCAGGGATCAGGCCGACGCCGGTCTCGACGAGGCCCATGTACGTCTCGGCGGCCGCCTGCACGTGGGGGCATGCCATGCACAACTCCACCGCGCCCGCCAGCGTGCGCCCGAATGGCGCCGCCACCACCGGGAACGGCGCGCGCCGAATCGCGGTCGCCACCTGCTGGAACGCCCGCAGCGCCAGGTCCAATTCCTCCCAGTTGCCCTCCTGCGCCTCGAGCAGAACCAGGACGAGGTTGGCCCCCGCGCTGAAGTCGGCGCCCTGGTTGCCGATGACCAGGGCGTCGAAGTCGGCCGCGACGCGCTCCAGCGCGGTGCGGGCCATCCGCAGCCCATCCTCGCCGATGGCGTTGGCCTTGGCGTGGAACTCCAGGCACGCCACCCCGTCGCCCAGGTCCACCAGGCTCGCGCCGGGGTTGGTGGCAACCACGCCTCCGGCGCGCTTGAGCCAGGCCAGCACGATGCGGTCCCGCATGCCGGGCTCGGGGCGGTACGTTTCGCTGCGCAGGTCGAAGTAGTGCCGCGCGGCGTCGGCATCCCGGTAGAACGTCCCGGTCCCGCGCTCGTGGACCGCGCGCACGAGCGGTGGCAGGGTGGCGTCGTCGGGGCGCAGGGCGCCGGCCGCCCCCACGGCGACCAGCGCA
This sequence comes from Candidatus Fervidifonticultor secundus, assembly GCA_031459385.1. Lineage (GTDB taxonomy): Bacteria > Sysuimicrobiota > Sysuimicrobiia > Sysuimicrobiales > Humicultoraceae > Fervidifonticultor > Fervidifonticultor secundus. The sequence goes on along the minus strand of JAVKIP010000022.1, from coordinate 18,938 downwards.
TCGTGCAGTTCGAACGGGCCCAGGTCCCAGGCGAAGCCCCACCGCATGGCGCGGTCCACGTTCACCACATCGTCGCTGATCTCGGGGATGCGGCGCGCCGCGTACAGGAAGACCGCGCGCAGCAGCCGCCGGAGGAAGTCGCCGTACCGGTCCCCCATCGCCAGGAGGGCGGCCAGCCGGCGGGCCGGGTCCTCGATGGCCCGGGCGGCGTCCAGGGCCGGCGTAGAGACGCGCCGGCGGGGTCGGTAGTCCAGCGTGCGGTAGTCCAGGACGAGGATCTCGCCATCCTGCCGCCGGTAGAACCCGCCGCCGGACTTGTCGCCCAGCCAGCCGCGGCGCGCCATCTCCTCCATGAACGCCGGGGGCTGGAAGACCGCACGCTCCTCGTCGCCGGGCAGCAGGCGGTAGGCGTTGGCCGCGACGTGCAGGGCGACGTCGAGCCCGACGAGGTCGGTTGTGCGGAACGTGGCACTGCGCGGCCGTCCCAGCAGCGGGCCGGTGAGGTCGTCGACCTCGTCGACGTCTAGCCCCAGCTCCAGCATGAGGTGAACCGTCTTCAGGAAGCCGTAGGTGCCGATGCGATTGGCGATGAAGTTGGGCACGTCTCTGGCGTAGACGACGCCCTTGCCGAGCATCCGCTCGCCCCAGCGCGCGACCGTGTCCGCCACCCAGGGCTCGGTCTGCGGCGTCGGGATGAGCTCCAGGAGCTTCATGTAGCGCGGGGGATTGAAGAAGTGGGTGCCCAAGAAGTGCGCGCGCAGCGCTCCCCCGGTGCGCTCGGCGATCTTCGCCACCGGCAACCCCGAGGTGTTGGTGCTGACGATCACGCCCGGCGTCCAGTGGGTTTCGATCCGCGCCAGCAGGTCCTGCTTGACGGCCAGGTCCTCGATCACCGCCTCGATGATCCAGTCCACCTCGCGCAGCCGCTCGAGGTCGTCTTCGAGGTTGCCGATGGTGATGAGCCCGGCCCGGGCGGCGCTGTAGAACGCCGCCGGCTGCGCCCGCATCGCGCGCTCCAGCCCCTGCCGGGCCAGGCGGGTGCGCACCTCCGGCGACGTCAGCGTCAGCCCGCGGCGCCGCTCGTCGTCGGTGAGGTCGCCGGGCGGGATGTCCAGGAGCAGGGTGGGAATGCCGGCGTTGGCCAGGTGCGCTGCGATCGCGGCGCCCATCACGCCGGCGCCCAGGACGGCGGCGCGGGTCAGGCGGCCTCTGCGGCGGGTGAACGCGGGCGAAGAGACGGCCATCGCGCGGGTCACACTCCGAACCAACAGGCGTGATGGTCAGATCTTCGGGCCCACCGCAGGCAACTCCTGGGGGTGCCGGCGGCGGGCGCCCGGCCAGGCGGACCTGCAGCGGGGAGGAGAGACGCGTACAATGGACGGGAACGCCCCAGGGGCGAGCAGAAACGGGTGGCCCAACTGGCGAGCACCCCTCCCGTCAAGATCCGCGCCGCGCTGGTCTCGGTGGCCACCGGCCTGGCGATCCTCGGCTTCAAGGTGGCCGCGTACCTGATTACGGGATCCGTCGCGCTCCTGTCCGATGCGGCGGAATCGGTGGTCAACGTCGTCGCCGCCAACGTGGCCCTGGCCAGCATCGTCGTGGCCGTGCGGCCGCCCGACCAGACGCACCCGTACGGGCACGCCAAGGCCGAGTACGTCAGCAGCGCCACCGAGGGGGCCCTGATCGGTGTGGCGGGGGGCTGGGTTGTGATCACCGCCGTGCGCCGCCTGCTGCGCCCGCAGCCGCTGCAGCAGCTGCCGGTGGGCTTCGGGCTGCTGGGGCTGGCCACGGTCGCCAACCTGGCGGTAGCCCTGTTCCTGCTGCGCATCTCCCGCGTCAGCCGGTCGATCGCGCTGGAGGCCTCCGCCCGACACCTGCTCTCCGACGTGCTGACGTCGGTGGGCGTGGCCGCGGGCCTGGGCCTCGCTACCGTCACCGGGTGGGCGCCCCTCGACGCCCTGACCGCCCTGGTGGTCGGCGGTCACATCGTCTGGATGGGCATCGTCCTCGTCCGCCGTTCGGTGGCCGGACTGATGGACGCCCAGCTGCCGCCCCACGAGGTCGCAAAGGTGCACGATGTCTTCGAGGCGCACAGGTCTGAGGTGCTCGACTACCATGCCCTGCGCACGCGGCAGGCGGGCGCCGACCGGTTCGTCGACGTGCACCTGGTGGTCCACCGGTCGTCGACCGTGCAGGAGGCCCATGCGCTGACCGACGACCTCGAGCAGCATATTCGCGAGGCGCTGCCCGGCGTGGACGTCACCATTCACGTCGAGCCCTGCGACGCCTCGTGCGCGCGCTGCGCTGCCGTCGACGCGGCACGCCGGCGGCGCGTGCCTGGCCCACGGGCAAAGGGACCCGGCGCGGACGCCGAGTAGTGTCCTTACCATGCAGCGCATGAGCCTGGGCCCGTACCAGGCCCGGGTCGCCGATCGCCTCCGCCGGTGGGACGAGATCGAGGTCCCCCGCCGCCTGTGGGCCCGGGATCCAACGCTGTGGGCGTCGTCGCCGCTGCCAGAGCTCGCCAATCGTCTGGGCTGGCTCGCGTTGCCGTTTGCGCCGTCGACGCTGGTCGATGCGCTCGAGGCGCTCGCGCGCCAGGTGCGCGACGAGGGCGTGCGGGACGTGCTGCTGCTCGGCATGGGCGGGTCGAGCCTGGCCCCGGAGGTGTGTGCGCGCACGCTGACACCGGCGTCCGGCGCGCCGGCCCTGACGGTCCTGGACACGACGCACCCGGCCGCGATCCGCGCCACGGCCGCCAGGCTGGAGCCGGCCCACACCCTGGTCCTGGTGTCGAGCAAGTCCGGGACCACGACCGAGACGCTGGCGCTCTTCCGCTACTTCTGGGACTGGAGCCGTGCGGGGGGTGGCGCTCCGGGCCGGCGCTTCATCGCCATGACGGACCCGCAGACGCCGCTGGCGCGGCTGGCGGCGGCACGGCGGTTCCGCTGCACCGTCACCGCACCCCCCGACGTCGGTGGCCGCTACTCTGCCCTGTCAGTGTTCGGACTCGTCCCCGCGGCCCTGATGGGCGCCGACGTCCGTGGCCTGCTCGCCGGCGCCCGCGAGTTCGCCGAGGCCATCGGCCCCGGCGTTCCGTGCGCGGACAACCCGGCCCTGGCGCTCGGTGCGGCACTGGGCGAGCTGGCCCTGGCAGGGCGCGACAAGGTGACCTTCCTGGCCTCGCCGGAGGTTGCCGCGCTGCCGGTGTGGGTCGAGCAGTTGCTGGCCGAGAGCACGGGCAAAGACGGTAGGGGCCTGGTGCCGGTGGTAGACGAGCCGTGGCTGGATGCCGGTGGGTACGGGACGGACCGGGTCTTCGTCGTCATTGGCCTGGCCGGTGCGACGGACACCCTGGAGGCCCGGGCGGAGGCGCTGGCGTCGGCCGGACATCCCGTCGTGCGCATTGGGCTGGATCGCGTGACGCAGCTGGGACAGGAGTTCCTGCGGTGGGAGGTCGCCACCGCGGCCGCTGGCATGGTACTCGGCATTCACCCGTTCACGCAGCCCGACGTGCAGCTGGCGAAGGACCTGGCGGCGCGGGCCATGGCTCACGGCGCGTCTGCCGACGAGGTCCAGGAGATCGCCGCCGAGCACGCAGCCGCCCCCGAGGTGCTGGAGGCCTGGCTGAGCGGGCTGCGGGAAGGGGAGTACGTGGCCCTGCTGGCGTTCCTGGCTCCAGGGCCTAAGACGTGGGCCAGCCTGCAGGAGATCCGGGAGCTGCTGGCGCGGCGGTATCGGGTTGCCACGACCGCCGGCTTCGGCCCGCGCTTCCTGCACTCGACCGGGCAGCTCCACAAGGGCGGCCCCAATACCGGGCGGTTCCTGCAGCTCGTGGACCAGCCGGCTGACGACGTCCCCGTGCCCGGCGGACGCTACTCGTTCGGGACGCTGATCCAGGCGCAGGCCGCGGGCGACTACCAGGCGCTGGTGCAGCGCGGCCGCCGTGTGCTGCGGCTCGGGCTCGGGCGCGACGCCGCCGCCGGCCTCGCGCAGCTGCTGGCAGGCCTCAGGCGTCGGCTGGGGTGAGAACATCTGGAGGGCGTGGCCGCGCCGGGCGCGCGGACGGCCGGGGACGGTGAGGGATGGAACTCGGGATGGTGGGCCTGGGCCGCATGGGCGGTGGCATGGCGGAGCGTCTGCTGCGCGGCGGACACCGTGTCGTCGGGTACGCGCACGACCGGGACGCCGTCGCGCGCCTGGCGGTCCTGGGCGGCACCGGGGCGGTCTCCCTGGCCGATCTGGCCGGCCGGCTGGCGCCGCCGCGGGTCGTCTGGATGATGGTGCCCGCCGGCGCCGTGGACGAGACGATCGACGGACTGCTGGCGCACCTCGCGCCGGGAGACGTGCTGGTCGACGGCGGGAACTCGTTCTACCGCGACTCGAGACGTCGCGCCGGGCAGCTCGCGCAGCGGGGCGTGCACTTCCTGGACGTCGGCACCAGCGGTGGCGTCTTCGGGCGGGAGCACGGCTACTGCCTGATGATCGGCGGGGACGCAGACGTCATCGCGCACCTGACGCCGGTGTTCCAGGCGCTGGCCCCCGGCCCTGACCGTGGCTGGGCGCGGGTGGGGCCGTCCGGGGCCGGCCACTTCGTCAAGATGGTGCACAACGGCATCGAGTACGGGCTGATGCAGGCCTACGCCGAGGGTTTCGCCTTGATGGCGCGGAAGGCAGAGCTCGGCCTCGACCTCCCGCAGATCGCGGACCTGTGGCGCCACGGCAGCGTGGTGCGGTCGTGGCTGCTGGACCTCGCCGCCCGCGCGCTGGCCGACAACCCGACGCTCGAGGGGATCGCGCCCCACGTGGAGGACAGCGGCGAGGGACGGTGGACGGTGATGGAGGCCGTCGAGCTCGCGTGCGACATTCCGGTGATCACCCTGGCGCTGCAGCGGCGTTTCCGGTCGCGTGACGCGTCGCCTTTCGGCGATCGCCTGCTGGTAGCCCTGCGCCACCAGTTCGGCGGGCACCCGATCCGGCGGGCGTGAGGCGCAGCCCCCGCCCCGGGTTTCGGCTGCGCCCCACAGGCGGTGAGGCCGGCGTGAGGCTGCCCGCCGACGGCAGGACCGATCCCGCCAGCATCGTGGTGCTCGGCGGCACCGGCGACCTGATGCGCCGCAAGCTGTTGCCGGCGGTGTACCGGCTGGCGGAGCGGGGTCTGGTGCACGAACGCGCCGTCGTGGTCGGTGCGGCGCGGGCGGACCAGGGCGATGCGGAGTTCCGCGCATGGGCGCGGCAGGCCTTGCGGGAGGCGGGCTTCGACGCGGAGCGCGCCGCCGGCTGGTGCGAGGCGTGTCTCTACTACCAGGGGCTGGGCGCGAGAGGTATCGCGGGCTACCTGGCGCTGGCGGGGCGGCTGACGTCGCTGGAGCAGGCGCACGGCCTTCCCGCCAACCGCGTGCTGTACCTGGCCCTGCCGCCCGAAGCGTTCCCCGGCACGATCGCGGGGCTCGGCGAGGCGGGGCTGCACCGCAGCGCGGGCCGGACGCGACTGGTGATCGAGAAGCCCTTCGGCCGTGACCTGACCACGGCCCGGGAGCTCAACGGCCTCGTCCACCGCCACTTCGACGAGGTGCAGGTCTACCGCATCGCCCACTACCTGGGCAAGGAGACCGTCCAGAACCTGCTGGTCTTCCGGTTCGCCAACGCCATCTTCGAGACGCTGTGGAACCGCGACTGCATCGAGAGCGTGCAGATCACGGTGGCCGAGGGTGACGGCATCGGCAGGCGGGCCGGCTACTACGAACGGGCAGGTGCCCTGCGAGACGTGATCCAGAACCACGCCACGCAGCTCCTCACCCTGGTGGCGATGGAGGTCCCCGTCGCGTTCGAGGCCGACGCCATCCGCAACGAGAAGGTAAAGGTCCTGCGAAGCCTCGCCCCCATCCCGCGCGAGGCCGTGGTGTTCGGGCAGTACGCTCCCGGGCGCATCGACGGTGCATCGGTGCCCGGCTACCGGCAGGAGCCCGGCGTGGCCGCAGACTCGCAGACCGAAACCTATGTAGCACTGCGGCTGGAAGTCGCCAACTGGCGGTGGCACGGCGTGCCGTTCTACCTGCGGACCGGCAAGCGCCTGCCGGCGCGCATGACCCAGATCGTCGTGACGTTCCGCCGGCCGCCGGTGTCAGTGTTCCGCGCCTACGGCATCGAGACCCTCCACCGCAACGTGCTGGTGATCACCATCCAGCCCGACGAGGGGTTCGAGCTCGGATTCCAGGTCAAGGCGCCCGGACAGGGCCTGACCCTCCAGGCGCAGCGGCTGCGGTTCCGCTACGCGGATGCCTTCTCGCCGCTCCCCGACGCGTACGAGACGTTGCTTTTGGATATCCTGGCGGGCGACCAGACGCTCTTCGTCCGGGCCGACGAGGTCGAGGCCGCGTGGAGCCTCTACACGCCGGTGCTGGACACCCCGCCGGACGTGGCGGTCTACGCAGCGGGCTCATGGGGGCCTGCGGCGGCGACGCGCCTGGTGCAGCGGGACGGGCAACGGTGGCACCCGGCCTGACGCCGGAAGCGCGGATCCCCGGGATGCCGGAGCCCGGGCCCGCGCGGCTACAGCGTCCCTGTCCGGGCCGCGCTGTGCCCGCTATCTGTGAGCCGCATTACAGTCAGCGGCCCGGCCAGGCGCTACCGTCACCAGCGGGGAACCGTGGGTCCTGTGGTTCTCGGCCTCATTCATGCCAGTCCCCTGGTCCGGGACGGGATCAGCAGCCTGTTGGGCCAGCAGGAGGGCGTGCGCGTGGCCGGTGCGTTCGGCAGCGGTCGCGACGCGCTGACGCGGCCGATCGCTGGTGAACACATCCTGCTGTACGACCTCGCGACGCACAAGCAGGACGGTATGGCGGTCCTGGCCGCCCTGCGGCAGGTGCCCGGAGCCAAGATCCCTATCTGGGGCGTGGCCGACGACGACCAGGCCATCATCGAGTGGTGCGGACCGGCGCATCGGGCTGCCTGTTGCAGCGGTCACCGCGCCCTCTACGGTACAGGCGTCGGCCCGGCAGGACGACGGCCGGGAGTAGGGCCGGGCCGACGACCGAGGGAGGTGAATGAAGGTGCGTGTGTTCGTGGCGATGTTCGTGTTGGGGGTGGTCGTGATGGTGGGCGCGGCGCCTGCGCTCGCGCAGGTGGAGCTGCCGTTCACGCAGCCGGGGCCGAGGAATGACACAGGGAAGATTGCGACCCCCGTGCGTCCGCCCGTCAGCTGGCCGCCCGTCTCCGTCGGGGCGTCGGTGCGGCTCGCGCTGGTGCAGTCGCTGGCCGATATCGGTCTCCGCTAGCCGTCGGCGCACCGTGTCGGCGATCATGGGGGTCGGCAGTGGCTTTGCCGCTGCCGACCCCCGGTGTGGAATATCAGCCATCGGCAATGGAGTTCCGAGGACGGAGCCATGCGGTGCATCGACGGAGGTGAGCCGTGCCGAAGACCATCGTGGTGTACTCGCAGCCGGGCTGACTGTTCTGCCGCAAGGTGAGGGAGTTCCTTCACGAGCGAGGCATGATGTACACGGAGAAAGACGTGAGCGCCGACGAGCAGGCGTTCGACGAGCTCATGCAGCTGGGCTACTCGGCGACGCCGGTCACCGTCATCGACGGCGAGGCGGTGGTGGGGTTCAACCGCGCGAAGCTCGAGCAGCTCCTGAGCGCGTGACGATGCCCGACCCGATGCGCCCGCCTGTCGACGTGCTCGCCGGGATCCTCCGCGCGGCCAGGACGATCGCGGTCGTCGGGCTCAGCGATCGCCCCGACCGGCCCAGCCACGAGGTGGCCCGGTACCTGCAGGAGGTCGGGTACCGCATCATTCCCGTGAACCCCCGGCTCATCGAGGTACTGGACGAGCGCGCGTACCCGAGTCTGAGGGATGTCCCGGATCGCGTCGACGTCGTGCTGATCTTCCGGCGCAGCGAGTTCGTGCCGTCGGTCGTGGACGACGCCATCGCCATCGGAGCGCGCGTGGTCTGGATGCAGCTGGGCGTGGTGCACGAAGAGGCCGCGGCCCGGGCCCGGGCAGCAGGGCTCCAGGTGGTGATGAACACCTGCATGGCCGCGACCCATGACGCCCTCGTGGCCACCGGACCATGACGATTGGCGGATCGGCCGCGGCAGCGGGTCCCGCTGCGCTGGCAGTTCGCCCTCGTTCAGCCCGACCTGGTCCGCGTCCCCGAGGCGATCCAGCACCGGCCCAGGGCGTGACGGCCCTCCCGGCCGGCGGCCCGTGTGGACGCGCCTGCCACTTGACACACCGTCGGCGCCCCTCCAAGATTTAACACAGACTAATTTAGCGATGGCTAAAGGAGGGGGCCATGGGGGGGCGAGTGTCCCGCCGCGAGCTGTTCAGGCTGGCCGCCGCCGGCGCCACCGGGGCGGTCACAGGGAGGCTGGGGCTGGCGCCGGCAGGCGCCGCGGGCACCCATCAGGAACGCGCAGGCGAGCACCAGGCCCATGCGGGCCTGGGCACGATCGGCGAGGTCGAGCCGCGTCAGGCCGGCATCGACCCGGCGCGCTACCTAACGGCGTTCGACTGGGGGAAGGTCAGCCGGCTGCCCGGAGGGCAGACGCTCCGCGAGTACCAGCTGGTGGCCACCGACCGCGAGATCGAGGTCGCCCCCGGCGTCAAGTTCCCGGCGTGGGCGTACAACGCGCAGGTGCCGGGGCCGACCCTGCGCGCCCGCGAGGGCGACCGGGTGCGCGTGCGCTTCGTCAACGCCGGCACCCACCCTCACAACATCCACTTCCACGGCTTCCACGACGCGGCCATGGATGGCATCGAGCCCATCGAGCGGGGCAGGTCGTTCGTCTACGAGTTCGACGCAGCGCCGTTCGGGCTGCACCTCTACCACTGTCACGTGCAGCCCCTCAAGCGCCACATCCACAAGGGACTCTACGGGGTTTTCATCGTGGATCCTCCGCAGGGGCGGTCGCCGGCCCGCGAGCTGGTCATGATGATGAACGCCTTCGACACCAACTTCGACGGCGAGAACGAGATCTACGCGGTGAACACCGTGCCGTTCTACTACCTGCGGCATCCCATCCGCATCAGGCAGCACGAGCTGGTACGCATCTACCTGGTGAACATCACCGAGTTCGACCCGATCAACTCGCTGCATCTCCACGCCAACTTCTTCCACGTCTACCCGACGGGCACCAGCCTGACCCCGTCGGAGTTCACCGACACCGTCATGCTCTGCCAGGCCCAGCGCGCGATCCTGGAGTTCCGGTACCGGCGGCCGGGCCGGTTCATGTTCCACGCCCACCAGAGCGAGTTCACCGAACTGGGGTGGACGGGGTTCTTCGAGGTGACGCCCGATGGCGCCGTCTGACCACCGCCGCCTCCTGCTCTACGGCCTGGGCCCGCTGGCGCTGCTTGCGGTCTTCGTGGTGCTGTTCCTGCGCCATGGGCCGCTGGGGATCTTCGAAGCGGCTTTTCCGCCGGTGGAGAAGCTGACCGTCGAGCGGGTCGTCCTGCGCGACGGCGAGGTCGTCCTGCACGTGACCAACGGCGGGCCGGAGCCGGTGACGGTGGCCCAGGTGCTGATGGACGATGCGTACTGGCAGCACACGATCACGCCGGACCGCACGATCCCGCGCCTGGGGCGGGCCACGATCGTCGTCCCCTATCCGTGGGTGGAGGGGGAGCCCGTGGCGATCAAACTCCTCACGAGCACCGGCCTGACGATCGAGCACGAGGTGCCCGTCGCCGTGGCCTCGCCGGCGCCCGACGCCCGCTACCTGGCGACCTTCACCCTCCTGGGCACTTACGTCGGCGTGGTCCCGGTCTTCGTCGGGTTGCTGTGGTTTCCGTTCCTCCGGCGCATGGGCCGGCGGTGGACGAACTTCTTCCTGAGCCTGACCGGGGGGCTGCTGGTGTTCCTGGGCGTCGACGCCCTGGAGGAGGCGCTGGAGCTGCGGGCGGGCGTACCCGAGGCGCTGCAGGGCACCGCGCTGGTGACGCTGGGCGCCCTGGGGACGCTGCTGGGGCTGACGCTGGTCGTGCGGCGGACCACGCGGGCCGCAGGCGACGACGCGACGGGACGCCTGGTGCTGGCGTATCTCATCGCGCTGGGCATCGGGCTGCACAACCTGGGGGAAGGTCTGGCCATCGGCGCGGCCTACGCCGTGGGCGAGATCAGGCTTGGCACGTTCCTGGTGCTGGGGTTCATGCTGCACAATACCACCGAGGGGCTGGGGATCGTGGCCCCCATCGCCCGGGACCGCCCGGCCATGATGCACCTGGCGTCGATGGGGATGCTGGCCGGCGCTCCGACGATCCTGGGGGCATGGCTCGGGGGCTTCACCTACTCCCCCGTGGCCGCCACTTTGTTCCTGGCCATCGGCGCGGGGGCGATCTTCCAGGTGGTCTACGAGCTCGGCCGGCTCATGGTGCGGCAGGCGGGGGAGGAACTCATGACCGCCACCAACTTCGCGGGGTTTGCCGTGGGCCTGGCGGTCATGTATCTGACAGGGCTGTTCGTGGCCTGACGGACCGCGATGCACGCGATCGGAGACGGGGCATGCCGGCACCACTGAGCCAGGCGGTCGAGGACTACCTCAAGACGATCTACCGCCTCGCCGAGCGCGAGCGCCCGGTGACCACCACACGTCTGGCCCAGGAGCTGGCCGTGGCGCCGGCTTCGGTCACCAACATGCTCAAGCGGCTGGCGCGGCTGCGCCTGGTCCGCCACACGCCGTACCACGGCGTCGAGCTCACCGAGGCCGGCCAGAAGGTGGCGCTGGAAGTCATCCGCCACCACCGGCTGCTCGAGCTCTACCTCAGCAGGTACCTGGGCGTCCGCCTGGACCGGGTGCACGGGGAAGCCGACCGCCTAGAGCACGCCCTCTCGGAGGATCTGGAGGACCGCATCGCGGAGGCACTGGGCGAGCCTGCGGTGGACCCCCACGGCCACCCGATCCCGACCCGTGAGGGCGCGGTGGCCCCGGCAGGGGGCGTCGTCCTCGCCGATGCCAGAGCGGGCCAGCGCGGGACCGTGACGCGCGTGAACGACCGGGACGCCGACACCGTACGCGAGCTGGCGGCCGCCGGCCTGGTGCCGGGCGCGCCGGTGGAGGTGGTGGCCGCGGGGCGCCGTGGCGTGGAGATCCGGGTGGAAGGGCACCCGCGCCGCATCGGCCCGGCGCTGGCCGGTGAGGTCTATCTCGCGCTCGAGGGCGATCGGCCGGCGCAGGACGCGTGACCACCCTGCCGGGTGCCGACTGTACGCCACCCGGGGCGCGCGGGCGCCGGGAGTGGCGCGCGGTGCACCCCGGGCCCCGTAGACCACGCGCCGGTCGTCAAGCGGTCAGTGCACGGTCCGGCGGAAGTCGTCGGGCTTGACGCGCTCGAGGAACTTGCGAAACTCCTGCGGGTCGAGTTCGCCTTCCTCCTCGGCCCGCTCCTCGCCCTCCGAGGGCAGCCGGCGCAGCGAGATGGCCTGAGCAGCCACCTTGTCCTCCACGAAGATAGGCGCGTCGGCCCGCAGCGCCAGCGCGATGGCGTCGCTGGGCCGCGAGTCGATCACATAGGCGGCGCCGTTGCGGGACAGGTGGATCTCGGCGTAGTAGGTCGCGTCGCGCACATCGGAGACCACGACCTTCAAGACCTTGGTGGCGAGTTGCTCGAGCACTCTGGCCAGCAGGTCATGGGTCATCGGCCGCGGCGGCTGGACGCTCTGAAGGCGCATGGCGATCGCCATGGCCTCGGCCTGGCCAATCCAGATGGGCAGGGCGATCGTCTCGTCTTCGTCGACGAGCAGCACCACCGGGTTGTTCTGCTGATCGAGGGCGACGCGACGCACTCGCATCAGGCGCACGGCGGATACCCCTTTCTCTGGGCTGACCTTAGGGTCATTATACCAGACCCAGTCACGGGGTGTCGGGCGGTTCGCGCAGGGGAGCGCGCGCCGCCGGGCGCGAACTCAGTGGACGGACCGGGTTCAGCCTGAGGTCCGGCTCCACGCCGCCCCCGGCAGGGGTAGGGAGGTGCCGTGTGGTCTACGTCATCGGGCTCGTCGCCCTGGTGGTGCTGTGGCTGGTCGTCACCTACAACCGGCTGGTCCTGCTCCGCAACCGGGTGGACAACGCGTGGTCCCAGATCGACGTCCAGCTGCGCCGCCGGTACGATCTGATTCCCAGCCTGGTGGAGACCGTCAAGGGCTACGCCGCCCACGAACGGGAGGTGTTCGAACGGGTCACCGAGGCGCGGGCCCGCGCGATCGCCGCGGGCACGGTACGCGACCAGGGCCAGGCCGAGAACATGCTGACCCAGGCCCTGCGCAGCCTGTTCGCCGTGGCCGAGAACTACCCGCAGCTGCGCGCCAGCGAGAACTTCATGCAGCTCCAGGAAGAGCTGGCGGGCACCGAGAGCAAGATCGCCTTCGCGCGGCAGTTCTACAACGACACGGTGATGCGCTACAACACGTCCCTGCAGAGCTTTCCGACCAACGTCATGGCCCGCCAGTTCGGCTTCGGGGAGCGGGACTACTTCGCGATGGAGGAGGCGGCCCGGGAGCCGGTGCGGGTCTCGTTCGCCTAGTACTACTACGTCATGTCTAGGAAGAGTCATCTTTGACGACGCTGGGGACGGCTTGGCCGCACACGATGCAGTATCCTGACCACGTTTTCAGCAGGTACTGGAGTGCCGCCCGGACTTGGGGAACCGTGGGGACGCGCGCCGTTTTTTTTACCTGAAACAGGTTCATCATGAGCCGGAGTTCGTGCCGGTAGAGGTCGTTGATCGCGGCCAGCGCCTGCGGGGAATCGTAGCGGTGCCAGCCCAGGAGCCGGCGGACATGCGTCCAGTTTTTCTGCTCGATATGGGCATTGTCGTCTTTCTTGTAGGGCCGGCCACGGGTGAACTGAATCGCGCGGGCCTCACAGTAGCGGAAGAGATGGAGGTTGATGAATTCGGCGCCGTTGTCGGAGTCGAGGCCCCGCAACGGAAAGGGCAGCATGGCCCGCATGTCGTCCACGGCGGCGCCCACCGCGGTCTGGTCTTGCCCATGACGGCCCGGGTCTCGACCCACCCGGAGTAGATGTCGGTGAGATTGAGCGACTGGATGAAGTCGCCGGCGGCGGAGTCGCCGGAATGGGAGACCAGGTCGACCTCGGTAAAGCCGGGGACAGTGACATCCCAATGCTGGGTCTTGACAGGGATGTGGTGCTTGAGCAGGGTGCCTGGTTTCGTGCGCCCGTAGAGGCGGCGGCGCAGCCGCTGTTTTTTCTGACGGAGGTGGCGATCGATCGTGCTGGGGCTGATGATGTGGAGGTGGCGCTCCATCTGGGGGGAGATGGCAACGTGCTGCTTCGCCCAGGGCAGCCAGAGAGGCAGGAGGGCCTTGAGCCGGACCGACCACGGGTAGCCGGCGGCCTCCCAAATGTACCCCAGGACGGTGAGGAGCCGGGGGGTGTAGGGGGACGGGCGGCCGCGGCGCCGCGCCGAGGCGGGACGGGGCGGCCGGGTCAAGACACGGATCGCGGCCTTGCGGTGGTAGCCGGTGGTGGCACAGACCTCCGTATCCTCTACTCCCCACCTTGCCCGGGTAACACCGTAGATGGCGCGATGATGCCGGGTTGGGTAACAATCACAAATGGCTTGACAGGTGGATACCCACTTCGCACAAATCCCCGGTTCAGGATGTGTTTTCTGTGTGCCGCGCCCGCAGGATAACACCCCGGCACGGGACTGGGCCAGCCGCGGGGTCGGCAGGTCTCCGGGCGGAGGCTGGCGCTCGGGTCGCGGGTGGGATCAACGACTCCGGACTCCGCGGCCGCCGCCCGACCCTTTTTCACGAAGTGGAGCGCCAGTCACGAGCACCCGCCAGACGATCGGCCATCGTGCCTGTGACGACAGAGCCCGTAGCCCTGGCGGCGGCGCGGGAGCAGACATCAACGGGCTGCCGGTTAGCGACGCAGTGCCAGGTCCAGCCGGACGATACGCCGCTTGGGCTGCCGGCCGGCGAAGACGATCATCGTGGCCACCAGGGCATCACCCGCACGGTTCCACGCGCTGTCGGCCACGATGGTGCGGCCGCCGGCGTACTCCGTGGCGCCCGGCTCGTTGAAGAAGGTCAGCCGCCGCTGCTGGCCGCCGTCGGCGTCCATCAGCCAGTAGTCGGTGTGCAGCGTGGCGCCGTAGCGGGAGAAGTCGCGCACGGGCACCGGGTAGCCCCGGTTGGTCATCCACGCGATGGTGCGGCCGTCCGGCGCGATCTGGGCGTGCTCGTCCCACTCCCCGGGCGTGTTCGTCAGGTTCCGCAGCCGGCCCGTGCGCAGGTCTAGCGTCCAGATGTCCAGTTCGAAGGGGCGGGCGCGGCCGATGCTCGCCGAGAAGATCACCGTGTGCCCGTCGGGCGCAAAGCCGTGGCTCTCGTAGAAGGTCGCGGGGTCGCCACGCGGACGCAGCGTGCGCACGTTGGTCAGGCGGGGCTCACCGCCGTCCAGCACCAGGTCGGCCAGGCGCAGCGCCCAGACCTTGCGCCGCCCCTCCTGGACGCGCGCCGCCCAGAAGACGGTACGCCCGTCGGGGCTGACGTGCGGGTGGAGGCTGGCCTCGCCCGTCCGGACGCGGGTGAGTTGCCAGGCCCGGCGGCCGTCCCGGGTGATGAACCACAGGTTGTGGTTCAGGCCGGCGCCGCCCTGGGTGAGGTACGCCTCCAGCCGGTCCCCGACCGGCAGATCGAGCGCGGGATCCTGGGACTGGAAGAGGATGTACTCGCCGCTGGGGTGCCAGGCGGGCAGGTCATTGTGCCGTACATCCTGGCCCCCTTCCATTGGAAGGCTCCAGCCCGGCCCCCCCCGGGACTCGTCGGGTCAAAGCTCCCCACCCCCAGCCTATCTTCTGGGTGAGCAACATCGCATCAATCTCCGACCCTTCATCGAGGTGTGAGATGCCCCCGGAGACCTACCGTGCACGCATCGCCGACTCCCGCCATCCCCAAGGCGTTCGCCAGCGCCTCGTCCAGTACTATCTCGAGCACCGCAACGTCTCCCTCACCGCCCGCGCCTTCGGCTGCGATCGCAAGACCGTCCGGTCCTGGGTCCGGCGCTACCGCCAGGGCGGCTGGAAGGCTCTGGTCGACCGCCGGCGGCCCGGCCACGCCCCACCTCACAAGACCCCGCCACCCATCGAGCACGAGGTCGTCCGCCTGCGCCGCCGAAATCCTCGCCTGGGCCAGGACAAGATCCAGGCGCTGCTCGCTCGTCGCGGGATCCATCGCTCCACCGCGACCATCAACCGGATCCTCCACGCCCATGGCCTGATCAAGCGCCGCCCGAAGCGCTGGCAGCGCCGCCGGCTCGCCACCGAGGTCCGCAAAGTCATGCGCGCCTTCGAGAAGCTTCAGGTCGACACCAAAGACCTCGACGATATCCCCGTGCTGCTCCCAGCCATTCAGGCCAAGCAGCTCCCCGGCGTCGAATACACGGCCAAAGATGTCACCACCGGGATCGCCTACGTCTGCCTGGCCTATGAGCGCTCGGAGATCAACTCCCTGCGCTTTGCCCACCTGCTCCTCCAGCACCTCCTCCGCCACGGCGTCGACGTGACGCAGCTCACCCTGCAGACCGACAATGGCAGCGAATTCATCGGCCACGTCGAGGCCAAGCGCGCCTCCGCCTTCACCCGCCTCGTCGAGCAACGCTACGGCGCCCGCCACCTCACCATCCCGGTTCGAGCGCCGCGCTTCAATGGCATGGTCGAGAACTTCCATGGACGGGTCGAGGATGAATTTTTAGGTTCATCAGGTGAAACCGGGGCTGAGAGTTGAAGGCAAGGCGACTCACCCGTATCCTCGACGATGTAATGTCACACATTCGCTCGGGGAGGGATCTGTCACCTTGCCTCAAGACCACTCTACCGCCCTGCTCACTGGGTGGGAAGGCTACACCGTAAGTGCTGTGCACCGTGTATCCCCCGAGGGCACCAGCCCTGCCCGCGTGGAGATCCGGCTCGTCCGCGCCAAGCCGACGTTCCGATGCTCGGGCTGCGGCCAGGAACGCCGGCAGGTCCGCGAGGTCACGCTGCGGTGCGTGCGGGACCTGCCGGTTCTCGACGCCCACACGTACGTCTGGCTCCCACGCTACCGGGTGGCCTGCCCCACCTGCGGGCCAAAGATCGAGGCCCTGCCCTGGCTCTCGGCGTGGGCGCGCGTCACATCCCGCCTGGCCGAGAGCGTCGTCCGGCTGTGCCGGGTCCTGCCCATCCAACATGTGGCCGACTGCTACGGTCTGGATTGGGACACGGTCAAAACCCTCGACCTGGCTGCCCTCCGCGCCCGCCTGCTGCCCGTGGACCTCTCGGAGGTCACCGTGATTGCGATGGACGAGTTCGCTCTGCGCCGCGGTCACCGCTACGCCACCGTCATCGTCGACCCGTACCGGAAACGGGTGCTGTGGGTCGGCCGAGGCCGGGGCCGCGAGGAAATCCGCCCCTTCTTTGACCTGCTGGGCCCAGAGGGGTGTCAGCGCCTGAAGGCTGTGGTCATGGACATGAACCCCGCCTACGAGGAGGAAGTGCGCGCCCGGTGCCCCCAGGCGGCCATCGTCTACGACCTGTTCCACGTGGTGGCCAAGTACGGCCGCGAGGTGATCGACCGCGTGCGCGTGGATGAGGCCCACCGCGTGCGCCGCGACCGGCAGGCCCGGAAGGTGATCAAGGGAGCCCGCTGGCTGCTGCTCCGTAACCGCGAGAACGTCTCGCCCGACGACCGGGTGCGGTTGCGGGAGCTGCTGGCAGTCAACCGGCGCTTGGCCACGGTCTATGTTCTCAAAGACGACCTCAAGCACCTGTGGGACTACATCTATCCGGGGGCCGCGCGGCGTTTCTTCGACGAATGGTACCAACGGGCAATCCGCAGCCGCATCGAGCCGTTGAAGACCTTCGCCCGCAACCTCAAGGCCAAGCTGGACGGCATCCTGGCCCACTGCCGCTACGCGCTGCACACGAGTCTACTCGAAGGGATCAACAATAGGATCAAAGTGCTCAAGCGCATGGCCTACGGGTACCGGGACGACGACTACTTCTTCCTGAAGATCATGGACGCGTTCCCCGGTGTTGCCGGATGAACCGAATTTTACACCCTCGAACCCCTGCCCACTGAGGAGGAGATGCTGGAGCGGCTCTTTGGATACATCCTGTACTACAACTTCGGCCGCCCGAATGAGGGCTTGGCCATGAAGACACCGGTAGAGGCCCTGCAGGAGAAAGCGCCCGAGATCAGCCCTGATGTCGCAGCCTTTCCACCTATCATCCTCGACCGGGTCGAACTCTCAGCCGTCGAATTGCTCCCGCCGGTCAGCGGGGGAAGTGGGGAGAATGGACCCGACGCTCACACCGGCCCGGCGGCCCCCAGACGAGCCCATTCGGCCCCTCCCGAGAACCCCACGACTCAGCATGGCCGCGCTTGCAGCCGATTTCTCAGACACCTACCCCTCACCGGCCTCCGGCCGGCCCAAGACGGCTGCCATGAGCGTGGCTACTCCCCCGCTGGTACCGACACCGCCGTCAGCCGCTACCCGATCGCGCCGAACAGCCGCCGCGTCAGGTGCCCTTCAGCCAGCAGCAGCCAGTAGTACCGCGCGTGTTTGACCAGCCGGTCCCCCGTCTTCATCAGCCGCTGCTGCAGGCTCGTCAGCGACCAAGGAACGCCCCGCCGATCAAGACCGGCACCGCCACCATCAGACGCACTCTCTCTCGACCGCGGCAGTCGCGCACCGTGGTCCACTCATGCACCAGGCCCAGCACTCCGTCCCGGGAACCGTCGTCCCGGGGACGCTCCTGGCGAAGGCACTGACGGAGAAGAAGGTGACGGCGCTTCCGGCAGGACGGCCGCAGCTCTACTGGCGGATCGATTCCTTTCCGAGCCTGCCCCAGGCACAGGCGGCCGCCGGCTCTTGGGCCCTGGCCGCCGAGGCGTTCGGCAGGACCTGGCTGTTCACGCTGGGTCCCATGGGGATGAGGATGTCGGGAGGCACAAAGGTTGTCGAAGTCGGCCCGCTCCCGCCGGTCCGGGCGCAGGAGTATCTCCTCCGGATCAACGAGGGCACCGGCACCCCAGGCAGCATCAGTACGGTGCACACTCATCCCGGGGTCGAAGCCTTCTACGTGTCGCAGGCGAGGCGTGCGTGCGGACGCCGAACGCACTGATCCACATCCCGGCCGGTCAGGCCACCGCAGGCACAGAGGCCGATGCGCCGCTTACGGTCGCCAGTTGCGGCTCGACCGACCTGCGCCAGCTGATTATGTTCGTGGTCGACGCGAGACGACCGTTCTCCTCGCCCGCGGCGTTCCCGTAGGGTCGATTCACCCGCGTCAGGCCCCCGGCGCTGTCACGACTCGCCGATCACGGTGGCCCACTTCCGCACCCGCCAGCGCGTGACCAGCCCGTTCGTCACGTATGGGTCTGCGCGCGAAGGCCTCCGCGACCTCGGGCGAGCTGTCACGTCTGGCGCGGTCGCGCCGCTCCTGCTAGAATCCCTTCGCCGCCCCAACACCCAGCGGCTAGGAGTTGATGGCCGATGCTCAGACTCCACACGTACCTGAATTTCGCGGGGAACGCCGAGGGGGCGTTCAACTTCTACCGGTCGGTCTTCGGCGGGGAGTTCACGTCGCTCGTCCGCTTCAAGGACATGCCGATTGATGGCGTGCGGATTGGCCAGCGGGAAGAAGACAAGATCATGCATGTGAGCCTGCCCATCGGTCGCGATGATGTCCTGATGGCCTCCGACACCCTTGACTCGCTCGGGCAGACGCTCGTTCAGGGTAACAACGTCTACATCTCCGTCCATCCGGAGACGAAGGAGGAGGCGGACCGGATCTTCAACGCGCTTTCGGCGGGTGGGAAGATCGAGATGCCGATCGCCGACCAGGTGTGGGGCGACTACTACGGCAGCTTCACGGACCGGTTCCGGGTTCAGTGGTTGGTCAACTACTCCTACCTGAGGGGGTAGCG
>JAVKIP010000021.1:0-48169 GCA_031459385.1 Candidatus Fervidifonticultor secundus | reverse complement strand
TGAGCATGAGCAGCACCACGGCCGAGTAGGCCATGCCGGCCAGCGCGTTGTGGCCGACTGCCGGCGGCGGGCGACGTCGGGCGAACGTGTAGTACAGGAACATCTCCGTGGTCTCGCGGCGTCCCGTTGCGCTCAGGTAGGGCACCAGAGCGCGCCAGGACGCCCACCGGTTACCGACAAACGCCCAGTACGCACGCAGCGCCAGGCTGGCCACGAAGACCCACGCCGCGATCCTGTGGGCGGCGCGCATCCACGTCATCACTGCGACGCCGCCCGGCAGGAACGGGTTGCCGATGTACAGGCCGGTGGCCGAGAGCACCAGGATGGCCGCCACGTTCACCCAGTGGGTCAGGCGCACCGGGGGCTCCCAGACGTAGACGCGCTGGAGGGGTGCGGTGGCCATCCCTGTCCTCACACGATGCGGATGCGGGCGAGGGGCTCCCGGCTGGGGCCCACCACGTGCACGGCGCACGCCATGCACGGGTCGAACGAGTGCACGGTGCGCAGGATCTCCACCGGCCGCGCGGGGTCTGCGACCGGGGTGCCGACCAGGGCCGCCTCGTACGGGCCGCGCTGGCCGCGGGCATCCCGCGGAGACCCGTTCCAGGTGCTGGGGACGACGGTCTGGTAGTTGGCGATGGCACCGTCCCTGATGCGTACCCAGTGCCCGAGCGCCCCGCGCGGCGCCTCGTGGAACCCCCAGCCCCCTGCCTCCCGCGGCCAGGTGGAAGGATCCCAGCGCTGCCCGTTGTGGATGCGGAGGTCGCCGCGTGCGATGTTGGCGACCAGCTGGTCGTGCCAGACCAGGAGCTCGTGGGCCACGAGCTGGGTCTCGATGGCCCGGGCGGCCACGCGTCCCAGGGTGGAGAACAGCGCCTCCGGTCCTGCGCCCAGCGCCGCCAGGAGGCGGTCGACCGCGGTCCGCACCTGCCGGTGGCCAGCGGCGTACGCCACCAGCATCCGCGCCAGCGGTCCTACCTCCATGGGCCGGTTGTCGTACCGCGGTGCTTTGATCCAGCTGTACTTCCCATCGGTGTCCAGGAACCGGTAGGGGGGCGCCGGCCCGGTATACGCCGGCACGGTCTCGCCCTCCCACGGATGCCTGGCCGCCTGGTCGCCCTCGCCGTACCTGTACCACGAGTGGGTGACGAACTCCGTGATCTGCTGCTGGTCCATGGGGTGGACGCGTGAGAGGTCCCGGTCGAGGATCACCCCGCGGGGCAGCCACAGGCGGGCCGGATCCCCGCTGGTGTCGGTGGGGAAGTCACCGTACGACAGGTAGGTG
Source organism: Candidatus Fervidifonticultor secundus (assembly GCA_031459385.1). Taxonomy (GTDB): domain Bacteria; phylum Sysuimicrobiota; class Sysuimicrobiia; order Sysuimicrobiales; family Humicultoraceae; genus Fervidifonticultor; species Fervidifonticultor secundus. The sequence goes on along the minus strand of JAVKIP010000021.1, from coordinate 46,884 downwards.
CCCACGCCCGTGCCGATGCGGGTCCATTCCTTGTAGGCCCCGGCGATGGCCACCACGTCGGGCAGGTAGACCTGGTCGACGAAGTCGCGCGATGCTACCAGCAGCTGGCGCTGGAGCTGGAGCCGGTCGGCGTTGAGCGCCGTGGGGCTGTGCGGGTCCAGCGGGATGGCCATGCCGCCTACCAGGTAGGTCTGCGGGTGGGGGTTCTTCGACCCCAGGATGGCGTGGATCTTGATGACCTCGGACTGCCAGTCGAGCGCCTCCAGGTAGTGCGCGACCGCCATCAGGTTGGCAGCCGGTGGCAGCCGGTACGCCGGATGGCCCCAGTAGGCGTTGGCGAAGAGGCCGAGCTGGCCCGACGCCGCGAACCGGCGCAGGCGGTCCTGGACCGCCGTGAAGTAGGTGGTGCTGGCCTTGGGCCACGGCGAGAGCGACTGGGCGAGGCGGGAGGTCTCGGCGGGATCGGCCTGCAACGCGGCCATCAGGTCGACCCAGTCCAGGGCGTGCAGGTGGTAGAAATGGATCACATGATCCTGGACGTACTGGATCCCCGCGATGATGTTCCGGATGATCCGGGCGTTGTCCGGGATCTCAATGTTCAGCGCGTTTTCCACTGCTCGCACGGCGCAGAGGGCGTGAACCGTCGTGCAGACCCCGCAGATGCGCTGGGCGAACAGCCAGGCATCCCGCGGGTCCCGTCCCTTGAGGATCAGCTCCATGCCGCGGAACATGGTGCTGGAGCTCCAGGCATCCGTCACGCGCCCGCTCTCGACCTGCGCTTCGATCCTGAGATGCCCCTCGATGCGCGTGATGGGATCGATGACGACCCTGGGCATCAGGCATCCTCCGGTTCCTGCCCAGGGGACTCCTCTGCTGTCGCCTCGACTGACGGCCCCGTGGGTACTCCGGCCGGGCTCGCGGCTGGCGCAGGCCCCCCGGGGCCCCGCCGCGCTCGCACGGCACTGGCCACGCCATGGACGGCGAAGGCCGCCGCGGTCCCGCCGGCGATCCACGCGCCGATCCGGTCAGCCGTGGTGTGGATGCCGACCCCCGGCACCCGGGGCAGACGCCGGTAGAACGGTGACATGGCATCCCAGAAGTCACGCTCGGCACACCCGATGCACCCGTGCCCGGCCCCCACGGGCCAGCTGGTGCCGTCGTTCCAGCGCACCGTCGGGCAGTTGTGGAACGTCGCTGGCCCCTTGCACCCCATCTTGTAGAGACACCAGCCCTGGCGGTGGCCCTCGTCGCCCCACTCCTCCACGAACCGTCCGGCGTCGAAGTGGGCCCGCCGCTCGCACCGGTCGTGGATGCGCTCGCCGTAGGCAAACAGCGGCCGGCCCTGCTGGTCGGTGGCGGGCAGGTCGCCGAAGGTCAGGAAGTGCACCAGGGTGGCGGTGATGTTGACGGCGTTGGGTGGGCACCCGGGCAGGTTGATCACGCGGATCCCGGGCACCGCCCGGGCCACGCCCACGGCGCCGGTGGGGTTGGGACGGGCTGCCGGCCAGCCACCGTAGAACGCGCAGGCCCCCACGGTGATGGTGGCCGCGGCGTTCCCGCAGACCTCCCGGGCGATCTCCAGGGCTGTGCGTCCGCCGACGGTGCAGTAGACGCCGCCGTCCTTGATCGGGATCGATCCTTCTACCACCACGAGGTAGCGGCCCTTCTCGCCTCGCACGGTGTCCATCAGCGACTTCTCAGCGGCGCTGCCCGCAGGCGCCATGATCGTCTCATGGTAGTTGACCGAGAGGAGGTCGAGCACCAGGTCGGCAACCGATGGCCGGCTGGCCCGCAGGAACGACTCGGTGCACCCGGCGCAGTCCTGGAACTCGAGCCACACCAGGGCCGGGCGCCTGGCCTGCGCGAGCGCCCGGGCGATGCGCGCCGCATACCGTTCGGGCAGTGCCAGGGTGGCGGCCATGGCGGCGCAGAACTTCAGGAACTGCCGACGTGAGATGCCGTGGCGAGCCCACAGCGGCGCCTGTGCGGTCCACCCCGCGTGCGTGGCGATCATGCCGGTCTCATCGGGTGTGGGCGACATCGACCGGCTCCTGCGCATCGTCGTCGGCCACGTCCAGGGCGACCACGTCCAGATCCTGCCCGCCAGAGACCAGGACGTCGCGGGCCCCGCAGGCAGGGCAGCGCGATGGGAACCCGTCCGCTGCGAACTCATACAGGCAGGCCGCGCACCGTCCGCGCGCGGGGACCTCCTCGATGGCGAGTTCAGCCCCTTCCAGCACCGTGCCGGGGGTCAGGAGGTCGAAATGGAAGCGGAGAGCCTCGGGGACTACCGCTGTCAGGCGACCGACCCTGACCGTGACACGCAGCACGCGGGGCGAGGGAGCGGGCACACGCGCCAGGGCATCGGCTGCGACCTCGATCAGCGCCTGGCAGATCGAGAGCTCGTGCATGCCACAGCCTCCGCACGCGGGGACCCGCAGCGCCGGGATCCGGGAGACTCACCTTTCGAATTACCACGCACGGGCCGGGGCGTCCATCGGGCCCGTGCCCTATTCGGAACGCCGGAGGCGACGGGGCCGGCGGTGACGCGGCCGCCGGTAACGCGGCGGAGACGTCAGGGGTGCCCCGGTGCGGTCGTGGGGTCGGCTCTCTGCACCGTCAGGTCCTGCGGCGCGTCCGGCCGCGGTCGCGGGCTGACCTTCAGCTGTGTGACGTGAAACCCCTCGGCGGCCAGCGCCTCGGCCACCTGCAGCGGCGTGGCGGTCGATAGCCGCACATAGCCGCGGCGCGTCGCCTGGTCGAGCCGCACGGCGATCACCACGGTCGGCGTCTTGCCGCGGACCCCTTCCAGGGCGTGGATCAGCCGGTCCACGTCGACCAGGCCCGCGGGGAGGTCGACCGCCATGCGCACGCCGCCGATATCGCCGCCCAGCAGCCGCACCAATGCGTCGAAGAGGTCGCTCTCGGTGACGATGCCCACGAGGCGGTCGCCGTCGACCACCGGCAGGCTGCCGATCTTGCGCTCCCGCAGCAGGCGGGCGGCATCCTCGACGGGCAGGTCTGGTGCCACCGTCACCGGGTGCTCGGTCATGACGTCGCGGACGGGAGCCTGCGCCAGCAACTCCGGGATCTCCCAGGCAGCCAAGCCGCTCGCCGGGGATGGCGATGCCCGCATCAGGTCGGTCCAGGTCACGATGCCCACCAGGCGGTCGCGTTCCATCACGGGCAGGTGGCGGATCCGCTGCCGGCGCATCACGCGCAGCGCGTCGCCCAGCGACGTCTGCGGCGCCACGGTGGTCGGGTCAGGCGTCATGCAGTCCCGAACCAGCATCTCCGGGCCCCGTGGGAGATTACCAGTCAGCCTAGCCGAGCGGGCGGCGGTGGGCCATCGGGTCTCCACCCGATCTTGTGCGCACCGCCGCCTCCCCAGCCGCCGGCTCAGGGCTCCACGACGAACACGCCCACCATCCCCCGGTCGGCGTGGTCCACCACATGGCAGTGGAAGAGCCACAGGCCGGGGTAGCGGAACTGGATCAGCAGCGTGTCCATCGCCCCGCCCACCAGGGGCACGACCTGGGCCGGCCAGGGCCGGCCGCCCAGCACTCCCAACGACACCAGCGGGATCTCGTGGATGTGGAGGCTGTGGTCGAGGTTGCCGATGTTGACGACGTGCAGCTTCATCCGCTCGCCCACCTTCATCTTGAAGAAGGGGACGGTCTTGCCCAGCTGCGCCACCACGCCGTCGAGGCCCTTCTCCTTGTAGATCTCCTCCAGGGCCAGCTCGCCGCCAGGGACGCCCAGCCCGTTCATGACGTAGGGCGGTACCCTGGTGCCCTGCTTGAGGCGCGTCGTCTCGGCCATGAAGAGCACCTCCTCGCGCCCGGCCGCCGCCTTGGGATCCTCGACCACCACCACGCCGTAGAGCCCCTGGAGCATGTGCTGATTGATCGGGAACTCCTTGTCGGCCGAGTGGCAGTGGTAGTAGGTGGCCTCGGCCCGGTCGGGCCGGAAGGTGTAGACGTACTCCTTGCCGGGCGGGATCATGGCGCCGGTGCCCTTCCCGCTGATGATGTTGGCCTGGGAGCCGTCGTTCTCCAGCGGGTAGTGGCTCAGGTGGGTGTGGAAGGAGTGGACGCGGTTGTGGCGGTTGACCACCCGTACCCGCAGGATCTCGCCCACCTTCACGCGCAGCGTCGGCCCGGGCACCGTGCCGTTGTACGTCCACACGGTCCAGGTGTTCCCGCCCCCGAAGTCGATGGTGCGCTCGACGATCTCGAGGGTGTACTCGCGCACGGTCTTGCCGCCCTGCTGGGAGACGCGCGGGGAGGGTGTCGGCGCGGCCGGTGCGGCGCCCGCCGCCACCTGCGCGGCTACGCGCTGCGCCGCCTGGGCCGCCAGGGGGCCGCCCATCAGCAGGTCCATGAACATGGGGGCCGGTTGCCAGGCGCCGGCCGCCGCCAAGCCGGCGTCCCGGGATTCATCAAGGGCTCGGTGCGCGTGGTTGTGCAATGCGTCCGGGTCGCCCCGCGACAGCCGGGGCCACCCGGTCAGCACGCCGGCACCCGCCAGCAGGGCGACGGCCAGGGTCGCCGCCCCGATCCTGATCACGCGATTCCTGTACATGGCGCTCCTCCTTGTGCCGATCTCGGTGTGGTAGTGGGGCCGTGCCGCGTTCGGTGCCCCTCACCGGTCATGGGTGTCGAAGCTGAGCGAACGTGACGGCGTCGAGCTCCCGGATGAGGACGCGCTGGACCCGCTGCCACACCGGGTGCACCGGGCACGTCCGGTCGAGCGGACACTCGCGCGGCCGGAGCAGGCAGCGGTTGAGCCGGATCGGGCCCTCGATGGCCTCGATGACCTGCCGCAGCGTGAGCTGCGAGGGGTCCTCGACCAGTCGGATCCCGCCGCCTGCCCCGCGGGCCGTCTGCACGATGCCGGCGCGCGCCAGCCCGCGCACGATCTTGGCGAGGAAGGCCCGCGGCACGTGCTGGCGCCGGCTGATCTCGGCGGAGCGGGCGACACCCTGAGGGTAGCGGCCGGTCAGGTCCAGCACGATCCGGACGGCGTAATCGGCTTGTCGCGTCAGCTGCATAGCATCGAGCGCCTCGAGACGAAGTGGACCATTTTGGTCCGCTTGCGACGAGTACCAGCATCGCGCGATGGCGCGCGGAGAACCATCGGGCGGCCGCCCGATTTTTGGGCGGCCGCCCCGCACGCATCTGCCGGGTTGCACGACGGCGGCCGGCGGTTGCGCGGGCTACGCCTGGGCAGGCGTCGGCTGGTCGGCCGCCGGAGGATGCGCGCTCGCGCGGGTGGCGGCTACCCTGGCTTCGAGCGCAGCCCAGTTGGCGTCGACCCAGGCCTGCAGGCGCTGGGCCACGTCCGGCGCCGCGACCAGGTGCTTGAACCGCCCCTGCATCGCCAGCCAGTCGGCCACGGGCCGCACCCTGGCAGGGCGCACGGTGATCCGCCAGCGTCCGGCGTCGACCTCGTAGAGCGGCCAGTAGCGCGTCTCCACCGCCACCTCGGCCAGCTGCACGGTGAGGTGCGGTGGATAGTCCCACCCTGGCTGGCAGGGTGCCAGCACGTTGAGAAACGTCGGGCCGTCGGTGGCCAGGGCCTTCGCCAGCTTCTTGGCCAGGTCGCCCCAGTGGCTGATGCTGGCCTGCGCGGCGTACGGGATGTTGTGCGCTGCCACGATCTCGGTGAGATCCTTGCGCATCTCGACCTTGCCGGGGAGCACGCGGCCTGCCGGCGACGTCGTGGTGCGGGCGCCGGGCGGAGTGGCGCTGGAGCGCTGGATGCCGGTGTTCATGTAGCCTTCGTTGTTGTAGCAGATGTACAGGAAGTCGTGACCCCGTTCCAGCGCGCCCGAGAGGCTCTGGAGCCCGATGTCGTAGGTGCCGCCGTCGCCGCCGATGGCGACGACCTTGGGCGGCTCGTGCAGGCGGCCGCGCCGGACGAGCGCCCGCACCGCCGCTTCCACCCCTGAAGCCGTCGCCGCGGCGTTCTCGAACGCGTTGTGGATGTAGGGCACGGGCCACGCGCTGTAGGGGTAGATGGTCGTCACGACTTCCATGCAGCCGGTGGCGTTCACGACCACCAGCGGCCGGCGGGCCACGGTGACCAGCAGGCGGATGATGGGCGGGAACCCGCAGCCGGCGCACGCGCGGTGCCCGGGCGCCAGCCCTTCCCCACGGGTGGAGAGCTCGCGCAGGTTCAGGCTCATGGCCCGTCGCCTGCCACGCCGAGATAGGCCACCGGCGGCCCGTCCGTCTCCCCCAGGAGGAGGGCCGCCACCTGCTCCAGATCCTCGAGACGAAGGTCGCGGCCGCCCAGCCCGAAGATCCGGTTAAAGAGCCGTGGGGGGGAGACGGCTCCATACAGGGCGGCCGCGGTATCCACCATCAGGGGGCCGCCGAGCGTGCTGAGGCTGTCCGCTCGCTCGAGCACGGCCACACGCCGGTAGGGTGCCAGCACGGCGCGCACCACCTCGGCCGGAAACGGTCGGTACAGGCGCAGGCGCACCAGGGCCACCTTGCGGCCCTGGGCCTCCCAGCGTCCGAGGGCATCCGCCACCAGGTCGGCAGCCGACCCCATGACGAGCACGGCGGTCTCGGCATCGGGGGCGCCGGCGACCTCCAATAGCGCGGGTACCCTGGTGCCGAACGTCTGGTTGAAGGCCCGGGTGACGTCGCCGACGGTCCCGAGCGCCTGGGCCATGCCCTCGGCCTGGGCGCGCTTGAACTCCATGTAGGCGTCGGGCAGGGCCAGCGGGCCCACGGTGATGGGCTGGCCGTTCAGCAGGGGATACGTCGCGACCGGGGTCCCGAGGAATGCGCGCACGGCCTCGTCGTCGTGCACCTGCACCGGCTCCAGCGCGTGGCTGACGCTGAAGCCGTCGAGACAGACCATGACCGGCACGCGGGCGGTCTCGGCGATGCGCACCGCCATGATGGTCGTGTCGTAGGCCTCCTGCACGTCGCGCACGTAGAGCTGCACCCAGCCAGCGTCCCGCGAGGCCATGGCATCGGAGTGGTCACCGTGGATGTTCAGCGGCGCCGACAGCGCCCGATTGGCCACGGCCATGGTGATGGGCAGCCGCAAGCCCGCGGCGATGAACAACACCTCGTGCATCAAGGCCAGACCCTGCGACGACGTGGCGGTGGTCACGCGGGCGCCGGCGATGGCCGCGCCCACGCAGGCCGAGAGCGCCGAGTGTTCCGACTCCACCGGCACGAAGATGGTGCCCACCTCGCCGTCGGCCACGTACTGCGAGAACCTCTCCACGATGCCCGTCGACGGCGTGATCGGGTACGCGGCGACCACGTCGGGGTCGATCTGCTTCCACGCCAGGGCCACGGCGTCGTTGCCGGTCAGGCCCAGGCGCTCGCGGGTCGTCACTGCCATCAGGCTCCCTCCGGCACCATGACGATCGCCCGGGCCCGCGGCGGGCAGACCTCGGCGCAGATGCCGCAGCCCTTGCAGTACGTCAGGTCGATCTCGGTGATCCGGCCCGCGGCAGCGAGAATCGACGAGTCCGGGCAGTAGAGCCAGCACAGCATGCAGTGGATGCACTTCTGGAGGTCGAGCACGGGCCGCTGCTGACGCCAGTCGCCGGTGGTGAACTGGCGGCTGGTGCCGCCGGCCATGGCCGCGCCAGCTGCCGCCTCCTGCCAGCGCAGGGCAGCTCGCACCGGGCGCGGCGGCGCAGCCACCGGCGCGCCGTCTGGCGGGGGAGTCTGCCAGGGCTGCGCCGCCACGCCGTCGAGCACCGTCGCGGCCGCGCGCAGGTTGCCCGCAACGACCGCCGGCGAGAACTCCTTCGCCAGGCGCGCCTCGAGCCACGCCAGGAGCGCGGCGCGCGGCACCAGGTCGAGTCCCGCGACGACCGCGGCCAGCATGGGGATGTTGGGGAGGTCGCGGCCGAGCGCGTCGCGCGACGCCGTCGACGCGTCCACGACCACCAGGGGGCCCGGGACCGACGGTTCGAGCGCCTGGCGGGCCCCAGGGGGCGCGTTGACGAAGACCAGGGTGCGCGCCGTCAGGCCCTCCCGCGCCGCCGTGGTACCCAGCAGGCCGGCGTCCAGCACGACGACCACGTCGGGGCGCGCGATGGGCCCCCGCTGGGCGATCCGCCCGGCGGCGATGCGGGTGAACGCCTGCACGGGCGCGCCGCGCCGCTCAGGGCCGAACTCGGGCAGGGCCTGGCCGTAGAGCCCGTGGGCGATAGCCAACTCGGCCAGGAGCACGGCGCCGGTCTTGGCGCCCGCGCCGCCTCGGCCGTGCCACCTGACCGCCAGCAGCCCGCGTTCCGCGGTCGGCAACGCCTCCAGGGCCTGCACGAGCTCGGTGGCCAGCATCAGAGCCTGGGCCCCTCCGGGGCCGACCGCCACACCGGCACATCGCGCGCGGGCATCCGCTGCACCGGCGCCTGCGGCCGGGCCGGTGCCGGCGGCGCCGGGGCGACGACGGTGGCGAGGTGGCGCACGCGCACCCCCCGCGCGGGCAACGCCTCCGCCAGGCGCGCGGGATCGGCGGTGGCCACGCGGAGCAGCGCTACGCGCCGACCCTCTTCGGTGTACACGGCCAGCGAGGTCAGGGCGGCGCCTGCGGCCTTGAGGACCGCAGTCACGTCCGCGATCGCTCCCGCATCGTCCCCGAGCTCGACCACCAGCCGGACACCGCCCTGCCGCATGCCCGTCATCTCGAGGAAGGCGTCGAAGACATCGCTCTCGGTGATGATGCCGATCAGCCGGCCGTCGTTGCCCACCACGGGCAGCCCGCCGATCTTCCGACTGCGCATGAGGAATGCGGCCTCCTCGACGGGCTGGTCCGGCCCGATCGTGACCGGGGTGGGGGTCATGATCTCCTTCACGCTCGCCCGCAGCAACAGCCCGGGGATCTCCCATGCGCCCAGGGAGGTGGCGGGGGAGGGCAAGGCCCGCATCAGGTCCGTCCAGCTCACGATGCCCACCAGCCGGTCGCGGGAGAGGATCGGGATCCGGCGGATCTGGTAGTGCCGCATGAGGCTGTGAGCCTCGGCGATGGATCCCCTGGCGTCCATGGTGATCGGGGGGCTGCTCATGAGGTCGCGGACCAGCATGCCGGCGATCCTCTCAGTCGTGTCCGAGCTGGTCGCCGACCGCGAGGGCGTGCACGACGTCCCGGTCGGAGAGATACCGGTGCAGCAAGGAACAGTAGATCTCCTCCTCCTTGCGGCAGTGCACCTCGACCAGTGCACGGATCTGGTAGCCGAGGATGCGGGCACGGTCGACCAGCGCGGGGTCGCAGTCGCCGGCCTCGATCCGCTGCAGCAGCGCCAGCAGATCGGAGACCCGTGAGGCGATCTCCCGGTGGTCCATGACCATGGCGGCATTCACGTCGCCGTGTTCGCGGAGCAACTCGCCCGCCGCGGGGTAGAACGTCAGTTCTTCCCACTCCGCGTGCGGAATCATCACCCTGCGGAAGAAGCGCTCCGTCTCCCCCACCGCCCCCGGGGCGGGCCTGCCGTCCCGCAGGCGATCGAGCATCTGCGTCAGGGCCTCCAGCCCGGCGCTCAGGTCGGTGTGTTCGCTCCGGTACGCCTCGAGCAGCGTCACCTTGGCTCTGCTCATGGGAACCCCCCGGCGTTGGCCAGTCGCCCCCATGGTAGGGGCACGGCGCACCGCGGCCCATCGGGCGCAGGACGGATTTTGGCAGCGGGCGGACAGCTGATCTAGGCTAGGGCCGCGAGGCGGCCAGCAGGCCCCCGGTAGCCGCCAGCGCGGCCCATACGAGGGCGCTCGCGGCACACCAGGCACAGACCGCCCGCAGCACGACCACCTGGAGCCAGGTCAGGTAGGCCGAGAAGCCGGCGCCGAACGCGACCAGGCCGACCAGCACCGGTAGCAGGACCGCGCGCCGCCTGGCACCACGGGCGCCCAGAAGGGCCACGGCTGTCACCACGGCGAAGGCCGCCAGGCCCCACACCCCCAGCGGGAGGCCCAGGAAGCGCGCGTAGGGCCCACTGGAGACCACTTCGCAGGCGCCGACCAGGCAGACCGGCGGAGCCCCGCGCGCGGCCAGGGCGGTCAGCACACCCGTGACCACCACGCCGCCAGCTGCCAGCCCGGCGGCGCCCCACCACACTCCGGCGCTACCGCGCTCTGGCGGCCTCGATGGCCGCACCGAAGACCTCCAGCGGCTGCGCGCCGACGATCATCCGGCCGTCGACGAAGCTGGTCGGCGTTCCGCGCACGCCGCGGCGGAGACCCTCGCGCACGTCGGCCTCGACGCGGGCGCGCGCGGCATCCCCGGCGCGGCAGGCGTTGAACGCTTCGACCGCGAGGCCGACTTCGCGCGCAGCGGCTTCCAGGTCGCGCGCGGACCGCAGCGCGCCGCGCCGTGCCCGCGCGAAGAGCCGGTCGTGGTACGCCCAGAAGTGCCGCTGCTCCACCGCGCACTCGCTGGCCACCGCAGCCTGCTCCGACAGCGGCCCGAGGACGGGGAAGTTCCGGTAGACCAGCCGCGCGGCGCCGGGTTCCACGTAGCGCGCCACGAGGGCCGGTTCCACCTCGCGAGCCAGGGTGGCACAGTGGCGGCACAGGAAGTCGGAGAAGATCTCGACGGCCACAGGCGCAGCCGCCGCCCCGCGCGTCTTCCCGCCGGGCTCCGGCGGCGCAGACACGGTGAGCGTTGGGGGTGCCGGGGTGCGGTAGTGGATCACCGCTACCAGCACCGCGACCGCCACGCCGGCGGCGGCGGCGAGCCACAGGCTGCCGCCACCGGCAGGGCGCCGTCCGTGCGTCACGGCACGTCGCCGCCTTCGAAGAGGGCCGCGGCCACAGCCAGCGGGCCCAGCGTCCAGACGGCCAGCGCGCCCAGCAGGAGGCCGGTGACGCCTGCGGCGCCGAACCGCGCGACGAGGAACCCGCCGACGGGCCCCAGCACCTCCAGCGTGGGGTCCAGCACCAGCAGCGCCAGCAGCCGGGCGATCTCCACGGGGTTCAGCAGCAGGGCCGCGGCCAGACCCCGAACGCCGGCCAGGGCGAAGGCGCCCGCCCCGATCAACAGCAGATCGAAGACGACTACGCTCGCGAACCAGACCGCGAGCGCCGCCGCGGTGGCCCGCGTACGGCTGCGCGCGACCACGGAGATCGCCAGGCCGACGGCTAGGTAGGCGCCGGCCAGGACCAGCGCGATGCCGACAAAGGCCAGGTAGCGCAGGCCGCCTGCGGTGCCGGTGGCGAGCCCGATGAGGACCCCGGCGATGCCGAAGCCGAGCATGGTCGCCGCCGCGACGGCGGCCAGGGCGCCCGCGAAACGGCTGAGGAGCAGTTCGCTACGGCCGACGGGCTGGGCCAGCAGGAGCTCCAGCACGCCGCTCTCGCGGTCGGCGGCCACGCCGCTACTGCCCAGCAGCAGCGCTACCAGTGGCACCAGCAGCAGACAGAGGTTGATGAGGCTGGCAGTGGTGCGGCCGTAGCCTTCCAGGCCCACGGCCCCGACGCCCTGCAGGCCTACCAGCGACAGGCCCAGCGCCAGCACCGCGAAGAGCACGGCGTACGCCAGCAGCCACCGGCTGCGCAGGGCGTCGCCCAGTTCGTGCACGATCAGCACGCGCGCCGCCGTCATGCGCGACCCTCCCGCGCCGGTCGCGCCGCGCCCGGACGGCGCCCGGCGGCAACCAGCGCGCTGTCCACCGCCGGCTCCTCGACGTGCACCGCCACCGGCCGGATGCCCGCGGCCGCCACCGCGGCCAGCACGTCGAAGGCGCGCCCCGCCGGCGCCAGCGCCACCACCGTCGCACCCGCCGCGCTGGCCGTCACGTCGGCCATGGCCGCCAGCATGGTCAGCAGGTCGTCGCGGCCGCTGCCGTTCAACGTGAAGACGATGCGCTGCTGGACGGCGCTGCCCAGCTCTTGCGGCGGGCCGTCGTAGACGAGCCGCCCGCGGTCCATCACCAGCGCCCGGGTGGCGGGCTGCAGGGATTCGGCGGCCAGATGGGTCGACAGGACGACCGTCCGGCCCTCTGCGACCAGCGTCTGCAGGTCGCGGTGCAGCGCGCGCCGCGCGGCGACATCCAGGTGCGCGGCCGGTTCGTCGAACAGGATCACGCGGGGCGCCGCCTGCAGCGCCACGGCCAGGGCCAGGCGCTGCCGCATGCCGCCCGAGAGCGCGCGCACCGGCGTGCGCGCCTGGGCCTCGAGGCCGACGCGGGCCAGCCAGGAGGCGTCACCCGCGGGCTGCCCGCGCAGCCGCGCGAACAGGTCCAGGGTTTCCGCGCAGGTCAGCTCGGTCGGAAACGCCGGCCGCTGCGGGACGTAGCCGATCAGGCGGCGCGCAGTCCGGCCGTCGCGGGCCACATCCACGCCGCCGACCCGGACCGTGCCCTCGTAGGCCAGCAGACCCAGCAGGCAGCGCAGCAGCGTGGTCTTGCCGGCGCCGTTCTGACCCAGCAGCACCGCAAACTCGCCCGCGCCGATCGATGTGGTGATCCCGTCCACGGCCAGCGTGGCGCCGAAGCGCTTGCGCAGGTCGACGATCTCGATCATGCGCGTCTCTGGCTCCGCGCCGCGGCTGCAGCCACGCCGGGGAGCAGCAGCCCGAGCCCCACCCACAGGATGCCGGTCCGGTCCCGTGCGCCATGTTCCGGCACCGGCAGCGCGCCAGGCACCGGCGGCCGGACCAGCGGCGCGGGGTCCACTAGCAGCGGCGCGCCGCGCACGAGCGGTGCCAGGCGGGCCGCGGTCTCCAGGGCGTGGTGCGCGGGTGTGAAGAGCAGCGCCTGGAGGGCGGGCGCCCGGGCGACCAGGTCTTCCAGGACGTCTGCGCGGCTGTACGGCACGTCGCCCACGCCATCGCCGTCGGCGTCGAAGCCGGCGTAGTCACTCCAGTAGTTGCCCCGGCCGCCCTCGCTCCACCGGTTCGCCTCCGCGCGCAGCGCGCCGCGCGGCTGCACGGGCCGCAGGTTCTCGACGATGGCGTTCCCGGTGGCGGTGATGGCTGCGGTGCTCATCAGGCTGAACCCGACGCCGTTGAAGGCGATCAGGTTCTGCTCCAGGCGCACCCAGCCGTCGGAGGCGGCCGGCGCGTTCTCCACCTCGATGCCGGTGGCGTTGCCCACGATGCGGTTGCCGCGCACCAGGACCCGGTCGGCATCCTTGAGGATCAGCCCGACCCCGGTGGCCGCGGACCGGCTGCCCTGGAAGGTGTTGCCCACCAGCCGCACGTCAGTGGAGTTCATGACCGCGGCGCCCACCGCGTTATCGACGAAGACGTTGTCCACGAAGGCGTTCCCATTCGCGTACATGTAGTGGATGCCGTACCGGCACCCGGTGACGGTGTTGCCCTCGACCTGGGTGTCCGCCGAGAACGAGAAGTAGAACCCGTCCTTGCCGCGCGTGATGCGGTTGTCGCGCAGGCGGGCGCCCCGCACCCGCCACAGGTAGACCGCGTGGCCCCGGCGTTCCAGCGGCAGGTCGGCCGTGGCGATCGTATTCTGCTCCACCACGGCGTCCGAGGCGCCGGCCAGGTAGAGACCGAACAGCACGTCCTCGATGCGGTTGCCCCGCACCACCGCCCGCGCGCCCTGGACGACGATGCCGGCTGCCTCGCTGCTGTAGGCCAGCGCGCTGCCGCGGACGACGAAGCCCTCGAGGCGTACCTCCGGGCCGGTGATGACCACCACGTGCCCGCGCCTGCCGCCGTCGATCACCGGCCAGCCCCGCCCGCGCAGCGTGACGGGACGCGTCAGTACCAGCGGCCCGGAGTAGGTCCCCGGTGGCACCTCGATGACCGCGCCGGTCGGCGCCGCCGCCACCGCGGCGGCCAGGTCGAACGCCGGCGCCGCCGTGGCCGTTGGCGCCACGCCCGGGGTCGTCGCGTGCGCCGGCGCCCAGGGCGCGGCCACCGCCACGGCCACCACCAGCAGCGTCGCTGCGGTTGCCAGCAGCCGAGCGGCCAGGCGGGTCGGGCGCCCGGTGCGCATCGCCGGGCCGACAGTGAGCACCAGCGCGCTCAGCACCAGCAGGACCAGGCCCGGCCCGGGCAGCGCGGTGACGTTGAAGTTCATCACCGACGTCGGCCCCAGCACGCGCGGGGTGAACCGCGGCAGCCGGATCGCGGCCTCCGGGTCCAGCGTGTGCCCGTACACGTACAGCCGGTACTGCAGGTCGGCCAGGAAGACCACGGGCAGCGTCCACGCACCGGCGACCACCAGCCGCCGGAGCCACCGCCAGGGCACCACCGCGGTGAGCGCCATGCCCAGGGCCAGCAGGGCGACGCTCGGGAAGAACAGGGCCAGCTCGGGGATCGCTTCGGCCTGGGCCTCGTCGTCCTCCTCGCCGCGGTAGAGCACGGGCCGCTCCCCGCCGGGCAGCTGGCGCATGCCGATGTAGTGGTTCAGGGCGTTGATCTCGTCCACGTCCCCCCGCAGCCCACGGCCGTCGATGACCAGGCGCAGGCCCTGCGGGTACTGGGGCGCGTACAGCGTCATCCGCCACAGGGGCAGTGCCCCGCCCGCCAGCAGCAGGACCAGGGCCGCGCCCGCGACGACCCTCCGGCGTCCGTCGGCCGGCACCGGCCCGGCCGGCGCGCGCCGCATCACGAGCCCGCCTCCCCGGCCGCCAGCAGCTCGGCGAACGGCCGCACCCGCGCCGTGGGATGGGCGGCGCGGGCCGCGTCGCGGTCGGCGTAGGCGGCCAGCCCCGACCCCATGGGCGTCCGCAGGCCGGCGGGCCGCACGTACCAGGCGCCGGCCGCGTCCACCCAGCGCTCGCTGGGCAGGTCGTGCACCCAGGCCGCCGCGCCCGCGGCCAGCGCCGCCCTGGCGTCGCGCAGCAGGCAGCCGATGTCGTCGTAGCGCCGGGCCTGCCCGTTCACGCGCGCCGCGGCGGCGAAGCGCGCGTCGGCGATGAGCATGCCGCAGGCCTGGCAGCGGTCGACGCCGTAGCGGATCGCCGGCGGGCCGGCATCATCCGACCGGCCCACGAGGGCCCACAGCGCGGGCGCTGCCACCGTGCCCGCGGTGCCGGCGACCGCCAGGGTCAGGAGCCGTCGTCGCGTCATCTCCATCGTCGGCCTCCCGGGGAGGGGCAAAGGGCCCCTCCCCGCGGGCCTCAGCGTGCTAGGGCTCGACCAGCAGCCAGCCCTGCATCTCCAGGTGGAGGGCCGAGCAGAACTCGGTGCAGTAGAACGAGAAGGCGCCGGGTTTGCTGGCCACGAACCGCGCCGTAACCGTCTCGCCCGGGTCGATGCTCATCTGGACGTTGTACTCGGGGATGGCGAACCCGTGGGTCGCGTCCCGGACCTTCTCGGTGTTGGTGATGTGCAGGATGACGGTATCGCCCTTCTTCACCCGCACCACGTCGGGCCGGAAGTTGCTGCGGGCCGCGGTCATCCACACCTCGACCGTCGTCCCCGTGCGCACCACACGCTCTTTGCCGCGCTCGGTCGCGTAGGGGCTGCGCTGCATGGTGCGGATGTCCGTCCCCGCCGGGTAGACCGCCCAGGGCTTGAGCTTGTCGGCCTTGATGATCTGCGCGTAGTGCGGCTCGGCGTTGGGGATCGGCATGTCGTAGACGACCTTGAGCTTCTGCCCGGTCAGGTCCACGAGCTGGAAGTTCTGCGGGTGCAGCGGGCCCAGCACCGGGTACCGGTCGATCGACCACTTGTTGAGCGCCACCAGGTACTTCCCGTCGGGGCTGACGGTGTCGCCCTCGGCAGTGGCCAGATGCCCGATGTTGTAGTGGACCGACACCTTGTCGACCAGCTTGAACGCCTGGTCGCCTTTGAAGTAGGGCTCGCCCAGCGTCCACTTGGCCACGGCGCTGTCTACGAACAGGCTGGTGTACGCGTAGCCCTTGTCGTCGAACTGGGTGTGGAGGGGGCCATTGCCCACCGCCACGCGGCCGGCCACCACCGCGTCGAACTTCAGGATCGGCACACCGAACGGATCGGTGCCCTCGAAGGCCTTCTGGGCGATGGCCTGCTTGATCTTCTCGATGTCGTAGACCGTGGTGTGGGGGTCGAGCTTGCCCGACACGACGATGTAGCGGCCGTTGGGTGCCACGTCGACCCCGTGGGGGCTGCGGGGTTCGGGCGCGAAGTACAGGATGCCCTCGGCCACCGCCGTCTTCAACGGGATCACCCGCACGCCGTTGCGCATCTCGAACTTGCCGGCCCGCACGACCTCCTCGGCCTTCTTCCAGTTGATGATGTGGAGGAAGTCGAAGTCGTTCTTCGAGGCGCCGGCCTCGATGGCGGGCTTACCTTCCATGTTGCCGCCCGTGGCCATCTCGGTGTTGTAGGAGTTGATGAAGCCCCATCCGTCGCTGGCCAGCTTGCCTGCGTCGGCCAGGTCCTGGTTGTACGGCGGCAGCTCGATCTGGAACGAGCGCGACAGGTCGATCCGCCCGGTCTGCTTGTCCACGGCCAGCCAGGCCGAGACGCCTCGGTAGCGCTCCCTGTACTGCTCCAGCGGCGCGTAGCCGCCACCCCACACCGTGGGGATCTTGCTGGAGACGTGGACGTAGTCGGTGTTGGGCGTGGCGAAGACCCCGCCGTGCGAGGTCTGCATGTTGGGGATCTGCACGAGCTGCTTGACCTTGAGGTCGCGCAGGTCGATCATGGCGATCCGGCCGTTGGCCCGGTCGTTGATGTACAGCCAGCGGCCGTCGTACTCGCCGTTGGTCTCTGACAGGGCCGGGTGGTGCGTGTCGCCCCAGGTCAGCCGCGCCGGCGCCCGGCCGTTGGCCTCGCCGTTGGCCGTGCCCTCGTCCAGGGTCTGCTCGGACCAGTCGGCGCCGTAGCCGAAGCCCTGCCAGGGCTCGGTGGAGAACGTGGCGATCACCTTCAACAGGCGCATCGACGGCAGGCCCACCACCAGCACCTGCCCGGAGTGCCCGCCCGACGAGAACATGATGTACTCGTCGGCCTGGCCCGGCGGGACGAACGTACGGACCGCGCCGGCCACATCGGCCGGCTGCAGCCCACGGGCGGCGGCAATCGCGCTGGCGTCGGCGAAGGCCGCGTACCGGGCCGCGGACCGTGCGCCCGCCAGGTACGCGCCCACGATCAACACCACCGCTACCAGCAGGGCGATGGCTGTGCTTGCGCGCTTCATAGGGCTCCCTCCTCTTGGTTAGTGATCTTCACGTGCGGGTGATCCGAGCGCTCGGGCGTTCCCACGGCGATCGACGGCGTCAGCGCCACGCGCCTCCTCCAGATGGCGCGCGTCGGCGGCCAGATCGGCCAGCGTCGTGCGCTCCAGCAGGGCCACGACCTCGCGCTGCAGGCGCCCCAGGGCCAGCCGCACCGGGCAGGGCTGGACGCACGGGCAGTCGTCCCAGACCAGGCACCGGGCGATGGCCATGGGGCCTTCAACGCTCTCCACGACATCGCGCAGCGAGACCGCCGCGGGCGCGCGCGCCAGGCGGACCCCGCCCCCGGCGCCGCGTGCGGTGCGCACGACGCCGCCGCGTACCATGGCCTGCACCACCTTGGCGGCGGCCGCGGGGGGGATCCCGCGCCGCCGCGCGATCTCGGCAGTGCGCCCTGGACCGTTGATCGCCAAATCGAGGACGGTCCGCAGGGCGAACTGGGTAGCGCGACTCAGCTCCATCGAATCGGAGAAATCCACACGCTTTGTCGCCTTCGACACTAGGGAAGCGCCTGTGGCCTCACAATCCGGCGGCGGCCCGATTCTGGCCGGCGGCGCATCGCGCGTTTTGCGCGCGCAAATCGGGCGGGCACCCGATGGGCGGTGGCACGGTGCCCCGGTACGGTGACGCGGGGAGGTGTCGCCGTGCTTGCTGAACACCGCCGGGCGCTGCGGGCCGTCCGTGCCGCGTCGCTCCGGGCACTGGACCTGCACCGGGAGATCCTCGAACGCGAGCGCCAGCGGCTGCGTCGGGAGCGTCAGCAACTGCGCCAGGCTGCCACGTATGCCGCGCGGGCGCACCGCCGCGCGCTGGAGGAGGCCCAGACGACGGCCTGGGAGTTCCGCGATGCCTGGGAACAGGCGAAGCGGGAGGGACAGAAGCTCCTGCGGCTCTACGACCGGTACTTCAAGGGCCGGGCGGCGTAGGACGCCGCTTACGCGGCGGTGGGATCGCGGGGGGTGGGCGCCGGCTCTGGCTGGTAGGCGCACAGCGGGTCTGACGCCAGATAGTCGCCGGTGTGGGCGAACGCCCGGGCCCGTGACCCACCGCAGAGGTGGCGGAAGGAACAGTACCCGCACTTCCCGCGAAAGCTGTCGGGATCCCGCAGCCGGACGAAGACGGAGGCGTGACGGTAGAGGCGCACGACGGGGTCGTCGCGCACGTTCCCGGCGCGCACCGGCAGGAACCCTGACGGCTGTACGTCGCCCGTGTGTGAGACGAACGCGATCCCGTTGCCGTCGCGGATGCCGAACGACCGGCCCACCGGCGTGACGGCAATCATCCGGTCGGTGATGCCGGCCCGGCGCAGCCGCTGCACCACTACCCGCCGGTAGAAAGGCGCCTCGGTGGCAGCGATGGCGAAGGGCGCGTCCTGCGCCCGCGCCGCGAGCCAGTGGCAGAGCGCCTCGGCCTGGGCAGGCGTGATGCCGCGCAGCACGCGGCCCCGCCCGACCGCGATCAGCAGGAACAGGCTCCAGCGGTGCACGCGCAGGGTCCCGACCAGGTCCAGGAGGGGCGGCAGGTCCTGCAGCGTCTCAGCGCTCACCAGCGTGTTGACCTGCAGCGGCAGGCCCAGCGCTGCCGCGGCACGGGCCAGGCCGAGGGTGTGGGTGAACGTCCCGCTGACGCCGCGCACCGCGTCGTGCCGCGCGGCGGTGGCGCCGTCGAGGCTCAGGCTCAGGCCCAAGAGCCCCGCGTCCCGCAGGTGTTGCAGGCGCCGCGGCGTCAGCAGCGGCGTGGCGCTCGGCGCCAGGGAGACCGGCAGGCGCAGGCGCCGGGCTTCGGCGATCAGGTGGTCCAGGTCGGGCCGCTTGAGCGGGTCGCCGCCCGTGATGACCAGGTGGGGGAAGGGCTCGCCGAAGTCGCGGATCTGGGCCAGGAAGGCGGCGGCTGCTTCCGTGTCGAGTTCCTGCGGATGTCGGTGCGGCATCGCCTCGGCCCGGCAGTGGAGGCAGGCCAGGTCACAGGCGCGCGTGATCTCCCAGTAAAGCATCACCGGCGCCCTGCCGAAGACGTATGGCGGGCCACCCTGATGGTCGCGTACCTTCGGGGCCTCCGAGCAGGCGGCCCCGGGTGCGCGTCGTGTGCTGGCGCCCTGGCTGTTCCCCTCAGCGGCCGTCATCGAGGACGACCAGGTACCCGACCATCGTCTCGTGGTCTGGCGAGCAGGACCTCGCCACGGGATCGTAGGGGATGTAGCACCGGTAGGGGAAGACACCTCCTTTGCCGGCGACGACGCTGACCGCCTCCTCGGCGCCGCCGTACAGCGCCTGCGTGCGCGCGTCGAGGCCCTCGAAGACGAGGCCGTGGGTGAAGAGCGAGAGGTTCATCACCCGCAGGCGCAGCAGGTCGCCGCGGCGCGCCACGATCATCTGCGGGTTG
This sequence comes from Candidatus Fervidifonticultor secundus, assembly GCA_031459385.1. GTDB lineage: Bacteria > Sysuimicrobiota > Sysuimicrobiia > Sysuimicrobiales > Humicultoraceae > Fervidifonticultor > Fervidifonticultor secundus. Next base: position 27,397 of record JAVKIP010000021.1, on the reverse strand, counting down.
TAGGCGTGATGGGTCGCCTGCGGCGTGGGCCCACCGGTGGCCGTGATCAGTAGCGTGAGGTCCACGGTGGCCGGCGGACCGGCCGGTGGCCGGGACGCCGACGACGCCGACAGCACCGCGAGCGCCAGTGCCGCCGCGCTGAGAACGACCGCAACCAGCGCCGACCAGGGGGGTGCGGATCTCACGGTGCCGGGCTCACCTCCCGGTGACGATCAGGTAGCCGCGCATCTGCTCGTGGTCGGGCGTGCACTGTCCTCTGGCGGGGTCGTAGGGGAGCGCGCAGTGGTACTCGTAGACCCCCACCTGGTCGGCGACGAGCGTCAGGCGGTCGCTGGCGCCCGGCGCCAGCGCCTTTGACCGGATCGCCGTGCCGTTGGGGGTGACGATCTCGAGCTGGTGCGTGACCTGATCGGGGTTCGCCACGGCCAGGTCTACGGTGTCGCCTTCGCGGACGACCATCATGGTGGGATACCAGCGGTGCGCGAACACACCCTGGCCGGAGAACGTGGCGACGATCATCGAGAGCGCCACCCTGGCAGGTGCCGCCGCCGTGGGCGCGGCCCGGGGACGGGACAGATACCCCCATCCGGCGACCAGGAGTGCCAGGACCGAGAGAATGAGTGCGACGGACGCGAGCCCGTTGCCACGGTTCATCGGCGCCGTCCCTCTCCACGTGGTACGCTCAGGCTAGCGGAAACTGTGGCGCCCCGCCATCGGGCGGCGCCCCGATTCTTGTCTCGGGCGGCGGGGGGATCAGGACCCGGCGGGCGTCGCTAGGGCACCGGCTCCAGGCGCACCTCCCACCAGACCAGGGTCACGTTCTTCTGGCCGTTGCGTTCCTCGTGGCTCCCGTCCCACACCGCGAAGTTGATCACCGTGGACCCGCCGGGTTGGAACTGCGCGTCCATCTCGTCGGGCGTGGCCAGCGGACGGGCCAGGACCACGGTCCACCGCCCACCCCGCCAGCGCCCGAACCCCACGACGTCCTGACGCGGCTGGTGCGTCAGGGTCCCGTAGCCCCATGCCACCAGGTCCTCGGCCGCTGAGGTGCGCCGCAACCGGGAGACAGGGTTGCCGGCGGCCAGCCCGGCATTGAAGCCCGCTCGTGCCTGCGCGGTCCTGGCAAGGTGCACGTCGTAGTAGTAGTCGACGAACATGTTCGGGAACGCGGCGCGCAGGTCGCGCCCGCGGGTCAGGTCGTCCTGCCAGGCGGCCTTCCACTGCCAGATGTTCACCGGGCGTGCGGCCTCGCCCATGATCGGGCTTGGTAGCCGGCCGGGTTCGTAGCGGACGGGGAACTGCACGGCCAGGGCGTCAGTGAACGCGGTCGCGCGCGGCGGCATGCGGTCCTCCGTCGCATCGGCCCACGACAGTTCCCAGTAGAGCATCTTCCCGTCGTGCAACGCGCGCACGCGCACCTCGCGCACCGCCCCGCCGCCAAAGGGCTTGACGACGTTTTGCGGGACCAGGGGGATCACCCGGGTCTGGGCCTGCGCGAAGGTCTGCTCCGCCGCGGCAGGGTCGACGGGCACGCGGGCGGAGGTATACCGCACGACGATGGGCGGCTGCTGCGTCTGGCCCACCGCGGTCAGCACGGCGACTCCCAGGGCCAGCGTGCACGCCAGCGCTCCGCCCGCGAGCCTGACTGCCAGCTGGAAGATCCGCACCGGGGTGGCGACCCGCACCGGTCTCACAGCGCACCTCCCAACTCCGCCGCAACGGCGTAGCGTTCCACGCACCGCTCACACGCTCCCTCGGCGGGAGACCAGCCCGGGAAGTCGGTCGCGATGAGGGCAACGATGCCTTCGGGGACCGGCGACGCCCACGCATGCGTGGGGAACCGGCACAGGGGACACGGCGCGCCCGGCCCCGACCGCCCGCCGGGCCCCTCGTCCTGGTCCAGGTGCACACCGCTCCAGCGGGCGAGCGCGTGGGGATCCACGGCGAAGCGTACCAGCTCGTCGAAGGTCGGCCGCATCCCGTCCCACAGCCGGCCCACGACCACGGCGGCCGCTGCCGACGGAACCTGTGGGAAGAGCCGGGGGAGCGCGGTGTCATATTCCTGGCGTGTGCGCAGCGGCGTGCGGCCGGCCCGCGCCGTCCGCCCATCGACGACGCAGTCCCACAGCAGGCCGAACCGGGCACCCACTAGCCCCTGGGCGACCGGGCCGCCGATGGCGGCGCGGCCATACTCGAAGACAGGATCCACGATATCGGCGACGTGCCCGAGCTCGTGATCCAGCAGGCGTTCCAGGTCCGGTGTGCCGAAGCGCTCTGCCATGATCCGCAGGCCCAGGGTCGCCCCCTCGTCGGTCAGATCGGCCTCTTCCTCGTCGGGGGTTCGTGCGCGGGCGACGAGCACCACCGTGGCGGGCACCCGGGCGCGCTCCAACGCCTGGACGACGGGACGCCCGCACCCCAGCTCGTCGAAGAGGCCGGCGTGCAGGCGGTGGAACGCCGCGGCGCGGGCAGCGGGTTCCGGGTGGAGCACGTACAGGCGGTCAGCGGCCTTACGGTACCGCTCGTGCCAGTGGCGCTCGCCAGCCTGCCAGCGGCGGGCGAGCTCGCGCTGCACCACCGCTTCCACCAGCTCTGCCTGGTAGCGGACGACCGGGACCCGCACGGCCGTGTCGGTCACGGGACGACCCCCAGCGGGCAGCGTGCGGGCCCGCACCCTGCCCGGTCGTCCTCGAGACCCGGGAGGTCGGCCCGCGGCGCCAGCGCGGCTTCGGGCTCGACGGTCGCACCCTGTGCGGCCGCGTCGGCCGTGATCCACGCCGTCAACGCGTCGAGCACCTGCGCGTAGAGGCCCGGAGCCTCGGTCTGTGTGACCCGGGCCAGCGCTGGCACCCACCGTCCAAGGTGGTCCTGGAGGAACTGGCGCTGCGCGTCCACCAGCTGCGCGACCTGCGCGCAACCGTGGTGTGTGCGGGCATACGCTTCCCGGTATGCCAGGACGTGCATGAACTCCAGCTCGACGCTGATATGGTCCGGGCGCTCCTGCGCGTGGTCGGCCACCTCGAGACCGAACGCCCGATAGAAGCCGGCGATGTCGCTGGCGCACTGCGCCTGGGCGAAGATGCCGCCGGGGATATACTGGGCCTCGTAGAGCGGGCAGCGGGGCCCCACGAGGTGCCCGAAGGTCTCGACGTAGGCGGCGGCCAGTGCCGGGGGGTCGGCCGCTGTCAGGGTGCGTGCTGCCGCAGCCACGGCGGTGGCCGGGCCGTCGGTCGTGCTGGCGGGCGCACCGGCGTCCTCCCCGCCGGCTGCGGTGCCGGCCGGACGCGGCCCCGGCGGCACAGGCGGCTCCCGCCACCGGTCCGGTGGGAGCAGGGCCTGCGAGAAGAACCGGTAGACGGCGCTGCGCCACAGGGCACGAGCGACGGCGTCGACGGTGTCAGCGCCTGCCGCGGCCATGGCCTCAGATCGTGTTCAGGTGCTGGCGGGGCCGGGTGAAGACCGGCTCCTCGACCGTCACGCGCACGACCTCCCGGCCGGTGCGGTCGAGCCCGACGACCGTGTCGTTGTACATCGCCCACGCCTTCCCGTTCACCGTGGTCTCGAACACTTTCCGGCCAGGGGTGATGCGGTACTGGAAGATCATGCGCTGCGTAGTGCGGAACAGCTGCAGCACCGCCAGCAGCTCGCGCGACGGCGCCGTGTAGGCCGCGATGGCATCATCGACCCCGGGCCCGAACATCTGTCGCAGGTACGGCCGCGGGACCCAGCGCGGCGGGATGTAGTACACGTTGGGCTGGGTGCCGAACTGCGGGTACAGCGGCAGCGCCACCTTTGCCACGTGCACGAGGAAGTACAGCGGGTGGTATCGGTCCTCGGCCCAGGTCCCGTCGGCCCCCACTCGCACCAGCCCCTGCAGGCGGATCTTGCCTACGCAGGCCGCCATGCACCGGGCCTCGATGGGCACCCCCGGGTGCAGCGGGTCGCGCCCCTCGATGCGCGGGTAGCAGGCGATGCACTTCTCGGCCACCCGGGTGAAGGCGTTGAACATGGGCTTCTTGTACGGGCAGGCCTCCACGCACTTGCGGTAGCCGCGGCACCGCTGCTGGTCGATGAGCACGATGCCATCCTCGGGGCGCTTGTAGATGGCGTTGCGCGGGCAGGCCGCCAGGCACGCCGGATAGGTGCAGTGGTTGCAGATGCGCTGCAGGTAGAAGAACCACGCGCGGTGTTGGGGCAGCTGCTCGCCCGTGGGGTGGTAGCGGCCCGGCCGCGTGGGGTAGGCCGTAGAGGTGTCCTCGTACAGGTTGGGCGCGCGCCACTCCTCGTCGGCCGGCAGGTAGCCCACGTAGTCCTGCCCCCGCGGGGCAGCCTCGAAGACCGTCTTGCCCTGGTAGACACCGTAGGGCGCCCGGCGGTCGCGCGCCGGCGGCACCCCCCAGCGCTGGCCGCCGGGGTCGGCCCGGTCCAGCAGCTCGAGGGTCTTGACGTCCCAGAAGTGCGGGTAGCCGCCGTACGGCTTGGTCTCGACGTTGTTCCACCACATGTACTCCTGCCCGCGGGCGTGCGTCCAGGTGCTCTTGCACGCCATGGTGCACGTCTGGCACCCGATGCAGCGGTTGATGTTGAAGACCGCCGCGAACTGCCAGCGGCTGTGTCGCTCCGAGAAGCGGTAGGTCATCCTGCGGCCCAGCTGCCAGTTGTAGACCTCAGGCATCCTGCACGCCTCCGTTCGGCCGGGGGCCCCGTGCCCGCCCCGCAGGGGTCGTGCGCCGGTTCACCGTCATGAGCACCGCGATCGGCTGCGCGTGCCCGTCATGGTCACCGCGATCGGCTGCACGTGCTCAGGTCCCTGTGGTCCTCCATACCCCCCAGGTGCCGGTGACCTCAGCGATGAGCGCCCGCACCGCCTCCTCGCCGCGCTCGCGATAGATCGCGTGGAGCGCCCGGTAGAAGGGGTTGCGGAAGAGGGCCAGTAACCGGTCCGCGTCCCACCCGTCGCGCACGTACTCCTCCACCAGGCACCGGGCCATCTCGTCCACCGCGCCGGTCTTTGCGTCCACGGCGACGCCGACCAGCGCCAGGGGATCGTCGGGCTCGAAGGGCTTGGGGGCCATGGCCGCGCCTCCCTGCGCCGTCACGCCTTCGTGATCCTGACCAGCCCGCCAGCCAGGTAGCGTCGCATGAACGGCCGCTCCCGGCCAGGGGTATGGCCCGTGCGGGCGGGCTCCCAGACGCCTCGACCGCCCAGGCCTCCGTCTTCGGCCTTGGTGATCTTCACCAGGGTTTCTTTGGGCACGGTGTTGACGGCGTGGTTGTCGGCCTCGCCGCCGAAGAGGAACGCCACAGCGCCCTTCGACTTGTGGAACAGCGAGTCGGTCTGGTGCATGGGCATGTGCCAGTTGCGGGTCACCGACTGCTGGCTGCCATACCGGAAGTTGGCCTGATAGCCCGTGTCGGCCGACTGCGCCAGGCCGTCGCGCCGGCTTTCGTGGGCCTTCACCGACTTCTCGGTGGCGATGAAGGGCGCGTGCTTCATCATCACCACATCGTAGGGGTAGGCGGGGTTGTACTTCACCCGCACCATGCACCGCGCCACCCGGTAGAAGGGGTCGTCAGGCTTCCACCCGAGATACGGGCGGTCGCCGGCGAAGGCATCGACGTAGACGTAGTCGCCGTCGTTGATGCCCAGATCACGCGCCGCCTGCGGGTGCATGTGGAGCTGGTGCTCGCCCACCCCGGGCGTGCGCCGGTCCAGCCGGTAGGGGTCGCCGAAGTTGGAGTCCCAGATCAGGTTCCAGTCGGTGCTGCTCCACGACGAGTGGACGCGGTGCCGGGTCTTCGGGGTCAGGCAGTAGAACCGGTAGCCGCGCGCCCGCAGCGGGTTCTGGGTCTGCTTGACCCGCGCCCACGGCAGCTTGACGTTGCGCACGGTACGCTGGTCCCAGTGCAGGGCATCGAGGGGGATGCCGTAGTCCTCGGGCCGGACCAGCGGGTTGCTGGAGACGATGACGTTGGGCAGGTAGGGGGTGGCCTCCGGGCCCTCGCGGTGCACGATGAAGTTCTCACCGTACTCGATGGCCTCGGGGATGTCGCAGTAGGCGTTGAGCCGGCCGGTGTCGGTGTAGAACGGCTCGCTGTCGTGCACCTGTTCGTAGAACGGTACCCGGGGATAGGTGCGGAAGAGCATGAGGGCTGCGCCAGGCTCGCCGTACTTCCCCGCCACGATGTCCTCGAACCGGTAGCCGGCGGTGGAGGTACTGCTGTCCAGGATACGCTGGATGTAGACTTCCGGGCGACCCTCCAGGATGAAGCGGAAGTAGTCGCGAAAGCGCGGATCCCCCGTCTTCACCGACAGCTTGGCCGCCACCTCGGCGATGATCAGCGCGTCGTCTTTGGTGTCGAACAGCGGCCGGATCCCGCCCTTCCAGATCTGCAGGAAGGGGTTGCTGCACGAGGCCGTCAGCTCCCACGATCGGAACTCCACCCAGGTAGTGGCCGGCAGGATGACGTCGGCGTACTCCGCCGAAGCGGTCATCTCCACGTCCTGGTTGATGATCAGCTCGACGTTGGGGTTGACGTTCTTGATGACCCCGTAGGCCCACTTGGCGTTGTTGATGAGGTTGACGTTGTTGTACCAGATCACCTTCGTGGGCGTCGGCATGTGCGTCTGGCCGGTGAAGACCTTGCGGCCGGCCTTGGGCGTCGTGACGATCAGGGGAACGTCGCCGTGGTTCCAGTAGGCCGGTTCTTCATCCTTGAGGTACTTGCGGACCTTCACCGTCTTCCCGTGGGCGCTGGGGTCCAGCGTCGGGTGGAAGGGGTCCTCGAACAGCCACCCCGTGATGCCCGGGCCGGTCCACGGCGAGCCCTGGAAGATGCCCGCCTTGTAGTTCCCGGCCCAGGTGTGGCAGCCCGCGCCAGGCTTCCCGATGTTCCCGGTCAGCATCAGCGGCAGGTAGAACGCACGGTTGGCCAACGTGGCGTGGAACCAGTGGTTGATCCCCTCGCCGATGTGGATGGCCACGGGCTTGATGGTGGCGATGTCGCGGGCCAGGCGCTGGATCATGCGCCTGGGCACCTGCGTGATCTCCGCCACCGTGTCCAGGTCGTAGTCGCGCAGGTGGTCGCGGTAGGCTTCCCACAGCGTCAGGCACTCGACCTCGCGCCCGTCTGTCAGGCGCACCTTCCCGCGCCAGACCAGGGCAGGCGTGATGCCCCTGGCGGCCATGCGCTGCCCCACGTCGTCGCGGGTCAGCGCCCGCAGGCGCCCGGTGCTCTTGTCGAAGACCACGAAGTCGCCCAGCTTCGCGTACTGGTCGGGCTTGAGGTTCTGCCGCGCGAAGCTGGGGCCATCGGGCCCGAGGCCCGGCCGGTAGTCGGGGAAGACCTCGTGGGCGCGCAGCCGTTGCAGCGTGTCGGTCCGGATGACCAGCGGAAAGTCGGTGAACTGGCGCACGAACGTCTCGTCGTACCAGCCGCGCTCCATCATCAGCCGGGTGATGCCCAGAAAAAGCGCCGCGTCGGTCTGGGGGCGGATGGGCATCCAGTAGTCGGCCTTGGTGGCGGGGGGACTGTACTCGGGGGTGATGACGACGATCTTCGCGCCCCGCTCCATCAGCTCGATGAAGAAATGGCTCTCGGGCATCTTGTTCTCGACGAGGTTCTTCCCGACCTGGATGTGCAGGCGGGCCCAGCGCAGCTCGTTGAAGTCCACGTCGGAGGTCTGCAGGCCGTGGACGAAGGGCATGCCCGGCGCCTGGTCGCCGTGCCAGGTGTAGTTGCTCCACTTGCGGGCGCCCAACGCCTCGTCGGGCCCCACCCCGCGCACGTGGGCGTCCAGCAGGGCCATCATGTTGGCCGCCCGCCACAGGCCGTACTTGCCGATGACGCCCAGCAGGCCCATCCCGCCGCGGAACTTGAAGGTGCGCACGCCGGCGCCGTGCATCGCCTCCACCATCTCGGGCGGGTAGCCCTGGGCCAGCAGGCGCCGGGCGCCGTCTTCGCCGCTGTACCGGCGGGCGATGGCGATGAAGGCCGAGGCGATGTACGCGTACGCCTCGTCCCACGAGACCCGGACGAACGTGTCCTGCCCCCGGCTGTCGAACCGGTACTGCCGGCGTCGCTCGTTGGTCAGCTCGGGGTAGCCGTCGTCGGCCCACTGCTTCCAGCCCCGCCGGACCATGGGGTACTTGAGGCGGTAGGGCCCGTAGACGCGCCGGTGGAACGTGTAGCCCTTCAGGCACCCCCGGGGGTTCCACGCGGGGGTGGCGCGGTTCCCGTAGAGGTCGCGGTAGCGGTCGACGTCGTAGTTCTGCTCGATGCGGACGATGACGCCGTTGCGCACGAACGCCCGCAGCCGGCAGTGGTGGGTGTCGTTCGGCGAGCAGACGAACGTGAAGCTGTGATCGTAGCGGTACTGGTCGCGGTAGACACGCTCCCAGCCCCGGTCGGGGTAGGCTTCCAAGGGATTCGGCACGGTGGACAGCGTCTGGAGCAGCTGCAGCGGCAGGGCCTGGGCCAGCAGCGCGCCGCTGGCGAGTTCGCTGGTGCGCTGGAGGAACTGGCGGCGCCGCAGGCCAGACGGCCCCGGGGCGGTGGCGTCGGGATCGGGCGGCACCGGCCTGGCGCGCGCGTCGTCTGCCTCCATCGTGGCCGCCTCCCTGGCGAGCCTCCCGGGGCGAGCCTCCCACGGGGGCCGGGGTTCTGCGACGTGGGCGCCGCGAATCGGAGAAATCCGGCTATTTTGACGAATGCTGTTACGTCTCTTTGTAGGCGCCTCCAGGGGCCTGCGCAATCGGGCGACGAGCCGATTTTTGGAAACGTGCCTCACACACGGCGACCCGGATAGCCCGGTCCACCGTGATCGCCCAGGGGGTCACCCGGCACGTGTAGGCATAGAACTCGACCCCGCGCCGCTTGGCCTGCCGCGCAGCCCGGGCGAACTGCGGGTCCAGTTCGGCGAAGGGCCGCAGGATCCGCGCGTCGTCGCGCTGGATGAACCAGACCACCGCGGCCCGCCGGCCTGCGCGCGCGGCCCGGGCCAGCAGGCGCAGGTGCGCGGCGCCCCGGGTGGTGGGCGCGTCGGGGAAGAGGGCGACGCCGCCGTCCACCCGGTTGCACGATTTGGTTTCGACAAGGCAGCGGCCGCTGGGGCCCTCCAGGACGAAGTCGATCCGGGAACCGCCAAGCGGCGCCTCCCGCCGCCAGCGCCGGTAGCCGCGAAAGGGCGCCAGCGCACCCGTCCGGAGCGCTTCCTCGAAGAGGCGGTTAGGCAGGCGGGCGTCCATACCCACCCACCGGCCCCGATGACGGACCACGAGCAACGTGCCGGCGGTCCGGCGGGAGCGCGACGGGGTGAGCGCGGCCAGCCCGTGCGCTCCTCGCACGAGCAACTCGGCCATGCGGCCCGGGTTGGGGAGGTGCAGCACCAGGCGTCGGCGGCCGGCCCGTGCGTGCACCGCGAACCGGTTCACCCGGTCCAGCACCGTTACAGGGACGAGCGGAGACGGGAGGCGGACCGACACGCCCACGGGGTCTCATCGGCCCCGGCGCGCCTCACCCTGCCGCCAGTACCTCCTCGATCCAGCCGAGGCCGGCGACGGCGGCCGGAAACCCGCGGGTCGTGATGGCGAGCAGCGCCACGTGCCGGATCTCCTCCGGCGTGACGCCCGCCTCCAGGGCCCTGCGCGCGTTGGACCTGACGGCGCCCTCCGCCAGGCTGCCGATGGCGATACCCAGCTTCACCAGGCGCTGTGTCCGGGCGTCAAGCGGCCCCGCGGCTTCCGTAGCCGCTCCCAGCCGATCCAGCGCCGCAGCCACGTCGGGATGGAGTTGCCGGAACCGCGTGTACACTTCGGGCAGGTACACAGCCATGGGCTCTGCACCTCCTGGCAGCACGGCGTTCATGCATGAATCCGACGCCGACGGCCGGAGACCTTCTGACGAGGTGTTCGTCGAGAGCGGGCGCAGGATCACACTGCCGCAGAACCGCAGGCTCCCGTCGATTCGCTAGAAGCGCACGAACTCGCTGATCCCGCTGTCGGATGCCGCGTAGACCACCAGCGGTCCGGTCTGGACGCCGCCCATACCCGGCGAACCAGGCGGCATGCCGGGCAGCGCAATGCCCGCCACCGCCGGCCGGTCGCGCAGCAGCCGTGCGATGGCCGCGACGGGCACGTGGCCCTCGATGAAGTAGCCGCCGGCCACCGCGGTGTGACAGCTCGCCAGGTCGTGGGGGACACGATGGCGGCGCTTGATGTCTGCCAGATCGTCGGTCTTGATGACCCGCGCCGGGAACCCCGACGCCGCCAGGTACTCGGCGTACCTGGTGCAGCACGCTCAGGTGGGCGGCTGGTAGAGGACCAGTTCGAGCGATGCCCCTGCCGCGCTGCCTGATGGCAGGGCGACCGGCTGGGACTCCTGGCTAGCCGGCGGCCGCGCGGAGAGCATCACCAGCGCCACGGCCGCCGCAGCGAGCGCCGCTCCGCCCAGCAGCCATGCCCCCTGGCGCAGCCTCCGGCGCCGGTCCGGGGCGCGACGACGCTGCTCGCCCGGACGGCGGCCTCCCGCGGCACCGCGCCCGCGCAGGCTGCTCACGCGCTCTTCACCAGCTTCACCCGCGTGTCGTAGAAGACCGCGCTGCCGCCCACGCGGTCGGAGAGGCAGGTGTTCTTCACCACCGGGTCCAGGCGCATCGCGGCGTTGGCGTGGATGCCGCGACCGCGGCGCGGGTCCCCCTTGACGGTCTTGCCGTCGATCACGACGTCGGCCACCCCGTAGGCCCAGTGGCCGTGGCCCAGCGAGAAGGCCACGACGCCAGGGCGGATGCCCTCGGTGATCCGCACCCGGCCCACCATCGGCTTTCGCTGGCCGTTGCCCAGGTGCCAGACGCCCTCGGGGTTGCTGGCGGAGGTCACGCGCACCAGATCGCCGTCGCGCAGGCCCAGGCGCTCGGCGTCCTGCCGGTGGACCAGGACGAAGTTCTCCGGCAGCAGCGCCAGCAGCCAGTAGTTGCTGGCCGTGCGAGATTTGGTGTGCATCACTTCCCGGTACGTGATGAGGTGGAGGTCGAAGCCCGCCGTCGTGTCATCGACGGGCTGCCCGGTGATGTCCACCGGCCCGGGGATGTACGTGGCCAGGCCCGGGAGGCTCTTTCCCGTCATCGAGTCCTTGGTCTTGGCGGTCTTCTCCTGGTAGAGGTTGACGAGCTTCCCGTAGGGGTTGCCCAGCTGTTCGCCCTTGTACGCCTTGGCGTGGTCCTGGAAGCGGCCGCCGCGGTTGAGGACGTAGATGACCTTGCGCCACCACGCCTCGCCCACTGCGGCCTGCCACTTGTCGGGGTCGAAGACCGTCTTGGGCAGGTGCCGGCGGGCATCCAGGAACAGCTTCACCTCCGCGTCGTCGGCATCGGGGACAGCGTCGCCGGGCTTCTCGCCGGCGGCCAGATTGGCCACCTGCTTCAGGTAGAAGTCCTCGGGCCGGCGGAAGTCCATCCCCGGCCCGAAGCCGTCCTTGCCGAAGCCCGGCAGGCCCAGCTTCTCGGCGCACGCCAGGAAGAACGCCTCATGCGACGCGGGCATCTCCTCGCCGAAGACCCGCACGGCCTCGGGAATCGGCGGGATGGCCGGCTGGCGCACCGGCTGGACCTTCACGGTCATGTTGGGGTGGCTGCCCTGGAACTCCCACCGCTCCAGGTACGAGAGGTCGGGGATGATGTAGTCGGCGTACATCGAGGTCTCGCCGATGGTGATGTCGCACGCGATGAACAGCGGCAGCTTCTCCGGATCTCGCAGGATCTCGATGTTGGTCTGTCCGCCGGGCAGCGCGTAGACCGGCGAGCCCATGTACAGGTAGGCGATCTTGATGGGATAGGGGTACGCGTCGCCCAGCGACGGCACGATCTCCTGGTAGATGTCGGACGACAGCGGGTACCAGGGCCGTCGCGCCGGATAGCCCGCGAAGAGCGTCGATTCCTCGTACTTGGTCTCGTGCCGGATCAGGGAGATGCCGAACGGCGCGGCCTTCTTGGGGTGGAGCTTGCCCAGGTCGAAGGGCTGGCCCTCCTTGGTGCCGCTGATGTCGTAGACCTTGGCGTAAGCTGCACCGCCCTTCCAGTCGATGTTGCCCACGAGCGCGTTCAGGCTCATCCAGGCCACGACGTTGTAGAAGCCATTGGTGTGCTGGCTGACGCCGCGGTGGATGTCGGCGACAGCCTGCTTCCCGTGGCTAGTGAACTCGCGGGCCAGGTCGACGATGTCGGCGACCCGCACCCCGCAGACCTCGGCCCACTGCTCGAGGGTGCGCGTGGCGGCTTCCTCCCACAGCAACTGCAAGGCGGTCTTGGCCTCGACGCCCCTGACGGTGGTGGCCACCAGCAGGTCGCCTTCGGCCGGCGTGTGCTCGTCGTAGGGGTCGAAGAGCACCGGCTGGCCACCGCTGAGCACCACGAACGAGTCGAACTCGTACTCGACGGTCTTGTCCTTGACGGTGGCAGTGCGCCTTGTGGGCTTCACCCCCAGGTCGGAGCCGCGCAGAAACGCCCCTGGCTTCCCGTGCTCGATCTTCACCAGCCAGGTCGCGTTGCTCCACGACGGCTCGCCGTCGGCGGCGGCCGCCGCTTTGTTGGCGTTGCGCAGGAAGCGGGCGTCGAAGCGGCGGTGCTCGATGATCCAGCGCATCATCGCCAGCGCGAACGCGGCCTCGGTGCCAGGCTTGATGGGGACCCACCGCCAGGCCTTCGCGGCCGTCTTGGAGAGGCGCGGGTCGAGCACGGCGAACTTCAGCCGGCCGCTGACCAGGCCCTCGGTGATGCGCGGCACGCGGTTGGAGGGACCGTAGTTCCCCTCGAAGGGCGACGCGCCCACGAAGAGCATGAACTCGGCCCCTTCGGCGTCGCCCTGCCAGTAGGCCTTGGCCCCGCCGGTCCACTTCATCTTGCCGTCCTTGGGGTCGAACTGGTACTGTTCGCTCATGGCCTTGCAGGCAAAGTAGAGCGAGCCCTGGCAGACCGTGGTGTGGCCGTGGAAGTTGACCGACCCGAAGCTGTCGACCACGAACCGCCGGGCGAACTCGGCACGCCCGGCCTTCTGCCGGCCGAAGAAGTAGAGGAACTGGTTGTTCTTGGGCCCCAGGTCGGGGTGATCGGGATCGATGAGCGTGTGGAGGTGATCCTTGAACGTCGCCTTGAACTCCTCCACCAGCGCGCGTTTGCGGGTCGCGTCCTTCTCGGCCCGGATCTTCCCGACGAACTCGTCCATGGCCTTGGCGACCTTCGGGTCGCGCAGGGCCCAGACCTCGCGCAGGCCGGGGATGTGCCGGTCCTCGCCGATATCGGCGAAGAGCCGGCCACCCTCCACGATCTCGGTGACGGCCTGCTCGAAGGGAATGGTGCGCCACCGGTTGGAGCCCCGCGGGCCGGCCCGCTTCAACACCTTGCGGATGCGGTACGGGTCGTAGACGGTCAGCAGCCCGGCCTGCCCCTTGGGGCAGATGGCGCCTTCGACACCCAGCGCCTGCGCCGGTGCCGTCGTGTACGCAAGGTGCGGGACCAGCGTGAAGGGGTTGTACGGGTTGCCGTCGATCTTGGCGGCGACCCCGTCGAGGATGCCCACTTTGATGCCGCACCCGGTGTTGCAGTTCAGGCACGCTGTGTAGATGACGTTCTCCGGCCGTGCGAACGGGTAGAGGCCAGAGGGCGGCTGCGCCCCGGCCTGCTGGAGCTGGCCGATCAGACCGGGCACCCGGCCCAGCAGCGCGCCGCCGCCGGCCAGGGCGGTGGCCTTCAGGACCTGCCGCCGCGTGGTGCGCAGGCGGCGGGACGAGAGGTGGGGCGACCGCTCGCTCATCGCGCGACCTCCTTCGCCTCGAGCAGGGGCAGGAACCTGGCACCGACCCAGAAGAGCCCGGCACCCACCGTCAACACGAAGAGCGCCACCAGCCACTCGTGCCCGGTGGGGGCGTACTGGAACACCAGGCGCGGACTGACGAACGCTCGTTCCAGGCCGCGCAGGGCCGGCTCGATCTGCGCGGGGATGACGACGTTGAGGCGGACGCTCATGAACGTGGCGGCGACCAGCAGTCCGGCCGTCCCCACGGCCGCAGGCTGCCGGCCCCGCGCGCCCAGCAGCACGACCGGGATGACCACTCCCAGCAGCACGTGCACCAGCCAGAAGACCCACCAGTACGGGCCGAACAGCACCTGACGCAGCAGCTGCCCTTCGGGGCTGGTGCCGTACCACAGCGGGATTGAGAACTCGGCCCACTCCAGCAGGACGTCCACCAGGACCAGGACCAGCAGCAGCCGGCCGAGCAGGGCTACGAGGTTGCGATATTCTCCGTCGCGCTGGCGCCACGCGAACGCCACCAGGGCGGTTAGCAGGCCTCCGCCGGAGACCAGCGCGCCGGTCAGGAACAGGATGGGCACCAGCGACTGGTGCCAGTAGAGCTTGGCGCTGACGGTGGCGAAGAGGGCGCCGACGCCGCCGTGGAAGGCGATGGCCAGCGGCACGCCGATGGTACCCAGCACCTGCACCCAGCGCCGCTCGGCCGCCAGCGTGGCCTCGTCCAGCGCGGTGCGGCCCAGGGTGAACCAGCGGGCCACGGTCCGCTGCAACGGGGACCGCGTGGCGTCCTGACTCCACCGCACCAGGTCAGGACGGAAGACCAGGTACCCCTCGGCCAGCAGCAGCACGAAGTAGCCCGAGTAGAGCCAGATCATCCAGGCCATCATCGACCGGAAGTTGGGACGGGTGTAGACCTCGTAGAACCGGCTCATGTGGCCCAGGTCGAACCAGATGGACAGCAGCGCCACCAGCAGCGTGACGATGGCCGTGAACAGGGCGAGCTTGCCGATCCGCTCCAGGCGCTGGACCCCGAAGACGTAGATGAGCGACGACAGCAGGAACGCGCCGGCCGAGAGGCCGACCAGGTAGATGTAGGCCGACACCCACAGTCCCCAGACGATGTAGGACCCGTACCCGGTCAGGCGATGCCCGAGGGTGAGGCGTTCCCACACGCCCCACAGGCCCAGGACGAAGGCCGCGATCCACACTGCGTAGAGCAGGCGCTTCATGGTCTCCTCCTCACAGCAGGTAGTAGACGCGCGGCCGCGTCCCCAGATCTTCTTTCAGGCGCATGACGTTGGGCCTGGCGATCAGCTCGCTGACCAGGCTGTCGGGGTCGCTGGCGTCGCCAAAGAAGGTAGCGCGGCCGATGCAGGTCGTCACGCACGCCGGCAGCAGCCCGGCCTCCAGCCGGTGGGTGCAGAAGTGGCACTTGCGGGCGTTGCCCACCGGGGAGGCGTCGCGCTCGCGGGTGCGCCGCTGGCCGTACTCGAACGCCGGCAGGCGCTCGACGAGGTTCAGTTCCGGGGTCCCGTCGGTGTAGTGTTCGCCGGTGTCGAACACCCTGGCGTTGTAGGGGCAGGCCACGATGCAGTACCGGCACCCGATGCACGCGTCGTAGTCGATGGCGACGATGCCGTCGGGGCGCTTGTAGGTCGCGCTCACCGGGCAGACCGGCACGCACGGGGGGTTGTCGCACTGCATGCAGGGCCGTGGGAGGAACCGGCGCGTGACGTTCGGGTAGGTGCCGAGCTCCTCCTCTACGACCGGCCGGTAGACCACGCCCGGCGGCAGCTTGTTCTCGGCGACGCAGGCGATGGTGCACGCGCTGCACCCCACGCACTTGCGCAGGTCGATGACCATTACCCACTGCCGCTGGGTGGCGGGCTTGGCCAGGGCGCGCTCGAGGTCGGCCCGCATGCGGACCAGGACGTCGGGCGGCACCGGGTCGGCAGCGCCGGCCGGCGGCGGTGGGGCCTTCGTCGGGGCCGGCGCGGGGGCTGCGGTCGCCGCGTCAGCCGCCGGCGGGGCGACGAGGCTTTCCAGGATGTCCAGCGCCATCAGGGTCGCGGCGCTGGCGCCGAGCGTTCTCAGGAAGCCGCGGCGCGAGGCCGCGTCGGGTCTGTCCGATACGACGGGCTTGGTAGTGGGCTCGACAGCTGGGTCGAGGTGCAGTGAAGCGGAGCGTTGCCGCGCAGGCACCATCGGCCTCCTCCCAGGGCGGTTCTCGTTTCGAGACTAGGGATGGGGCGAGGAGCTGCCAATCGGGTGCAGGCCCTATCCTTCGAGCGCCGCGAGCGGAATACCCCCGCGCACCCCCGGGCCACCGCCCGATAGCCGCCCTCCGGCGACCGCCCGGCAGTCCGGGCAGTAGCGGGTGACGACGTCTGCGGTGGCCACGTCGGCGAGCAGCGCGGCGATCCGGCCCACCATCGCCTCGGCGGCGAAGGCGGCCCCGCAGTGCGCGCACCGCCGGTGCGGGCTGTGCGCGAGGGTCGCAGGGCCCGCTCGCAGCCGCGCCAGGTCGGTGACGCGCTCGAGGCGCAGCATGCCGGCCTCCGGGCAGGCGGACACGCACCGGCCACATCCGACGCACAGTGCGGGCGCAAAGACCACGGCCACGCCTGCGGCGTCGTGCGCCAGCGTGAGCGCGTCGGTGGGGCAGGCGCGGACGCAGCTCCCGCACAGCGTGCAGCCTGGGCCCACGTCCACGACGCCGAAGGGCGAGTGCGGATGCGCGATGTGCCATGCCGCAGTCGGGTCACTCACGCTGGCCAGATGGAGGAAGAGGCGGGCCCAGCTGCCCGGCGCGAGGAAGCCTTCTGACGGTCGCGGCCCTGCGGCGGCCGCGAGTCCGGGCGCTGCACTGACCCCTGTGCGCCTCGCCGGCCGGTTCCCGGCCGGCAGTGCCGTCACCCGTTCCGGTGGTTCCCCCAGCCGGCGCAACACCGCGCGGCAGTAGTCCACCCGCGCGGCGACCTGGGCAGCCGTCCCGTCGGGGCACCCGGCCGCGGCTGGCAGCACGACCACCCCGGCGGCTCCCAGCGCCAGCGTCCCCAGCAGCCACGCGGGCGGCACCATCGCGACGCACGGGACCTCGACCGGGAGCCAGCCCGGCGGGTGCGTCTCACCCCGGCGCGTCCCCAAATCGCCCGGGCTGTGCCGGCAGGTGAAGACGATGACCGGCGGGCCCAGCTCGCTCCCCGCAGCCTCCAGGAGCGCGGCCAGCTGGGCCTCGATCTGCGCGGGCATTGCCCCTGGCAGTTCCACGGCCCCCGACGGGCACGCCGTCACGCAAAGTCCGCACGCGGTGCAGGTCTGCCGGTCAAGCTCTACCGTGCCGTCGACCACCCGCAGGGCTGCGCGCGGACAGGCATCGGCGCACAGCGCGCACCCGCGTCCGGCCCGGCACCGGTCGGCAGCCACCACGGGCACGCTCTCGTAGTCGAGCCAGGCCAGGTGCAGCAGGGCGCGTCGGCTGAGCGGCACGCGGGCCACGGGCCGTGCCTGCTCGGGACGGGTGGGCTGCGCCGTGCAGGCCCTGGCCGCAGCACCGGCCAGCAGCGCTCTGGCTCTGGCCGTGGCATGCGCCCGCGGGTGCGCGCGGGCGGCACATGCGCCGAGATCGACGGTCTCCACCAGCAGGGGGTCGAGACCGGCCCGGCGCATCGCGCGCTGCAGGTCAGCCCGAGCGCGTGGGCGCGTGCACAGGCCCAGCACCACGCGTTCAGGCGCGCGCTGCGCCAGGGAGGGCGCGATGCGTCCTGGGTGTCCACACAGGTCGGGGACGACCTGCACGCGGGCCTGCGGAATGGTTCCTTCCAGCCAGGTGGCCACTGCGGCCAGGTCGATCCCGGCGCCTGGGGTCTCGAGGTCTGCGCAGAGCAGGATGGCGATCACCGGGGCCGGGCGCTGGTCATGCGCGCAGCGGCACGGCGGCCGTGCGCCGCAGGCAGGTGCGCGCGAGGTCGACGAGGTCGCGGTCGCAAAGCACGAAGGCGCCGGCCATGTCGGCCAGCTGGGCGTAGAAGCTCTTCGGCGCCGCACAGGCCACGTCGTGGGCGAACGCAGGCATCCAGCGCACCAGGTGCCGCTGCAGGAAGCGGTGCTCGCGGGCCAGGACGGCGGCCGCGTCGGCGGCATGGTGCCCCCACGCCTCGCGCTCGCGCCCGCACAAGTAGGCCATGAACTCCAGCTCGACCGTCGCCGCGTCGGGTGGTTCCCCCACCTCCGCCGCCAACGCCGCGCCGGCGGCGGCGTACTCCCCGGTCAGGTCGGCCAGCACCCACTGCGGCTCCGCTACACTGTACGCGGTTTCGCAGGGTGGGGTCCGGGGTGGGACCAGGAACAGCCGGGCGAACTCGTCTTCCAGCACCGTGTGCGGGCCGGTCTCTATCGCGGTCCGCACCCGCCGCCACTGCAGGTAGCAGGGCAAGGCGGCCAGCGCATCGTCGTGCACCGCCAGAGCATCCGCCAGCACCGTCGCCGTGCGCAACCGGGCCGGCGTGGGATACAGCAACAGCACGGCCAGGAGCCGGTAGAGCGTTTCGCGCAGGACGGCCAGCGTGCCCGTGCCAGCGGCACCCACAGGGATCATCGTGTGCGACCGGCCCGCGCGCCGTGTCCGTGCCCCCATGGCCCCTAGCCGTCCTGGCGGTCGGGAAGCAGTTCGTAGACGACTGCCGCCAGGAAGACCAGCACCACGCCGGCGATGAACAGGGCCGGCGCGAACGGCACCCGCGGGTCGCTGAACGCCGGACTGGTGGGCTTGCCGAGCGGGGCGGCCAGGACGAAGTAGCTTACCGCCTGCACCAGGAAGCCAGCCGCCACGATGCCTACCGCCATCGTCCCGCGCATCAGTGGCTCCTCCCTTCGCCGGGCAGTTCCACCGGGAGCAGAGGGAAGACTCGCGCGAACAGCGCGAACAGCAGCGCGCCCAGCGCCGCCACCCCCAGGATCACCCCGTACTCCACCCACGTCGGCGCGTAGGCTCCGGTGCCGTAGGGCAGGAGGCTGCCGTGGGTCTGCGATGGGACGACGATCAGGTAGCGTTTGCCGATGGCCGCGACGTTCACCAGCAGGCCAGCGGTAGTGGTGCCCGCCACAACGTTGGTACGCACCACCGGCAGGATCGAGAGCACCACCAGCGCCACCAGCACGATGAGCAGCCTGGGCAGCCAGGTCCATACCGGCGGCGGCAGCGTGAGGCCCACGTGGTGGGCGGCTGGGACCAACTGGACGATCAGCACACCCGCTGCCACTATGGCCGCTGCCGCCAGCGGCCGCGCCAGGCGCGGCAGGCCCGCCGGGAGCCAGGCCACCACCGGCGCCGGGAGCGCCGGCAACACCACCACTACGAACGCGCCCACCAGCGCCGCCACCGACGTCCAGTAGATCCACGCGTAGCGGCCCGCCAGCATAGCCAGCGTCACCCGCACCTCCTGCGTGTGGCCGGCATACATGGTCGTCAGCCATTCCACGATCATGAAGTACAGGTAGGCTGCGATCAGCACCATCAGGAACGTCCCCAGCCACCGGAAGATCTCGGGACCCAGCCGCTCCTGCTCGCCCAGGGCGGTGCGCAGGAGGGCCGCCACCACCGCCAGGAGCCCCACCCCGGAGACGCCGGCCAGGATGACGAACGCCGGGGCCTGCAGCGCGCTGAACCAGCCCGGCCGGCCCACCTGGAGCCCGAACACGAAGCCCAGCGTCGAGTGCGCGGTGACCAGCAGCGGGACGATGGCGATGGCCAGCCAGAAGCTGGTGCGCTCATGGCGCTCACGTTCCGCCGGCGTATCACGGTAGCCCGCCGCCCACAGGCGGTGGAACCACTGGAACGGCCCCGGCGTCCGGGCACACAGAGCGGCGTCCTGCCGTCCGTCCAGGTAGAGGTAGACGAGGCTGGCGAACAGGTAGCCGGCGATCACCAGGGTGAAGGTGCCGAAGAACGGTGACTGCGGGCGCGCGTAGCGGAACAGGTTGACGATGCCCCGCAGGGGCTGGCCCAGGTCGGGCAGCACGCTGAGGGCGGCCAGGAGCAGCGCGATGACCGTGAGCGTCTCGGCGATGCGCGCCACGACCCGCAGCCGCTCCAGCTGCAGCAGCCGGATCAGGGCGGCCATGGTGATGCCCGCGAAGCTCACGCCCACGAAATAGACGTCGAAGGCGATATAGAGCCCCCAGGCGGCGCCGCCTCCCGGGCCCAGGTCGCGCAGGCCGGTCACCACCAGGCCTTCGGTCGCCTGCCGGGAGTAGGCGTAGAACCCCAGCGCCACCAGCGCCAGCAGCGCCGTCACCAATGCGTACCAGCCCCGCGTGGCAGGGACAGTGGGGTATGGCCCGGGATGCCGTACGGTTGCAACGCGCGTGGCCACTGGTTACACCCTCGCTTTCACGGCCTCCACCTGGCGCGCGTCGGCCCCGGGCGGCTTCTGGCCCAGGTAGTACACGCGCGGCTCGGTGCCCGCGTCCTCCAGCAACTGGAAGTGGGGCCGCTGCGCCAGCAGGCGCGAGACGGTGCTGCTGGGATCGTCGAGGTCGCCGAAGTGCAAGGCCAACGCCGGGCAGTTGGCCACGCAGGCGGGGAGCAGACCGCGCTCGATGCGGTGGACGCAGAACGTGCACTTCTCCACCACGCCCCGCAGCCGCCCGCCGCCGGCGGTCCGGCGCTGTTCGGGGCCCCAGGCGCGGTCCAGGTCGGGGTTGCGGTAGGGCGGCACCGCACCGTCGGTGGCCTGCGCCAGCACCGCCGCCGCCTCGCGGTCGGCCCAGTCGAGGTAGTAGTTCTGGTCCGGGCGTTTCCAGTTGAAGGTGTTGACGCCATAAGGACAGGCCACCTCGCAGTACCGGCAGCCGATGCACCGGTCGTAGTCGGTGGCCACCAGGCCGTCGGTACGCTTGTACCGGGCGCCCACCGGGCAGACCTTGACGCAGGGCGCGTTGTCGCAGTGCATGCACGGCCGCGGCAGGAACCAGGTGCGGACGTGAGGGAATGCGCCTTCCTCGAAGCGGAAGACGTACATCCAGAAGCTGCCCTGCGGCGTGTTGTTCTCAACCTTGCACGCCTCCATGCACGCCCGGCAGCCCATGCACCGGTCGAGGTCGACGACCATGGCGTAGCGCGGCATGCCGGTCCTCCTCAGGCCCTCGAGACCCGCACCTTCACGTGGAAGGCCTGGTCCTGAGTGTTGGCCACGTAGCCCTCGCCGGTGAAGAAGAGGGCGTTGGGGGTGGGGCCCTGGCCGGCGGCCCAGGGGTGGCGGGCCACCTCGCCGAAGTGATGGGGCATCCCCACCACGTCGGGCCGGATGCCTTCCCGGTAGCGAGCGGTGACCTTCACGCGCCGCGTCTCCCCGGTCAGCGCGTGGTACGACTCGACCCACACCTCGTCACCATCGGCGATGCCGCGGGCCCGGGCGGTGGCCGGGTGGATGTCGAGCCACTGCCGCGGGGCCAGCTCGGCCAGCAGCGGGATCTGCGAGGCGCGGCTCTGCTTGAACTCGATGAGCTTGTAGCTGATCAGGTAGAGGTCGTAGGCTGGCGGCGCGCCGTCCATGGTCGGGCGCCGCCAGGTGGGCAGCGGGGTGTAGTCGCGCCAGTAGACCTCGGCCACGCCCCTGGCCTGCATCTGCTCGCGGTAGCGCAACAGCGATTCGCCGTAGAGCCGGTGGCGGATGCCGTCGAACGGGGGGTCGGCGGCGACCCCGTAGTACCTGCGGGCAGGGATCGGCCCCTTGACCCTGACGCCGTGGCGCTCGAAGTAGGCCACGCCCTCGGCGATCCCCTGTGCCTTCGCCCACCTGTCGAAGATCTCGCGGGCGGTGGGCTTGCGGTCCAGCGGCAGCCGGTGCGCGCCCGTGAGGTGCAGCGCCTCGTTCAGGTGGTCCAGGTAACCACCCGGGCCGTAGAGGACGCCGATCTTCTCGCACAGGTCCAGGTAGATGTCGATCTCGCCCCGGGACTGGTGCAGGGGCGCCACGGGCGGCACGCGCAGGGCCACGGCGTCGGTGTACTGGTCGGTGGCAGCGCTGGGACCCTCGTATTTCTCCAGCGTGGCTGCCGGCAGCACCACGTCGGCGAAGAGGTCGGCGGTGCGCGAGAGCCACGGGTCGATGGCCACCACGAACTTGAACTTCCTGTAGGCTGCGGCGAGGGTCGGCGTATCGGCATAGGCGACCATGGGGTTCGTCATGTGCACCAGCAGCACTTCCGGCAGCTCGCGCACGCCGTAGCGCTGCGGCTCCAGCATCACCTTCGCCGCCATCCCGGGCAGCCCGCTGTTGATGGGGAAGTACGGGCTGTCCTTGAGGTAGACGTTGTAGGGCGGGTCCTTTATGACGATCTCGTCGAGGGCCTTGAAGTTCCTGTGCACCTTCCAGGTGAAGTCGATGCGCTGGCCGCCCACCGCCTCGATGGCGCCTACCAGCATCATGACCAGGAGCATGGCCCGTATGGCCTGAAAGCCCAGTTCCTGCTGAGAGACGTGGTAGGCGTGAATGGCCACGGGCCGATAGGGAAGCGTCAGACCATCGACCACCACCGTGGCGCCGATACGGGCCTGCTCGCCCAACTCGGCCGCCACGCGGACGATCTGGTCAGCCGGGATGCCGCAGACCTCGGCGGCCCACTCGGGCGTGTACTGGCGCACGTGCTCACGGAAGAGGCGGAACGCCGTCTGCACCCGCTCCCCGCCCACAGTGAACTCGCCGTCCAGCGCCGGCACCACGCCGGGCGCATCGTAGGGACGGGCGCGGCCCGTCCGCTGGTCCCAGATCTGTTCCTTGCCGTCGACACGGAGGATGTAGCCGTCGCCTTTGACCAAAAATGGTGCATTCGTGTACCTGGTGAGGTAGTCACGGTCGATGGTGTTCTGCCGGATCAGCAAGTGGCAGAACGCCAGGGCCAGGGCCAGGTCGGTGGCCGGGCGAATCGGCAGCCACTCGTCGGCGAAGGGACCGGCACCCCGCAGCCGCGGATCGATCACCACCACCTTCAGCCCCCGCTCGCGGGCCGCCAGCAGCTGCTGGGGCCAGGTGATCCAGCACAGCTTGTTGCCACCGGCACCGGTCAGGTTCCAGCCCCAGGCCAGCAAGAAGCGGGTGTGCCGGCAGTCGGGGTGCAGGACGCCGGTGGGCCCCACGGTGTACTCGCAGGCGCGGTAGCCGGCGTCCGAGCAGTACGCACCGTGCCCCATCTTCAGGGCGCCGGTGGCCTTGACGAACGCGTCGTCGTAGAACGCTTCCGCCTTGCTGCGTCCCTTCTGCCAGAGGACCAGCTGGGGGTTGCGCGCGCGGGCCTCCCGGATGCGGGCGGCCACGAGAGAGAGCGCCTCGTCCCACGACGCCGCGCGCCACCGGCCGGGGACACCCTTCTCGTTGGTGCGGACCAGCGGGGTTCCGACCCGGTTGGGGTCGTAGAGGGCCATGATCTGAGCGACGCCCTTGGGGCAGAGGGTGCCGCGGTTGCGCGGGTGGGCGGGGTGGCCCTCCAGTTTCACTACCCGCCCGCCGATCCGCCTCGCCAGCAGGCCGCAGTCTTGCTTGCCGATCCAGCACAGCGTTGGCACCCACTGCTCGGCTGCGGCGGCCCCCGGCGCTGGCGCCCCGGCCACCAGCGTCTGCAGCGGACCCGGGAGGAGCTGTCGGGCGGCCAGCGCTCCGCCGGCGGCGGCACCCGCCTGCAGCACCCGACGGCGCGTGAGCTTCATTTGCCACCTCCGGCTTCAGGCTAGCCGGCCCGTGCCGCCAGGGTATCCGGGCTGGCGAGGATTTTCGTGCCCGGGAAACCGCGAGGCGGCCTCGCGGTTTTCGCGACGCGGCTCAGGTGGGGGGAAACGGTGCGGGCGCGGGGTGGCTCAGGCGCGGGACGAGCGGCGGGCGGGGACGCCGAGCGCCGTCAGGAACATCACGCTCTTGCCGTGCGCGTGCGGAGAGAAGAACGCGGTGACGTCGTCGTAGAAGGTCAGGCCGGTGGCGCCCAGGCCCAGCGCGTACGCAGCCAGATAGAGCCGTCCGCCGACGACGGCGGCCTCGAGCTGCGCGGCCCGGTAGCCCCGGTTGCCGAAGCGGGCCAGCAGCGGCGGCAGGGCCGCGAGGCAGTAGACGTTGACGGCCGCGTCGGCCGCCAGCGCCTGCTCCAGGGCGAGGTAGCCGGCCTCGCGGCGGAAGGCGCCGGCGCGCAGCAGCGCCAGCTCGCGCCGCTCGCGGTGGAGTACGTACGCCCCCGCCGGTAGCCCCTCGACGGCATTCACGATCAGGTACACATCGGTCAGGGCTGCCGGGCCCGCACGCCCGCCCGACAGGAAGTCGGCCGGCACCGGGCGCGTCGCCCGCTCCACCATCGTAGAGAGCTGCGCGAAGGTGATGGGCCGGCGCACGAACCGGCGCGCGGAGCCGCGCCGCAGGATCACCTGCGCGATCGTGTCCCGCGGCAGTTCCGCGTCGGCGAGGGGCGCCAGCGGGATCGTGCGGCCCGTCGCCGACGCAGCCTCGGCTCCGGGCGCACCGATGCTGGCGGTGGCGACGTCGTGGCGTGCTGCATACGGCGGTAGACCTTCCCGCCACGCCCGCACCTCCTCGGTGGAGGTTAGTGACGAGGCCGTGTGCATGGCGCGGATCGCCGGGTAGTCGACCTCCGCGCGCGAGAGGCGCTGGGTCGGCAGGTGCAGCGCCGGCATCGGGAGCGGGTGGTCCGTGGGCGTCGCCTCGTCCTGTCCCAGCGCCACCAGCGCGATGGCCACTTCCCGCTGGGGGTCGACGTCCAGCAGGCGGTTGACCGTTGCGTCGACGAACCCAACCACGACACGAGCGGGGAGCTCATATCCGCCGGCTACCGCCAGCAGGTTGGCCAGGATCGTCCCGCCGTCCCAGAACGCGTGGCGGTACGCCCGGGCGCGGTACTTCCACGCGTTGCGCCAGAACGTCGTGGTGAGCACGACCACCACCGGCGCGGCGGCTACCGCCGGTTCGTGGCCGCTGGCCTCGACCACCGCAGCGCGGAAGTCGCCAGCCCGCAGCCGTCGCAGGGCGACGTCGTGCACCCCGAAGTGGTAGACGCCGGCCTCCAGGCCGGGAAGGTCCCCGCACACCAGGTAGAGCTCGATGTGGTACAGCGCGCCCGTGCACGCCGCCGCCCGGAAGGCGATGGTGGACCCGCCGGGGAGTCGCAGCCGGCGGGTGATGCCAGCCGACAGGCGGCACAGGGCCGCCAGCGTCTCCAGGTCGGGGATTCGCCGCGCCTGTGGTGCCGGCAACGCGGCCAGCGCCTCCATGGCCGGGCACGCCGGCAGCGGTACTTCCTGCGGCAGCGGGAGGGGCGGCACGGTGGCGTAGATCTTGTAGGGGAGCGGCTGGTTGGCCCAGTCGAGCCCGCCGGGCCCCTGGCGGACGCTGGCGTGCGAGTGCTTGGTGCCGTCGTGGTAGGCCCACGTGGCCTGCACGTCGGTATTGACCATCTACCCCTCGCGCTCGATGAGGCCGTGGCGCAGGGCGTAGCGGATGAGCTGCGCCCGGGTGGTGATGTGCAGCTTGCGCATGGCGTGAGTCTTGTGGGTCTGGACCGTGCTCGGGCTGAGGGTGAGGCGCTCGGCGATCTCCTGCGCCGTGTACCCTTCGGCCACCAGCGTGAGGACCTCGCGCTCGCGGGCGGTCAGGCGCGCGTAGCGCTCGCCCTCTTCCCCGGCCCCCGCCCGGGTCAGGAAGTCGCTCAGCAGCTTCTTGGCCATTGAGGGGTAGATGAAGACGTCGCCGGCGTGCACGGCCCGCAGGGCGGCCAGCAGGTCGGCGGCCGAGGCGCCCTTGAGCAGGTAGCCAGACGCGCCGGCCTGCAGCACCTCGAAGAAGTGCTGGTCGCTCTCGTACATGGTGAGGACCAGCACCTCGACCTCGCGCAGCTCCTGCCGGATGCCACGGGTCGCCTCCAGCCCGTTCATCCCGGGCATGAGCAGGTCCATGACCACCACGTCGGGCCGCAGCTCCCGGGCCTTGCGCAGCGCCTCCGCCCCGTCGGCGGCCTCGCCCACCACCTCCACGTCGGGTGCCTCGGCCAGCAGGGCCCGCAGGCCCTCCCGGACGATCGTGTGATCGTCAACCAGCAGGACGCGCATCGTCAAGGACAGGCAGCGGCGTCGCGGCCGGCCCCCGCAGGGGGACCCGCAGGCGGACGCGCGTGCCGCGCCCCGGAGCCGAGTCGACGGCGAACTCGCCACCGATGAGGCTGGCCCGCTCCCGCATGCCCAGCAGGCCCAGCCCGCGACCCCCGGCCAGCGCAGCCCCTGGGGCCTGCGGGGAGAACCCGCGTCCGTTGTCGGTCACGCTAACCTCCAGGCGATCGTGGCCCAGCTCCAGCCGCACCTCCGCCTCGGTGGCGCCCGAGTGCCTGGCGACGTTGTTCAACGCCTCCTGGGCGATGCGGAAGATCACCACCTCGGTCCGCGGGTCGAGTCGGCGCCTCCACCCGGGAGCCGTCACCTTCGCCGCGATCCCCAGCGGCGCCAGGCAGCGCTCGGCGTACCAGCGGAGGGCCGGCACCAGGCCGTGGTCGTCCAGCACCACCGGCCGCAGGTCCAGGATCAGCCGCCGCACCTCCTCGATGGACTGGGTCGCCCGCTGGTGCGTGCGCGCCACCGCATCCCGCGCGCCTGGCAGCTCGGGCGGGATGCGCCGGGCCGCCGCCTCCAACTCCATCGCCAGCGCCGTCAGCGTCTGGGCGAACTCGTCGTGCAGCTCCCGGGCCACCCGCTTGCGCTCGTCCTCCTGGGCCGTGATCACCTGCTCCAACAACAGCCGCAGCTGGCGGTTGACCTCCTCGCGCTCGCGCGTCATGCGGGCCAGCGCGTCGGTCATGGCGTTGAACGCCACGGCCACCTCGCCGACCTCGTCGCGGGTGAACACGGGCGCTTTGCGCCCCAGGTCGCCGCGGGCCACGGCCTGCGCCGCTGCCACCAGCTGGGCCAGGGGACGGGTCAATAGCGAACCGATCCCGTAGGCCACCACGCCGGCCAGCAGCATGCCGGCCGCGGTCAGGCCCAGCAACGCCATGGTCTGGCGGTTCACCATGGCGTACAGGGGTGTCTCCCGCATCCCTACCCGCACCACCCCTGCCTGGCCATCCAGCACCGGGAAGGCGACGTCGTAGATCGTGCCCTCGTCGGTTTGCAGCCGACGCGCCTGGTGGCGCGATGGCACGGTGGGGACGTTGGCCTCCCGCAAGCCCCGGGGGGCGCCGCCGGTGAAGCTGCTGACGCGCACGGTGCCGGTCTGGTCGAAGATAACGATGTAGCGGATGTCGGGGTTGGTGAGCAGCGCGCCGTTGACCAATTCGTAGAGCGTGAAGATGTCGTTGGTCAGGAGCAGGTCGGCGTGCTGCACGCCCAGGTTCCAGGCCACGTTGAGGGCCCGCCGCTCCAGGTCAGCCCGTCCGATGCGCAGCAGGTCGGTCCGGGCCTTCACGGCACCCGCCACACCGCCGACCAGGATCAACCCCACCATGGCCCCGGTGATCTTGAGCCGCAGGCTGGGGCGCATCACGGGCCTTGCAGGCGGCCCCGCACGCGTGCCCACATGACGCGGACGGGGTCGTAGAGGCGGTCGTCGGGA
>JAVKIP010000020.1:0-52952 GCA_031459385.1 Candidatus Fervidifonticultor secundus | reverse complement strand
TCGGCCCGCCACCGGCTGGACCAGCGCCACGGCCGCCTCCCGCTCCGCGGTGCCCGTGGCTGCGGTGACGCATGCCGCTACCACCAGGCCATGGCGGTTCTCCATCAGCACGTGGCCCTGGTAGGCCAGGTGTGCTTCTCGCCCGTCGCCCCGCCGCGCCAGACGGGCCTCGGGGGCCGTGGTCGAGGCATGGGTAGCGTTGCTGCACCGTTCCCCACGGAAGTCCACCGTGGGGTTGCCCGGGTCGTCCGGCGGGGAGGGGCGGTCCTGATCCCGGCGCCGGAAGCTCTTCAGGCTGGCCCAGGCCTCCAGCAACGTGCTGTCCACCGTGAAGTGCTCGTCCGACAGCAGCCCTCGCGCGGCGGCCTCCGCCCGGACCTGCTCGAAGAACCGCTGGGCGATCTCCCCATCCAGCAGTCGCTGGCGGTTCTTGGTGAAGGTGGTGGCGTCCCAGACCGGATCGTCCAGGCTCAGCCCCACGAACCAGCGAAACAGCAAGTTGTAGTCCAGCTGCTCGATCAGCAGCCGCTCGCTGCGGATGGTGTAGAGCACCTGCAGCAGCAAGGCGCGCAGCAGCTGCTCGGGCGGCACCGACGGCCGTCCGGTCCGGGCATAGAGCCGGGCAAACGCCGGCGACAGTGCCGCCAGGATGCGATCCACCAGCTGGCGGATGGGGCGCAGGGGATGATTCTGGGGTACCCGGGCCTCGGGCGAGAGGTAGCTGAACAGGATGTCCTGCCGCAGGTCGTCTCCACGCATCGTCCGTCACTCCGTCGAAAGGGTGATCTGCATGCCTGAGCTCGACGAGACTATACGCAGTTGGCGGCATCTTGTGAAGCCACAAGATATAGAACGTTTTTCAGCATCCTGCTAGCTAGTAGGGCGCGCCCGTCGTGTACGAGGCGATCGCGCGCAACCTGCGCTGGAGCCGGGCCCTGCTGGCCGGCTTCGCGGTGCTGGTGCTCGCGCTGGGCTATATCTTCAGCGAGCTGACGCAGGCAGGGCCGGTCGGGCTGGTAGTGGCAGCGGCGCTGGCCGTGGCCGACGCCTGGGGCAGCTACTACCACAGCGACCGCCTGGTGCTGGCGGCCAGCCGCGCGCGGCCGGCACCTCGCCAGCAGTACCCCTACCTGTACAACGCCGTTGAGGGCCTGGCGATCGCCGCCGGCCTTCCCTCGCCCCGCATCTATCTGATCGATGACAGTGCGCCCAACGCTTTCGCCACCGGCCGGGATCCTCACCACGCCGTCATCGTGGTCACCGCCGGCCTGCTCGAGAAGCTGAATCGTTTGGAGCTGGAAGGCGTGCTGGCGCACGAGATGGCCCACATCCAGCAGTACGACACCCGGCTGATGACCGTGGCCGCCGTCCTGGTGGGAACGGTGGCGCTCCTCGCCGACTGGCTGCTGCGCGGTGTGCGCTGGGGGAGTCCTGGGCGCCGGCGCCAGCGCACTGCGGGCGCCGGCGGGGCGCTGGCGGTGGTCGGCCTGCTGCTGGCTGCGCTCGCGCCGCTCGCCGCCCAGCTCCTGCGTCTGGCGATCTCGCGGCAGCGGGAGTTCCTGGCGGATGCGTCCGCGGCGATGCTCACCCGGTACCCCGAGGGTCTGGCCAGCGCCCTGGAGAAGATCGCGGCGGATCGTGAACCGCTGGAGGTCGCCAGCACCGCCACGGCGCACCTCTACATCGTCAACCCCCTCGATGCCTGGGGCGGACGCGTGAACCGACTGTTCCGCACGCACCCGCCCGTGGAAGACCGCATCCGTCGCCTGCGCGAGATGGTGCCGGGGGGGCCCCCGCAGCCGCACACTAGCCGCCGGGCCGTACCGTCCTCCGGGGCCGGGGCCGGCTGTTGCCTGCCGCTATAATGCGGGAAGAAGATGCGCACCGTTGTCGCTCTGCTGGTGGCCCGCGCGGCTGCCGCCGGCAGCCGCGCGCTGCGGCTCGGCGGGGGGACCACGCTGCCCGGCCGGCTGGCGCTGGCGCTGGCCCCGGACCTGGTGCCGGCGCTCGCGCGCCAGCTGGCCCGCGGCGTCGTGCTGATCTCGGGCACCAACGGCAAGACGACGACGGCGCGCCTGCTGGGCGGCATCGCCGAGGCGGCGGGACTGGCCGTCATTCACAACCGGGCGGGTGCCAACCTGCTCTCGGGTATCGCGGCAGCACTGGTCGCGCGCAGTACGGCGGGCGGGCGGGTGCGGGGCGAACTGGGGCTCTTCGAGGTCGACGAGGCGACGGTGCCCGCGGCGGTCGCGGCCACCGGGCCCCGCCTGGTCGTCCTGCTCAACCTGTTCCGCGACCAGCTCGATCGCTATGGGGAGATCGACCTGCTCGCCGACCGCTGGCGGCGCGCGCTGGCGCACCTGCCGGCCGGTGCCGCCGTCGTCTACAACGCCGACGATCCGCTGGTCGCCGAGGTGGCGCAGGCGCACACCGGCCGGCGGGTGGCGTTCGGGCTGGAGACGGTCCCCGACAACCTCCCACCGCGCCAGGCGCCCGAGCATGCTGCGGACTCGCGATACTGCTACACCTGCGGCCGGTCGTACGTCTACACCCTGATCGCCCTGGGGCACATGGGGCACTATGCCTGCCCGCAGTGTGGCACGACGCGCCCCCCGGCCGACGTCCGCGTCGTCTCCGTGCGCCTCAACGGCGTCGACGGCGCCGAGTTCGTGGTCGAGGTGCCGGGGGGATCGGCGGTGGCGGGGGCGGTGACTGCGGCGAGCAGGCCGGGCACCGCGGCGGCCTCCGCGCTGCGGCTGGCGGTGCGCACGCGGCTGCCGGGGCTCTACAACGTCTACGACGCCACGGCCGCCGCCGCGGCCGGGCTCGCGCTGGGCATCGACGCGCCAGCGGTGGCCCGCGGGCTCGGTGAGACCGCACCGGCGTTCGGCCGCGGCGAGCGCGTCGTGCTCGAGGGCCGCGAGGCGGTGATGCTGCTGGCCAAGAACCCGGCCGGCTTCAACGAGGTCCTGCGGACCGTGCTGCTGGCCGACGACGAGCCGGTGGTGCTCATCGCCATCAACGACCTGATCGCCGACGGGCGGGACATCTCGTGGCTGTGGGACGTGGACTTCGAGCTGCTGCGCGACCGGGTGCGCGCCGCGGTGGTCACGGGCCTGCGCGGCGAGGAGATGGCTCTGCGCCTGAAGTATGCGGGCGTGCCGTCGGCGTGCATCACGCTGGAGCGCGATGGCGCCCAGGCGCTGGCGGCCGCCCTGCGCCGGGTGCCCGCCGGCCGGCGGCTGTACATCCTGCCGACCTACACCGCCATGCTGCAGCTGCGCGGGTTGCTGGCCCGCCAGGGATTTGTGCGCGGCTTCTGGAACCAGTGACGGCGGTTATGGAACTGCGCCTCTGCCACCTGTATCCCGACCTGCTCAACCTCTACGGGGACCGCGGCAACATCGCGACGCTGGTGCAGCGGGCGCGGTGGCGCGGGATCGCGGTCCGCGTGGAGGAGGCGCGGCTGGGAGACGCGATCGATCCAGAGGGGAGCGACCTCTTCTTCATCGGCGGCGGCGAGGACCGGCAGCAGCGCCTGGCCGCGCCCGACCTGCGGGAGGTGAAGGGCCAGGCCCTGCGCGCTGCCGCGGCCGACGGTGCGGTGGTGCTGGCCGTCTGCGGTGGCTACCAGTTGCTGGGACACTTCTACCGGCCCGCCGAGGGGCCCGACCTCGAGGGCCTGGGGATGCTGGACCTGCACACGGTGCACCCCGGCGCCGGTGCGCGGCGATTGATCGGCAACATCGTGATCCGCGAGCGCACCAGCGGCGTGCAGCTCGTGGGGTTCGAGAACCACGGCGGGCGCACGCACCTGGGCCCGCAGGTCCGGCCGCTGGGCGAGGTGCTCACGGGCTTCGGCAACAACGGGACCGACCGCACCGAGGGGGCGGTGTGGCGCCGCGTGTACGGGACGTATCTGCACGGCCCGCTGCTCCCCAAGAACCCCTGGCTCGCGGACCTGCTCCTGGCGCAGGCGCTGGAGCGCCGCTACGGCCCGGTCACGCTCGCCTCGCTTTCGGATGCGGAGGAGCGCCGGGCCGCTGACGCCGCCGCGGCGCGGGCGCGCGCCGGGTGAAGGTCCCCCGGGCGGGGCCGCCGGCGCCGGCTCCTGGCGCGCGGCAGACGCTTGCACCCGCGGTCTGGCGCGTGGGAACGGTGCTGGGGCTCGCGCAGTTCGGGTTCGCCGCGGTCCTGCCGCTGCTGCCGCTGTACCTCACCGAGCACCTGGGCGCCTCGGTGAAGCTGGTCGGCGTGATCGTCGCGACGTTTGCGCTGGTCGAGACCGTGTTCAAGACCGCGTGGGGCGGGCTGACCGACCGGCTCGGCCGCAAGCCGGTCATGGTCAGCGGGTTGGTGCTGAGCAGCCTGGCGCCGGCGGTCATGGTCGTGCTGCGGGTGCCCGTGCTGTTCGTGCCGCTGCGCCTGGTCGACGGCCTGGGCTCAGCCGCCCTGTGGCCGGCCGCAGCCGCGGCCATCGCCGATGCGACGCCGCCCCGGCACCGCGCCACCGGCATGGCCGCCCTGAACCTCTGCGTCCTCACGGGCCTCGCGCTCGGGCCCTCGGCGGGGCTGTTCGTGGCCGGCCTGAGCGGCGACGTGCGCGCGGGGTTCGTGCTGGCGAGCCTACTGCTCCTGACCGCGGCCGGCTTGGCCGCGTGGATGTTCCCGGCAGAGCGGCCCGGGACGCCGCCCGCGCGCTGGAACGGCTACCACTCGCCGGTGCGCCCGGGCGAACTGCAGCGCCTGATCGCAGCCAACCGCGTGGATCCGCTGCTGGCCGCGCTGTACCTGGTCGCATTCGTGCAGATGCTGGGTGCCGGCCTGCTGGTCCCCATCGCGGCGATCTACGCCAGGCGGGTGGTCGGGCTGAGCGAGCATGCCATCGGCGTCGTCTTCCTCGTGCTGGTGCTGGCGGTGGCGGTAGCCACGGTGCCCGCGGGCCGCGCGGCCGACCGCCTGGGCAAACCGCGCATGGTCCTGGTGGGCATGCTGCTGGGGGCCGCGGGCATGTGGGTGGTCCCGTTCGCGACGCAGCTGTGGGAGCTATCGGCCGCCGGCGTGCTGCTGGGCATGAGCTACGCGGCCTCGGCGCCGGCGTGGCTGGCGCTTATCAGCGAGCTGGCACCGCCGGATCGTCTGGGGCTGGCCGTCGGGGCGTCGGAGACGGTGCAGGCGCTGGGCCTGGTGGTGGGGCCGTTGCTCGGCGGCCTGCTGTGGGACGCGGCCGGGCCGCAGGCGCCGTTCGTGGCCAGCGCCGCGGTCCTCACGCTGGGGATGCTGATCGCGACCGTGGCGGTGCGCCGGCACGACGTGCTGGTGCGTGCGGTACGCGGCTAGCCCCGGCCCGCCCTGGCTGCCGCGGGTGAGGACGAGGGTGTACGCCAGCGTACTCCCCGGTCGGTCGATCGTTGCGAAGGGTGGACCGACCGCAGGTACGCCGGCCGCCCTGCTCGCCGCTGTCAGCCCGTGGGGTGGGATGGGTGCAGGCGCAGGCGCGGATGGACCTCCTCAATGAAGCGGCGCACCTGTTCGGGCGCGTCGTGAGCGGCGAAGCGGAGAATGGGCACCGTGCAGCCGGCATCGATGTAGGCCTGGATGCGTCGGGCCACCTCCTCGGGCGGCCCCGCCGCCAGCCAGATCCGGAGGAACGCCTCCGGCATCGCCCCGTAGTACTTCGTCAGGAACGCCACCCCATCGTCCCACGCCCGTCGCGGGTCATCGTCGATGTTGAGCATCATGTGGTACGCGGCCGGGAAGCCCTCCGGGCTGCGCCCGGCCTCCCCGAGGCATCGCGCCACGAGTGCCCAGCGTGCCGCGAAGACCTCCGGCGTCGGCCCCCCATCGGTCATCCACCCGTCGGCGAGCGCTGCCACCCGTCGGCACTGGCGCTCCGCCACCGCGGGACGGCGCAGGTCCGGATCGTTGGCGATCCACACCGGCAGCGGCCGCTGGACCGGCCGGGGCTCCAGGCGCACGTCCTCGAAAGCGTAGTAGGTTCCCCGGTGGGTCACTCGCTCCTCGTTCCACAGTCGTCTGACCACGGTGAGCCCTTCCTCGAAACGCCCCACGCGCTCTTTCGGCCGAAACTGGAGCGCCCGGACCTCCCGTGCCGCCGCGCCCATCCCCTGGCCGCCGCTGGCGCCCATGCACGCGGCGAAGATCGTCCGCCCGCCGCTGAGGACGTCGAGGGAGGCCCACTGGATCGCGAAGACAATGGGATGACGGTAGACGAAGCTCGCCATACAGCAGGTGCCCAGCCGCACGCGACGTGTCCGTGCGGCGATGGCTGCCAGCGTGGTGACCGCTTCCAGCCTAGGTTTGGCCAGCAGGCTGTCCCCGACCCAGACCGAGTCGAACACCTCAGACCGGTCGGCGAGCTCGCTGAGGGTCAGTATCTGTTCGACCGTGATCGCGCCGAACAGGACTCCCCGGTTCGGCAGGCTGAGGCCCAGCGCGACCGACGCGCCCGGTTCCCCCATCACGTCCTCCCCTCTCGGGTGCCGTCGTCGTCCCAGCACGCCCACGCCGTCGTCGGACGGGCGAAACGGCCATCGCCGCCGAGGTCGCGCATGACCGCGCGGTAGATCGCCTCGACGTAGGAGCCGTAGGCACCCAGGATCTCCTCTTGCCGCCGCGCGATCAGCGGCCGGAGGGCCTCGCGGCGGCGGAGGAGGCGTGCGATCAGTGCCTCTTCGTCCAGCCGCGTCGACCGGCCGTTGCGCACCACGACATCGCCTGCCACCAGCACCGTGCGCACCGAACTCCCAGTCTCGCGTGTGGCCAGGGCGAGGGCGACGTCGTCGGCGCCGGCAAGTGCATGTCCGCGCGCGTCCAGCAACACGAGATCGGCGCGCGCACCTGGCCGCAGCACCCCAATCTGCCCGGTCAGCCCGTGGACCGCTGCCCCCCCGGCCGTCGCCATGCGGACGGCGTCCTGCGCTCTGATCCACCGGTGGTACCAGGGGTGGGCGACGCGATGGATGAGCGCCGCAAGACGGACCTGCGTGAAGAGGCTCAGGTCGAGCACGTTGGCGCCGTCGGTGCCGAGCGCCACGGGCACCCCTCGAGCCAGCAGCTCCGGGATGGGCGCCAGGCCGCTTCCGACCTGCAGGTTGGCTGCCGGGCAGTGCACGACCGACGCCCCAGCCGCGGCGACGCGCCGCTGGTCGTCGTCGTCGGACCAGACGAAGTGGACGAGGGAAAGGCGCGGCGTCAGGAGCCCCACCTCGTCGAGGACGGCCACCATGCTCTTCCCGTACAGCTGGAAACCGCGCACGCGCTGGGTGGCCGCCTCCAGGACGTGGCTGTGCATCCCCACCGGGTACGCGTC
This sequence comes from Candidatus Fervidifonticultor secundus, assembly GCA_031459385.1. GTDB lineage: Bacteria > Sysuimicrobiota > Sysuimicrobiia > Sysuimicrobiales > Humicultoraceae > Fervidifonticultor > Fervidifonticultor secundus. The sequence continues at coordinate 45,619 of JAVKIP010000020.1, read as the reverse complement.
GAGAAACTCGTGCGACTCCGCCAGCAGGTGCGGCGTGCAGCGCTGGGGGCCGTCGGTGCCCAGGAAGAACTGGATGCGCCCTGCGGCCCCGTGCCACCGGGATACCGCTTCCGCGCACGCCTGCAGGTAGACGTCGGCGTCTGCGGGTTCACCCGGCGGCAGGCCCGTGGCGGCGATGTGCGGCACCTGCGGCAGCGTGTCCGCAAACGGCCGATCCCCGAACATGGGCGCTACCGTCGCCCGGATGCCGGCATCGAGGTAGCCGCGCACCGCAGCCTCGAACGATGCCAAAGGGCGCCGGTAGGGGTAGCGCAGGTGGTCGAGCACGCACGTAGTCCCGGTCCGCAGCGTCTCTAGCGCCGTGAGTGCGGCAGCGAGATAGAGATCTTCGTCCTCGAGGATCTCTCCCAGCGCCATCACCCGCGGGATGAAGAGGTCCAGCGGGATGGTGTCCACGGTCGCCTTCGCGAACACCCCGTAGGAGTGGACGTGGCCGTTCACCAGGCCCGGGATGACGAGGGTACCGCTGGCGTCGAGCACGTCCACCCCTGGCTCGTCGGGCAGCGACGAGCGCCGTGGCCCCACGTAGGTTATCGAGTCGCCACGGATCTCGACCTCTCCGTCTGTGATCGTCCCGAGATCCGGGGTGAACGTCGCGACGAGGCCGCCGACGACCCGCACGCCGGGCCGCACCCGGCCCTGCTCGCTCATACCGGCGCCCCGCAGGCCCGCGCGATGGCGTAGGCCAGCACGGCCGCGGCGTCCACGCACTCGGAGACGCCGACGACGTCGTCGGCGCTGTGGGCGCGCGCCCAGTCGCCCGGGCCGAACATCACGGCCTCGATCCCCGAGGCGTTGAGGTAGCCCGCATCCAGCCCGCCGCTGGCGTACACGTAGCCGGGGTCGCGTCCGAGGACGCGCACGTAAGCCTCCCGCAGCAGGCGGGGAAGGCGATCGTCGGCCAAGCGCTCATAGGCGTACATGTACGGGCCCGGCTCGTAGGTGATCGCGAAGGGGGAGATCTCGCCCACGACCTCGCGGAGGTGGGCCAGGGCCGCCTGCGGGTCTTCGCCCGGACGCAGCCTCCGGTCCACCGTGATGCGGACCGTTTCGGGGACCGTGTGGGTGGCGCGCGGCGCCGAGGCGATCGCCGTGGGGGTGAGCGTGATGGGCCCGAGGGTGGGATGGTCGCCCACCACCGTGTGGCGCGCCAGCCGCGTCAGCACCGTCGCCGCCCCCTCCAGGGCGTTGAGGCCCAGCCAGGGCATGCTGCTGTGGCTCTGCCGCCCTCGCACGACGATGTCGACGTCGAGGCGCCCCTTCTGCCCCAGGCACACGGCATTGCCCGTGCCACACGCGACCACCGCCATCTCGAAGGTGGTGCCGGTCTCGTTGAGGAGATGGCGGACCGCGTCGGGCCGGCCGGTCTCTCCCGCGGTGAGCGCCGCGAGCGCGAACGGCCGCTGCAGGGGGGACGGGAGCACCACCCGGGCCGCCGCCAGGGCCGCGGCCATGGCGCCTTTCTGCTCGCAAGCCCCGCGCCCCCGGACCACGGCTCCGGTGACCCCGTAGGGCGCTCCGTCGACGACCGCGGGCGCGAAGGCGTCCGCCATGACCGTCTGCGGGTGCGTCATCGCGTAGACCAGGATCGCCAGCGCCGGCCGGCCTGTGCCCCACTGGGCGAGTACGTTACCCATCCGGTCGACGTGGAGGAGGTCGGGGGACAGGGCCCGCACAGGGGGCACCACCACGTCATGGATGAAGGCGGCGATCTGCGGGTCCGTTTCGAGCAGGTCGGTCTGCGGCGACGGATAGGCCAGCGCCTCCAGGAGGAACGCGACCAAGTGCGCCTCGTCTACGGTGGTACGCCAGGTTCCGGCGTCGCGTTCCATGCCGTCCCTCCCTACCGTGCTGCGCCCAGGTAGGAGGCCCGGACCTGGGGGCTCTGCAGCAGTTCGTGCCCCGTCCCCTCCAGGACCACGCGCCCGTTCTCCAGCACGTAGGCCCGGTCCGCCAGCCGCAGCGCATGGTGGACGTTCTGCTCGACCAGCAGCACGGTCACCCCGCGCCGCCGGATCTCGGCCACCGTGTGCATGATCTGCTCGACGATGCGCGGGGCCAGGCCCAGGGAGGGCTCGTCCAGCATGAGCAACCGGGGCCGTGCCATGAGCGCCCGTCCGATAGCGAGCATCTGCTGCTCGCCCCCCGACAGCGTCCCCGCCACCTGTCGGCGGCGCTCACGGAGCACGGGGAACAGGTCGAAGAGTTCGCGGAGCAGTGTTACCCGTTCGGCCGGCGGCACACGATGTGCTGCGCCCATCTGCAGGTTTTCCTCCACCGTCATGGCGAGGAAGAGGCGGCGGCCCTCCGGTACGTGCGTCACCCCCAGCCGGGCAATCGCATACGGCGGGCGCCCCGTGAGCCGCGTCCCCTGCAGCGCGATCGCTCCCCGCGTCACCCGCGCCAGCCCGCTGATCGCCCGCAGCAGTGTCGTCTTGCCCGCGCCGTTGGCGCCGACCAGCGCGACCAGCTCCCCGGCCTCCACGCGCAGGCTCACGCCCCACAGCGCCTGCGTCTCGCCATAGAAGACGTCGACGTCAGTGATGGTCAGCATCCGCCTGGCCCAGGTACGCGTCGATCACCTGCGGGTCCTGCCGGATGGCGTCGGGCGGTCCCTCCGCCAGCTTGCGCCCGTAGTGGAGGACCACGATGCGCTCGCAGAGGTCCATGACGGCTTGCATCACATGCTCGACCATGACGAGAGTGATGCCGCGCTGGCGGATCGCGCGTATCAGCCGCGTGGCGTCCGCGACCTCGACCGGGTTCAGACCAGCGAGCACTTCGTCCAGCAGCAGCACACGCGGGCGCAGCGCCAGCGCCCGCGCCAGTTCCAGCCGCTTTTTCCGGGCAAGGGTCAGCTCGCGCGCCGGCCGATCGGCAAACGCCGCGAGCGCCGTGAACTCCAGCACGTCCTCGACCACGTCCTCGGCCGCCTCCACGGCCGCCCACCCGTGACGCAGGTAGGCGCCGACCAGGACGTTGTCGCGGACGGTGAGATTCGGGAACGGGCGGACGATCTGGAACGTCCGCCCGATGCCCCACGCGGCCGCCCGGTGGGGAGCACATCCAGTGATGTCGCGGCCGTCGAAGACAACCCGTCCCGCCGTCGGGCGCTGGAAGCCCGAGATGATCTCGAAGAGCGTGCTCTTCCCCGCGCCGTTGGGGCCGATGATTCCCAGGATCTCCCCGTCGTGCACCGCCAGCGAGATCCCGTCGAGGGCGACGAGCCCGCCGAAGCGCTTGGTCACGCCGGCCACCTCAATCAGTGGCATGCCCCACCTCGGCGCGCTTGGCGCGGGGGGGCGCGCCGCCCCGCGCCAGCCGATCCCTGACGGTGCCGAGGACGCCTCGGGGGAGCAGGAGCGGCACGATGACGAGGAGGAGCCCGTAGGCGAGCAACTGGACGCCCGGGGCGAAACGCTGTCGGAGGAACTCCGCGGCAGGGATCACCAGTAGGGCGCCCACCAGGGGACCCGCCAGGGCCAGCTTCCCCCCGACAACGGCCACCAGAATGACCAGGGAGGAGACCGAGAGGTGGAAGACGCTGTCGGGATCGATGTAGCCGATGTAGGTGGCGAACAGCGCGCCGGCGACGCCTGTGAAGAAGGCGCTGACGACCAGTGCCGCGGCCTTCACGCGTGTCGTCGGCACGCCGAGGGCCTCTGCGGCCTCCTGATCCTCCCGCACTGCCTGGAGGTAGAGACCGAACTTCGAGCGCGTGAGCGCGAAGAGCACGCCCAGGGCGATGACGGTGAGCCAGACGAGCAGTTGCAGGTAGGCGCCGCGGTGGGGAAAGAGCGGCGGCACCACGACGCCGACAGCACCGTGCGTGAGGGACCGCCAGTTCAGGGCCACGCTACGAAAGATCTCGGCAACCGCGAAGGTGCCCACGACGAAGTACGCGCCGCGGAGGCGGAAGGTAATGAGGCCAAACGGTAGGCTGACCAGTGCCGCGGCGCCGCCGGCTAGCAGGACGGAGGTGAACGTGGCCGTCGGGGTCCCCTGCTCGATGAGCGCCAGCGTGTACGCGCCCAGCCCGAAGAACGCGGCATGCCCGAAGGAGACCTGTCCGCCGTAGCCGCCGATGACGTTCCAGGCGGCGCCTCCGAGCCCCCAGAGCATGCCCTGGGCCGCGACGTGCAGCACGTAGGGGTCGGCGCCGTAGCGCCCGAAGGCCAGCAACGCCAGCAGCCCCGCTGCCAGGAGCAGCGCCGGCGGGCCCGTGAGGTCCGGGCGTACCCGCCGCAGCCAGACCCTCATTGGGCTACACGCGGGTCGCGCCCACCAGGCCGGAGGGTCGGAGTAGCAAGACCAGCAGGAACGCGACGAGCCCGATGGCGTCCTTGTAACCCGTGGAGATGTAGACGGCGCTCAACGACTCGACGACACCGAGCGTCAGGCCGCCCAACGCGGCGCCGATCGCACTGCCCATTCCCCCGAGCACGACGATCACGAATGCCTTAGCCGTGAAGGGCGCGCCCACTTCCGGGAAGATGTAGTAGACTGGCGCCAGCAGGCTGCCGGCGGCCCCCGCCAGGGCCGTCCCGAGGCCGAACGTGAGCAGTGCCATGCGCGGGACGTCGACGCCCATGAGCATCGCGGCCTCGCGGTCCTGCACCGTCGCCCGGATCGACCGCCCCAGGTCCGTGCGCATGAAGAGCTGGTAGAGAGCGGCGCTGAGGGCGACCGCGATCCCGAAGGCCACCGCGAAGGCGACGTTGACAGAAAGGTCTCCCAGGCGCAGCACCATGGTGGAGTACGCGGTCTGCACGTTCCGGTAGTTCGCCGTGAACGCCAGCAGCGCGATGTTGGAGAGGGTGAAGCCGATGCCCAGCGTCACCAGCACCTGGTTGCCTGGGTCGGCTTCCACGGGGCGGATCAGGACGTAGAAGAGGGTCACCCCCAGGAGAAAGGTCGCGGGCAGGCAGATCAGCAGCGAGAGGTAGGGATCGACGCGAAACAGCGTCGCCAGCCAGAAGGTGATGTACATCCCCACCATGAGGAACTGTCCGTGAGCGATGTTCACCACCCGCAGGACGCCGTAGATCAGGGTGAGCCCCACCCCCACGAGCGCATAGATGCCCCCAAGCAGGATCCCGTTGACCAGGGACTGCAGAAAGATCAGCGCTCCGCCCACGTCGGCATGGGGAAGATCGGCCGGTGTCCCGCGAGCTGCGGCGGCCACACCGTCACGAGCTTGGCCTTCTGCCACTGGGCGACGAGGGTGAGGGTGCGGTTCTGGTTGCGATACCCGTCGAAGTCCGCGAAAGTGACACGCCCGAACGGCGTCATCAGGTTCGTCGCGCGCAACGCCTGCCAGATCTCTTCCTTCTCGAGCGAGGAGGCCCTGCGGAGAGCGTCTGCCAGCACCATCATCGCCGCGTACCCCTCGGCCGCGTGGTACGTGGGGTCGGCGTTGTACCGCTCGCGGTACCGCTTCACGAAGGCTTGTACCTCAGGCACCTTCAGGTCGTGCGACCACAGCGTGGCCGAGAAGACGTACTCGCCCGCGATGCCGACCTTGCTCCGGAACTCCGGCAACTCGACGCCCGCGCCGGCGCCCACGATCATCTTCGGCGTCAGGTTGAGCTCGCGGGCCTGGAGGATCATCAGCGCCGCGTCCATCAGGTAGGAGACCAGGAAGAGCACGTCAGGCTGGTTCGCCTTGATCTTGGTGAGCAACGGCTTGAAATCCACCCCGGCCTGCTCGTACGTTTCGAAGTTCACGATGCGCACCGCACGGCTGTCCGCCCACCGCTTGATCGCGTTGGCCGTGTCCGTGCCGAAGAGCGTGTTCTCAAAGGCGATGGCCAGTGTCTTGGGTTTGGCCACTTTGTCCATGAAGTCCTGGATGCCCGAGAGGAACTGGCTGCTGGCGGTGCCCACCCGGAAGATCCACCGCAGGTTCTGTCGCGTGATCTGGTCCGCCGAGGCGACGTCGATGAGGTAGGGGACCTGATTGCGCTCGGCGACCGGGGCCATGGCGAAGGCCGTGGCGCTGGCGTACCCCCCGACGATGGCCAGAACCCGGTCCCGGGTGATGAGTTTCTCGGTGGACGAGATGGCGAGCTGCGGCTGGCCCTGATGGTCCTCGATGAGGATCTTGAGCGGGCGTCCCTTCACGCCGCCGTCGCGGTTGATATCCTCTTCCGCCATGGTGTACGCGTTGCGCAGGATGTGGCCGAAAGTGGCCTGCGGTCCCGTGAGCGGAATCGGGATTCCCACGAGAATCGGCTCAGCCGGGCCGGCGGCGACGCGGGCACCGCCCGGACCCGTGGCCGCCAGCAAGGTCAGGACGGCGAGGGCCACGACACCACGACGCTTCACGGCGATCCCCCCTGTAGGCGTCATGAGCATCCAGGGCGTATGCAGACTTTGCAGATTGCAACCTCCTCGGGCACTGTCGTGTTCGACCCTCCGGCACGCATTCCCTGCAGCGCCGCACGGGGGCACGCTGAGAGGGTCAGGTCTCGGAGGTCGCCCTGCCGCCCTGCACCACGAGCACGCCGGCGAGCACCAGTGCCGCGCCCAGCCACTGCGCGGGCCCGAGGGGCTCACGGAGCAGCACTGCGCTGCCTGCCGCGGCCACCACGGGCTCGATGGTGGCCACGACGCTGGCACGGCCGGCCTCGACCCGCCGCAAGCCCGACGTGTAGAGCAGGTAGGCCAGCGCCGTCGGCCCGGCCACGGTGTACGCCAGCGGCGCCACAGCCGCCGCGGGCACGGGCGGCAGGCCGCCTGCTGCCAGCAGGAGGACGATTCCGCCGACGCCCAGCGCATAGATGACCGTCGTCAGGGGCGCGTAGCGGCGCAGTGCTGCTTTGCCGAAGATGCTGTAGAGGCTGTAGGTCAGGCCGGCGCCGAGCCCGGCCAGCACCCCGAGACCGCTGGGGCGCAGTGGGCCGCCTCCCCCCGCCACCAGCGCACACCCCGCCACCACGGCCGCGACCGCTGCGGCCTTGGGGCGCGAGAGCGGTTCTCCGAACAGCAGCCGTGCCAGGAGCACCACCCAGGCCGGCGCGGTGTACAGCAGCACCGCAGCGGTGGCCACCGTGGTCAACGCGATGGCGGTATAGTAGACGGTCATGAAACCGGCCACCCCTACGAGCCCGTACGCGGCGAACAGGGGCAGGTCGCCCGTGGGCACCCGCAACGCCCGGCGATCGGTGGCCAGGCCGTAGAGGAGCAGCAGGACGCAGCCGCCCACCGCGCGCCATGTGGCCGCGTCCAGGGGCGTCATGCCCGCTGCAAACAGGCTGCGGGAGGCCAGCCCGAGGGTACCCCACGTAGCCGCTGCCGCCGCCACGGCGGCGTACCCCGCGAGCGCGGACCCGGGGCGACCGCCCGCGGGGTCGGACAGGGGCATGCGGGCGGTTATGGCTCGGCGACCGCGAAGAGCTCGTTCTGGCGGATGAAGCTCGACAGCAGCAGTCGCAGGTAAGGGCTCTCCATCTGGGTCTTGTAGTCGCGGATGGCGGCCTGCTTGGCGGCCAGCTCGTCGGCCCGCAGGTCGAAGCGCAGCCAGCGGTACCCGTCGCGCAGCGACTTCGGCGGCAGCAGGTCGGCCTCCGGCGCGTAGCGCAGCGGCCGGGGGTAGTCCCACGCGTGCACCAGGTAGGTGTAGACTCGGGGCCATGGTTCCAGCGCGTGGTGCTCCAGCGCGCGCAGGCCCATGAGGATGAACTGGAAGAGCGCCTGATGGTCCGGGTGCCGGTCGGCCGGGTGGTGCGTGAGGATCACGGTCGGGCGCACCATGAGCAGGATCGTCTCCAGATCGTGCTGGAGGTCGTCGCCCGTGTAGAGGGCGTTGGGGCGAAACGCCAGCGGGTAGGGCGACCGCGCGGTCCTGGTGAAAGGCGAGACGAACGGCCGGGAGCGCGCGCGGCGCTGCCGGGCCAGCGCCATGAGGCCCCGGTCAGGGTAGCCGAGGAAGAAGAGGTGCCCCTGCGGAATGCCCAGTCGGCCCAGCGCCCGCTGCGCTTCCCGCTGGCGCTCCATGCCCTCGGCGATGAAGTCGGCGGGCCGCGGGATCAGGCGCCGTCCGCCGATGGCCGCGGCCAGCCGGTTGCCGTCGCCGTTGGTGGCGAAGACCACGTAGACCTCGCCGCCGACGGCCAGCACGCGCTGCATCAACCCGCCCGCCGCCAGCATCTCGTCGTCCGCGTGCGCGGCGACGATCAAGACCCGGTCGCCCGGCGCGGGCTCCGGAAACGGCTCCAGCTGACTGCCGATGGCACGTGACGTCGCGAACAGTCCCATGGACAGATACCCCAGCACGACGACCAGCCCGGTCGCCACCAGGACGCCCCGGCGCACGGGCCCGGCGCCACGGCGGCGTCGCCGGTGCGGCGCCAGGATCTCCAGCGTCATGCGCACCTTGCCCTGGTAGCCCTGGACCAGTCCGTACTTTTGCTCTTTCGTCGGATGCACGACCCCGGTGAGCGGCACCCGGGCGACGGTCCACCGCGCGCGGCGCCCCAACTCGGTCAGCGCCCGTTCGAACCCGAACCGTGTGAGGGCCAGGTGGGGGTGCGCCAGGAGCGCGTCGCGGCGTACGACGCGGATCCCCGAGAGCTGCGGCAGCACCGCCTGCAGGAGATCCCGGGCCAGCACGCCCAGGGCCATGTCCCGGCCCTGGTGCAGGACGGGCGCGATGAGGGCCGAGATCTCGGCGGGGTTGAGGTTGGCCAGGTCGGCGTCCAGCAGGAGCAGGACGGGCTCGCTGGCGCGGCGCGCCCCCGCCATGATGGCGCCGCCTTTCCCCAGGTTCCTCGGCAGCGTCACCACCAGGTCGGCCCCGGAGGCCGCCGCGGCCTCGGCGGTGCGGTCGGTCGACCCGTCGGAGACGACGATGATCTCCGTGACCTCGCGCACGCGGCGCGCCGCGGCCAGGACGCCCGCGATCCGGCACTCCTCGTTGTACGCGGCGATGATACAGGAGACGCCCATGGCCTACGCGACCTGTGCGCGCCGTGCGAGGAAGTAGCGGCCGGTCCCCGCCGGGTGCGTCTCCACCGTGGCACAGCCCAGGCGCCAGAGCCGCCGCGCGAGCGCGCGCGCCACCCACGGCACGACCGGCCCGCCCGCAGAGTAACTCAACACGACCCATCCGCCCGGCCGCGTCACCCGCACCAGCTCGCGCGGCACCGGGAAGGCATTCTGCACCGTCACGAGGTCGAACGTGCCGTCGCGAAACGGCAGGCGCGCCGCATCCGCGACCGCGAAGGCGACCGGCCAGCGCTCCCCCCGCGCGCGCCGGACGGCATGCTGGAGCATCGCCGGCGCCAGGTCGACGGCCACGCCGCGGCAACCGGGGAAGCGCTGCACGAGCAGGCCCATGGCAGCGCCGGTGCCGGTGCTGACGTCGAGCACCAGCGACGGCGCCTCGGGCAGGCGGGCGAGCGCGGCGTCCAGCGCGTGAAAGTAGCCGGCCTGCGGCACCACGTCCGCGTCGTAGCGTGCCGCCAGCCTGCCGTATCGGCGCCGGGCCATCGCCCGCTGCAGTGGGGAGCCCACGAAGCGCGACGTCCACGCGCCCGCGGTAAGGTAGATCGTGTCGGTGAGGAACGACCCGAGCCAGATCGCCCGCATCCCGTGCTCCGTCGTGAGGCGTGCCCTCGTCCCGGAGGAAGCCGGCGTCTGCGTTCTGCCGACCCTGCGCTACGGACGGGCGTTCGACGACCGGACCGGTGGGGTATTCTCCGGACGGTCCTGGGTTCCTGTCAGGGCATGGCCTGGCGGCGCGGCGCCGCCACGCACGACGCGCGTCGGACGCGCCTTGTCACTCCACACCGCGTCTCGTATAATGAACCGGTCTGACGCGGCACGGCCCCATCGTCTAGGGGACCAGGACGCGGCCCTCTCAAGGCCGAAACGGGGGTTCGAATCCCCCTGGGGCCACCACAGCGACTCACGGTCTCCACCCCAGCAGCGGCCAGTACGCCAGCGCGCAGACCGCCACCAGCACCAGCAGCGCCAGCGATGCCGGCAGGCCCGAACGCAGGTAGTCGCGGGTCGTGTAGTACTCGTACCCGATGGTGATCATGCCCGTCGGCGTCTGGGTCGGCAGCAGGAAGCCAGGGCCCGCGGTCATCACCACGATCAGCCCGACCCAGACCGGGTCCAGGCCCCACCCCCGCGCCAGCGCGAACGCCAGCGGCAGGCCCAGGGCGATCATGCCCAGGTTGTTCACGAACCCCACGCGGAGCAGCACGATGAGCGGCGCGAGCACCGCCAGCACGGCGGCCGGCGAGGGGCGCGCCAGCAGCCCGAGCGCCGACGCCGCGAGCCACGCGCCGGCGCCAGAAGACTCCAGTGCGCGGGCCAGGGTGAGCGAGACCGCGAACAGGATCACCACGTTCCACTTGACGGCGCCCAGGGCCCGTTCCCAGGACAGCACCCGCATCCCCGGTAGCACCAGGGTCAGGGCGCCGAGCAGGCCGGCCTGCGCCGTGGTGATCTGCCAGCGGGGGCCGACGATCCACAGCACGTACATGCCGGCGAAGACGGCGAGCATCTTCCGCTCGGTGGCCCCCAGCGCGCCCAGGCGCCGGAGTTCGTCGCGCACGTAGGCGGCGCCGCCGGTGAGATCATCGCGCTCGGGCGGGAAGACGCGGAGCAGCAGGCGCCAGAGCACCAGCACGAAGCCTACCACCGGCGGGAAGAACGCCGCCATCCAGCCCAGGTACGTCCACCGGTGGCCGGCGAGGTTCGCGAACGCGCCGGCGGCGTAGACGGTGGCACCCGCGCCGGTGACGACGCCGATACCGGCCATGATGGTCGTATGCGAGGTGCCGATCAGCATCGCCCGGGCGAAGTTCGACGGCGGCGCGATGCCCGCGGCCTGCGCGATGCCCAGGCAGATCGGCAGCACCATCGAGATGCGGCCGGCCGCGGTGGGCACCATGAACGAGAGCACGACCACCACGCCCAACAGCGCCAGCAGCACCAGCGATGCCCGCCCGCCGGCCAGGCGCAGCATGCCCAGGGCGATGCGGCGCCCGAGGCCCGAGTCGGCCATGCCCTGGGCCAGGATGAACGTCGCCGCCAGCAGCCACACGAACTCGGCGCCGAACCCTGCCACCGCCTGCTCGAACGACACGACGCGCAGCAGCGCCAGGACCGAGACGATCAGGAGCCCGGTCATGGCGGGGTCCTGCACGCCGCTGGCCCAGAAGGCCACAGCGGCGCCCACCGCCGCCAGCGCCAACGCGCCGGACCGGGTGAGGCCGGGCGGGACGGGCGCCAGCCCCGCGATCACGAACAGCACGATCGCGCCCGTCCACACCACCGCGGGCCACCGCGACCGACGCGCGGTGGCGTCGTTGGCGGGCAGGACCTCGCTGGCGGCCTCGGGGGGCGGCGTCACACCGAACGGACGAGACCGCCGTCGACGATGATGGACTGGCCGGTGGTGTACGAGGCCCAGGGCGAGGCGAAGAAGACGACGACGCCGGCCACCTCGCGTGGCTCGCCGTGGCGGCGTAGCGGTACCGGCGCGGCGTCGTGCCGCAGCCACTCCTCCAACGTGATGCCCGCGGCCGCCGCCTCGGCCGCAGCGCGCGCGCGACGTCGCTCGGTGAGGATGCGGCCCGGCGCCACGCAGTTGACCACCAGGTCGGGCGCCAGTTCCGCGGCCAGCGAGGTCGTGAGGTTCGCCAGGGCGGCCTTGGCCGCGTTCGAGGGCGCCTGCCGGAAGTGCGGGGATTTGGCCGACGCGGCGCCCAGGAGCACGATGCGGCCGCCGCGGCGCATGTGGGGCACGACGAGCCGGACCATGCGCACCACCGCCAGGACGTTGAGCTCAAAGGCGTCGCGCCACGTGGCGTCGTCGAGGACGATGAACGCCCCGCGGATCCCCCGGCCGGCGACGTGGACGTAGGCGTCCACCGCGCCGAGCCACGCCACCGCTTCCGCGACGGCCCGGGCGGCCTGCGCCGCATCGGTGACGTCGGCAGCATACGCCCGCGCCGTGCCGCCGGCCGCGGACACGTCCCGGATCGCGGCCTCCAGCGCGGCGGCGTCCCGGCTGACCAGCGCCACCCGCGCGCCCTCGGCGCCCAGCAGGCGCGCGACTTCGCGGCCGATGCCCCGTGTACCGCCCACCAGGAGGACGGCGCTGTCCCGCAGGCCCAGGTCCACGGGACTACGCGGCCGCCGCCGCGCGCCGGGTGGCCTGGTCGTCGCGCGCGCGGCGGACGATGGGCCAAAGCAGCGTCAGCAGCGCGAAGAGCAGCAACACCAGCGAGATCGGACGAGTGAAGAAGACCCAGGGGTTGCCCAGCGAGATGAGCAGGCTGCGCCGCAGGTTCACCTCCACCAGGAACCCGAGCACCAGGCCCAGCACCATCGCCAGGATGTTGAAACCGAACCGGCGCATGCCGTAGCCCACCAGGCCCATGACCAGGACCACCCAGACCTCGAACATGCGGTTGCTGATGGAATAGGCGCCGACCAAGACCAGGGCCAGGATCGATGCGAAGAGTAGCGGCCGCTGCACGTTCACCACGGCGATGGAGGGGCGCAGGGCCAACAGACCCAGCCCGAGCATCATCACGTTGGCGACCAGCAGCCCCACGAACAGCCCGTAGACCAGCTGGGGGTTGCGCTCGAACAGCTGCGGGCCAGGCGCGATGCCGTGCAGCATCATGGCCGCCAGCATGATCGCGGCCGAGTTGGACCCGGGAATCCCGAACGTCAGCAGCGGGATGAGGGCGGTGCCGGTGACGACGTTGTTGGCGGTCTCGGGCGCCGCGATACCCTCCAGCGACCCCTGGCCGAACTCCTCCGGATGCCTGGACCAGCGCTTGGCCTCGTTGTACGAGATGAACGCGGCGATAGCCCCGCCGCCGCCCGGCAGCAGTCCCTCGATGGTGCCCATGACGATGCCCACCAGCATGGCCACCCGCAGCCGCACGAGCTCGGCCCAGGTCGGCAGCGCCGTGGTGACCTTGCCCTTGATCGTCTCCCACGCGCCGCCCTCGGCGATCTGGTGGAAGATCTCCGAGACGGCGAACAGGCCGATCATGCCCGCGGCGATCTCCACCCCCGTCAGCAGGTCGGTGCCACCGAAGATGAACCGCGGCGTGCCCGAAAAGGGGTCGGTGCCGGCCGTGGCCACGATGAGCCCCAGCAGCCCGGAGACGGCGCCTTTCAGCAGGTCGCGTCCGACGAACGAGCTGATCAGGGCCAGGCCGAAGACGCCCAGCGCGAAGTACTCCGGCGGGCCGAAGGCCAGCGCGATCTTCGAGAGGGGCACCGCGAACGCCACCAGGATGACGACGCTGGCCAGGCCGCCGACGGTGCCGGTGACGAGCGAGACGCCCAGCGCCTTGCCCGACAGACCGCGCCGGTGCAGTTCGTACCCGTCGATGACCGTGGCGGCGGCCCCGGGCGTGCCGGGCGTGCGGATCAGGATCGCGGTGATGGAGCCGCCGTACATGGCGCCGATGTAGACGCCGGCCAGCATCATGAGCGCCACCCCGGGGGACATGCCGAAGGTCAGGGGCAACAGGAGCGCCATGGCGATGGAGCCCGAGATCCCCGGCAGCGCGCCGCCCACGATGCCCCAGGCCACGCCGAAGAGCATCATGAGGAGCGCAAGCGGCTGGAACGCCAGCGCGGCGCCCAGCGCGAACCGCTCGAGCATCACCGGCCTCCCAGCGGGCCCATGGGGACCAGCACGTGCAGCGCCCGCGCGAAGACCAGGTAGAGCGCGAGGGTAACTCCCACGGCGGTACCGGCCAGCGTGCGGAGGTCGCGGTGGCCGAGCGAGCGGATCGCGGCCGCCAGGAAGAGCACCGTGGCCAGCGGGTACCCCAGCGGGCGCAGGGCGAGGCCGTAAGCCAGCGTGAGGGCCGCGACGAGGGCCAGGGTGCCCAGCCGGACCGGCGGCAGCGGGCCGGGATCGGACCGGCCGCGCGCCGCACGCGCCACCAGGGCCACCGCGCACACCGCCAGCGCCCCCGCCAGCAGGCGCGGGAAGAACGTCGGGCCCAGCCGGTCGGACGCGAAGCCGACGGCGATGTCGAACGACGCCCGGTAGTAGGCGCCGGCAAAGGCCAGCAGGCCGAGCCCGATCAGCAGGTCCGCGCGGCGCATGGCGCCTCCCCGGCCGGCGCTACTTCAGGACCCCGATCTCCTTCAGGTAGCGTCGCAGGGTCTGGTTCATCATGTCCAGGTACGCGCGGTACTGCCGGTGGTCCATGTAGCCGGCGAGCAGGTAGACCGACTCATAGTACTGCTTGTACGCCGGCTTCTCCAGCACTTGCTTGACCGCGCGCTCCCAGTAGGCGACGGCCTGAGGGTCCATGCCCTTGGGGCCCAGCAGGCCGCGGAACTTGGTGACGACGATGGGCGTGCCCTGCTCGGTGGCGGTGGGAATGGTGGACCGCGGGAGTCGATCCCTGGTGAAGGACGCCACGACCCGCACCTGCCGGGCCTCGACCTGCGCCGCCACCTCGGCGTACTCGCCGACGCCCAGGTCCACGTGCCCGCCCAGCACCGCCAGCAGCAGGTCGCCGCCGCCCTCGAACGTCACCGGCTGCACCGCGATCTTCGCCACCTTCTGGATCTGATGGGCGATCATGTGCTCGACCGACCCGGGCGTCGCGGCGCCGAAGCGGATCTGCCCGGGCCTGGCCCTGGCGGCGGCGACGATGTCGGACAGCGTCTTCCAGGGTGAGTCGGCCTTCACGTAGAGGATCATCGGGTCGAAGAAGACGTTGACGACGGGCTGCAGGTCGAGGTAGGTGTGCTGCGTCTTGGTGAGCATCGGCGTCTGCAGCATGGTGGGGGTAGACCCGTACAGCACGTAGCCGTCGGTGGGGCTGGTGGCCACGTACGTTACCGCCGTGGCCGAGGCGCCGCCCCGGCGGTTCTCGACGACGATCGGCACCGTGACGATGCCTTCCAGGTGCTTGGCCAGGTTGCGCAGGAAGATGTCGCCGCCCGCGCCCACGCTGGAGTGGGTGACCAGCGTGATGGGCTTGGTGGGGTACGTCCCCTGCCCGAAGGCTGCGCCGCCGAGGGCGAGCCCCACCGCAGCGACCAGGGCCGCCGCCGCCAGCCGGACTGTCCGTCGCATATCGCTCCCCTCCTTCTGGATGATGTCACGCTGCGCCGCCGGGGCCGGGACCCCGCCGCGCTACAGGTCTTCCGCGAATACCGGCCGCCCGCGCTCGATGACCACGGTATCGTCCAGCACCACTGTGGGTTGCAGCAGGATGATGTCCAGGTGGATCGCGCTGTCCACGACCCCACCCAGACTCAGGTTGTCGCCGAGGGCCACGTGCGCCTGGCCCAGGCGCTTCTTGACCTCCCGGCTCTTGGGGATCACCCGGCACGCCGGGTTGGTGCCCAGGGCCAGTTCGGCGGCGAAGTTGCGGCCGCCGGGGTCCTTGCGGTCGAGGATCTCGGCCAGGGCCCGGGCCTGGGCGCCGCCCTCGACGCGCACGATCTGGCCGCCGCGCGCCTCGAGCCAGAACGGCTCGGTTACCGGGCCGATCTTCTCGACGAGGTAGGGGGCCACGAGCACGCCCTCGGTGCGGCCTTCGAGCGGCGCGATGGCCGCTTCGCCGTCGGGGAGTCCCGAGAACTCCCCGGGCCGGCGCGCGAAGCCGGAGAGGGCGAACGCCGGCCGGCCGGTCAGGTCCAGCGACAGGTCGGTGCCCTCCGGCGTGGTGATGCGTGCCCGCGCCGCCGCCGCCAGCAGCGCGACGCCGCGCCGGGTGATGCGGTCCACCTGCTCGTAGTCGGCGGTCACCCCGCCGCGGACCATCATCTCCTCGTCGACCTCGCGGATGTTGCAGACCCGGGCGCCGGCGCGCAGCGCGTCCCGCTCGGCGTTGGTATGGGTCATGGAGTGCGAGGTCTGGATCACGATGACGTCTGCCGCGCGCATCGCGGCGGCTACCGCCGGCGGAGGTTCTTCGCCGCCCATCTCGCGGGCGGGCATGGTGACCACCACGGTCTCCAGGCCGTAGAGCACCCCGGTGGTGGCCAGCAGGTCGGTGATGGCGCGGGGGCGCTCAAAGTCGGTGACGATCAGCAGCCGCTCGCCCTCGCGCACGCCGAGGACCTGCTCCATGATCCGGCGCGCGGTGGGGGCCATGTGGGCGCTCACGGCGCCACCTGTGCAGGGCCCTCTCCCGCGGCGGGGCTCGCGGCCGCGGACGGGCGGCGCGCCTGCAGCTGCGCGCGCGCGGCGCGCCAGGCGTGCATGATGTGCCGCTCGTTCAGACGCTTGGCCGCCGCCGCCTCGCGCCGCGCGATGTGGCGCACGATGGCTTTGTGCTCGGCGATGGTGTGCGGGGGGCGGCCGGGGTAGGACAGCGACTCGACCCGCAGCAGGACGATGCGCGCGCGCAGGTTCGCCAGCAGCGCCTGCAGCAGCGCGTTGCCACAGCCGGCGGCGAGTTCGTCGTGGAAGGCGTTGTTGGCGGCCACCACCCCCGGGATGTCGCCCTGGGTCCAGGCGGCCTCGGCCGCCGCCAGGTGGCCGCGCAGCCGTTCGATGGCGGCCGCGTCGGCACGCCGCGTGAACAGCGCCACCGCCTGCCCTTCCAGCGCCGCCCGCACTTCGTACAGCGCCTGTGCGTCCTCCAGGGTGGGCCGGGTCACCACGGGCCCGCGGTAGGGGATGGTGGTGACGAGGCCCTCGAGCTCCAGCATCCGCAGCGCTTCCCGGATCGGGGTGCGGCTGACGCCCATGCGCTCCACCAGCTCGCGCTCCACCAGCCGGTCGCCGGGTTGGAACCGGCCGGCGAGGATCGCGTCGCGCAGCTTGCGCAGCACCAGCTCCCGTGTGGGGACGTTCTCGACGGTCAGCAGGTCGCTCACCGGCGCGCCTCCACGTCCTGCAGCGCTGCCGCCACCGCGTCGCCCACCTGCGCCGTCGTGGCGCGCCCGCCGAGATCGGGTGTGCGCGGCGTGCCGCGGCGCGCCACCGCCTGCAGCGCCTCGAAGACCGCAGCGGCCGCGTCCCGCTCGCCCAGGTGTTCGAGCATGAGCGAGGCGCTCCAGATGGCGGCCATGGGGTTGGCGACCCCGCGGCCGGCGATGTCGGGCGCCGAGCCGTGGACCGGCTCGAAGAGCGACGGGTGGACCCGCGTGGGGTCCAGGTTGGCGCTGGCGGCCAGGCCCAGGCTGCCCTGGATGCCGGCGCCCAGGTCGGTCAGGATGTCGGCGTAGAGATTGGACCCGACCATGACGTCGAACCAGTCGGGGTGCAGGAGCATCTGGTAGGCAGCGGCGTCCACGTGCAGCTTCCACACCTCGACGTCGGGGTAGTCGCGGGCGACCTGGGCGGCGACCTCGTCCCAGAACACCGCGGTGTACTGCAGCGCATTGGACTTGGTGATGTGGGCCAGCTTCCTGCGCCGCGCGCGCGCCAGCTCGAACGCATATCGCAGGATGCGGTCCACGCCGCGCCGCGTGTAGACCGCGGTCTGCAGCGCGACCTCGTGGGGCGTGCCTACACCGATGCGGCCGCCCACGCCGGCGTATTCGCCTTCGGTGTTTTCGCGGATGAAGACGATGTCCACATCGGCCGGCCCACGACCGGCGAGCGGCGAGGGGATTCCCTCGAGGAGGCGGATCGGGCGCAGGTTGACGTAGAGGTCGAAGGTCTGGCGGATCGGCAGCAGCAGCCCCCAGAGGCTGACGTGGTCGGGCACACGGGGGTCGCCGATGGCGCCCAGGTAGATGGCGTCGGCGCCGCGCAGCAGGTCCAGGCCGTCGGGAGGCATCATGGCGCCGTACTGGAGGTAGTAGCCGCAACCCCACGGGAAGGTCTGGACGTCGAGCCCGAACCCGAAGCGCTCGCCGGCGGCGCGCAGCACCTTGAGGCCTTCGGGGACGACCTCGCGGCCGATGCCGTCACCGGGAATGACCGCGAGCCGGTATCTGGTCATGCGGCCGCCCCGGCCAGCAGCGGTGCCAGGCCGGCGACGTCGGGGAGAGCCCGGATCTCCCACAGGCGCGCCAGCAGCGCCTCGGCCCGCGCCCGCGGCATGACCAGCGCCGCGCACTCCAGGAACTTCGCCGTCAGGTCGGCGCGGCTCATGGGCATCCGCGGGTGGCCCCTGGCGGCGTCCGCGCGCCCGGCCAGCACCCGGCCGTCGGCGAGGGTGATGCGCACGGTCATGCGCATCTCGTTGTACCCCAGGGCCTCGATCTCGGGGTCGACGTGTACGAAGACGCGCTCCATCAACGCCCGGGTGCGGGGATCGCGGACTTTCTCGTCGGTGAACTGCCGGATGCCGGCCGCGCGCTCGAGCACCCCGATGGCCATCTGGAACTGCAGGCTGAACTTGCCCTCCAGGGCCGTCGTGGGCCGGGTGTGGATCAGGGCGTTGGGCACGTGGGAGTTGACGCCGACGTCGATGCGAGTCACCTGCTCGGGCCGCACGTCGTGCGTGCGGACCAGGTCCAGGAGGACGTCCTGGGCCGGGTGGGAGAGCGACCCCGACGGGTAGGGCTTGATCGAGATCCCCGGCGCGACGAAGAAGTACGGCCGCCCCAACATCCCGCGGATCTTGGACGGGTCGAAGCCGCCGGCTGTGGCCTGGTAGAAGCCGCGGCGGGCCTCCAGGATGTTCGTCGCCGCCGTCCACCCACGCCGCGCCAGCAGCACGGCCAGCAGGCCCGACTCCGCGGCCCGGCCGGCGTGAAAGGGCTTGGTCATGGTGCCGAAGTTCTCGCGCAGGCCCGCGCTCATAGACGCCGCCAGGCCCAAGGCGCGCCGCGTCGTCTCCAGGTCGCAGCGGTACAGCCGCGCGGCCGCGGCGGCGGCGCCGAAGACGCCCATCGTTGCCGTGGAGTGGAAGCCGTTGCGGTAGTGGCGCGGGTCGATGGCGTCCGCGATGCGGCACTCGACCTCGACGCCGACGATGTAGGCGTCCAGCAGCGCCGCCCCCGGGGTGCCGAGGTCCTCGGCGGCAGCCAGGGCGGCGGCCAGCGCGGGCACCGTCGGGTGGGTCAGCAGGCCGTAGACGCTCTGCGGGTCGGTCGCCAGCTGCGTGTCGTCGTAGTCCATGGCGTGGCCGGCGACGCCGTTGGCCCACGCCGCCAGCTGCAGCGGGGCGCGCAGTGCCGCGCCCAGGACCTGCGCCTGCGGACGACCGCCCACCTCCCGCAGGTGGGCGCGGACCAGCGCTCCGCTCTCTTCGGTGGCGCCGGCCAGCATGACCGCCACGCCGTCCACCAGGTGGTCCGTGGCGAGCGTCCGCACCTCGTCCGGCACGTCGCGGGGCTCGACGATGAAGCGTGCCACCTCCTCGGTGACGCCGGTACCCTCCAACGTCGAGGGGGATGGATGCACGGCCTGCTGTCTGTCCACGTCCGGACCTCCCGGCCTCGTCCGCGGCGCCTGCCGCCGGGCGGGACGTCACTGCCACTCCATGACGACGACCTGCGGGGTGGCCGGCACCTGCTCGCGCGCGAGGATCAGCGTGTGACGACCCAGGCGTCGCACGTTCGGCTTGCCCTCCAGGAACGGGCGCTCGTCCAGACCCGGCCAGGTGGGGCGGGCGGCCGTCTTGTAGTGCATCGGGATGATCACGCGCGGGCGGATCTGGTCCACCAGGCGGTTGGCGTCGGCCACGCTGACGGTGAACGGGCCGGCGCCGACCGGGATCATCAAGACATCGATCCGGCCCAGGGCCCGGAGCTGGTGCTCGCTCAACGTCGGCTGGCCCACGTCGCCCAGGTGGGCGAGGCGCACACCGTCCGTCTCGATGACGAAGAACGCGTCGAGCCCGCGCGAGGCGCCCTGCACGTCGTCGTGGAAGCCGGGGACGGCGTAGATCAGGGTGGAGCCCACGCGCTCGTAGATGCGGTTCCAGTCGGCCGCCCCCGGGGCCAGGCCGCGCAGGACCCGCGGTCGGCCGCGGATGAGCCCCGCGTTGTTGTGGTCGCGGTGCTCATGGGTGATCAGGACCACGTCGGCCTCCACCGTCGGCAGGGGGAAGCCGATGTCCTCGAAGGGGTCGATGGCGATGCGCAGACCGTCGGCGGTGGTGACGAGGAAGAACGACTGGCCGTACCACCGGATGGCGAGCGACGACGGGACCGAGCCCACCGGAGCGACCAGCAGGCCCAGACACAGGGCGGTGGCGAGCAGCACACGCACGGTCCTCACCTCCTCGATGGCGTGACCTCACGCCGTCACTTCCCGATGAAGCGGTTCGTCCACAGCAATCCTTCCCTGGCCGAGGGCTTGTAGGTGATCTGCCCCGTGTCGTACATGAAGTCGATGTGCTTCTGCATCATCTGCTCGCTCATCGAGCCGTCCTCGGACAGGGCCGGCAGCATCTCGCGCAGCGCCAGCGCCAGTACCGCCGGGTCGGTGCGCGGGAAGTGCTTGCGGAGGTGCTGGACCGCGGCGGCCTGATCGCGGCGCATCAGCTGGTTGGCCTTGATGACCGCCCGGACCCACCGGCGCACCACATCGGGGTTCTTGTTGGCGTAGACGTTGTGGACCGAGACGCCCGTGTAGAGGAAGTTGTCGAGCTCGGGCACGTCGCCCGCGGACGCCTTGATGACGACCACGCCGAACCCCTCGCGCTCGGCGACGTAGGGCGTGGGTGCCGACAGGTGGAAGGCATCGATCTGTCGGGTGCGCAGCGCCGCCAGCAGGCCGGCGCCGCCGCCGATGCTCAGCAGCTGCGCATCGCGGTCGGGGTCCAGCCCGGCGCGCTTCAGGTAGTAGCGCATGTAGACGTCGGTGGCCGCCCCGGGCCGCGTGATGCCCAGCCGCAGGCCGCGCAGCGCCGCCAGCCGCTGCGGCAGCGGCGTCTGGCGGCTCACGTTCCGCTGCCGGGTCACCTCGGGATGCATGACCAGGTCCAGCGTCACGCGCTTCGTCAGGTTGTAGACGAACAGGATCTGGCGGCCCTGCCGGCGCAGCTGGATCGCCTGGAACGGATCGGCGTCGAAGAACTGGGCCTGGCCGGAGACCAGGGCCGCGATGCCCAGCGCGCCGCTGTCGACCTCGGTGAGCTCCAGGTCGATACCTTCCTCGGCCATGAAGCCTGCGGCTTCCGCGATGTAGACCGGGGCCATGAACAGCGTACCGGTGTGGACCTCGGTGATCCTGACCCGCGGCGCCTGAGCGGAGGCCACCCCGCCGGCGACCAGCACCGCGACCACGCCCGCCAGGCCCCGTAGCAGCATCTTCTGCATCGCCCGTCCCTCCTCGGGGCTGCCGAGGCTACGGCAGCTCCCGTGTCGTTCCGTGCTTGGGGTTCCAGCGCATCAGGTGGTTCCCCAGCGACGTGATGGCGTGGTTCATGACGAGCACGATGCCCAGCAGCGCCACGATGCCCGCGAACAGCCCCGGCGTGTCCAGGAAGCCGGCCGCGCGGTTGATCAGGTGGCCGACGCCGCGGTTGGCGGAGATGAACTCGCCGACGATGGCGCCGATCATGGCCTGGGGCACGGTGATCTGCAGCGCCGCAATGATGAACGGCGTGGCGGCCGGGAAGACCACCTTGCGCATCAGGTCCCACTCGGAGGCGCCCATGACCCGGGCGATCTGCAGGAACTGCGGTGGCGTGGACCGGATTCCGGCGATGGTGTTGATGAAGACGATGAAGAACACCATGACGGCGGCCACGGCGATCTTGGACGCGATGCCGATACCGAACCACAGAATGAACAACGGCGCCAGGGCGATGCGCGGGATGCCGTAGAAGGCCACGACGAAGGGCTCCACGATGCGGTAGACGACCTCGATGCGGGCCAGGACGAACCCGCAGACCAGCCCGGCGCCGGCGCCGAGGACGTAGCCCGCCAGGGCTTCCACGACCGTGAACTGCAGGTGGTAGAGCAGCTGCTCTTTGGCCAGCATCGCCCAGAACGCTGCGGCGATGGCGCTGGGGCGGCTCGCGAAGAACTCGTCGAGCACCCGGCCCGAGGCGAGCTCCCAGGCGCCCAGCAGCGCGGCGGCGAACAGCAGCCGGCCCGCGGTGGTCCGGCGCTGCTCCTGGCGCTGGCGGCGGACCTCCTCGCGCTCCACCCGCTCGCGGAGCGCCTCGGCCCGTGCGGCAGGCGCCCCCACCGCGGTCTGCACGGCATTCATGACGGCACCGCCTCCAGTCCGACCTCGGCGATCTCCTCGCGCAGGTCGCTCCACAGCTGGGTGTAGAATGCCGGAAAGTGCGGGTCGGCGTGGATGTGGAAGACGTCCCGCGGCCGCGGCAGCGGCACGCGGTAGACGCGCTTGATCGCACCCGGCGAGCGGCTGAACAGCGCGATCTCGTCGGAGAGCGCGATCGCCTCCACCAGGTCGTGGGTGACGAAGACGATGGTCTTGCCCGACCCCTCCCACAGCCGCAGCAGCTCGTCCTGCATGATGACGCGGGTCTGGGCGTCCAGCGGGCCGAACGGCTCGTCCATCAGCACGACCGCGGGCTCGTAGATCAACGTGCGGATCAACGCCGCGCGCTTGCGCATGCCGCCCGACAGCTCGTGGGGGTAGTGGTGCTCGAACCCCGCCAGCCCCACCCGGGCGATGTACTGGGCGGCGCGCTGGCGGCGCTCGCCCGGCGCGATGCCGCGGAACTCCAGGGCCAGCTCCACGTTCTCCTGCAATGTACGCCACGGCAGCAGGTTGTCGTCCTGGGTGATGTAGCCCACGTCGGTGTTGACGCCGTCCACCGGCGCGCCCCGGTGGCGCACCGTCCCGTCGGTGGGGCGCACCAGGCCCGCGATGATGTTGAGCAGCGTGGACTTGCCGCAGCCTGAGGGCCCCACGAGCGAGACGAACCGGCCGGCCTCGATGGTGAGCGTCACGTCGTGCAGGGCCACGAACGCGCGACGCTCGCGCCCTCCGCGGGGCACGAAGACCTTGTAGACGTCGCGGATCTCGATGACGGGCTCGGCCACGGTAGGTTGTGGTATACAATATACCTGCGTGCATCTCCTGCTGGCGCCGGGCGGTGGGCCGGAGATGGCCGACAGCACCCGGGCCGCAGCCCGGGCCAGGGAGGATACGTGACCGCACTCATCGCCACGCTCGGTGACCCGACCGGCATCGGCCCGGAAGTCCTCGCCAAGGCCCTGGTGACGGCGCCGCTGGCCGCCGAGATCCTGGTCATCGGCGACGTCTCGACGTGGGAAGAGGCGTGCCGCCTGGCCGGTGCTGCCGGCGACCTGCGGCCGGTGCCTGCAGATCGCCCCGGCGTGTTCGAGGCCGGTCGCGTACCCTTCTGCGAGGTGCCGCCGCACGACCGTCGCTGGAGCCCGGGACAGGTGAGCCCGGCGGCCGGCCGCGCCGCAGTCCAGTGGCTGGAAGCCGCCGTGCGCCTGGCACTGGAGGGCCCGGGCCGCG
The DNA here is from genome assembly GCA_031459385.1 of Candidatus Fervidifonticultor secundus. GTDB lineage: Bacteria > Sysuimicrobiota > Sysuimicrobiia > Sysuimicrobiales > Humicultoraceae > Fervidifonticultor > Fervidifonticultor secundus. Next base: position 22,227 of record JAVKIP010000020.1, on the reverse strand, counting down.
CCGTGGTCTTCGCCCCGCTGAACAAACAGGCGATCATGCGCGCCGGGTACCCCGTGCGCGACGAGTACGCCCTGTGCGCACGCCTGGTCGGCGCAGCCGACCACGACGAACTGAACGTGATCCCGCACCCGGCCGACCCGGGCGCGCGGCTACTGTGGGTGGCGCGTGTCACCGCGCACGTACCGTTTCGCGACATTGCGGCCCACCTGACGTCCGAGCGCGTGCTGCGCACGATCCGGCTCGCCCACCGGGCCGTGGCCGCCGCCGGCGTGGCCGCGCCACGCGTAAGCGTCGCCGCTCTGAACCCGCACGCCGGCGAAGGCGGCCTGCTGGGTGACGAGGAGGACCGCCTGATCGCCCCGGCGGTGGCTGCGGCCAGGGCCGAGGGGATCGTGGCGACGGGCCCGGTGCCGGCCGACCACGTCTTCCGGCGGGCCTGCGCCGGTGCGTTCGATGCGGTGGTCGCCATGTACCACGATCAGGCCCAGATCGCCACGAAGCTGCTGGGCTTCGACCGCGGGGTCTCGGTAGGAGTGGGATACCCCTTCATCCTGGCCACGCCGTCGCACGGGACGGCCCACGACATCGCCGGCAGGGGCCTGGCCGATCCGCGGCCGATGCGGCAGGCGCTGGAGCTCGCCGTGCGGCTGGGCGTGGTCTCCCTGCGCGGGTGAGGTGCCTCTTAAGGCCCGGGCAGGCGTTCTGGTATGCTGGAACCGCCATGACCGGCGGCGTCGTGATCCCCGGGCCGGGCGGGCGCTGATGGAGACGACCCGTCAGCTCGCCATCTTCCGGAGCATCGCCGAGGTCCTCAACCGGTCGTTCACCCTGCGCGAGGCCCTCGACGGCGCCCTGCGCCGCATCGTGGAACTGATGGCGGTCGAGGCGGGCTGGATCTTCCTGCTGGACCCGGCCACGGGCCAGTTCCGGCTGGCGGCGGACGTGAACCTGCCGGCGGCCCTGACCGTGGCCAGCAAGCGGCGCATGGCGGGGGAGTGCCGCTGCATCACCATGCTGCGCGAGGGCCTGCTCACCGACGCGGTCAATTACGTGCAGTGCCTGCGCCTGGAGCAGGCGCTCCCCACGAACCCCGCGGTCCACCGCCATGCCTCGGTCCCGCTGGTGGCCCAGGACCAGGCCATGGGCATCCTCAACCTCCTGCTCCCGCCGGGCCGTGCCCTGACGGTCGAGGAACTCCACATGCTGGAGTCGGTGGGGCACGAACTGGCCATCACCATCCAGCGCGCGCGCCTCTTCGAGCAGGTCCGCGACGAGGAGCACACGCGCCGCGAGCTGCTGCAGCGCCTGCTGGTGGCCCAGGAGGAGGAGCGCCGCCGTATCGCCCAGGACCTGCACGATCACGCCGGGCAGATGATGACCGCGCTGATCATCCAGCTGGCGCAGCTGGCCGCGCGTGCCGAAGAGGACAACGGGGCGATGGCGCCCCAGCTGCGCCGGTTGCACGACCTGGCCCAGCAGGGGCTGGACGAACTGCGCAAGCTGGTCTACGAGCTGCGGCCGTCTATCCTGGACGACCTGGGGCTCGGGCCGGCGGTGCGGTGGTACGTCGATACGTACGTCGCGCCGGCAGGGCTGGACACCGACGTGCACATTGCGGAGTTTGGCGAGCGCCTGCCGCAGGACGTGGAGACGGTGGCGTTCCGCGTGATCCAGGAGGCCGTCACCAACGCGTTGCGGCACTCGCGGGCGTCGCGCCTGGAGATCCGGGTGGACCGGCGCGGGGACGGGCTGTTGGTCATGGTCCGCGACAACGGCGTGGGGTTCGATCAAGAGGAACCTCCAGGCGGCCGGCAGACGCTGGGCCTGGATGGCATGCGGGAGCGCGCGCAGCTCGTGGGGGGCACGGTGCAGATCCTGTCGGTGCCAGGCGCGGGGACCACGGTGCTGGCGCGGCTGCCGCTTGGAGGCGAGACCGAATGGCCGGTAAGATCCGGATCCTGATCGCCGACGACCATAGCATCGTGCGGGAAGGCGTGCGCATGATCCTGGCCGGCCAGGAAGACTTCGAGGTGGTCGGCGAGGCGGCCACCGGGCGCGAAGCGGTGGAGCAGGCACGGCGGCTGCGCCCCGATGTGGTCGTCATGGACATCAGCATGCCCGACCTGAACGGCATCCAGGCTACCGAGCAGATCCGCCGGGAACTGCCCGAGGTCCAGGTGCTCGGCCTGACGATGCACGAGGAAGGCAACTACGTCTTCGAGCTCTTGAAGGTGGGCGCGGCCGGCTATGTGCTGAAACGGGCGGCGGCGGAAGACTTGGTGGCCGCAGTGCGCGCAGCCCACCGCGGCGAGGCGTTCCTCTACCCGTCGGTGGCCAAGATGGTCGTCCAGGATTTCCTGCAGCGGGCGTCTCCCACGGAGAAGGCGCAGACCCTCGACGGGCTCACCGAGCGCGAGCGCGAAGTGCTCACCCTGATCGCCGAGGGCCACACCAACCAGGAGATCGCCAACCGGCTCTACATCAGCATCAAGACGGTGCAGACTCACCGGGCGCACATCATGGAGAAGCTCAACCTCCACGACCGCGCTGAGCTGGTGCGGTACGCCATCCGCAAGGGGCTCATCGAGCCCTAACCCCTCCGAGGCCACCGGCACCGGCAGCGCATGCGGATCCACTCGACCCTTCGGGAGTACCCGCCCGCGCGCCTGCGGGTTCTGCTGGGCGACCTGCCGCAGGCGCGCGGGTACCGGCTGGTGGTCAAGCCGCTCCGCTACCGGACGCGCCCGCACCTTCAGGGGCTGTGCGACTTCACTCACCGCGTGATCGTCATCCAGGTGCCCGAGCCGTTCCGGCCGTTCCGGGTGCGCATCGCCTACCGCGCCCGGCGGCTGCGCGGCCGCGCCGGGCGCGACGCCTTCGCCTTCCGCTGGTCCTACCGCACCGTGCGGTTCGCCACCCGGCGGGACGTGATCCGCTTCCTCTACTGCCACGAGTACCACCACTACTACCTGCGGGAAGTCCTGGGCCGGAAGGGGTACGCCGAGACGGCCTGCGACCGCTTCGCCCTCGAGCAGTTCAGGCGGCGTCGGACCCGGTGAACCGCCTCGCCGCGCTGCCCGGGTACACGCCGGCGGTGCCTTTCATGGTGACCGCGCTGTTGCTGCTGCCGGTCGCAGGTGCCGGCGCCGTCTTCGCGGCCGCGCCGCTGGCCGCCGGGAACGTGCGCGCCTGGCCCGTGCTGGCCACCAACCACCTAGTCACCGTGGGCTGGGCCACGCTGGTGGCCATGGGCGCGCTACACCAGCTCACCCCCGCCATGCTCGGGGTCCCGGCCAGGCCGGGGCGCCCTGCGCTCGTGCAGTTCGGCGTGACGCTGGTGGGCCTGGGGCTGCTCACCGCGGGGTTTGTGGCGCGATGGCGCGGTGTGCTGGTGGCCGGCGGCCTCGTCACGTGGGCCGGCGTCGTGCTCTTCGCCTGGCTGCTCGCGCGCCTGGCGCCGCGACGGCGGCGGTGGCCGCTGCCGGTCGCCGGTGTGGCCGCGAGCGTCGGTGCGCTGGTGCTGACGGCGACCTGGGGCGCCCTGATGGTCGTGAACTGGCGGTGGCCCTTCTGGCTGCACCTGCTGACCGTGGCCGGGATCGGGACGCACGTGGTGCTCGGCCTGGTCGGGTGGCTGGTGCAGCTCGTGGTGAGCGTCTCGTACTACCTGCTGCCGCGCTTTGTCGGGGTGCGCCCGCTGGCGCAGGGCCGGCTGCCGGCGGTGCTCGGACTGCTCAATGCCGGCATCGCCGTCCTGGTGGTGGCCGCCCTGTGGCGGTGGGGCGCAGCCGCGCGCCTGGGCGTGGCGTTGCTGGCCGCTACCGGTGGCGTCTATGCCGTGGACCTGTGGACGTGGCTGCAGGCCACGCGGGGAGCCAAACCGGACCTCACGATCCAGCACTGGTGGGTGATCCTGGCGCAGACCGTGCTGCTGGCGATCGGCGGCCTGGCATGGGCACTCGGGTGGATGCCCGTCGCCTCCTCCCGGCTGGCCGCGACGGCCGGCGTACTGCTCCTGCTGGGATGGGTGACGATGGCCATCATGGGCCAGCTCTACAAGGTCACACCTTTCCTGATGTGGTTCTACCGCTACGCCCGGGGACTGAGCGCCCTGGAGGTCCCGCGGTTGCCGGCGCCCTACTACCCGCGCGAGGGCCGCCTGCCCTTCTACTGCAGCGCCGCGGGCGGGGTGGCCCTCGCGGCTGGCGTGCTGCTGCGGGTGCCGCAGGCGGCGCTGGCCGGCGCGGTGCTGTTCTGCGTGGGCGCGGGCGCGTTCAGCCTGTTGATGGCGGTCTCGTGGATGCGCGCCGCGCTCAGAATGGGGTCCTGAGCAGCAGCACGGGCAGCGGGCTCTGTGTGACGAGCCGCGACGCGACGCTCCCGGCCCACACGGCGGCCAGTCCGGAGCGGCCGTGCGTCGTCATGACGATCAGGTCGGCGCCTTCGCGCGTGGCCGCGGCCACCAGCGACGGCACCGGGTCCCCGCGCTCCACCCGCGCATGCGCGTCGAGTCCCTCGATGCGCAGCCGCGCCACCAGCCGCGCGAGATACGCGCTGGCCTGATCGGCCTCATCGTCGAGCAGCGCAGCGGCCGCCGAGGGCATCAGGCGGGCGGCGACGCCCCGGTCGCCCGGAACCGTGGTGGCCGTCGGGACGACCCAGACCAGGAGCAGCGACGCGCCGGCCGCGCGGGCGAGGGTGGCGGCCGGCGGGAGCGCGCCCTCCGCCACGTCGCTCCCGTCCAGCGCCACCAGCACCCGCCGGCAGGGAAAAGGATGCTCGCGCCCCGCCGGGTGGGGGCGCACGAGGAGCACCGGCACCCGGCCGCGCGCAAGGACCTGCTGGGCGACGCGCCCGAAGAGCAGGCCGCGCAGGCCGCCGCTGCCGTGGGTGCACAGCACGATCAGGTCGGCTGCCTGCACCGCGGCTTCGGCCGCGATGCTGGCCGCCACGTCCGCGCCCGGCGGCGCCGCGTGCGCGCCCGCCACGTCCACGTGGACCTGCGCCGATACGCCCTGCGCGGCCAGCCAGCGGGCATGGGTCGCCAGGTAGGCCAGCGCTTCTTCCCGTGCGCGCAGGTGCAGGTCGCCGTGCACGCTGGCGGGCGCCGCCGGCTCCAGGACGTGGAGCAGCGTCACCCGCGCGCCGAGCCACCGTGCCAGCGCCAGCGCCGCCGGCAGCGCCGACTCGGCCAGGCGCGATCCGTCCAGCGGCACCAGCAGGTGCGCAAACCTCACGCCATGCCCCCCAGGACGCGGGCCAGCAGGAACAGGTTGAGCAGGATGATCAGTGCCACCAGCACCGCCGTCACGACGGTGGTGCTGCGGCGGTTGACCAGGGCGCCCATCAGGTCGCGCCGGCTGGTGAACAGCGCCAGGGGGACCAGGGCAAAGGGGAGCCCGAAGGAGAGCACCACCTGGCTGATGACCAGCGTGCGCGTGGGGTCCAGCCCGATGCCGATGACGACGATAGCGGGGGCCATGGTGACCACGCGGCGCACCCAGATGGGGATCTGCCGGTGGAGGAAGCCCTGCATGATCACCTGGCCGGCCATCGTGCCCACGGTGGACGACGAGAGGCCCGAGGCCAGCAGCGCGACGGCGAAGACGGCACTCGAGGCCTCGCCCAGCAGCGGTGCCAGCGTCCGGTGGGCTTCCTCGATGCTGGCGATGTCCACCAGCCCGCGGGCGTGGAAGGTGGCCGCCGCCATGACGAGCATGGCGCCGTTGATGACCCCCGCCAGGCCCATGGCCAGCACCACGTCGGTCACCTCGAACCGGAACAGCCGCGCCGCCTGGCGCTGGTCGCGGGGCACGATGCGGTGCTGGGTGAGCGCCGAGTGGAGGAAGACCACATGCGGCATGACCGTGGCGCCCAGGATGCCGCTGGCGAGCAGCACGCTCTCGGTGCCCGCGAAGCGTGGCACGGTGGCGTGGGCGACGACGGCTGCCCACTGCGGGCGCTCCAGGGCGAGTTCCACCACATAGGCGAGCGCGATGACCCCCACGAACGCGGTGATGACGGCTTCCAGCGAGCGGAATCCCTGACGTTCCATCGCCAGGATGGCCAGGGTGACGATGCCCGTGAGGAGCGCCGCCGGCAGCAGCGGGATCCCGAAGAGCAGGTAGAAGCCCAGAGCCGCACCCAGGAACTCGGCCAGGTCGGTGGCCATGGCCACCAGCTCGCTCACCACCCACATGGCCCAGACGACCGGCCGCGGGAACCGGTCGCGGCACAGCTCGGCCAGGTTGCGGCCGGTGGCGATGCCCAGTTTGGCCGAGAGCGCCTGCACCAGCATTGCCGTCAGGTTGCTGGCGACGATGACCCACAGGAGCAGGTAGCCGAACTGCGCTCCGGCCTGGATGTTCGTGGCGAAGTTGCCCGGATCGACGTAGGCGACGCTGGCCACGAACGCTGGCCCCAGGAAAGGAAGGACCCGCGCCAGGCCGCGCCGCCGCTCGGGTGCTTCGAGCACGTCGACGGCCGCTGCCACGACCGCGGCGTCGCGGGGGCGGGGAGGCGGCGAGAGGTCGGGAGGGCCAGGGGGAGCACCCATGGGGCGGTCCTCAGGCTACGATACGCCAGGCGGCCCGGCCTGTCCATCGGATGCAAAATCGATCTCCGTCCATTGCGGCCGGCCGCCGCGCCGCAGCAGGCGGGCGACCGACGGGCAGGAACGCAGCGCTGCGGCGGCCACCTGCCGGGCGGTACGCAGCGGTGCCGGCGCCGTGCCGGCCGTCCGGGAACAGTCGAGACCCCGCTGGCGGCGGCCCGCGGCCCTGGCGTGGTGCCGGCGGCCATGGCACAATGAACTGGCGCCCTGTCTCGTGCCCCGAGGCCGGGCCCAGACCGCACACGAGGAGTGACGCTGATGCACGATCCCTTCGGGGCGCGCGCGCGCCTGGAAGCCGGCGGGCGGACCGTGAGCTACGTCCGGCTGGCCGCGCTGCGCGACCGCCTGGCGACGCCGCTGGAGCGGCTGCCCGTGACCGTGAAGATCCTGCTGGAGAACGTCCTGCGCCACTGTGGGACGGCCCCGTTCACCGATCGGGACGTGCTGACCCTGGCGGCCTGGGCCCCCGGGCAGCCCGACGGCCGCGAGTTCCCATTCCTCCCGTCGCGCGTAGTCCTGCAGGACTTCACCGGCGTGCCGGCGGTCGTGGACCTGGCCGCGATGCGGTCGGCGATGGCGCGCCTGGGCGGCGACCCGGAACGGATCAATCCCCTGATGCCCACCGATCTGGTCATCGATCACTCCGTGCAGGTGGACATGTTCGGCTCTGCGGGCGCCTTCATGTACAACGTCCAGAAAGAGTACGAGCGCAACCGCGAGCGGTATGCGCTGCTGCGGTGGGCCCAGCAGGCCTTTTGGAACTTCCGGGTCGTGCCGCCGGGCACGGGGATCGTGCACCAGGTGAACCTCGAGTACCTGGCGTCTGTGGTCGGTACGCGTGACGCCGACGGCGAGGTGGTGGCGTTCCCGGACACGCTGGTGGGCACCGACTCCCACACCACGATGATCAACGGCCTGGGCGTGCTCGGGTGGGGCGTGGGGGGCATCGAGGCGGAGGCCGCGATGCTGGGCCAGCCCCTCTACCTGCTGCGGCCGGCCATGGTGGGCTTCCAGCTGGTGGGCACGCCGCCCGAGGGCGTGACGGCCACCGACCTCGTGTTGACCGTCACGCAGATGCTGCGGCAGGTGGGTGTGGTGGACAAGTTCGTGGAGTTCTTCGGTGCCAGCACGCGGCACCTGTCGCTGCCCGATCGGGCCACGATTGCCAACATGTCGCCCGAGTTCGGCGCGACCGCCACGCTCTTCCCCATCGACGCCGAGACGCTGCGCTATCTGACGATGACCGGCCGTCCCCCGGCGCAGGTGGCGCTGGTCGAGGCGTATGCGAAGGCGCAGGGGCTGTGGCGCGACGACGACGCGCCCGATCCCGTCTTCGATCAGGTGGTGACCCTCGACCTGGCGACCCTCGAGCCCTCGCTGGCCGGACCACGGCGGCCGCAGGACCGCGTGGCGCTGGCGCAGGTGCGCGCCAGCTTCACAGCGGCGTTCGCCGAGCGCCTGCCCGCTGGCGCTGGCGCGGGCGGTGTCGCCGTGGCCGAGCGGCCCCGCGTGGTGCCGGTGAAGGTCGGTGAGCGGGAAGCCACGCTCACCGACGGATCGGTGGTGATCGCGGCGATCACGTCGTGCACCAATACGTCGAACCCCGCCGTGATGCTCGCGGCCGGCCTGTTGGCGCAGAAGGCCGTGGCGCGGGGCCTGACGGTGCCGCCGACGGTGAAGACGAGCCTGGCGCCGGGCTCGGCGGTGGTGACGGCCTACCTGGAGCGGGCCGGGCTGTTGCGCTCCCTGGAAGCGCTTGGCTTCCACCTGGTGGGCTACGGGTGCACGACCTGCATCGGGAACAGCGGGCCGCTGCCCGAGCCGGTCGCGCAGGCCGTGGCGACGCACGATCTCGTGGTGGCGGCTGTGCTCTCAGGCAACCGGAACTTCGAGGGGCGCATCCACCCCCAGGTGCGCGCCGCCTATCTGGCCTCCCCACCGCTGGTCGTGGCCTACGCGCTGGCGGGGACGGTGGACATCGACCTGACGCGCGAGCCGCTGGGCCACGACCGCGACGGCCAGCCCGTCTACCTGCGCGACCTGTGGCCATCGACGCGCGAGGTCCAGGAGACGATGGCCCGGGCCGTCAGCCCGGACCTGTTCGTCGAGCGCTACCGCGACGTGTTCACCGGGGACGAGACCTGGCGGACGCTGCCGGTGCCGACGGGGGCGCTCTACGCCTGGGACCCGGCCTCGACCTATGTGCAGGAACCGCCCTTCTTCACCGACCTGCGCCTGGAGCCCGCGCCGCCAGCGGACATCACGGGTGCCCGGGTGCTGGTGCTTCTGGGCGACTCCATCACCACCGACCACATCTCGCCTGCGGGCTCCATTCCGGCCGACAGCCCGGCGGGCCGGTACCTGCTGGACCGCGGCGTGGCCAGGAGCGAGTTCAACTCGTACGGGGCACGGCGGGGCAACCACGAGGTGATGATCCGCGGTACCTTCGCCAACATCCGGCTGCGCAACCGACTGGCCCCCGGCCAGGAGGGCGGCTGGACGACGCACTTCCCCAGCGGCGACCTGATGACGATCTACGACGCGGTCGTCCGCTACCGCCAGGAGGGCGTCCCGCTGCTCGTGATCGCCGGGAAAGAGTATGGCTCGGGATCGTCGCGCGACTGGGCGGCGAAGGGGCCGATGCTGCAGGGTGTGCGCGCCACCCTGGCCGAGTCGTACGAGCGCATCCACCGGAGCAACCTGGTGGGCATGGGCGTGCTGCCGCTGCAGTTCGAGCCGGGGCAGAGCGCCGACAGCCTGGGGTTGAGCGGGCAGGAGCGCTACGATGTCGTGGGCCTGGCCGGTGGCCTCACCCCCGGCCAGCGCGTGACCGTACACGCGCACGGGGACGGGCGGGTGGTGACGTTCCAGGCCATCGCGCGGATCGACAGCCCGATGGAGGTCGAGTACTACCGGCACGGCGGCGTGCTGCCCATGGTGTTGCGGCGGCTTCTGGCCGGGCCCGGGGCGCACTGAGTCGCTGGCGTCCCGCGGCCACCCGCGAGAACGCCTTCCGCGCATTTGTCAATAGAGCGCTGACCTGATTCCGCATCAGGTCTGGACCCGAGCGCGAAAATCCGTGCCGGGCCCGATGGGGCGCGTGCACACGGCAGGGTAGCGTGGGCCCCGGAGGTGGGGGCCATGCTTCCCGAGCACCGGCGCATGATGCACGAGATCCGCCGCACGACCGAGCGGACGCTCGCGCAGCACCGCGAGATCCTGCGGCGCGAGCGCGCCGCGGCCGCGCAGCCCGTGCGCGACCACCGGCGGGCGCTGGACGCGGCCCGCCTCCAGGCCCGCGCGTACAGGAAGGAGTGGGCGGAGGCCAAACGCGACGGGGCGAGGCTGCTGCAGTTCCTGGAGCGGTTTCGCGTCGCCAAGAAGCCTGCCGCCTGACCCCCCCGGGCGGCGGGTGGCCAACGCCCGCCTGAAGGCCCGCGTTCGTGCGTGCATGACGAACGCGGGCCGTTGCATCTGCCGGGCCGCGGGTCGCCTCAACGCGCGGAGCTGACCGATGCCTCGCGCCGGCCGCGTTCCAGCGCCTCGAGGTTGCCGGCCCGGGCCTGGGGATCGCGGACCATCTCGTCCAGCGCGGCCCGGATGGCATCGAGCCCGCAGGGTGGCCGGACCTCCAGGAGTGCCCCCAGGAGCACGATGTTGGCCGCCCGCGGGACCCCCAGGTGGGTGGCGATGGCTGTCGCGGGCACACCGATCACGGTGACGTCACGCCGCGCCGGCAGACGCCCGGTCACGGTGGTGTCGCAGACGATGACCCCGCCGGGCTGTACCTGGGCCTCGAAGCGGTCCAGCGACGGCCGGTTCATGACGATCAGGACCGTCGGATCGGCGACCACCGGCGATGCGATAGGCTCGTCGTCGATTACCACGGTGCAGTGGGCGGTGCCGCCGCGCTGCTCGGGGCCGTAAGCCGGCAGCCAGGTCACCTCGCGTCCCTCGTGCAGCGCCGCCCGGGCCAGGACCTCGCCCAGGAAGAGCACGCCCTGGCCCCCGAAGCCGGCGATGATGATCTGGTGCGCGGCCATGGCGGCCCCTCAGGGCTCCGGGCCGCGTGGGCCGGCCGCGGGCGCGACGCGCTGAGGACGCGCCGGTGGGCCGGTGCGCGCCGGTTCCGCGCGCCCCGCCGGGCGCGACGTGTCCTTGAAGACGCCCAGGGGAAAGACGGGGATCATGTGCGTCTCGCACCACCGCAGCGCGGCCACGGGGTCCAGTCCCCACCCCACGGGGCAGGTGGAGAGCACCTCGACGATGCCCAGCCCGCGGTCGTCGAGCTGCGCCTGGAACGCGGCGCGGATCGCCTTCTTCGCCCGCGCGATGTGCGCCACGCTGGTGACGGCGACCCGCGCAGCGTACGCGACCCCATCGAGCCCGGCGAGCATCTCGGTCACCCGCAGCGGGTACCCGTGCGCGCGGGCCTGCCGGCCGTCCGGCGTGGTCGTGGTGCGCATGCCGGGTGGCGTCGTGGGCGCCATCTGTCCGCCCGTCATGCCGTAGAGGGCGTTGTTCACGAAGATGACGGTGAGGCGCTCGCCGCGCGCCGCGGCGTGGACGATCTCGGCGGCGCCGATCGACGCCAGGTCGCCGTCGCCCTGGTAGGTGAACACCACGAGGTCGGGGCGCACGCGCTTGATGCCGGTGGCGACGGCCGGCGCGCGGCCGTGCGCCGCCTGCTGGAAGTCGAGGTCGAAGTAGTTGTAGGCGAAGACCGAGCAGCCCACCGACGCCACACCGACGGTGCGCGCCTGCAGGCCGAACTCGTCGATCACCTCGGCCACGAGGCGGTGAATGATGCCGTGCGTGCACCCCGGACAGTAGTGCATGGGCACGTCCAGGAGCACCTGTGGACGCCCGGCGACCTGCTCCATGTCGGGGAGGTGCCGTTGCAGACCCTCAAGCCTCGTGCTCATCCCTGGGTCACCCTGCGCGCAGCCACCGCCGGGCGCTCATGCTGACACTCCCTCGGCGTCCCGGACGGTCGTGTGGATCACCTCCACGAGCTCGGCCGGCGCGGGCACGACGCCGCCCAGCCGCCCGTACCACGTCACCGGCGTGCGGCCCCCGACCGCCAGGCGCACGTCCTCCACCATCTGGCCGGCGTTCAGCTCGACCACGAGCCAGTGCTTCACGGGCCGGGCGAACGCCGCCGCCGGGAAGGGCCACAGGGTGACGGGACGCAGGAGCCCGGTCCGGATGCCCTCGGCCCGCGCGCGGTCGACGGCGGCCCGCGCGATGCGCGCCAGCGTGCCGTAGGCCACCACCGCGACCTCGGCGTCGTCGAGGGCATGGACGGCCCACCGTGGCTCGTCGCGGGCAATCGCCTGATAGGTGGCCGCCAGCGCGCGGACGTGTCGTTCCAGGTCCTCGGGCTGCAGGTAGATGGACGAGATGAGCCGCCGCCCGCCGCCCGTCGTGGCCCACGCTGGCGGCTGCGGCGCCGCGACAGGGTCGGGCAGCGTCACGGGCTCCATCATCTGGCCCAGCAGTCCGTCGGCCGCGATCAGCGCCGGCAGGCGGTAGCGCTCGGCCAGCTCGAAGGCCAGGCGCACCAGGTCGACGGCCTCTTGCACGGTGGCCGGTGCCAGGACGATGCCGTGGCTGTCACCGTGGCCCAGGGCCCGGGTCATCTCGAAGTAGTCGCTCTGGGCAGGGGCGATGTTGCCCAGTCCTGGCCCGCCCCGCATGACGTTCACGACGACGCACGGCAGGCGGGCGCCCACCAGGTACGAGAGGCCCTCTAGCATGAGGCTGAAGCCCGGACTGCTGGTGCTGGTCATGACCCGCGCGCCTGTGCCTGAGGCGCCGTAGACCATGTTGATGGCCGCCACCTCGCTCTCGGCCTGCAGGAAGACGCCGCCGGCCCGGGGCAGGTGCGCGGCCATGTACTCGGCCAGTTCGGTCTGGGGCGTGATGGGGTAGGCGAAGTACGCCCGGCACCCCGCCCGGATGGCCGCTTCGGCCATGGCCTCGTTGCCCTTCATCAGGACGCGGGGCGCGGCTGCCATGGACAGGGCCCCTCCCGTTATGCGGCCGCGGCCGCCCGCCGGCGCGGTCGGAACACGGCGATGGCCCCGTCAGGGCAGATCAGGGCGCAGGCCGCGCACGAGGTGCAGCGCTCGCCGTCCCGCACGACCGCCATCGGGAACCCCTGCTGGTTCAGGGGGCCGAACGCCAGAACCGCGGGCGGGCAGACCGCGATGCACAGCCCGCACCCCTTGCACCGTTCACCTGCGATCACCACCCGCGGCGGCGCGGGCGGCGGTACCACCGCTTCGTCAGCATCCCACAGGACCTGCATACTCACCCGGGAACCTCCTCGGCGCCTCGGGCGGGACGGCGCGGTCATCCACCTCGTAGGTCAGGCGGCTCTGCACGCTGACCACCCCGTCGGCCATGGCCGCCCACTTCTCGGCCAGCTCCTTCTCGGACCGGCGGTCCACCACTCCCTCCAGGTAGACCACGCCGTCCTTGACCTCGATGGTCAGGCGGGCGACATCGATCCACAAGTCGTGAAGCAGGCTCTCGCGGATGGCTGTCCGCAGCTCGTCGTCGCTGCGCGTGAACGCCTTCAGGACGTCGTTGCGGCTCACGATGCCGACGATCTTGCCTGCCCGCACCACCGGCACCCGGTTGATGCGGTGTTTCACCATGAGCTGGGCGATCTCGCGGACCGGGGTGGCTTCGGTGACGACGATGACCGGCGAGGTCATCACCTCGTCGGCGCGCAGGCCCTCTGCCTTGCGGGCGCGCTCGATCGCTTCGGCCACCGACCGCAGCGGCAGGCGCGCGACGATACCGGTCGGCTCCGTCGGCCGCGGCTCGAGCTCCTTGTAGAGCAGGTCGCCCTCGGTGACGATGCCGACCAGTTCACCGGCCGGGGTGAGGATCGGGATCCCGCTGATGTGGTGCGTGATCATGAGGGCCACCAGGTCCTTCACCTGCGCATCGGTGCGCGCGGTGATGACCGGGTGGGTCATGATGTCCCGGGCGTAGAGGCGCAGGGACGGGACGTGCGCCTTTTGGGTGGCGCCATGGACACCGGGCATGGCCTGTTCCTCCTTCGCAGTACCCATCTCAGGCGCTGGCGGGGACGACGTCGCGGGTCACCCCAGCCAGCACGCTTGCCGGAACCAGTACCACGGGGCACGGCGCGCGGCGCAGCACGCCGGCCGCCACGCTGCCCACCAGGAGCCGGGTCAGCCCGGTGCGCCGGTGGGTTCCCACGACGATCAGGTCGGCGCGGAGCTCGGCGGCCCGCTCGACGATGGTCTCGACAGGGTCGCCCTGCCGCACCTCCACCCGGGCGCGCTGCCCGGCGACGCCGGCCTGCGCCTTCAGGTAGTTGAGCTCCGAGCGCAGGCGGCTGACATACAGGTCCAGGAACAGCCCCTCGTCCCGCAGGGCCGCCATGGCGCTGTCCCGGGTGTAGACGTGCAGGATCTCGAGCTCGCCCCCCACCAGCGAGGCCAGGCGCGCCGCGTACCGGACCAGCGCGGCAGACTCGTCGGACAGATCCACCGGGACCAGGACCTGCATCGGGCTCACCCCTCGTAGACGGCCTCCCGCACCTCCTCGGCAGCCGCCGCCAGGCCCAGGGCCTCCAACTGGCCTCGCGCCCGTACCGCGTCGCGCGCGGACACGACGATCTCCACGGCCTGGCTCCTCTCCAGCCGCAGCGTGTGGAGCGCCAGGATCGGGATGCCGGCCTCGGCCATGGCCGCGACGATGACCGGGAGGTCTCTGGCGATGCTGCCCACCGGCGCGCACAGGCGCGTCTCGTGTGGGCCGACGGCGAAGACCTCCACGAAGACGTCGAAGAGATCGCTCTCGGTCACGATGCCCACCAGCCGCCCGTGCTCGAGGACCGGCAGGCCACCGAACTTGTGGCGCTGCATGAGCGCCGCCGCATCCTGCACCGGGATCTCCGGGTCGACGCTGACCACGGCCGTCGACATCAGGTGGCAAACCTGCGCGCCGGCCGCCACGTTGGGCACGTGCCACCGGCCGCCCAGGGCCGGCGGCCGGATGCGGACCAGGTCGGTCCAGGTGACGATGCCCACGAGCCGCCCGTCCTCGACGACCGGCAGGCGGCGGATGCGGTGCGCGCGCATGAGCCCCAGCGCTTCCCAGGCAGGCGCGTCGGGGCCGATGGTGTGCACCGGGCTGGTCATGACGTCGCGGACGCGCATCGCCCCTCCCTCAGGCTACTGCCAGCCCCCGGCAGGCGCGGCGGAAGCGTCCCACCACGGCCGGTGGCACCAGCCGTCCCACGCGCACGGCCAGGAAGTTTACCGGCTCGCCGGCGATGTTGGGCTCGACGGTCGGTTCGCGCGCGAACCCGTAGGCCTCGAACAGGCGCAGCAGGCGGCTGGCGTAGGCCGCCGCATCGAGGCCGGTGCCCTTCAGGTCCCAGCACCAGGCGTAGCCAGTGGCCACGTAGATACGCGACTCGGCCTCGGGGCGGGTGAAGGCCCGGCGCAGCAGCGCGTGGGCCAGGCCGCGCCCCCGGTAGCCGCGGGCCACTTCCACCACGACTTCCTGGATACGCGGGTCGCGCAGCCGGCCCCACGGTTGATCCGTGCCGGCAGGCGCGATGCCCAGGTAGCCGACGACGGTGGTCTGGCTGAGCGCGGCATGGACCACACCACCCGCCGCCAGCATCCGCCCCAGGCTCTCCCGGACGGCTGCGTCCCATCCGGGCGCATACTGTGCGAAGGCCCCTAGGCCAGGGGCCAGCGCATACCGATGCACCGCAGCGCTGCCGAAGAGCATCACGACCTCCGGTGCGCGCTCGGAGGTCCGAAAGGTCCCGGGAAGAGCCGTGGCCACCATTCCAGTGCCAGCATAGGCCCGGGGGGCCCTCCGGCCTATCGGACGCGCGCAGTATTTGGCGTCAGGACCGGGGCCGAGGGGACAGCAGCCGGGCAACCGCGCGCACCGCTTGGGGGATCAGGCGGCGAACCGATAGCGAGAGCCCCCGGCCCAGATCGAATCGCGCGCCGGCCACGGTCACCAGGAACCCTGCCGGCGCCGCTCCGTACAGATCTCGGGCCATCGCCAGGAGGCTCTCTGGTGTCACCGTGTGGCTCAGGGCACCGGTGGCCACGCGGCGGGGATCGAGACGGCGCACGCGCACCCCGCCGCGCCGCGGCTGCGCCTCCCCGGGCGTGGCGGCGCGGGCGTCGACGAAGATGACCCGGTCGGCGGCGGCGACCTCGTGGGCCAGTTCCGGTGTGTACTGGAGGCAGATGCGGACCGTGGCCCCGCGCCGGGCGCCTAGCCGCCGCACCACGGCTGCCCCCACGCCGTCGTCACCCCGGAGCGGGTTCCCGCAGGCGATCACCAGCGGGCGTCGCGTCACCGGCCGGCCTCCACCGCATCGCGACGCAGCTGGCGCAGGGGACGGCCGTCGGCGGCGATGATGTCCACCACCAGCGGCATCGTCCCGGCGGCGTGCGTGGAGCAGGACAGGCACGGATCGAAGGCCCGGATCGCGGCCTCCAGGCGGTTGAGGACGCCCTCGCGCACGTCGTCGCCCGTGATGTAGTGCGTGGCTACCTGCGCGACTGCCCGGTTCATCGCCAGGTTGTTCTGGCCGGTGGCGATGATGAGGTTGACCCGGACCAGCCGGCCGTCGTCGTCCACCTCGTAGTGGTGATAGAGCGTGCCGCGGGGGGCCTCGGCGGCGCCGACGCCCACGTGGCGGTTGCGCCCGGCCCGCGCGCGCACGTCGCGGTCGAGGATCACCGGATCGTCCAGGAGCCTGCCGACCTGCTCCAGGGCATGGACGATCTCGATCAGGCGCGCGTAGTGGTAGTAGAACGAACTGAGCGCCACGCGGCCGGTCCGCTGGCGGTACTCGGCCAGTTCGGCATCGGCCAGGGGGGTGCCGCAGGCGGCGGCCACGTTGAGCCGCGCCAGCGGCCCCACGCGGTAGGCGCCGTCGGGATAGCCCCAGGGCAGGTAGTAGGGAAATTTCAGGTACGACCACGGCTCTATGGCCTCGCCCAGGTACTCCCAGTACTGAGTCGGGTCGAGCCCATCGGCGACGGCGACGCCGTCGGGCCCGACGAACCGCACGCGGCCGTCGTAGTAGTCGATGTGGCCGTCGGCGTCGACCAGGCCTGCGAACAGCGAGGGGAAGGTGCCGAAGACCGCCGCCTCCTCGGCGTGGGCGTCCAGCGTGCCCTTGAAGCGGTCGAGGGCAGCCCGGGCCAGCCGCAGCGCCTCAGGCCACCCCGCCAGCATGCGCTCGCGGTGCTCGGGGCGCAGCGGCGCAGCCACGCCGCCCGGTGTGACCCAGGCCGGGTGGATGCGCCTGCCGCCCAGCAGCTCGATGATCTCCTGGCCGTACTGTCGCAGCCGAATGCCGGCGCGCGCCAGGTCGGGGTGGCGCGCGATGAGCCCGAACAGGTTGCGCTCCTCCGGCGGGGCGTCGAAGCCCAGCAGCAGGTCCGGCGAGGCCAGGTGGAAGAACGAGAGGGCGTGAGACTGCACGATCTGTGCCAGGTGCATCAGGCGCCGCAGCCGTTCCGCCGCAGGCGGGATCGCCACCGCCAGCAGGGCGTCGCCCGCTTTGGCCGAGGCGATCAGGTGGCTCACCGGGCAGATGCCGCATACGCGCGCGGTGATGGCCGGCATCTCCCAGAACAGGCGGCCCTCGCAGAACTTCTCGAAGCCGCGGAACTCGGTGACGTGGAACCGGGCCGCGCGCACGCGGCCGGTCTCGTCGAGGTGTACGCTGATCCTGGCGTGCCCCTCGATGCGGGTGACCGGATCGATGACGATGCGGCGGGTGGCCACGCGTCCTCCTATCCGAAGCGCAGGGCGTCCGTGGCAGGCGCACGGCCGTCCAGGAGGTCGGTCAGGGCCGCGTAGATCGTCTCCGCGGACGGCGGGCACCCGGGCAGCCAGACGTCCACCGCGACCACCTGGTGGACGGGGAGGACCCGCGCCAGCAGCCGCGGGACCAGGTCGTCGTCGGGTGCCCGGCTCCCGGGTGCCGCAGTCGCTGCGTACGCGCGCTGGAGGACCGGCGCCGGGCCCAGCGGGTTGCGCATCGCCGTGACGTTGCCCGTCACCGCGCAGTCGCCGAAGGCCACCAGCACCCGCGTCCGCGCCCGCACGGTGCGGATCAGCGCCAGGTGGTCTTCGTTGGCCACCGCGCCCTCCACCAGTGTCACGTCCACCTGGTCGGGGAACGTCTTCGTGTCCATGAACGGGCTGTAGACCAGGCGGATGCGCGGAGCCAGCGCCAGCAGCCGCTCGTCCAGGTCCAAAAACGACATGTGACAGCCGCTGCAGCCGCCAAGCCACACGGTGGCCAGGCGCAGGGGCGCGGACCCGGGGGGCGTCTGCGCGGTCCCCGCAGGCTGGGGGGCAGGGTGTGGCGCGCCGGACGTCACCGGATCCACCGCCGCGCCTCCCGTGCCGTGGTGATATAGGGGAGGAACTCCGGTCGCTTGATCATCTCGCCGGGCCCGCGGCCCTTCTCGACCAGCGCGCCGGTGGGGCAGACCTGCACGCACTTGCCACACGAGGTGCACGTGTCGGACGTCCCCCAGGGCTGGTCGAGGTCTGCGATCACCCGCGACGTCGCGCCGCGACCGGCGACGTCCCAGGTGTGGGCGCCCTCGACCTCGTCGCAGGCCCGCACGCAGCGCGTGCAGAGGATGCACCGGTTGTGGTCGAGCACGAACCGCTCGTGGGAGGCATCCACGCCGCGGAGGGGCGCGCGGTAGGGGTACCGCACGTGGGTCATCCCCTGCGCCGCGGCCAGCGCCTGGAGGTCACAGTGGCCGTTGGCCACGCACACGGCGCAGACGTGGTTCCCCTCGGCGAAGAGCAGCTCGAGGATCATGCGCCGGTACGCGCGCACCCGCGGCGCGTCGGTGGTGACCTCCATACCCTCGGCCACCCTCGTGACGCAGGCGGCCAGCGGGCGGGGCGCACCTGCCACCTCCACCAGGCACAGCCGACAGGCGCCGACCGCCGACAGGCCCTCCAGGTAGCAGAGGGTTGGGATGACGATCCCGTGCTCGCGCGCGGCCTCGAGGATCGTCTCGCCGTCGCGTGCCCCGACCGGTTCCCCGTCGATCACCAGGGTCCTGACCGTCATGTTGACACCTCCGCTGCGGGGCGCATCGGGCAGACCCCTGCCGGGCACCGACGCTCGACGACGTGGGCGAGGTACTCGTCCCGGAAGTGGCGCAGCGTGGACAGCAGTGGGTTCGGCGCGTTCTGCCCCAGCCCGCACAGGCTGGCGTGCCTGACCAGGTCGGCCAGCTCCTCCAGGCGGGCCAGGTCGTCCGCCGTGCCCTGTCCTTCGGCGATGCGCGTCAGCAGGTCGTGGAGCTGGACGGTGCCGGCCCGGCAGGGGATGCACTTGCCGCACGACTCGTCCATGCAGAAACGCATGAAGTAGCGGGTGACGTCCACCACGCACGCGCGGTCGTCCAGCACGATCATGCCACCCGAACCCATCATGGAGCCGAGCGCCGGAAGGGACTCGTAGTCGACCGGCACGTCGAGCAGCGCCGCAGGCACGCACCCGCCGCCGGGCCCGCCGGTCTGCACGGCCTTGATGGTCCGGCCCGGCGGCGCGCCCCCGCCGATCTCCTCGACGATGCGGCGCAACGCGATACCCATGGGCACTTCGATGACGCCCGTGCGCTGCACCTCGCCGGCGAGGCTGAAGACCTTGGTGCCGCGGCTGCGCTCGGTGCCGATCGCGGCGTACCAGGCGCCGCCCCGCTCGATGATCGCCGGGACGGCTGCGAACGTCTCCACGTTGTTGATCAGCGTGGGCGCCCCCCACAGCCCTGACTCGGCCGGGTAGGGCGGCCGCGGCCGCGGCTGCCCGCGCCTGCCCTCGATCGAGGCGATCAGCGCCGTCTCCTCGCCGCAGACGTAGGCGCCGGCGCCGATCCGCAGGTCGATCCGGAAGCTGAAGCCCGAGTCGGCGATGCGCGCGCCCAGCAGGCGCAGGGCCTCGGCCTGGCGGATGGCGATCTGCAGCCGGTGGATCGCCAGGGGGTACTCACCGCGCACGTAGATGTAGCCCTGCGTGGCGCCCACGGCATAGGCACCGATCGCCATACCCTCCAGGACGCGGTGCGGGTCACCTTCCAGCACCGTGCGGTCCATGAAGGCCCCGGGGTCGCCCTCGTCGGCGTTGCAGATGACGTACTTGCGATCGCCCGGGGCCTTGGCGACCGTCGCCCACTTCAGGCCGGTGGGGTAGCCGGCGCCGCCGCGACCGCGCAGGCCGCTTGCGCGCACCTGCTCGATCACTGCAGCCGGGGACATCTCGCCTACCGCCCGCAACAGCGCACGGTAGGCCCCGGCAGCGATCGCCTCCTCGATGCGCTCGGGGTCGATGCGGCCGCAGGCGGCCAGCACCACAGGCTGCTGCGCGGCGAAGAAGGGACCGGCCGGGTCCAGCGCCAGGCGTGCGACGGGCCGGCCGGCGATCAGGTGGCTGGCGACGACGTCGTGCACGTCCCGGGGCGACCGGCAGCGGTACAGCGTCCCGTCAGGCTCGATCCTGACCAGCGGACCGTCGCTGCACGGTCCCATACACCCGGCGCCGGTGACCTCCACGTCTGACCGGCCACGCGCGACGGCCTGGAACGCGGCCTTGAGCGCGGTGACGCCGCGCGCCAGGCAACCGGCACCCTCGCAGACCTTCACCCGGCACCGGTACCCCTGCTGGCGCACGCGCTCGGCCGCGGCGATGGCCTCCAGTTCCTCGCGCGTCATGGGGCCCCCGCGCGCGCCTGGTGGGGCGCCGCGGCTGTCCATGCCTGCACCCGCTGCACCACCGCCTCGACGGGCAGCTCGCCGGTGACCTCGCCATCGAAGACGACGACCGGTGCCTGACTGCAGGGCCCCAGGCACCGCACCGCCTCCACGCCCAGGGTCCCGTCGGGCGCCACCGTGCCCGCCCGCACGCCTGTGGCGCGCTGGAGCGCCTCGACGATACGCCCGCCGCCCTTGAGGTAGCACGCCGTGCCCGTGCAGACGATCACGGTGTGGCGGCCGCGGGGGACCAGCGTGAAGAAGTGGTAGAACGTGGCCACGCCGTAGGCCAGGCTGGGCGGCACGGTCAGGCCCCGGGCGACGTAGGCGAGCACCTCGCGGGGCAGGTGTCCCCACAGGCGCTGGGCGATGTGCAGGACCTCGATCAGGCCGTCTGGCCGGCGGTGGTGGCGCCGGATCGCCGCATCCAGCTCGCGGTACCGCGGATCGAGGGGCAGCGTGTCGGTCACCGCCGGGCTGCACGGCGGGCATCGAGCCAGGCGATCCACCCGTCCAGCCCCTGCCCCGTGCGCGCCGAGAGCGGGAAGACGGGACCCCGGCTGACCTCCCGCATGGCCTGGTCGAACGCCGCCGTGGAGAAGTCCGTGTGGGGCAACAGGTCGGTCTTGTTCAGGACGACGGCATCGACCCGCGAAAACGTGGAAGGGTATTTGCGGGGTTTGTCGTCGCCCTCGGGCACGCTGGTGACCACGACACGCACGTGCTCGCCCAGGCCATATTCGACCGGGCAGACCAGGTTCCCCACGTTCTCGATGAAGAGCAACCGGAGCCCCTCCAGGGGCAGCCGCGCCAGTGCCGTGCGCACCATGTTGGCGTCGAGGTGGCAGGCGTTGCCCGCCAGGCGGGTCTCGATCTGGACGGCGCGCACGCCCAGCCGGGCCAGGCGCTCGGCGTCGCGGGTGGTGGCGATGTCGCCCTCGATGACGCCGATGGCCAGGCGGGGGT
Organism: Candidatus Fervidifonticultor secundus; assembly: GCA_031459385.1. GTDB lineage: Bacteria > Sysuimicrobiota > Sysuimicrobiia > Sysuimicrobiales > Humicultoraceae > Fervidifonticultor > Fervidifonticultor secundus. Next base: position 833 of record JAVKIP010000020.1, on the reverse strand, counting down.
GCAGGCGGGCCACCGTCTGCTCCAGCAGTGCGGTCTTGCCGCTGCCGGGCGACCCGATCAGGCTGACCGCCAGGACCCCCGCCTGGTCGAAGCGGGCCCGCAGCTCCTCGGCCAGGGCGTCGTTGGCGCGGAGCACCCGCTGGACGACCTCCACGCGCATGGCATCCCTCCGCGACGTTTGAGGCTATTATGCCAGATCGCAGCGCGGGCCGAGGAGCCAGGAATGCGGGAGGGCCAGGTCGTGCGGGGGAGAGGGATGCGGTCTGGCCGACCCATCATCGCCCGGCCGCGCGCTGGCTGCCCAGCCACGCGTTCCACCGGCAGGCCGCGCGTCGGGCCTCCAGCCAGTCGACCCACGCGCCCAGGCCGCGGCCCGTCCGTGCCGACAGTGCGAAGCAGGGGCCTTTGCAGACGTCCCGCAGGGCCTGGTCGAAGGCCGCCATGGAGAAGTCCACATGCGGCAGCAGGTCGATCTTGGTGAGGACCACGGCGTCGGCCTGCGCGAAGGCGCATGGGTACTTGCGCGGGCTGTCGTCGCCTTCCGGTACGCTCGTAACCGCGACGCGCAGGTGTTCCCCCAGCCGGTAGTCTACTTGACAGGCGAGGTGTCCGACGTTTTCGATGAAAAGGAAGCGCAGGTGCTGCAGGGGCAGCCGTACCAGTGCCGTGCGCACCATGTTGGCGTCGAGGTGGCAGGCGTTGCCCACCAGGCGGGTCTCGATCTGGACGGCGCGCACGCCCAGCCGGGCCAGGCGCTCGGCGTCGCGGGTGGTGGCGATGTCGCCCTCGATGACGCCGATGGCCAGGCGGGGGTGCAGGCGGGCCACCGTCTG
>JAVKIP010000002.1:354-254090 GCA_031459385.1 Candidatus Fervidifonticultor secundus | reverse complement strand
GCTGGCGCGCGGCCGCGCCCCCGCCGCACTGTTCCTCAACACCCGCAGCGGCCGGCTGTCACGGCAGCGGGTGTGGATGCTGCTGCGCACCTACGCCGCATCCGCCGGCCTGCGCCGACGCCTGGGTCCCCACACGCTGCGCCACTCGTTCGCCACCCACCTGCTCGAAGGCGGGGCCGACCTGCGGGCCGTGCAGGAGTTGCTGGGCCACGCGACGGTGGCTACCACGCAGATGTACACCCACCTGACGCGCGGGCACCTGCGCGAGGTGTACCGGCGGGCGCACCCGCGGGACCAGATGCGCGTCGGCCGCCGGCCTGGATAGCCGTGCGGGTGATCGTCCTGGTGCTGGACGGGCTCGGCTGTGGGGCGCTGCCCGATGCTGCAGCCTACGGCGACGAAGGGAGCCACACGCTGGCCAACACAGCGGCCGTGGTGGGCGGGCTCCGCCTGCCGGTGCTGGAGCGGCTCGGCCTGGGGGTGGTGGACGCGATCCCGGGGGTGCGACCGGTGGCCGCACACCACGCTGCGGCCGGGCTCATGCTGGAGCAGGCGGCGGGCAAGGACTCCACCTCCGGGCACTGGGAGCTGGCCGGGCTGATCGTCACCCGGCCGTTCCCCACCTACCCGCACGGATTCCCCCCTGATGTCATCGCCACGGTCGAGGCCGTCATCGGACGGCGGGTGCTGGGGAACGAGGCTGTCTCGGGCACGGCGATCATCGCGCGCCTGGGCCCGGAGCACTTGCGCACCGGGTTCCCGATCGTCTACACGTCCGCCGACAGCGTCTTCCAGATCGCCGCGCACGAGGCCGTGGTGCCGGTCGAGGAACTGTACAGCTGGTGCCGGGCTATCCGCGCGGTGCTGGTCGGCGAGCACGCCGTGAGCCGGGTGATCGCGCGCCCTTTTGCGGGCTCCCCCGGCCAGTTCGTGCGCACGCCGCGCCGACGCGACTTCTCGCTGGCACCCACGGGCCCCACGGTGCTCGACGCGCTGGTCGCGGCGGGACTGCCCGTGGTCGGCATCGGCAAGATCGACGACCTGTTCGCGGGCCGGGGGCTCACCCGCAGCGTTCACACCCACGACGACGAGGACGGGCTCGCGCGCACGGTGGAGGCCGCGCGCGGGCTGGGCCACGGCATGGTGTTCACCAACCTCGTCGAACTCGACCAGGTCTACGGCCACCGCAACGACGCGGTGGGCTACGCGCGCCACCTGCAGCGCCTGGACGGCCGGCTGCTGGAGCTGCTGCACGCCTGCGAGGATGACGGGCTCGTGATCATCACCGGCGACCACGGCAACGACCCCACCACGCCCAGCACGGACCACTCGCGGGAACGCGTCCCGTTGCTGGCCTGGCGCTCCGGCCTGCCGCCCGGCCGGCGCCTGGGGGTGCGTGAGACGTTCGCGGACGTGGCGGCCACGGTGGCCGCGGCGCTGGGGGTCGCCTGGTCGGGGCCCGGGACCTCGTTCTGGCCGGTGCTGTCGCCCGAGGAGGCGCGCGCGTGAGGTGGGCTGCCCGGGCCCGCGAGGCCGCGGCGGTCATCGGTCGGCACGCCCGGCGACCACCGGAGGTGGCCATCGTGCTGGGCTCCGGGCTCGGCGCGCTGGCCGATCTGGTGGAGGCGGATGCCGTGATGCCCTACGCCGAGATCCCGCACTTTCCCCGGCCGCAGGTCCCCGGGCACGCCGGCAGGCTGCTCCTGGGCACCCTGGAAGGCCGCGCGGTCGCGGTGTTGCAGGGGCGCGCCCACGTCTACGAAGGCGTCCCGCTGGCGCAGGTGGTCTTTCCGGTGCGGACGCTGCGCGTGCTCGGCGCGCAGGTCTTGCTGGTGACGAATGCCGCCGGCGGCCTCAATCCTGCCTTCGCGCCGGGCGACGTGCTCCTCATCACGGATCACATCAACGGCATGGGGACGAATCCCCTGATCGGGCCCAACGAGGAGGAGTTCGGGCCGCGCTTCCCGGACATGTCGCAGGTGTACGACCGCGCCCTGGCGGCCGCCATGCGGGCCGCCGCCACGGACGCCGGGATCGTCCTGCGCGAGGGCACCTACCTGGCGGTGCCGGGGCCGATGTATGAGACGCCTGCGGAGCTGCGCATGATGCGCGGGTGGGGCGCCGACGTCGTGGGGATGTCCACGGTGCCGGAGGCGATCGCCGCGCGGCACGCCGGCATGCGCGTCGCCGGGCTCAGCGTCGTCGCCAACCTGGCCACGGGCGAGGCGCCTGCGGTCGTGACCCACGAGGGCGTGCTGGCGGCGATGCAGCGGGCCACGCCACGCTGCGCGGCGCTGGTCCGGGGATTCCTGCGCCGGCTGCCCGGGTAGATGCGCGCCCTCGACCTGATCCGCAGCAAGCGTGACGGCGCGGCGCTAACGCCCACCGAGATCGCCTACCTGGTGGACGGCTTCACCCGCGGCGAGATCCCCGACTACCAGATGGCCGCCTTCCTGATGGCCGTCTACTTCCGGGGCATGACGGCGGAGGAGACCGCGGCGCTCACCCTGGCCATGGTGCGCTCGGGCACCACCCTGGACCTCGGCGCGCTGGCGGCGCGGGCGGTGGACAAGCACAGCAGTGGCGGGGTGGGCGACAAGACGTCGCTGGTCCTCGTGCCGCTGGTGGCCTCCGCCGACGTGCCCGTGGCCAAGCTCTCCGGGCGGGGACTCGGGCACACCGGTGGCACGCTGGACAAGCTCGAGGCGATTCCGGGCGTGCGCACCGCGCTCTCCGACGCGGAGGTGGTCGCCCAGGTGATGCGCGTCGGGTGCGTCATCGCCGGCCAGAGCCACCAGCTCGTTCCGGCCGACCAGCAACTCTACGCCCTGCGGGACGTCACCGCCACGGTGGACAGCATCCCGCTCATCGCCGCCAGCATCATGTCGAAGAAGATCGCCGGCGGCGCCCGGGGCATCGTGCTGGACGTCAAGTGCGGCCGGGGCGCGTTCATGAAGACCGAGGCCGCCGCCCGCGCGCTGGCGAGCGCCATGGTGGAGATCGGCGCGCAGGTGGGCCGCCGCACCGTCGCGGTCCTCAGCGCCATGGACGCGCCGCTGGGCCGGGCCGTGGGCAACGCGCTGGAGGTACGCGAAGCGGTGGAGGCGCTGACCGGCCGCGGTCCCGCCGATCTGATGGATCTCTGTTTTGCGCTCGGCGGCTGGATGCTGGTCCTCGGGGGACGGGCGACGACCCCGGAAGAGGGCCAGCGCCTGCTGCAGGATCGGCTGGCCGGCGGCGCCGCGCTGGAGAAGTTCGTCGAGATGGTCACGGCGCAGGGGGGCGAGGAGGCCGTGGCGCGCGACCCCCGCCGGCTGCCGCAGGCGCCGATCCGCGCGCCGGTGCCGGCCCCGGCGGCCGGCTGGATCGCAGCCATCGACGCAGAGGTCGTGGGGCTGGCCGTGATGCGGCTGGGCGCCGGCCGCGCGCGCAAAGAGGATCGGGTAGACCCCGCGGTGGGTGTGGTGCTCGAGCGCGTGGTCGGCGATCCGGTCACCGCCGGCGACGTGCTGGCCGTCGTGCACGCCCGAACCGAGGAGGCCGCGGCCCAGGCTGTACGCGAGGTGGCCGCGGCGTATGCGCTCGGGAGCAGCGCTCCGGCGCCCGGGCCGCTGGTCCTGGGCGTCCTGGGGCCGCCGGACGGCTGAAACCACCGCGAGCCGGGGCGCGTCTCTCGCGTGGCGACACAGCGTCGGGCGGCAGCCGCACATGGAGGAGGAAGACGATGATTCACCGCGTGGGTGTCGTGGGGTGCGGCCTGATGGGTTCGGGAATCGCCGAGACCGCGGCCCGGGCCGGGTACGAGGTCGTGGTGCGCGAGGTCAGCGACGACCTGCTGGCGCGCGGGCTCGCGCGGATCGACGCCTCAATGCAGCGGGCGGTCGACCGCGGCAAGCTCTCCGATGCGGACCGGCAGGCCGCATGGCGCCGGATCCAGGGCACCACGGTGCTCGACGACCTGGCCGGGGTGGACTTCGTCGTCGAGGCCGTCATCGAGAAGATGGACGAGAAGAAGGCGGTCCTGCGCGAGCTGGACCGGCTCACGCGTCCCGAGGTCGTGCTGACCAGCAACACATCGTCACTGTCGATCACCGAACTGGCCGCCGTCACGGGTCGGCCCGACCGCGTGGCCGGCATGCACTTCTTCAACCCGGTACCGGTGATGCCGCTGGTGGAGATCGTGCGGGGGCTCGTCACCTCCGACGAGACGATCGCGACGGTGCAGGCCGTGGCCGCCGCCATGGGGAAGCGTGTTGTCCACGCCAAGGACGCGCCGGGCTTCATCGTCAACCGCCTGCTGGTACCGTTCCTGCTGGACGCGGTACGCGTGTACGAGGCGGGCATCGCCACCCGCGAGGATATCGACGCCGCGGTGACGCTGGGCCTCAACCACCCCATGGGCCCGCTGGCGCTGCTCGACTTCGTCGGCCTCGACACCACGTACTACATCGCCGAGGCGATGTACCAGGAGACCAAAGACCCGCGCTGGGCGCCGCCGGTGCTGCTCAAACAGATGGTGACCGCCGGGTGGTGGGGCCGGAAGACGGGGCGCGGGTTCTACGAGTACGACGCCCGCTGAGGCGGCGTGGGCACGCTGCCGGGGAGCGGGCCGGCGGGCAGCGGCCCGGCGGCCGTGAGCCGGAGCAGTCCGGCCGCCAGCGGCCGGGTGGAGGCTGCGTGGCGTGCGGCGGCTTCCGCCGCCAGCGCGACGGCCTGGGCAGCCGGCGCGAGGAGCAGCACGGTCTCCTCAGGGATCGCAGCCACCGGGTCCCGCACGCCGGGCGGCACCACCAGATCCGCTACCAGCACCCGGGTCGCGTCGAGGCCGTCGAGGTGCTCGTAGCGCATGCGGGGACCACCGATCTCCGCCAGGATGTGCTGTGTCTGCCGCCGGAGGTTGTCGACCGCCATCGCGTGGAGTGCCTCCACGGGCAGACGCCAGGCATCCAGCCACCCGCGCGTGACCGCCACCTGCGCCTCCAGGCCTGCAAGCACGTAGGTCACGACCACGCCCGGAGCGCACGGCCGCCAGGCCAGGTGCAGCGCGGGCGGGTAGCGCGTGAACAGGTCCGGGTGCGCCTGGGGCCGGAGCAGGGGCATGATGCGGTCGCACACGAGCGCCAGCGGCGGTGGCGGCGGGGCCGGCACACGGGCGCGGAGGTCCGCGAGCAGCTGGTCGAGCCATTGCCCGTCGGCTCCGCGCGGGCGGCGCCGCAGGAGGCTGGCCAGGTCCACCTCCACCGGCACGCCCAGCACCTCGGCCACGAAGCCGAGCGGCGTGCGCTTGATCACGGTGATCTCCGGGGCGGCCTGCCGCAGGTGGGCCAGCACGCGCGCGCGCGTGGCGGCGACACGGTGGGAGACGGCTGCCGCCAGGACCGCGGCCGTCGCAGCGGCCGTCGTCGCGACGATCAGGAGCCAGGACATGCGCGCCGGTCTTCTTCCCTGGCGGTGTCCGGGGTCCTGCCCGACCCCGTCCTGCAGGAACGAGACCGGTCGCCTGCAGAACTACGCGCGGGAGTCAGCGCATGCCGGTCACGCTCACCGACGACCATCGTCTGCTGCAGGCCACGGTGCGGGAGTTCGCTGCGCGCGAACTCCTCCCGATCGCGGCAGATCTCGACCGGGAGGCCCGGTACCCCGCCGAGATCGTCGCCCGGGCAGCCGACCTGGGGCTGCTGGGCCTGACCGTCCCCGAGGCCTACGGCGGGCCAGGGCTGGACCACATCGCCTACGTGCTGGCGCACGAAGAACTGGCCCGCGCGTGCGCTGGGTTTCAGACGATCGTGACCGTCAACACGTCGCTGGTGTGCGAGCCCATCCTCCGGTGGGGCACCGAGGAGCAACGCCGGCGCTACCTGCCCGACCTGGCGAGCGGGCGGCGCCTGGGCTGCTACTGCCTGACCGAGCCCGGCGCGGGCTCGGACGCCATGGCGCTGCGCACCACGGCGCAGTGGGACAACGGGGGGTGGGTGCTGAACGGCACGAAGCTCTTCGTGACCAACGGGGTCGAGGCCGACGTCTGCCTGGTCTACGCGCGCACCGAGCCCACGCCGGGGGCGCGCGGCATCTCGGCGTTCATCGTCGAGAAACCCAGCCCCGGGCTGCGCGTCGGCAAGGTCGAGAAGAAGCTCGGCATCCGGTGTTCCTCCACCGCCGAACTGATCTTCGAGGACTGCCGCGTGCCGGCCGACGCCCTGCTGGGCGAGCGCGGGCAGGGCGGCCGCATCGCGCTGTGGACGCTGGAAGGCGGCCGCATCGGCATCGCAGCCCAGGCCCTGGGGATTGCCCGCGCGTGCCTGGAGGAGGCGGCCGCCCACGCCGAGCAGCGCCAGCAGTTCGGCAGGCCGATCGGCGAGTTCCAGGCGGTGCGGTTCGCGCTGGCCGACATGGCCACGCGCCTGGAGGCAGCCCGGCTGCTGACCCTGCGCGCCGCGGCCCTGCGCACGGCCGGACAGCCGGCCGCGCGCGAGGCGGCCATGGCCAAGCTGTTCGCGGCGGAAGTGGCCATGTGGTGCGCGCACCGGGCCGTGCAGCTGTTCGGCGGGTACGGCTACATTCAGGACTATCCCGTCGAACGCTACTTCCGCGATGCGAAGATCACCGAGATCTACGAGGGCACGTCCGAGATCCAGCGCGTGGTGATCGCGCGCCATCTACTCGGGTAACCCGCGGCCGGAGGGCGTATGCACATCGTGGTGTGCCTGAAGCAGGTCGTGGACCCGGAGCTGCCGCTCCGGGACTTCGCCATCGATCCCCAGACGAAGCGCCAGGTCCGCGAGGGCCGTCCCCTGGTGCTGTCCACCTATGACGAGAACGCCCTGGAGGTCGCCCTGCAGCTGAAGGACCGTACCGGCGCCAGGGTCACGGCCCTGGCGCTCGCCCCGCAGGCCACCGTCGGGGACCAGATCCGCCTGGCGCTGGCTATGGGGGCCGACGAGGCCGTCGTGGTGGACGACCCGCGTGGCCCCGACCTGCTGGGCGCGGCGAAGGCTCCTGTGCTCGCGGCGGCTATCCGCCGTCTGGGGGGCGTCGATCTCGTGCTCGCCGGCTGCGAGTCGGCCGACTGGGTGGAGCGCGTGGTACCGTCGCTGCTGGCGGAGGAACTGGGGGCCGCGTGCGTGACCTTCGTCGCGCGCGTGGCCGTGGAGGACGGACGCGTAGTGGCGCACCGGCAGGCGGACGAGGGCTATCACGTGGTCGAGGCCCGGCTCCCGGCCGTGCTCTCGATCACCAGCGACGAGGCCAACCGGCCACGCCTGCCCAAGGTGAAGGACATCGTCGGCGCCAAGCGCAAGCCGGTGCAGACCTGGCCGGCGGACAGCCTGGGGGTGCCCACGGTCGATGCGGGCGTCGACGTCCGCGACGTGCGCATCCCGGAGCAGACAGCCCGCTGCGAGTTCCTGGAAGGCGAGCCCGCGCAGCAGGCTGAGGCGCTGGCCCTGCGGCTGCGTGAGCTCAAACTGCTGTAGGAGGGCCGGCATGGCCGGGGTACTCGTGATCGCGACCACCGCCGACGGCGAACTGAGCCGGGCGAGCCTGGAGCTGGTCACCGGCGCGCGCGCGGTGGCGTCCGCGGCCGGGGGCGCCATCGTGGCGGCCCTGCTGGTCCCGGAGCCTGCGCACGCTGCGGTGGCGGCCCTGCACCGACACGGGGTGAGCGTGGTCTACCGGGTGGTGCACGCCCTGCTGACTGCCGGGCAGTCCGACGCGTATCTCGTCGCTGTGGAACGCTGCGCACGCGCTGTGGAGCCCGACGTCGTGCTCGTGGGGGCCGATACCGTCGGTCGCGAGATCGGCCCGCGGCTGGCGCACCGGCTGGGCGGAGCGCTGGTCACCGAGGCCACCGGCCTGGCCGTGGAGGACGGCGCGCTGGTGGTGCGGCGGCAGGTCTACGGAGGACGCGCGGTGGCCACGCTGGCCGTGCGGCGGCGGCCCGCGGTCATCACCGTGAAGCCGCGGGCCCTGGACGCCCCTGCGCCCGCGCCGGCGGCAGGGACGCTGCGCGACGTGACGGTGGACCTGGCCGCCGATGCGCTGCCGGCGCGGGTGCGCGAGGTCCTGCGCGAGCAGGCCGAAGTGGGACTGGAGGACGCGCAGATCGTCGTCAGCGGCGGCCGGGGAGTCGGCGGCCCCGAGGGATTTGCGCTACTCGGCGAGCTGGCGCAGGCCCTGGGCGGGGCCGTGGGCTCATCGCGGCCGCCGGCCGACGCCGGGTGGGTACCGATCTCCTGGCAGATCGGGCAGACCGGGAAGACCGTGCGGCCGCTGCTCTACGTGGCCGTGGGGATCTCCGGCGCCACGCAGCACGTGGCGGGCATGGCCGGCGCGCGCACGATCGTGGCCATCAACAAAGACCCGGAGGCGCCGATCTTCGGCGTCGCGCACCTCGGGCTCGTCGGGGACTTCCGCGAGATCGTGCCGCCGCTCATCGCGAAGATCAAGGCCCTCAAGGCATCGTAGCCCGATGCCCGAGTGGTGGCGCGCGGTCTTCGTCGGGCCCCTGGCCCTGGCCGCTGCGGCGATCTTCGCGCGCAAGCTCTGGACCATCTACCAACTGATCCGGCTGGGCCGTGGCCCAGTGCCGCTGGCGCCGCTGGGGGTGCGGCTGCGCGACCTCATCGTGCACGTGGTGCTGCACGAGCGGGTGCTGCGTCGGCCGCTGGCCGGCGTGCTGCACCTGTGCATCTTCTGGGGCTTTCTGGTGCTCCTCACCACCATCGTGCAGGCCCTGGGCGAGTCGGTCTGGCCGGGCTGGACGCTCCCGTGGATCGGCGACGCGCCGTGGCTGGCGTTCGTGCAGGACCTGTTCGTCATGCTGGTGCTGGCCGGCGTGGCGCTGGCCGTGTACTGGCGGGTGGGGCTGCGCCCCCGCCGCCTGGCAGGCCAGGACCAGGCGGGCGCCTACCTGATCCTGGGGTTCATCGGCGGGATCATGCTCACGCTGCTGGCCTCCCGCGCGGGGCAGATCGCGCTGCAGCGGCCGGCCTGGGCGGAGGGCGCGGTGCTCTCGGCGCGCCTGGCCGAGGGCCTGCGCGAGGCCGGTCCGGACGTGATTCGAGCGGTCTTCGAAGTCGGGTGGTGGGGCCACCTGCTGATCATCCTGGTCTTTTTGACCTGGATCCCCGAGGGCAAGCACCTGCACCTGGTCACGCTGGTGCCGAACATCCTGCTGCGCAAAGCCCGCCCCCGCGGCGCGCTGGCACCGGTGGACATCGAGCGCGCTGAGGTGCTGGGCGTCTCCGCGGTCGAACACCTGACCTGGAAGGATCACCTCGATGCCTTCGCGTGCATGGAGTGCGGTCGGTGTGTGGAAGTGTGCCCGGCCAACAGCACCGGCAAGGAGCTCGACCCGCGCCGGTTGCACACCGACCTGCGCCGGCAGCTCCACCGCGCGGCAGCCGCGCCTGCGGCCGGCCGCGCCGCGCCCACACCGGCCCTGGTGGGCGAGGTCTTCTCCGAGGCGTTCCTCTGGCAGTGTCTGACCTGCGGCGCCTGTGTGGAGGAGTGCCCGGCCACTAACGACCACATCGACAAGATCGTCGGCATGCGGCGGCACCTGGTGATGGAGCAGGCACGGATGCCGGAGGCGATGGCCGACGCGCTGCGCAGCCTGGAGGCCCGTGCGCACCCCTTCCGCGGCGCGGGCGTCACCCGCACCGCCTGGACCGCGGGGACCGGGGTCCGCGTGCTGACCAGCGGCGACCGGACCGAGTGGCTGCTGTGGGTCGGGTGCGCCAGTGCCCTCAACGATCGCAACCACGCGCCCCTGCGGGCCCTGGCCGGGCTGCTGGCGCGGGCGGGTGTGGACTTTGCCATCCTGGGCGATGCGGAGCAGTGCACGGGCGATCCCGCGCGGCGCATGGGTAACGAGTACCTGTTCCAGGCCCAGGCGCAGCACAACATCGAGGTCCTGCGGCGGCACCACATCGCGAAGATCGTGACCGCCTGCCCCCACTGCTACAACACCCTGCGCAACGAGTACCCGCAGTTCGGGGGACAGTTCGAGGTGTGGCACCACACCCAGCTCCTCGACCACCTGGTGGCCGAGGGCCGGCTGCGGCCGCAGGCGACACCCGCGACCAGCATCACCTTCCACGATCCCTGCTACCTGGGGAGGCACAACGGCGAGTACGATGCGCCCCGCCGGGTCCTCCGGGCCCTGCCCGGGGTGCGGGTGGTGGAGATGGCCGCGTGCCGCGACCGCGGCTTCTGCTGCGGCGCCGGCGGCGGACTGTACTGGACCGAGGACCGCGTCGGCCAGCGCGTCAACCACGTCCGCAGCGACCACGCCACGGCCACCGGCGCCGAGGTGGTGGCGACGGCCTGCCCGTTCTGTATGCTGATGTTGGAGGATGGCCGGGCGGCCAGGGAGGCGCGGTGGCAGCCGCGCGACGTCGCCGAACTGCTGGCAGCCAGTCTGCCCGCGGGATCGGATGCGCCCCGCCCCGGAGGCGAACCCTGATGCGCTACGAAACGCTCTCAGGCATTCCGGTCAAGGAGGTCTACGGCCCCGAGGACCTGGCAGGCCGGCGGGTCGAGGATGACCTGGGCCGCCCGGGGCAGTACCCGTTCACCCGCGGTATCCACGCCACCATGTACCGCGGCAGGCTGTGGACGATGCGGCAGTTCGCCGGGTTCGGGACCGCCGAGGACACCAACCGGCGCTTCCACTACTTGCTCGCGCAGGGGCAGACCGGGCTGTCGGTGGCGTTCGACATGCCCACGCTCATGGGCTACGACTCTGACCACCCGCGGGCGCTGGGCGAGGTGGGCCGCGAGGGCGTGGCGGTCGACTCGCTGGCCGACATGGAGATCCTCTTCCAGGGTATCCCCCTGGACCAGGTCAGCACCTCCATGACCATCAACGCGCCCGCCAACGTGCTGCTGGCCATGTACGTGGCCGTGGCCGAGCGGCAGGGCGTGGCGCCCGACCGGCTCCGGGGCACGACCCAGACCGACATCCTGAAGGAGTACATCGCCCAGAAGGAGTGGATCGTCCCGCCGGCCCCGGCGCTGCGGCTCGTCCAGGACATGCTGGTCTTCGGCACGCGCCGCCTGCCCCAGTGGAACGTCGTGAGCATCTCCGGCTACCACATCCGTGAGGCCGGCGCCACGGCCGTGCAGGAGCTGGCGTTCACCCTGGCCGACGGCATCGAGTACGTCAAGCTGGGCCTGGCCGCCGGCTTGGACGTCGACGCCTTCGCGCCGCGGCTGTCGTTCTTCTTCGACGTGCACAACGACTTCTTCGAGGAGATCGCCAAGTTCCGGGCGGCACGCCGCCTGTGGGCCACCATCATGCGCGAGCGCTTCGGGGCCCGACAGCCGCGCTCGTGGTGGCTGCGCACACACGCCCAGACGGCCGGAGTAACGCTCACGGCACAGCAGCCGCTCAACAACATCGTGCGCGTGGCCCTGCAGGCCCTGGCCGCGGTGCTGGGCGGGGTCCAGTCCCTCCACACGAACTCCATGGACGAGACCTACGCGCTGCCCACCGAAGAGGCGGTGATGGTCGCGCTGCGGACCCAGCAGATCATTGCCCACGAGACCGGCGTCGTCAGCACGGTCGACCCGCTGGGCGGGTCGTACTTCGTGGAGACGCTGACGAATCAGATGGAGGAGGCGGCCTGGGACTACATTCGGCGCATCGACGCCATGGGCGGCATGGTGGCGGCGATCGAGGCGGGCTACCCACAGCGCGAGATCGCGGACGCGGCATTCCGCTTCCAGCAGCAGGTCGAGCGCAAGGAGCGCCTCATCGTCGGGGTCAACGCGTTCACTGTCCCCGACGAGCGGCCGATCCCCATCCTGCGCATCGCGCCGGAGATCGAGCGTCGCCAGATCGAGCGGACCCGACGCGTGCGGGCCGAGCGGGACGGGACGGAGGTGGCGCGGCGGCTGGAAGCGTTGCGCCGCGCGGCGGCCGGCGCCGACAACACCATGGAGTACATCCTGGAATGCGTCCGCGCTTACGCCACGCTGGGCGAGATCTGCGGCGTGCTGCGCGAGGTATACGGGGAGTACCGCGAGCCGGTCATCATCTGAGGCACACCGCCCCGTGCCGCCGGCGGGGTGGGTTTGACCCTCGTGCCGCGCCGGCGCTATCATGAGTCGGTGATGACGCGTCCGCTGCGGGTGCTGCTGGCCAAACCCGGGCTCGACGGGCACGACCGCGGCGTCAAGGTCGTGGCCCGGGCGCTGCGGGATGCTGGCATCGAGGTCATCTACACCGGGCTCCACCAGACTCCCGAGATGATCGTGAACGCTGCCATCCAGGAGGACGTGGACGCCATCGGGCTCTCGATCCTCTCCGGCGCCCACAACGTGCTCTTCCCGCGGGTCACCCAGCTCCTGCGCGAGGCCGGCGCCGACGACGTCGTGGTCTTCGGCGGCGGGATCATCCCCGAGGAGGATATCCCGGGGCTCGAGGCCGCCGGGGTGCGCAAGGTGTTCCTGCCGGGGACCTCGCTGGCCGAGATCGTGCGCTGGGTGCAGGAGAACGTGAAGCCGCGCGAGGTGACGGTCTGAACCGGGCCGGGCCCCTCGTCCCCGGCGAGCCGGTGCTGCTCATCGACCGCAAGCAGCGCACCTACCTGATCTGGCTGCAGCCTGGTGGGGTCTACGACCTGCGCGGCGGCCGCATCCGGCACGACGACGTGCTGGGGCGGGCCGACGGCACCGTGGTGCACACGTCGCGCGGGGAGCGCCTGCTGGCCCTGCGTCCGACCCTGGCCGACTACATCCTGGCCATGCCGCGCGGCGCCCAGGTCATCTACCCCAAGGATCTCGGCCTCATCCTGCTCCTGGCCGATGTCCATCCTGGGGTGCGCGTGGTGGAAGCCGGCACCGGCTCGGGCGCGCTGACCATGACGCTGGCGCGGGCGGTGGGGCCGACGGGCCGGGTCTTTTCCTACGACGTCCGGGAGGAGTTCCTGCGCACCGCCGAGCGGAACATCCGTCGGTTCCTGGGCGACGTGTCGCAGCTGACCCTGCGCCTGCACGACGTCACCACGGGCATTCCCGACGCCCCGGTCGATCGGATCCTGCTCGACCTGCCGGAGCCGTGGCGGGTCGTGCCGGTCGCGCGAGATGCGCTGCTGCCCGGGGGGATCTTCCTGGCCTACGTGCCCAGCACCGTCCAGGTGCAGCAGACCGTGGAAGCGCTGCGGGCGGCCGGCTTTGCCCGCGTGGAAGCCCAGGAGACGCTGGTCCGGCCTTGGCACGTGGAGGGGGCTGCGGTCCGGCCGGTGCACCGCATGGTGGCGCATACGGGGTTCCTGGTGGTGGCACGCCGTGTGAGCGCGGCTGCGGACGAGCCAGCCCCTCGTTGACGTTCGTTGACACTGTTCTGGGCCGCCAGTATAGTCAAGAACGATGTGCGCGAAGGAGGGGCCGTGTGGCCCGCGTTGAAGCGTCGGTGCTGATCCGGGCCCCCGTGGATCGCGTCTACGCCCTGGCCCAGGCCGTCGAACGGTTTCCCGAGTTCATGCCCGACCTGGAGAGCGTTACGGTGCTGGAGCGCCGGCCAGGGGCGACGGTAACCCAGTGGGTGGGCCGTGTCCAGGGACGCAAGATCCGGTGGATCGAAGAGGACCAGTGGGACGACGCGCGGAGGGTGTGCACGTTCCGCCAGCGGTCGGGTGACTTCGCGCACTACGCTGGCACGTGGACGTTCGAGGCGATGCCGGACGGGACGCGGACCCACCTGGCGGTGGACTACGAGATCGAGATCCCGCTGGCCGGGACGCTGCTGGCAGGGCTGGTGCGGGTCCTGATGCGCAAGAACTGCGAGAGCATGCTGGCGGCGTTGAAGGCCAAAGCCGAGTCCGCCGGCCCGTAGCAGGAGAAAGCGGCCCGGGGCGCCCGGACACTACTACAGAGGATGGGCGTACCGCCATCGACCCCGACGAGGAGTAGATCATGACCGCGCGGGCCGCGGCGGCGATTCCCATCGCCCGACCGCAGATCGGAGACGAAGAGGCGCAGCAGGTGGTCGAGGTGCTGCGCTCCGGGATGCTGGTTGCCGGTCGCCGCGTCGCCGAGTTCGAGCAGGCCTTCGCGCGGTACACGGGCGCGTCCTACGCGGTCGCCACCTCATCGGGCAGTGCGGCGCTCCACGTGGCCCTGCAGGCGCTGGGCCTGGGGCCGGGCGACCGGGTCGTGACGTCGCCGTTCTCGTTCGGGGCCACCAGCCATGCGGTGCTCCACGTGGGCGCGGAGCCTGTGTTCGCCGACGTCGACCCCGCCACGGGCAACCTGGATCCGAACACCGTCGAGCCTCTCCTGCGCCGCGGCGGCATCCGCGCCATCCTCGTCGTCCACCTCTACGGGCTGCCTGCTGATGTGCCCGCGTTCGAGGATCTGGCCCGGCGGCATGGTGTGCTCCTGATCGAGGACTGCGCCCAGGCCCATGGCGCCGCCGTGGCGGGCCGCCGGGTTGGGACCTTCGGTGACGCAGCGGTCTTCAGCTTCTACCCGACCAAGAACATGACGACCGGCGAGGGCGGCATGCTGCTGGCCCGGACCCCCGAGGTGGCGCGTCGGGCGCGCCTGCTGGTCGATCCTCGGGGCGATGAAGAGTACGCCTACGAGGTCGTCGGCCACAACTTCCGCATGACCGAGATGGCTGCGGCCATGGGCCTGGTGCAGTTGCGCCACCTCGATGTGCGCAACGCCGCGCGGCGGGCCAATGCGCGGCACCTCACCGATGGGCTCGCCGATCTGGGCTGGCTGCGCGTGCCCGTCGAGCCCGCCGGCTACCACCACGTCTATCACCAGTACACGATCCAGGTGCCCTCGGCGCGCGACGCGCTGGCCCGCCACCTGACGGCCGCGGGCGTGGGCACCCGGGTCTACTACCCGCGGCTCATCCCCGACACGCCCGCCTACCGCCGGCGCGGGCTCGGCGGGGTGTTCCCGCACGCGCAACGGCTGACCCGCGAGGTACTGTCGCTGCCGGTGCATCCCGGGCTGTCGGCCGACGACGTCGCGACCGTCGTCGCCGCCGTGCGGGCGTTCCCTGGAGCGGCGGCGTGAGCGGCCGGACGCCCGTGCGCGTCGGCGTGGTCGGACTCGGCCAGTGGGGCCGGCACCACGCCCGGGTCTTCGCCTCGCTGCCCGGGGTGGACCTGGTGGGCGTGGTCGACCGCGACGTCCGCGAGGCGCGGGCCGGCGCCCTGCGGCACGGCACCGTCGGCCACACCGACCATCGGGCGCTGCTCGGCCGGGTGGACGCGGTGAGCGTCGTCGTGCCCACGGGCTTGCACTACGCCATCACCCGGGACTTCCTGGAGGGGGGCGTGCACGTACTGGTGGAGAAGCCGATGACGGCCACGGTGGAGGAAGCCCGTCGGCTGGTGGACCTGGCGGCACGCCGCAACGCCGTCATGCTCGTGGGCCACGTGGAGCGCTTCAAACCGGCGGTCCAGCGGTTGCCGGCGCTGGCGCGCGAGCCCCTGCTGATCCAGGCGCGGCGGGTGCGTCCCTATGATCCGCACCGGATCATGGATGTGGGCGTGGTCCTGGACCTGATGATCCACGACATCGACATCGTGCTGGCGCTCGCCCCCGGCCGGGTGGTGGACGTCGCGGGTGTCGGTGTGTGCGTCCACAACAGCCAGGAGGACCTGGCGGTCGCGCACCTGGTGACCGACAGCGGCTGCCGCGTCACGCTCACCGCCAGCCGCGTCTCAGCCGTGAAGGCGGTAGAGATGGAGATCACCACCGCCGAGCGCGCGATTCACCTGGACTTCCTGCGTGAGACCATCAGCGTTCGCCACTTCTCCGGCGAGCAGCAGCGTCTGGCGCTGGACGGCGAAGAGCCCCTGCGCGCCGAACTGGCCCACTTCGTGGCGTGCGTCCGCGGCGAGGAGCGGCCGCTGGTGACGGGCGAGGACGGTCTGCGGGCGTTGGAGGTCAGTCACCGCCTGCTGCAGTCGATGGTCGGCATCACCCCTCGCGTGCCCGCCTAGCATGCCCCGACCGGCGGGTTGCGGCCGACCGTGCGCGGCGGGCCCGGCCACACCTGCGCGGCGTGTCGGGCGGACTCTATGGCCGTACGACCACGCACACGGAGACGCTCTTCACGCCCTCGATGGACTGGATCTGATTGCTGATCTCCGCCAGGCCTTTCGTGGTCTCGTCGCGCGCGATCGCCAGGACGTCGACCTCGCCCATGGTCACGGCGGCCTCGGCCACGCCCGGCACGCGCCGGACCCGCCGGGCCACCTCGGCAGGGGTGCTGCGGTCGAGTCGGATCAGGAGGTAGGCGGTCTCGCTCATTGGACGACGGTGGGGTTCGGGGCGGCAGGGCGGGTTCCTCTCGGGCGGCGCGGGCCTGGGCCCGGCGGCCACGCGCGAGGTGACGGGTGGCACCCGAACCGGCGCCCCGGCGTCCCGCCCGATGCGCCCTCGGATGACCATGCGGATCGGTAAGGTCTCTGCGCTCACCCTGCGCCAGCGCATCTTCCCCCACCTGGGGCACCGTGCCGACGTGCTCGTCCACGCGGCCGTCGGTGAGGACTGCGCGGTGCTCGACTTCGGACCGTCGGCCTGCGTGGTCACGTGCGATCCCATTACCGGCGCGTCGGCCCACCTGGGCCGGCTGGCGGTCCACGTCGTCTGCAACGACCTGGCGACCACGGGCGCCGAGCCTGTGGGGGTCCTGCTGACGCTCCTGCTCCCGGAGGCCGCCACGGACGACGACCTGGACCGCATCATGCGCGAGGCCGGGGAGGCCGCCCGCAGCGTGGGCGCGGAGATCGTCGGCGGGCACACCGAGGTGACGCCGGGGATCGACCGCCCGCTGGCCATGACGGCTGCCATCGGCCGGGTGCCCCGTGGCGGGTTCGTGTCGGCCGCAGGCGGCCGGCCCGGGCACTGGCTCGTCCTGACCAAGGGCGCCGGCATCGAGGGGACGGCAATTCTCGCCGAAGACCTGGCCGCGCGGCTGCGCTCGCAGGTGGACGAGGCGGTGCTGGCGCGAGCGCGGGCGTTCATCGAGCGGATCAGCGTCGTGCCCGAGGGTCGGGTCGGCGCCCGCGCCGGCGTGGCGGCCATGCACGACGTGACCGAGGGAGGAGTGGTGACCGGCACGTGGGAGCTGGCCGAGGCCTCGGGGTGCGGTGTGCGCCTGGACGCCGACACCGTGCCGGTCGCCGAAGAGACCCGCGCCGTCTGCGCGGCCCTGGGTGTGGATCCCCTGGGGCTCATCGGCAGCGGCGCGATGCTCATGGCCACAGCCGATGCGCCGGCGTTGCTGGCCGCCCTGGCTGCGGAGGGAATTCCCGCCGCGGTCGTCGGCCGGCTCACGGACGGACCGCGGGAGATCGTCCGGGCCGGGCGCACGAGCGCGCTGGCGCCCCTCGACCGCGACGAGCTGTGGCGCGTGCTGGAGGCGTAGGCCAGTTCTTGCGGAGTACGGCGGGCGCCCGTATCATACAGGTGGCAACTGAACACCGTTGGGGAGCTCGGAAGCAGGCGGGCTGAGAGGGCGAACCACCCGGAGGGAGCGCCGGGATATTCGCCGACCCGTTGGACCCGATCCAGGTAATGCTGGCGTGGGGAGGGCAGGCCGACGCAGCCGCCAGTCTCTATGGACGGGGCGGCTGCAGATTTTGTGACGGCACCGCGCCGGCTGCAGACGGCGGGCCGGATGCGCCGGGGGAGGCAGACGATGGAGACCCGACGGCTGGTGCTGGCGGCACTGTTCGCGGCGTTGCCCGTGGTGCTGTCGTTCGTGCCCGGGGCGATTCCCGTGGCAGGTGCGAAGCCGCTGCCCTGGCAGCACATGACCAACGTCGTGGCCGCGATGACCCTGGGGCCCTGGTACGCGGCGCTGGCCGCGACCGTGGCCGCGATCCTGCGCAACCTGCTGGGTGTGGGCACTCCGCTGGCCTTCCCCGGCGGCATTCCCGGCGCCCTGGTCGTCGGGTTCGCGTACCGGTGGTGGCGGCGGGAATGGGTCGGGCTGCTGGAGCCCCTGGGCACCGGGCCGATCGGCGCGACGCTGGCCGCGTTCGTCGTGGCACCGGTCGTGATGGGGAAGGCCATCCCGTGGGCAACGCTCCAGTCGGTCTTCCTGACCAGCAGCATCCCCGGCGCAGTGCTCGGCGTGCTGGTGGTGAAGAGCCTGCAGCGGTTGCGGATCCCCTCGCTGCCGCTCGCCGGCGACAGGCGCCCGTAGGGCTCGTGGCCCCGCCCGGGTCCGTCGGCGAGGCGGCAGCCACCTGCCTGGTCCGGCTGCGCGCCACGCGGCCGCTGGTGCACTGTCTGACGAACATGGTCACGATGCACACGGTCGCCCAGGCGATTCGCGCCGCCGGCGCGGTGCCCGTGATGGCGTCGGCGCCCGAGGAGGTGGACGAGGTGGCTGCGTCGGCCGACGCCGTGGTGATAAACCTCGGCACGCCCTCCCGGGAGCGCCTCGTCGCCGCGCACCGCGCGGCGGGTGTCGCGGTCGCCCGCGGCCGGCCAGTCGTGCTGGATCCCGTGGCCGCGGGGGTGTCGGCGTTCCGTACGGCAGCGGCCCGCGGTTTTCTCGCGGGGCCCGGGGTGGCGATCGTGCGCGCCAACGCGGGAGAAGCGGCCGCTCTGCACGGTGCGACCGGGACCGTCCGCGGCGTGGAGGCCCTGGATGTCGGCGAGCCGGCGGAGGCCGCGCGCGCGCTGGCACGGCGCTACGGCACCGTCGCGGCGATCACGGGGGCGACCGACCACGTCCACGACGGGCGGCGCCACATCGTGGTCGATCATCAGACGGCGGCGCTCGACGGCGTTATCGGCGCGGGAGATCTGGCCACGGCGCTCGTCGGGGCCTGCGCGGCGGTCGAAGCCGACCATCTCCTGGCCGCGGCCGCGGGCCTCGTGCTGCTGGACGTGGCGGCATCGCAGGCGGCCACCGCCGCCGCCGGGCCCGGCTCGCTGCTGCCGGCGCTGCTCGACGCGCTGGCCGCGCTGCCGTCGGAGCGTCTTGCGGCGCACACGGGAGCGCGCGTCGTGGAGAACGCGTGGATCTGAGGCTGTACGTGATCACCGACCGGGTGCTGTCCGGCCGCAGCCACGAGGCCCAGGCCGAGGCCGCGATCGCCGGCGGCGCCACCGCCATCCAGTTGCGCGACAAGGCTGCGCCCGCCCGGGAGCTCGTCGAGGTCGGGCGGCGGCTGGGGGCGCTGTGTCGCGGCCAGGGCGTGCTGTTCATCGTGAACGACCGCGCGGACGTCGCGGTGGCGTGCGAGGCGGATGGGGTCCACGTGGGCGAAGACGACCTCCCCGTGCCCGCCGCCCGGCGCCTCTTGGGGCCAGGGAGGATCGTCGGGGCCTCCGCGGGGACCCTGGAGGCCGCGGTGCGGGCTGAGGCCGAGGGCGCCGACTACCTGGGCGTGGGGTCGGTCTTCGCCACCGGCACGAAGGCCGACGCGGGGGAGGCGATCGGCGTGGACGCCCTGGCCCGTATCGTCCGGGCGGTCAGGGTGCCGGTGGTCGGGATCGGCGGGATCACCGTTGAGAACGCCGCGCAGGTCGTGCGCGCGGGCGCGGCCGGCGTCGCGGTCATCTCTGCAGTCGTCGCGCAGCCCGACATCGCCGCAGCCGCCCGGGCCTTGCGCGCGCAGGTCGATGCCGCCCGAGCGCATCGCTGACCTCGGCGAGTTCCCGCTGCTGGCGCGCCTGCGGCGCCGGCTCGGCTCGGCCTACCTCGGCGATGACGCGGCGGTTCTGCCCGGGACGGGCGACCGGGCCGTGCTCGCCACCGTCGATGCCCAGGTCGACGGCATCCACTTCCTCCGGGACCTGATGACGCCCGAGCAGGTGGGCCGCCGCGCGCTGGCCGTGAACGTCAGCGACATTGCGGCGATGGGCGGCCGCCCGACGTTCGCGCTGGCCTCGCTGCTCCTGCCGGCGGCACTTGAGGTCTCCTGGCTGGAGCGCATGTACGACGGCCTGCTGGCGGAGGCGGGCCGCTGGGGCCTGGATCTCGCCGGCGGCAACATCAGCAGCACGCCCGGGCCGCTCGTCATCGACGTGACGGTGCTGGGAGAGGTCGAGCCAGCCCGTGTGCTGCGCCGCTGTGGCGCCCGCCCCGGTGACCTGTTGTTCGTGACCGGGAGCCTGGGGCGCGCCGCCGCCGGCCTGCGGCTGCTGCGCGGTGGCACGCGGGCCGGTCCCCTCGTCGAGGCATACTGCACGCCGACCCCGCGGGTGCGCGAGGGGCTGGCGCTGGCCGCTACCGGGCGGGTACGCGCGGCGCTGGACATCAGCGACGGGTTGGGCAGCGACGCCCACCGCATGGCGGAAGAGAGTGGCGTCGGGGCTGTCGTCGATGCGGCCCGGCTGCCGATCGCGGGTGCCGTGCGGGAGGCCGCCGAGCGGCTGGGCGAGGACCCACTGAGCCTCGCCCTGTTCGGCGGCGAAGACTACGAGCTGCTGCTCGCTGCGGCCCCGGCGGATGCCGAGGCGCTCACGGCCGCCCTGGTGCCCACTGGCACACCGCTGACGGCGATCGGCGCGGTTCGGCCGGCCGCCGCCGGCGTCAGCGTGCGCATGCCCGACGGGTCCGAGCGCCCGCTGGCCGGGGGGTGGGACCACTTCGCACCACGGGGGATGCCATGACCGGAATTCCGCGAGCCCTGACCATCGCCGGAAGCGACTCGGGTGGCGGCGCGGGCATTCAGGCCGACCTGAAGACCTTCTCCGCCCTGGGCGTCTTCGGCATGACCGCCATCACTGCGCTCACCGCGCAGAACACGGTCGGCGTCGTCGGCGTCGTGGAAGTCGCGCCCGAGTTCGTGGCCCGGCAGATCGACGCGGTGGTCGCCGATATCGGCGTCGATGCCGTCAAGACCGGCATGCTGGCCAGCGCAAGTATCATCGAGGCCGTGGCGGACCGCCTCCGGACCCACCGGCTCGACGTGGTGGTGGTGGATCCGGTGATGATCGCCAAGTCGGGCGCCCCGCTGCTGCGGCCCGACGCCGTGGACGCGCTGCGCACGGTGCTGCTGCCACTGGCCACGGTCCTCACGCCCAATCTGCACGAGGCGCGGGCGCTGCTCGGGCGGGAGATCCGCACGCCGGACGAGATGGAGGACGCCGCCCGCCGCCTGCACGCGCTCGGCCCGCGCGCGGTGGTGGTCAAAGGCGGCCACCTGGAGACCGAGCCCACCGACGTGCTCTGGGACGGCCAGCGCCTGGTGCGCCTGCGCACCGAGCGCATCGCCACCCCGCACACGCACGGCACCGGCTGCATCTTTGCCTCGGCGATCGCTGCAGAGCTGGCCAAGGGGCGGGGGCTCGAGGACGCCGTGCGTCGCGCCAAGGCGTTCGTCACTGCCGCGATCTGGGCCGCCCTGCCGCTGGGACGTGGCCACGGGCCGGCGAATCCCATGCACGGGCAGATTCCGGCCGCCGCCGACGTTCTCTAGACCAGGGATCGTTCGTGAGGAGCGTGACGGAAATGCCCGACGGGCTGGTGCGCGCCGTGGCCGCCGACGGCACGGTGCTCGCCTGCGCGACGGTGGCCACGCACGCGACGGAAGAGGCCCGCCGGCGCCACGGCACGCTGCCGACGGCGACGGCGGCGCTCGGGCGCGGCCTGGTGGCCGCCGCGATGCTGGGCGCAACGCTGAAGGGCCGCCAGACCGTCATGATTCGCGTGCTGGGTGACGGGCCGCTCGGGCCGATGATCTCGGAGAGCACGGCCGACGGCACGGTGCGCGGCTACGTGACCAACCCGCGGACCGACCTGCCGCCGACGCCGGCCCGCAAGCTGGACGTCGGCGGGGCCGTGGGCCGCCGCGGGATCTTCCACGTGACGCGCGACCTCGGGCTCCGCGACCCGTACCAGGGTAGCGTGCCGCTCGTCTCCGGCGAGATCGGGGAAGATCTCGCCGCCTACCTGATGCAGAGCGAGCAGGTGCCGTCGGTGGTCGCCGTGGGCGTCCTGGTCAGCCCGCAGGAGCGCGTGCTGGCGGCCGGCGGGCTCCTGCTCCAGGTGATGCCGGGCGCGCCCGCGTGGATTCCGGCCTACCTTGAGGAGCGGGCCCGGGCGCTGCCGGCCGTGACCCAGATGGTGCGCGACGGGGCGTCACCCGACGAGATGCTGCGGGTCGCGCTCGGTGGGCTTCCGCTGGCCGCGCGCGAAGAGCGCCCCGTGCGGTTCGCATGCCGGTGCAGCGCGCGCAAGGTCGAAGACGTGCTGGTCGCCCTGGGACGTGCGGAAGCCGACCGACTCCTGCACGAGGAGGGACGGATCGAAGTCCAGTGCCGGTTCTGCGGGGAACGCTACGTGCTGGGCGCCGCGGAGGTGGCCGCCGTCTTTGCGGCCTCGGACGACGCGCGCACCGGGGCGTAGACGGCGCGCCGCGCCCGTCCGGCCTTCAGACACGCAGTACAGACGCTGGCCCTGCGCGCCACCCCACCGATCACCACGCGCACCCGCTGTAGGTTCGGCAGGAAGCGCCGGTGCGACCGCACATGGGAGTGGCTGAGGCTGTAGCCCGCCGCCGGACCCTTGCCGCAGATCGCACATCGCCGCGCCATGCGTCACCGTCCTGTCGCGTGTGCCCGACCGTTCTGGATCGGGGCCCGGCCGATTGTACCACGCGGTCGCGCGGAGAGCAACACGGCGGGCCCGCGGTGGACAGGTGCGCCACGTCCGCGGGCCGGGCCGCGGCCGCGGCAAGGAGAGGTGGAAGCGGCGGCGAACAAGAAGCCAGGCCCGTGATTCCGGCGGGCTGGTGACGCATGACCAGGCGCCGCACCGCTCCCGTCGACGCTCCCGCGGTCGCCGGCCGCACCCGCCGGCTCCGGCCTGATGACGCCGTCCAGTACCTGCGCGGCGTTGGACCGGCCAGGGCCGGGTTGCTCGGGCGCCTGGGGATCGAAACGGTCCGGGATCTGCTGCTGCACCTGCCCCGGCGGCACGAAGACCGACGCCACCCCACGCCGCTGGCACTGCTGCGCGAAGGCGTCGAGCAGGCGGCGATCGTCCGCATCGAGCGCGTGCAACTGATCCGGACCCGCCGCGGCATCCCCATCGTGCGCGCAGGCGTCGTGGACACCACGGGCGCCGCCCTGGCCATCTGGTTCCATCAGCCGTATCTCGTCACCACCCTGGCCCGGGGCCAGCAGGTGAGCCTGTACGGGCGCGTGGAGCGCGCGGGGCGCGGCCTGCAGTTCGTGGCGCCGGAGTTCGAGATCCTCGAGCCCCAGGCAGATTCCCTGCACATCGGCCGGCTGGTGCCCATCTACCCGACGACCGAAGGCCTCCCTCAGCGCACCCTCCGGGTCCTGGTGCGCGATGCGCTGGCGGCGTGCGCGGACGCGGTTCCCGACGTGCTGCCGGCGGACCTGCGGACCCGCCACGGGCTCCCGCCGCTGCGCCAGGCGCTGTGGGCTGTCCACTTCCCCGACCGCGAGGAGGAGTACGCGGCAGCACGCCGCCGGTTGGCCTTCGAGGAGCTGCTCGTCCTGCGCCTGGGCGTCCTGGAGCAGCGCCGGACTCTCCGCGCGGTCCCGCGCGCTGCGGCCTATGGGCCGCCGGGGCGAGTGCTCGCGCAGTTTGCGGCGTCGCTGCCGTATCCGCTGACCGGCGCGCAGCGCCGGGTGATCGACGAGATTCTGCGGGACCTGCGCGGTCCCGTGCCGATGAACCGGCTCCTCCAGGGGGATGTGGGGGCCGGCAAGACCGTCGTGGCCGCTGCGGCCCTCGTCGCCTGCGTGGACGGCGGGTACCAGGGGGCTCTGATGGCGCCCACGGAGATCCTGGCGGAGCAGCACTACCTCACGCTGCGCCAGGTCCTGGCGCCCCTGGGCGTGCCCGTGGTCCTGCTCACCGGTGGCGCCGATGCCGCAGTGCGGCAGGTCGCCCTCGCGCGCCTGGCAGCCGGGGAGCCGCTGGTCGCCGTGGGCACCCATGCTCTCCTCGAGGAAGGCGTGGCCTTCGCGCGGCTGGGGCTGGTGGTCATCGACGAGCAGCACCGGTTCGGCGTTATGCAGCGGGCACGCCTCCGGGAGAAAGGGGCCGCCCCCGACGTGCTGGTCATGACAGCGACGCCCATTCCGCGCACGCTGACCCTGACCCTCTACGGTGACCTGGACGTCTCGCTCCTCGACGAGCTCCCGCCGGGCCGGCAGCCGGTGGCGACGCACGTGCGTCCCACGGCCGCCCGTGCCAAGGTGTACGCCTGGCTGCGCCAGCAGGTCGTCAGCGGCCGGCAGGCATACGTGGTGTGCCCGCTCATCGAGGAGTCGGAAGCCGTCCAGGCGGCGTCTGCCACACAGCTAGCGCGCGACCTGCGCGAGGGACCGCTGGCCGGAGTGCGCCTGGAGGTCCTGCACGGGCGACTCCCGGCGGCGGCGCGCGGCGAGCGCATGGAGGCGTTCCGCGCCGGCGCCATCGACGTGCTCGTGGCCACCACCGTGATCGAGGTCGGCATCGACGTGCCCAATGCCACCATCATGGTGATCGAGAACGCGGATCGGTACGGGCTGGCGCAGCTGCACCAGCTGCGCGGGCGCGTGGGCCGTGGGACATGCCGCGGTACCTGCATCCTGCTGGCCGACCCCACGACCGAAGAGGGGCGACGGCGGCTCGACGTCATGACCGCCACGACCGACGGGTTTCGCATCGCCCAGGAGGACCTGGCGATCCGCGGACCCGGCGAAGTGCTGGGCACCCGGCAGCACGGCGCGGCAGGCCTGCGCGTGGCCGACCTGGTGGCGGATGTGGGGCTACTGGAAGAGGCGAGCGCCGCCGCCGAGGCCCTGCTGGCCCGCGATCCCGCGCTGCAGGCACCTGACATAGCAATGCTCGCCGCGGCCGTCCGGCAGCGGCTGCACCAGGGGGCAGGCCTCGCGTCGGTCGGATGACCCGGCGCGCCCCTCGTCGTGCGCGAGCGGACGCCGCGGCCGGACGCCGCGGCCGGAGCCCGGGCGCCCGGCGCCGCACGGCCGGCGACATCCGGGTGCGGCCTACGGCCGCACGCGTGCGCGATGCGCTGTTCAACACGCTGGGGGACCGGATCCGGGGGGCGACGGTGCTGGAGCTGTTCGCGGGAACGGGCGCGCTCGGGCTCGAAGCGTTGCGCCGGGGGGCGGCGGCCGTGGTTTTCGTCGAGCAGGACGCCCGGCTGGCACGGGCGCTCCTGGCGCACGCACGGGCCCGGGGATCGGCCGACCGGGTGGAGGTCAGGGCGGAGGACGCCCTGGCGGCCATCCGGCGCCTGGGCGCAGCGGGCCGGCGCTTCGCGCTCATCCTCATGGACCCCCCCTATGGGCAAGGATGGATCCCCCGGGCCCTGGAGGCGGTCGCGGCCGCCGGTGTTCTGGCACCCGACGGGCTGGTCGTCGCCGAAGGCCACTGGCGCGACCGGCCAGGCGAGGCGGCGGGGTGGCGCCTTGAGCGTGAGGCGCGCTACGGCGAGACGGCGCTGTGGTACCTGCGGGCGGCCGACGGCAGCTAACCGGGGAGGAGCACCGTGCACATCGCAGTCTATCCGGGCAGCTTCGATCCCGTGCACAACGGACACATCCACGTCATCCGGCGGGCTACGCGCCTGTTCGACCGGGTGATCGTCGCCGTGGCCGAGAACGTCGAGAAGGGGCGCGGCGTCTTCACCGTCGCCGAGCGCGTGGAGATGCTGCGCGAGTGCGTCGCCGATCTCCCGGCAGTGGATGTCGCCGCGTACAGCGGGCTCACCGTGGAGTTCGCTCTGGCGCGGGGAGCGACGTGCCTGATCAAGGGGCTGCGCGCCGTGGGCGACCTCGACTACGAGTTGAAACAGTCGGCCATGAACCGCCGGCTGGCGCCATCGCTGGACACGCTGCTGCTGATCGCGGACCCGGAGTACGCGTTTGTCTCCTCCTCCCTGATCCGCGAAGTGGCCAGCCTCGGCGGCAACGTGGACAGTATCGTGCCCGACAACGTGACCCGGCGCTTGCGGGCCAAGTTCGCGGGCGGCTAGGCTCGCGGTTGCGGGCAGGCTCGCCCCGGGAGGCCCGGGGCTGACGGCCCGGCAGCGATGGCCGGGAGGCGAGCGGAGCCGGGCAGGGGAGTCGCGACGTGGAGTCTGCGCTGGAGATCCTCGATCGTGCCGAGCGGGTGTTGCGGCGCCACCTGGCACGCCTGCCGGCTGACGCGCGCCAAGCCGTCGAGCAGGAGGTCGTCGGGCTGCTGAAGATGGCCCGGGCAGCGCTCCCAGAGGAGCTCCGGCGCGCCGCGGCACTGCAGGCCGAGGCGGAGGCGGCCCTGGCCCATGCGCGGGAAGAGGCGCGCCGGCTGATTCTCGACGCGCAGGCGCGGGCACGCGCGACGGCCGAAGGCGCCGGGACGCCCGGCGTGCCGGGGAGCATCGACGCCGCACGGCGCGAGGCCGACCGCATTCGTCGCGGCGCCGACGAGTACGCGGCTGATGTGCTGCAGCGGCTGGAAGCCGAAGTCGAGCGCGTACTGGCGGCGATCCGCCGTGGTCAGGAGGTGCTGCGCACGCCCAGACGGGTTCGTTGACACTGGAAAAACCCGATCCCTATAATGGGACAGCTTGGTGGAGGCCTTGGCGTCATGATCGTGGATCTGCAGCAGCTCCGTGCCGAGCAGGGCGCTGCGCTCGTGGTGACCTACCACGAGACGATCGCCAGTCAGATCGCCGAGGCTCCGTTCACGGGCCCGGTGGACGGCGAGTTCACGTTGACCAACCTGGGAGCCGTGCTGAAGGTGTCCGGATGGGTGCGGACGCAGGTGGAACTCCAGTGCGATCGCTGCGCGCGACCGTTTTCCCTCGCGCTGGTGGCCGATGTGGACGAGGAGCTGGCGTGGGCGGAGGACGACCCGGTGCTCGTCGTCGCGGGGGGCACCCTCGGGCTGGACCTCTCGGGTCTAGCCCGCGAGGAACTGGTGCTGGCGCTGCCCATGGTCGCCCACTGCGACGAGGCCTGCGAGGGCATCTGCGAGCGGTGCGGTGCCGACCGGCGCGGCGGTCGCTGCCGGTGCCCGGATGACCCGGAGGACCGGCGCCTGCACCCGCTGGCGCGGCTGCGCGTCCTCCTCGACGGGGACGCCGGCATACTGGGCTAAGTCAGGGTGGCGACCGACGTAGAGGAGGCACCCCGTGGCGCAGAAACGACGACATCCCCACTCCTGGACCGGACACCGGCGCAGCCGCTGGAAGCTCTCGCCCATCACGCTGATCACCTGCCCGCAGTGCAAGGCTCGCATCCTCCCGCATCGCGTGTGCCCGTCGTGCGGCACCTACGCGGGGCGGGAGGTGATCGTCGAGCGCGCGCGTCCCAAGGGCTCCAAAAAGAGGAAGGAAGCGTAACGGGTGGCCGCGCCACCCCGCATCCGGGTGGCGGTGGATGCGATGGGCGGTGACCACGCGCCCGGGGCCGTCGCCAAGGGCGCCGCGGCCGCTCCCCGGGAACCACAGCCCGGGCGAGGGGAGACAGCCGGCCGGCCGGTGCCCCTCAGCTCCAGGACCGCAGGAGGTCTGCGATGAGCACGGTGCATCCCGTCCCGCGGGTACAGACGACCGCGCGGCCAGCGACGCGGCGGGGGGCCACCATCGCGGGCATGGGGCGGAGCATTCCCCCGCGGGTGGTGGGCAACCGCGAGCTGGAACGGCTGGTCGACACCAGCGACGCATGGATCGTCGAGCGCACTGGGATTCGGGAACGCCGCGTCGCCCCCGACGGGGTGGCCACCTCTGACCTGGCTGTCGAGGCTGCCAAAGACGCCCTGCAGGACGCGGGCATCGACGCGCGCGACGTGGATCTGATCCTGGTGGGCACCGCCTCCCCCGACATGTTGTTTCCCGCCACGGCCTGCCTGGTGCAGCACCGCCTGGGCGCCACGCGAGCAGGGGCGTTCGACGTCTCGGCGGCGTGTAGCAGCTGGGCCTACGCGGCGGCCATGGGGCACGCGGCCATCGCCTGCGGGATGGCCGAGACCGTGCTGGTGATCGGCGCCGAGACCCTGTCGCGCATCACCGACTGGACCGATCGGGCCACGTGCGTGCTGTTCGGCGACGCCGCAGCCGCGGCGGTGCTGCGGCCGTGCGCCGCGGACCAGGGATTCCTCGCGTTTCACCTGGGCGCCGACGGCGCCGGGGCCCAGCTCATCGCGCTGCCCGGCGGTGGCTCGCGCCTCCCCGCCAGCGTGGAGACCGTGGCCGCACGGGAGCACTTCATTAAGATGAACGGTCGGGAAGTGTACAAGTTCGCCGTGCGGGCCATCCCGCGGGCGATCGAGCAGGTTGTGGCCCAGGCCGGATTCACCGTGGACGAGGTGGACTGCTTCATCCCCCACCAGGCCAACCTGCGCATCATCGAGGCGGCTGCCCGCCGCCTCGGTCAGCCCATGGACAAGTTCTTCGTCAACGTGGACCGCTACGGGAACACCTCGGCCGCATCGGTCCCGGTGGCACTCTACGAAGCGGTAGAGCAGGGGCGTGTACGCCCGGGCGACCTGGTGGCGTTCGTGGCCTTCGGCGGCGGGCTCACGTGGGGTGCAGCGGCGATGCGCTGGACGGCAGGGACCAAAGTGGGGCGGCGCCCGGCGCCATGATCGCCTTTGTCTTCCCCGGGCAAGGCGCCCAGCATGTTGGCATGGGCGTCGCCATGGCCGAGCAGTTCCCGCAGGCGCGCCGCGTGTTCGACGAGGCCAGCGCCGCCCTCGACCTGGATCTCCTGGCGCTGTGCCGCGACGGCCCCGAGGAGGTGCTGCGCGAGACGGAACACACGCAGCCAGCGCTGCTGACCTGCAGCTGGGCCATCGCCACGGTCGTCATCGCGCACGGGATCGCCCCGCAGTGCGCGGCAGGGCTCAGCTTGGGCGAATACACCGCGCTGGTCGCTGCGAGGGCGCTGGACCTGGCCGATGCGGTGCGGGTGGTGCGGATACGCGGGCGCTACATGCAGGACGCGGTGACCGGGCGGCCCACCGCGATGGCCGCGGTGCTGGGGCTGGAGGCCAGCGCGGTGGAGGAGGTCTGCCGCGAGGCCGGCAGCCTCGTGGAACTCGCCAACATCAACGCCCCCGGACAGGTGGTGATCGCGGGCGACCGTGCGGCCGTGGAGGCCGCGTGTGCGCGCCTGAAGCTGCGGGGCGCCCGCCGTGCCGTGCCCCTGGCAGTCAGCGCGCCGTTCCACACCTCGCTGATGCAGGCCGCGGCCGACCGGCTGGCGCCGGTGCTGGCCGCCGTGCCGCTGCGCGATGCGGCCATCCCCGTTGTGGCCAACGCGACCGCCGAGCCGGTCCGCGAGGCTGCCACCATCCGCCGGCTCCTCATCGCCCAGATCGCGAGCCCGGTGCGCTGGGAGCAGTGCGTGCGGCGGCTGCACGCGCTCGGCGCCACCACGTTCGTCGAGGCCGGGCCCGGGACGACCCTGGCAGGCCTGATCCGCCGGACGCTGCCGGGTGTGCAGGTCCTCTCGGTCCAGACGCCGGCGGACCTGGAGGCCGCGCGCGCGGCCCTCGCCGGCCCGGTGGGCGACGCGCGGAGGTAGCACGGCGATGGCGCTGCTCGACGGGCGCGCCGCGGTCGTCACGGGCGCGTCCGGCGGCATCGGCAGCCGCGTGGCCGTGGCGCTGGCCCGGGAGGGCGCGGCGGTGGTCGTCCACTACGCGCACCGGCGGGAGGCCGCCGGTGCAGTGGTGGAGGAGATCACCTCGCTGGGAGGCCGGGCCCGGGCCGTCGCCGCAGACCTGGCGCACCCCGAGCAGGCTGCGGCGGTGGTGGCTGCCGCGACCGAGACGTTCGGGCGTCTCGACATCCTGGTGAACAACGCCGGGCTGACCCGCGACGGCCTCATCCTGCGGATGAAGGATGAGGACTGGCAGCAGGTGCTGGCGACCAATCTCTCGGGCGCCTTCTACTGTATCCGTGCGGCGCTCCGGGAGTTCATCCGGCAGCGCAGCGGACGGATCATCAACGTCGCGTCGACCGCGGGGCAGGCCGGGAACGCCGGGCAGGCGAACTATGTGGCGGCCAAGGCTGGGATCATCGGGCTGACCCGTGCAGTGGCGCGCGAGGTGGGATCCCGGGGCATCACCGTCAACGCCGTGGCCCCCGGGTACATCGCGGCCGGCATGACCGAACGGCTGCCGCCCGAGGTGACGGCGCGCTATCTCCAGCAGATCCCGCTGGGCCGGGCCGGGACGCCGGAGGAGGTGGCCGCCGCCGTAGTCTTCCTGGCCTCGGACGCCGCCGCGTACATCACCGGACAGGTCCTGAACGTCGACGGTGGTATGATCATGCATTGATCCAGGTTGGGCGCCCAGCAGCCCAAGCCGCTGTGGAGGTGATCGGGACGATGGCGTCGGTGTTCGAACGCGTCCGCGCACGGGTGGCGCACCAGCTCGGCGTGGAGGAAGAGACCATCACCCGGGACTCCTCGTTCGTGGAGGACCTGGGGGCGGACTCGCTGGACGTCGTGGAGCTGGTGATGGCCCTCGAGGAGGAGTTCGAGATCGAAATTCCCGACGACCAGGCCGAGAAGATCGTGACGGTCGGGGACGCCGTGAAGTACATCGAGACGCACATGAAGGACCAGGCGCAGTAGTCGAGGCGCGGAGGACGCCATGCGTCGGCGGGTCGTCGTGACCGGTCTGGGCGTCATCAGCCCCATTGGGATCGGGCACGAGGCCTTCTGGGCGGCGCTCGTGGCCGGGCGGTCGGGCATCCGGCGCATCACCGCCTTCGACCCGTCGCCGTTTGCCACCCAGATCGCGGCCGAGGTCTCCGACTTCGACCCGACGGCCTACATGGACCGGAAGGAAGCGCGACGCAACGACCGCTTCGTCCAGTTCGCCTATGCCGCGGCCCGTCTGGCGCTGGAGGATGCGCGCTTCACCATCACGCCCGCCAACGCCACCCGGGTGGGCGTCGTGATCGGGTCGGGCATGGGCGGCGTGATCACGTGGGAAGCCCAGCATCGCGCGCTGCTAGAACGCGGCCCGGACCGCGTCTCGCCGTTCTTCGTGCCCATGGTCATCGGCAACATGGCCAGCGGCGTGACCGCCATCCTCGTGGGGGCCAAGGGGCCCAGCGAGTGCGTCGTGACCGCGTGCGCCACGGGCGGAAACGCCATAGGCGACGCGGCGCGCGTGATCCAGCGCGGGGAGGCCGACGCGATGCTGGCCGGCGGGTCCGAGGCGGCGATCACGCCCCTCTCGCTAGCGGGATTCGCGGCGATGAAGGCCACCTCGACCCGCAACGACGATCCCCCGCGCGCGTCGCGGCCGTTCGACGCCACCCGGGACGGGTTCGTCATGGGCGAGGGAGCGGGTGTGGTCCTCCTCGAGGCGCTGGAGGCGGCCGAGATGCGCGGCGCCCCCATCTATGCCGAACTGCTCGGGTACGGCACCAGCACCGATGCCCATCACATCACCCAGCCCGATCCCGAGGGGGACGGCGCGTCCCGGGCCATGCTGGGGGCGCTGCGAGATGCCGGGCTGGCCCCTGAGGAGGTCGACTACATCAACGCTCACGGCACCAGCACCCTCTACAACGACCGGCTCGAGACGCTGGCCATCAAGCGCGCCTTCGGCGCGCACGCCCGGCGCCTGGCAGTCAGCTCCACCAAGTCGATGACCGGGCACCTGCTGGGCGCCGCGGGCGGCGTCGAGGCCATCGCCTGCTGCCTGGCGCTGCGCCACCAGGTGATCCCGCCGACCATCAACTACCACATGCCCGATCCCGACTGCGATCTGGACTACGTCCCCAACGCCGCGCGTCCGGCGCGCCTGCGCGCCGCCATGTCCAACGCCTTCGGGTTCGGCGGCCACAACGCCACGCTGGTGCTGCGCGCCCATGGTTAGGCCCCTGCGCGGTGCCGGCAAACCTGACGAGACCGGCGCCGTCGGCGAGGTGCTCTCGCAGGAACGGCTCGCGCAACTCGCCCAGCTCGAGGAGCGGCTGGGCGTCAGGTTCCGCGACCGGTCACTACTGGACCTGGCGCTGCGCCACGGATCGTTCAGCCACGAGCACGGCTTCCCGCTTAAGAGCTACGAGCGCCTGGAGTTCCTGGGCGACGCCGTGTTGAGTCTGGTCGTGAGCGACGAGCTCTACCGCCGCCACCCGGATGTGGACGAAGGCGGGTTGGCCAAGCAGCGGGCGCGTCTGGTGAACGAGGCCGCACTGGCATCCATCGCCCGCCGGCTGGGCCTGGCGCGCTACGTCCTGCTGGGCAAGGGAGAGGAGAAAGGCGGGGGGCGCCAGCGGCCGGCGCTGCTGGCCGACGCCGTGGAGGCCGTGATCGGAGCGATCTACATGGACTCCGGCTACGGCGTGGCGCACGCGGTGGTCTCGCGGTGGATCGCCGAGCTTTCGGAGGAGATGCAGCGCGCAGGCCAGGACTTCAAGAGCCAGCTCCAGGAACGCCTGCAGCGCCGCGGGCAGATGCCCCGATATCGCATCGCGCAGGAGGAAGGCCCCAACCACGCCCGCGTCTTCGTGGCGGTGGTCGAAGCGGGCGGCAAAGTCCTCGGCGAGGGGCGCGGCCGCAGCAAGAAAGAAGCCGAACAGGCCGCGGCGGCCCAGGCGCTTGCCCGGACTGACCGTGGCGCGTCATGAACGTGCTGTGGGCACCGTGGCGTGGCACCTACGTCACGGCACCGAAGCCGGACGTCTGCATCTTCTGCGAGGCGCTGGCGGCCGCCGACGATCGCAGCCGCCTCATCGTCCACCGTGACGTCCATGCGTTCGTGATGCTCAACCAGTTTCCGTACAACAGCGGGCATGTCATGGTGGTTCCGTACCGCCACACGGCCCGGCTGGACGCCCTGTCCGCCGAGGAGGCGGCCGCGGTGGTGCGCGTGACTGCCCTGGCGATAGGCGCGCTGGAGGCGGCCCTGGCGCCGCAGGGGTTCAACGTCGGCCTGAACCTGGGGCGGGCCGCCGGGGCGGGGATCGAGGACCACCTCCACCTGCATGTGGTGCCGCGGTGGGTGGGGGATACGAACTTCATGCCGGTCGTGGCCGCGACGAAGGTGCTCCCCCAGCACCTGGAGGACACCTACGACCGGCTGCGCGCTGCCCTGGGGGCGCGGTTACGTTGACGGCCTCGTCGCGCGACACCTACAATGAAGGGCGATCCGGCCGCGGAGGTGATCGAGTGGTGGAATTTCCCCCGACAGGCCACGAGGACGACCCCGAGCGGCTGGCCGCGTTCGAGGCACGCATCGCCGCCGGCGACCGGGTGGAAGCGGGCGAGTGGATGCCGGCCCGGTACCGCGCCGAGTGCCTCCGCCTGATCCAGATGCACGCCAACTCCGAGCTGATGGGCGCCCTCCCGGAGCGGGAGTGGATCCCTCGGGCTCCGACCCTGGCCAGGAAGATGGCCCTGGTCGCCAAGGTCCAGGATGAGATCGGGCACGCGCAGCTCCTCTACCGGGTTGCCGAGGACCTGGGTCGACCCCGCGCGGCCATGATCGACGACCTGCTGGCAGGCCGGGCGAAGTTTCACAACGTCTTCCACTATCCGGCCGAGACCTGGGCCGACGTGGTCGTCATCCAGGTCTTCGTGGACGGGGCGGCGATGCAGACGCAAGGGGCGCTGCGGGCCTGCTCCTACGCACCGTACGCGCGGGTGCTGCGCCGGATCTGCTACGAGGAGGACTTCCACATCCGGCTGGGGATCGATGGCTTCAAGGCCCTGGCCGAGGGCACGCCGGCGCAGCGGGCCATGGTGCAGGACGCGCTGGACCGGTGGTGGACGCCGCTGATGCACTTCTTCGGGCCCCGGGACCAGGCGTCGCCGCACCTCGACCAGATGATGCGCTGGCGTATCAAGGTCAAGACCAACGACGAGCTGCGCCAGCAGTTCCTCCGGCAGTTCGTGCCGCTCATTCAGGAGTACGGGCTGCGCGTGCCCGACCCCGGTCTCCGGTGGGACGAGGCCACCGGCCAGTATGTCTACACCGAGCCCGACTGGGAGGAGTTCCGGCGTATCCTGCGGGGCGAGGGGCCCCGGACCCGGGAGAGGCTTGCCCTGCGCAACCGCTACCACGCGCAGCACCAGTGGGTGCGCGAGGCGGTGGGACGGTGGGCGGCGGCCGCGTAGGCGCGCTGTGAACCTGGGCGACCTGGTCCCGGAAGCTGCGTTTGTCTTCGCCGTCTTTCGCCAGGACTCCAAGAGCGACCCGCACGTCCACGTGGGCGACGTCCACGCGCCCGATCCGGAGATGGCGCTGGTGGTGGCCAAGGAACAGTTCGCCCGCCGCGACCCCTGCGTGAACCTCTGGGTCGTGCGCTACACGGACATCACGGCCACGCGCTACGAGGATGCCGACCTCTTCGCCCCTGCCACCGACAAGAGCTACCGCTTCGGCGGATCGTACCGGGAGCAGCAGCGCGTCTACCGCCGGCGATGACCGGGTTGTGGGAAACGCCTGAGGCTCCGGCGGCGGTGCGCGACGACGCGATCCGGGCTGCGCTGAGCGCGGTGCTGCTGGCCTGGGCCGATGACGAACTGGTCCTGGGCCACCGACACTCCGAGTGGACCGGGTTCGCGCCGGACATCGAGTCCGACGTCGCCCTTTCGTCGATCGCCCAGGAGGAACTCGGGCACGCCCGCGTCTTCTACGAGCAGGTGGCCGCCGCGACGGGGAGCACGCCGGACGTGCTGGCGTTCGACCGCGGGCCCGAGGCGTTTCGGAACGCGGTGCTGACCGAGCACCCCAACGGCGACTGGGGGTTCACGATCGTGCGCGCCTGGTTGTATGATCGCGCCGATGCCATCCGGCTGGCCGACTTGGCGGCAGCACCCCTGGGGCCGTTCGCGGCGCTGGCACGGGCGCTGCAGCGGGAGGAGAAGTATCACCTGTTGTTCAGCGAGGCCTGGCTGGTCCGGCTGACCCGCGCCGGGGACGACGCGCACAGCCGGGTGCAGGCCGCGCTGGATGCGGCCTGGCCCGGCGCGCTCGGCCTCTTCGAGGACACGCCGGAGCAGACCCGGCTCGTCGCCGAGGGCCTGCTGCCCGCCGCACCCGCGGCGCAGCGCGGCCGGTTTGAGGCCGAGGTCCGGCCGCGCCTGGACGCGCTGGGGCTGGGCGCGTCCCCGTCGGACGCCGCGACAGGGGGCCGAAGGGGGCACCACACGCCCGCGTTGCGTGCGCTGCTGCACGAGATGACGTCGGTATGGCGCACCGACCCTACCGCACGGTGGTGAACGCATGGCCGACGTGACCCGCGACGAGGTGTGGCGCGTGTTGGCCACCGTCGAGGATCCCGAGCTCCCCGTGGCGATCACCGACCTGGGGCTGGTCCACACCATCGAGATCCGGGACGGGACGGTGCGTGTGCGGCTGGTGCCCACGTACACCGGGTGCCCGGCGCTGGACGTCATCCGTGAGCGGGTCCGCACCCGGGTGCTGGCGCTCTCGGGCGTGGCGGCTGCCGACGTCGCGTTCTGCTACGACGTCCCATGGACACTGGACCGGATGACGCCGGCGGCACGCGCGCGGCTCCACACCCATGGCCTCAGCGTGCCGCGGGAGACGCTGACTGAGCCGGCGGCGTGTCCCTACTGCGGGTCGGCCAACGTCGTCCTGGAGAACCCGTTCGGACCGACGCTGTGCAGGGCCGTGTACTACTGCCGCGACTGCCGCAACCCCGTCGAGCGGTTCAAGCCGCCCGGCGACCCCGTCCCGCCGGGAACGCCCGCAGGGCGGCGGCCCGCCGGCTGAGGGAGGCCGGAGCAGTGCGGGGCCGGGCCAGCATCGTGCTGGCGGTGTGCCTGGGCGCCACGCTGCTGGTGGCCGTACGGCCGCAGGCGCTGCGCCCCGACCTGCGCCCTCCGGTGTTCCCGACCGATGTGCTCGTGGTCGGGGGCAGCCCTGCCGGGGTGGCGGCGGCCCTGGCTGCCGCACGCCAGGGCCGGGCGGTGGCGCTGGTAGAACGGCGCCCGTACCTGGGCACCGTGTGGACTGGCGCCATGCTCAACATGATCGATCTCAGCCGCAAGCCTGACGGCGACCACCTCATCAAGGGCATCTTCCTCGAGGTCTACGAGAAGATCGGCGGCATCACGTTCGACCCGCGGCACGCGCAGCGCGTCCTGCGCGAACTCGTTGAGCGCGAGCCCGGCATCACGTTGTTCCTCCGGACCGACACCCTGCAGCCCATCCGCGAAGCAGGCCGCGTCGTAGGCACGGTCGTGCGCTCCTGGGACGGGGAGATGCGGACGATCCGGGCCGCCGTTGTCATCGACGCCACCGACGACGGTGACGTTGCCGCGGCGGCAGGGGTCCGGTTCACCTACGGCCGAGAGACGTCGGGACTCGACCGGCGCGCGATGCCCGCCACCCTGATGTTCAGAGTGGCCGATGTGGACTGGCGCGCGGTGGTGCACTTCGCGTGGTCGCACCGGCGTGGGCGGCAGCCCAGTGGGTTCTTCCGCGGATATGCCTGGGGCTTTCGCGAGCTGATGTTCGATTACCAGGCTGCCGACGACAGGCTGTCGGCGCACGATCTGAACCTGGGACGCCTGCCAGATAGTACGGTCCTCATCAATGCCCTGCAGATTCACGACGTGGACGGTACCGATCCCGCCTCGGTCCGTGACGGCTACGAGCGCGCCCGGCGCGAGATCCCCCGGCTGCTGGATTACCTCCGCGCCCACGTCCCGGGGTTCGAACGCGCCCGGCTGGTGGAGATCGCGCCGGAGCTCTACATCCGCGAGACCCGCCATCTGGCCGGACTGTACACGCTCACCGCGGAGGATATCGCTGCCAGCAGGGTGTTCTGGGACCGCGTGGCGACCGGGTCGTACCCGGTCGACCTCCACCAGTACAAGAAGGGCGAGCAGTACCCGTTCAAACCGGTCCGCCGAATGTATACCATCCCGCTGCGCGCCCTGGTCGCCGCCGGCGCAGATGGTCTGCTCGTGGCCAGCCGGGCGTTCTCCGCGACCTATCAGGCGACGGGGTCCGCGCGCGTGGTGCCCACCACCATGGCGATGGGCGAGGCGGCCGGCGTGGCCGCGGCGGTGGCCGTCGAGCACGGGCTCACCCCGCGGCAACTGGTCGAACAGCCGGACCTGGTGCGCGAGGTGCAGCGGCGGCTCGTGCAGGCGGGCGCGGTCATTGACTTCTGACGCATCGGCCCCCCGCCACCGACCTCCCGCGGCGCTGCCCGAGGTGCTCCACCTGGTCTACGATGCCCGCCGACCCCATCCCCTGGCCGTGCCCCTGGCAGAGGTCTACCGCGAGCTCGATGTCCCCAGCCGCCCGGGCCGGCCGGCGGTGATCGTGAACATGGTGCAGACCCTCGACGGCGGCGTCGCCGTCGAGGGCAGAGCCTGGTCGATCGGGTCGGCCGTGGATCACTACCTCTTCCACACGCTGCGTGGATGGGCCGATGCGGTCCTCAGCGGCGCGGGCACGCTGCGGCGAAACGACGTGGTGGCGGTGACGCATCCGGCGCTCCAGGAAGCGCGACGGGCCGCGGGCCGACCCGCGAATCCCGCCGCGGTCGTGGTGACCCGCCGGGCCGAGTTCGAC
Organism: Candidatus Fervidifonticultor secundus; assembly: GCA_031459385.1. Taxonomy (GTDB): domain Bacteria; phylum Sysuimicrobiota; class Sysuimicrobiia; order Sysuimicrobiales; family Humicultoraceae; genus Fervidifonticultor; species Fervidifonticultor secundus. The sequence goes on along the minus strand of JAVKIP010000002.1, from coordinate 216,598 downwards.
GCCGCCGTGTACGCCAAGCGGTTCTTCACGCGGGGGGACGTCCAGCCGGTGGTGCTCACGACCGAACTCGCACGCGACGCCGACCGCCGCCGGCTGGAGGCCGCGGGTGCGGAGGTCATCGTGACCCCGGCGGGGCCGGACGGCCAGGTCGATCTCGCCACGGCCCTGGGGCTGCTGGCAGCCCGCGGCTGGCGTCGGGTGCTGGCGGAGGGCGGGCCGGTGTTCAACCGCGGGCTGTTCGCTGCGGGCCTGGTCGACGAACTGTTCCTGACCGTGACCCCGCAGATCGCCGGCGTGCCGGACCCGCGTGTCCTGGCCGGTCTGCTGGGTGGGGCGCGGGCGCGTCTGGTCCTCATCAGCGAGTACCAGTACCGCGCGCCGGAGATGCGGGAGTGGTACCTGCGCTTCCACGTGGCGCCTCCATGACGCCCGCCCTGCCGGGCGACTGGCGGCGTGTGGTCGGCGCCGAACTGGACCAGCCGTACGTTCGCCGGCTGTGGGCTTTCCTGAGGGCCGAGCGCCGCCGGGCGGTCGTCTACCCGCCCGCGCGGGACGTCTTCGCCGCCCTGCGGTACACCCCGTACGCCCGGGTGCGAGTGGTGCTCCTCGGGCAGGATCCCTACCCGGGCGCGGGCCAGGCGCACGGGCTGAGCTTCTCCGTACCGCCGGGCGTGCCGGTGCCGCCGTCGCTGGCCAACATCTTCCAGGAGCTGCGCGACGACCTGGGCTGCCGCATCCCCAACAACGGCTGCCTGGTCCCGTGGGCCCGACAGGGAGTGTTGCTGCTCAACACCGTGCTCACGGTGCGGGCCGGCGAGCCCGGAGCGCACCGAGGGCGCGGCTGGGAGCGATTCACCGGCGCGATCATCCGTGCGGTCAACGCGAAGCGCCATCGAGTGGTCTTCATGCTGTGGGGCCGCGACGCCCGGCGTGCACGGGCGCTGATCGACCAGACGCGGCACGTCGTGGTCGAGGGCGCACATCCGTCGCCGCATTCGGCACGCTACGGCTTCTTCGGCAGCCGGCCGTTCAGCCGGGTGAACGCCGCGCTGCGCGCGGCCGGCCGGGGCGAGATCGACTGGCAGATTCCCGACCTGTAGGCGTCCGGCAGCGCCTGCCCGGGCAGCGCCTCAGGAGACCAGCAGGTCGAGCATCTGCCGGGCGTTGCGCGCGGCCTGCCCTCGCGCGTGGTTGTTGAACATCAAGTACAGCGTCCGCACGTCCTCGGCGAGTCCCTGTGCACGCCGGGCCCACGCCTGGAGCTCCTCGAACGAGTACAGGTAGTCGTACGCCCGGTCGGTGGAGGCCCGTCGGTCCAGCAGGGCCGGGTTGCGACCGTGGAAGCGCACCACCGACCAGTCGGTGGTGACCACCGGCTCCGGCGGCGGCAGGTAGCCCGCCCGGGCCAGGTCGGGGATGACGTAGGCGAAGCGCCGATCGCGCAGGTAGCGAAGGAAGATCTCGCGGTGGTGCCGGTACAGCCAGTCGCGGTGACGGATCTCGACGGCCACGGGCCAGCCGCGCAGGTACGGCTCCCACGTGTCGAGGTAGGCCAGGAGATCCGGCGAGAAGCCGCGCCCCTTGGGGAACTGGAACAGGACGTAGCCGAGCCTGCCCGCCCGGGCGAAGACGTCGACGAACGCCGCGAAGGCGTCCCAGGCGGCTGCCAGCGCCTCCTCAGGGACGCGCGAGCCGGCCACGGGGCCGCCGTTCCGCAGCCCGGCCGGTAGCAGCGCCGCGATGCCTGGTGGGAGACGCCGCGGGTCGCTCTCGTGCTGGGTCAGCCAGGCGAACGCCTTGACGTTGAAGCGGAACGAGGGCGGGGTCCACGCCACCCACTGCCGCGCGCGCTCGGGGGGCTGCAACGCATGGTAGGACGCGTCCACCTCGACGGTAGGGAAGACCGCGGCATAGTGCTGCAGCCGCGCCTGCGGGTCGGCGCGGCGACCGCGCGGGTAGAAGTCGCTGGTCACCATCCCCCGATCGGCCCACGAGCACGTGCCCACGAACACCTCGCAGGCGCGCACACGGATGGGCGCCGGGACGGCACCGGCCGACTGCGAGAAGAGCCCCACAGGCCGTGGGTTCGCCCGGCCCGCCGTCGTCCCCTGGCGGTGCCGCGCGCTGCGCTGGCATCGGCAGCCGCGGCAGTTTGACACTGGATTCTGCCCGCGGCTATAATGAGCCGGGCTGTGGCCCTCTTTTTTTGCGCCTGTGTACGCCTCGCGGGTCTCGAAAGGAGATGGCTCGTTGGGATCGCGGCTCGGCCTCCGGCTGGTCCTGATCCTGCTCGTCGCCGTCGTCGCGCTGCAGGTGGCGTTCCAGCCGGTGCGCGTGCGCGGCTGGCGCCCGCAGTGGCAGGGTGTAGCCCTGCGCATGAACCTCGGGTTGGATCTGCGGGGCGGGAGCCTGCTGGTGCTCGAGGGCCGGGACTCGCCGACCACGAAGGCCACACCCGACGCCGTGGACGCGGCCATGCGCGTCATCGAGCGCCGCATCGACCAGCTGGGGGTCGTGGAGCCGACGATCCAGCGACAGGGCACCAGCCGGATCATCGTCGAGCTGCCCGGTATCGACGAACCCGAGCGAGCCATCCGCCTCATCGGGAAGACCGCGCTGCTGGAGTTCGTGGACACCGGGGCGCAGCGGCTGCCGGAGGGCGCGCGGTGGAGCGCCGACGGCAAGACGGTGACCCTGCCCCCGCCCGCGCCCGGCCAGCCGGCGCCTGCGCCGCTGGCGCTGCCGAAGACTGTCATCCTGACGGGCGGCGATCTCCGAGATGCCCGCGCCGCGTTCGATCAGACCACGGCGGAGCCCATCGTGCAGTTTGAGTTCCACAGTCGTGGCGGACGCGTGTTCGAGGAGTTCACCGGGAAGAACATCGGACGCTACCTGACCATCGTGCTCGACAATGAGGTGATCTCGTCGCCGGTGATCCGCGACCGTATCACGGGCGGGCGCGGAGTCATCAGCGGTGGCTTCCAGTCCATCGAGGAGGCCCGGGACCTGGCGGTACTGCTGCGGGGCGGCGCCCTGCCCATTCCCGTGGAGGTCGTGGAGAACCGCACCGTCGGGCCGCAGCTGGGTCGCGATTCGATCGATGCCAGCGTCAAGGCCGGCTGGGTCGCGGGGGCTGCCGTCGTCGGGTTCATGGTCCTCTACTATGGCCTGCCGGGGCTCCTGGCCGCCCTCGCCCTGGGCGTCTACCTCCTCGTGGTGCTGGCGCTGCTGGTGGGGCTGCACGCGACGCTGACCCTGCCCGGCATCGCCGGGCTGATCCTGTCGGTGGGCATGGCGGTCGACGCCAATGTGATCATCTTCGAGCGCACCAAGGAGGAACTGCGCGCCGGGAAGACGCTGCGGGCTGCGATCACGGCCGGCTGGAGCCGCGCCATGTCCGCCATCCTCGACTCCAACGTGACGACCCTGCTCGCCGGCGTGGTCCTGTTCCTGCTGGGCAGCGGTCCGATTCGGGGGTTCGCGGTCACGCTGAGCCTGGGCGTGCTGGCCAGCATGTTCTCGGCGATCGTCGTGACCCGGGTGTTCGTGGACGGGGCCGTGGCCGCGGGGCTGGGCGCCGCGCTGGTCCGCGTGGCCGGGCCGGTGGCGCGATGAGCACGCGGCCCTGGGACATCATCGGCGCCCGGCGCTGGGGCTACCTGCTGTCGGTGGCGCTCATCGTCCCCGGTGTGGCGGCACTGGTGATCAACGTCGCCGCCGGCCGGGGTGCGCTCAACTGGGGGATCGACTTCACCGGCGGCGATTTCTTCCAGTTCGTCATCGAGCGGCCGTTCGAGGTAGCCGACGTGCGAGCGGTGGTCGATCGGCATGCCACCGGCGAGAGCATCATCCAGAAAGCGGGGCAGGAAGCCATCATCCGTACGCGACCGCTCGACGACGACGCGAAGCGGGCCCTGCTGGCCGACCTCCGGCAGACGTTCGGCCGGCTGACGGTGTTGCGGGAGGAGGAGGTCGGGCCAAAGATCGGGCGCGAGCTCCGGAACATCGCCATCGTGGCGGTCGTGCTGGGGCTGGCGCTGCAGGTGCTGTACATCTCCTACCGGTTCAAGTCGGTGCGGTACGCACTGACGGCTGACATGGCGCTGCTGCACGACCTCCTGCTGGTGGTCGGGGTCTTCGCCCTGACCCGCAAGGAAGTCAACAGTACGTTCGTGGCTGTGCTGCTGACCGTGGTCGGGTACTCCATCAACGACACGATCATCGTCTACGACCGCATCCGCGAGAACCTGGCCCAGCGTCCCCGCGAGCCCTTCGACCGGCTGGTCAACCGCAGCATCCTCGAGGTGCTGGCGCGGTCGATTACGACCGGTCTGACCACGGTCATGGCGATCGGTGCCGTGTACGTCTTCGGGGGCGTGACGGTGCGCGACTTCGCCTTCGGCCTGATGATCGGCATTCTGACCGGGGGGTACTCGTCGGTGTTCAATGCCAGCGCCCTGCTGGTCGACTGGCATCTGTGGACGGATCGCCGGACCGGGCGGCGGGAGGAGGCCCCGGCCCGACCGCTGGCGCGGACCGCGGACGCCGAACCCGCGGCCGTGCCGGCGGCGCCGGCGCGCCGCCGGCCCCGCCGGCGCTAGGAGCCCGCGTGTCGGCGTTCACGCTCTTCGCGTTAATCCTGCTGGTCGGGGTCACCGTCTTCGCCCTGTACAACCCCGAGCCGGTCGTGCTCCGGTTCCTGGTCTGGCGGGCGCAGACGACAGTGGCTCTGGCGGTGGTCGGCGGCGCGGTGGTCGGCGGCGTCCTGGTGTTCATCAGCAGCCTGCTGGGGCAGCAGCACCTCCGCGCACGGGTGCGCGACCTGCAGGCCCGCGTGCGCGAACTGGAGGCTGCCCGCCCATCGGCGGAGCGCCAGGATCGCCCATAGGACCGGCCGCAGGTTCTCTCCCCTGGCGCGAGCCGTAGTGGGGTGATGACGCAGACGCGCCACCAGGCTCCGCGCTGGCGCATCGCCCCGGCCGACCCGGCGGCGACCACGGCGCTGTCGGCGGCGCTCGGCCTGCACCCGCTGGTCGCTCAGGTGCTGGTCAACCGCGGGCTCCGCGACCCCATGGCCGCCGACGCGTTCCTCGCCCCGCGGCTCGACAGGCTCCAGAACCCCCTCCGGCTGAGCGACATGGCGCGGGCGGTCGGGTGCATCGACGCTGCCCTCCGTGCGCGCCGGCCCGTGGCCGTGTACGGCGACTACGACGCCGACGGCGTGACGGCCACGGCAATCCTGGTACGCGCCCTGCGCGCCCTCGGGGGCAACGTCGAGTTCTATATCCCCGACCGGCGCCGGGAAGGCTACGGGCTCCATCCGGAAGCCGTCGCGGCCCTGGCCGGGCGCGGCATCCGGCTCCTGGTGGCAGTGGACTGCGGCACCGGGGCCCACGCCGCTGCGGAGGCCGCCCGCGCCGCGGGCGTGGACCTGGTGGTGCTCGACCACCACGAACCCCCCGAGGTCCTGCCGCCCGCTGCGGCGCTGGTGAATCCCAAACGGACGTCCCCGCCGCCCGAAGACTACTGCGCGGCCGGGCTGGCCTTCCAGGCTGCGCGGGCCCTGTTTGGCCGTGCGGGCCGCGCAGTCCCCGACGACCTGGTACCCCTGGCCGCCATCGGCACGGTCGCAGACGCCGTGACGCTGCTGGGGGACAACCGTGTGCTGGTCGCTGCTGGACTGGCGTCCCTGGCGCGGCCGCATCGGCCGGGGCTCGCGGCGCTCGTCGAGGTGGCCGGCGTGCGGCCGCCCTTTGCGGTGCGGGACATCTCACACGGCATGGCCCCGCGGCTCAATGCTGCCGGCAGGCTGGCCCACGCGAGCGACGCGGTGCGCCTGCTGCTCACCGATGACCCGGAGGAAGCGCGGGCGCTGGCCGAGGGCCTCGACCGGCTCAACGCGCAGCGCCGCCAACTCTGCGACGCGGTCCTGGCAGAGGTGCTTGAGCGCGTGGAGCGCGAGGGTCTGCTCGACCGGCCGGCCGTCGTCCTGGCGCAGGAGGGCTGGCACCCAGGTGTGATCGGCATCGTAGCCTCGCAGCTGGTGGAGCGGTTTCATCGTCCCGTGGTGATGATCGCGCTCGAGGGAGAACGCGGCCGGGGCTCGGCCCGCAGCATCCCGATCGTGCACCTGCTGGAGGCGCTTCGCGAGGCCGACCGCCATCTGCTCGGCTACGGGGGCCACGCCATGGCCGCGGGGCTGGTGATCGCTGCCGGCGCCACCGCAGCGTTCGCCCGCGCGTTCGAGCAGGCCGTGGCCACTCGCGTCACGCCCGAGGATCTTCGCCCGGTGGTGGAGGCGGATGCCGAGGTCGACCTGAGCGTGCTCTCGCCCGAGCTGGTGGACGCACTGGGCCGCCTGGCGCCCCATGGGCCGGGCAACCCCGAGCCGGTGTTCCTGACGCGAGGCCTGCAGGCCGTGGGCACGACGCTGGTGGGCGACGGTGCGCACCTGCGCCTGGTGGTCGGCGACGGCCGCCGGACGGTCGAGGCGATCGCCTTTCGACACGGCGAGAAGGCCGAACTCCTGGCCTTCACTCGCGCGCGCGTGGACCTGGCCTACACCCTCGCGATGGATCCCTGGGTAGATCCGCCGGCGGTGCAGCTCGTCGCGGTGGACATGGCGACGCCCGGGGTAGACCTGGAGGCCGTGACCGCCGATGCTGTCCAGGTGTTGGACCGGCTCTTCGCGCGCGCGTCCGACTACCTCGACGGCGAGCGGCGGCCGCTTGAGCAGGCCGAGGCCTTCCACACCAAGGTCGTCGGCGTGACCTACGCGGGACGCCAAGCTGCTGTACAGACCGTCAGGCCCGGAGAGCGACTCCGCCTGGTGCGCGAACCCCGCAATCCGAGCGACCCGTACGCGGTGCAGGTTCGGCGGCTCGATGGCACCCCGCTCGGCTTCCTTCGCGCACGTCTCGCCGCGCATCTGGCCCCCGCCATGGACGCCGGTGCACGGTATGCGGCGACGGCGGTGGCAGTGACCGGCGGCGGGGAGCGCGCGTGGGGTCTCAACATCCTGGTCGAGCGCGAGGCACCGGCATGGCCGGAGGAGGAGGAAGGCCAGGCCCCGTCGGCGCGCTGGCCGGCGGGCGCCGACCTCACGGACTTCCTCGCTGCCCGTCTGTTGCGCGGCCGCGCGCCGACGGCCGCGCAGCGCGAGATCCTGGCGCGGCTGCAGGGCGGCGAGCGTCTGGTCCTCCCGCTGGGTCCAGGGCGAGGGCTCGTGCCCACGGCCGTCATGGCTGCCCTGGCGGTATGGGTCTCCACCCGGCGGCCAGTCGTCCTGGCCGTGCCGCGTGCGGCGGTTGCGGAGGCGTGGGGGGAATTGATGATACCATGGCTGCGGCGCCTGGGTGTCCGGGCAGCCGTGATCCACGGGGCGGTCTCGCCCGGCGCCGCCGGCCGGGTGGCCGAAGCCCTGGAGCGTGGGCGGCTCGACCTGCTGATCGCGTCGCTGGCCTGGATCGACCGCAACAGCGACCGGGCCGCTCCGGCGGTGGTGGTGGGCGACGCCGTGGCAGCGGATGAGGTCGAGCACCTGCTCGATCGGGCCGGCGGTGCAGTGCGCCTCCTGATCGGCTCCATCCCGCCGGCTGTCCTGGGCGGGCACGCGGCGCGGGCCTTCGGGGTGCCGGCGGTTCGGACCGGGCCACGCGCGGCGCTGCGCGTGATCGACCGGCGCGGGCGGGATGCCGACGCGTGGCTTACCGCCCGCCGGCCGGATGGCAGGTTGGAGAAGACGCTGGTGCTGGTCGCCGATCCCGCAGCCAGCGTGTCGCTGGCCACGCGTCTCCACGAGGGGAGCACAGGCCGCCACCGGGTGGCCTACTACCACACTGGACTGCCGACGACGCTGCGACGCGTCCTCGAGGACCTGTTTGGCGCCGGGCGCCTTGCGTGCCTGGTCCTCGGAACCCACGCGACCGATCCCGCGATTCCACCCGATGCGCGCCGCGTCGTTGCGCTGGCCCTGCGGCCCGACCCTCTGCTGGCCGCGGAGGAACTGGGGCTCGCCGGGCTGGGGGGGCGGGCCGCGACGGTGGTCCTCGCCTACCCGCCAGACCACCTGGCCGGAGCAGAAGCCGCGCTCGACGCGGTTTTTCCGTCGCGGGCGGCGCTCGCCCGTTGCTACCGCGCGATCCGCGCCGCGGGCGGATCCATCAACGCCGTGCCCGGGCATCCTCCTGCCCTCCAGGGGGCCGGCTGCACGGCGGCCGAGCTTGAGGCCGTCCTGGCCGTCCTGACAGAAGCCGGGGTGCTTGCCCGCGAAGACCTCGGGGAGGGCGTTCGCTACACGCTGGCCGGCCTGGCCGACCGCGTGGATCTCACCCGATCCCTGCGGTACGCTGAGGGCGAGCGGGCCCGCAGCGCCCTGGGCGCACTGCGGGCGTGGGCCAGCAGCCCGGCAGCGCAGATTCTGGCTGATCTGGTGGGGTGTTGACGGTCGCTCGCCTGGCCCGGAAGGTGCCTGGGGGGAAACCGCGAATTATTATACATATTGGCCACATCTACGGGCACATGGTGACAGACGCGGTGCGGGGTGACGCCCCGTGAAGTGGCTGGACCTGCTCCGACAACCGAGCAGCTTCCAGGCGCTGCCTGCCGAGGTCCAGGGCCTGGTGGCGACGCTGCGCCAGCGGTTCCCCAAGGCCGATCTGGACGTTGTGCGCGACGCGTACCTGGCTGCCGCCCGGGCGCACGAGGGCCAGACGCGCGCGTCAGGGGAGCCCTACGTGTCCCACTGCGTGGCCGTCGCCACCATCCTGGCGGAGCTACACCTCGATCCCACGACGGTGGCGGCCGCGCTGCTCCACGACGTGCTGGAGGACACCGGCGTGGAGGCGACTGAGCTCCGGGAGCGCTTCGGCCCCGAGATCGCCGCGCTGGTGGACGGCGTGACCAAGCTGGGCAAGATCGAGTGGCAGAGCCGCGAGGAGCGCCAGGCCGAGAGTCTGCGCAAGATGTTCCTGGCCATGGCCAACGACATCCGCATCGTGCTCATCAAACTCGCCGACCGCCTGCACAACATGCGGACGATCGCACCGTTGCCCGAGTGGAAGCGGAAGCGCACCGCCCAGGAGACCCTAGAGATCTACGCCCCGCTGGCCGAGCGCCTGGGCATCGGCAGTCTCCAAAAGGAACTGGAAGATCTGGCGTTCCGCGAGCTCCACCCGGAGACCCATGCCGAGATCGCGCGGGAACTCGCGCAGGCGGAAGAGGCCCGGCAGGCGCTGGTCGACCGGGTGTGCACGGTGCTGCACCGCGAGTTGCAGAAGGCCGGGATCAAGATCGACCGCCGGCACATCACCGGACGGCCCAAGCATCTCTACAGCATCTGGAAGAAGCTGCAGCGGCCGAAGTACACGGGCCAGAGCATCGCCAGGATCTACGACCGGCTGGGTATCCGCGTTCTGGTAGACGACGTCAAGGACTGCTACGCGGCCCTGGGCGTCGTGCATTCGCTGTGGAAGCCGATCCCCGGGGAGTTCGATGATTACATCGCCAACCCCAAGACCAGTGGCTACCAGTCGCTGCACACGGCAGTTCTCTACGAGGGCGAGCCGCTGGAGATCCAGATCCGCACCCACCAGATGCACCATGAAGCCGAGCACGGGATCGCGGCCCACTGGAAGTACAAGCAGGGCTCGGCCGCCGAGCGCGAGGTCGAGCGCAAGCTGGCGTGGCTGCGCCAGCTCCTGGAGTGGCAGCAGGATCTGGCAGACGCCCGGGAGTTCGTCGAGTCGATCCGTCTGGACCTGTTCCAGAACGAGGTGTTCGTCTTCACGCCCAAGGGAGACGTCGTCGACCTGCCGGCGGGCGCCACCCCCGTGGACTTCGCGTACCGCATTCACACCGACGTCGGCCACCACACGGTGGGGGCCAAGGTGAACGGCCGCCTGGTGCCGCTGTCGCACAGGCTGCACACCGGTGACATCGTGGAGATCGTCACGAACAAGTCCAGCCCGGGCCCGAGCCGCGACTGGCTGGGGTTCGTGGTGACCAGCAACGCGCGGTCGAAGATCAAGCAGTGGTTCAAGAAGGAGCGCCACCAGGAGAACGTCGTTCGCGGGCGGGAGCTGCTGGAACGCGAGCTGCGGCGCACCGGCGCGGTGGCAGCGGCCATGAAGGCCGAGCGCCTGCGGGAGGTGGCGGCGCAGTTCAACCTGCGCTCCGAGGAGGAACTGCTGGCCGCCATCGGCAACGGTGACGTGTCGCTGCTGCACGTGGTGGGGGCCCTGCGGGGCGAGGCGCCGACCGAGGAGGTCCAGGTGCTGCCCTCCCCGCCGGCGGGGCCGCCGACCCAGGCGTCCCGCGGGGTGCGGATCCGCGGCGTGGACAACGTGCTCATGCACTTCGCGCGGTGCTGCACGCCCCTGCCCGGCGACCGCATCGTCGGCTACGTAACCCGAGGGCGGGGCGTCACCATCCACCGGAGCGACTGCCCCAACATCGCGTTTCTGCGGGCGCACCCCGAGCGGGTCATGGAGGTGGAGTGGGAGCGGGCACACGAGGGTCCCTACCAGGTCGAGGTCGAGGTGGAGGCCTTTGACCGCGTCGGGCTCCTGAAAGACATCCTGGCCGCCATTGCGGAGACCAAGACCAACGTCATCTCCGTCAATGCCCGGGTCCGCAGGGACAAGGTCGCGGTCACCAACATCGTCCTCGACATCCGCAACGTGGGCCAGCTCCACGGGGTCATGCAGAAGATCGAGAAGGTCCCGGAGGTCTTCAACGTGGCCCGCGTGGTACCCACCTGACCGCCCGGGTGTACCGCGCACCACATCGATCATCACGCAGGGGGGACGGCGTGAAGCGCACGACGGCGGCGAGAGTGAACCTGTTCACGGAATCGGTCATTCGCGAGATGACCCGCATCACGGACCAGCACGGGGGCATCAACCTGGCCCAGGGATTTCCGGACTTCGACGCCCCGCCGGAGCTCGTCGAGGCGGCGGTCCGGGCCCTGCGCGACGGGTGGAACCAGTACGCCGTCACGTGGGGGTCGCCGCGCCTGCGGCAGGCCCTGGCCGAAAAGGTGGCGTGGTACAACGGCCTCTCGGTGGACCCTGATCGACACATCACCGTCACCTGCGGCGCCACCGAGGCCATGATGGCCACCCTCCTGGCCGTGCTGGACCCCGGGGACGAGGTCGTGGTCTTCGAGCCGTTCTACGAGAACTACGGGCCCGATGCGTTGCTGTCCGGGGCCAGCCTGCGCCACGTCCGGCTGCGCCTGGACGCGCCTGGCCTGCCGTTCGATCCCGACGAGTTGCGCGCGGCCTTCGGACCGCGTACCCGCGCCATCATCGTCAACACCCCCCACAACCCCACCGGTAAAGTGTTCACCCGCGCGGAGCTGGAGCTGATCGCCGCCCTCTGCCAGCGGTGGGACGCGCTGGCCATCACCGACGAGGTGTACGAGCACATCGTCTACGACGGCGCGGAACACCTGAGCCTGGCGGCGCTCCCCGGCATGTTCGACCGAACCGTGACCATCAACAGCATGTCCAAGACCTACAGCGTCACCGGCTGGCGGGTCGGCTGGGCCATTGCCGGCGATCCCGCCATCGCTGACGGTATCCGCAAGGCGCACGACTTCCTCACGGTGGGTGCGGCCGCGGCGTTGCAGGAGGCCAGCGCCGTGGCGCTACGCTTCCCGCGTGACTACTACACGCAGCTGTCCGCCATGTACCAGCAGAAACGCGACCTGCTCTTGGAGATCCTGACGGACGCCGGCTTCCGGTGCCTGCCCCCGCGCGGCGCGTACTACATCATGGCCGAGATCAGCGCGTTTGGGAGTCCCGACGACACCACCTTCGCACGGGCGCTCGTCGAGCGCTGCGGCGTGGGGGCTGTGCCCGGCAGCAGTTTCTACCGCGATCCCGCCGCCGGCCGACAGTACGTGCGGTTCGCGTACCCCAAGCGCCGCCAGACCCTTGAGGACGTCCGGCGGCGGCTGAAGGTGCTGGAGCCGGTCCGGCGCACGTAGGGGGCGGTGCCCGCGCCCGACCAGCTGCCGATGCCCGGGGCCGCCGCGCCGGACTGGGGGCGCTGGCGTCAGGAGTTCCCCATCTTCCGGCGGGCCGTGTACTTCAACACGTGCTCGCTGGGGGCGTTGTCGGTGCGGGTCGAGGCCGCCGTCCGGCGGTTTTTGGACCTGTGGCACGCGCACGGCGCCGCGGCGTGGTACGGACCGTGGTGGGAGCGCCTCGCGGCACTGCGTGCGAAGTGCGCGCGGGTCATCGGCGCGGCACCCGAGGAGGTCGCCCTCTTCCCATCCATTACGGCTGCCCTCACCGCCGTCGCCAGCGCGGTCTGGGACCCGCGGCGCCCCCGGGTGGTCGTCAGCCGGCTCGACTTCCCCACTACGGTCTACCAGTGGCTCGCCAGAGAGCCCACTGGTCTTGCGCCCAGCGTTGTGGGCGATCCCGACGCGGTCACGACGCCAGTGGAGGCGTACGCCGCTGCCGCCGATGTGCGGACGTCCCTGATCGTGGCCTCCCATGTCTACTACACCAGCGGCTACGTGCAGGACGTCGCCGCGCTGGCCGACCTGGCGCACCGCCGGGGCGCCCTGTGCCTCATCGACGCCTACCAGGCCACCGGCCAGCTGCCGACCGACGTCCGTGCGCTCGGGGTCGACTTCCTGGTCACGGGGGGATTGAAGTGGCTGCTCGGTGGGCCGGGGTTCGCGTTCCTCTACGTTCGCCGTGAGCTGCACGAGCACCTGCACCCGAGCGCGGTCGGGTGGTTCGCGCATCGCGACCAGTTCGCGTTCCGCACCGACCGGTTCGAGCCCGCAGCGGACGCGCGGCGCTTCGAGGGGGGCACGCCGGCCCTGGCGGCGGCGTACGCCGCAGACGCTGGGCTGGAGATCGTGCTCGAGATCGGCGCGACGCAGCTCCGCCGCCGTCAGCTCGAGCTGGTCGCCGATCTGGTGGATCGGCTGCGCGCCGCGGGTCTGACGCCCCGCGTGCCGATCGCCCTCGACGGGCACGCTGGCATCGTGACGGTGCCCGTCCCGGACCCTCCCGGCGTCGTCACGGGACTGCGTGCGCGGGGTATCGTGGTGGACGCCCGCCCCGGGCTCGTGCGCCTGTCCCCCTACTTCTACAACACGCCTGACGACTCGCAGCAGGTGGTCGCCGCGCTCCGAGAGGTGCTGGCGGCCGGCGCGCCCGCACCGTAGCCGTGCGCGCGGTCGTCCAGCGGGTGATGCGCGGCGTGGCGCGGGTGGGCGAGACGCCCGTCGGGGTCATTGGCCGAGGCGTCGTGGTCCTCCTCGGCGTGGGGGACGGCGACAGTCCCGCCGAAGCCGACGCCATGGCCGACAAGCTGGCCCACCTGCGCTTCTTCGACGACAGCGCCGGCAAGCTGAACCGGTCGCTGCTCGACGTCGGCGGCGAGGTCTTGCTCGTGCCACAGTTCACCCTCTACGGTGATACCAGCCGCGGCCGGCGGCCGTCGTTCGCGCGCGCGGCGCCGCCGGAGCGTGCCGCGCCGCTGTGCGCGCGGGTGGCGGAGCGCCTGCGCGCCCACGGGATCCGGGTCGCCACCGGGCGCTTCGGAGCGTCCATGCTGGTGGAAATCTACAACGACGGCCCCGTCACGCTGGTACTCGAGGTCGTCCCGCGAGCCCGGGCTACGCCAGGAACGCACTGAGCAGCCGGCGCTCCAGCTCCTTCTTCACCTCCGAGAGATCCTTCACCGTGTCCACCGCCCGCCAGTAGGCGGTGGATTTGTACGCGCCGAGCCGGCCCTGCGCCGCCAGCGCGGGGAAGATGGTCGTCTCGTGGTCGCCGGTGTCGGGAAACAGCTCCACGGCCTGGTTCGAGAGGATGTAAACCCCGGCGTTGACCCAGTAGGGCAGCGTGGGCTTCTCGTGGAACGCCACGACCCGATCGTGGGCGTCGACTTCCACCAGGCCGTAGGTGCTCACATACGGGGTGAGGACCACGGTGGCCAGGAACCCTCGCGCGCGATGGTGCTCAACGACCGGCAGCAGCGGCAGATTCGTGATGACATCCCCGTTGGTGGCAACGATGAGGGCGGGAGTGCCGGGCAGGCGGCGGTAGGCGTGCTTGATGGCCCCGCCGCGGCCCAACGGCTCGTCCTCCACGGCATAGTGGATGCGCATGCCCCACTTGGCGCCGTCGCCGAAGTAGTCCGTGATCACCTCGTGCCGGTAGCCGCAGCCGATGACCACCTCGGTGACGCCCTGGGTCTGCAGCCAGTGCAGCTGGTAGGCCAGGAGCGGGACCCCCATGATCTCCACCATGGGCTTGGGTCGATCCTCGGTGAATGGCCGCAGACGCTCTCCGCGTCCGCCGGCCAAGATGACCGCGTGCACGCCATACCTCCCCGCGCATGATGGGGCGCCGGCTGTCGGCGCGCAGGATCACTGGCTAGCATAGGCCACGCCGACGGCCGGCGCAAGCGCCGCCTTGGGGTCGCCGGAACGTCGTTGACCGGCGCGGGGCCGGCGCTGCTAGAATAGATGCGGGTTTCGCCGCATTGGCGACGACGGAGCGGAGTAGGTTCCGGCGCCTGGCAGAGAGCAGGCGCCCGCGCTGCGGGCTGGAAGCGCCTGCAGGTTCCCCGGGACCGAACGACAGCTCCTGAGCCGATGCCGCCCAGGTGGGCAGGCGTCCGGGTTCGCCCGTGATCGCGAGGGAGTGGCCGAGACCCCGGTTGCGGTAGCGACCGGGAGGGCAAGCAGGGTGGCACCGCGGGAGCTGCGCGCTCTCGCCCCTGTGGGGCGAGGGCGCGCCTGCGTTTGGTCGGGGCAGGCGAGGGGAGGCGGCACGGTGGCGGAGATCCAGGCACCGCGCGGGATGCGCGACATCCTGCCCGGCGAGGTGGAACGCTGGCAGGCTCTGGAGGCGCGCATACACGCGCTCGCCGCGCGGTACGGCTTTCGAGAGATCCGCACGCCGGTGGTGGAGCACACCGAGGTGTTCCAGCGGACCGTGGGCGAGGCCACGGACATCGTCGAAAAGGAGATGTACACCTTCGCCGACCGCAGCGGGCGGTCACTGAGCCTGCGACCGGAGGGGACCGCCGGCGTGGTGCGGGCCTTCCTTGAGCACGGCCTGCGCCAGTGGCCGCAGCCCGTGAAGCTGTATTACCTGGCCAGCATGTTCCGCTACGACCGTCCGCAGAAGGGTCGGTATCGCCAGCATACGCAGTTCGGCGCTGAGATCATCGGCAGCGCCGACCCTGCGGCCGACGCCGAGGTGCTCAGCCTGCCGGTACGGCTCCTGCAGGCGCTCGGGCTGGCACACGTTGAGGTGCGGCTCAACAGCGTCGGCGACGCGGCCTGCCGGCCGCGCTACCTGGAGGCGCTGCGGGCGTACGTCCGGCCGCTCCTGGACGAGCTGTGCGCCGACTGTCGGCGGCGCTTCGAGCGACAGCCGCTCCGCATTCTGGAGTGCAAGCAGGAAGGATGCCGCCGCGTCGCCGCCGGAGCGCCGGCCATCGTCGACGTGCTCTGCGCACCGTGCGCAGAGCACTTCGCCGGCGTGCGGGCCCACCTGGAGACCCTGGAGATTCCGTACGTCCTCGACCGGTTCATCGTCCGCGGCATGGACTACTACACGCGGACCGCGTTCGAAGTCTACTCCGGACGCCTGGGCGCGCAGAATGCTGTCTTCGGCGGCGGTCGCTACGATGGCCTGGCCGAGCAGCTCGGCGGCCCGCCGACACCCGGCGTGGGCTTTGGTCTGGGGCTCGACCGGCTGCTCCTGGTGCTCGAGCAGGAGGAGCTGGCGGCGGCTGTCGGGAGCGGCGTGCAGGTGATGGTTGTCACGGTGGGCGACGCCGCGCGGCCGGCGGGCCTGCGTCTGGCCGACGAGCTCAGGGCCGCGGGGCTGCACGTGGAGGTGGATCTGCTGGGCCGGGACGTCCGGGCCCAGATGCGCCACGCCCACCGCGTCGGCGCACAGGTGGCAGCGGTTCTGGGCGATGCCGAGCTGAGCGCAGGTGTGGTGACGGTGCGCGCGATGGCCACGGGGCGGCAGGAGACCGTGGCGCGCGATGCGCTGGTGGCGACGCTGCGCGCCCGGCTGGGCGAGGAGGCACGGCGGTGAGGACAGCACTGCGTTCCCACATGTGCGGGGAACTCCGGCCGGCCCACGCCGGCCAGCGGGTCCGGCTGGCCGGGTGGGTCCAGCGCCGCCGCGATCTCGGGGGCCTGATCTTCCTGGATCTGCGCGATCGCGAGGGTGTCGTCCAGGTCGTGGTGGACCCGCGGGCGGCTCCGGACGCCGGCGTCACCGCGGGGACCGTGCGGAGTGAGTACGTGGTGGGGGTGGAGGGCGTGGTGGCACGCCGGCCTGCCGGCACCGAGAATCGTCGCCTGCCAACGGGCGACGTGGAAGTGCGCGCGGAGGCGCTGCGGGTGCTGGCGCCGTCGCTGGTGCCGCCGTTCGCCCCGGGTGACGACGGCGGGGTGGACGAGGCGGTACGGCTGCGCTACCGGTTCCTCGATCTGCGACGTCCCCGCATGTACCGGAACCTGCTCCTGCGCCATCGGGTGGCGCTGGCCACGCGCCGCGTGCTCGACCGGCTGGGGTTCCTGGAAGTCGAGACGCCGATGTTGATTCGGAGCACGCCCGAGGGCGCGCGGGACTTCCTGGTGCCCAGCCGGCTGCACCGGGGGCACTTCTACGCCCTGCCGCAGTCGCCGCAGCTGTTCAAGCAGTTGCTCATGGTCGCGGGCATCGACCGCTACTTTCAGATCGTCCGGTGCTTTCGCGACGAAGACCTGCGGGCCGACCGCCAGCCCGAGTTCACGCAGATCGACCTGGAGATGAGCTTCGTCAGCCAGGACGATGTGCTGGCTGTCACCGAGGAGATGGTGGCGGCGGTTGTGGAGGAGGCCGCCGGTGTCCGGGTCGCGCGCCCGTTCCCGCGCCTGTCGTATGCCGAGGCGGTACGCCGCTACGGAACCGACAAGCCCGACCTGCGCATCGGGGTCGAGATCGTGGACCTGACCGACCTGGCGGCAGCCGGCGGCGTGGAGCGGTTCCGGGCGGCCGTCAGCGCCGGTGGCGTCGTCCGGGGGCTGCGGGCGGCCGGGCTGGCGGGTGTGACACGGCGCGAGGTGGAGGCCTGGGGAGCGGTCGCGACGGCCGCCGGCCTCGAAGGCCTGGCCACTGTTGCCCTGGGACCCGCAGGGCCCAGGGGCGCGCTGGCGCGCCACATGGGTCCAGGCGAACTGGAGGCGCTGCGCGTCAGGTTCGGCGCGGGAGACGGCGACCTCCTGCTGGTGGCCGCAGGGCCCGAGGCGAGGGTGGCCGCGGCACTGGGGCGGCTCCGGCTCCTGGTCGCGGAGCGCGGCGGCTGGCAGCCCGAACCGACGGAGCTGCGGTTTGCCTGGATTCTGGAGTTCCCGCTCCTTGAGTACAGCCCCGAGGAACGCCGTCACGTTGCCGTGCACCATCCCTTCACGGCGCCGCTGGACGAGGATCGCCCGCTGCTCGACACCGCGCCCGCCCGGGTACGCGCCAAGGCGCACGACCTGGTGCTCAATGGGCTCGAGGTGGCCGGGGGGAGCATCCGCATCCATGAGCGCAGCCTGCAGGAGCGACTCTTTGCGTTGCTCGGTATCACGCCCGAGGAGGCGCGGGCGCGGTTCGGCTTTCTGCTGGACGCCCTCCAGTACGGCGCGCCGCCCCATGGGGGCATCGCGTTTGGGCTGGACCGCTTCGTGATGGCGTTGGCCGGGGAGCACACGATCCGGGAAGTGATCGCGTTCCCCAAGACGGCCAGCGCCGTGGACCTGCTCACCGGCGCGCCCAGTCCCGTCGACGCCAGCGTACTCCGGGAGTTGCACCTGGCGGTCACGAACGGCGGCGCCTGACGGCGCCGCGGGCCGCCCAGGCACAGCGCGCGCCGGCAGACGGGCCCGCAGCGGGCGGCTCCGGGTCAGGCGTCGTTGCGGCCTGTGGCGTGACGTGCTATGCTGCTCTTGGCAGGGTTCTCTGCCGTGTGCGAGGCGGGTCGGATAAGCTCCGATCCAACAGCGAACGTTGGGGAGCCGGACTCCGGCCGTCCAAGGGCACCTGCGGCATAGGCTGGTGCTGGTTGTGGCCCGGGGCGGTCGGGAGGCGCCCACCTGCGAGAGCGGGGTTCGGGAGCTTCGTCCCGTACGGCATGGCGGAGAACGGTGACGGCGGGCGGCCGCTGAGGCGCGGCCGCCCGTTCTGTCTCTGCGCCGCGGCGTTCGGTGCCCCACCCGGCGTGCTACGATGGAGTTGGAATGGCGCTGTTCGATCCCCAGGGCCCAGGCCGCCCGGCCGCGCCGCTGGCTGCCCGTATGCGTCCGCGGTCGCTAGACGAGTTCGTGGGTCAGGAGCACCTGGTCGGACCGGGGCGGGCCCTGCGCCGCGCTATCGAAGCCGATGAGGTTCGTAGCCTGATCCTCTGGGGGCCGCCTGGCGTGGGCAAGACGTCCCTGGCCCTGCTCATCGCGGCCGCCTCCAGGGCCCACGTCGAGCAGGTGAACGCCGTCACCGCCGGCGTCGCCGACCTCCGGCGCATCATCGGCGAGGCCCGCGATCGGCTGGCGTTCCACCGGCAGCGGACGCTGGTGATCATCGACGAGATCCATCGGTTCAACAAGGCCCAGCAGGACGTGCTGCTGCCGCACGTCGAGGACGGGACCATCATCCTGATCGGGGCCACGACTGAGAACCCGTTCTACGACGTCACCGCGACCCTCGTGTCGCGGTCGAGGGTCGCGCGGCTGGAGCCGCTGTCGGACGACGAGATCCGGACGATCCTGGCGCGCGCGCTCACCGACGAGCGTGGGCTCGGCCCGCTGGGCGTCGAGGTCGAGCCCGCGGCCCTGGAGCACCTGGTGCGCGTGAGCAACGGCGACGCCCGGGTGGCGCTGAACGCGCTGGAGCTGGCCGCGGCGGCGGCCGCCGACACCCCCGGCGGCCGCCGCGTGACGGAAGCGCTGGCGACAGACGCCACCCAGCGCCCGGTCCTGGTCTACGACCGCGAGGGCGACGCCCACTACGATGCGATCTCCGCGTTCATCAAGAGCCTGCGAGGGTCGGACCCGGACGCTGCAGTATACTGGCTGGCGCGCATGCTGGCCGCCGGCGAGGACCCGCGTTTTATCGCTCGCCGCATGATCGTGCACGCCGCCGAGGACGTCGGCCTGGCCGACCCGCTGGCGCTGGTGGTGGCGGTGGCGGCGGCGCACGCCCTGGAATACGTCGGCCTGCCTGAGGCGCGCCTGCCCATGACCGAGGCGGCGCTCTACATCGCCACGGCGCCCAAGAGCAACGCCGTGGTCCGGGCGGTCGACGCGGCGGCCGACGACGTCGAGCGGCGGCGCGCCGAACCGGTCCCGGTGCACCTGCGGGATACGAGCCATCCCCAGGTGACAACGCGCCTCGGGTACGGCCGCGACTACCGCTATCCGCACGATTATCCGGGCAGCTTCGTGCGCCAGGCCTATCGCCCCGCCGGGGTGCAGGGCCGCCATTACTATCACCCCACCGCCCACGGGTTCGAAGCCGAGATCCGGCGGCGCCTGGCCCAATGGTGGGGCGACGACGGCGGCACGGGAACCTCCGGCGAGCCGGATCACGGTCTTTGACACCCCGTCGGGTGGCCTGCTACCATCGGGGCGCGTCGCCGCACGAGGGGAGTCCTGTGGCACGTATCGCCGTGGCAATGAGCGGAGGCGTGGACAGCGCCGTGGCCGCCGCGCTCCTCGTCCGCGAGGGGCACGAGGTCATTGGCCTGACTATGAACCTCTGGCCCACCTGGCTCAGCGAGCCCGACGCGGGCCACCGGACCTGCTGCGGGGTTACAGCGGTGGAGGACGCGCGCGCAGCGGCCCGGGCGCTCGGGATCCGCCATTACGTGCTCAACCTGCGCGAGGCGTTCGAGCGCGCGGTGATCGACTACTTCTGCGACGAGTACGCGCGCGGCCGCACGCCGAATCCCTGCGTCGCCTGCAACCAGGAGATCAAGTTTCGCGTGCTGCTCGAGACGGTGGACGGCCTCGGGTGTGCGGCCCTGGCTACCGGCCACTATGCGCGGGTCGCCAGGGACCCAGCCAGCGGGCGCTACGTGCTGCTGCGGGCCGCAGACCCGGCCAAGGACCAGTCCTACGTGCTGTACGGCCTCACGCAGGACCAGCTCGCCCGCGTGCGGTTTCCGGTGGGCGACTACACCAAGCCCGCGATCCGCGCGCTCGCGCGGGAGGCCGGGCTGCCAGTGGCCGACAAGCCCGACAGTCAGGAGATCTGCTTCATTCCCGCCGGACACTACGGCGATCTCGTGGCCGCCCGCCGGCCCGACGCGGTGCGGCCGGGTCCCATCGTGGACCTGGCCGGCCGCACGGTCGGCACGCACCGTGGGATCGCCAGGTACACCGTGGGCCAGCGGCGCGGGCTGGGCGTGGCCACCGGCGCGCCCGTGTACGTGCTGGCGGTAGACGCGCCTGGCAATCGGCTCGTCGTGGGGCCGGCAGGCGCGCTGGCCTGGCGCGGGGTCCGCGTCGGTCGGGTCAACTGGATCGTTCCGCCGCCACTACCTTCGGCTGTCACCGCCCGCCTCAGGCATGCGGCGGCGGACGTGCCGGTGACGCTGGCGGTGCAAAGCGACGGGACCGTGGACGTGTGGTTCACGACGCCACAGCGGGCAGCCGCCCCGGGCCAAGCGGTGGCGTTCTACGAGGGGATCCGGGTGCTGGGTGGGGGTATTATAGAAAGGGAGCTCCAGGACGAGGAGGAGACGGGCCATGAGCACCCGCACTGACTTCGTTGCAGGATTCATCCTGGGCGGGCTGGTGGGGGCCGCGTGTGCTCTTTTGCTGGCGCCACGATCGGGCGCCGAGACGCGGGGCCGGTTGCTGGAGTCGGCCGAGGAGTTCCGGGACCGGGCCTGGGACCGCGCGGATGACGTGGCGCGGCGCGTGAAGAGCAGGGCCGACGAGCTCACGCAGCGCGGCCGGGCGAAGGTCGAGGAAGGGACCGCGCGCCTGCGGGAAGCGCTGGAGCGGGGCCGCGAGCTGCTCGATGAGCGCACGCGCAGCGCGGGCGTGCGGGCCGAGGAGCAGCCCGACGGATGACGCCGGCCGCCTGAGCCCGCGAGACGCACTGCCCGAGGCGATCGCGCCGGCGGCGCTGCTGGCGCGACTGCCTCCGTCCCTGCGTGCCGGCTTCGAGGTCGCTTGCCGCCTGCTCGAGGCCGGGTGGGAGACATATCTCGTCGGCGGCGTGGTGCGCGACGTGCTCCTGGGCCGGACGCCCCACGATCTCGACATCGTTACCGCGGCGCCTCCCGACGAAGTGCTCCGGCTGTTTCCCCGGACGGTGTCGCTCGGGGCGGCGTTCGGCGTCGTCGGGGTCGTCATCGGCGATCGGACGTTTCAGGTCGCCACGTTCCGCCGCGAGGGACCCTACCACGACGGGCGGCGGCCCTCGGCCGTGGAGTTCGCCGGCGTCCGCGAGGACGTGGAGCGGCGCGACTTCACGGTCAACGCCCTGCTCTACGATCCCCGCACGGGGACCGTGCTGGACTTCGTGGGCGGCCGCGCGGACCTGGCGGCGCGCCTGGTGCGCACTGTGGGCGATCCCGCAGTGCGCTTCGCGGAAGACCGCCTGCGGTTGCTGCGCGCCGTCCGCCTGGCCGCGCAGCTCGAGTTTACCGTGGAACCGGGCACGCTGGAGGCGATCTGCCGCCTCGCGCCTACCGTCGCGACGGTCAGCGGTGAGCGCATCCGCGACGAGCTGCAGCGTCTGCTGACCGCGCCCGGACGGGCATCGGGGCTGCGCCTCTTGCGCGCCACCGGCCTGCTGGCGGCGCTGCTTCCTGAGGTCGACGCCATGGCGGGTGTCTCGCAGCCGCCCGCGTTCCACCCGGAAGGGGACGTGTTCACGCACACCTGCCTGGCGCTGGAGTTCCTGCGGGAGCCAACGCCCACCCTGGCGCTGGCGACGCTGCTGCACGATGTGGGCAAGCCGCTCACCATGACCGTCAGCGACCGCATCCGCTTCCACGGGCATGCGGAAGCGGGTGCCGGCCTGGCCGAACGGATCTGCCGGCGCCTCCGGCTGCCCGCCGCACAGCGCCGCGCGGTCGTAGCCCTCGTCCGCGACCACCAGCGTGTCGGGGACGTCCCGAAGATGCGCCCGGGGCGCGCGCGCCAGTTCCTGCGCCGCGACGACATCCACGATCTCCTCGAACTCTACCGGGCCGACTGCCTGGCGAGTCACGGCGACCTGACAGTCTACGAGCGCGTAGTCGCGCTGCTGGCGGCAGTACAGGCAGAGGCGGCGCGCCCGCGGCTGCTCACCGGGCACGATCTGATCGCCATGGGCTACCGGCCCGGACCGCAGTTCGCGACGATCCTGGACGCGGTGGAGGACGCGCGGGCC
The DNA here is from genome assembly GCA_031459385.1 of Candidatus Fervidifonticultor secundus. Classification (GTDB taxonomy): domain Bacteria; phylum Sysuimicrobiota; class Sysuimicrobiia; order Sysuimicrobiales; family Humicultoraceae; genus Fervidifonticultor; species Fervidifonticultor secundus. Next base: position 194,189 of record JAVKIP010000002.1, on the reverse strand, counting down.
GAGGGTCTGGTGTCGACCCCGGAGGAGGCGCGCGCCATGGTGCGGGCGCGCTTCCCGGCAGGAGCGACGGACGGCGGCGCCGAACCCGGCGGGTCGACGACCAGACGGGGGCGACCGGGAGGCCAGGATGACGGAACGTGACTACGTCGGGTTCACCCTCTGGTTCCTGGCGTTCATGATCGCAGTGGGTGGCATGCTCCCGGCGGTCTGGCCCGGGCTGATCCGCTGGGTGGACCGCGCCACGGCCCGGCAGGCCAGGGAGCCCGACGCCCACTACTGATCGGGTGCGGCGTACGGCGAGGGGGCAAACTCGCCCCCTCGCCGTGCCTCCTGTGCGCTGCAGCGGTCAGGGTCAGTCGGGGTCGCCGGCGTCGGCGCGCACACCCGCGGGCGCCGCGGGCTGTCGGCCGTCCCGGATCCGGAACTCTCGGTCGAGGCGCGCCAGCCGGGCCACGATCCCCCCGTACTCCAGTTCCGAGAAGGGCAGGGTGGCGGGCTCGAAGAATCCCTGCCGGCGCATCTCCATGGCCTTGGCCGCGATCTGGTGACGCACGCGGTCCCAGAACGGGTCGGCGAACAGATCGGCAGGCCCTGTCAGGCGGCCGTCGTGCACCGAGAAGCCCAAGGCGCACACCATCGGCACACAGAAGAACGTCGAGGCCGGGGTGTTCATGGGCACGGGCATCAGCGGCAGGTTGTGGCTGCCCCGGGTGTCGCCACCCACGAACGCTCCCACCGCAAACGGTGGACCGAACTCCTCGGTGGCGGGAAAGATCTTCTGGACCCGCACGACCGCCGGCGGATCGTCTTTCCCCACGTACCGTCCCGCGATGTTGCGCAGCCGGGTCGTGCCAACCGCCGCGCCCTGCTCGGTGGGGTACTTCCGGGACCAGATCGACTCGATCGCATACCGGTTCGTGTCGCGCAGCAGGGTGGCGATGTCGTACAGCCGCTCCGGCGCCTCCAGCACGATGACGCGGTCGCCCTCGGTGTGGTCCATGTCCATGATGTGGAAAGTGAACCCGTCGTGCAGGCCTTCGGAGAGCAGCAGCCCGGGTGAGTACATGGGGTCGGCGAAGGCCAGGTAGAGCGGCAGGTTGAAGGCGCCCGGCCCGCACTTGTCAGCCAGCAGGACCATCAGGGCCTCGTTGGGACGCTCCTCGAATTCGATCTCCGCGCTGCCGGGACCGAGCCCGCGCACGTTGCCCGAGAACGCGTCCTTGAGCATGTCCTGCCCGGCGCCGTAGAGACCCTGCGTCTTGGCCTTCTCCGTGGCCTCCATGAAGATGTCCCAGGCCAGTTGGTGGATCTCGGGGCTGTCCGGGCCATGGGTGTGCGTCATGATGAGGCCCAGGTCATCGCCGCAGTGGCAGACGTACCCGTCGACGAGCAGCGTCCCCCTGGCCCGGTCCACGCCGGCGCGTGCAATGGCGAGCAGTTCCGCGCTGGGGATCGTGTGGCCGCCGACGGCCCCCACGTCCGCCTTGATGACGCTCACCGTGATTCGCATCCTCTCCACCCCCTGCCGCACTCACGCGCTCACCGCTTACTTTTCCCCGGCCCCCGGGCAGTCCTGCCGCGCCAGGCCGGGCCCCAACGGAGGAGAACGTTCGCGGCAGGTCGAACAGCGAGGCAAATGTGACGCCGCGATGCGGGCGTCCGGGGAGCGACCCGGGTGAGCGCCGAGGCGCAGGTCATCGGTTTGGTCAACCAAAAAGGCGGATGCGGCAAGACCACGACTGCTGTCAACCTCAGCGCCTCGCTGGCGGCAGCTGGGCACCGGACGCTTCTGGTCGACCTGGATCCCCAGGCCAATGCGACGGTCAGCCTGGGGGTGGACCCGGCCACGCTGGACCGCACTGTCTACCATGTCATCGTCGACAGCAGTACGGACGAGGGCCTGCCCCTGGCCACGATCGTCCGTCCCACCCCGGTGGCGGGGCTGGAGGTCGCCCCGTCCTCCATCGACCTGGCGGCCGCCGAGATGGAACTCGTCTCCCGCATCGGGCGCGAGCAGGCACTGCGGCGCCGGCTCCAGCCCCTGCGGGAGCGCTACGCGTTCATCATCATCGACACGCCGCCCTCGCTGGGGCTGTTGACGCTCAACGCCCTGGTGGCGTGCGACGGCATCATCGTGCCGATCCAGACCCACTACTATGCGCTGCTGGGGATGCGTCAGCTGCTGCGGACGCTGAAGATGGTACGCGACGAACTCGGCCACCAGGTGGAGATCGTCGGCGTGCTCCCCACGATGTACGACTCCCGGACGACGATCAGCAAAGAGATCCTCCAGGGCATCCACGAGTACTTCCCCAATCAGGTCTTTCACACGACGATTCACTTCAACATCAAGCTGGTCGAGTCGTCGATGAGCGGCGTGCCGCTGTTTCTCACGAATCCTGAGTCGCGGGGCGCCAAAGAATACATGAGCCTGGCTCACGAGGTGATCGCTCATGCCCAGCGGGCGCGAGGAGCTCCGGCGCGGCGTTAGGAACCTCATCGAAACGGCCTCTCGGGAACTGGAGGCGCTGGCCGCGCCGCCATCCCCGCCGGTACTGGAACAGCCGGTGGTCCCGGCCGTCGCCTCCCGCGGCGGGGGCGCTGAGGCGCCCGCCCGGGACGCGCGGCCGATTCTGCGCCTGGTGCGGGATCCGGAGTCGGCGGGGGCCACACCGGGCGCGCCAGTTGTCCCGGGCCCCGGGCCGGGAGCGGAACTCCCGGCGACCCGCCGGGGGGTGTGCGCCGCCTACTACGTGAACCGGCGGTGCTGGGAGGTCCCCGAGGCCTACTGCAACACGGCGCTGCACGTGTGCATGCTCCGAGAGTGCCCGGTGTACCACCTGAACCGCGACGAACTGGAGCAGCGCTTCGCGCGGAAGTTCTCGCACCTCTGGTAGCGCGGGCAACGAGGAGGCACGGGGTGCCCGGGCCGGTGAGCCGTCGCGGTCAGGCCCGCAGATCGACGGTGAGCAGGTCCTCCAGACGGGAGATCCATGCCCACGGGCGGATGCCTCGGGCTTCGACGTCTGCCCGGCGCCGCCCGACGCCCACGAATCGGACCCCGGCCGCCGCGGCGGCGGCAGCGTCGATCCAGGAGTCGCCTACCACGTACGGGGTCCCCGGGCCCAGTCGCGCCACGATCTGGCGTACACCGGCGGGGTCCGGTTTCAGCGCAGGCACATCCTCACGGCCGACCAGCACTGTCACGTACGGTGCCAGGCCTCCGGCGTCCAGGGCGGCGCGGGCCGCGGCACGGCTGTTGTTGGTGAGCACGGCGATGCGCACGCCGCGGGCGGCCAGGGTCGCGAGCACCCGGGCGGCATCGGGGACCGGACGGGCATCGCGCAGGCCCTCGACCTCGAAGCGTTCCACCAGGGCCCAGGCGGCCGGCGCGAGCGCGGGCGCAGCCGCCGTCAGCCTCGCGACGATCTCCGGGATCGCCAGGCGCACCAAGTCCTCCCGCGGCGCCGGCAGCGGCCCGGCCGTCTCCCAGAGATCGAGCAGCGCCCTGCGCAGGGCCGCGAAGTCGATGCTCGAGTCCACCAGGGTGTTGTCGAGGTCGAAGATGACGATCACGGCGCCGTTGGCCACCCGTCCGGGCGCTAGTTCTGCGGACGAACCGTCGGTCCCTGGGGGCAGGTCGCGGCCGTGTTGACCAGGCCCCCCGCGGTCGCCGTGGACCTCCTGCCGCAGCACCTCGACCAGGAGGTCGAGGTGCGGGGGTGGCTGACGAACCGCCGCAGCAGCGGCAAGATCCACTTCTTGCTGATCCGTGACGGCACGGGCCTGGTCCAGGCCGTCATGGGCAAGCAGGACGTCCCGGACGAGGTGTTCGCCACCGCAGACCGCCTCCCGCTGGAGAGCAGCCTAATCCTCGTCGGTCGTGTGCGCGCCGACCGCCGCGCGCCGGGCGGCGTCGAGCTGGCTGCCACCGGTTTGCGCGTCGTCCACAAGGCCGAGGCGTACCCGATTACGCCCAAGGAGCACGGCATCGAGTTCCTCATGGACCACCGGCACCTGTGGCTGCGCAGCCGCCGTCAGCACGCCATCCAGCGGGTGCGCGCCGAGGTGATTCGGGCCATGACCGACTACCTCGATGGCCACGGGTTCCTGCGGGTGGACGCACCGATCCTGACGCCGGCGGCGGTGGAGGGGACGACCACGCTGTTCGCCACCCAGTACTTCGACCTGGGGACGGCGTACCTCACACAGTCAGGCCAACTCTACAACGAAGCGGCTGCCATGGCGTTCGGGCGCGTCTACTGCTTCGGGCCCGCGTTTCGCGCCGAGAAGAGCAAGACGCGCCGCCACCTCATCGAGTTCTGGATGCTCGAGCCGGAGGCGGCCTTCATGGAGTTCGACGAGTACCTGGCGCTGGCCGAGGCGTTCGTGGCGTCGGTCGTCGCCCGGGTGCTCGAGCGCTGCCGACGTGAGCTGGAGGTGCTCCAACGCGACCCGGTGCTGCTGGAGCGCGTGGTGGCACCGTTCCCGCGTATTTCGTACGACGAGGCGCTGGCGCTGCTGGCGGCCCGCGGCAAGCCGGTGGCCTGGGGTGAGGACCTGGGCGGGGACGAAGAAACGATCATCAGCGAGGCGTTTGACCGCCCGGTGTTCGTGCACCGCTTTCCGGCCCAGTGCAAGGCGTTCTACATGCAGCCCGATCCCGCGCGGCCCGAGGTGGTCCTGGGCGCCGATCTCCTGGCGCCCGAGGGGTACGGCGAGATCATCGGCGGCGGGCAGCGCATCCACGACCTGGGGCTCTTGCGCCGGCGCCTGGTCGCGCACGGACTGCCTGAGGCCACGTACCGCTGGTACCTCGACCTGCGGCGGTACGGCAGCGTGCCACACTCCGGCTTCGGCATTGGGATCGAGCGCACCGTGGCCTGGCTGTGCCGGTTGGACCATGTCCGCGAAGCCGTGCCGTTTCCCCGGCTACTGAACCGGCTGTACCCGTAGGGTACGCGCAGCCCGGGCCCGCGCTTGCCTGGGGCGGGCAGCTATGTTAGCATAAGCACGATCGGTCTCAACGGGTCGGCGGCATGCCGGCCGGAGGTGCGATGCGAGTGGGTGGAGGGTGCCCGCTCGTTTTTTGTGAGGGGACGCGGGTACATCCGTGATGACGAGTCGAGGCCCGGCGTGGGCGACGGAGGTGGAGGCGCTGGCGGCGGCGGTGGCGGGACGGCATGGCCTGACCCTGGTCGGCGTGGACGTCCTGGGCGAAGGCCGCCGGACAGTGGTGCGCGTTCTGGTGGAGGGCCCGGTGGCCGTGTCGGTCGAGGACTGCGCGCGCGTGTCGGAGGAGCTGAGCCGCGCGCTGGACCTGCACGACCCCATCCCGCACGCCTACACCCTGGAAGTGGCCTCCCCCGGGCTGGACCGGCCCTTGCGGAGTGCAGCGGATTTCGTCCGCTTTGCGGGCCGCAAGGTCGAGATCGTGACGCGCGAGCCCATCACCGGGCGCCGCCGGTGGCGCGGGCGCCTGGTGGGGCTGGAGGGCAGCGACGTCGTCCTGGACGTTGATGCCGAGCGGGCGCGGCTGCCGCTGGACGCGGTTGCCACCGCGCGGCTGGTGGTGGAGATGGAGGACCTGCGGGAGGACTTCGACCGGGGAGGGCGTCTTGGGCCATGAACGTCGAGCTGCTGCGAGCCCTCGAGCAACTCGAGGAGGAGAAGGGCATCAGCAAGGACGTGATCATCGAGGCGATCGAGGCGGCCTTGCTGTCGGCGTACAAGAAGAACTTCGGCTCGACGGCGCAGAACATGCGCATCGAGATGGATCGCGCCACCGGGGAGATGCACGCGTACCAGGTGCGTACCGTCGTGGAGCACGTGGAGGATCCCACGGCCCAGATCGCCCTGGAGCAGGTGCGCGAGTGGGATCCGAGCGCGCAGGTAGGTGACATGGTCGAGGTGGAGGTGACCCCCAAGGACTTCGGCCGGATCGCGGCACAGACCGCGAAACAAGTGGTCGTGCAGCGGTTGCGGGAGGCCGAACGGGAGCTCGTCTACAAGGAGTTCCGCGACCGCGAGGGGGACATCGTCACGGGCATCGTGCAGCGCATCGAGCGAAAGAACGTCTATCTGGACCTGGGCCGCATCGAGGCGGTCCTGCCGCCGCCCGAGCAGATTCCGCGCGAGTCGTACCGTCAGAGCGAGCGCGTCAAGGCCTACGTCGTGGAGGTCCGCCAGGGCACGCGCGGGCCGCAGATCGTCGTCTCGCGCACCCACCCCGGGCTGCTCAAGCGCCTGTTCGAACTGGAGGTCCCCGAGGTCTACGAGGGCATCGTGGAGATCAAAGCCATTGCCCGCGAGGCCGGCACGCGCAGCAAAATCGCCGTGGCTTCTCGCGATCGGAACGTGGACGCGGTGGGCGCCTGCGTGGGGCCCAAGGGGTCCCGCGTCCAGGCCATCGTGGACGAGCTCCGGGGCGAGAAGATCGACATCGTCGCCTGGAGTCCTGACATCGCTCAGTTCGTCGCCGCGGCCCTGAGCCCCGCCAAGGTCGTGCGGGTGGAGATCCAGGAGCCGACCAAGACCGCGCTGGTGATCGTTCCCGATCATCAGTTGTCGCTGGCGATCGGCCGCGAAGGCCAGAATGCCCGGCTGGCCGCCAAGCTGACCGGGTGGCGGATCGACATCAAGAGCGAGTCGCAGATCAAGGAGATCGAGGCGCAGAAGATCTTCATCGACCTGCCCGAGGAGGCGCCGGTGGCCGCAGCGCCCGTGGCCGACGCCGCGCCGGCTGAGGCCGCGGCGACCGCCGGCGTCCCCGAGGAACAGGCCGGGTAGACAGGAGCAGCAGGACCGGTGCCCAGAGCGCGCCACATCCCGCAGCGACAGTGTGTGGCCTGCCGCCAGATGCGGGCCAAGCGCGAATTGGTCCGCGTGGTGCGCACGCCGGCGGGGGAGGTACGCGTGGACGTCAGCGGCAAAGTGGCGGGCCGCGGCGCGTATGTCTGCCCGTCGGAGGCGTGCGCCGCCCTGGCCGTGCGGGAAGGCCGCCTGGAACGCGCGCTGGAGGTAGCGGTCCCCGACGACGTGGTGGCGCACCTGCAGGCCGTGGTGGCGCAGCGGACGCGCGTGCCGGGAGCGGACTAGGAGGCGCGGATGCGGGTCTACGAGCTGGCGAAAGAGTTGGGGCTCTCGACCAAGGAGCTCATGGATACGCTGGGGCTCCTGAGGATTGCCGTGAAGAGCCACAGCAGCAGCCTCACCGTCGCCCAGGAGGAGCGCGTGCGCCTCCACGTGGCGGCCACGCGGCCCAAGGGGAAGAAGGCCGCACCTATGCCCCTAGCGCCTGCGCAGCCGCCGGCGGCCGAGCCCAGGATCGACGCGCGGACCCCGACCGGCGAGCGCATCCTGGGCGTCCGGAAGATCGTGGCGCCCGCTCCGCCGGCCGAGCCCGTGCCCCCGCCCGAGCGCAAGCCTGCGACCGAAGCGCCCCCTAGAGTCGTCATCCGGCCTGCGGCGCAGGGCCCGGCGGCCGCGCCGCCGGCCACGGCTGGCCCCCTGCCGGCCGCGGCTGCTCCCCCGCAGGCGTCGCCGGCGCCCCCACAGACCAGCGCATCGGCAGCACCATCTGCGCCCGCCGCACCGCCCGCCGAGGTGCCCCGCGGCAAGCCACGTCCCGAAGTGCCGTCGGAAGCGGTGCGCATCCAGCCCGTGAAGCCACCGCGGCGCGACGCGGCGCGCGAGGCGCCCGCCCGCGAGGTGCTCGATGTCACCGTGCTGCCACCGGTGGCGCCCGAGGCGCCGCGGCCGGCGCCACCGCGGGCCCCTGATCGGCGCAAGCCGCCCGAGCCCCGGCCCGTCGCGCGCCCCGAGCCGCGGCCGCATTTCCGGCGGCCGCCGCGACGGCGTCGGCCGGTCCGGGCCGAGGAGACCTCTGTGGAAGCCCCCCCGGCGGCCGCCGCCGAGATCGAGCTGGCCGGACCGGTCACGGTGGGCGACCTCGCGGCCAGGCTGCAGGTGCAGACGGGCGAGATCGTGCGCCGCCTGCTGGATCACGGGGTACTGGCCGGGGTGAACCAGCAGATCCCCGCGGAGCTGGCCCAGAAGGTCGCGGAGTCGTTCGGGACCAGCGTGCGGCGGCCCGAGGCCGCCACGGAGCCGGCCGCGCCCAGGATTCAGCGCCTGGCGGTGGCGGCGGGAGAGAGTGCGCCGCCGCGGCCACCGGTGGTCACGGTCATGGGGCACGTCGACCATGGGAAGACCTCGTTGCTGGACGCCATCCGGCGCACCAAGGTGGCCGAGGGCGAGTTCGGCGGCATCACGCAGCACATCGGGGCGTCGGTGGTCGAGACGGCTGACGGTCGGCCGGTCGTGTTCATTGACACGCCCGGCCACGAAGCATTTACCGCGCTCCGCGCCCGGGGCGCGCAGGTGACCGACGTGGCCGTGCTGGTAGTCGCGGCCGACGACGGCGTCATGCCCCAGACGATCGAGGCGATCAACCATGCCCGGGCCGCCGGCGTGCCCATTATCGTGGCCATCAACAAGATCGACCTGCCGCAGGCGAATCCCGATCGGGTGAAGCAGCAACTGGCCGAGCTGGGGCTCGTGCCGGAGGACTGGGGCGGCGATGTGATCATGGTCCCGGTCTCCGCGCGCCAGCGCACGGGGATCGACCAGCTGCTGGAGATGATCCTGCTGGTGGCCGATCTGCAGGAGCTGCGGGCGGACGTCGACCGGCCGGCCCGGGGGACGGTGATCGAAGCCCGGCTGGACCGGGGCCGTGGGCCGGTGGCCACCGTCATCGTCCAGGAAGGTACCCTCCGCGTCGGCGATGCCATCGTGGTCAACGAGATCGCCGGCCGTGTGCGGGCCATGGTGGACGCCCGCGGGCGGCGCATCGATGCCGCCACGCCGTCCATGCCCGTGGAAGTCGTCGGCCTGGAGGACGTGCCCACCGCCGGCGACCTGCTGGAAGCTGTGCGCGACGAACGGATGGCCAAGGCCATCGCCGAGGAGCGCCGGGAGCGACGGCGGGCTGCCGAGCAGGCTGCACGGCCTACGGTGGCGGCCGAGGAGACCACAGGCGGCCCCAAGGAACTCCGGTTGATCGTCAAGGCCGATACCCACGGATCCGTGGAGGCCCTGACGGCGGCCGTGGGCCGGCTCTCGACGCCCGAGGTCACCTTCTCGATCCTCCACGCCGCTGTCGGCACCGTGACCGAGTCGGACGTGATGCTGGCAGCGGCCAGCCGGGCAGTCGTCGTGGGTTTCAATGTCCGGCCCGATGCCCAGGTGCGCCGCGTCGCCGAGCAGGCCCGGGTCGACGTGCGCCTCTATCGCCTAATCTACGAGGCCCTGGACGATCTGGCGCAGCTGCAGCGGGGTTTGCTGGCGCCCCGCGAGGAGGAAGTGACGCTGGGGCAGGCCGAGGTGCGCAAGGTCTTCACGATTTCGCGCGTGGGGGCCATCGCCGGGTCGTACGTGACTACGGGAAAGCTCGTGCGCGGCGCGCAGGCGCGGCTCATCCGGGACGGTGCGGTGGTCTACCAGGGCCGCATCGCGTCGCTCCGTCGCTTCAAGGACGACGTGCGCGAGGTGACCGAAGGTTTCGAGTGCGGCGTCGGTCTGGAGCGTTTCAACGACGTCAAGGAAGGCGATCTCATCGAAGCCTTCGAGGTCCAGCAGGTCCCGGCGTAGCGAGGAGGCGTGGCGATCGTCGTTGGCGTGGCCAGGGCGGAGTTGAGCCTGCCCGGTGCCCGAGGTCTGAAGGACAAGCGCCGGCTCGTCAAGAGCCTGGTGGAGCGCGCCCAGCATCGCTTCCGGGTCTCGGCCGCCGAGGTGGACCACCATGAGGTCTGGACGCGGGCGGCCGTGGCGTTTGCCTGCATCAGCACGTCGGGCCGGCACGCCCACCAGATCCTGGCGGAGATCCACCGCTTCGTGGAGCACCAGAGCGACATGGTGCTCGTGGACTACCAGGTCGAGATCCGGTAGGGGAGCGAGCCGCCCTATGCCTCATCCCCGCGCGGCGCGGCTGGCCGAGGTCATCCGGACCGAGGTCAGCGCCATCATCCGCACCCTGAGGGATCCCCGCATCGGGTTCGTCTCGGTGACCGACGTGGAGGTGAGCCAGGACCTGCGGCATGCCCGCATCTTCGTCAGCGTCCTGGGCGATGCGGCGGCCAAGCAGCGCACCATGGAAGGTCTCGAGCACGCCACCGGGTATGTTCGCTCGCTCCTGGGGCCCCGGTTGGGCATCCGCCTGGTGCCCGAGATCGTCTTCCGGCTGGATCCGTCCATCGAGCGGGGTGTCCGCATCACCTCGCTGCTGCGGGAACTGGCAGAGGAACCCTCCCGTGACCCCCAGGGCGGCGATCGCTCAGGTTCTCGCCCGTAGCGCGCGCACGCTCCTGGTGTGTCACGAGGCGCCGGACGGCGACTGCCTGGGGTCGGCGCTGGCGCTGGCGCGCGCACTGGCCGTGCTGGGTCGGGAGGCCCTCGTGGCCAGTCCCGAGGCGGTGCCGTCGGGGCTGCGCGTCCTCCCCGGTGCGGAGCACGTGGTAACGGCGGTGCCCGGTGCCTGGCAGCCCGACGTGGCCGTGACCCTGGAGTGCGGTACGTTGGCACGCGCCGGCGCGCTCGCCGCGGACGTCGCGCGGGCACCGATGATCATCGCCATCGACCACCACGCCGAGCACCAACCCTACGCGGACCTGACCGACTGGGATCCCGCTGCCGCGGCCGTCGGTGAGCAGGTCACGGAGCTCATTGCCCTCCTGGGCGTGACGCTCGATGCGGCCATGGCGCAGGCGCTCCTGGTGGCCGTGACCACGGACACCGGTATCTTCCGGTACGCGAACACTACCCCGCGCGTGTTGCGCCTGGCCGCGGAACTGATGGAGCGGGGAGCCGATCTCGCGGAGATCGTGCGCCGGGTCTACGAAGAGCAGCCCGTGGGCGCGATGCGCCTGCTGGGCGCGGCGTTGGCCTCATGCCAGCTCCACCTGGGCGGCGCCGTGGCGGTCGCGGTGGTGATGCCGGCCATGCGCGCGGCCGCCGGGCCCGGCGCAGACGAGGCCGCAGGCATCGCGGCCGCGTTGCGGACGATCGCCGGCGTCCGCCTGGCCGTGGTTCTGGAGGAACACGTCGGGGGCGTCCGCGTCTCGCTCCGTGCGCGCGACGGCGTGCGGGCAGACCGGGTCGCTGCCCAGTTGGGCGGGGGAGGGCATGCGGCCGCGGCCGGCGCGCAGGTGCGGGCGCCGCTCGACGCCGTGCTGCAGCAGGTGCTGGCGGCTGCAGCATCCGAGGTCGGGGAGCGTCGCGATGCGGGCTAAGCCGGCCGCCGAGCTCTACACCGGCGTGCTCAACGTGCTGAAGCCGCCGGGCATGACGTCCCACGACGTGGTCGACACGCTCAGGCGGCTCACCGGGCAGCGGCGCATCGGGCATACCGGCACCCTGGATCCCGGGGCGTGTGGGGTGCTCGTGCTCTGCCTGGGGCGCGCCACGCGGATCGCAGACCTCCTCACCGAGCGCGACAAGGGATATCGGGCCGAGTTCACGTTTGGGCTGGCTACGGACTCCGGCGACGCGTACGGCACGGTGGTGGCCGAGGCGGACGCCTCCCGCCTCGACCGGGCGACGGTGGAAGCCGGGCTGGCAGGGTTCGTCGGCGTCCTGGAGCAGGTGCCGCCTCTGGTCTCGGCGATCCACCGCGGCGGCCGCCGGCTCTACGAACACGCGCGGCGCGGGCAGCATGTGGAGGTCCCCGCCCGACGGGTAGAGATCAGCGAGTGTCGGCTGCTGGAGTTCGTCCCGGGGCCCCGCGCCCGGGTGCTGGTCCAGATCGAGTGCTCGAAGGGCACCTACGTGCGGGCGCTGGCCCGGGACCTGGGCCAACGGGTGGGTGTGCCGGCCCACGCGTCGTTCGTGCTCCGCACACGCTCGGGACGCTTTACGCTGGAGAGCAGCCTCACCCTGGAAGAGATCGCCGAGGCGGCGGACGCCGGAAGGCTGCCCATGCTGCTCGTTTCCCCGGACGACGCCCTGGGGGATCTTCCGGCGGTGGATCTCACGCCAGCGCAACGCCAGCAGGTGCTGCAGGGACGGCCCCTGCTGCTGGTCCAGGTCCCCGGATGGGCCCGCCTGCCTGTGGGGCGACCGATCCGCCTGCGGGACCACCGGGGCCTGGTGGCGCTGGGCAAGGTCGAGGCCGGGCGGCTGCGGCCGTTTCGCGTCGTCCGAGGAGCCCCGGGAGCATGAAGGTCGTCTACGGTCTAGAGGCTTTCGCCCCCCTTGACCGGCCCGTCTATCTGGCGTTGGGTACGTTCGACGGCCTCCACCGGGGTCACCAGGCCGTCATTACAGCGCTTCGGGCCGAGGCGGCCATGGGGGGCGGCGTGGCGGCGGTGATGACGTTCGATCCCCACCCCCTGGTGGTGGTGGCCCCTCCCCAGGAGCCGTTCCTGCTGACCACGATGGAGGAGCGTCTGCGGCTGCTCGAGCGCGCCGGCGTGGACCTGACTCTGGTCGTGCGGTTTGACGAGGAGGTGCGCGGGCTGGATGCTGCCGCCTGGCTCGAGCGGCTGCATCGACAGGTCGCGCCGCGGCACCTCGTCAGTGCGACGACCCACACGTTCGGCCGCCACCGCGAGGGTTCCGCCGGGTTTCTGCAGGCCTGGGCTGCGGCGCATGGGCTGAGCGTCACCGTGGTGCCGCTCGTGGAGGATGAGGGCACGCCGATCAGCAGTACCGCGATCCGCGCGCGCCTCCGGGAGGGCGACGTGCGCACGGCCGCGCGGTGGCTGGGACGGTGGTACGGCCTGGGGGGACGGGTGGTGGTCGGGGAAGGCCGCGGCCGGCGCCTGGGCATCCCTACGGCGAACCTGGACGTGCCCAGGGACAAGGTCATCCCGGCCCGAGGCGTGTACGCTGCTTACGCGACCGTCGGGGCGACGACCGCTCCGGCCGCGGTGAACATCGGTTTGCGCCCGACCTTCGACGGCGCAAGACTCGTGGTGGAGGTCCACCTGATCGACATCGAGGCCGACCTCTATGGTCAGCACCTCGAGGTCGCGTTCGTGGAGCGGCTGCGCCCTGAGATGCGCTTTGCCGACGTCGACGCGCTGCGGCGCCAGATCGTCGCGGACATCGCACGCTCGAGGGATCTCCTGGCTAATGTGAAGATCAATATGTATCAACTATAATGTTGAAAAACGACGCTATATTAATGGATTTTTATAGCAAGAACTCCGTCCCAAAGGTTTACTGCCGTCCCCGCACGGTGGTACGATGGGCGGTGGCCCCGGCTGGGCGCGCCGCGCCTCCGGCGGGCGCTCGGGTGCGGGCGTCATCCTGGCGCCGGCGAACCGGCATGGAGGAGCGTAATGCTGAAAGGCGAGGTCAAGAAGAGCATCGTGGGCAAGTACGCGCGGCATACGGGCGACACCGGGTCGCCGGAGGTGCAGATCGCGCTGCTCACCGAGCGGATCACTCAGCTCACCGAGCATCTGAGGACGCATCCCAAGGACTTCCACTCCCGTCGGGGGCTGCTCAAGATGGTGGGCCAGCGCCGGCGGCTGCTGGCGTACCTGGAGCGTACGGACATCGGGGCCTACCGGCGGCTGGTGGAGGACCTCGGGCTGCGGCGCTGAGGCCGGGAGAGAGCGCGACGATCTCGCAGTTTATCGCCACGAGGAAGGAAGGACTGTGATGGAACAGGCCGCAGTTGCGCAGCGCGCCGAGGCCGAAGTCGGCGGCGAGCGCCTGGTTTTTGAGACCGGCGTCCTCGCCCGGCAGGCCGGCGGTGCGGTCACCGTCACCCACGGCGAGACCGTGGTGCTGGTGGCAGCGACCATGGCGGAGGAGGCGCGAGAGGGGATCGACTTCTTCCCGCTGACCTGCGACTTCGAAGAACGCATGTATGCTGCCGGCAAGATCCCCGGCGGCTTCTTCAAGCGGGAAGGCCGTCCCGGGGAGCGCGCCATCCTGACGGCCCGGTTGATCGACCGACCGCTGCGCCCGCTGTTTCCCAAGGGGATGCGGAACGACGTGCAGGTGATCGCCACGGTGCTGTCCACCGACCAGGAACATGACCCGGGGGTCGCCGCCGTCAACGGCGCGTCCGCGGCGCTGCTGCTCTCGGGCATCCCATGGCACGGCCCTGTGGGCGCCGTGCGGGTGGGCCTGGTCTACGGTCGCCTCATCATCAACCCGACGCTCCGGCAGATCGAGGACCAGAGCACGCTGGATCTGGTGGTTGCGGGCACTGACGAGGCGATCCTCATGGTGGAAGCCGGAGCTGACGAGGTCCCCGAAGATCGCCTGCTGGACGCCTTCGATCTGGCCCATGGCGAGATCCGGAAGATCATCGCGGCCCAGCGGGATCTGGCGGCGCGCGCGGGCAAGCCACGCCGCGAGGTAGTCCTGGTGGCGCCGCCGGCTGAGGTCGAGGCCGCGGTGCGCGAGGCGGCCCTGCCGCTGGTGCGCGCGGCCCTGGCGCAGCCCGAGAAAATCGCGCGGGAGGACGCTCTGCGGGCCGTGGAGGCCGATGTCAAGGCCCGGCTGGCGGAGCAGTTTCCGGACCACCTGGGGCATATCGGTGAGATCGTGGCGACGCTGGCGAAGGACGAGGTGCGGCGCCGGATCCTGGAGGAAGGCCTCCGGCCCGACGGTCGCCGCCCGAGCGAGATCCGTCCGATCTCGGTCGCCGTGGGCTTGCTGCCGCGGACACACGGCTCGGCTCTGTTCCGGCGCGGGCAAACGCAGGTCCTGTCGATCACGACACTGGGGACCGGCGAGGACGAGCAGCGCCTGGACGATATCGGCATCCTCGAGACCAAACGGTACATGCACCACTACTGGTTCCCGCCGTTCTCTGTCGGAGAGGTCCGTCCGCTGCGCAGTCCGGGACGGCGAGAGATCGGGCACGGCGCGCTGGCCGAGCGTGCCCTGGAACCGATGATCCCGCCCGAGGAGACGTTCCCCTACACGATCCGGGTGGTCTCCGAGGTCCTGGAGTCCAACGGCAGTACCTCCATGGCTGCCGTGTGCGGGTCGACGCTGTCGCTGATGGACGCCGGCGTCCCACTGCGGGCGCCGGTCGCCGGGATCGCCGTGGGGCTCGTCACGGGCCCCGGAGGGCGCTACGAGGTCCTGACCGACATTCTGGGCATGGAAGACGCGATGGGGGACATGGACTTCAAGGTGGCCGGGACACGGCGGGGCGTGACGGCATTGCAGCTGGACATCAAGATCCACGGACTGTCCCGGCAGATCCTGGCCGATGCCCTCCGACAGGCGCGCGACGCCCGGCTGCGGATCCTGGAGGTCATGGAGCGTACCCTGCCGGCGCCGCGGGCGCAGCTGTCCGCCCATGCGCCGCGGATCTTCACCCTGCAGATCAACCCGGACAAGATCCGGGATGTGATCGGACCGGGCGGCAAGGTGATCAACAAGATCACTGTCGAGACCGGGACCAAGATCGACATCGAGCAGGACGGCCGCGTGGTGATCGCCTCGGTGAACGAGGAAGGCGCGCGCCGCGCGATCCAGATGATCGAAGGGATCGTGCGGGAAGTCCAGGTGGGCGAGACCTACCGGGGCCGCGTCACGCGCCTGATGAACTTCGGGGCCTTCGTCGAGGTCCTGCCCGGCAAAGAAGGGCTCGTGCACATCTCGGAGCTCGCCGAGCGGGGCACCCGTCTGGAGGACGTGGTGAAGGTGGGTGACGAGATGGAGGTCCGGGTCAAGGAGATCGACAGCCTGGGGCGGATCAACTTGACCCGGCGAGGCCTGCCGGGCGGGCCACCGGCCGTCGAGGTGGAAGAGCCGCAACCCGCAGGGGCCGGCGCAGGGGCACAGCCGGGAGGACCGCGCCGGGACAGCCGGCCACCGCGCCGGGACAGCCGGCCACCGCGCCGCAGCGGTGGGGCCCGGCCCCATCGGCGGCCCGACGCGTAACAGCACGGCACCCGCAGTGCTGACGGAGGCAACGGCCATGGAGCTGGTGGCGAAGTCAGTGCTCCCCAATGGGATCCGGGTCCTGACCGAGACCATGCCCGCCGTGCGGACGGCCTCGCTGGGCGTCTGGGTGGCGACCGGGTCCCGCTACGAGGACAGCCGGGTGCACGGCATCTCGCACTTCCTCGAGCACCTCTTCTTCAAGGGGACAGGCCGGCGGACGGCGCTCGAGCTAGCCCAGGCCGTGGACGCTCTCGGCGGCCAGATGAACGCCTTCACGGACCGGGAGCACACCTGCTTCTACGTCAAGGTCCTGGCGACCCATCTGCCCGAGGTCGTAGAGTTGATGGCCGATATGCTGCTGAACTCGGCGCTTGACCCGGAGGCGATCGAGCGCGAGCGGCAGGTGATCGTCGAGGAGATCAAGACCTACGAGGACTCGCCCGACGAGCTGGTCCAGGATCTGATCGTCCAGACCATCTGGAACGGACATCCGCTGGGCCGCCCCGTGATCGGGACGCGGCACACCGTGCAGCGCCTGGGTCGCGCCGACTTCCTCCAGTACATGGGCGAGCGGTACCGGCCCGACAACACCGTGATCAGCGTCGCCGGCAACGTTCAGCACGCGACGGTCGTAGACCTGCTGCAGAGGTCCCTGGGGGGGTGGGAGGGGCGCACTGCGCCCCAGCCGACCCGCATCCCCACCCTGGAGCCCACCATCAGCCTCCGGTCCAAGGACGTGGAGCAGGTGCACCTGTGCCTGGCCACCCGCGGCCGTGCCCAGGCGGACGACGAGCTGTACGCGCTGGAGGTGCTCGACAACATCCTCGGCAGCGGCATGTCCAGCCGGCTGTTCTACGAGATCCGCGAGAAGCGCGGGTTGGTGTACACCATCGCATCGTATGCTCCCGCGTATCGGGAAGGCGGGCTGTTCGTGATCTACGCGGCCATGAGCCCGGAGGCCGGACCGGAGGTGGTGCAGCTCACGCTGGACGAGATCGCCCGGCTGGCCGAGACGCTCCAGGACGACGAGGTGGCCCGGGCCAAGGAGTCGCTTAAAGGTAACGTGCTGCTGAACCTGGAGAGCACGGGCAGCCGCATGAGCAAGCTGGCGCGCTCCGAGCTGTATCACGGCCGGCAGATCACCATGGATGAGCTGATCCAGAAGATCGACGGGGTGACACCGGAGGCGATCCGACGCCTCGCCCGCGACATCTTCACGGCGGATCAGCTGGCGATGGCCGCCATCGGACCCTTTGCGAGCCACGACGGTCTCGGCGCCAGGCTGGAGAGCGCGTTCACGCGGTGCCTGGGGCTGCTCGAGCGGGCCGCGCCGGCACCGGTCGCCACCGCCGCCGGCTAACACTCCTTCGCCCGTCTCGCGTCACGCGGCAACGCCCGCGGGAGAATCGCCCGCGCGCGTCGAACTTCCCGCGCGGAGGGTGGTGGGCGTGGCTGAACGGACGGTGCGCGTCGCCGTCAGTGGCGCGGCAGGGCGCATGGGACGGGCCGCTGTGCGGACCGTCCTGCGGGAGCCGGACCTGCGGCTGGTAGCGGCGCTGGGCCGCCAGCAGGGGGTAGGGCGCGATGCCGGCGAGGTGGCCGGCCTCGGCCCCGCCGGGGTGCCGATCGTTGCCGAGCCCGAGGCCGTCTGGGCGGCTGCGCCCGATGTGCTGGTCGAGTTCGTACCGGGGGCGCCGGCGGCGATCCACGCGCGGGCTGCGCTGGAGCGAGGGATTCGCCCCGTGGTCGGCAGCACCGGGCTCAGCGCCGCGGACCTGGAGGCGCTGCGGGCGCTGGCGGCCGCGCGTCGTACGGGCGCCGTCGTGGCACCGAACTTCGCGCTGGGTGCGGTGCTCATGATGGAGTTCGCCCGCGTCGCCGGCCGCTTCTTTCCCCACGTGGAGATCATCGAGCTGCACCACGACCGCAAGCGCGATGCCCCCTCGGGGACGGCGCTGAAGACCGCGCGGGTGATCGCCGAGGCCCGCGGGACCGCCCCGGGGCCAGGGGTGGCGGAGGAGGAGATGGTGCCGGGCGCCCGCGGCGGCGTCGCCGACGGTGTGCGGCTCCACAGCGTCCGGCTGCCGGGGTTGAGCGCGCATCAGGAAGTGCTCTTCGGCGGCCCGGGACAGGTGCTGACCCTGCGGCACGACTCGCTGAGCGAGGAGTCGTTCATGCCGGGCCTGCTCCTGGCGATCCGGCGGGTCGGCAGCCTCGACGGCCTCGTCTACGGGCTGGAGCACCTGCTGGATTTGCGCTAGAATGCCGGAAAACGTGCGGACGGTCGGAGGCTGACACACGGTGAGGGCAGGCCTGCGCGTGGCGGTGGTGGGGGCGACCGGGATCGTCGGCCGTACGATGGTCAAGGTGCTGGCCCAGCGGCGATTCCCGCTACAGCGCCTGCGCCTGTTCGCCACGGCACGGTCGGCCGGATCTACGCTGGCGTTCGGCGACGCGCAGGTGACGGTGGAGGAGACGGGCGACAGCGTCCTGGAACACGATTTGGTGCTGTTTGCGGGCGGCGACGACGCCAGCCGCCGGTACGCATGGGCGGTGGCCGAGCGGGGCGGGGTGGCCGTGGACAACTCCTCCACCTGGCGGCTCGACCCGCGCGTGCCGCTGGTTGTGCCCGAGGTGAACGGTGAGGCGCTGCGGACCCACGCAGGCGTCATCGCCAACCCCAACTGTTGTGCGGTCGCGCTGGTCATGGCCCTGAAGCCCCTGGCCGCTGCTGCGGGGCTTAGCCGCGTGCACGTCGCCACGTACCAGGCAGTGTCAGGCGGCGGTATCGAGAACGCCCGGGCGCTGCTGGCCCAGACGCGCAGCCTGCTTGCCGTGCCCGAGGCGCTGGAGGACGGCGACCTGGCACGCATCCACGATGCCACCGGCGATGACGCCCCGGTGGCGTTCAATGTGCGTCCCCAGTGGAGGTGGCAGCCCGACGGCGATACCGAGGAAGAGGCCAAGATCGTCGCCGAGACGCGTAAGATGCTGGCCGCGGATGTGCCGGTGACCGTGACCACGCTCCGCGTGCCGGTGCTGGTGGGGCACACGCTCGTCGTGCACCTGACGCTGGCCCGGCCGATGGCGCCGGAGGAAGCCAGGAGCGTGCTGGCGGCGTTTCCGGGCATCGAGGTCGTCGATGACGCGCCCGCTGGCCGCTTTCCGACGCCGCTGCTGGCGGCGGGGCGCGATGCGGTCTACGTCGGCCTGATCCGCCCCGACCGGGTCGACCCCCGCGGCCTGCGGCTGGTCATCTGTGTCGACAACTTGCGGAAAGGGTCCGCCACCAACGCGGTGCAGATCGCCGAGGCGCTGGTGGCCTCCGGCTCTCTGCGGCCGCGCGCGGGGGTGGTCACGCGGTAGGCACGCCAGACGCGCACTTCGAGGAGGGATCCAGCATGGGGCCGTTCGGGCATGTCGTCACCGCCATGGTTACGCCTTTCGATGTCCACGGCGCGGTCGACTACGCCAAGGTCGCGCAGCTGGCCCGCCGGCTGGTCGACGCCGGCAACGACGGGCTCGTGATCGCCGGGACCACCGGCGAGGCACCGACGCTCTCCGACGATGAAAAGATCCGGCTGTTTCGCACCGTCAAGGAGGCCGTCGGGGACCGGGCGAAGGTCATCGCAGGCACCGGGACCTACGACACGGCGCACTCGATCCACCTCTCCATGGAGGCCGCGCGCGCGGGCTGTGACGGGCTGCTGCTGGTGAACCCGTACTACAACCGGCCGTCGCAGGATGGGCTCTATGCCCACTTTCGGGCCATCGCCGAGAGCACAGCGCTGCCGGTGATGCTGTACAATATCCCCGGCCGGACCGGGGTGAACTGTACGCCCGAGACGATCGCGCGCCTGGCGCAGCTTCCCAACATCGTCGCGGTGAAGGAGGCGGCCGGGAGCCTGGACCAGGTCTCCGAGATCCGCGTGAGGACGCCCGACGCGTTCGCCATCTACAGTGGCGACGACAGCCTCACGCTCCCGAAGCTCGCGGTGGGTGCGGTGGGCGTGGTGAGCGTGGCGGGCCACCTGGTAGCCGGTGAGATTCAGCAGATGATCCGGGCGCACTTCTCGGGAGCCGTGGCCGACGCCCTGCGGATCCATCGCAGGCTGTTCCCGCTCTTCAAGGTGCTCTTCATCACGACGAACCCGGTACCGGTTAAGGCCGCGCTGCGGCTTGCGGGGTTCGACTGCGGGAAGCCCCGGCTGCCGCTGGTGGACGTGACGCCCAAGGAAGAGGAGCAGATCCGCGGCGTGCTGCACGCCCTGAACCTCGTCCCTGCCGCGGTCTGAGGTGCGCCCGCCGGTTGACGGGGTCGGTCGAACAGACGTACGATAGGACAGCGCGCGTGAACCCGGTGGCATCGCACCACATCGACGCAGCAACCGCAGGAGCGCTGGCGTGCTCAACCTCGTCGTCCTGGGTCTCGTCCAGGGGCTGACCGAGTACCTTCCCGTCAGCAGTACGGCGCACCTGCTGTTCGCAGAGCACTTTCTGGGTGTGCGACGCCCTGGCTTGGTGCTGGAGGCGGTGCTGCACCTCGGCACCGCGGCCGCGGCCGTCGCGTTGTTCCGGGCGGATCTGGTTCGCCTCGCGCGGGGTGCGGTGGCATGGGTGGCGGGACGGCGCGCCGACCCCTACGCGCGTCCCGCGGCCGCGGTCGTCGTTGCCACCGCCGTCACCGCGGCCCTCGGGCTGGCATTTGCCTCCCCGCTGGAGCGTCTGTTCGCCTCGGTGCGGGGCACCGCGGCGCAGCTGATCGTCACCGGCGTGATCTTGCTCTGGCAGCGGGAGCGGGGACAGCGCGGCCTGACCGACGCCACCCCGCTCGACGGGGTCGCCCTCGGGGTGGCACAGGCGGCCGCTATCGTCCCCGGCATCTCCCGATCGGGCATCACGATCGTGGCAGGGCTCGCCCTCGGGCTGCGCCGCGCCGAGGCGGCGCGGCTGTCGTTCCTCATGGCCGTGCCCGCCATTGTGGGCGCATCGCTGTTCTCGCTCAGGGATTTGGATCGGGTGGCGGATGCCGGGATCAACGTGGCGGACCTGGCGGCCGGGTTCGGCGTGGCGGCCGCGGTAGGTGCAGGCGCCATCGTGTGGGTGATGCAGTTCGTGCGGCAGGGCCGGCTCGCCTGGTTTGGGGTCTACTGCTGGATCGTGGGACTCGCCGTGCTGGCGACCGTACGGTAGCGGTGGGATGAGCGTGGCGCGGCGCCGGCGTACGTCTCCGAATCGGGCTGCGGCCGCCGGGCTGACCCTGGCGGTGCTGGCGCTGCTCCTCGCGCTGTCCTTCCTCCCCGACGCGGCAGGAGTCCCCGCGGTGCTGGCCCGATGGCAGCGCGTGCTCCTGGGCCGCGCGGCGCCGCTGCTGCCTGCCTCCTGTGGTGCTGCCGGGCTCGTGCTGCTGGCTGCCGGCGCCCGCGTGCGTATGACGCGGCGCATCGGAGGGCTGTGCCTGGGGACGGTAGCGTCGCTATTGATCCTGCACCTGCGGACCACGAGCGGCGATGTGTTGGCGGCCGGGCTGCGCGGCCAGGGCGCCGGCGTGGTAGGCGGCGCCCTGGCCTGGGCACTTGAGCGGGTGCTCGGCCCCACCGGACGGTGGGTGGCGATCGGAGCGTTCGCGGTCGTCGCAGGGGCGCTGCTCGCCGGGCTGACACTCACGGCGGTCGGCGCCGCGCTCGTGGCGACAGCCCGGGCGGCACGGCACGGCGCGGTGGCCGCGGCGTGGGTCGCGCTGACAGTCGCCCGACGGGCCGGGCGAGTGGCGATCCGCGGTACCGGGACGCTGATCCGGACGGCCACCCAGACAGCGCCTCGCGTGACCCGTGTGCTGGCGGCCCTGGCTGCAGAAACCGGTCGCATGCTCGCACGAGGACGCCTGACGCTGGCCGGCCCCGTCGCTGCGGCCCGGTCCGGTCCGGATGGGCCCGAGGCGCCGGCCCCCGCCGGGACCCTGCCGCCGGTCTCCGCGAGCCCGCCGCCTGCGATCGACGACGGCTCTCCCAGGCCCCCCGCGCACACGGCTGGCCTCGTAGAGGCGGCAGGCGACGAAGGCACGGCGGAGCGACCGGCGGGCACTGGCGCTCGCCGGCGCCGCCGGCCCGAGGTGGTCGATGTGCAGCAGGAGCGCCTGGAGTTTGCGGCGGTCGAGTACCGCCTGCCACCGCTCTCCCTGCTGGGCGATCCGGCAACTGCAACGCGAGGGCGCGTCCGCGTGGATCCGGCCGAGACCGCCAGGGCCCTGGAGAACACGCTGGCATCGTTTGGGGTGGAGGCAAAAGTGGTGCACTGGGAGGTCGGGCCCGTAGTGACCCGCTTCGAGGTGCAGCCGGCGCCCGGGGTCAAGGTGCAGAAGATCACCAGCCTCACCAACGACATCGCCCTCAACCTGGCTGCACAGAGCGTGCGCATCGAGGCACCAATTCCGGGCAAGTCGGCCGTAGGCATCGAGATCCCCAACCAGAAGGCGAGCCTGGTGCACCTCCGCGAGATCCTACACACGGACCTGTTCCAGAAGGCCACGTCGCCCCTCGTCGTCGGCATCGGCAAGGATATCGCCGGGGGCGCCATCGTCGCCGACCTGGCCGAGATGCCGC
Source organism: Candidatus Fervidifonticultor secundus (assembly GCA_031459385.1). Taxonomy (GTDB): domain Bacteria; phylum Sysuimicrobiota; class Sysuimicrobiia; order Sysuimicrobiales; family Humicultoraceae; genus Fervidifonticultor; species Fervidifonticultor secundus. The sequence continues at coordinate 171,669 of JAVKIP010000002.1, read as the reverse complement.
ACCTGCTGATCGCCGGCGCCACGGGCTCCGGGAAGTCCGTGATGCTCAACGCGATGATCGCCAGCCTGCTCTTCCGGTCCACGCCCCATCAGGTCCGGCTGGTCATGATCGACCCCAAGCGGGTCGAGCTGACCGACTACAACGAGATCCCGCACCTGCTGGCGCCGGTCGTGACCAACCCGCGCCAGGCGGCCAGCGTCCTGAAGGACATGTTGCGCATCATGGAGCAGCGCTTCGAACGCTTCGCCGAGGTCGGCGCCCGCAACATCCAGGCCTACAATCAGCGCACCGACGTAGCGCCCATGTACTACATCGTCATCATCATCGACGAGCTGGCCGATCTGATGATGGTGGCGCCCGCCGACTTTGAGGACATCATCTGCCGGCTGGCCCAGATGACGCGGGCCACCGGGATCCACCTGGTGGTGGCGACGCAGCGCCCGTCGGTGGATGTCATCACCGGACTCATCAAAGCCAATATCCCGTCGCGGCTGGCCTTCGCGGTGTCCAGCCAGGTGGACAGCCGGACGATCCTGGACACGACCGGCGCCGAAAAGCTCCTGGGACGCGGGGACATGCTGTTCCTGCCCCTGGGGGCCAGCCGTCCGATCCGGGCGCAGGGCGCCTACATCGCCGATGCCGAGATCCGGGCGGTCGTGGATTGGTGGCGCCAGCAGGCGCGCCCCGTGTACGATCAGCAACTGGTCGCGGCGCAGCGGACGGCCGGCGCCGAAGACGGGATCGATGGCGAGCGCCTCATCGAGGCTGCCCGGCTGGTGGTGCGCACCGGCTACGGGTCGGTGTCGCTGCTCCAGCGCAAGATGCGCATCGGGTATGTGACCGCGGCGCGGCTCATCGACGAGCTCGAAGCCCGCGGGATCGTGGGGCCCGTACAGGGAAGCAATCCCCGCGAGGTGCTCATCGGCCTCGACGAGCTGGAACGCCTGCTGCGCGCGCGATCCACCACTGCCGCCGACCAGTAGCCGGCACCGGAGAGACGGGCGTGCGCGCCCCGAATCTCTCTCACCGGTTCCAGGCGAGACCGAGACGGCCCGCCGGTGATCTCCGGTGGCTCCGGGAGGGTGGAGCATGGGGAACGTGCTACGCTTGGTGGTCCTGTTGTCCGTGTGCGCGCTGCTGCCGGCGGGGACACTTCCCGCCGCACCGGCCGCGGACGCCAAGAAGCTCCGGATCGGCCTGGTGTACGATGTGGGCGGCCGCGGGGACCCGTCGTTCAACGACATGGCGTACACCGGGCTGGCGTGGTTTCATCGGCAGGGAGCCGAACGCGGCGAGCCTGCTGTTCAAGGAGCACGAGGAATCGTTTCGGGTGGGTGCCGCGGCCGCGATGAAGTCCAAGACTGGGAAGATCGGCTTCGTGGGCGGGATGAAGATTCCGCTGATCGACAAGTTCGAGACCGGGTAGCAGCTCGCGCTGCAGAGGACCCGGGCGCATGACCGCCCGGCTGCTGGTGCTCCAGGCCCTCGTCCCCGTGGCAGCTATCGCGTGCGGCGCGCTGGTGACCTCCGGGACATCCTGGCCATCGGACGCAGCCCGCTGGACGTGTCCGGGACCATGCTGCGGTTCAGCCTGACGCAGGCCGACAGTCTCGCCGCGATCTTCTTCAACGCGATCCCGTTGATCTTCTCGGGTCTCCCCGCAGCCCTCGCCTGCCGGGCGAACCTATGAAACATCAGGATCGAAGGGCAGGACTACGTGGGCACGCTGGCGGCGGTGCGGACGGCCTTCAGTTTCGGGCTGTCGCCGATGATCCCTGCGGCGCTGGTGCTGGTGCTGCTGGGCCACTGGGGGTTGCGTCGAACACGGTTCGGACTGCGGCTGCGGGCGGTGGGCGAGCACCCCGCGGCGGCCGACTCGCTGGGTATCGACGTGCTTCGCATACGGTACACGGGCGCCCTGCTCAGCGGCGCTCTGGCGGGCCTGGCGGGCGGTTACCTGGCCATCGAGCAGGACCGCGGGTACCTCGAAGGGATAACCCAGAGCAGGGGGTTCATTGCGCTGGCGCCGCCAGCCGCCGGCAGCATTCCGTACAGCAAGGAGGCGTCGTGACGTGACCGGCGAGACCATCGTCAGCGTCGGGGCGGCGCTCGTCGACGTCAGCCATGAGGTCGTGGAGGCCGTGGCCACCGGCGCACCGGTGGTGGCGCTCGAGAGCGCGGTGTTCTCGCACGGCCTGCCGCCCGAGCGCGCTCGAACGCTGGCCAGACGCGCGCAGGCGCTGCTGCGCCAGGCCGGCGTCACGCCCGCGTTGTGCGCGGTGCGCGCGGGGCAGTGCGTCGTGGGGGCACCCCTGGACGACCTCGCCTTTCTGCTGGGGCCAGGGACGGTGAAGGTCGCCCGTCGCGATCTCCCCGTGGCGGTCGCGCGCGGGGCGCACGGGGGCACCACGGTCTCCGCAACGCTGGCCCTCGCGCACACGGCAGGCGTGGCGACCCTGGCGACCGGGGGCATCGGAGGCGTCCACGTCGGGGTCGCAGACTCTTGGGACGTCTCCCCGGACCTGGGGGCGCTGGCTCAGCACCCGCTCATGGTCGTCTGCACGGGGGCCAAGGCGCTGTGTGACATCCCCAAGACCGTCGAGGCGCTGGAGACCGCTGGCGTCACCGTGGTCGGCTACCGCACGGCCACGTTCCCGGCATTCTACGCCGGCGACAGCGGCGTGCCGGTGCCCCACCGGGTCGAGACGCCCGATGAGGTGGCCGCCATCGCGCAGGCAAAGGGCCGCCTGGGCGATCACACCGCGCTGCTGGTCGTGCAGCCGCCGCCTGCCGGCGCGGCCCTGGACGCGGCAGCGATCCAGCGCGCGGTGGCTGCGGGGTACGCCGCGGCCGCTGCTGCGGGAATCGGCGGCGCGCAGCTCACACCCTATCTCCTGGCTGCTGTGGATCGGGCGACGGGCGGCGCAGCGGTTGCCGCGAACCTCGCGCTGCTGGAGCACAACATCGCGCTGGCGGCGGCCATCGAGGGTGCCTGGGCTGCGCGGCGTCGCGGCCACCCGCAGGCGTGAGGTCCTCGCCGCGCGTGGACTGCGGAGGGAAATGTACCCACCCCGCGAAACCTCCGCACTGTGACGTCCTCGGAGCCGTCTCGCCACCGACCGGAGGGAGCGGGCATCGGCACGGCGCTGCGGGCGGCGCGCCAGGCCCGTGGCCTCACGCTGGCCGACCTCCAGGCACGGACCAAGATCTCGGCCAGGTTCCTCGCCGCCCTGGAGAACGAGGCCTTCGACGACCTGCCGCCGTTTCCGTACGCGCGCGGATTTCTGCGCGCGGTGGCCCGTGAGCTCGAACTGGACAGCGCGGCGCTCGTCGACCGCCTGGCAGGGACCATGCGGCCGCCCCGTGCCAGCGGCCTCGTCCAGGCCGTGCGGTCGCCGATCATGCCGGCCCAGCCCAGGTCCCGGCTCCGCCGGATCGTCACGTCGGTCGGGATCGCCCTCGCGGTCGTCCTGGTGGCGTCCGTCGTCTACCTCGGGCAACAGCTCCGTGAGTTCAGCCGGCCGCAGGCGACGCCCGAGACCCCGGCCACGCCTGCTGCCAGTCAGCGCGCAGGCCCCGACACGGCTCCCCCGACCGACACACCACCTGCCGCACCACCTGCCCCCGCAGCAGCACCGCTGTCGCCCGCCGGCGCCGATGTCGGTGCCACTGAGGGCCAGGGGGTGGTCGTCGAGATTCAGGCCCTGGGACGCTCGTGGATCCTCGTGCGGAGCGCCCAGGGACCGTTGTTCGAGGGGTTCGTGACGGCCGGCCAGATACGACGATGGCAGAGCGACGGGCCGGTCACGCTCCGGGTCGGCAACGCAGCGGCCGTGGTGCTCACCGTCAACGGCAGGCCCCTGGGGCCGCTGGGACGGCCGGGCGAAGTCGTCAGCCGCACGTTCGGCAGGGAGCCGCTGCCCTGAGCGCCCGGCGGGAGGTCCGGACACGATGCGGGCCGAGTTGATCTCCGTCGGCACTGAGCTCCTGCTCGGACAGATCACCGACACCAACGCCGTCTACCTGGCCCGCTTGCTGGCATCCCATGGCGTCGACCTGCTCCACAAGCAGACGGTGGGCGACAACCTCGAGCGCATCCAGGCTGCGGTCCGGCTGGCGCTGAGCCGCGCGGACCTCGTGATCACGACTGGCGGCCTGGGACCTACGGAGGACGACCTGACCGCCGAAGCCGTGGCGGCCGCGCTGGGCGTACCGCTGGCCCACGACGAGCAGGTGGCCGGCAGCATCGCCGCGTTCTTCGCCCAGCGCCGCCGTGAGCCGCCGCCGTCGGTGTTCCGTCAGGCCAAGATCCCGCAGGGTGCCCGGGTCATTCCCAATCGTCGCGGTACGGCCCCCGGCCTGATGGTCCCGGCGGACGGACGCACGATCTTCATGTTCCCTGGCGTACCGCACGAGATGGAGGGCCTGGTCGCGGAGGGGCTGATTCCCTGGCTGACCGGGCGGGCCGGCGGGGTCGTCATCCGCTCCAGGGTGCTGCGCATCGCCGGGTTGGGCGAGTCGGTGGTGGAGGAGCGTGTGCGTGCCCTCATCCACGGTACCAACCCAACCGTGGCGCCACTGGCGAAGCTCGGCGAGGTGCATCTCCGTATTACGGCCAAGGGCGCACCGGATGCCGTGGGCGTCATGCTGGACGGGGTGGAGGCGGCACTCCGGGATCGTCTCGGCGAGGCGGTCTTCGGCCTCGACGACGAGACACTGCAGAGCGCCACGGCCAGGTTGCTGGTGGAGCGCGCGCGGACGCTGGCCGTGGCCGAGTCGTGTACGGCGGGCTTGATCGCCTCCCGCCTGGCTGAACGGCCAGGCGCGTCGGCGTTCTTCCTGGCGGGGTACCTGCCGTACAGCGACGAGGCCAAGATCCGCGACCTGGAGGTCCCGCCGGCCCTCCTGGCATCGCACGGCGCTGTGAGCGCGCCGGTGGCCGTCGCCATGGCCGAGGGTGCGCGGCGGCGCGCCGGCGCGGATCTCGGGCTGGCGGTCACCGGCATTGCGGGACCGGCCGGCGGCACCGCGGAGAAGCCGGTGGGCCTCGTGTACATCGCGCTAACATCAACCGGCGCGCCGTGGGTGGAAGAGTTCCGGTTCGGGGCAACCCTCGAGCGTGGGGTGATCCGCCACCTGGCCGCCCAGACAGCGCTGAATCTCCTGCGCCTGACGCTGCTGCGCGGATAGGCCCGGTGCCAGACACGCTCCACCGCACGTTCATCGCCGTGGCCCTGGACCCCGCGCTGCGGCGTGCACTTGAGGATTGTCAAGAGCGTATGCGGCAGGCCGGGGCCCGGTTGCGCTGGGTCCACCCCGAGCACCTGCACGTGACCTTGCGGTTTCTTGGCGCAATCCCCCTGGCGCAGGTGGCGCGGGCGACCGTGGCGGCGCGAGAGGCGGCCGCCACGGTCGAGCCGTTCGAGATCCGGCTTGGCGGGCTCGGGGTGTTCCCCGGTCCCCGGCGCCCCCAGGTCGTGTGGGTCGGCACCCGCGAGGGAGCAGAGGCCCTGGGCGGTCTGGCTGCGGCTCTTGCCGCGGCACTGCGCCGGCATGGATTCCCCGAAGACCCCCGGCCCTTTCGACCCCACGTCACCCTGGCGCGCGTGAAGGACCAGCAGCGATGGGGAGACGTCGTCCGCGCCATCGAGCAGCATCGCGACGTGGAGATCGGCCGGCAGCGTGTGGCCAAGATCGAGGTAATGGAGAGTCAGCTGACGCCGGAGGGACCCGTCTATACCGTCCGGAAGGAGGTCCCGCTTGGCCAGAGGTTGAACTCTACCCCCGCCTGACCCCCATACGTAGTATGATCGGCTGCACGCGTGCAGCGTACAGGGTTGACAGGCGAACATTTGTTTGGTAGCCTTGGGCCATTGAGTCCGCAGGGAGGAGGGCCACCCCTATATGAGCAGCGAGCGTCAGCGTGCGCTGGATCTGGCACTGTCGCAGATCGAAAAGCAGTTCGGCAAGGGATCGATCATGCGCCTGGGTGAGGCGACCGCCAAGCTGCAGGTCGAGGTGATTCCCACCGGGGCGCTCGCGCTCGACGTGGCCCTGGGCATCGGCGGGGTGCCGCGCGGCCGGGTCGTCGAGATCTACGGCCCGGAAGCCTCCGGGAAGACCACGCTGGGCTACCACATCATCGCAGAGGCACAGCGGGAAGGGGGCGTCGCTGCCTTTATCGACGCCGAGCACGCGTTGGATCCCACCTATGCGCGCGCGGTGGGTGTTGATGTCGACAACCTGCTGCTCTCCCAGCCTGACTCCGGGGAGCAGGCGCTGGAGATCGCCGAGACGCTGGTGCGCAGTGGCGCGGTCGACGTCGTGGTGGTCGACTCAGTCGCTGCGCTGGTCCCCAAGGCCGAACTCGAAGGGGAGATGGGCGACGCCCACGTGGGGTTGCAGGCGCGACTGATGTCGCAGGCCCTGCGGAAGCTGGTAGGGACCATCAGCAAGTCCCGCACCACGGTGATCTTCATCAACCAGATCCGCGAGAAGATCGGCATCATGTTCGGCAACCCCGAGACCACCACCGGTGGTCGGGCGCTCAAGTTCTACGCCTCGATTCGCATGGAGATCCGCAAGACCGAGAATCTCAAGAGCGGAGACGAGGTCAGGGGTATGCGTGCGCGGGTCAAGGTGGTCAAGAACAAGCTCGCGCCGCCGTTCCGCGATGCTGAATTCGACATCATCTACGGGCAGGGTATCTCCAAAGCGGCTAGCGCCCTGGACACCGCTGCGGCGCTGGGCATCGTCACGCGGTCCGGGGCCTGGTTCACCTATGGGGACCTGCGGTTGGGGCAGGGCCGCGACAACGCCCGCGAGTTCCTCGAGAGCAATCCCGAGGTGGCGCGGGAGATCGAACGGCGCGTCCGGGAGACCAAGGGGATCGTGCGTGGTGCGCCGGTGGCCGATGTGCCGCCGCCGCCGGAGCCTGTGGCCCGGCCCGTGGCGAGGGCCCGCAGCTGACGCGCGGACCTGCTGCGCCGACGGATGCGGCCTGCCGTGTGATCAGCGTCCGGACCTGGCCGCGGGATCCGGACGTCCGGCTCGTGACCGTCGAGCGCCTGGGCACCCTGCGGCTCGGCGCACGCGATGTGGACGCGCTGGGCGTCGTCGAGGGCGCACTCCTCCCGGGGGCGGTCCTGGAGCGGGCCCGCCAGCTAGCGGCGCGCCAGGACGCGCGAACCGCGGCGCTGCGCTTGCTGCAGCGGCGGCTGCGGAGCCGGGCAGAGCTCGAGCGCGCGCTGCGGCGGCGCGGCTACGCCGGCGACGACGTTGCGGCCGTGGTCGCCGACCTGACGCAGGTGGGCTGGATCGACGACGCACGGTTCGCGCGGGCCTGGATCGCCGACCGGCTACGTCTGCGGCCCAGCGGCCGCCGGCGCCTCGCCGCCGAGCTCTCGGCGCGCGGCGTCGACAGACGCGTGATCCACGACGCGCTGGCGGCCGCCCTGCCAGCCGCCTGGGAGGACGAGCTGGCCACGGCACAGGCCGCGGCGCGCTCCCTCCGGCTGCGCGGGCTCCCGCCCGCAACGGCGCGGCGGCGGCTGGCTTCCTGGCTGCAGCGGCGGGGCTTCGGCACGGAGGCGATCACCCGGGCCCTGCGGACGGTCATGGGACCCGCCGGCCCCGAGCGGGATGACGACGCGATTCCCTGACCGCCCCCGCCTGGCTGACCAGTTGACGCTGGAGTTCGCCAGCGCACCGGCGGTCGCAGCGGACGACGCCGGCGAGCGCGTCCTGGAAGGCCTGACCGCCGCCCAACGGGCGGCGGTCGTCCACGGGGATGGTCCCCTCCTGATCGTGGCCGGGGCGGGGACGGGGAAAACCACGGTCATCACCCGGCGCATCGCATGGCTGATCGCCACGCGGCGGGCGAAGCCGTCGGAGATCCTCGCCCTGACCTTCACGGAGAAGGCGGCCGTCGAGATGGAAGCCCGCGTCGACCAGCTGGTGCCCTATGGGTACACCGACACCTGGATCGGGACGTTCCACGCCTTCGGGGACCGCGTGCTGCGCGAGCAGGCGCTGGAGGTCGGGCTGCCGCCTGACTTCCGCGTGCTGTCCCGCCCTGAACAGTACATCTTTTTCCGTGATCGCCTCTTTGAGCTGCCGCTTGAGCGGTACCGCCCGCTCGGCGACCCCACCCGGTACATCCACGCGCTGCTGGGGGTGATCAGCAGGGCCAAAGACGAGGACATCGCCCCGGAGGAGTACGAGGCCTACGCGCAGGACCTGGCCGGACGCGCCGAGGCGGGCACGGATGTCGAGGCGCGGGAGCTGGCGGCGACGCATGTGGAACTGGCTCGTGTCTACCGGGGGTACCAGCGCCTGCTTCTGGGGGCCGGGCGTGTGGACTTTGGCGATCTGATCGTGCTACCGCTGCAGCTCTTCCGCCGGCGTCCCGACATTCTCACGCGCTACCAGGCGCGGTTCCGGTACGTGCTCGTGGACGAGTTCCAGGACACCAACCATGCGCAGTTCGAGCTGCTGAAGCTGCTGGTCGCTGGGCACCGCAACCTCACCGTCGTGGGAGACGACGACCAGAGCATCTACAAGTTCCGCGGCGCCGCCATCAGCAACATCCTGGGGTTCACGGCGACCTACCCCGACGCCGCGCAGGTCGTCCTGACGGAGAACTTTCGCTCGCCCCAGGCGATTCTCGACGCTGCATACAGGCTGATCCAGCACAACAACCCGGACCGCCTCGAGGTCCGCAATGGCCTGGACAAACGGCTGGTGGCGCTGGGGGGACCCGGCCGGCCCGTGGAGCACCGGCACTACGACACGTTGAGCACCGAGGCCGACGCCGTGGCCGGGGCCATCGCCGAGTACGTCGCCGGCGGCGGACGGTACGGGGACTGCGCCATCCTGGTCCGCAGCAATCAGGATGCGGACCCGTTCCTGCGCGCGCTGAACGTGCGGGGCATCCCCTGGTGGTTCTCTGGCACCCGTGGGCTGTACGACCGCGAGGAGGTGCGCGTGGCGCTGGCCTTCCTCCGCGTGCTGGCCAGCCCGGCGGACAACCTCAGCCTGTACTACCTGGGCACGTCGGAGCTCTACCTCATCGATCCCACGGACATGGCCCGGGCGCTGGCGTACGCGCACCGCAGGAACCGCTCGCTCGAGCACACGTTCCGCCACCTCGGCAGCGCGCCGGACCTCGCCGCGGAGCTGGCGCCGGAGAGCCAGGCGGCCATCGCCAGGCTCGTGGAGGACCTGGACGAGATGCGGCGTCTGATGCGTCACCACGCCACGGGCCGCGTGCTGTACGAGTACCTCGTGCAGCGCACCGGCTACATCCGCCGGCTCGCTACCTCGGAGCAACCCGGCGACGAAGCCAAGGTAGCCAACCTGGCGCGGCTGTTCGACATCGTGGCGCGCCACGGCGACGTGGCGCTGTACGATCGCGTCCCCGAGTTCGTGCGCCGCATCGATGACCTGATCGCTGCCGGCGACGATCCGCCCTTGCCGGATCCCGATCCGGCCTTCGACGGCGTGCACGTGCTGACCGTCCACAAGGCCAAAGGGCTGGAGTTCCCCGTGGTCTTCCTGGTGAACTGCGTCGCCGATAAGTTTCCCACGCGCCACCGCACCGATCCGCTGGAGTTGCCCGACGAGCTGGTCCGCGACCGGGAGGTCCTCCCGACCGGAGATAGCCACCTCCAAGAGGAACGCCGGCTGTTCTACGTCGGCATGACCCGGGCGAAAGCGGAACTGGTGCTGACGAGCGCCCGCGACTACGGTGGGCTGCGCCCCCGGAAGGTGAGCCGGTTCGTGCTGGAGGCCCTGGATCGACCCGCGGTCGACGTGCGGGCCCTGCAGCCGTCGCCGCTGGAGGCGATTCACCGCCACGCGCCCCGAAATGAGCCGCAGCAGGTGCTGCCGGGCGTGCTGCCCGAGGACGCGCCGCTGGTCCTGTCGTTCCGCCAGGTGGACGACTACGAGCTCTGCCCGCTGAAGTACAAGTACACGCACGTGCTGCGGGTGCCGCTGCTGCGGGACCACCGGGTTGTCTACGGCGCCGCCGTGCATGCCGGCGCCATGGAGTACAACCGGCGCCGCGCGCGGGGGCAGCCGGTGACCCTCGATGATCTCATCCGGGCGTTCGAGCAGGCGTGGGTCACCGATGGCTTCATCAGCCGGGAGCACGAAGACCAGCGGCTGGAAGAAGGCCGGGCCGTGCTGGCCCGGTTCTTCGAATACCAGCAGGCCAGCGACACCGTGCCCACCATGGTCGAGAGCCGCTTCGCCTTCTCCCTGGGCACCACCCGTGTACGCGGGCGGTGGGACCGGGTAGACCTGCGGCGGGCGCCCGGGCCGGACGGCGACGCCCGCCAGGAGATCGTCATCATCGATTTCAAGACCAGCGACGTCCGCCAGCAGAAGGACGCGGATCGTCGGGCCCGGGAGAGCCTGCAGCTGGCCATCTACGCCCTGGCCTACCAGCGCCAGTACGGCCGGCTGCCCGACCGTCTGGAACTCCACTTCCTCGGGCCCCAGCGGGTCCTGGTGGGCTCGACGGTGCCCACCGAGGCGATGCTGCCCGACGCCGAAGAGGCGATCGCGCGGGCCGCCGCTGGCATCCGCCGCCAGCAGTTTGTGGCCACCCCGGACTTCTATCGGGCCTGTCGGTACTGCGCCTTCGCGTCCATCTGCCCGTACACGGCCACAGGAGACTAGGTGGCGCGCAACCGGGTTGAGGGTGTGGGAGACCCCCGGGGGGACCTGCGTGGTGGAGGGCGCGACCTCCGGGGCCTCCAGGACGCGCTGGGAGGGGGTCCTGGCCCGATTGTAGCGCTGATCACCCTGGGGCCCCCACAGGGTCCTGACGACGAGCCGCATGGGTGAAGGGCGCCAGAAACGGGCGCAAGCGCTTGCTACCCAGAGAGCCGGAAGCCTCCCAGCGGCAGTGGAGGACGGCGGTGCAGGGCCTGGGCCGTTTGGCCCCTGGCGAGAGGGGTCAGGGCGGAAGCCAAAGACGGCCAAGTAGCCGCGGGCTTTCGATGGGGCGACGGCGATCCGACTTGGATCTATTCTGAGGCAATGCACGTCCTTGACGCTCTTTTCGATTCCTCGCTACAATGTTTTGACAACCTGACGGCCACATCCTGGACCAACCGGAGGGTGATGCGCGCGAGGTCACTGACAGCCGAGGGAGGTGTCCATCATCGACGCCCTGGGTACGTACACCGTCACCATCGTCGTGGGGCTGATCGCACTCCTCCTCGGGTACCTCCTGCGCAGGACCATCGCCGAGGCGCGAATCAAGTCCGCTGAAGAGCATGCCCATCGGATTGTCGAAGACGCCAAGAAGGAGGCCGAAGCGAAGCACCGGGAGATCATCGTCGAAGCCAAGGACGAGGCCTTCCGGCTCAAGCGGGATGCCGAACGGGAGATCCGAGAGCAGCGGGCGGAACTGCAGCGTCTGGAACGGCGCTTGGGACAGCGTGAGGAGAACCTGGAGCGGAAGCTGGAGAGTCTGGAACGGCGCGAGCGCCAGCAGGCGGAAGAGGCACAGCACCTGGCGGCGCTGCGGGAGGAGGCGGAACGGCTCAAGCAGCAGCAGCTGGTCGAGTTGCAGCGGGTGGCCGGGCTGACCGCGGAGGAGGCCCGTGCACAACTGCTAGCGCAGGTGGAACGGAGCGCGCGCAATGAGGCCGCGCAGCTCATACGTCGCATCGAGAACGAGGCCCGCGATGAAGGCGATCGCCGAGCGCGGGATATTCTGGCGCTGGCGATCCAGCGATGTGCCGCCGAGCACACTGCGGAAGTCACGGTCACGGTCGTCCCCCTGCCGAACGAGGAGATGAAAGGCCGCATCATCGGCCGCGAGGGTCGCAATATCAGAACCCTCGAGAACCTGACGGGCGTGGACCTGATCATCGACGATACCCCGGAGGCCGTGACCATCTCCTCCTTCGACCCGATCCGACGGGAAGTGGCCCGGATCGCGCTGGAGCAGCTCATGGTGGATGGGCGGATCCATCCCGGCCGGATCGAGGAGGTCGTCGAGAAGGCCCGGCGGGACCTGGACGAGCAGGTGCGGGAGGCTGGCGAGCAGGCGGCCCTGGAAGCCGGGGTGCACGGGCTGCACCCCGAGGAGATGAAGGTGCTGGGCCGCCTGCGCTACCGGCACTCCTATGGCCAGAACCTGCTCAAGCACTCGGTGGAGGTCGCCCTGCTGGCGGGACTGCTGGCCGAGCACCTGGGGGCCGATGCCAAGCTGGCGCGCCGGGCCGGCCTGCTCCACGATATCGGCAAGGCGCTCACCCACGAGGTGGAAGGGACCCACGTGCAGGTCGGCATGGACCTCTGCCGGCGCTACCACGAGCCCCCGGAGGTGCTCAACGCCATCGCGTACCACCACGGGGAGGAGGAGCCGATCTGTCTCGAGGCGGTGCTGGTCGCGGCCGCCGACGCCATCTCGGCCAGCCGGCCAGGGGCCCGCAAAGAGACCGTGGAGATGTACATCAAGCGGCTGCAGACCCTGGAGGGACTGGCGACCTCGTTCCCCGGCGTGGAGAAGGCGTACGCGATCCAGGCGGGCCGGGAGATCCGGGTGATCGTCCGGCCGCAGGATGTGGACGACCTGGGGGCGGCCACGCTGGCCCGGGAGATCGCACGGAAGATCGAGCAGGATCTCGAGTACCCCGGGCAGATCAAGGTCACGGTACTGCGCGAGACCCGGATCGTGGAGTACGCACGGTAGGCCGGTGCGGATCCTGTTCGTCGGCGATGTCACCGGGCGGCCCGGCCGGCGGATCCTCGCCCGCCGGCTCCCGCAGCTGCGCTGCGAGCACGCCGTCAACATCGTGGTGGCCAACGGCGAAAACGCCGCTGGGGGGATGGGCCTGACGGCCGAGGTGGCGGCGGAGCTGTTCGCCGTCGGCGTGGACGTCCTGACCGGTGGCAACCACATCTGGAAGAACCGGGAGGCCTACGCGCTGCTGGACAGCGATCCCCGCGTGTTCCGGCCGGCCAACTACCCGGCGGGTGTGCCGGGCCGTGGCGCCGCCGTCGTGCGCCTGGCGGACGGGACCGCCCTCGGGGTGCTGAACCTGGAGGGCCGCGTGTTCATGCAGGCGCTCGACGATCCCTTCCGCATCGCCCGCGAAGAGGCGGCCCGCCTGCGGGCAGTGACGCCGGCGATCATCGTCGACTTTCACGCCGAGGCGACGTCGGAGAAAGTGGCGATGGGCTGGTACCTGGACGGCCGCGTGAGCGCCGTCGTCGGCACCCACACCCATGTGCAGACAGCGGACGAGCGCGTGCTGCCCGGCGGTACCGCCTATATCACCGACGTGGGCATGACCGGGCCGCGCGATGGGATCATCGGCATGGCCCGCGAGAGCATCCTCGAGCGGTTCCTGACCCAGCTCCCGGTGCGATTCGAGGTGGCGCCGGGTCCCGTGCAGCTCAACGCCGTGGTGGTGGAGATTACAGAGGCCGGCCACGCGACCTCCATCCGGCGCCTCCAGGTGGTCGAGGAGGACTAGTGCGCATCGACCTGCACACGCACACCACCGCGTCGGACGGGCTGCTCGAGCCGGCGGCGCTGGTGGCCGAGGCGCGCGCGCGGGACGTCGGCCTGCTGGCCGTCACCGACCACGATACCACCGCGGGCGTCGACGCCGCGATGGATGCGGGCCGGGCGCTGAGCCTGGAGGTATGGCCTGGCGTGGAGCTCTCGTGCGACGTGCCGGCTGGCGAGGTGCATGTGCTCGGGTACTTCGTGCACCATCGGCTGGCGTGGTTCCAGGACCTGCTGAACCGGCTGCGCGCCGGGCGCACCGAGCGTGCACGACGGATGGTGGAGCGCCTGGCGGCCCTGGGCGCGCCGGTGTCGTTCGAGCGCGTCGCCGCGCTGGCCGCAGGCGGCGCCGTCGGCCGGCCGCACGTCGCGCGGGCGCTGGTCGAGGCGGGGCACGTCCGGGACGTCGCCGAAGCGTTCGACCGGTACATCGGGCGAGCCGGGCCCGCCTACGTCGAGCGCGTGAAGATCAGCCCCCCGGAGGCAGTACACGTGATCAGGGCTGCCGGCGGGCTGGCGGTGCTGGCCCATCCCGGGTGGGGAGACAACGACGCGCTCGTGCCCGACCTGGTCGCGGCCGGCCTGGACGGCATCGAGGTGTACTACCCCGACCACAGCCCGGCGCAGGTCGAGCGCTATGCGGCCGTGGCAGCACGGTACGGCCTGCTGATGACCGGCGGGACCGACTTCCACGGCGGCGAGATCGCCACGCGCGTGGCGGTGGGCAGCCAGTACGTGCCCGAGATCCTGATTCCGCCGCTGCGCGAGGCCGCCGCGCGTCGCCAACCGGTCGAGCAGCCCCCCGATCTCGCCCTGGCCACCGAGTAGGCGCGATTCGGGCGGCGCCGATCCGTCGGACGAGAGGAGCCGGAAGATGCGCTGCCAGCGATGCGGTACAGAGAACCCTGCAGGCAAGATCGTCTGCACACGGTGTGGGACACGGCTGCGGGCGACGAGCGGCCCGGTGGCGGTGACCGATCGGCCCGAGGAGCTCATGCGATGGCTGCGAGCCGATCTGGTCCGGCTGGGAGTGGTGACGGTAATCGTGGCGACCGGCGCCCTCGTGTTGGGAAGCCTGCTGCGGTAGGCGGGCACGCGACGATGGACGACCCCCGCGCCGCGCTCCGGCGGCTCCCGTCGGTTGACCGGCTGGTGGGCGCCCTGCAGGCCCGTGGGCAGCTGGCGGGCCTGCCGCGCCGGGCAGCGACGCTCTGCGCGCGCGAGACGCTCGATGCCGTGCGCAGACGCCTGCGTGCAGGCGGCGAGGCCAGCGTCTCGGTGGACGGCCTGATCGCAGAGGTGGCCGCTCGCCTCGACCGCCAGTTCGGCGGCTCCCTGCGGCCTGCGATCAACGCCACCGGCATCGTGCTGCACACGAACCTCGGGCGGGCTCCCCTGTCCGAAGCTGCCCGCCTGGCCGTGGTCCAGACAATGCTCGGTTATGCCACGCTGGAGATCGACCTGGACAGCGGGGGGCGGGGAAACCGCCATGCGCACCTGGAGGACCTGCTGCGCGCCACGACCGGCGCCGAAGCCGGCTTCGCGGTCAACAACAACGCCTCGGCCGTGACGCTGGCGCTCGCAGCCCTGAGCGCCGGCCGGGAGGCCGTGGTCAGCCGGGGCGAACTGGTGGAGATCGGCGGAAGCTTTCGGATGCCGGCCGTGATGGCACAGAGCGGTGCCCGGCTGGTGGAGGTCGGCACCACCAACCGTACCTATCGGGCCGACTACGAAGCCGCACTGAGCCCGGCGACCGGCGTGCTGCTGAAGGTGCACCGGAGCAACTTCACCGTCCGCGGCTTTGTGCACGAGACGGCCCTCGACGAACTGGTGGCGCTGGGCCGGCAGCGGGGAGTGCCGGTGGTCTACGACCTGGGCAGCGGGTGCCTCGTGGACCTGCGGACGGTCGGCCTGCCACAGGAACCGACGGTACAGACCGCGGTGGCCGCGGGCGCCGATCTGGTGCTCTTCTCCGCCGACAAGTTGCTTGGCGGCCCGCAGGCCGGTGTGCTGGTGGGACGGCGGGAGGCAGTCGAGCGGTGCCGTCGCCATCCCCTGGCGCGCGCCGTGCGTCTCGACAAGCTCAGCCTGGCTGCGCTGGCCGCGACGCTGCGCGCCTACCTGGATCCGGCACAGGCCTGGCGGGAGATCCCGGTGCTGGCGATGCTGGCGACGTCCCTCTCGCGCCGGCGCCGCCGGGCGACGACGCTGGCCCGGGCCCTGGCGCGCGTGTGCGGTCCATCTGCCCGCGTGAGCGTCGTCCCCACGCAGGGCGAGATGGGCGGGGGGGCGTTGCCCGACGTGCCGATCCCATCCTATGCCGTGGCGGTGCAGCCGACCCAGACCCCGGCAGCCGAATGGGCTCGCCGCCTGCGCAGGGCTTCGCGTCCGGTGGTCGGCGTCGTACGCGACGACGCCCTGCTGCTCGACACCTTGACACTGCTCCCCGGTGACGAGCAGGCGATTCGTGATGCCGTCGCCCGGGTGCTCGTGACCGACCGGTGATGCGGCCGGTCACGATCGGCACCGCCGGGCACATCGACCACGGGAAGAGTGCCCTGGTGCGGGCGCTCACGGGCATCGATCCGGATCGGCTCGCGGAGGAGCAGCGCCGGGGGATGACCCTGGACCTGGGCTTCGCGCACCTGGACCTGCCCAGCGGCGTGCGCGTCGGGATCGTAGACGTCCCCGGGCACGAGGCACTGGTGCACAATATGCTGGCCGGTGCGGGCGGGCTAGATCTCGTCATGCTGGTGGTCGCAGCAGACGAGGGCGTGATGCCCCAGACCCGCGAACACCTGGATATCCTGCGGTTCCTCCCCGTGACCGGCGGCGTCGTGGTGCTGACCAAGGCCGATCTCGTGTCTGAACCCGAATGGCTCGAGATCGTCTCCGAGGAGATCCGTGCCCTGGTGATCGGGTCGCCGCTGGAAGGTGCGCCGGTGGTGGCCGTGTCGGCGAAAACCGGCGAGGGGTTGCCGGCACTGGTGGCGATCCTCGACAGCCTCGTGGCTGCGCTGCCTGCTCGTGATGCCAGCGGGCCGGTGCGCCTGCCCCTCGACCGGGCGTTCACGATCCAGGGATTCGGGACCGTGGTTACCGGCACGCTGTGGAGCGGAACCGTGCGGCCGGGCGACGCACTCGAGATCCTCCCGGCTGGCCGGTCGGTGCGAGTGCGCGGACTGCAGGTGCACGGGGAGACGGTCCGGGAGGCGTGGGCCGGGAGTCGAGTCGCGGTGAATCTCAGCGGCGTCGAGAAGCACGAAGTGGAGCGGGGCGACGTCCTGGCGACGCCGGGGGCCTTTCGCCCCACGACGCGCCTGGACGTCCGCCTGCAGGTGCTGCCCGCGGCGCCGGCCCTGCGCCACGGGGCGCCCGTCCACGTGCACCTGGGTGCGGGGGTTGCCGTCGGCCGGGTCGTCCTGGCAGATCGCCATGGCCTGGCACCGAGCAGCGGGGTGCTCGCCGAGATCCGGCTCGAGCGCCCCGTCGTGGCAGTCCATGGCGATCGCTTCGTCATCCGGCGGTACTCGCCGACCCAGACGCTGGGAGGCGGGATCGTGCTGCGGGCGTCGCCGCCACGGCGCGAGCGACGCGCCGAGATCCGTGCCGTGCTCGAAGCGGTGGAACGTGAGGGTCCCGTGGCGCTGGTGGTGGCCGCCGTGACCGAGGGCGCGCACCGCGGCCTCGCACCGGCTGAACTCCCGGCGGCAGCGGGCCTGGCCCCCGCGGGGGCCGCAGAGGCGCTGGAGCGCGCACGGGCAACGGGTGCGGTGGTGCGCTTGGCAGGGCGCCTCTACGCGGCACCCGTGGTGGCTCGCCTGCGCCAGGTCATCGAACAGACGCTCGACGACCACCACCGGACGGCCCCCTGGCGCCGCGGGATCCCCAGGGAAGAGCTCAAGACGCGTGTAGCCGACGGGGGAGACCACCTCTTCGACGCTGTGCTGGCCGACCTGCTGGCTGCGGGTAGCGTCGTGATCGACCGCGGGTTCGTGGCGCGGGCCGGGTTCACCCCGGTGCTCACCGACGCCCAGCGCCGGCTGCGCGACCTCGTGCTGGCAGAGTTGCGGCGGACGGCCTGGGCGCCGCCCACGGTGGACGAGCTCAAGCGCCTGGGGCCGGCCTCGGCCGTGGAGGCCGTACTCCAGGTGCTCGCGGACGACGGGGAGGTGGTCGTCATCGCGCCGGATCTGCGCATCGCCACTTCGGCCCTCGACGCGGCGCGCCGCACGGTCGTGGCCATGGCGGCCGAGGGCGACGAGATCACGGTGGCCTCGCTGCGCGACCGGCTGGGCACCAGCCGGCGCTACGCGCTGGCGCTGCTCGAGTACTTCGACGCGATGCGCGTTACGCGCCGCGTTGGAGACCGCCGGGTGCTTGGCCCCGAAGCCGCGGCCGGCCCGCGGGCTCCTGGGTAGCCGGGCTCCCTGGTAGCGGCGGGCGCGCGGACCGCCTGTTCACGATCCGATCTTCACCTCACCCGGTCGGTACGATGCCGACCACGAGACCGCCACGCCCTCGCAGACGCCACCGGTGAGCGCCAGGGGCACGTCCGCCGAGGCCCCGACGGCGAGGCGCTGCACGCGCACCGTCGCGGTCCAGGTCTCCTCGACGAACCGGGCCTGTACGCCCAGGCGGCACGTGACCTTCACATCCACGGTGACCACCGCGCTCTCCACCGGCAGCGACGCGCCGTTGGTCACCGTGGCCACGAAGTCTGCGCGGCCGGGATCGGGCTTCGTGGCCCGCACCGTGACCTGCAGCATCCGGGCGACCAGTGGCGCGAAGATCTCCGGTGTCCGGATCTCGGCCACGTGGCGGGCCAGCACCGTCGTGCGGTTCGCCGCGCGGATGATGACCTCGTAGCGCCGCACGATCGCCGACACCGGGACCCGCACCTCGAAGGTGGCGGTGCTGTCGGTCCGTACCAACGCGGGCTGCAGGGGGGCGTTCCCCTCGCCGAGGAGGCGCCCGGCCGCGTCGAACGCACGCACTTCCGCGTAGGCCGTCTGGGCCATGGCGCGGTTCTCTACCGTGCCGGTGACCACCAGGTCGGTGTTCTCGACCCGGGCCGCCGATGACCGCACGCGCCAGGTGCCCGGCGCGGTCGTCGGCGACGGGCTGGGCGCCGGGGAGGGCGATGCGCCCGGTGACGGACCTGGCGTCGGCGCGCTGTTCCCCGGCGTCGGCACCGCGGGGATCACGAGTGCCGTCAGTGCCAGCACGGCGAGCCAGCGACGATATCCCATGGCGACCTCCTGAGATTCCGGGTGCGGGGCTCGACGCGCCGGCGGCCGCTCCGAGCTCCGAAACTACCTATTCCCCGATCCGAACCTCGCCGACCCGTGTCGAGGCGGTCCACGTGGCGAACCCGGCGCAAGCCCCGGGCGATAGCGGCAGCGGGGCCCGGCCCTGTCCCCCGGGCCGGATCTGCACCACGACCGCGCTGCCTGTACGCACCTCCTGAATGATACGCGGTGTCGGCACCGCGATGCGACACGTCACCGTCACTTCGGCGGCGACCGCGACGCTCGCGACCACGACGCCGCTGCCGTTGGTGACTACCACCAGGAAGTCGTCGCCCGTCGGGGGGGTCGCCTGGACGGCGACCGCGATCTGGAGCTGTCGGGCCACGATGCCTGCGAACTGCTGCAGGTTCGTGATCTCGCCTGCCGCATCGGCCAGCGATGCCGTGAGCGACCCGGCCGGTCGGATCGTCACGACATACCGCCGCACCACGGTGTCGATCGCGAGCCGGACTTCGAACGTAGCGGTGCCGCCGGCAGGCACGGGCGTGGGCACCAGGGGCGCATCTCCCTGGGCGACGGGCACCCCGTCCGGACCCAGCGCCCGCACCTCGGCGTAGGCGGCCTGGGCGCGGCCGCGGTTGGTCACGACGCCCGAGACCACGAGGATCAGGTTGTCGACCGTAGCCGAGAGCCGTCCAAGCGTCCAGCCCGTGGCCGCGGGCGACGCCACACCCGGCGCCCCCGGTGTCGCCGTGGCTGCCGGGGTCGGGGTGGAGGGAGTACGACTCAGCCGCTCCGCCGGCAGGACCTCGACGGCCACAACCCGGTCGCCGCTGAGGAGGAAACGAATGCCGGCGAACGGGTAGCTCAACAGGTCGCCGCCCGCCACCGCAACCACCACGCTGGCCGGCTCACTGGCGTACGCTGCCCGCACGGCTGCCGCCGATGAGCCCACGCCAAGTCCCCGGGCCGTGCGGCACTCGCGGGACCGCGTCGAGATGCGCTCGACGCGGCCACCGACGACCGCCAGTTCCGCCCACGGCGCGCGCAGGGTATAGAGCGTCTCGCGGCCCGCGGGGCGCTCTTGCGTGACGCCGCCGGCGGCGGCGAGCGCCTCGGCGACTCTCTGCCCAATCCGGAGGGTACCGATGCCCGTGCCTTCCACGATGACGCAGGGCGCCCCACCCGCAGCGGGCCGCGCGGTGTCCACGCCGCTGACCAGCGCGGCCAGAGCCACCATCGCGGCTGCCTTGCGTGCGCGGGATGCGCCCCGTACAATGCTCGTGCAGCGCCGGCTGTGCGGGGAGGGCAGTGTCCGCTGGTGCGGGCCCCGGTCTTCAAAACCGGTCGCTGGGCCTGCTCGGTCCGGGCTGGGTTCGATTCCCAGGGCCCTCCGCCACCGCCGCTGGGGCGTCATGCCCGCGCCGGGCCGCCCAAACGGATCAGATCCGCAGATCGATGATGGCCGAGACGCCGACGCCCGGCACGCGGCGGAAGGCCTCCCACGGCTTCAGATTGTCCACCGGCACGTACGCCTTGATCCGGAACGCGGTCTGGAAATCCGCCTCCAGGAGCGCCACCGCCTCGACCCGGGCGACGGCGGCCGCCGGCCCTGAGACCTGGGCCGCTCCGATGTAGGCTCCGCCCGGGTTGCCCACGCCGATGGCGATGCTCAGGATGGGCACGACCTTGGTCTGCTCCCGCACCGCCACCCCGCGGTTTTGCAGGAGGTCGTTGATAAAGTTGTTGATCTGCGGTGCGAACGTGCGCACCGCGTATGCGACGCCGAGGGTCTTGATGATGCCGAAGATGTCCTGGCCGTAGGCCACCGGGGCGGCGCCAACGAGCGCCAGGGTCGCAACGAGTGCCACCAGGTGTCGCCCGCGCATGGTCGAGTGCCCTCCTGTCGGTCCGACGATCTCGGGTCTCCTCCTCATGGTACGTGCGCCGGCCGGGTCGTGTTCTCCGGGAGGACCGCGTCAGCCGCAGACAGCACCGAGGGACGCAGAGGTCACCAGGCGCGCGTACTTGGCCAGGGCCCCATGCCTGTAGCGGGGCGGCGGCGCCGTCCACGCCGCCCGGCGCCGCGCCAGCTCGTCGGACGGGACTTCGAGGTCGAGGCGCCGCGCCGGGATGTCAACAGCGATGACGTCCCCGTCCTGCACGAGCGCCAGGGGTCCCCCGGCAGCGGCTTCGGGGGCGACGTGGCCCACCATCAGCCCGTGGGTGGCGCCCGAGAAGCGTCCGTCGGTGACGAGCGCCACATGGGGACCGAGGCCCTTGCCCATCAGCACCGCTGTCACCGCCAGCATCTCCCGCATCCCGGGGCCACCTTTCGGCCCTTCATAGCGGATGACGACGACGTCCCCGGCCTGGATCCGCCCGGCCACGACGGCGCTGAAGGCATCCTCCTCGCGATCGAAGACGCGGGCCGGACCGCGGTGCGTCTTCTGGAGTACGCCCGCGGTCTTGATGACGGCGCCCTCGGGTGCCAGCGTGCCGGTGAGGATGGCCAGACCGCCCTCCGGCTCCAGGGGACGGGTGACGGGGACCACCACGGGCTCGGCGACCGGCGGCGTGCCCTCGAGGTTCTCGCGCACGGTGCGGCCGGAGACCGTCATGCAGTCGCCATGGAGCAGCCCCGCATCCAGCAACCCGCGCATCACCACGGGCACACCGCCCGCACGGTCCAGGTCGGCCATGACGTAGCGCCCGCCCGGCCGCATGTCCGCGATGTGGGGAGTCGTGCGGCTGAGCCGGTCGAAGTCCTCCAGGGCCAGCGGCACGCCGGCCTCGCGCGCGATCGCCAGCAGGTGCAGGACCGCGTTGGTGCTGCCCCCCATGGCGACCACGACGCGAATGGCGTTCTCGAACGCCTGCCTGGTCAGGATGTCGCGCGGCCGTATGCCTTCCTGCAGCAGCCGCATGACGGCCGCCCCCGTGCGCCGGCAGGCCTCCGGTCGCCGGGGATCCAGGGCCGGGATCGACGCAACTCCCGGCAGCATCATGCCCAGCGCCTCGGCCGCCGCGGCCATGGTGTTGGCCGTGTAGAGCCCGCCGCAGGCCCCGGCACCGGGGCACGCGGTGTGCTCCAGGACGTCCAGGGCCTCGGGACGCATGCGGCCGTCGGCGACCATGCCCACCGCCTCGTAGACATCCTGCACGGTGACGGCGCGCCCCTCGAACTCCCCGGGCAGGATGGTGCCGCCGTACAGGAACACCCCCGGGATGTTGACGCGCGCCAGCGCCATGAGCGACCCGGGCAGGCTCTTGTCGCAGCCGGCGATGGCGACCAGCGCATCGAAGCACTCGGCATGAGCCATCAACTCGATCGAATCCGCGATGACCTCGCGGCTGACGAGGGACGCCTTCATGCCTTCGTGGCCCATGGCGATGGCATCGCTGACCGCGATCGTTCCGAACTCCTGCGGGGAGCCGCCCGCCGCCCTGAGCCCCGCCTTCACGGCCTGAGCCTGCGCGTTCAG
Source organism: Candidatus Fervidifonticultor secundus (assembly GCA_031459385.1). Lineage (GTDB taxonomy): Bacteria > Sysuimicrobiota > Sysuimicrobiia > Sysuimicrobiales > Humicultoraceae > Fervidifonticultor > Fervidifonticultor secundus. Next base: position 149,395 of record JAVKIP010000002.1, on the reverse strand, counting down.
GTTCAGGTTGCACGGCGTGACCTCGTTCCACGTGCTGGCGACCCCCACGAACGGACGGCGCAGATCCTCATCCGACAGGCCGGTCGCCCGCAACATGGCCCGGTGGGGCGCCCGCTCGAGACCGTCGGTGACGGTCCGGCTGCGATGCTTCAGGTCGGTCGTGACGGTGATGTCCAAGTTCCTGTCCTCCTTCGGAATCGTCGCCTGACGTTCCTAGCCACGGATTCGCGCCGGCCCGCGCCGGTGCCTGCTGGCGCCCGGCACGCCAGCGGGCGGCCGCGCGGCGGGACGGTCGTCGCCCGGGACCGGCGGCGCGAGACATGGTAGCATGAGACCGTGACGCGCGACGGACCGCTCACCCCCATGATGCGGCAGTACCAGGAGCTCAAGGCCCGGTATCCCGATGCCCTGCTGATGTTCCGGCTAGGTGACTTCTACGAGCTGTTCTTCGAAGATGCCCGGGTCGCCGCCAGGGAACTGGAGATCGTGCTCACCTCGCGCGAAGCCGGGAAGGGACGCCGGGTGCCCATGTGCGGGGTACCCTACCACGCGGTGAACAGTTACCTGGCCCGGCTCGTGGAGCGGGGCTACCGGGTCGCGATCTGCGATCAGGTCGAGGACCCGAAGAAGGCCCGGGGGCTCGTCCGCCGCGAGGTCACGCGCGTCGTCACGCCGGGTACGGTAATGGACGCCTCGCTGCTCCCAGGACGCGAACATCGGTACCTGGTGGCGGTGCACCGGACCGGCGAGGCCTGGGGCCTGGCTGCGGCGGACCTCACGACCGGCGACTTCCTGGCGACCCAGGGGGACGGCGGCGACGCGCTGCCACGCATCGCCGAGGAAATTGCGCGGTTCGAGCCACGCGAGGTCCTGGTGGCGCAGGCCAACGCCCCGACCCTGGCCGCAGCCCTCGGCCACGTCCGGCTCACGACGGTGGAGGAGTGGTGGTTCGAGCCCTCGGCCGCGCGCCGGACCTTGTTGCAGCAGTTCCGCGTGGCCACGCTGGACGGCTTCGGCGCCGAGGGCCTGCCCCTGGCCGTCGGCGCGGCGGGCGCGCTGCTCGCGTACCTGCACGAGACCCAGCTGTCGGCGCTGGCACATCTGCGGAGGCTGCGGGTCTACAGCATCGACGCCTGCCTCCAGCTGGACGAGACGACGCGACGGAACCTGGAACTCGTGCGCAACGCCCGCGACTCCGGCCGCGGCGGCACGATCCTGGAGGTGCTGGACGACACGGTCACCGCCATGGGGAGCCGTCTGCTCCGCGATTGGCTGTTGCGCCCGCTGGTGGATGTCACGGCGATTCGCGCGCGCCAGCGTGCGGTGGCGGCGGCGCGGGCGCACCGGGCGCAGCGCCAGGGCGTGCGCGACACCCTCAAGGCGTTTCCGGACCTGCCGCGCCTCGTGGGCCGTGTTGGCCACGGGAGCGCCACGCCCAAGGACCTGGCCGCGCTGCGCGCGTGCCTGGAGCGCCTGCCGGCCGCGCGTGTCGGCCTCGCGGCGATCCCCGACGAGCGGTTCGCCGACCTGGCCGGGCGCGTGGACGCGCAACCGGAGCTGGCGACGCTGCTGGCCCGGGCGCTCGTCGCCGACCCGCCGCTCTCGGCCCGCGACGGCGGCCTCATCCGCCCCGGGTACGACGCCGAGCTGGACCATCTGCGCGCCGGCGCCGCGGAGGGCAAAGCGTGGATCGCCGGACTGGAGGCCGCAGAGCGCGCGCGGACGGGCATCAAGTCGCTGAAGGTCGGCTTCAACAAGGTCTTCGGGTACTACATCGAGGTCTCCAACGCCAACCGGCACCTGGTGCCCGCAGACTACCTGCGCAGGCAGACCCTCACCGGCGCCGAGCGGTATGTTACCCTCGAGTTGCGGGCCCGGGAAGCGCAGATCCTGGGCGCCGAGGAGCGCACCAGGGACCGCGAGTACGAGTTGTTCGTGGCCCTGCGCGACGCTGTGGCGGCACGAGCTGAGGCGCTCCTGGCCACGGCGGCCGCCCTGGCCGAGGCCGACGCTCTCCTGAGCCTGGCGGAGGTCGCCGAGCGCTATGGGTACGTGCGGCCCGACGTGGTCGAGGAGCCCGTGCTGGAGATCCGCGGTGGCCGGCACCCGGTCGTGGAGCGGCTGCTGGAGGGCGAGCGGTTCGTGCCCAACGACCTCGTCCTGCGCGTCGAGGACCGGGCGATCCTCATCGTCACGGGCCCGAACATGGCCGGCAAGAGCACGCTGCTGCGGCAAGCGGCGCTCATCACCATCATGGCACAGATGGGCGCGTGCGTGCCCGCAGCGTCGGCCCGTGTGGGGATCGCCGACCGCATCTTCACCCGTGTCGGCGCCATCGACGACCTGGCCGCGGGCCGCAGCACGTTCCTCGTCGAGATGCAGGAAGTCACCCGGATCCTGCTGGGCGCCACACGGCACAGCCTCATCATCCTGGACGAGGTAGGCCGCGGGACCAGCACCTACGATGGCATGAGCCTGGCCTGGGCGGTCGTGGGCTACCTGCACGACCGCATCGGGGCCCGCACCCTGTTCGCCACCCACTTTCACGAGCTCACGGAACTGGCCGACCTGCTGCCGCGCGTGCACAACGTGGCGATGCGCGTGCGGGAGGAGGGGGACCGGATCGTCTTCCTGCACGAGGTCACCGACGGCCGCGCCGACCGATCGTACGGCATCCATGTGGCCCAGCTGGCTGGGATGCCCGAGGAGGTCCTGGACGAGGCGCGACGGATTCTGCGGCAGCTGGAGGCCGCGGCGGCGCGGCCGCGCGAGCCTGACGCGCCGCCCCTGCCCGCGCGCGCGCGGCGAGCCCGCCAGCTCCCCCTGGCCCTGGAACTCCCCTCGCCGCTGGAGGACGAGCTGCTGGCCCTGCCTGTGGAGGGCATGACACCGCTGCAGGCGCTCCAGACGCTGGCCGAGTTGCGCGAGCGCGTGCGACGCCAGCGCGAGGCGTCGCGGACGGCCCGCGAGCGCCGGCTCCAGTGAGGGCGGGGAGCGGCCGGTGACCCGTATTCGCATTCTGGAGCGGTCGGTTGCAGTCCGCATCGCCGCCGGCGAGGTGGTGGAACGGCCCGCGTCTGTGGTCAAGGAGCTGGTGGAGAACGCCCTGGACGCGGGCGCGCGCACCGTGACCGTCGATGTGGAGGGGGCGGGGCTGCGCCTGATTCGGGTCAGCGACGACGGCGGTGGGATCGCGGCCGAGGATGTGGCGCTGGCGTTCCAGCGCTTTGCGACCAGCAAGATCACCCGACTGGAGGACCTCGACAGCGTGCGGTCCTACGGGTTCCGTGGCGAGGCCCTGCCCAGCATCGCCGCCGTGGCCCACGTCACGCTGACGACCCGGGTCCCGGATGCACCCGTGGCCGTCCGGGCGGTCGTCGTGGGTGGGAGCGTGCAGTCGGTGGAGCCGCACGGCGCGCCCCCGGGCACCACGGTGGAAGTGCGCCACCTGTTCCACACGACGCCTGCGCGTCTGAAGTTCCTCAAGTCACCTGCCCGCGAGCAGGCCCTGATCGCGGAGGCGGTCCTCAACGCGGCCCTGGCGGCGCCCCACGTTGCCTTCCGGCTCGCCTTCGACGGGCGGACGCCGGCGGTCTGGCCACGGACGTCGCTGGCCGACCGGGCGGCCGGCGCGCTGGGAGCCCGCGACGCCGCCGAGGTGATCGAGGTACAGGCGGCACTGCCCGGCGGGCTGGCCCGTGGGTGGCTGCAGCACCCGCAGTACCATCGGCCATCCCGCACCGCGCAGCACGTGTTCGTCAACGGGCGCCCCGTGCACCACGCAACGCTGCGCCGGGCGGTAGAACAGGGGTTCGCCCAGCTCCTCCCGGTGGGACGCTTCCCGGCCTTCGTACTCTTTCTCGACGTGGACCCGGCGCTCGTGGACGTCAACGTCCACCCGCGCAAGCTGGAGGTACGGTTTCGGGACGACGGGCGACTGTTCGGCGTCGTAGCCGGCGCCGTCCGCCGCGCGCTGCTGACCTCGCCGCTGATCCGCCAGATCACCCCTGGCGTCGTGCCCGCCGCTCCGGCATCCGCCGCGGGGCCCCTGCCGGAGCCGGCGCCGGTGGAGTTGCCCCCCGGTCTGCCGGCGCTCGAGCTCGCCGCTCGCGAGGCCGCAGGCGCCTACCCCCGCCTCGCGGAGCCGCGTCTGCCGACCCTACGACCGGTCGGGCAGGTCCTGGGCACTTATATCGTGGCCGAGGGACCTGACGGGTTGTACCTGGTAGACCAGCACGCCGCCCACGAGCGCGTGTTGTTCGAGCGGCTGCGTGCTGCCCGCGTCCGCGGTGGCGTGGCCAGCCAGGTGCTGGCCATGCCCCTGCCCGTGGACGTCACGCCTGGAGAGCTGAGTCTGATCGCGGGATACCGGGATCAGCTGGCGCAGCTCGGGTACGATGTGGAACCTTTCGGTACCGGCACGGCCCTCCTGCGCGCCGTGCCCGCGGTGGCGCCCGACGGCCGCTGTGACGACCTGCTGCGCCGGGCGATCGCCGCGTTGGCCGGCGAGGGGGCAGGGGAGGATCCGCTCGACCGTCTGGCCATCGCCACGGCGTGCCACGTGGCCATCCGAGCGGGCGACCGGTTGACGCACGAGGCCATGGCGACTCTGCTGGCCGACCTCGCGGCGGCGGAAGACCCGTACACGTGCTTCCACGGGCGGCCGACGATCGTGGCGGTCCCGCGCGCGCAGCTTGAGCGGTGGTTCCTCCGAACCTGACCGCGGCCTGGCCGAGGGGTGGACAGCGCGGCGTGCCTGCCCGACCGCTAGCTGTGCTGTGCGGCCCCACTGCGGTCGGCAAGACCGCCCTGGCCGTGGCGCTTGCACAGCACCTCGACGCCGAGATCGTGTGCGCCGACTCGCGCACCGTCTATCGCGGCATGGACATCGGAACGGCCAAGCCGTCGGCCGCAGCGCGCGCGGCGGTCCCCCACCACCTGCTGGACGTGGTAGATCCGCAGGAGACGTTCACCGTCGCGCAGTTCCAGCGGCTGGCGCACGCGGCCATCGCTGACATCCGCCGGCGTGGCAAGCAGCCCCTGCTCGTGGGCGGCACCGGCCTCTACATCCGCGCCGTCGTCGACGACCTGCGTATCCCCGCGGTAGCGCCCGACCCTGTCCTGCGCGCACGCCTGGAAGCGGTAGCACGAACGCGGGGCCCCGAGGCGCTGCATGGGCAGCTGCAGGCGCTCGACCCGGTGGCGGCGTCGCGCATCCACCCGCACAACGTCCGGCGGGTCGTCCGCGCGCTGGAAGTGTGCCTGGCGACCGGACGGCCGATCTCCTCCCAGCAGCACCGGGGTGAGCCGGCCGCGGTGGTCCTCGTCGGGATCTGGCGCGCGCGCGCAGACCTCTACCGGCGCATTGAGACGCGCGTGGACGAGCAGCTGGCGGCCGGCCTGCTGGAGGAGACCCGGCAGCTGCTGGCGCACGGCGTGCCGCTGGACGCGCCGGCCATGCAGGGGCTGGGCTACAAAGAGCTCGCCGGATACCTTCAGGGGCACTACGACTACGCCGACGCGGTGCGCCTCCTCAAGCGCAACACGCGGCGATATGCAAAGCGCCAGCTCACCTGGTTTCGCAAGGATACACGCATCCGGTGGGTCGACGCCACCGGCGTAGAGCCGCACGTCCTGCTGCCGCGCGTCCATGCTATCATGGAGACGGAGCACGCAGTTCCGGGGAGGCGAGAATGGCAGCACCACAGGTGAGGAGCGTGCAGTCGCAGCGGCTCCAGCGCATCGGCGCGTATCTGTTTGCCGACCTCGACCGCAAGCAGGACGAGTTGCAGGCGCGGGGCGTGGACGTGATCAATCTCGGCGTGGGCGACCCCGATCTGCCGACCCCGCCACACATCGTCGAGGCGCTGCAACGCGCCGCGCGCGATCCCGGTACTCATCGCTACCCGCCGTACCGTGGCACCAAGGAGTTTCGCCAGGCTGTCGCCGAGTGGTTCGCGGGCCGCTTCGGCGTCACGTTGGACCCGCAACGGCAGGTACTGGCCCTGATCGGGTCCAAGGAGGGTCTGGCTCACCTCCCATGGGCGCTGCTGAACCCCGGCGATGGAGCGTTGATCCCGGATCCCGGCTATCCGGTCTACCGGTCGGCCACGATCATGGCCGAGGGCGAGCCGTATGCCGTGCCGCTGCGGTCCGAGCGCGGTTTCCTCCCGGCGCTGGATGAGATCCCGGTGGAGATCCTGCGCCGGGCCCGCCTGCTGTTCCTGAACTACCCCAACAACCCCACGGGGGCGGTGGCGACGCTGGAGTTCTTTACCGAGGCCGTAGCCTTCGCGCGGCGGTGGGGGTTGCTGGTGATCCACGACAACGCGTACTCCGAAATCACCTTCGATGGCTACATCGCGCCCAGCATCCTCCAGGTCGACGGCGCCATGGAGTGTGCCATCGAGCTCCACTCGCTGTCCAAGACGTACAACATGACGGGCTGGCGCGTGGGCTTCGCGGTCGGCAGCCCCGAGGCCGTCGAGGCGCTGGGAACGGTGAAGACCAACGTCGATTCAGGCGTGTTCACGGCCGTGCAGGCGGCAGCCATCGCTGCTCTGCGCGGCCCGCAGGACAGCGTCGCGCAGACGCTCTCTGTCTACCGTGCCCGGCGCGACCGCGTGGTCGCCGCGCTGCGCGAGGTCGGCTGGCAGCCACCGACGCCCAAGGGCACGCTCTACATCTGGATGCCCACGCCTGGGGGGCAGTCGGCAGCGGCGTTCTGCGCGGAGGTGCTCGCGCGCACGGGCGTGGTCATCACTCCGGGGCCGGGGTACGGTGCGTCGGGCGAGGGGTACGTGCGCCTATCGCTGACCACCCCCGATGCGCGACTGGATGAGGCCCTGGGACGGATCCAACGTGCGTATGCGTGATCCTCTGCCGCCCGGCAGGCACCTGAACGCGCGTGGTGGAGGAGGGGGACCCTGAGCGGTACGGTGCTCGGCCTCCCGCGCCGCATCCAACCCACGCACCGGCAGATGCTCGAGGCGCTGGCCCGCCGGCGCGTGCCGCAGGAGCGCCTCGCGCACCCTGAACTCGTCCAGATCCTGGCCCACCTGGCGCACGCGCTGCGCCGTGAGGTAGGGGTGTTCGTCGACCGCCACGGGGTGATTGGACATGTGGTGGTCAGCCGGCGATGGCAGCCGCTGGTCGACGAGGCGATGCACCGGGCCGGCCGAGATGGCACGGGCCTGCGTTACGTGGAGGTCCACCCCCATCCAGACGGTCGCCCGGATGAGGGCGACCAGCGCGTGCTGGACGACCTCACCCTGGACTTGGTGGTCACCGGGGGCGTCGCGCGGGGCGTGCCGACCGAACTCTGGGTCCTCGCGCCGGCGCCTGGCAACGGCGGTGCTGCCTGGGCTGCTGAAGGGCCGTACAGCCCCGACGCCCTGGCCCACCTGGACCTGGCCCCGCGCATCCGGGCCGCCTCGGCGGCCCGGCGCCGACAGGGCCCCACGCCCACGGGGGCCGCGCGGCAGGAGCGCGCGGTGCTCGTGGCCCTGGATCGGCACGGTGGCGCCGAGCGCGCGCTCCGCGAACTCGCCCGCCTGGCGGAAACCGCCGGGGCCCACCCGGTGGCCACCGTCATCCAGCGCCGGTCCACCCCGGATCCGGCCACGTTCATCGGCCGCGGAAAGGTGGACACGGTCGTTCGCGCCGGCGAGCAGCACGCGGCCAGCCTGGTGATCGTCAACGAGGAACTCACCCCAGCCCAGCAGCGCACGTTGGAGCGCGAGCTCAACATGAAGGTCCTGGACCGGACGGCCCTGGTCCTGGACATCTTCGCGCAGCGGGCGCGCACCCGCGAAGGGCGCCTGCAGGTCGAGCTGGCGCAGCTGCAGTACATGCTGCCTCGCCTGGCCGGGCGCGGCGTCTGGCTGTCGCGGCTCGGCGGCGGCATCGGCACGCGCGGACCGGGCGAGACGAAGCTCGAGCTGGACCGCCGCCGCATCCGCCAGCGCATCACCGAGCTCCAGCGCGAGATCGAGCTCATCCGCCGCCATCGTGCGCGCCAGCGTGCGCCCCGCCGCCAGGCCGGCGTGTCCCAGGTGGCCCTCGTGGGGTACACGAACGCCGGCAAGTCCACGCTGCTGAATGCGCTCACGGGCGCCGGCGCCTTCGTCGAGAACCGGCTGTTCGCCACGCTGGACCCGATGGTGCGCCGCCTGGTATTGCCCAACCGCCGCCAGGTGGTGCTGGCCGACACGGTGGGATTCATCCAGCAGCTCCCGACGCAGCTCGTGGCCGCCTTCCGCGCCACGCTGGAAGAGGTCACCGCGGCGGACCTGCTGGTACACGTCGTGGATGCCAGCCACCCCGACTGGCCGGCGCAGGCCGCCGTGGTGCACGAGGTGCTGGCGGAGATCGGCGCGGGGGATCACCCCGTGCTCCTGGTGTTCAACAAAGCCGATCTCCTGGACGCCGCAGCCGTGCGGGCGCTGGCCGAGGCCCGGCCCGACGCGGTGATCATCTCGGCTGCGCGACGGCAGGGGCTCGACCAGCTGCTCCAGGCGCTGGCGCACCGGCTTCCCGAGCCCTGGCTACGCGTGCGGCTACGGATTCCCTACCGCGACGCACGCCTCCTGGCCCAGGTCTATCGGGACGGACGGGTCCTGGCCGAAGACTACGATGACCAGGGCGTGGTGGTGGTCGCGGAACTCCCCGGCCCGGTGGCGGTACAGCTCCGCGCGCTCACCGCAGGCGGCGCAGCACGGCGATCGCTTTCCCCTCGATGACCAGGTCCCTGGCGTAGGTCGGCTCCATCGCTGCATTGGCCGGCTGGAGCCGGATGCGGTCTTTCTCTCTGTAGAAGTACTTCACGGTCGCTTCGTCACCGAGACGCGCCACGACGATGTCGCCGTTGTTGGCCGTGGCCTGCCGGCGCACGATGACGAGGTCACCGTCGAAAATGCCTGCCTCGATCATGCTGTCGCCCGACACGCGGAGCGCGAAGGTCTCATCGCCGTCCACGAGATCGGCCGGCAGCGGCAGATGGTCCTCGATGTTCTCTTCCGCGAGCAGCGGGGCCCCCGCGGCCACACGGCCCACCACGGGCACCGCGACGACCTTTCGGGCCGGCCGGCCACCCTCCTCGAGGATCTCCAGGGCGCGGGGCTTGCTGGGGTCGCGACGGAGGTAGCCCTTGCGCTCGAGCGCGGCGAGGTGGCTGTGCACTGTGGAGCTGCTCGTGAGGCCCATGGCCTGCCCGATCTCGCGCACCGAGGGCGGATACCCGTGGGTCTCCGTGTAGCGTTTCACGAATGTCAGGATGTCTGCCTGGCGCCGTGTAAGTCGTGCCGCCATGACGTTGCCTCCGGCGGGTGTCGTGCCGGTGTTCATGATAGCAGCCGGCCCGGGAAAGTGCAAACACGTGTTCGGGCGGACGGCAGGCCGTACTGTACCGGGCCCGGCGGCCATGGGCCTGGGTTCCGCAGTCGCAGGCATCCCATTAAGCCGCTACAGAATTACTTCGCATAATGTTCGTTATGTTAAATCATGCAGGTCGCGCTGCCTGGCCGTGGCGCGCGCCGCCGGCGTTTCGCTCTACGCCTGGGCACGGACGCGCGCCCTCGCAGGGGCCTCCACCGTTCACGTGGAAGGTAGGCCTGGTGCGATATCGCCGATGGGAAGAGTCCGTGACCGTGCTCGGGCGCGCCTTCGTGCTACAGCTCGAAGGACCCAGGAGCGACGGCCGGTACGAGATCCGCATCTGGGAAGGCCACAGGCGGGGACGCACCGACCAGCAGTACCTGCGCGCGCCCATCCGGGGGCGCGATCCGGACGAGGCCCGGGACCGCGCACTGGAGGTGCTCCACTCCTACGCGGGGCTGGACGAGTTTCGACGCCTGGTCGAGGACGAGGCCACCCGGGCGACCCCGGGGGCTCACGTCGAGGTCAGCGAGACCGCACGGAGCGTCGTGGTGACCCTCACAGGGGCATTCTCGCTGCGCGTCCCGCTGGTGGTCCCACGGGACCGTGTGCTGGACCGGGAGGCCGACCCGGCGGAGCTCCGGGCGCTGGTCTCAGGGCACCTCGCCCGGTACGCACGCCAGCAGTAACCTGGCCCCCGATACCGCGCAAGACCGGCCTCAGCCGGCACTGCCCGGAGTCACCACCTCGGCGTCCGCCGCGCGCACCATGCGCTCCTTCTTGCCCGTGCGCTCCTCGATGACGATCGTGAACACGCCATACTGGGGTTCGAGCCGGCTCACCGTGCCCTCGAGGCCCTCGACCCGTACGCGCACGCCCGGCGTGATGACCCGGCCGTGCCTGTCAGTCAGCGGCATATACCCTCCCGGGGGGCGAGGGCGTGGTGCCGTCCTGCCGCTCGACGATCATCGCAATCCCCTGCCCCACGCCGATGCACATGGTGGCGAGCCCGTACCGTCCGCGCCGCCGCCGCAGTTCATGGACGAGAGTGACGACCAGCCGCGCCCCGCTGCATCCCAGGGGGTGTCCCAGCGCGATCGCACCGCCGTTGGGGTTGAGCTTCTCCAGGGGGATCCCCAGGTCCCGCGCGCACGCCAGCACCTGCGCGGCGAACGCCTCATTGAGCTCGACGACATCCAGATCTTCGATACGCAGGCGGGCGCGCTCCAGGACCTTGCGCGTCGCCGGCACCGGGCCGATGCCCATGATCGCGGGGTCAACACCCGCGACCGCGCTGGCCACGATGCGGGCCAGCGGCGACATTCCCAGGGCCTCGGCGCGGCGAGCCTCCATTACCAGGAGCGCGGCTGCGCCGTCGTTGATGCCCGACGCGTTGCCGGCGGTGACTGTGCCGTCTTTGCGGAACGCCGGCTGCAGCTTCGCCAGCGCTTCGCGGGTCGTGGTCGGCCTGGGGTGCTCGTCGGCCTCGACCACCATGGGGTCCCCACGGGGCTGCGGGATCACGACAGGCACGATCTCGTCCTTGAAGCACCCCGCGGCGATGGCCGCAGCCGTCCGCCGCTGGCTCTCCAGTGCAAACGCGTCCTGCTCTTCGCGCGTGATGCCGTACTGGGCGGCCACGTTCTCCGCCGTCTCGCCCATGCTGTACGGCGGGTACATCTCGGCCAGCCGGGGGTTCACGAACCGCCAGCCAATGGTGCTGTCGTACATGCGCACGTCGCCCCGGGGGAACCCCTCGGTGGGCTTGGCCATCACCAGCGGGGCGCGGGTCATGGACTCGACTCCCCCAGCGATGAAGACCTCTCCCTCCCCGGCCCAGATCGCGTGCGCCGCCGCCACCACGGCCTGGAGGCCCGACCCACACAGGCGATTGACGGTCTGGCCCGCGACGCCGACCGGCAACCCGGCGAGCAGCACGGCCATGCGGGCCACGTTGCGGTTGTCCTCACCGGCCTGGTTCGTACACCCCAGGATGACGTCCTCGATCCAGGACGGATCGAGATTCGTCCGGCGTACGAGGGCCTGGATGACCGTGGCCGCCAGGTCATCCGCCCGCACGTCCTTCAAGGCGCCACCGTAGCGGCCGATCGGAGTGCGAACCGCGTCGACGATAACGGCCTCCCTGGCGGCGTTCGGCATCCTCATCACTCCGAAGGCTGTCGGCCGCCTGGCCCGACGGGCACGTGCCCGTAGCCGGCCGCCACGAGACGACGCAGCCACGGTGCGGCGCGATACCGCGGGTCCCTGTGCTCGGCGAACAGGCCATCCACGACCGCCAGGACCACCTCGAGACCGGCAGCTTCTGCTCGTTCCACCGGGCCCTGCGGATAGTTCATGCCAAGCCGCATGGCCGTGTCAATGTCCGCCGGAGTGGCCACGCCGTCGGCGACCGCCACGATCGCCTCGTGGCAGACCAGTGCCTGAATCCTGGGGAAGACGCCGGCCGCGCCGTCGCCGATCTCCACCACGTGCTTGCCCAGGGAGGCCCAGAACGCCAGCGCCTGCTCCACGGCCCGTCGGCCCGTCCGCAGCCCGGCCTGCACTTCCACCAGCGGGCGGTCGGCCAGGGGCGGGAGCGTCGCAAACCCCACCACGCGCTCCGGCAGGGCGCACAGGCGCGCGGCCTCCGTGACCGACGCGCTCAGCGTCAGCGTGAGCACCATCGCATCTGGTGTGAGCTGCGGCTCCAGCGCCGCAAGGCGCTGCGCCTTCTCGCCGGCCTGGTCCAGCGACGCGTCGACGATGACAGCGGCCCGCCGCCGGCCCGTCCGCGGCGGTTGGGCTGCCACGGCCAGGCCAGCGGCGCGGGCGTGCGCCGCCAGGTCCTCGGCCAGGCGGTTTTCTCCCAGCACGACGACCGGTCCGGCCGCCCGGGTGTTCCCCGCCAGGACCGGGACCTGAGTACCCGACGGGCCGGGCGCAGGTGGGGCCCCGGCCGGCGCCTGGCCCTCCGCGCTCCCCGTGCGCTGCCGGTAGTCATAGAACCCCCGGCCGGCCTTCCGCCCCACCAACCCCGCATCCACCATGCGCTGCTGGATCGGATGCGGCCGGTAGCGCGGATCGTGGAAGAACGCTTCGTAGATGGAGCGCGATACGGCCAGGTTGACGTCTAGCCCGATCAGGTCCAGCAACTCGAAGGGCCCCATCCGGAACCCGCCGGCCTGGCGCATGATGCGGTCGATCGTCTCCACCGGCGCGCGCCGGTCGGCAAGCACGCGCAGGGCTTCGGTGTAGAACGGCCGGGCCACGCGGTTGACCAGGAACCCAGGCGCGTCACGCACGCGCACCGGCTGCTTGCCCAGGGCCCGCACCAGGTCCACCGCGGCCTGCATCGTCGCCTCGGCCGTCTCCTCCCCCTGCACGACCTCGACCAGCGCCATAGCGGGCACCGGATTGAAGAAGTGCAGACCGACGACGCGGCCGGGATGCCGCGTGGCTGCGGCGATGCGGGTGATGGGCAGCGACGACGTGTTGGATGCCAGGATCACCGATGCCGGACACTGCGCGTCAAGCCGGGCGAACACGTCGCGCTTCACCGCCAGGTCCTCGAAGACCGCCTCGATCACCACCGTGGCGCCGCCCAGCGCCTCGAGCCCGGTGACCCAGTGCAGACGTCCCAACGCCGCCTCGGCGTCGGCCTGTGCGAGCCGGCCGTCGGCGACGCGCCGGGCCAGCGCCGCCGCAATGCGCTCCCGACACCGCCCGAGGGCGTCCGGCGAGACGTCAACGACGATCACGGGAAACCCGGCGATGGCCGCGACCTGGGCGATGCCACCGCCCATGGTCCCCGCTCCCACCACGCCGATGACCGGGCGCGCACCCACGCCGGTCGCCTACCGTCCTTCGAAGCGGGGCGGGCGCTTCTCCAGGAAGGCCGCCACACCCTCGCGATGGTCGGCAGTACGGCCGGCGATCTCCTGCAGGTGCGCCTCGTACTCCAGCGCTGCCTCCAGCGATGCCGAGAGGGCGTAGTTGAAGGCGCGCTTCGTAAGCCCGAATCCCCGCGTCGGGCCCTGCGCGAGCCTGGTGGCCAGGGCCAGCGTCTGCGGCATCAACTCGTCATGAGAGACCACCCGGTTGACCAGCCCCAACTGCAGCGCCTCCTGCGCGTCGATGGGATCGGCCGTGAACGCCAGCTCCAGAGCCTTCCCCAAGCCCACCAGGCGCGGGAGCGTGAACGTCCCTCCGGAGTCGGGGATGAGCCCGACCCGGCTGAAGACCTCGATGAACGACGCGCGATCCGACGCGATGCGGAGATCGGCCGCCAGCGCCAGGTTGCAGCCCGCGCCGGCGGCCACACCATTGACCGCTGCAATGACCGGTTTCTCGATGGTACGCATCCGAAGGATGACCGGATTATAGCGGCGGCGCAGCGAGTCCCCGTACGACACCCCTGGGGCTCCGGTCCGCTCCCGCAGGTCTTGCCCGGAGCAGAACCCTCGCCCCGCCCCGGTCACCACCACGCACCTGACCTCGGAGGTCCGTTCGGCGAAGCGCAGCCCCTCGTGCAAGTCGGCGGTGAGTTGCTCGTTGACGGCGTTGAGCACGTCAGGCCGGTTCAGGGTCAGCGTCAGCACGCCCCCGTCCAGCGCCACAAGCACGGTGGACAGCGATGGCAGGATGCTCACACCTCCTCCCTCCCTCCGCTCAACGACCCTGGAACGACGGCGGGCGCTTCTCGAGGAACGCCCGGACGCCCTCGGTCTTGTCTTCGGTGGCGAACAGGAGGTAGAACAACCGGCGCTCGTGGTCCAGACCGACCTCCAGCGTCGTGTCGAACGCTTTCAGGATCGCCTCCTTGGCCAGGCGCACGGCGACCGGCGGCTTCGACGCGATGACGTGCGCCAGCCGCCGAGCCTCGTCCAGGACGACCTCGTCAGGCACCACCCGCGTCACGAGCCCCATGGCGTAGGCCTCCGTCGCCGACACGTGCCGTCCCGTCAAGACGATCTCCATGGCCCGCGCCTTCCCCACGGCCCGCGTCAGGCGCTGGGTCCCCCCTGCCCCGGGCATGAGGCCGATGTTGATCTCGGGCTGACCGAAGCGGGCGCCCTCGCCGGCGACGATCATGTCGCACAGCATCGCCAGTTCGCACCCGCCGCCCAGCGCGTAGCCCCGCACCGCCGCGATCACCGGCTTGCCGAGTCTGCGGATGCGCTCCCACTGCTGGAACCGGTACCCGCGCAGCATCGTCACCGGGGTCGCGTCGATGAACTCGTTGACGTCCGCACCGGCCGCAAACGCCCGGTCGCTTCCCGTCACCACCATGCAGCGCACCGTGTCCTCCCCATCGGCCGCCTCCAGCGCGGTGACGAGCTCATCCATCGTCTCGCGGCTGAGCGCGTTGAGCACCGTGGGACGATGCAGCGTGACGATCACCACCGGCCCGTCGCGCTCAACCAGCAGGTTCACGTAGGTCATCGGTTGCCTCCTCTACCCGCTGGCGGACGGCAGCGCGGCCCCGCACCGACCGCAGAAGCGGAACTCCGCCGGCAGCCCGTGGACTCCGCAGGCCGGGCAGGTGCGCACCGCCGGCCCCCAGAGGAACTCGGTGGACGCCCCCGCGGCCAGCCGGCGGCGGATGCCCGCGTAGTCCACCGGGCGCTTCTCGAGGAACGCGCGGATGCCCTCGTAGGTCTCCGCGGCGCCGGCGTGCAGCGTGAGCCAGTCCCGCGCGTGGCCTATCGTCAAATGCCAGGACAGGTCCCGCCAGAAGTTGAGCTGCTGCTTCGTGTACCGCGTGACCTCAGGGAGTTTGTTGACCAGTTTCGCGACCAGTTCGTCCACAGCGGCGTCCAGGTCCACCCGCGGCACGACACGGTTCACCAGCCCCCACGCCAGCGCCTGCCTGGCCGGGATCTCCTCGCACAGGAAGAGGATCTCCCGGGCGCGGCGGTCCCCCACGACGAGGGGCAGCCACTGCGTGGCGCCCGCCGCCGGCACGCTCCCGCGGGCCGGTCCCACGTGTCGGATGGCGATGTCGTCGGCGGCCACGGCGAAGTCGCACGCCAGGTTGAACTCGTTGCCGCCGCCGACAACCATGCCGTTGAGGCGCGCCACGGTCGGCTTGCCGATGTTGCGCAGGCGTTCCTGCGCTTCGATGAACGCCCCCATCCACTTCCAGTAGTCGCGGGGGCGCTCGAGGAACTGCTCCTGTTCGCGCAGGTCAGCGCCGGTGCAGAATGCCCGGTCGCCAGCACCGGTCAGCACCACCACGGCGATGGCGTCATCCCAGGCCGCATCCTCGAACGCGCGGCTCATCTCCCGCAGCGTGGGGAAGTCGAGGGCGTTCAACACCTCGGGCCGGGCGATCGTCACGGTGGCCCGGGGACCCTCCTTGGCGTAGCGGATGCGCTCGAACCCCAGGCTCGCGGGGTCCTGCGGTTGCGGGGCGCGCATTGGTCTGTCCTCCGTCGCCAGGGCCTGGCGTGCGATGTGTCCGTGCGGCGTCGACCCGGCGGTGCGCTGGGTGCTACCGGACGATGGCCACCTCGTACCCCCGCGCGCGTGCGCGGGCGGCCAGCGCATCGGCCCGGGCCCGATCGCGGAACGCGCCGAGGCGGACCTTGTACAGCCCGCCCTCGCGAACGATGTAGGGCGCGAACCCGTCCTGTCGCAGACCCTCGGCGTGTACCCGGGCGCGCTCGTGGCTGGAGAAGGCTCCGGCCTGCACGATGTACAGTGCCTGGTCGGTGTCGGCCGGCGGCGTCGCCGCGGGCGGCGGGGGAGCTGCGCCGGCCACGGGGCTGGGAGCCGGCGGGGGTGGCGACGGTGCAGGAGCGGGACCGGAGAGCGCTGGCGGTGTGGTCACCGGGCCCGGCGCCGGGCCCGGCGTCGGCACCATCGCGGGCGACGGCCCGGCCGCCGGCGGCCGCGGTGCCGGTGACGGAGGGACCGTAGGGGGCGGGACATCTGCCGTCGGCCCCGGCGGTCGCGTGAAGTACCGCTCGCCCACAACGTAGCCCACGACGAGGGAGAGCACGAAGAGCCCGACCAGCGCCAGTCCGGCGAGCACGCTATTGGAGCGCACGAGACGCCCTCTTCGGCGGCGGGCAGGGAACTCCTCCGGCGCCCGCTCTAGGCGAGATCGGCCAGGTATCCTGCGAGCACCTGCTCGCGCGCGCGCAGCTCTTCTTCGCGGCGCCGCTCCTCCTCGACGACATCCTCCGGCGCCCGCGCCAGGAAGTTGCCGTCGGCCAGCCGGGCCGCCGCGCGCTCCGCGGCCGCCCGTACCCGCATGAGCTCTCGCTCCAGCCGACGTCTGGCCCTGGAGCGGTCAGCCGCCGCGATGGTGAGCGAGACGCTCAGGCCGGCGGCGATGGTGCCCACGGTGCCTGGCTGCCGCCGCCCGTCGGCGACGATGCTGAGATCAGCGCGCGCCAAGCGGGCCACGTACTCCCGGTGACGCTCGACCACTGCGCGGCGCGGCGCGGGTCCGGCCACGCTGGGAGTCAGCCGGGCGGACGGTGGCAGGCCCAGGTCGGCTCGCAACGACCGGATGGCCCGGATGGCGGCCATGAGGGTCTCCACCTCCGCCTCCGCGGCGGTATCCTCCATCTCCGGGTCGGCAGACGGCCAGGGCGCGATGACGATGCTCTCGCCCTGGTGCGGCAGGCTCTGCCAGATCTCCTCGGTCAGATGGGGCACGATCGGGTGCAGGAGCCGCAGAGTGCCCTCCAGCACGCTCCAGAGCGTGTGCTGCAGGGCCAGCCGTCGGCCGGCCGGCAGGTCGTCCCGGTACAGGTCGACCTTGGAGAACTCCACGTACCAGTCGCAGTACTCGGACCAGATGAAGTCGTACAGCGCGCGCGCTGCCTTGTCGAAGTCGTACGCCTCCAGGTGCCCTGTGACCCGTCCGACCAGCCGGGCATACCGGCTGCGGATCCACCGGTCGATGACGCTGAGCTGCTCGGGCGCGGGCGTGCGCTGCGGGGTGAAGCCCTCGAGGTGCATACCCACGAACCGCGACGCGTTCCAGATCTTGTTGTTGAAGTTCCGGACGTCCTCGAGCATCTTCTCGCTGAACCGCAGGTCCTGCTGGCCCTGCGAGCAACGCAGCGTCAGCGCGTAGCGCAGCGCATCAGCCCCGTAGCCCTGCTCGACGTAGTCCAGCGGGTCCAACCCGGTGCCGAGCGACTTGCTCATGCGTTTCCCCTCGATGTTCAGCACCGTGGGGTTGATGTAGACGTCAGTGAAGGGCACGTCGCCCACGAACTCCAGCCCGAACATGATCATGCGTGCGACCCAGAGGAAGATGATGTCCCGCCCCGTGACCAGCACGCTGGTCGGGTAGAAGTACCGGAGTTCCGGCGTCTCCCGCGGCCAGCCCAGGGTCGCGAACGGCCAGGCTGCCGAGGAGAACCACGTGTCGAGGATCTGCTCCTCCTGCTCGAGCGCCACCCCGCCGCAGTCGGGGCAGCGTGCCGGCGCGTCCCGCTGGGCGATCAGGTGGCCGTTGGCACAGTGCCAGACCGGAATACGGTGGCCCCACCACAGACGACGGCTGATGTTCCAGTCCCGGATGTTCGCCATCCAGTCCAGGTACACTTTCGCCCACCGCTCGGGATGGAAGCGCACGCGCCCCTGCCGCACCACGTCCATGGCCGGCACCGCCAGCTCCCGCATGCGACAGAACCACTGGTCGGTGATATACGGCTCCAGGATCGTCTTGCATCGGTCGCAACGCCCCACGTTGGTGCGGTAGGGCTCCACCCGCTCAATCAGCCCCGCGGCCTCCAGGTCCCGCACGACAGCCGTGCGGGCCTCGAAGCGGTCCAGGCCGGCGTAGGGGCCGGTCTCGGCCGTCATGTGGCCGCGACGATCGAGGACGACCAGCACCGGCAGCCCGTGGTCGGCGCCGATCTCATTGTCCAGGGGATCGTGGCCTGGGGTGATCTTCAAGGCGCCGGTGCCGAACCCCGGGTCGACCCGCCGGTCGGCAAGGACAGGAACGCGCCGCTGGACGATGGGCACGATCACTTGGCGGCCCACGACCCCGCGCCAGCGGTCGTCGTCCGGGTGCACGGCCACGGCCACGTCTGCCAGGATCGTCTCGGGACGCTGGGTGGCGATCACCACGTCGGGCCCTCCGTCGGCGCCGCGGTAGCGCACGTACCAGAGGTGGCTGTCCAGCGGCTGGTAGTCCACCTCCAGGTCGGAGACGCTCGTCTGGTCCCGGGGGCACCAGTTGATCATGCGCTGGCCGTAGTAGATGTAACCCTTGCGGTACAGGCGTAGGAAGCACTCGACGACGGCGTCGTAGTAGCCGGGATCCATGGTAAACGTGACGCGGTCCCAGTCGCAGCTCATTCCCATGCGGCGAATTTGATGGTAGATCAGGCCGCCATACTTCTCCTTCCACGCCCAGGCAAACTTCAGAAACTGCTCCCGGCCCAGGTCGAACCGCGTCTTGCCCTCCTTGGCCAGCTCGCGTTCCATGACCACGTGGGTGGCAATGCTGGCGTGATCGGTGCCCGGCAGCCACATGGCGTTGAACCCCTGCATCCGGCGCCAGCGGATCAGGAGGTCCTGGACCGTGTGGTTCACCGCGTGGCCCATGTGCAGCGTGCCCGTGATGTTGGGCAGGGGCATCATGATCACAAAGGGCGTGCGCGAGGGGTCCACCGGCGCATGGAAATACCCCCGGGCCAGCCACTCCTGGTAGCGGCGCGGCTCTACCTGAAGCGGATCGTACCCGCCGGCGCGGCTGGCCGCGAGCGACCTCCCCCCTGCTTCTGGCGTCGCCGCCGTCTGTCTGTACCTGCGCGCGCTCTCACCGGTCGCCATCGATGCCCCCTGGGAAAAGCACGGCGCCGCTTGCCCAAGGGCGAAGCGGCGCTCCGCGGTACCACCCTGGTTCCCACGGTGCGGCCGCCCGCCGACCGTGGGACCTCGACATTCGCGCTCTCGGGCGAACCCGGCGGTCCTGGCGTCACGCGTCAGACCGCGGCTCAGGGGCGACGTTCGGCCGGTCGGTTACCAGATGGCCTCTCAGCCGTGGGCCATCCTCGCTGGGGGACCTGCCGGCCTACTCCTCCCCGTCGTTGCCTGTTGGCTCGATTATAGGCGTGGCGCGTTCAGGGTCAAGCCGGCGGGCGCTCGGCCTCGGGGGTCTGGAAGGCCGCGGCCAGGTCGGCGCGCACGCTGGCCAGGTGCTCGCGCATGGCGGCCTCGGCCCGGGGGGCATCGCGCGTGCGGATCGCCCCGGCAAGCCGCGCCAGTTCGCGGAACGTCTTCTGCGCCCGGCCGCGGACCCGCAGCGCGCGCACGCGGGCGGGTTGCGTCTGC
Source organism: Candidatus Fervidifonticultor secundus (assembly GCA_031459385.1). Classification (GTDB taxonomy): domain Bacteria; phylum Sysuimicrobiota; class Sysuimicrobiia; order Sysuimicrobiales; family Humicultoraceae; genus Fervidifonticultor; species Fervidifonticultor secundus. The sequence goes on along the minus strand of JAVKIP010000002.1, from coordinate 129,712 downwards.
ACCCGCAGTTGCTCGATCAGCCGCTGGAGCCGGGCGTTGCGCGCTGCGCCGGCAATCGCTGTGTGGAACTCCGCGTCGAGCGCCAGCAGACGCTCGGTATCGCCGTCCTTGAGGGCCACGCCGAACGCCTTGATGATCGCGTTCAGCGCGACCGGGAGGTCGTCCGCGCCGCGTTCGGCCGCCAGTCGGGCGGCACGGGCCTCCAGCGCCTCGCGCACCTCGTACAGTTCCTCGGCGTCAGCCAGCGAAAGGCGCATCACGACCATTCCCCGTCCGGGCGCCGGCTCCACCAGCCCCTCTGCCGCCAGCCGGCGCAGGGCGTCCCGTATTGGCGTCCGGCTGACCCGCCAGGCCTGCGCCAGTTCGACCTCGTTGATGCGCGTCTCAGGACTCAGGAGACCCGCGAGGATGGCGTCGCGCAGCCTCCTGTATGCGACGCCGCTCACGGTTTCCCTGACAGGCGGTGGTCCCCAGACCGACGCGGGGCGCGACGCGACCACGCAGAGCGTCCTCCGTCAACGGTGTGAATTCAGTACACCAAAAGCGTCCTACAGTTTTTGTATTTTGTCAACTTTTCCGACTGTAGTCTCGTATTATTGTGACTGCGCGCCTTGCCGTGTTACGGTGGAGTCGCAGGGGAGTGACGCAAAGGAGGCCGTAGATGACGTATATCATCGCCGAGCCGTGTATCGGGGTCAAGGACCGCGCCTGCGTTGAGGTCTGTCCCGTCGACTGCATCTACGAGTACGTGGACGAGATCGGAGGGTTCGTGGTACCGGACCCGTCTACAGGGGCGGGCCCGGACAAGCAGGTCATCCCCCGGGGCGACGTCACCCACATCCCTCCCGAGGGCGTGCCGAAGGAGGTCCTGACCGCCCAGCTGTTCATCCACCCCGACGAGTGCATCGACTGCGGCGCCTGCGAGTCTGTCTGCCCGGTCACCGCCATCTTCGCGGAGAGCGACGTGCCGGATCAGTGGAAGGCCAAGTACATCCCCCTGCAGTACGAGGTCTTTGGCCTGGAGAAGAAGTAGGCTCCAGCAGACCGCCCGGCAGACGGCTGGAGAGGCTCCCGGCCGCCTGCCGGACCCGAGCCTCACGCGCGGTGCCAGGCCCGGGCTGGCGCGGGACGCCTGGCTAGCTGATCGCCGGGGCCTCCGGCTGCCGCGGTACGGGCTGGACCGGCGGGACAGGGGGAGCGACCAGCGGCTCGGGCATTGCCACGGGCCCCGAAGAGGCCGCGGCCTCGTCCCGCGCTGGCAGCAGCGCTTCCGCGAGGACCTCGTCCATATGCGAGACCAGGACGAGCCGCAGATCCCGGCGCACGTTAGCCGGGATCTCCTGGAGATCCTTCTCGTTCTCCTTGGGCACGATGACCGTCCGGATGCCTGCGCGGTGGGCCGCCAGGATCTTCTCCTTCAGCCCGCCGACCGGCAGCACGCGGCCCCGGAGGGTGATCTCCCCGGTCATGGCCACATCGCGGCGGACAGGCCGTCCGGTTGCCGCCGAGGCTAGCGCCGTCGCCATCGTGATGCCCGCCGAGGGCCCGTCTTTGGGCACGGCGCCCGCGGGCACGTGGATGTGCACGTCGGTCTTCTGGTAGAACTCCTCGTCGGCTCCGAAGCGTCGCGCGCGGGCACGCACGTACGAGAGCGCGGCCTGCGCCGATTCCTTCATCACGTCACCCAGCTGGCCCGTGAGGACCAGCTTCCCGTCGCCGCGCATGAGGGTGGCTTCCACCGAGACGACGTCGCCCCCCATTTCCGTGTAGACCAGGCCGGTGGCGACGCCCACCTCGTCCTGCTTCTCGGCAGTGCCGAACCTGAACTTGGGCGGGCCGAGGTACTTGTGGACGTTGGCGCGGGTGATACGTGCGCTCTTCACCACGCCCCGCGCGACGCCGGTGGCCACCTTGCGGCAGATCGCGCCGATCTCGCGCTCCAGGTTCCGCACGCCCGCCTCTCGGGTGTACTCCCGGGCGATGAGCCGCAGGGCGTCCGCGGCGAAGCTCACCTGCGCGGGGGTCAGGCCGTTGGCCTTCAGTTGCTTCGGCACCAGGAACTGTTCGGCGATCTTGACCTTCTCTTCTTCGATGTAGCCCGGGAACCGGATGACCTCCATGCGGTCGCGCAGCGCCGGAGGAATGGTCTCCAAGATGTTGGCGGTGGTGATGAACATCACCTCGGAGAGATCCAGCGCCAGCTCCAGGTAATGATCGCTGAAGGCATGGTTCTGCTCGGGGTCGAGCGCCTCCAGCAGCGCCGCGGACGGATCCCCCCGGAAGTCCACGCCGAGCTTGTCGATCTCATCGAGCATGAACACGGGGTTGCGGCTGCCGGCTTGCTTGAGGCCCTGGACGATGCGTCCCGGCAGGGCGCCGACGTAGGTGCGACGGTGTCCGCGGATCTCGGCCTCGTCCCGGACGCCACCAAGCGACACGCGGACGAACTTGCGGCCCAGCGCGCGGGCGATGGACTTGCCCATGGAGGTCTTCCCCACGCCTGGGGGCCCAACGAAGCACAGAATAGGGCCGCGCGACTCCGGCGACAGCTTGCGGACCGCCAGGTACTCGATGACGCGCTCCTTGGCCTTTTCCAGCCCATAGTGGTCTTCGTCGAGAATTCGTCGCGCCTCATCGATGTCCAGACGATCCTCGGTGCGCACGGTCCACGGGATGGCCAGGATCCAGTCGAGGTAGGTGCGCACGACCACCGCCTCGGCCACCATGGGGGGCATCTTCTCCAGCCGGCCGAGTTCCTCCACCGCCTTCTGCTTCACGTGCTCGGGCAGGTTCGCGGCCTCGATCTTCTTCCGGTACTCGTTGACCTCGGCCTGCCGCTCGTCGCTTTCCCCGAGCTCCTGCTGGATGGCTTTCATCTGCTCCTTGAGGAAGTACTCACGCTGCGACTTCTCCATCTGCTTCCGCACGCGGCTGTGGATCTTGCGCTCCAGCTCCATCACCGCGAGTTCGCGGGTCAGGATCGTGTTGAGCCGGTCCAGCCGGGCCTTGGAGTCGGCTTCCAGCAGGCTCTGTCGCTCTTCCAACTTCAGGGAGAGATGCTGAGCGATGAGGTCGGCCAGACGCCCCGGCTCCTCGGCCTGGCTGGCCGTCACGAGCTGATCGGGCGGGACGGTCCGGGCGAGCCGCGCGAACCGTTCGAACTGCGACAGCACGGCGCGCATGAGCGCCTCGACCTCGGGCGTCTTCTCCAGGACATCCGGCCGTGGCGTGACCGCCACCTCGAAGTACGGCTCCTCCTGGGGGAACCCATCGATCGTCACCCGCTGCACACCCTCCACGATGACCTGGAGCACGCCATCGGGCTGTTTGCCGATCTGGAGCACCCGGCACACCGTGCCGACGGTGTAGATGTCCTTGGGCCGCGGATCGTTGATATCGTCATCGCGCTGCGCCGCCAGCACGATGAGCCGGTCGCGCTCAAGCGCGGCCTCCAGGGCGCGCAGCGACTTGGGCCGTCCCACGCCCAGCCCCTGGACCTGGGATGGAAAGACCACCGTGCCCTTCAGCGGGAGCAGCGGGAGCCGCTCCGGAATCTGCGTCGGAATACCGGGAGCCGTCACAGGTGCCTCCTCTGGCCCTCCCGGGCCACGAGCGAACCTCCGCTGGCTCGGCACGCTCTCCTTTGAGCCTGCCTACCAGCGATGACGCGGACCGGTGGGGATGCCACGCGGTGCTCGTATTAACAAAACGATGCCCATCCCGGTCCTGTTCCCGGCGCCCCGGCCTGGACCGGAGGTCCATCGCCTAAAAAGTTCTATAGTGGCGAACTCCATGCGCGACCCGGACCAGGGCCGGCGGCACGATCGCGGGGAACGTCCTTAGGAAGCCGAGCGCTCCCGACCGTGCTTCTTGAGGTCGGTGGCGGTCAGCAGGAGCGGCCCTGCGCGGCGGAGCGCCGCGTCCTCGGTGACGACGCACCGCCGGATGTCGGCACGGGACGGGATCTCGTACATGATGTCGAGCATGACCTCTTCGATGATGGTCCGCAGGCCCCGCGCCCCGGTGTTCCGCGCCATCGCCTCGCGGGCGATCGCGCGCAGCGCCTCGTCGGTGAACGAGAGTTCCACGCTGTCCATCTCGAGGATCGTCTGGTACTGCCGCACCAGCGAGTTTTTCGGTTCGACGAGTACGCGGACCAGGTCGTCCTCGTCGAGGGGCTCCAGCGGCACGATGATCGGCAGGCGCCCGATAAACTCGGGAATCAGTCCAAACCGCAGCAGGTCCTGCGGCATGATCTGCGCCAGCAGCGCCGCCACGTCCTGTTTGGTGCGGGACGCCACAGGCGCCCCAAACCCCATGCTGGTCTGCCGCACGCGCGACTCAATGATGCGCTCGAGCCCTTCGAAGGCACCGCCGCAGATGAAGAGGACATTGGTGGTATCGATCTGGATGAACTCTTGATGCGGATGCTTCCGGCCACCCTGGGGGGGCACGTTGGCCACCGTGCCTTCCAGGATCTTGAGGAGCGCCTGTTGGACCCCCTCGCCGGAGACATCACGCGTGATCGAGGGGTTCTCGCTCTTCCGGGCAATCTTGTCGACCTCGTCGATGTAGATGATCCCGCGTTCGGCCTTCTTGATCTCGTAGTCAGCGGCCTGGATGAGCCGCAGCAGAATGTTCTCGACGTCTTCCCCGACATATCCGGCCTCGGTGAGGGACGTGGCGTCGGCGATGGCGAACGGCACGTCCAGGATCCGGGCCAGCGTCTGGGCCAGGAGAGTCTTCCCGCATCCTGTCGGGCCGATCAGCAGGATGTTGGACTTCTGGAGCTCGACGTCCGAGGGTCGCCGGTTCCCGATGCGCTTGTAGTGGTTGTAGACCGCAACCGACAGGGCCTTCTTGGCCCGATCCTGGCCGACGACGTACTCGCAGAGCGCCTCGTAGATCTCCCGTGGCTTGGGCGTCGGACGCAGCCCCGGCCGCGGCTCCTCTGCAGCCAGTTCCTCTTCGACGATCTCGCTGCAGAGCTCGATGCACTCGTCGCAGATGTACACGCCCGGGCCGGCGACGAGCTTGCGAACCTGGGCCTGGGGCTTGCCGCAGAAGGAGCACTTCATGCGCTCACGCTCATCGCTGCCACGAAACACGACGTGTTCATCCGCCTTTCGACACGCGCTCCCGCGGTTGGATCACCTGGTCGATCAGACCGTACTCTTTCGCCTCGCTGGCACTCATCCAGAAGTTGCGGTCGGTGTCGCGTTCGATCCGTTCCAGGGGCTGCCCCGTGTGCCGGGCCAGGATCTCGTTCATGATGGCCCGCATCTTGAGGAACTCCCGGGCCTGGATGTCAATATCAGTGGTCTGGCCCTGCGCGCCACCCCACGGCTGGTGGATCATGATCCGCGAGTATGGCAGTGCCGAGCGCTTCCCCTTCGTCCCGCCGGCGAGGACCAGCGCCCCTCCGCTCGCCGCCAGTCCCACGCAGATGGTGGCGATACTGGGACGGACGTACTGCATCGTGTCGTAGATGGCCAGGGACGCGATCAGGTCGCCACCCGGGCTGTTGACGTACAGCATGATGTCTTTGTCGGGGTCCTCACCCTCCAGGTAGAGCAGCTGGGCGATGACCAGGTTGGCGACGTCGTCGTCGATCGGTCCGCCGAGGAAGATGATGCGCTCCTTTAGCAACCGGGAGTAGATGTCGTAGGCGCGCTCCCCGCGGGGCGTCTGCTCGACGACGATGGGTACCAGGGTCATGCTATCCGTCCACCTCGCCTCTCGCGCGCGCCACCAGCGTGGCGATCGTCGTGCGCCGGCGGAGCACGGCCTGCATCGCATCCCGCCGGGTACCCTCTGCCAGCCAGTCCCGCACCCGCGGGAGATCCAGCCCCAGGTCCGCGGCGAGTTTCTCTTCCTCGGCAGTGATCTCCTCTTGCGTCGGCGCCAGCCCCTCCCGGTCGGCGATCGCGTCCAACACCAACCGTACTCTCAGCCGGCGCTCGGCGCGGGGACGCAGCTCTGCCCGCAGAGCGTCCAGCCCCTGCCCGGTGGACGCCAGGTACCGCTCCAGCGTGATGCCGCGGCGCTGGAGGGCTTCCTGCAACTCCTCGACGAGGTGGTCGAGTTCGTGTTCCACCATGCTCACCGGGAGTTCGACCGCCGCGCGCTCGAGCACCGCCGTCAGCACCTGCTCTTCGTAGGCCTCCTGGGCGCGTGCGGCCGCCTCGCGTTCGAGCTGCTGGCGCAGCTGCGCGCGCAGCTCGTCGAGGGAGGCGACGTTCCCCACCCCGCGCGCGAACGCGTCGTCCAGTGGCGGCAACTCGCGCCGGCGCACATCGATGACGGCCAGGACGAGGCGCCCGGCCTCGCCGACCGTCAGCGTCCGCTCATCGCCAGCCGCGACGCCCTCCAACCCGGCTTCCACTTCGGGAGGGAGCACGCCGGCGCCGAGTTCGACCAGCACCTCCCGCCCGACCGCGAACCGCTCGACCCCGTCCACCGTCGTGGGGCGGACGAGCACGAAGTCGCCGCGGGCTGCTCGCTCCTGCACCGACACCAGGCGACCGCGCCGCCGGCGAAGGTCCTCGATCGCCGCGTCGACATCGGCGTCCGCCACGACCGGCGCGGCGTACGGGACGCGCACCGCCGCATAGTCGCCCGGGTCCACGTCGGGCGCGATGTCCACCCGCGCCGTGAACCGCAGTGGCTGGGTCTCGTCGAGCGCCGGGACCTCGAACTCGGGGCGTCCCACGGGGACGACACCGGCTTCCGCAACGGCGCGCCGGTATGCCGCCGCGACCAGGCCCTCCAGCGCCTCGCTGTAGATCTCATCGCGCCCGACGTATCGCTCCAGCACTGCGCGGGGCGCCCGTCCCGGCCGGAACCCCGGCACGCGGACCTGACGAGCGAGCCGCGCCGCGGCAGCCTGGACCTCCCGGCCCACGTCTCCGGCCGGCACCTCCACGTCCAGAACCGCCCGACTGGGCGACTCCCGCCTCCACTCGACTTTCATCGACCGCCTCCTGGCCGATGTCCGGGGGTGCTGCCTGGTGCGGGCGGAGGGACTCGAACCCCCACCGGCTCACGCCGACCAGAGCCTAAGTCTGGCGCCTCTACCAGTTCGGCTACGCCCGCCCACCCTCATCCAACCCGGCAGCAGCTCCTTGCGCCTCCGCCGACAGGCCGGGGTCGGAAACAGACAGGCCGGCGGATGACCCTGCCGGCCCGACCGCTCCTACCCCGGACCATTCTACGGCAGGTCCCGTCCGGATGTCCATGCCTCGGGCACCCGTCAAAAAAAACAAACGGGACTCGTCACAATCTCCCGAGGCCAGTGCGGAGCCAGCGGGGAACGCGGCTCACAGCAGGGCCAGGCTGGCGAACGAGACGATCCCTCCCGCAGGGTCCTCGGCGGTCCCGTACCGCAGCAGTCGCCCGCGCACCGGTTCGAGGACCCGCAGGGTGACGTAGACCGCTGACAGGGCGTCGATCCGCTGGGGGTTGCCGCCGGCGGTGACCGACGCCCAGAAGGCCTCAGCGTCACCCAGGATGATGGCTTCGAGGACCTCCCGGTCGCGGGCCGAGGTCCGTGCGGCCAGCGCCACCGAGGGCGGCTCGGCGTCGCCAAACCGGGGGCCGACATGGCTGAAGTCCACAGCGGCGACCACCGCACTTGCGCCGGAGCGGGCGGTGGCCACATCCCGGAGCGCCTGGATCACGCGCTCCACCACATCGACCCGTCGGGGCGACTCCCCCGCCGGAACCCACTGCTCCAGCGGGGAGACCAGGAGCGGGACGATCGCCGGCGGCCGATCCTGCCCGATCGCCTGCAGGAAGAGCACCTGGAACTCCAGCGAGTGCTCGGTCCGATGGATGACCTCGTGAACCGTGAGGTCACCGAGCCGATCCTGGAGCTGCGCCACAGCTTCATGGTCCACCGGGATCGCCCCCAGGGGCGTCACAAACGGCTTGGTGGTGAGGACGACCGGCGCCGGCGGCGCGCTGTGGGCGACGCCGAGCAGGAAGCAGGTCTGGGGCAGGCGGCGGGCCAGTGCTGCGTACGCCCAGCCGTAGCACCAGCCGCCGCGGGCCAGGTCGATGTGCGGCGCGACGATACCGCGGGGCTCAAGGTTGGCCAGCTCGTCCTGTGCCACACCGGCCAGGTACTCTGCCAGTATCCGGCGCAGTGCGCCGGCCTCCGCCGGATAGGCCGTGCCGGCGTGGAACGGCGCCCGAACGGGTGATGCCCGGAACTCCCGGTCGATAGCCTCGCGGCGGGCGCGCAACGTCTCGCTCTCCAAGAGCCCGTGACGGTCGAGGTCCTCGACGATGCGCTGAAGGTCCCAGGAGAACAGCAGGGTGCCGCCTGACCGACGTGCGTACTCCGCCTGCACGTCCAGGACGTCGCGGGTGCCGTCGAGCAGAAGCGCGACAAAGAAGGTCTGCGGCGACAGCAGTACCGGCTTCTCGGCTACACCTTCGGGATCACGGACCGCGATCAGGTCGCGCCCGTTCAGGCGGACGGGATACGCATCCAGGGCCGGACGCAACCTCGGCAGGGCCACCGGGCCGGATCTCCCTCCTCAGCCACAGCGTACGCTCACCGGAGGGCGCTGTGACGCCGATCGGGGCGCAAGACCCGCATCCCTATGGCACCACTCGTCGCGCAGCGGAACGGCGTCAGCTGTGCCCGACGGCTGGGGACGTTGGCATGCATCCGTGAGAAACGAGAGACGCGGGCAGCGACCCGCATCGCCGGCTGTACTCCCTCTGGAGGGCCGTGAGGGACTCGAACCCACAACCCGCTGATTAAGAGTCAGCTGCTCTGCCAGTTGAGCTAACGGCCCTCGTTCCGGTTCACATTATAGTCACCGGCAGAGGCATGTCCAGCCTCTGCCGTGCGCGACGGTCTCAGGGACAGTGCAGCCGCTTCAGCTGGTCGTGTCGCTCGAAGACGAGCTTGCGGTAGAGCTCATTCACCTCCTGGTAGCGCTTCTGCGCCAGGTCGTCGTCGTAGATCGTCCGGACGGGCCGGTCGAAGAACGACCGCATGCCGGCGAACGTCGCGGCCTGCGCGGCGACGGACCCGGGTGGGCCCTCCATCTTGAAGCGCGGCACGATCGGAAACAGCCCGTGAGCCATCATGAGCCGCTGCCCTTCGTCACTGAGGAGGAACTGCAGGAACGCGCGGGCGGCACGCGGCGACCGGGCACCGGCCAGCACGGCAGACGGCGCCGGCGAGATCCAGGCGTAGGGCGGGCTCACGAAGCGGATATCGTGGCCGCCGAGCACCTCCTGGAACGCCATGTAGCTGAGCACGGCGAAGCCCACGGCGAACTCGCCGCGCGCCACGAACGTCGGCACGTCGCGGCTACGAGTGACGTAGATGCCGGTCGTCGCGGCCAGCCGCTGGGCCCACTCCCACCCGCGCTGCCAGCCGCGGAGCTGCAGGATCACCTCGAGCGAGCTGTGGTTCGTCGCGGAGCGGTCGGGCGTGGTCTGCACGACCTGGCCTCGCAGGCGGCAGTCGAGCAGGTCGTCCCAGTCGTGCGGCGGATCGAGGCCCAGGCGCCGCAGCAGCCGTGGGTGGTACACGATGCCAGCGGGCGTCAGGGCGGTCCCGATCCAGTAGCCGCGACCGTCGCGCAACGGGATCGCCCGGGGCCCGCCGATCGCCTGCGGGACGTCCCGAACCAGCGCCTCGGGCAGCTCGTGGAGGACGAGGAGCCGACGGTTGACGAGGTCGTCCAGCACCTCAGCCTCGCTGGCCCACAGCAGATCGGCATCAGGGCGGCCGCGCCACTCCAGGACGCGGGCATACATCGTGGGACCGCCCAGGAACACCAGCGTCGGCCGCAGGGGCGCGCCGTACCGCTGCCGCGCGTGCTCGGCGAAGCGGTCGGCCACGGTATCGGCGACCTCGCGCGGGATGGGGGTCATCACGACCAGCCGATCTTCCAGCGCCTGGCCGGGCGCCGGCCGGGGGAGGGCCAACAGCAGGCCGAGGCCCGCCAGCAGGAGGGCGGTCGTGCGACGCGTACCAGCCACCATCGTCGGCTCCTTCTGGCGCAAAGCAAAAGACGCCCGAACTCGGGCGTCCCCCGGGGCGGTGCGAACGCGCCAGGACCTCGCAGCCTTCACCTCATACGGACTCTACCGTCGGCCCCGGAGTTCCACCGGGCCACGACCGGCTCCGCGCCGGTCTCACGGGCTGTTACCGCCGATCGGGAATTGACGCCGTCATCCAGCGTCTCACCCTGCCCCGGAAGGCTGCGGCCTCTCGGTGCTGTTTCCAGCATAGCCTCCGGGTGGCGCACGCGCAACAGCCACGGATGCGCGCGCGCCCCCGTGGGTTCATGGAATACTCGCAGACCGACATCGGAGGAATTGCACGCGGGCCCTGCGCGAGGGGCCGCTGTGGCAGCTACGGAACGCCCAGCCGGTGCGTGAGCACGCCGGAGACGGCCACCGCCGCGGCGAGGGCGAGCCCCCCCAGCAGCCCCACCACTCCGGTGACTTCCTGCGGCCGACGCTCCCACCCGACGGCGCGGGCGAGGCGCTCATAGGTCTCCCGCAGACCTGCTGCGGAGGTGGCGCGGAAGTACTTGCCGCCGGCCTCCCGCGCCACCGCCTGCAACTCCGCCTCGTCCAGCGGGCCACCGATGGTCCAGGCGTTGTCGGGAGTCTGCGGCTGCCCCACGCCGACGGTGTAGACGACGACCTCCTGCTGGCGGGCGATGGCCGCCGCCTGCACCGCGTCGATACCGGTGTTGCTGCGGCCATCGGAGAGCAGGATCACCACGCCGGGAGGCAGCGGGCCGGGCGGCCGCGCCGCCAGCGTACCATCGGGATGGGCGCGCACGCGCCCCGGAAGCGCGGCGACCGCCTCCAGCAACCCCTCGCCGATCGCGGTCCGGCGGATGAAGCGCAGCCCGTCGATCGCGTCGAACAGCGGCTGGCGCTCGGTGGTGGGCGGCACGAGCAATGACGCGTACCCGCCAAAGCTCACCAGGCCCACGCGGACACTGGCCGGCACCGTGCGGAGGAATGCGCGCGCCGCCTCCTGCGCCGCCGCCAGCCGGTTGGGCAGCACGTCCGTGGACCGCATGCTACCGCTGATGTCGATGGCCAGGACGATCGCCGAACGGTCGGCCGGCACCGGCAAGGGTACCTGGGGGCGGGCCAGCCCGGTTACGACGAACGCCAGCGCGGCCAGGAATAACGCCGTCGCCAGGTGCTGGCGCACGGGCCGCGCATGGCCCGCGGCCTCGGCCAGCAAGCCCACGTGCGGAAACATGACCTGGCCGGCGGGCGCCCGCCGACGCGCCCGGCGGTAGGCTAGCGCCACCCCGGGCACGAGCCAGAGCAGCCACAGCGCCGAGGGCCAGAGGAACGCCGCGTCCATCAGCGCCTCGCGCGGACCACGACCGGGCGGTCGGTCACGACCACCCCGTGCGGGCGACCGCCCGCGGGCGCCGGCACGGCCTGCGGGCGCGGCGGGCGGGCCGATCCTCCGAGCGGCTCGGGGCGGATCGCCAGGACCATCACCACGGCGACCAGCGCCAGTGCCGCGGCGGAATGGAACGCCAGCACGTAGTTCCCGAACCGATCGTAGAAGACCCCGCCCACCAGCGCGCCGACAGCCGCCCCGATCTGATGGGAGAAGAAGATCCAGCCCGAGAGCTCACCGACCGAGTAGCGTCCGTAGACCTGGGCCGTGAGAGCCGTGGTAGGCGGAACCGTGGAAATGTAGTTCAACCCGTAGACGGCGGCAAACGCAAACAACCCTGGCGCGGTACCCACGAAGGGCAGGAAGACCAGCGACAGGCCCCGCAGCAGGTAGTAAGCTGCCAGCGGCGCGCGCGCGCCGTATCGGTCGCAGATCCAGCCTGACCCCACGGTGCCCAGGATGTTCAGCGCGCCCATGAGGCCCAGCGCCTGGGCCGCCTGACCCGCGTGGAAGCCATGCTCCGTCGCGTGGGGCACCAGGTGGGTAAGGACGAGCCCCGACGTGGTGTAGCCGCACACCCAGAACGATCCGGCCAGCAGCCAGAAGGGCACCGTACGGGCCGCGTCGCGCACTCCAGTCCGCGCGGCGGCGCGCGACGCGGCGGTGACCGGCCGCGCGTCGGCGGCGGCACCAAACGGCCGGAGCCCGACGTCCTGGGGATCGTTGCGCACCAGCAGGAGCACCACGGGCAGGATGACCGCGAGGAACCCGATCCCCAGCCCCAGGTAACCCATGCGCCAGCCCCACGTCAGCGTCACGGCCATGACCAGGGGCACGATGAGCAGCTGGCCGCCTGCCATGCCCGCCCCGGCCAGGCCCAGCACCAGTCCTCGCCGGGTATCGAACCAGCGGGCCGCCAGGGAGGCCGCCACGGACATTGCCGCGCCACCCGCGCCCAGCGCCGTCAGCACGCCGGCGGTCACGTAGACCTGCCACAGGCTCGTGACGAACGACGACGCGACGGCCCCTGCCCCGAGGAGCGCTACGGCCCCGGCGAGTACCCAGCGCGGGCCCCACCGGTCCGCCAGGTACCCGACCACCGGCCCGGCGGCGCCATAGAGGAACAGGGACAGCGAGGCCACCAGCGAGAGCGCCGCGCGGCCGGTCTGGAAGTCGGCCTCTATGGGCCTGATGAAGATGCCGAACGACGACCGCACGCCTGAGGCGGTCAACAGGACGAGCATGACTGCGCCCAGCACGATCCATGCGTAGTGGAACGACGCGGGTGCACGGGATGGCGGGTCGGTCATGAGGCACTCCCGGCTGGCGACGCTACTGTCGGCGTCAACGCTCTCCCCTGGTTCGACTATTCCCCGGGTGACTCCCCCAAAGCGCAGCTTCAGCGGCGCGCCCCAACCGGCCGGGCGTAGAGCGCGCGGGCGGTGCGGAGGTGCGCGATGGCATCGGCGCGCCTGCCCATCGCCTCGTACAGCAGGCCCAGATTGTAATGGGCGTCGGCGAGCTGCGGATCGCGCGCCAGCGCCTGCCGGTACATCCGCGCCGCCTCCTCCCGACGCCCCAGGTCGTCGAGGAGCACTCCCAGGTTGAAGCAGGGAATCGGGTCATCAGGCGCGTGGACCATCGCCTGCCGGTAGTGCGCCTCGGCCTGCGCGACGTTCCCGGCCTGGTGGTAGAGCCGGCCCAGGTTCGTGTGCGCGTCCGCGAACCCCGGATCGAGTTCCAGCGCCTGCCGGTACGCGAGGCGGGCTTCCTCGGGTGAGGCACCCTCCAGTTCAATGGCCACGTTGAACCACTCCTCGGCGCCCAGGGCACTCCCGGGCCCTGGCCCGGGCACCGGGAACGCCACCTCCTCCGCCACATCCTGCACGTCGAAGTTGAACAAGAACTGTCCCGAGTCGGGCTGCCAGCGAGCCTGCCCGTCCCAGGCGACGATCCGCCGGCCATCGGCGTAGATCGTCAGGCTGGTCAGGTGCCGGTCGTCTGGCAGCTGGCGCCGCAGCGAGTGCAGCAGGCGACGGATGCGCCCCAGCGGCACCCGCGCTTCGAGCAGGCGTCTGGTCGTCTTCAGGAGCAGCAGATCCTGGAACGAGAACTCCAGGGACCGGCCCCGGCCCTTTCGCGGGCTGACGAGACCGGCGCGCACGCAGGCACGGATGCGGGATGCAGGCAGATCGAGGATCTTCGCCACCTCACGGGTGGTGAAGTGCATCATTTCCTGGCAGCCCGCGCCCTCCCCGCCGCAGGCGCCGCCGCTGGGCGCCGAGCCCGCGCGGCCGGCTTCCTCTCTCGCGACATGCGCGTCTCCAGGCTCTTCTTCAGCGCCTCCATGAGATCGATCACTTGGGCGCGCTGTACCTGCGGGCCCACCGGCGTGACCTCCTTGCCCGCCACTTTGGTGTTGATGAGGTCGAGGACACGGAGCCGGTACTCGTCCCGGTACTTCTCGGGCGCGAACCCATCCGTCGCCAGTTCGTCGATGAGCTTGACCGCCAGCTGCAACTCGCCGTCCCTGACTTTGACGTCTTCGCTGCGGCCGATTTCCTTGAAGCTGCGCACCTCGTCGGCGAAGTACATCGTGTGCAGCATGAGCCCGCCCTGAGCTGCCCGGATCAACACCAGGCTCTCTTTCCCGTGCATGACGAACGTCGCGAGCGCCACGCGGTTCGTCTTGACCATGGCGTCTGCCAGGAGCCGGTACGCCTTCTCGCCGCCCTTGTCGGGCCCCAGGTAGTAGGTCTTCTCGAAGTAGATCGGGTCCACGTGCGGTAGCGGCACGAACTCGGCGATGTCGATCACGCGGGATGCGTCGCCCTCTAGCGCCTTCAGCTCCTCGTCGGTCACCTGCACGTATTGGTCCTTGGCGTACTCGTAGCCCTTGACGATCTCGGCGCGGTCCACGACCACCTGGTCTACGGGGCAGACGTACTGCTGCCGGACACGGGTCCCGCAGCGGGCATGGAGCATGTTGAACCGGATTCCCCCTGGCGCAGTGGCAGTGTAGAGTTTGATCGGAATGGCGACGAGCCCGAACGAGATCGTCCCGGAACCGATCGCATGCGGTGGCATCGGCGGTTCCCCCGGAGGCACCGAAAGGTGTCTCGTACGATAGCATGAAGCCCCGGCGTGCTCAAGCCCGCGCCCCCGGGCCGGCTGGGGTGCCGGGACGATCAGCCGCGCCCTCGGAGGGACCGCTCGCCGTCTACCGGCGCAAGCGCGATCCCGAACAGACGCCCGAACCGTTCGAAGGACTCCACGGTGCCGGCCCGCCGCGGTTCGTCGTCCAGCAGCACGCGGCCCGCCGCCTCCACTACGACTTCCGCCTGGAGATGGGCGGCGTGCTGAAGAGCTGGGCCGTCCCCCACGGCCCGTCGGTGAAACCGGAAGAGAAGCGCCTGGCGGTGCACGTGGAGGACCACCCGGTGGAGTACGCCGAGTTCGAGGGGGTCATCCCGCCGGGCAACTACGGGGCTGGCGCGGTCATCGTCTGGGATGCCGGGACGTACCGCCTCGTCACGCCGGGCGATCCACTGGCGCACCTGGCGCGCGGCCGGCTCGAGGTCGAGCTCTTCGGGTACAAGCTGCGCGGCCACTGGATGCTGGTCCGCATGGCGAGGTCGGAACGGGACTGGCTGCTGATCAAGAAGGCCGGCCCCGGCAGCGGCGGCGAGGAACTGACCGCCCGGTACCCGCACTCGGTGCGCTCGGGGCTGACGGTGGAGGAGATGCGCGACCCTTCGGTGCGCCTGCAGGCCATCGCGACACAGCTGCGGATGGCCCGGGCACCGCGCGGGGAGGTGTCGGCCAGGACCCAGGAGTTCATGCTGGCCACCGCGGCCGCGCGTCCGTTCTCGCGCCCCGACTGGATCTTCGAGGTGAAGTACGACGGCGTGCGGGTGCTGGCCGAGCGGCGGGGTGAGGCGGTGGAGCTGGTCGGGCGTAGCGGCCAGGCGGTGAGCGGCCGCTACCCGGAGATCGTGCGGGCGTTGCGCCTGCTCCCCGTGCAGCGCTTCGTCTTGGACGGCGAGATCGTGGCCTTCGACGAACATGGGCACCCGAGCTTCCAGCGTCTCCAGGCCCGCATGCTGTTGCGGCGGCCGGCCGACGTGGCGGCCGCGCTGCACACCCAGCCGGTCGCGGGCATCTTCTTCGACTGTCTGGCGCTCGAGGGGCACGACCTCCGCCGCCTGCCACTGGTGGTGCGGAAGGCGTGCCTGCGCCTGGTGGTGCCCCCGCTGGGCGTGGTGCGTTATGGCGACCATGTCGCGGAGCACGGCGAGGCGTTCTATGAGCTGGTCGCGGAGCAGCGCCTGGAAGGGATCGTGGCCAAGCGCGCCGCGAGTGCCTACGCGGCCGGGCGGTCGCGCGACTGGGTGAAGGTCAAGTGCCAGCAGCGCCAGGAGTTCGTCATCGGCGGGTACACCCAACCGCGGGGCTCCCGGAGCTGCTTCGGCGCGCTCCACCTCGGCCTGTACGACGACGGCCGCCTGGTCTACATCTCGAAGGTCGGGGCGGGGTTCGACGATGCCGCGCTGACCCGAGTGTGGGACGCGCTGCGGCCGCTGGCGCGCCCCACGTCGCCGTTCGAGGTCGGCACGCCGGCCGGACGCGGGCACCGGTGGGTGGAGCCGCGCCTGGTCTGCGAGGTGCGCTTCGCGGAGTGGACGCAGGACGGCGGGCTGCGGCATCCGGTGTTCCTCGGACTGCGCCCGGACCGCAGGCCCGAAGAGTGCCGGCGCGAGGTCTCCGAGTCTGCGCCTCCGCCGCGGGCGGCGGAGGCGCCAGCCGGCGCGGGCGCCGTCGGTCGCGTGCGGGGACCGACCGCGCTGCCGCGGGTACGCATCACGAACGCGACCAAGGTCTTCTGGCCACAGGAGGGCTACACCAAGGGCGACCTGATCGCCTACTATGAGGCCGTCGCCCACGTCCTCCTGCCGTATCTCCAGAACCGGCCTGTGGTGCTCACGCGCTACCCTGACGGCATCGCCGGAAAGGCGTTCTTTCAGAAGGATGCGCCGGCCTTCGTGCCGGCGTGGGTACGCACCGAGCGGATCTACTCCACGGACGCCGAGCGGGAGATCAACTACTTCATCGTGAACGACGTGGAGACCCTGCGCTACGTCGCCAACCTCGGCACGATTCCGCTCCACATCTGGGCGTCGCGCCTTGGCAGCCTGGAGCGGCCTGACTGGCTCGTGCTGGACCTCGACCCCAAGGACGCGCCCTTCGCGGACTGCGTGGCGGTGGCGCGCGTCCTGCATCGCCTCCTCGAGGAGATGCACCTCTCACACTACGTGAAGACGTCCGGGGGCAGCGGCCTGCACGTCCTGGTGCCGCTCGGCGCCCGGTACACCTACGAGGAAGCACGCACCTTCGGCCGGCTGCTGGCGTTGCTTGCCGTGGAGGTAGCACCGGCGATCGCGACGGTGGCCCGGCCCCTGGAGGCCCGCGGCGGCCGAGTCTACATCGACTTCGGGCAGAACGGCCCCGGTCGGACCATCGTGGCGCCGTTCTCGCTCCGCCCCACCCCCGGGGCGCCGGCTTCCTGCCCGCTGCGCTGGTCCGAGGTCACCAGGCGCCTGGATCCGGCGCGGTTCACCCTGGCCACGGTGCCGAAGCGCTTCGCGGCCATCGCCGACCCGATGGCCCTGGTGCTCCGCGGGGCCATCGACCTGCCTGCGGCGCTCACGCGCCTCCAGCGCCGCATCACCTGGGCAGGGCGCGCGACGGGCCGCTAGACCGTGCCGCGCCGGGCCGCGTGGAGCGCGCGCCAGATCGTGCCAGGCCACAGCGGCATGTCCAGATGACGCACACCCCACGGCGCCAGGGCATCCATGACCGCGTTCACCACGGCCGGTGCGGCGCCGATCGTGCCGGCTTCCCCCACGCCCTTCGCGCCGAGAGGATTGCGGGGAGTCGGCGTCTCCGTGCGGTAGGCCTGGACGCGGGGCACCATGGGCGCCCGTGGCACGGCATAGTCGGCCAGGGACGCCGTCACCAGCTGTCCCGCGCCGTCATAGACGAGATCCTCGTAGAGCGCCTGGGCCAGACCTTGCGTCACACCGCCGTGGATCTGCCCATCTACCAGGAGCGGGTTGATGACGACCCCGCAGTCGTCGACCGCGACGTACTGGAGCAGCCGGACCTGCCCGGTGTCGGGATCGATCTCCACGACGGCCACGTGGGTGCCGAACGGGAAGGTGGCGTCACCAGCGTCGAATGCGCCGCGCGCCCACAGCCGGCCCCGGCCGGTATCGGCGACCAGCCCTCCCACGGTCAGGCCGCGCTCGGGAGTCCCGGCGACGTGGATACGGCCGTCGGCCAGAACCAGATCCTCCACGCGGGCCTCAAGGCGCGCCGCTGCCAGCGCCAGGAGCTTCCGGCGGAGGCTCTGCGACGCACGGTAGGCGGCGGTCCCGCCCACGACCAGCGACCGGCTGCCGGCGGTTCCCTCGCCCCGGGGGACCCGCCCGGTGTCGCCGTGCACCACCGTCACGGCCTCGAGCGGCGCGCCCAGCACGTCGGCTACGACCTGCGCCAGCCCGGTGGCGGTACCCTGCCCGTGCGGCGAGATGCCGGTAAAGACCGTGATCATGCCGGCCGCGTCCACCTCCACGCGCACGCGGTCCTCGCCGTAGGTGCACCACTCCACGTAGCTGGCGATGCCGATGCCCAGATACCGTCCCTGCTGCCGACCCTCGGCCTGCCGCGCCCGCCATCCGGCATAGTCTGCGGCGTCCAGGGCGCGGTCGAGGGCCCGGGCGTAGTCGCCGCTATCGTAGACGTACCCCGAGACGTTCCGGTACGGGAACCGGTCCGGCGGTATGAAGTTCCGCCGCCGCACCTCTGCAGGGTCCAGGCCGACATCGCGGGCGAGCAGATCCAGCATCCGTTCAAGGTAGAACGCGGCCTCCGGCCGCCCCGCGCCGCGGTACGCGCCCGTCGGCATCCGGTTCGTGTAGACTTCCACCAGCTCGATCTCGGCGTCCGTGATGTGGTAGGGACCGGAGGCCATGGGCGCTGTCAGCGTGGGCACCTCGGCGGTGGTGGAGAGCATGTAGGCGCCCACGTCGGCGACGATCCGCATCCGCAGTCCCCGGACGCGCCCGTCGCGGTCCGCGGCCAGCTCCACATCGGCGAACTGGGCCCGGCCGTGGCTGGTGGCCAGCAGGTCCTCGCGGCGCGTCTGCACCCACTTCAGGGGACGCCCGAGGCGCACCGCCAGGATCGGGACGAGGAGCTCCTCGGGATAGATGTTGATCTTGGCGCCGAAGCCGCCGCCCACGTCCGGCGCAATGACCCTGATCCGCAGGCCCGCGAGGTGGGGCAACGCCGCCAGCAGCCCCCCTAGGTCGTGCGGCATCTGGGTGGACGACCAGACGGTCAGGCGCCGCGACCGTCGGCCCGACGGCGGCACAGCCAGCACCGCGCGGGGCTCCAGCGGGACGGCCGCCAGGCGCTGGTGCCTGATGCGCTGCCTGACAACCACCGGTGCGCCGGCGAAGGCGGCGTCGGGGTCGCCGCACTTGCGGTACCGCCGGTAGGCGACGTTGGATGTGAGCCCGTCGTGGATGGCACGGGCGCCCGACGCCAGGGCCTCCTCCGGGTCTGCCAGGACCGGCAGGGCCTCGTAGTCCACCTCGACGCGCTCCGCGGCGTCGGCTGCCGCGTGGGGATCGTCCGCCACCACTATCGCTACCGGCTGCCCCACGTAGCACACCCGGTCGATGGCGAGCACCGGGTGCCGCACGACGGCACCGCCCTTGATCTCTCCGGTCAGGTGGGGCAGGTCAGGGATGTCGCGCGCCGTGATCACCGCGATACCCGCCGGCGCACGGATGCCGCGCACCCGAGCGTGCGCCAGGGGGCTACGCACCATCGCCACGTACCCAAGCCCCGGCGCGGTGAGATCGCCGGTGTACGTCCCGTGCCCCGTAAGGAGCCGTGGATCTTCCAGCCGCTTGATGCGTGCGCCGCGATAGGCAGAGCGCGCCATAGAAGCGCTATTCGACCGTGTGGTCCCCTCGCTCCTCGCAAAGCGCCAGCCTCGCGCCCGGGTCCAGCGTGGCGATCATGTGGGCGCGGACGACCCACACGTCGGCCGCCCCCCGAGCAGCCCCAGGGCAGGCCCATGCCCGGATACGCGGACCTGCCGGACCCTCAATAGGCAGCCAGCCGGCGCATCGCCGTGGCGAGGTCCTCCACCTGCGGCTGGAAGGCGGCTTCCAGCACCGGGCTGTGCGGCACGGGAGCATCCGCACTGGCGACCCGCACGACCGGCCCGTCCAGGTTCTCGAACGCCTCCTCGGCGATGAGCGCCGCCACTTCAGCACCCACACCGCCGGTGCGGTTGGCCTCGTACGCAATGAGGGCCTTGCCGGTGCGGCGCACCGACGCGAGGACCGTACCCGTATCCAGCGGTGCCAGGCTGCGCAGGTCCACGACCTCCGGGAGGATCCCCTCCGCCGCGACCCGATCGGCGGCCTGCAGGCACTTGTGGAGCATCCAGCCGTAGGAGAACACCGAGAGCGTCGAGCCCTCGCGCACCACGCGCGCTGTGCCCACAGGCGTCGTATAGTCGCCCTCGGGCACGTCTTCCTTCTGGTAGCGGTACAGGTGCTTGTGCTCGAAGTAGAGCACGGGGTTGGGGTCGCGGATCGCCGCGAGCAGCAGGCCCTTGGCGTCCTCGGCGAACGCCGGCGCCACCACCTTCAGGCCGGGCGTGTGGACGAACCAGGCCTCCTTGCACTGCGAGTGGAACGGCCCGCCCTTCACGTCGCCCCCGTAGGGCAGGCGGATCACCAGCGGCAGCGGGCACCCGGTGCGGTAGTGGAACGTCGCCGCCATGTTCACGACCTGGGTCATCGCATCCGTGACGAAGTCGGCAAACTGCATCTCCACCACCGGGCGCATGCCCATCACGGCGGCGCCCACGCCAGCGCCGACGTTGGCCGTCTCGGCCAGCGGGCCGTCGATCACCCGCAGCGGCCCGAACTCGTCCAGGAAGCCGCGGGTGATCCCGAAGGCGCCGCCGTAGACGCCGATGTCCTCACCGATGAGGAAGACCCGGGGATCCTGGCGCATCGCCACCAACAGGGCGTCGCGGATCGCCTCCAGGTAGGTCATCAGCGCCACGGCGAGTCATCCTCCGGTGCAGCGTAGACGCCTTCGGCCACCGACGCGGACGACGGCTCCGGGCTCGCCTCGGCCCAGGCGAGGCCGTCCTCGATCTCGCGGGCGATGCGGTCGCGCATGGCGCGGTCGATGTCGGCGGTCAGCACGCCGTCGCCCTGCAGCAGCCGCTCGAAGAGCGCGATGGGGTCCCGCGCCCGCCACTGCGCGAGGAGATCCTGCGGGACGTACGCGTACCGGTCGGCTTCGCTGTGCCCCCGAACCCGCATCGTCCGGCACTCGATCAGGGTGGGCCCCTCCCCCCGGCGGGCCCGTGCCACTGCCTCGCGCGCGGCCCGAAACACCGCGAGGACATCGTTGCCATCCACCGCCGCGCCGGGCATGCCGTAGCCCACCGCCTTGTCCATCAGGGCGCGTGCCGCCGTCTGGCGGACCAGCGGGGTCGAGTACGCGTACTGGTTGTTCTCCAGCACCAGCACCACCGGCAGCCGCATGACCGCCGCGAAGTTGACCCCTTCGTGCCACGCCCCGGTACTGGTGGCACCGTCGCCGAAGAAGGTGAGCACCACCCGGTCCTCGCCGCGCTGCCGGCAGGCCAGCGCCATCCCCGCCGCCACCGGCACCGACGCGGCCATGTGGCTGATGAACGGCAGGATGCCCAGGCGCGGATCGCCCATGTGCACGTTGCCGTCGCGGCCGCGGGTGGGCCCCCCTTCGCGGTCGAGGAACTGGGCGAAGACGCGGGCCACGGAGATGCCCCGCATGATGTAGGCCGCCAGGTCCCGGTGCATGGGCGCGATCAGGTCCTGGGGACCCAGCGCGTAGGTAGCGCCCACGACGATGGCCTCGTGTCCCCACCCGGTGAAGTAGGCCCCCGGGATCTTCCCCTGGTAGTAGAGCTTGATCCCGCGGTCTTCGACGGCCCGCTGCAGGCGCATGTAGTAGAGGATCGTCAGCAGGTCGTCGCGCGTCAGAGCGTCGCCGGAGGCGCAGGCCACGCGCCCCGCGTGCACCAGGGGGGCGTCAGCATCCACACGAGGCTTCTGGTGGCCGCCCGGATGTCCCATGTCGCGGGGTCACGATTGGGCGCGCTGGCAGCCATGTCCTGCCGGGGCAACGCGTTCCTGCCTGCCGGCAAGAGGGATGTGCGAGTCGAGACGGACCACGGGCCGGGGATGCCCCGCGCGCTGTGGCTTGGCGGCGGTGCGTCGCTTGCGCCCCGGGTGTAGACGGCGGCGGAACTGGCGCGCCCGGAGGGAGTCGAACCCCCGCCCTACTGGTTCGAAGCCAGTTGCTCTTTCCGCTGAGCTACGGGCGCGCCCGCCGTGAGTATACCACAGTGCCGCGCCACGCCGGCCGCGGCGGCCAAGCGCACGGCCCACCTCCCCGCCTACCGCGCCAGCACGTCCTCCACGGCGCGGAACCACTCTGCCGCCTCGAGCACGGCCCCGGGGAACTTGCGCACGATGCGACCCTGGCGGTCGGTGAAGAACGTCTCCGGCACGCCGGTCAGCCCGTATGCCCGATAGACGCGGTTGTCGTGATCGCGCACGACCGGAAACGTCGTTCGTGTCTCCCGCACGAACCGCTGGGCGTCGGCGGTGAGGTCCTGCACGTTCACGCCGACGACCACGACGCCCCGGTCGCGGTAGCGTTGCCAGGCTGCCTCCAGCAGCGGTGCCTCATCGCGACACGGCACGCACCACGACGCCCAGAAGTTGAGCACGACGACCCGGCCCCGCAGTGCTGCCAGATCCAAAGTCCCGTCGCCATCCAGCCGCGGCAGGGTGAACGGCGGTGCCTCGGGGGCCAGTCCCCGTGCCAGAGCCCCGGAGATCGATGTCTGGCGGCCAGCGCGTGCGGTGACGAAGGCGAGCGCGGCGACCACCAGCCCGACAGCCGCCAGCAGCGGGACCCTGGGATGGAGCGTGCGCGTCACGCGTTGGGGTCCCTCCGTCCGGCTCGCCAGCAGCCTGGCCGCGCCGGCACCCCGGTCGGCCACGCCTCAGGCCGCCGGGTAACCAGCGGTCTTCAGGGCCTCGCGAATGCGCGCTTCGTCGACCGCCTGTGGATCGAACTCGACCAGCACCCGCTTAGTGACGGCGCTGGCTTCGACCTTCGCGATGCCGGGCAGCTTCCGCACGGCCGAGGTGACGGTCTGCACGCATCCATCGCAGTGAATCTGCGGCACATCGAAGGTCTTGCTCGTCATCGGGTCCTCACTCCTCCCTGTCCGGGTAGTTCCCAAGCCTCGCGCCGGGCGCACCGACGGACTACGCCCCTCATGGGCTCCTCATTTCTACCGATCCGTATGCCTGTCACCGACGGACCGCCCGCAGCCGGGCCGACACCTACGCCGCCGGCACGCGAAAGGCCCGCAGGCGCAGGCTATTGCTCACCACCGTCACAGACGACGCAGCCATTGCCAGCGCTGCCAGCACCGGGCTGAGCAGCGTCCCCGTGAACGGGTACAACACGCCGGCCGCGACCGGGATCAGCACAACATTGTACGCGAACGCCCAGAACAGGTTCTGCCGGATCGTTCGCATCGTCCGCCGGCTCAGAGCTACAGCCGCCAGGACACCGCGCAGGTCGTCGCCGATGAGCACGACGTCGGCCGACTCGATGGCCACGTCGGTCCCGGCGCCGATGGCGATGCCGAGATCGGCCTGGACCAGGGCAGGCGCGTCGTTGATCCCGTCACCCACCATGGCTACCACATGGCCCTGGCGCTGCAACGCCTGGATCTGCGCGGCCTTCTCTCCTGGCTTGACCTCGGCCAGCACGCGGTCGATGCCGAGCTGCGCCGCAATGGCCTCGGCGGTCGGCCGGGTGTCACCGGTCAGCATGACCACCTGCACGCCCATGCGGCGCAGCGCCGCCACGACCTCGCGACTGTGGGGCTTCAGGGTGTCGGCCACCGCGACGATCCCCGCGGGCACACCGTCGACAGCCACCACCATCGGGGTCCTGCCGGCCGCCGCCAGGCGCTCGGCTTCGGCCCGCAGGCCATCGGCGGTCACGCCGGCCCGCTCCAGCAGGGCGACGTTGCCCACCAGCACGCGATGTCCGTCGACGGTCGCCTCGACGCCGTGCCCGGGCACCGCTTCGAACGCCGATGGCTCACTCAGCACGATGCCGCGCTCGCGCGCGTAGACCACGACCGCCTCCCCGATCGGGTGTTCCGAGTGTCGCTCGGCAGACGCGGCCAGGCGCAGCAGGCTGGCCGCATCGATCCCGTCCAGGGGCAGCACATCGGTGGCCCGTGGCGCGCCGCGGGTGAGCGTGCCCGTCTTGTCGAACACGACCACGGTGAGACGGTGCGCCGTCTCCAGGGCCTCGCCCCCGCGGATCAGGATGCCAGCCTCGGCGCCACGGCCGGTGCCGACCATGATGGCCGTCGGCGTGGCCAAGCCCAGCGCGCACGGACACGCGATGATCAGCACCGCGACGAAGGTGAGCAGCGCGTACGTCACGCGCGGCTGCGGGCCGACCAGCAGCCAGACGACGGCCGTCACCAGCGCCACGGCGATGACCGCGGGCACGAAGTAGGCGGCCACGCGGTCCGCCAGCCGCTGGATCGGCGCTTTGCTGCCCTGCGCTTCTTCGACCATCCGGACGATCTGCGCCAGGACCGTGTCGCGGCCTACGCGGGTCGCCCGGAACCGGAACGCGCCGGTCTTGTTGATGGTCGCGCCGATGACCTCGTCGCCCTCGCCCTTCTCGACCGGCATCGACTCGCCGGTGATCATCGACTCGTCCACGGTGGACTGGCCGGCCACCACCACCCCGTCGACGGGGATCTTCTCGCCGGGGCGCACGACGACGATGTCACCAACCTGCACCTCTTCCACCGGGATATCCACCTCAACGTCGCCACGAACGACGCGCGCGGTCTTGGCCCGCAGGCCCATCAGCCGTCGGATCGCCTCGCTCGTCCGTCCCTTGGCCCGGGCCTCCAGATAGCGTCCCAGCAGGATGAAGACGATGATGATGGATGCCGTCTCATAGTAGACGGTGGGCTCCACGCCGCTGCCCCTGAACCACTGCGGCGCGAACGTGGCCGCCACGCTGTACAGGTAGGCTGCGGAGGTGCCCACGGCGATCAACGTATTCATGTCGGCGCTGCGGTGGCGCAGCGCGGCCCACAGGCCCCGGTAGAAGCGCCACCCGGCCCAGAACTGCACGGGGGTCGCCAGCAGGAACTGCACGACCCAGGCGTGGAGCAGCGGGGGCGTCCAGACGGCGATGCCCATGTGCGGCAGGCTGCCCCACAAGATCGGTATGCTGAGCAGGGCCGCGACGCCCAGCCGGAGCCGCAGGCTGTGCAACTCGCGCGCCCGCCGCTCCGCTTCCCGGTCGACCGTCGCGTCCTCGCTTGCCAGCGGCTCGTACCCGGCCTCGCGGATCGCCTGCCGCAGCGCCTCGAGGGTAGCCACGCCCGGCACGTACTCCACGGTCGCCTGCTCGCGGGCCAGGTTGACCGATGCATCCACCACGCCGTCCACGCCGCGCAGGGCAGCTTCCACCCTGGTCACGCACGAGGCGCACGACATGCCGGCAATGGGGATCACGGCGCGAGCACGCGGCACCTCGTAACCGGCGCCGTGCACCGCCGTGACCAGATCCTGGACGCTGATCGTCGCCGGGTCGAAGGTCACCGCCGCTCGCTCGGCCGCGAAGTTCACCTGCGCGGTGACCACGCCCGGCGTCTGCTGCAGGCTCTGCTCGACGCGCGCGACGCACGACGCGCAGGACATCCCGGCTACCGGGAGGTCGACGCGGCGGACTCCACGCCGGCCGGGCCGGACGGCGGACAGGGTCGTGTCAGACGCGGTGGTCATGCTGCGACACCCGAGACCATGCCTGCGGCTAGAGCTTGCTGGACATCTCGAAGACTTCCAGCAACTCCGCGATCGTCCGCTCGCGCTCGCCTGGGTCGTCGGAGCGGATCGCCGTGGACGCGCAGGTCTGCAGATGGTCCTCCAGCACCAGGCCGTTGATGCGGTCCAGCGCCCGCTGGATCGCCAGAATCTGCCGCATGACGTCCACGCAGTACGCGCCTTCGTCTACCATACGTTCCACCCCGCGCACGTGCCCGGCGACGCTGCGCAGGCGGGCGACGATCTTCGCGCGCATCTCCGCCGAGCCCGCGGCGTGACGGTGCGGGATCTGGGGGGAAGTTGCCGGATCCATGGCGACCCTCCTACACAAACCATGGTCCCTCTAGTAATACCCCTCCCCACTGGGAGGGGGTCCTGTTAACAGGATAAATGGGAAGGGCCAGGAGGTCAAGTAGAGCCCCGGGGGGCGCCAGGACGACCGCAGCGAGACCGGCGTGGTCCGAGAACGGTCGGGACCCGGGGGACGGCTCGCGGGGTCTAGATAACCGCCTCGATGATCGCGGAGGCCTCCTCCAGCGCGAAGCGCACCCGGTTGGCCTGCCGTCGCAGGGCCACGTAGAGGGCCTTTGCCTGGGCGCTCTGGGGGTCGGCCGTGCCCAGCGCCTCCGCCTGTGCCAGGCCCGGCAGAGGCGGCAGCGCCGTGCCTAGGTCGTGTTCGAAGGGGCCGCGCAGCGTGTAGTTGACGGGCACCAGGAGGCGGCCGAGCCGCATGACGGTATCGTTCAACACCCGTAGCCGGGTCTCGTCGCCGGCCGCGGCGGCAGCTGCCAGTGCCCGCCGCAGGTCGCCCGTACGGGCTTCCAGCGCGCGGGCCGCGTCGAGTTCAGCCGACAGGTCGAGCTGGCCGCGCGCCGCCGTCTGGTACCGCGTCAGCAGGTCGCGGATCTCCCGCGCCGTCGCCCCGTACTCGAGGGGCAGGGCGGGTTCGTTGAGCAGGCGGAAGATCACGCCGGTGTAGATCTGCGTGTCCCGCACCAGGAAGGCCTCGTCCACCTTGTCGAGCGTGTCCTCCGTGGTGTGCCACCACCACCCCAGCCCGGCAGCGCGCCCCTGGGCGTGCTCGAAAAGCGAGAGGCCGCGGCGCGTCTCGGGGTCGGCCACATCCTGCTCGGAGAACGTCCCAAAGACCGAGGGCACCCCCACGCCCACGAACGACTGGTCAGCGAACCGGCCGATGCGCTTGCCCCGCAGATCCTGGCCGCCGATCGTCCGGATGAACTCAGCAGCCAGCGCCCTGGTCTCGGCCATCACCGGTGCTTCTTCCAGGACGGTAGCGCCGCGACCGCCCGTGGAGTCGGAGTTCACGTGCGCCACGCAGTGCCGGTAGAGGTCGAACCAGAAATGGTCGGCGTACCAGGACGAGCCGGCAAAGCGGCCGTGCGAATGGCCCGACCAGAACGCAACCCGCAGGCTGCGCCGTCGCGGTCCGGGGACCAGCACCCGGATCGCCTCCAGCAGGGTGGCGTTGGCCGCCCCGTTGTCCATGGCGCCGTAGTGCCACGAGTCGAGGTGGCTGGAGAGGAGCACGAACCGGTCGGGCTCGACCTGCCCGGGCAGGTCGGCCACCAGCAGCGGGATCATACGCCAGCCTGTGGTGACCTCACCCCACGCCCGCACGCGTACGGGGCCCTGCGCCAGCAGGTCCTTGAGACGGGCACCGGCCGCCCGGTTCACGGAGAAACTCGGGGTGCGCGGCAGCAGGTGCGCGGTCTCGGGCGTCGGCGGTCCCCACAGCGGGGAGACGCTCGTCTCGTGGGTGTACTCGCCGTGGATAAACACCTGCGCGATCGCGCCGCGCTCCTCGCCCCGGCGCACCTTGCCGCCGATCCCGAGGCCCTCGACCAGCGCAACCTTCCCCCGCACGTCGACCCGCGCGTAGTCTTCCGCGGTCCCCTGCCCCACATAGACCAGCTCGCCCTGCACGCCGTCTGCGCCGGTGGGCGCGGCGAACGCATGCGTGATGCACGGCAGGAGTTCGCGCACCGGCGAGGTGATCCGCAGCCGCGCGGGCCCGGGCAGGCTGATGAAGGCGTCGTGCTCCAGCAGTTGCGTGCGCAGACCCAGGCCGCGCAGCACGCCTTCCACGTACTCGAACGCCCGACGCTCGTCGGGCTCGCCCGACAGCCGCACCCAGCGCGTGATGTCGCGCGTGTACGCCATCAGCCGAGGGCCCGAGACGGCCGCGATGGCGTCGGCCTCGCGCGCGCGCAGCGCCTGCTGCGCTGTCGAGACCAGCGGGGTGCCGGTCATGCCCGCACCTCCGCCCCGCGCTTGCGCGCCACCAGCTCGGCGAACTCCCGCACCGTGGTCGTGAAGCCCAGCGCGGCCTCTACCTGCCGCAGTGCGGCCCGGTGGTATTCTTCGCCGTTCATCGAGCCGCACGCGTCCGCCAGCACCACCACACGCAGGTCGCGGCTGAAGGCGTCGTAGACCGTGGCCAGCACGCAGTTGTTGGTGTTCACGCCCAGGACGAACAGGGTCTCCGTGCGCAGCCCGCGCAGGACCAGCTCCAGGTCGGTCCCGTAAAACGCTGAGTAGCGGCGTTTGACGACCACGGGCTCGTCGCGCTGGGGTGCCAGCTCGGGCAGGATCTCCGCGTAGATAGACCCCTCGACGTTCTTCCCGCTCTGCCGCGGCCGTCCCATCCCCGGGATGATCTTCCCGGTCTGGTAGGCCCAGAACGGGTTCTGGTGGTCGACGAACCCCCACGGCGACGGCCGCCGGGAGGAGGTCGCCACGTGCACGACCGGCACGTCATGCGCCCGGGCCACCTCCAGGGCCCGCCGGGCGGCTGCCACGATGTCGGCGGTGGCCTGTGGATCGATGAGGTGGTAGCCGACGGCCGGATCCACGTGCCGGCGCTGCATGTCGATGAGCAGCACCGCGCTGTGCGTCAAGTCGATCTGGGATTCGACTTCCGGTGGTAGCGCCATCTCCATCTCCTCTCCACGTGCAAGTGCGACGGCGGGCGGACGGTACCGCGGGTGGCGTCTACCGTCGTGTCGCGCGCGGGTCGAGGGCGTCCCGCAGCCCGTCGCCGAACAGGTTGAACCCCAGCACCACCAGCATCACGGCCACCCCGGGGTAGACCGCCACGTGAGGGGCGGTGCGCAGGTAGGTGCGCCCGTCTGACAGCATCGCTCCCCACTCCGGCGTCGGCGGCTGGGCGCCCAGCCCCAGGAAGCCCAGGTACGCCGCCGACAGGATCGCCCCGGCCAGGTTCAGCGTAGACTGCACGATCAGCGGACCGGCGGCGTTGGGCAGGATGTGCCGGAGCAGCACCCGCCCCTCCGGCAGGCCGATGGCCCGGGCCGCTTCCACGAACATCTCCGAGCGCAGCCGGATCACCTCGGCCCGCATCAACCGGGCGTAGGCCGGCATCTGGGAGATGCCGATGGCCAGCATGGCGTTGCGCAACCCCGGCCCGGCCAGGGCCACGATGAGGATCGCCACCAGGATGGCTGGAAACGACAGGAGCACGTCCACCAGCCCCATGAGGATCTGGCCCAGCCAGCCGCCGCGGAAGCCCGAGGCGGCCCCCACGGGAATGCCGATGCCCGCTGCGACGCCGACGGCGATCACGCCGATGACCAGCGAGACGCGCCCGCCGTACACGATGCGCGAGAAGAGGTCGCGGCCCTGCTGGTCCATCCCCAGCCAGTGCTGGCGCGAGGGCGGCTGGAGCCGCCGCTCCAGGTCCGCGTCGGTCGGCCCGTACGGCGCCACCATCGGCGCCAGCAGCGCCAGCAGCCCGAACACGAGCACGACGCCCAGGCCAACCTGCGCGCCGCGGTGTCGTCGGAACCTCCGCCAGGCTAGCGAGGCCGAGCCCGTACGCCCGGCCCAGGCCCGCTCGCGCCCGGCAGCCGCCGCGCGCCGTCCGGCGACGTCAGGCGTAGTGGATGCGCGGATCAAGGGCCGCATACACCACGTCGACCAGCATGTTGATGAGCACGAATGCCAGGGCCAGCCAGAGCACCACGCCCTGGATCACCGGGTAGTCGCGCTTGAAGATCGACACGACCAGGAAGCTGCCCAGCCCCGGCAGGCTGAACACCGTCTCGGTGAGCACGGCGCCGCCCAGCAGGCGGCCGAACTCCAGGCCGACGATCGTCACCACCGGGATCAGCGCGTTCCGCAGCGCGTGCCGCTGGATGACCCCTGGTTCCCCCACGCCCTTCGCCCGCGCCGTGCGGATGTAGTCCTGCCGGAGCACATCCAGCATGGCCGCGCGCGTCTGCCGGGCGATGATGCCCGCGGCGAAGAACCCCAGGCTCACCGCCGGCAGGATGAAGTTCTGCCACGACCCCACCCCGCCCGTCGGCAGCCACCCCAGCCGCACGGCGAACAGGAGGATGAGCAACATACCGGACCAGAAGATCGGGGTCGACACGCCTACCAGTGCCAGGACCATGCTGCCGTAGTCCCAGCCCGAGTACGGCCGGGTGGCCCCCAGGATGCCCGCCGACAGCCCCACCAGGACCGCCACGCTGATCGCTGCCAGCGCCAGGACCACGGTCACACGAAAGCGCTGCAGGATCTCGTCGAGGACGGGCAGGTCGCTGACGATCGACTCGCCCAGGTCGCCGCGGACCAGGCGCGCCATGAAGACCGCGTACTGCACCACCAGCGGGCGGTCCAACCCCCACCTGGCCCGCAGGGCGGCCACCGTGTCCGGCGTGGCGAAGTCACCCGCCAGCAGCACCGCCGGGTCGCCCGGGACGACCCGCATGGCGACGAAGATCAACACGGTGACCGCCAGCAGGCTCGGCACTGCCACCAGCACCCGCCGGGTGAGATAGGCCTTCATAACGCGCCGGTCCGCACGTCGCCCGGAACTACTTGAACTCCACGTCGTACAGCGGCCACACCGTGCTCAACGACGTGACCTTCTTGGGGAACCCCGCAACGTTCTTGCGGGTGGCCCAGAAGATGGGCTGCTGGTACATGGGGATCGACGGCAGGTCGTGCATCAAGACCTGCTGCAGCTGGCGGATCAGCGCTCGCCGGCGCTCCGGGTCGGTCTCGACTTGCTGTGCGGCGTAGAGCCGCTCGAACTCGTCGGACGAGTAGAACGGCACGTTGTTGCCGCGCGGCGGGAGCTCGGCCCGGGAGTAGATGCCGATGGCGTTGTCTGCGTCGCCGTTCACGGTCCGCCACCAGGTCATCGTCATCTGACTGGGATTGCGCTCCAGCGGCAGGCGGATCATGGCCGAGAACTGCCCCCACTCCATCTGGTTGATCCGCACGGTCACGCCCGCCCTGGCCATCTGCGCCTGCACGGCCTCCACCACTTCCCGGTCCATGAGGTAGCGGCCCGCACCGTAGCTGAAGGTGAACGTCAGGTCGGGAACGCCGGCCTCCCGCAGCAGCTGCCTGGCGCGTTCGGGGTTGTAGCGGTACACGTCGTAGGTCTCGACGTACCCCACAGCGTTGGCAGGCACCAGCGAGCGCGAGACCCGGGCGAGCCCGCGGAAGATCTGCTTCACGATCGCGTCACGATCGATTGCGTAGGCCATGGCCTGGCGGACCCGGACATCGTTGAAGGGCGGCCGCTGGGTGTTCATGTTGAAGCGGATGAAGCCGGCCGACGGCGGGTTGATGAAGACCAGGTTGGCGTTGCTGCGGATGCGCTCGGCGTCCTGGGGCGTGAAGTCGTGGATCACGTCCACGTCGCCGGCCTCCAGGGCAGCCACCCGGGCGCTGATGTCGGGCACGTAGCGCACGACAATCCGCTTGATCTTGGGCTTCCCGGCCCAGTAGTCGTCGAACGCCTCGAGCTCCATGCGGTCGCCCCGTACCAGGCGCACAAACTTGTACGGGCCCGGCCCGATCGGGTGCTTGGAGAACTCGTCGTCCCCGGCACGCTCGATGGCGGCCTTGCTGTAGACGGTGATCGTCTGGTAGATGAAGGTCTTCAGGAGCGGTGCGAATGGGGCCCGCGTGGTGATCTTCACCCGGTTGCCGGGCTGCGCCGTGATGCTCTCGACCACCGCGAATGCCGACCGGCCGATGGAGATGCGGCGGAAGCGCTCGAGGCTGTAGACCACGTCCTCGGCGGTCACTGTGCGGCCGTCATGCAGCTTCACGTTGTCGCGAATCTTGAAGACCAGGGACCGCCCCCCGTCCTCCTGCGTCCATGACTCGGCCAGCCACGGCTTCACGTTCCCCTTCTCGTCCAGCACCACCAAGGAATCGCCGATCTGGGCCAGCATGCCCAAGATGGGCAGCCCGGTGGCCTTGTGGATATCAGGGGTCGGCACCTCGAAGGGCAGGGCGATGACCAGCGTGTCCTTCTGCTGGCTCCACCCGGGCGCCGCCGGCCAGCTTCCCATCAGGAGGACCGCCAGCAGCGGCCATCCCCGGCGAAGCCACCGCAATGCTCTCATGCTCCCACCTCCCGCGTTCATCTGCGTTGTCGGTTCCCTGCACGTGCAACGGCTACACGACCGCGAAGTCGAGCGGATGCTCCTGCAGGCACCGGCCGCCTTCCGGAGTCACCACGCACAGAGCCCCCAGGAAGACGCCGCGCCGCAGATCGGGCGTGGTCGGGTTGGGCTCGATCATGATCAGCTGATTCGCGCGGAGCGCGAACGGCTCCGGGCTGTAGGTCTCCGCTGGCTTGCCCACCGGCAGGATGGGGAACATGGGCGGGTTCGGCCAGCCATGGATGATGGGCGCCTCGGCCACCAGGCCGGCATCGGTGATGGGGCGCGCCGCCTCCAGGACGTCGTCCTGCGTGGCGCCGGGCCGCAGTACCGCCCGCACCCGCTCGAACGTCTCGCGCGCGATACGGTAAAGGTCGCGGTACTCCGGCGTCGGGGCCCCCACGCTGATGGGGACGATGAGCTGGCCGGAGCACCCGCCGTACCCCACACTGATCTCGTTGAGCACGACGTCTCCCGGCTGGATCAGCCGCTGGCTGGGCACGTGCCGGGGGTACGGCATGTCGGCGTCACGCTGCGATGTGCTGCCGATGAGCACCACGTCCAGTGCGTCGCCCCCGCACTCGTACGCCGCCGACAGGATGCGACCGTAGAGGGCCACCTCGGTGACGCCCGGCCGGATGGCTGTGATCAACTCCGCCATGGCGTAGTCGGTGTAGGCGGCCCCGCGGCGGTAGAACGCCAGCTCCTCCTCGCTCTTGACCTGCTGGAGGCCCTCGACGTCCTGCGTGATGTTCACCAGCTCGACGTGCGGCAACTCGTCCCGCCAGATCAGGTAGTGATCCATGGGCAGGGTGATCCCGCGCCGCGAGTGCACGCCCACCAGGCCGATGCGCCCCCGGTCGAGGCCGAGCGTGCGGATGTGCCGGGCCACGGTGTGCCCGATGCTGGCGCCGCCCCACTGCGTGTCGGCGATGGCCGACATGCGTCGGGCCGCATGCAGGTGCGGGTAGAGCGAGTTCCAGGCTGCCGGCGCGCCGTCTCTGGGGAAGAAGGCGTAGAACTGCATCGACTCGCGCATGCCGGTGAGCCAGCGCGCATTGGCCTGGTACAGATCCTTGTACCCGCCGTAGACGATGGCGCCATCCAGGCCCCGGGCGACCAGCAGGTCGCGCAGCAGGGCGTGGCGGCGCCGGTACTCGTCGGCTGAGAACTTCGGGTAGATATCCTCGGCTGGTCGCTCCGCGACTGCCATCGTTCCCTCCTTGGCGTTCGTGACGGGCCGCACCGCCCCTCAGGCCGACGGCGCCCGGGGTGCCGGCCGGCTGGTCGGGCCAGGGAATGCCAGCAGTCGGGCGGCATTGCCCTCCAGCACGGCCCGGCGGGCCCCGACGTCACTCAGTGCCTGCATGACGGTCGTCACGGGATGCGGATCCGACATGTCGAACGGGGCGTCGGTGCCCAGCACGACCTGGGCCGGCCCCACCCACGCCACCAGCGCGCGCAGGATCTGCGGGCTGAAGACCACCGTGTCGTACAGGAACCGCCGCGCCTGCTGGCTGGGTGGAGTGACCATGCCCCTGCACTCCGGACGCACATCGACGCCACGGTCGAGGCGCCCGACCAGCCACGGCAGGGCGCCTCCGCCGTGGGCAAGCAGCACCACCAGCCCGGGGTGACGATCCAGCACGCCCCCGAAGATCAGGTACGCCGCGCCCAGGGCCGTCTCGGTCGGGTTGCCGACGAGGTTGCGCAGGTGATAGCGCTGCATGCGGCCGGCGCCGGCCACATCGTGTGGGTGCACGAAGACCAGCACCCGCAGGCGCTCACAGACCTCCCAGAACGGCTCGAGGGCCGGGTCGTCCAGTTCGAGGCGGCCGGCCACGCTGGCGGCGATCGTCACGCCGTCGCAGCCGAGATCCTCCCGCGCCCGCCGCAGCTCCGCGGCGGCGGCGGCCGGGTCCTGCATCGGGACCGTCGCCAGCGCCCGCAGGCGGCCGCCCGCAGCCTGCGCCAGGGCCGCCAGGCCGTTGTTCATCGCCCGGCTGTACGCCGCCCCGTCGGCGGGCGGCAGGTCGTGGCGTAGGAGGAACGGCGGCAGGCTCACCACGCGCACCGCGATGCCCCGGGCGGCGCCGTCGTCTGCGAGCATATCGGGCTCCACCAGCGCGCGCGGCACCGGCTGCCACCGATCGCCGACGCGGACCGCCACCTGGCCGTCTGCCACCTGCAGCCAGCCAAGACGCGCCAGGGCATCCCGCGGCGCCAGGTGCGCGTGGCAGTCCACCGCGCTGCCGCGCGCGGCCGGGGCCTGGCTCATCGGCGCGTCCTGCCAGCGCCGCCCGTGCCGGTCGTCGGGCCGGCGTACCCCAGATCGCGCGAGATCCGCCGGGCGGCCTCCGTCACCTTCTCGACGAGCTCCGGGATGCGGCTTCGAGGAATCCGCGCGGCGGGCGCCAGGACGCTGACGCTGGCGACCACACGCCCCGTGTGGTCGCGGATCGGCGCCGCGACGCCGTGCACGCCGTCATGCGACTCGCCGAAGGTCACGCTGTAGCCCTGCGCGCGGATCGTGGCCAGGTCACGGCGCAGCGCTTCGGGGTCGGTGATCGTCAGCCGCGTCAGGCGCGCAAGGCCCTGCTGCAGCACCTCGTCGATCTGCTCGGGCGGCAGGTGCGCCAGCAGGACCTTCATGGAGCATCCGGCGTGCAGCGGCCGCCGCATGCCCACCCGCGTCCACAGCCGAAACCCTGCCAGCGGCTCGAGCTTCTCGACGTAGACCCCCTCGTAGCCGTCGACGACCTGCAGGGACACGGTCTCGCCCGTCTCATCGCGCAGGCGCTCCAGGTGCGGCCGCGCCACGGGGCGCAGGTCGATCTGCTCGCTGACGAGGTAGCCGCGCTCCAGCAGCTTGTAGCCCAGCCGGAACTGCCGCGTCGGCGGATCGTAGTGTACGTAGCCCAGCCCGCGGAGCGCGCTCAGGAGCCGGTGGACCGTGGCGCGGGGCAACCCCGAGGCGGCCGTGAGGTCCGCCAGGGTCAGCCCCGGGCGCTCCAGGGAGAACGCATCCAGCAGCCGCAGGCCCTTGGCCAGGCTGGATGTGCCGTCGACGCGCCAGCCTGCGGCGCGCCGGGGGGACTTGAGAGATAGCCGACGTCTCACGATGTGGGATGCTGTACTGTATTTAAATGATGCTACCATCCTCGCGCGTGCCGCGCAACCGGCGCGGGGTCGCAGGCGCACTCGCCTACCACCCGAGGTCCCGCACCAGGAGACATATGACACCCGCCAACGCGCACGGTATGGTAGGGGGTGACCGTCGGCACGCTCCGGAGGATTCCATGGCACCCACGACCCCAGGGAAGGCTCGCGGCCTGGCCCGCATCTCGGACGGCGAAGGACGCTACGCGATGCTGGCCATCGATCAGCGCGCGCAGTTGCTCCCGCTGGTGACGCGAGCGGTGGGTACCACCGGGCCGGCGGCGAGCGCCGCCCTGGGTGACGTGAAGCGGCTGCTGGCCGAGACGCTGTCGGGGCACGTCACCGGGCTGCTGGTGGATCCCACATACGGCTACCATCGCGTCGTGCCGGTGCTGCCGCGAAGCGTCGGCCTGCTGCTGACGCTGGAGGACCACCGCGTGGAGACCACGCCCGCGGGGTTCCGCATCAGCCGGCTGATTCCCGACTGGAGCGTCGCTGCGGCCCTCCGCGCGGGCGCCGAGGCGCTGAAGCTGCTGGTCTTCTACCACCCCGACGCCCCGCCGGCCGTCGCACGCGCGCAGCAGGGGCTGGTCCGTGAGGTGGGCGACGCCTGCGCCGCCTCCGACCGGCCGTTTGTGCTCGAGCTGCTTCCCTACCCGCTGCCCGGCCAGTCTCCCGACGAGTACGCCGACGCACTGCCGCGTCTGTCGGTGGCGATCGCGCAAGCGTTCTCGGACCCGGGCTACGGTGCCGACCTCTACAAGCTGGCCCTGCCCGGCACCCCCGCGCACGTGCGGGAGTGGGGCGGAGCGCGCTACAGCCTGGCTGATCTCGTCGAGGTGATGCGCGAGATCACGCGGCTCCTCCCCGCGCCGTGGGTGTTGCTGAGCGGCGGCATGCCCGGTGACCGATTCGTGGAGGCCCTGCGGGCCGCCCTGGCAGCCGGCGCGCGCGGATACCTGGCGGGGCGCGCCGTGTGGTGGCAGCCGCTGGCAGCCTACCCTGACCTGCGCCGGGTGGCACACGCCCTGGCAGCGGACGGCGTGGGGGTGCTCGCGGCGCTGAATCGGGTGCTCGCGGCGCTGCCCCCCGCGGCGGTGGAGGCCCAGTGGCGGCTGCCCGTGGCCGCGGACGGGCCGGTCTGATCACCGGCGTCCCCGGCCCCCTGATCGCCACCCGTCCGCAGCCCGCCGTGCCAGCCAGGCCCTGTCGGTCCCCGGGCGCGGCGGGAACGCAAAAGAGCGCGGAAGCCGCGCTCTGCTCGCATGCTACATGGTCGGGCCGGGCGGACTTGAACCGCCGACCTCCTGAACCCCATTCAGGCGCGCTACCAAGCTGCGCTACGGCCCGACGTCTCTGCCGCGAGTATAGCACAGGTCAGGCCACGGGCGTCCGTGGACATCCCGAATCCCGGCCCAGGGGAGTGGCCCGGGGTCCGGCACGATGCCGGCAGCAGGATGCGGTGTGCTGGGGCACCATGTGCGGCGCGGCGTGCAACGTTCCTCCACGCTACCGCGTCTCCCGGCGCCCCGCCCGACATTCCGCGCACTCACACAGGTCGTAACGGAGCGTGGCGAACGTGTAGAGGCCGGTGTCGTGGCCGTCGGACCAGACGAAGCGCAGCGCGTAGTTTCCTACACGCGCTACGCTCATCGCGCGAATATCGGCAGGGATGCTGGCTTCGGTCAACGGCGGCGGCCGGTACCGCCACTCGCCGGCGCACGCCGCGCAGGGACAGCGCATCCGCAGGGTCCGCCATGCGTACTCGGACCGGTGGCCGTCGGACCAAGTCACGCGAAACGTCCGCTCGACGACGCTGCCGGTCTCCACGGGCGTGGGCATCCGCGGGCGCATCACCGAACCCCGCACACTCGCGATCCCATCGCCACCCTCCTCACCGCTGGCACCGCGGACACCAGAACGCGGGGCGGCCGCCGGCTCTGCTGGCGACGATGCGCGCGCCGCAGACGCGGCAGGGCTGCCCGCCGCGTCCGTAGACGTAGAGCCGGGCGCGTCCTGTGCGGCCGGTGGCATCGAGGAACTCAGGCTCCCCCCCGGCGCGGACGGCGCGGCCCAGCACGGTGCGCATCGCGCGGTAGAGCCGCCGCCAGGCAGCCTCATCGAGGGTGGCCGCCGCACGCGTCGGCCGCAGCCCGGCTGCGAACAGGATCTCCTGCACCCAGAGGTTGCCGATGCCAGCCAGGCGCCGCTGGTCGGTCAGCAGACCCCGCACGCTCCCCCGCCCGGCCAGGAGTTCACGAAATCGAGGGTACGTCAGGGACCGATCGAGCGGGTCGGCACCGAGCGCTGCCAGGAACGAGACGCCGTCGAGGCGTGCCGTGGGCACCAGGTGCAGGCTGCTCAGCTGGAGCTCGCGAAACTCGATCACCCGTCCGTCGTCGAGGCCGACCACCACGGCGGTCATGGCGTCGCCGACAGGGCCAGGCCGCACCGCGACCACGCCCCACAGCGCGTAGTGGAACACGAGGGTCCAGCCTTCGTCAAGATGCAGCAGCAGCGCTTTCCCGCGCCGCTGCACGTCACGAAAGATGCGCCCGCGCAGCAGACGCGCGGCCTCGGCCGGCCGGTGGGTGCGCAGCGCGGGCGGGCGGTGGACCGCAACGCTCTCGATACGGCGGCCGAGGATCTGCGGGGCCAGCGTGCGGCGGGCGGTCTCGACCTCAGGGAGCTCAGGCATGACGAACGCTCACGCCTCGACCGACGAAGCCACCACGGTCTCAGCGCCGCCCCCTTCGCCAGTCGAGGCGGAGTTCCTCGCCACGGCAGCCGCCTGGGCCGCCAGCAACCCGGACGCCGCGGCGACGCCACGGGTCGCCGGCAGGGCGATCACGCCGTCTCCCCGCGGCGCCGCAGCACGAAGCGCAGGGGCACACCGGGCAGCGGGTGGGCTTCGCGCACCGCGCGCTCGAGGTAGCGCTGGTAGGCCTCGGGCATCCGCTGCGGGTCGTTGACGAAGAGCACGATGCGCGGCGGCGCGGATTCGGGCTGGGTGGCGTAGTAGATGCGCAGCCGGCGTCCGGCGGCGTCGGCGGGCGGCTGGTTCCGCTGGACCGCCTCGCCCACGATGCGGTTGAGCACGCCCGTGGAGATACGGGCGCGGTGCGCCGCGGCGACCTGCGCAATTGTCTCCAGCAGCGCCTCGATCCCCCACCCCCGCACGGCCGACGTGACCACCAGCGGCGCGTACGCCACGAACCGCAGCGCGTGGCGCACCACGCGCTCGCGACGCGGGTCGCGCCGTGGCGTGGACGCCACGAGGTCCCACTTGTTGAGGGCGATGACGAGGCCGCAGCCCGCGTCGGTGGCCTGCCGCGCGATGTGCTGGTCCTGGTCGGTGACGGGGTCGGAAGCGTCCAGCACCAGCACGACCACCTCGGCGCGTTCGATGGCGCGCCGCGTGCGGGCAGCGCTGGACGCCTCGATGGTCTCGCGCACCCGCGACGGGCGCCGGAGCCCCGCCGTGTCGATCAGCACGAAACGCCGGCCGCCGCGTTCCAGCACGGTGTCCACGGCGTCGCGCGTGGTGCCTGGGGCGGCGTCCACGACCACGCGCTCCTCGCCCAGGATGGCGTTCACCAGCGACGACTTGCCGACGTTCGGCCGCCCGACGATGGCGACGGCCGGCGCGGCGTCCGCGGCGGCAACATCGGCAGGCGCTCCGGCGGGCAGCAGCGCCACGACCGCGTCCAGCAGGTCGCCCATGCCGCGGCCGTGCAGAGCCGAGGCCGGCAGCGGATCGCCGAAGCCCAGCGCAAAGAACTCCGCTGCCGCGGGCTCGCTGGCGGGGTCGTCGAGTTTGTTGGCCACGACCAGCACCGGGGCGCGCGCACGGCGCACGACATCGGCGACGGCGCGGTCTTCGGGCACGATGCCACTGCGGGCGTCCACGACCAGGAGGATGACGTCGGCTTCCGCCGCGGCCTGGGTGGCCTGGGCACGGACCTGGCCGGGCAGGCCGGTCGCGGCGTCCGAGACGAGGCCGCCGGTGTCCACCACGACGAAACGCCGGCCGCGCCACTCGGCCTCGGCATAGAGGCGGTCGCGCGTGACCCCCGGGACGTCCTCGACGATGGCGACGCGCCGGCCGATCAGGCGGTTGAACAGTGCAGACTTCCCGACGTTCGGCCGGCCGACGATGGCGACGACCGGCAACCCGGCGCGGGGACTCACGGAGCCGGCAACGCAGCCGCCTCCTCGCGCTCCGCCCCGATCTCCTCGAGGCGGCGGACCACCTCGGCGATGATCCACTCGGGTGTGGACGCGCCGGACATGACGCCCACCCGGCGCCGGCCCTGTACCCATGCCGGGTCGAGCTCGTCGGCGATCTCGACGTGGAACGTCGGCAGGCCCCGCGCGCGTCCGATCTCGGCCAGGCGGGTCGTGTTGCTGCTGTGGTGCCCGCCCACGACGACCAGCGCATCTACCTGCTCCACCAGCCGCTCGGCCTCTTCCTGCCGCACGGTGATGGCCGGGCAGAGCGTGTTGAGCACCTTCAGTTCCTTGGTCCGCAGGGCCAGGTCGCCGACGATGGCGCGGAAGTTGTCCATGGACTGGGTGGTCTGCGACATGACGCCGATCTTTCCGCGCAGCTTGACCCGCCGGGCCTCCTCGAGGGTGTGGACGACCGTGACCTTCTCGCCCAGTACCTCTTTCAGGGTAACCATCTCGGGGTGCCCGTGATCGCCGACGACGATGACCTGGTAGCCTTCCTCGACCAGCCGGTGGGCCAGCGAGTGCGCGCGGATCACCACCGGGCAGGTGGCGTCCACGATCCGCATGCCGCGCGCGCGGGCTGCGTCCAGCACGGCGTGCTCCACGCCGTAGGCGGAGACGACGAACGCCTCCCCGCCCAGGTCGTGCAGATCCTCGACGACCGCCAGGCCTGCGGCCTCGAGCCTGCCCACCACCTGCGGGTTGTGGATGAGCGGCCCCCACGTCTGGGCCTTGCCACCGCTCTCATGCGCGGCGGCC
Source organism: Candidatus Fervidifonticultor secundus (assembly GCA_031459385.1). Taxonomy (GTDB): domain Bacteria; phylum Sysuimicrobiota; class Sysuimicrobiia; order Sysuimicrobiales; family Humicultoraceae; genus Fervidifonticultor; species Fervidifonticultor secundus. The sequence goes on along the minus strand of JAVKIP010000002.1, from coordinate 89,669 downwards.
TCGGACATCTCCACCGCCCGGCGGACGCCGCCACAGAACCCCTGGTGCCTGGCGAGCACGATCTCCACGCGGTGCCTCCCTGCGCGGGCCGTCGTCCGCAGGATAGCAGACGGCACCCCCCGCAGCAACCGCGCCGCGCGAGCCGCGCCGGGCCGCGGCTCCCCGCGCCGGGCGGGGTGCGGCGCGCGGCGCGGGGTGACGGCACGGACCGGGGGATACAGCACGCGCCGGATGGGCTCCTCTGCATCCTCGTGCTACGCTACACGCGGAGGCATCGTGATGGTCTCGCGCGATGACGCGTTCCGGGTGCTGGCGGGTGGCGTGGATCTCCTCGTCATCGGCGGGGGCATCACGGGGGCGGGCGTGGCGCTGGACGCGGCCACGCGCCGCTACCGCGTCGGCCTGGTGGAGCGCGCGGACTTCGCCGCCGGTACCAGCAGCCGGTCCACGCGGCTGGTGCACGGCGGCATCCGCTACCTGCCCCAGGGGCACCTCCGCCTCGTGCGCGACGCGCTCCGGGAACGCGGGCGGCTGCTCCGCCTGGCCCCGCACCTGGTCCACCCGCTGGCATTTGTCGTACCCCTGTACGCTGGCGCCCGTCGGCCGCTGGGCGTGCGGCTGCCGGCCCTGGCGCGCCCGCTTGCGCCGCTGGGCGTGCGGGTCGGTCTGACCGTTTATGACCTGTTCGCGCGCGCACCCGCGTTCCGTCACCGGCGCCTCTCGGGCGACGACCTGAGCCGGCTGGCACCGGACCTGCGCACTGCGGGCCTGCGGTCGGCGCTGCTCTACTACGACGCCCGCACGGACGACGTGCGCCTGACCCATGCGGTGCTGGCGACGGCCCGCGCGCACGGAGCGACCACGGTCAACTACGCCGAGGTCACCGCGCTGCTGCGGCAGGGCGCCGCGGTCCGGGGCGCGGCGGTGCTCGACCGGCTCACGGGCCGCACGATCGAAGTGCCGGCGCGGGCGGTGGTCAACGCCACGGGGATCTGGGCCGAGCGCGTGGCCGCCCTGGACGGCCCGCCGTCGTTCCGGATCCGCCACAGCAAGGGCGTGCACCTGGTGCTCCGCCCGCAGGCCGTGGCGGCAACCGCGGCCATCGTGATCCCCGAGACCGACGACGGACGGCTGGCGTTCCTCGTGCCCTGGGGCGGACGGTTCGTGCTGGGCACGACCGACGAACCCTACGACGGAGACCTGGAGGCGCCGGTGGCAACGGCGGCCGACGTGGCCTACCTGCTGGATCACGCCAATCGCTACCTGGTGCGGCCGCTGCGGCCCGTGGACATCACCGCGACCTACGCGGGTGTGCGGCCCTTGATCGCGACCGCAGGCGGCTCGACCGCCGCCCTCTCGCGCGACCACCTGGTCGTGACCTCGCCCGGTGGCCTGGTGACCGTGACCGGCGGCAAGTTGACGACCTACCGCAAGATGGCCGAGGACACCGTGAACGTGGTCGCCGCGCGTGAGGGCACCGCGCGCCCCTGCCGGACCGCCGCGTTGCCCCTGGCTGGCGCCGCCGGGCTCGACAACGCGCGGGCGGCGCTCGAGGCGGTCAGGCTGCCGCCCGAGCAGCGGGCGCACCTCCTGGAGACCTACGGCAGCCTGGCCAGCGAGGTCGCGGCGCTCGTGCGCGACGATCCGTCGCTGGCCGCGCCGCTCGCGCAGGGCCTTCCGCACGTCGCCGCCGAGATCGTCTACGCCTGCCGGGCCGAGCAGGCCGTGGCGCTGGCCGACTGCCTCTACCTGCGCACGCGCCTGGCGGTCCTCGACGCGCGCGCTGCCGATGCGGCGGCCGTCTGCGCGGCACGGCTGATGGCGCGGGTGCTGGGATGGGACGACGCGGAAACCGCGCGCCAGCTGGACGCCTACCGGGCGCTCCGCCGCCGCGACGACGCAGCCCTGGCGGCGGTGCCGCCCGCGCAGGCGGCGTCGCCCTGAGCCCGTCTCAGCCTCCGGCCGCCTCGCGACCGGCAAGGACAGCCTGGAGCCGGTCGGGGTAGTTGCTCATGATGCCGTCCACCCCCAGCGGGAGCACGTGTGCGATCGCCGCCGGCTCGTCGACCGTCCAGACCTCCACCGTCAGGCCCGCCGCGTGGGCCTCGCGCACGAACTCGGGCGTCACCCACGCCCAGTGGGCGTGCAGCCGGCAGGCCGCTGCCGCGGCAGCCAGCGCGCCGGGGTCGACCGGCCTGCCCATGAACAGCGCAGCGGTGTCGGCGGTGGGGTCGGCGCGCCGCACCTCGAGCAGCACCGGATGGTCGAACGACGAGAACGTAACCGCAGGATGTCCGACCGCGCGTGCCACGGCTACCGCCCGCGCGGCGATCCCGGGGTAGGCCACGGGCCCGTTCTTGATCTCCACGATCGCCCGCACGCCACGCAGCAGGTCCAGCGCCTCGGCCAGGGTGGGAATGCGCTCGCCCGCGAACGCTTCCCCGAACCACCGGCCGGCGTCCAGGCGCCGCAGCACGGCCAGCGGCAGGTCCCGCACCAGCCCCTGGCCGTCGGTGGTGCGGTCCACCACCGGGTCGTGCAGCACCACCGGTTCGCCGTCGGCCGACAGGTGCACGTCGAACTCGACCGCGTCCACGCCCAGGTCGAGCGCGCGCCGGAACGCGGCCAGCGTGTTCTCCGGCGCCTGCGCCGAGGCGCCCCGGTGCGCGATCACCTGTGGCCGGCTCACCCGTCGGACTCCGGCAGCACCTGGGCGATGCCCTCGAGGATGTAGTCGGGCCGCGGCTGCGCTGCGAGGGCTGCCTCGCGCGTCGTCACGCCGGTGAGCACGAGGGCCGTGGCCATGCCCGTGGCCACGCCCAGCGCAATGTCGGTCTCGAGCCGGTCGCCCACCACCAGCGACTGCGCGGGCGCGGTGCCGAGCCGCTCGAGCAGCATCCGTCCCGTGATGGGCGACGGTTTGCCCACCACGGTCTCCACCCGGCGCCCGCTGCTGGCTTCCAGCGCCGCGATGATCGCTCCGCAGTCGGGCAGGCCACCGTCGGGCGTCGGGCAGTACGGGTCGCGGTTGGTGGCGATGAAGCGCGCCCCGGCCCGCAGGGCGTCGAAGCCGAGCTTGAGCTTCCGGTAGTCGAAGGTTCGGTCGAAGCACGCCACGACATAGTCCACCTGGCTGGGGGCCTCGGTGAGGACGAAGCCCGCCGCCCGGAGTTCCGCCTTCACCGACTCCTCGCCGATGACGAGCAGCGCTGCGCCGGGCGCCGTCGCCGCCAGGTGGCGCACCAGGACGTACGACGAGTTGATCACGTCGTCGGCGGTCGCGGGGATCCCCAGCGCGGTGAGCTTGGCCGCATACTCCTGGCGCGTACGCAACGGGTTGTTCGAGAGGAAGACGACACGGGCCCCGGCCTGTCGCAGCGCGGCCACCGTGGGCGCCGCGCCCGGCAGTGCCGCATCGCCCAGGTAGATGGTGCCGTCGAGATCGAACGCGTACCCGGCGTACAGCCGCGTCGGCCGTGGCCGCGGATGGGGCATCTCAGCCGCCGCCCGCGCCGAAGAGCCCGCCCATGCGCGCGCCCGTCAGCCGGTAGACGGCATACAGCGTGACCGCGCAGAGCAGGATCAGCACGAAGCCCAGGGCGGCGGCCTGCCCGATCGTGCCCGACGTATAGAAGGTGAAGATCCCGACCGTCATCGTCTCCCAGCCCGGCAGGAACAGCAGGATCGTCGCGGCAGCCTCCTGCAGGGCGAACATCAGGGAGAAGAGCGCGCCGGCCAGCACGCCGCGCCAGATCAGGGGCAGGGTGACGTCGAAGAAGGTGCGTAGCCCTGAGGCGCCCACGCTCGCCGCGGCTTCCTCCATGGCGCGGTGCAGGTTCAGCAGGGCCGCGAAGGTCGCCCGCACCGTGTAGGGCATGCGGCGCACGGCCAGCACCAGCGGCATGATGATCCACAGCCGGCTCAGGACCAGCCCGACCAGCGGCAGCGGGAAGTGGAAGGCGCGGATGTAGGCGATGCCGATGGCGGTGCCCGGCAGCGCCAGGACCAGCGTGACGATGGCGTCCATCAGCCCCCGCCCGGGCACCGTGCTCCGGGCCAGCACCCACCCCAGCGGTACCCCCACCGCCAGGATGATCACCACGGCCAGGGCGCTCCACCGCAGAGTATTGATGACGTAGATCGGCGTCAGGTGCAGCACCGCGTCGAGGTGGGCCAGGGTGAAGCGCGTGGGGAACGGCGTCAGCGACCAGGCGCGGCCGAACGCCGCCAGCGCCACGCCCAGGTACGGGAGGAACGCCAGGGTCAGCACCGCGGTGAAGAACGCCGGCACCGCGAACCGCCAGCCACCGCGCAGCGTCCGGCGCTCGACGGCGCGGTAGGACACCATGGCGTACTCCCGCATGGCCACCACGCGCCGGGCCACGACGAGGAAGACGATGGCCATGGCCCCCATCAGCGCGCCGATGACGATGCCCATCTTGAACAGTCGCCGGTCGATGAACTGGACGATGTTCAGGTAGGCTTGGGAGGCGATTAGGTTCTGCACGCCCACCACCAGCGGCGTCGCGAAGTCGGCAAACGCCAAGATGAAGACCAGCGTGGCGCCCGAGATGAACCCCGGGGTGACCAGCGGGAGGGTGATGTCGACGATCTTGCGCAGCCCGCGGGCGCCCGCGGCTTCGGCCGCTTCCTCGATCGAGGCGTCGACTTTGCTCAGGCCATCGACCACGTTGAGCGTGATCAGGGGGAAGTAGTGCAGGATCATGGCCAGCAGGACCCCGTGCCAGCCGTAGATGAAGTTGACGGGTTGCCGCAGCCCCAGGTAGTCCATGAGCAGCACGTTGACCGTGCCGGCCCGCCCCAGGATGAAGACCAAGCCCATGATGCCCACCAGCGGCGGCATGATAATGGGCAGCATGGTCAGGTAGGAGAACAGCGCGCGGCCGGGGAAGTCGTACCGGACCAGGAGGAACGCGGCCAGGAACCCGATCAGGGCGCACCCGACGACGGTGCCCGCAGCCACCACGACGGAGTTGGCCAGTGCGCGCTGGTAGAAGGCGTCGCGGGCGAAGGCCACCAGGAACCGGACCGTCCACTGCCCCTCGTCGGTGGAGACGGCGTCGGCGAACAGGCGCCACAGCGGGAACACGATGAACAGGAACAGGAAGGCATAGATCGGCACGACCCACGCCACGCCGGGCACGCGCCATCGCCGTGCGACGGCGGGGAGGGGTGCCGCTTCCACCGCGGGCGGCGTCACGACCGCCGGTCCTCGGGGAAGACCAGCGCCGAGGTGGCCGCGAACCCCACGGTGACCTCGGCGCCGGGTGCCAGGAGCCGGTGCCGACGGGGGTCGTGGACGTCCACCAGCAGCACGACGCCGCCGCCGGCCTCCAGTTCGTAGCGGACGACGTTGCCCAGGTACTGCGAGAGGACCACCCGGCCCCGGAGCGTGACGTCCAGGGGCCCCGTGGCGTCACTCTGCAGGACGAGGTGTTCGGGCCGCACCGCCACCACGGCGCGGCTTCCGGGCGGGAGCGGCCGGCCTGCGACCCCCCGCAGGAGACCGGCCGGCGTCTCCAGTTCGGTCTGGCCGTCGCGGGACGCTACCACGGTGCCGGGAATGAGATTGTTGGTGCCGATGAAGTCGGCCACGAACAGGCTGGCGGGCCGCTCGTAGAGGTCCACCGGCGACCCGATCTGAAGGATCCTGCCCGCCTCCATGACCGCGATGCGGTCGGAGAGGACCATGGCTTCCTCCTGGTCGTGCGTGACGTAGACCGTCGTGATCCGCAGGTCCTGCTGGAGGCGGCGGATCTCGCTGCGCAGCCGCGCGCGCACCTTCGCGTCGAGGTTCGAGAGCGGCTCGTCGAGCAGGAGCACCCGGGGGTTCAGCACCAGCGCCCGCGCCACGGCCACGCGCTGCTGCTGCCCGCCGGAGAGCTGGCCCGGGGACCGGTCGCCCAACCCCTGGAGGCCGACCTGCTCCAGGGTCGCGACGACCCGGCGGCGGATCTCGTCGGGTGGGATGCGTTTGAGGCGCAGGCCATAGGCGACGTTCTCGTACACGGTCATGTGCGGCCAGAGCGCGTAGTTCTGGAAGACGATGCCAATGCCGCGCTCGGCCGGCGGGACGCCATTCATCAGCACGTCGTCGAAGTGCACGGTGCCGGCATCCGGGTCGTAGAACCCCGCGATCACCCGCAGCGTGGTGGTCTTGCCGCAGCCTGAGGGCCCCAGCAGCGTGAAGAACTCGCCGTCGGCGATGGTCACGGAGACGCCCGCCATGGCCTCCACGGGGCCGAAGCGCTTCACGACGTCGGTCAGGCGAACCTGCATGCTGACGTCCCGGACACCCCCGGTGCCTCCATCGACGGCAGGCCCGGCGGCCCGTGCCGGGCGCTGCGGTTACGGGCAGTACAGCCGCTTGAGCTCGGCATGCCGTTCCACGATCAGCTTGCGGAACGTATCGTTGACCAGACTGTAGCGCTGCTGGGCCACGTTGTCGTCGTAGACGTTGCGCACGGGCCGGTCGAAGAACGACTTGATGCCCGCGAACTCGGCCATGCGCGCCAGCGGCGAGCCCGCCGGCCCCTCCATCCGGTGCTTGGGCGTGATCCCGTACTGGCCGCGCGCCATCATGACGCGCTGCCCCTCGTCACTCAACGCGTACTGGATGAAGGCGCGGGCCGCCCGGGGGCTGCGGCTCCCGGCCAGAATGGCCAGGGGCTCGGGCGTCACGAACGCCGCCGTGGGATGCACGTACTTCAGGTCGTGTCCGTCCAGCACGTCCTCGAACGCCATGTACGCCGGTACCGCAAAGCCCACGGCGAACTCGCCCTTGGCGACGACCGTCGGCACGTCGCGGCTGCGGGCCACGAAGATGCCGGTGTTGGCGCCCAGACGCTGGGCCCACTCCCAGCCCTTCTGCCAGCCGTGCATCTGCAGGATGACCTCGTACGAGGCGTGGTTCGAACTGGAGCGGTCGGGCGTCGCCTGCGCGACCTGGCCCTTCAACCGGCAGTCCAGCAGGTCATCCCAGTCGCGGATCGCCTCCACGCCCAGCCGCTTCAACAGCCGCGGGTGATAGACGAGGCCGTAGGGGGTCAGGCAGCACCCGACCCAGAAGCCCCGGGGGTCTTTGAGCAGGACCTGCTTGGGCGTGCCGATGGCGGCGGGGATCTCCCGCCACACGGCCTCGGGCAGCTCCAGGAGCGCCAGCAGCCTGCGCTCGGCCAGATCGTCGAACAGCGCGGGCTCGCCGCCCCAGAAGATGTCGGCCTCCGGCCGGCCTCCCCACTCGCGGATGCGCCCGTAGGCCACGGGGGTCCCGGCCGAGACCACGGTCACCCGCACGTCGACGTTGAACTGCCGCCGCGCGAAGTCGCGAAACGCGGCCACGGTGGGGTCAGCCACGGTCCGCGCCACGGGTGTGATGATCACCAGCCGGTCCTCGATGGCCGGCTGGGCCCAGGTGCGCGTCGCCGGCACCACGATGGCTGCGATGCCCAATGCCACCACGATCAGTCTGACGATGCGCTGCATAGTCTCCTCGCGCTGCATAATCTCCTCTCCTCCCTCAGCAGCCTCAGGCGCGTTCGAGCCGTCGGTACACGCGTTTCACCACGTCGAACGCGGTTCCTTTGCCGTGCCGCCGTCCCGCGCTAGCGCGTGCGCCCACCCCGCTCAGGCGGTGTGCCCCGCGCCCGAGATCGCCCCGAGCCGGGCGTCCACCGCCCGGAAGAGCGTGCGCTCGTCGAGCCCGGCGATCAGCTCGTGGCCACCCACGATGAAGGCCGGGTAGCGCCGCGGCCGGAACCGCACGACGCGGACGATCCAGGGAAGCGAGAACGGTTCCAGCAAGTGGACCACGACGCGGTCGGCGAAGACTTCCCGCAACCGATCCAGCACGCGGAACAGGTGGAAGGTGTCGTCCGACCGCTCCAGGTCGCACCCGCCCATCGGCGCGCCACGGGCCGGGCGGCCCACCGCTGCACCGGCGAGGCCCGGGGCCAGGACTTCCACCACGACCGGCAACTCCATCAGCGTCCCCGTGCGTAACAGTCCGCTCCCGCAGCCCGCGACTCCTGCCAGGAGCAGGAGTCGCCCCCGGGCCTCCGTAGTTGTCATGGGACGTTCCCTTCGGAGGGAGCCGTGCGCGTCCACGCCGTCGTCAACCCGCAGGCCGGATGGGGTCGCGGCGGCCGCATCTGGCCCCGGGTTCGCCTGGTGCTGGAGCAGGCGGGCTGGTCGGTGACGACATCACTCACGGAGCGTCGCGGCCACGCCATGGAGGTCGCGCGCGCCGCCCGCGCCGACCTGATTCTGGCCGTGGGTGGGGACGGCACGGTGCACGAGGTGGTCAACGGCGTGCTGGCTGCGGGCGGGCAGGTGCCGGTGGGCATCGTGCCCGTGGGTACCGGGTGTGACTTCGCCCGCGCGATGGGGATGCCGCGTGATCCGATCGCCGCCGCCCGGGCGCTACCGGGCTGCGAGCACCGGCAGGTCGACGTGGGCCGCGTCAACGACCGGTACTTCCTCACCGTCGCCGGGGTCGGGTTCGATGGCGAGGTCGCGGCGCGGGTGAACCGCTGGCCGAAGGTCGTCGGCGGCACGCTGTTGTACGTGGCCGGCATTCTCGCGACGCTGGCGACCTACGCGCCGGTCGAGGTGGCCCTGGACGTCGACGGCGTCCGCACGCGCGAGCGCGTCTTCCTGGTAGCGGTGGGCAACACGGCGTGGAACGCAGGCGGCATGTGGCTCGTCCCGGCCGCCCGGCCGGATGACGGCCTGCTCGACGCGGTCGTCGCGGGCCCCCTGGGCCGGCTCGAGACGCTGGCGGTGCTCCCGAAGGTGTTCTCGGGCCGCCACCTCGGCCACGCCAAAGTGCGGCAGGTCCGCGGGCGCGTGATTCGCGTGGACGGGGTGCGGCCGCTGCCCATCCAGGCCGACGGCGAGCTCGTCGGCCGTCTCCCCGCGACGTTCAGCGTGCTGCCGCAGGCCCTGACGGTGCTGGCACCGTAGCCCCGGACGCGGGCTGCTGGTCGGGCGGGAGCAGCGCCGTCAGCGCATCGATGAAGCGCCGTCCCCAGGCTTCCAGCGCCTCGCGGTCGATGCGGCCCTCCAGGCGGGGCGGGTGCAGCAGTGGGCCCAGCCGGACGACGATCGGCCGCGGGCGCGGCAGGCGCGCCCCCTTGGGCAGCACGCGGTGCGCGCCCACCACCGCCACCGGCAGTACCGGCGCGCCGCTGCGCAACGCCAGCAGGGCGGCGCCCGGCTCGGCCGGCTGCAGGCGACCGTCGGTGCTGCGCGTGCCCTCGGGAAAGATCACGACCGCCCCGCCGCGCGCCAGCTCGGCGGCAGCGAGCCGCAGCGCCTGGCGGTCGGGCTCGCCGCGCCGCACGGGGAACCCGCCCAGGGACCGCAGCCACCACGCCAGGACCGGCACGCGGAACAGCTCCTCCTTGCCCATGGTCAGCACGCGGCGCCGCAGGGCGACGGCCACGAGCACCGGATCGGCCGCGCTGGTGTGGTTGGCGATGACCAGGACGGGCCCGTCGGCGGGCTCGTGCTGCGCGCCTTCCACGCGGAAGCGGAACTGCAGCCGGAACCAGGTCAGGAAGAAGCGCTTCCAGAGCCTATACCACACGGGTCCGCTCGCGCACCAGCCGGACGATCTCCTCGACGACGTCCTGCGCGTCGCGTCCGGTGGTATCGATGACGACCGCGTCGGCTGCCGGCCGCAGGGGCGAGACGGCCCGCGTCTCGTCGCGACGGTCGCGCTCGGCCTGCTGGCGCCGCACGTCGTCCAGATCCACACGAACACCGCGCGCGGCCAGCTCTTCGTGGCGCCGACGGGCGCGCTCCTCCAGCGACGCGTCGAGGAACACCTTGACCTCGGCATCCGGAAAGACCACGGTGCCGATGTCGCGCCCCTCCACGACCACGGCGCCGGTCTGCCCCAGCTGGCGCTGCCGCGCCACGAGGGCCGCGCGCACGCCGGGCACGGCGCTCACCACGGAGGCGGCGTCGCCGACCTCCGGCGCGCGGATGGCCTCGGTGACGTCCTCGCCGTCGACGATAACACGGCTGCCCCCTGCCGCGGCGCGCAGGTCGATCTCCAGAGAGGCAGCCAGGGCCGCGAGGGCGTCGGCGTCGTGCAGCGGTATCCCCCGCCGCAGGGCGGCCAGCGCCACGGACCGATACATGGCGCCAGTGTCCACGTGCCGGAAGCCGAGCCGGATCGCGACCGCCTCGGCCACGGTGGACTTACCCGAGGCGCTCCGACCATCAATGGCCACCACCGGCGGCCGCCGGCTCACGGACTCCTCCGCCGGGCGCGGCGCCGTGGCCGGCGCGCCACGATCCGGCCCAGCCACCGGCCCCAGCCCCCCTCGGTGAAGTAGCCCTCTGCCACCTCGAGGACCTCCCAGGCGCTGAACCGCCGCCGCAACTCGCCGGACCGCAGCCCGTGCGCGCCCCGTTCCTGGGTTGGGCCGGCGGACGGCTGCTGGCTCACCAGGTGCGTCTCCACCACCAGCAGCCCGCCGGGGCGCACCGCAGCCATCAGCCGCGGCACCAGGCGCGGCCTGAGGAAAAACGTGTTCACCACCAGGTCGTACCGCGCCCGCGCCAGCGGGTAGCGATCGAGATCCGCCACGATCTAGTCCAGTGCCCGACCCGGCGGCACGCGGGCGGCCCACCGGACCAGCACGGCCGAGGGCGCGCCGTCGTGGGGCCAGGCCAGGGACCGGGAGCGGGCCTCCCACGTCCGGCGGTCGGCCGCCATGCGGTGTTACCGCGGGACGCCGCGGGCCGCCACCAGCGGCGCCCTCGCCACGACGGTGCCGCCCGAGACGACCTCCACGTGCCCCACGACCGCACCGGCAGCCAGTGGTGGGGCCAGCGGCTCGCGCAGGCGCACGCGTGGCGTCACGGTGGCACCCCGTGGTATCACCGCGTACAGATCGCTTGCGAGCACGGCCTCGACCTGCGCGCGGCGCCCGACGGGTACCGTCGCGAGGCGCTGGCCTCGCTCGGCCACCCGCACCGGCTCGAACGTCGAGAACCCGTAGTCCAGCAAGCGCCCGGCGGTGGAAACGACATCGGCGCTGTTGAGCACGACGGCCAGGAGCTGCCAGCCGTCCCGCGTCGCCGAGGCCACCAGGCAGGGGCCGGAGCGCGCGGTCCAGCCGGTCTTCACGCCGTCGGCACCGTCGTAGCGCGCCAGGAACCGGTTGGTGGACGGGAGTTCCTGGGGCTCGCGGCCGGGCCGCCGCAGCACCCACGCCCGCGTGCGGACCAGCGAGGCGAACACGGGGTGGTGCAGGCCGTACCGCGCGAGGACCGCCAGGTCATAGGCGGTGCTGTAGTGGTCGGAGTGGTCGAGCCCGTGGGGGTTGGCGAACCGCGTGTTGCGCGCACCCAGGCTCTGCGCCCGGGCGTTCATCAGCGCGACGAACCGCTCCACGCTGCCGGCCGCGGCCTCGGCCAGCGCCACGGCCGCGTCGTTGGCCGACCGCACCAGCATCGCGTGCAGCAGGTCCTCCACCGTCCACTGGTCCCCGGGCTCCAGGCCCACGGCGGCGCCGTTGCGCTGCGCCGCTGCACGCTCGCTGATGGTCACGGTCGCGGACAGCGGCAGCCGTTCCAGGACCAGGACCGCCGTGAGGATCTTCGTGGTGGACGCCGGTGCCAGCCGGCGGTGCGCATCGAGGGCGTAGAGCACCGTGCCCGTGCGCACGTCCATCAGCACGGCAGCCGCGGCACCGGACGCCAGCGACGCCTCAGGCGCCCCACGTGCGACCCCGCCGGAGGCAGCGCCAGCCAGGACCGCGCCGGCCAGGACGACAGCCACGGACAGCCAGAGGGCGGCGACAGGCCGCGGTCGCATCAGCGCAGTGTGTCGAGCAGCACCTGGACGCCGCGCTCGCCGAGCGGCGGCAGGTCGCTCAGATCCCGCAGGCCGAAGTACCGCAGGAACAGCTCGGTGGTGCCGAACAGGACCGGACGGCCGGGCGCCTCGCGCCGCCCGACCTCGCGGATGAGCTGGCGCTCCAGCAACCGCTCGATGTGCCAGTCGCTGCGCGACCCGCGGATCTGCTCGACCTCCCCGCGCGTGCACGGCTGGCGGTAGGCGATGATGGCCAGCACCTCCAGCGCACCCTTCGTGAGCCGCTCGCGATGTTCAGCCTGGAGGAACCGCTGGATGACCTCGGCGTGCTCGGGGCGCGTTCCCAGCTGGTAGCCGCCGGCCACGGCCTGGACGAGCAGCCCGCTGCCGGTCAGGCGCCTCTGCAGCATGGCCAGGGCTTGCGTCACGCGCTCGGGCGCTGCGCCGGTCACCTCGGCCAGCTGCCGTGCCGCCACCGGTCCTCCGGCCACGAAGAGAATCCCCTCCACGACGGCAGCGAGGTGTACCAGCGCGGCGTCCGTCGCCTCGGCCTCCACGGCCACGCCTGCGGGCACGACCTCGTCGGTCACGCCGCCACCGCTCGCACGCGAATCGGCGCCAGGGGCCCTTCCTGCTCGGCCCGGACCTTCCGGTCCTTGATGAGCTCCAGGAGGGCCAGGAACGTCACGACGATCATGACGGTCGTCACGCGGTCAGGAAACAGCGCGTCGAAGGTGACGCCGGCGGGCGCGCGCTGGAGAGCGTCGAGAATCGCCGCCATGCGGTCGGCGACGCGCACGGGCTCGGCGACGACCTCGGCTGCCTGGTTGCGCCGCGCGCGCTCCAGCACCGTCTGAAAGGCCCGGAACAGGTCGTCGAGGCTCAAGCCGACCAGCAGGAGCGCCGAGGGCTCCGGGTCCTGCGGCGGGCGCAGGAAGATACGCTGCTGCAGCTCCTCCAGGGCGCGCAGCGCCTCCGCCGCGTCCCGGAACGCCCGGTACTCCGCGAACTGCTCCTCCAGCCGCTCGGGCAGGTCAGAGGCCTCGGGTTCCGGCAGCGGCTCGGCCGGCGGCGGCTTGGGCAGCAGCAGCTTTGCCTTCATCTCGACCAGGGCGGCCAGCATCCACAGCGCTTCGGTGGCCTCGGTGAGATCGAGCTGACGCCTGGCGCGCTCCAGGAGGTCGCGCGCCAGGTCGGTCAGGGCGATCTTCGAGAGGTCGACGTCGCCGCGATGGGCCAGCGCGAGCAGCAAATCCAGCGGCCCCTCGAAGCCCGGCACCTTGACGGTATAGGTGGCTGCGCCGCTGCGCCCCCCCGGGCCCGGCTCCCGACCCGGCCCACCCCCCCGCACGTCACCCTGCGGCTCGTCCGCCGGGCCCCGGGGGGCTCCGGCTTCGCGCATCAGAAGGCCCCTGCGCCCAGGGCCAGCCGAACGAGCCACTGCGTCGGCGGCCAGATGATGCGCCCGACGAGATTTCCCGGGAGCACGATCAGAACCAGGAGGACCAGCGGGCCGTACTGCTGCACCCGGTCGAGGGCGAGCGCCTGCTGGGGCGGCAGCAGGCCGGCCAGGATCTTCGACCCGTCCAGTGGCGGAATGGGGATCAGATTGAACACGGCCAGCACTGCATTGATCACCATGGTGGTGAAGACGAGCCGGCCGAGCACCGTGTCGCTGACCACCGGCCCGCCCTGCACCAAGAGCCCGAGCAGGAACAGCAGCGTCACGTTCGCCAGCGGCCCCGCTGCTGCCACGAGCATCATCCCCTGCCGCCCGCGCAGGAAGTACCGCGGGTTCACCTCGACCGGCTTCGCCCAGCCGAACCCCACGAGGAGCAGCAGGAGCGAGCCGACCAGATCCAGGTGGACCAGCGGGTTCAGCGACAGGCGTCCGCGCAGCCGCGGCGTGGGGTCGCCCAGCCGGTTGGCCATCCAGGCGTGGGCGAACTCGTGGACGGTGGCAGCCACCAGCAGCGCGACGAGACGGAAGACGAGCGTCTGCGGCGCGAGACCCAGCATCAGCGCGGCGCGGCCGACCCCACGGCGCGGCGCCGCAGCGGCCGATCGAGCCGCACCAGGTCGTCCAACGTCTCGCGGGCCACCACGACGTCAGCTTCGCCGTCCCGCGCGAAGACCACCGCAGGCCGCGAGTACCGGTTGTAGTTGCCGGCCATCGAGTAGGTGTACGCACCGGTGGCGAACACGGCGATCAGGTCGCCCTCCCGCACGTCCGGCAGCGCTGCGTCCCAGATGAGAACGTCGCCAGACTCGCAGCAACGGCCCGCCAGCGCCACGGTCTGGGTCGGGGCAGCATCGGCGCGCGTGGCCACCACCGCCTCGTACCTGGCACCGTAGAGCGCGGGCCGTGGGTTCTCGTACATGCCGCCGTCGACGGAGACATACGTGCGGATCCCCGGAATCGTCTTGATGGCCCCTGCCCTGTACAGCGTCACCCCAGCGTCGCCCACGATGGAGCGACCGGGCTCCAGCGCCAGCGCCGGCAGGGGCAGGCGGTGCTGGCGGAGCAGCGCCTGGACCGTGGCAGCCAGCGTGCGCACGAACGCGGCCCGGTCGGGCGGCGCCTGGTCGGCGACGTACCGGATGCCCAGTCCGCCGCCCAGGTTGAGCTCCTCCAGCTGCAGGCCGGCACCCCGCATCTCGGCGGCGAACGCGATGACGGCGCGGGCAGCCAGCAGGAACGGTTCGACGTCGAGGATCTGCGACCCGATGTGCGAGTGCAGGCCGCGCAGCCGCAGCCCGCGCGCCGCCAGCGCCTGACGCACCGCCCGCTCGGCCGCGGACCCCAGGAGTCCGAACCCGAACTTCGTGTCGACGCCGCCGGTCTGGATGGCTTTGTGCGTGTGCGGCTCGATGCCCGGTGTCACCCGCAGGAGGATGTCGGCCACGATGCCGCGGTGCTGGGCCAGCCGGTCGAGGGTCTGCAGCTCGTACTCGTTGTCCACCATGAAGCGGCCCACGCCGGCATCGAGCGCGTAGGTGAGTTCCTCAGGAGTCTTGTTGCTGCCGTGGAAGACCAGGGCGTCCCCGGGCACCCCGGCAAGCCGCGTCGTGTGGATCTCACCCATGCTGACCACATCGAGGCCCAGGCCTTCCTCGTAGACGAGCTGGCACGACGCAATGGTACAGAATGCCTTGCTGGCGAACAGCACCCGGCCCGGGCCAGGGTAGGAGGCGCGCAGGGTCTCGAGGTACGTGCGGCAGTTGGCGCGCAGGCGCGCCTCGTCGAAGACGTGCAGGGGCGTACCGAACCGTGCCGCGAGCTCGGCGGCGTCCACGCCTCCGATGACGAGATGCCCGCGGCCGTTGACGTCGAAGCCGTGGCGGCGGGGCGTCGTCATCGCAGCGTCATCGGTGACCGGCATCGCGCAGGCATACCGTGTGCGAGATCGGTGCCAATCTAGCACGCGTGCCCCCGGGTGTCAACGCGACCGTCCCCGCGGCCCTGCGCCATCACCCGCGGCTTCCCGCGCACGGCGGATCGCCATGCGCCGCGGCTCGTCAGGGACCGCGGGGAACATCCTCGGGGAGCCGCGACGCGTACCCTCCAGGCTCACTCCCAGCGCCGTTCGTCTACGATCTTCCTGGCGTCGGCGGGCAACGCGCCGGGTGGAACCAGGTCGATCTCGCACCGGAGCCGGACACCCTCATGGATCGCCTGCCGCAGGCGCTGGGTCAGCCCATCGGTGGCCACGGCGCCGGGCCGGAGCTCGATGCGCAGGCGCATCTCGTCCTGGTGTCCCGTGCGCGACACCGCGACCTGATAGCGAGCCACCTCGGGGTGGCGAGCCATGATCAGGTCGATCTCCGCGGGGTGCACGAACATGCCCCGGACCTTCACGGCGTCGCCGACCCTGCCGAGGATCCGCCCGATGCGCGGTGCCGTGCGGCCACAGGGGCAGGCGCCCTCGGCCATGACGGCCAGATCGCCGGTGGCGAGCCGCAGCAGCGGGTAGACGGGGTTCAACGCGGTCACGACCACCTCGCCCGGCGCGCCGGCCGGCACCGGTTGACCGGTCTGGGGGTCGAGCAGCTCCACGATCAGCTCGTGCCAGATGTGCATGCCCTGGCGGCGCGAGCACTCGTAGGCGACCGAGCCCACGTCGGCGGTGCCGTAGCCCTGACTCACCTCCACGCCGTGGGTGGCCTGCACCTGCTGCCGCAGCGCTTCGGGCAGCATCTCGGCGATCACGAACGCTCGCCGCAGCGTCACGGGCCGCCCGGCTGTCGCCGCGGCGTCGAGCAGCGTCGCCAGGAAGCTCGGCGTGCCGATGTAGCCCGTGATGCCCACCTGCGCCAGCAGCGACACCTGCGTCTCAGTGTTGCCGGGACCGGCGGGCACGACCGGACAACCCAGCACCCGCAACGCACCGTCGAACATCAGCCCTGCCGGCGTCAGCTGGTAGGCCAGCGTGTTCAGCACCACCTCGCCAGCCCGGAAGCCCGCCGCGAACAGCGCCGGGGCGAACCGCCAGTAGTCCTCCTCGCGGCCTTCCGGGTCGAGGATCGGCCCGGGCGACCGGTAGATGCGCCCCAGCGCGGCCAGCGGCGTTCCGAGCCACCCCCCAAATGGGGGACGTTGCCGCTGCAGCGCCGGCAGCGCGTCCTTCCGCAGCACGGGCAACCGGGGAAGCAGGTCCAGCGAGATCTCCGCAGCGGAAGCACCCGCGCCCTCGAGCGCCTCCCGCAGCGCCGGCGCGTGGGGCCAGGCGGCGGCGACGATCTCACGCAACCGCTGGTCCTGCCAGGTGCGCCGGACGGCCGCCGACCACGCCTCCGCAGGGCTCCAGAGTTCGTCCATCGCTGCCTCCGTCTCCCGCGGTACGCCGTGGTCTTCCGCGGCGGTCCTGGGCCTCCTGCCGGGCAGGAATGGGCCTCCGGCGGACCTAATCTGTAGGCCGTGGGTCCGCCGATCCCCCTCGCGGACACGGTGCTGACCGTGGAGCGGATCACGCTCCGGTTCGCCGGTATTACCGCTGTGAGCGACCTCTCGTTCACCGTGCGCGCCGGGGAGCTGCTGGGTATCATCGGGCCCAACGGTGCAGGGAAGACCAGCGTCCTCAACGCCATCAGCGGGTTCTACCATCCCCAGGACGGGCGCATCACCTTCTTCGGGCGCGACGTGACCCGGCTGCCGCCCCACCAGCGGGCGGCGCTGGGGCTGGCGCGCACGTTCCAGAACATCGCGCTCTACCCAGGCATGACGGTGCTGGCCAATATCCTCTCAGGCCGCCTGATCCACATGCGGGCGGGGGTGCTGGCCTCGGGCATCTACTGGGGGCCTGCCGAGCGCGAGTTCCTCGCTCACCGGGCCCGCGTGGAGGAGATCATCGACTTCCTGGAACTGGAAGAGCACCGCGGACACCGCGTGGCCGAACTGCCCTACGGCGTGCAGAAGAAGGTGGAGCTGGGACGCGCGCTGGCCATGGAGCCCCGCCTGCTCCTGTTGGACGAACCCATGGCGGGCATGAGCGCCGATGAGAAGACCGACATGGCCCGCTACCTCCTGGAGCTGCGCGAGGTGCGCGGGCTCCCGATGATCCTCATCGAGCACGACATGGGCGTCATCATGGACCTGTGCGACCGACTGATCGCCATGGACTACGGCAAGCAGATCGCCGAGGGGCTCCCGCAGGAGATCCAGTGCGACCCGGAGGTCATCCGGGCCTACCTCGGGGAGGAGCATCGCGTGGCATGACGGCCGAAGCGGTCCTCGAACGCGCCCATCCTGCCACCGTCGCCGCCACAGTGGACGCCCCCAACACGTTTCCCCGGCGCCTGGTCTACAACGCCGCGCGCTTCGGCGACCGCGTCGCCTTCCGGGAGAAGGAGTTCGGCATCTGGCGGGAGATCACGTGGGCGCAGTACCTGGACCACGCGCGCGCCTGCGCGCTGGGCCTGGAGGCTCTGGGCCTGCGGCGGGGCGACGTGCTGATGATCATCGGCGACAACCGTCCCGAGCAGTTCTACATGGCCATGGGCGCGCAGGCCCTGGGCGCCATCTCCTGCGGGATGTACCAGGACAGCCTGGCCGAGCAGCTGGCCGAACTCATCGCCTTCGCCGGCGCCCGGTTCGTGTTCTGCGAGGACCAGGAGCAGGCCGACAAGATCCTGGAGATGGAGTCGCGCCTGCCCACGGTGGAGCGGATCATCGTCGAGGACTGGCGGGGGATGTGGCGCTACCGGCACCCGAAGCTGCTGGCCTTCGCCGATCTGGTGGCGCTGGGCCGCGAAGTGCACGCGCGGGCGCCCGGGCAGTTCGCCGCGCTGGTGGCGCAGACGCGGCCCGACGACGTGGCCATCCTCTGCCAGACGTCGGGCACCACCGCCATGCCGAAGCTGGCGATGCTCTCGCACGCCAACCTGCTCACCCAGGCCGAGCACTTTCACGCCGTCGAGCCGCACATCGCCCCCGGCGACGAGTTCGTCTCGTACCTGCCCTTTGCCTGGATCGGCGAGCAGATGTTCGCCTACAGCCTCCACCAGTGGGTCGGGTTCACGGTGAACTTCCCCGAGGAGCCCGAGACCGCCCAGCGCGACTTCCGCGAGATCGGCCCCCACTTCACCTTCGCCCCGGCCCGGATCTACGAGGGGATGCACTCGGCGGTCACCGTACGCATCCTGGACGCGGGGCCCCTGCGCCGGTGGATCTACGAGGCGGCCATGCGCCACGGCATCCGCGCCGTCGAGCTGGAAGCCGAGGGGAAGCCGATTCCCTGGTGGCTCCGGGCGCTACGGCTCCTGTGGCGCTGGACGGTCTACCGGCCCATCCTGGACAAAATGGGCATGGTGCGCATGCGGGTGGCCTGGAACGGCGGCGCGTCCCTGGGGCCCGACTACCACAAGTTCTTCCGGGCGCTGGGGCTGAACCTCAAGCAGATCTACGGTCAGACCGAGATCGCCGGCATCTCGTGCGTGCACCGTGACGGCCAGGTGCGCTTCTGGACCATGGGTGCTCCCATCGCGCAGACCGAGGTGCGCATCTCCGACGACGGCGAGATCCTGGAGCGCAGTCCCTCGGTCTTCCTCGGCTACTACCGGAACCCCGAGGCCACCGCCAAGGCGCTCCGCGACGGCTGGCTGTACACCGGCGACTACGGCACGCTGGATCCCAGCGGCGACGTCATCCTCTTCGACCGCATGGGCGACATGATCCAGATGGCCGACGGCACCCGCGTGGCGCCCCGGGTTATCGAGGACATGTTGAAGTTCACGCCCTTCATCCAGGAGGCGTGTGTCCTCGGCGACGGGCAGCCGGTGCTGGCGGCCATTTTGAACATCGACCTGCGCAACGTGGGCAAGTGGGCCGAAGACCGGGGGATCGCCTACACCTCCTACGCCGACCTGTCGCAGCGCCCCGAGGTGCTGGCGCTGCTGCAGGGGCTGGTGCAGGAGACCAACGCCCGGCTGCAACCCGGGTGGCGGATCGCGCGGTTCGTGTCGCTCTACAAGGAGTTCCATCCCGACGACGACGAGTTGACGCGGACGCGCAAGCTGCGGCGGGCCCATATCAACCAGCGCTACCACGACCTCATCGCTGCGATCTACGCTGGGGCCGAGACGTTCCAGGCGACCGTCACCATCCGTTACGAGGACGGCCGCACCGCCGAACTGCATCCGGTCATGCGGATCGTCACCGTCGAGTCCGCCGCGGCGTCGTGACCCTGGCATTCGTCCTCGACGGGATCGTCGTCGGCCTCGCGGTCGGGTCTATCTACGCGCTCATCGCCCTGGGCTTCGCCCTCCTGTACAAGTCCACGAAGATCCTGAACCTGGCCCACGGTGAGCTGGTCCTGTTCGGCGGCTACCTGGCCATCGCGCTGACACGGGCCCTGGACCTGCCGGTGCTGGCCGCGTTCGGGCTGGGTGTGGCCGGGACGCTGGCCGCCGCGGCGGCGCTGGGGTTCGTGGTCGAGCGGGGGATCATGCGGCCGCTGTTCGGCCAGTCGCTGCTCTCGGTCATCATCGTGACCCTGGCGCTGGGGTACGTCATCCGCGGCCTCATGGTGGGCCTGTGGGGCGGGGATACCCGGCAGTTCCCGCCGGTCATTGCCGCCGATGTGGTACGGCTCGGGAGCATTCCCATTCCCCGGGTCGGCGTCTGGAGTGCGGGCGTGGCGGTGGCGCTGCTGGCGCTGTTCTCCCTGTTCTTCCGCTATTCGCTGTGGGGCATCGCCATGCGCGCGGCCGCCAACGAGCAACTCACCGCCTCAACGCTGGGGGTGAGTCTGAAACGAGTGTTCGCCTACGCGTGGGCGTTCGCCGCGATCGCCGGGTCGGTGGGCGGCGTCCTCATCGGGCTGTGGCTGGGCGTCAACTTCGCCCTGGCCCACGTGGGCCTGAAGGCCCTGGCGGCGGTCATCCTGGGCGGCCTGGACAGCATCCCGGGCGCTATCCTGGGCGGGCTCATCATCGGCGTGCTGGAGACGGTCGTCGGGGGTTACATCGACGCCAACGTGGTGCTCTTCGGTATCCCCCTCCAGGGCTTCAAGGACATCACGCCGTTCCTGGTGATCCTGCTGGTCCTCTTGGTCCGACCCTACGGACTGTTCGGTACGGAGCACATCGAGCGCCTATGAGCGTGCGCCCCGCCGGCGACTTCAAGACGCGCTACGCCGCCGACATGGCGCTGCTGGACACCTGGACGTACCGGGTGGGGTTCCTGGTACTGCTGGCGGTCCTGGTGGCAGCGCCCGTGTGGGCCGGCCGGTACCTGTTCCTGCTGAACACCATTGGCATTTTCGCCATCGGGGCCGTGGGCCTGGCCCTGCTCACGGGCTTTGCCGGACAGATCTCGCTGGGCCACGCGGCGTTCATGGCGGTGGGGGCCTACACGTCCTGGTACGTGACCACCCGGCTGCAGTGGCCCTTCCTGGCCGCCCTGCCGCTGGCGGGGGTGGTGGCCTTCCTGGTCGGGGCCGTCGTGGGCCTCCCGTCGCTGCGCATCAAAGGGCTGTACCTGGCCATCGCCACCATGGCGTTCCAGTTCATCACCGAGTACGTCATCATCCACACGGCGGGAGGCATGGCCGGGAACGTGGTCCCTCCGGCCCGCGTCGGCGGCCGCGTCCTCCAGCAGGAGGCCGACTTCTACCGGTACCTGCTGCTGCCCCTCTGGCTCGGGGCGGGAGTGTTCGCCGCCAACCTGGTACGCGGGCGGATCGGCCTGGCGCTGATGGCCGTGCGCGACCGGGACTACGCGGCGCAGGTGCTGGGGGTGAACCTGCTCTACTACAAGACCCTGGCGTTCGCGCTGGCGGCGTTCTTCGCCGGGGTCGGCGGGAGTCTGTTCGCGCACTACAACCGCGTCATCGGCGCCGAGCACTTCAGCATCGGGCTGTCCATCGACTACATCGCGATCATCGTGCTGGGCGGCCTCACCAGCATCTGGGGCCCGCACCTGGGCGCGGCGTTCGTCACGCTGCTGAACCAGGGGCTGCGCTTCGCGACGCCCCTGCTGGTGGCCGCGGTTCCGGCGCTCGGCCAGGCGGCCACGCCGCTGCGCGAGATCGTCTTCGGGACGCTGCTGATCGCCCTGCTGATCTGGGAGCCGGGGGGGCTGGCCATGCTCTTCCGCAAGTTGAAGCGCCACCTGGACCTCTGGCCGTTCCCCCACTGAGGAGACCGCGCGCCGCGCCGGGTCACGCCAGCCAGCGCTTGCGACGTTTGTAGCTCTTCACCTCGGTGAAGCGCCGGCGGCCGGCCTTGCTCATCCCCAGGTAGAACTCCTTCACGTCAGCGTCCTCGCGCAGGCGCTCGGCGGGGCCGTCGAGGACGATTTTCCCGTTCTCCATCACGTAGCCGTACGACGCCAGCTGCAGGGCCATGCGGGCGTTCTGCTCGACCAGGAAGATCGTGATCGTCTCGTCGCGGTTCAGCCGCTGGACGAGACCGAAGATCTCGTGGGCGACGATCGGGGCCAGCCCCAGGCTGGGCTCGTCCAGCAGCAGCAGGCGGGGCCGGGCCATCAGCGCACAGCCGATGGCCAGCATCTGCTGCTCGCCGCCGGAGAGATAGCCGGCGCGCACCCGCCGGCGCTCCTTCAGCCGGGGAAAGTACGTGTAGACCAGGTCGATGCCCTCGCGCCGTCCGTCGCGCCGCACTGCGGCACCGACCAGCAGGTTCTCCTCGGCGGTCAGCTCCTCGAAGAGGCGCCGGCCCTCGCGGACCATGACGATGCCCATCCGGGCCACGTCCTCGGGCAGCCGGTTCTCGATGCGCTGCCCCTCGAACTCGATGCTCCCGCGGGTCACCTCGCCCCGCTCGAGCCGGATGAGGCCGGAGATCGCCTTCAGCGTGGTGGTCTTGCCCGCGCCGTTGGCGCCGATGAGGGCCGTGATACTGCCGGGCTCGACGCGCAGCGACACGCCCTTGAGCACCAGGATCGTGCCCCAGAAGACGACCTCGATGTTGTTCAGGGTCAGCACGGGCCGGGGCGCTGCAGGGGGAACGGAACCAGCGGGGGGCGGCGGACGCCGCCCCCCCGCGCAGGCTAGTACCCCAGCCAGTCCTTGCGGCGCTCGACCGTCACCGGCTCGACCACGACGATGCGGCCCCCCCGAACCTGCATGATGCGCGTCGTGGTGGATGGCCGGTGGTCGTCGCGGGCCAGCGTGATGGGCGGGGCCAGGCCCTCGGGGTCCCAGTTCTTCAGCAGCTCCAGCGCCGAGCGCACGTTGACGCCGGCGAACCCGCCCAGGCGCCCGTAGGACGACCAGCCGTCCACGATCTGCTCCAGCCCGCGGCGCAGGAGGTAGACGTTGAGCCAGCCGCGGATGTACGAGGCGATGTACGGCGTCTGGGTCGTGCCCCACTGGAACTGGGGCACGTCCTTGCCCTGGAACCGCTTGTAGGCATCGTAGATCGTCCGCATGCCGGATACCGGCTCGCCGTAGTAGGCGTGCGGGGTGCTGCCGTACGTGCCCTCGGCCGCCGCGCCGATGAGCTTGATCATGTTCTCGTCGAACCCCCACACGTTCACGAACCAGCGGGTGGTCAGGCCCGCCTGCTTCGCGTCGCGGATCGTCACCGACGCCGAGTTGGTCGTGCCGCCGAACCAGGCGAAGTCGGCACCAAAGGTCCGGATCGCCGCGACCTGGGAGCGGGCCTCGAGGGCCGTCAGCGGGACGAACTGGTCGGGACCGACCTCGAACCCCAGCTCCCTGGCGTAGTCCTTGCCTGCAGGGATCGGTGCTCGGCCGTAGGGGTGGTCGGGGTACGCGAAGACGAACTTGGGCCGGGCCTTGCCTTCCTTCTTAGCCAGCTCGGCGGCGAACTTGAGCACGGCCCGCAGCTGATCGGAGTAGGACGACACCGGGTAGAAGTTGTAGGGCGTCTTGGACGGGTCGTTCAGGTGGGACGAATACGACGCCGAGATGAACGGGATCTGGTCTGCCGCGATCTGCTCCTTGAGCGCTTCGGTGTCGTTGGTCCCCCACCCGATGATGGCCTGCACGCGGTCCACATCCCGGTACTTGCGATAGAGGTTCAGGCTCTCGGGGATGCGGTAGGCGTAGTCGGCCCAGACCAGGTCGAGCTTCACCCTGCCGCGAACGCCGCCCAGCACCTCGTTGATGTACCGGACGTGGTCCAGCACGCCCTTGGAGTAGTCGACGCCCACATCCGACGTGGGGCCGGTAAGATCGAACAGCGCGCCGACTTTGATGCTCGCCGGCAACGGCGGTGGCTGTTGCGCGACCGCGGGGATCACCGCGATGGCCAGGAGGACGCCGAGCGCGAACGCGAGGCCACGAACCTGTTCTTTCACCGGACCATCCCTCCCTCCAGAGCCAGGGCCCTGCGTTGTGCCCCTGGCTTCGGCGGGTTCGAGAAGGCTCCCTGCAGGCCCTGGGAGTCCCCGGTGGGGGCGTCCGGCCCGCCAGGGCCAAGACGACGGCACGCGCCGGCGCAGGCTAGGGCAGCGCCTTGCGCACCCGCACCGCACGCACCGTCAGGTCTTCGGCGCGGTTGCCGGCGGCGTTGATCGCGAAGTCGTAGCCCCAGGTGTTCGCGAAGCTGGCGTCGGGCAGGCGGATCGTGTAGCTGCGCCAGCCCTCGCCCGGATCGACCCACACCCACGGCGTGAAGCGGTATCCGCCCGCCGCGTCGTACAGCAGGTTGAAGCCGAGGGAGCGCGCGGCGCGCGCGCCCCAGACTTCCACAGTTACGTCCAGCGGCACGCGTCCCTCGCTGAAGAACAGGAAGGTGTCGTCGACGTCGAAGTAGACGTAGACCACCCCCCGGCCGACGGCCGTGCGCACGGCCTCGCCACCGTCGAGCTCGACCACCTCGACAGCGCCGTTGGGCCGACTGCGGTAGGCCGCGTTGTACAGGCCGCGCTCCTCCCCCGACCGCCCGAGCCGGGCAAAGACCTCAGGGCTCTGACCGAAGTCGCGCTGGGGCACCGGAAGCCACGGCGCCCGGACGGCCGCCGCCCTGGCCTCTTCCAGGAGGCCGACCGGCACGCCGGTGATGACCAGGGGGATCTCGCTCAGGCGGGCGACCACGCGGCCGTCGCGGACCTCCAGGGTCACGGGGCGGCCGTCCACCGTGGCCGCCTGGAGACCCGGCGCGGCGGGCAGGTCCAGGGTCCGCTCGCCGGCGCGGGCCCAAGCCAGCAGGACGGCGTCGGCCGGAAACCCTGCGGCCGCCACGAACACGTCGGGATCGCGCGCGAGGTACCCCGCGAACCACCTGGCACCGAGACCGCTCACGGCCTGGCGCAGGGGATCCGCGTTCCGGTCCGGGTCGGCGACGACCAGGCGCTGGACGCCCGTCGCCTCGGCCACGAGCAGCATCTTCGTCCACTCGGCGCGCGCCCGCGTCCCTCCCAGGGATGCCTCCGGAGCCCACTCGAGCCACACAGGCTTCCCGCGGTCGCGCAGACGCCCCGCCAGGACCCCAAGCGGCCGCAGCATCGCCTCAGGGGCCATACCGGCGGCCGGGACCGCGATGGCATCGAAGACCCCGGGCGCGCTCTCGGCCAGGCGCACGATGAAGCCGAGATCCACGCCGCCCGGGCTCGCCGCGACCACGCGAGCCTGCGGATCGACGGCGCGGATCCGCGCGGCGGCTGCCTGCAGTAACTGGAGGTACTCCCCGCCCGTGCCCCGGAATGCGGGCAGGCCGAGCCGCGTCCACACCTGCCAGTCACGCACGCGGCCCCGGTAGCGGCTGGCCGCCAGCCCCACGAAGCGCTCCCAGTCGCGCACGTGCCGTGGCGGCTGCCGCGAAGAGATCTCGGGTCGCGCGAGATCGGCGCCGGTGGCGAGGCTCGCCCACTGTGGCGTGTGGGCCAGAACCAGCACCGGCGCCATACCGTCCTGCATCGCGGCGGCCACGGCCCGGTCGAGATCTTCCCACGCCGGCTGGCCCTGCCGCGCTTCTACGACGCTCCAGTCGGCCAGGATGCTCAGGGCGCGCGCGCCCACGGCCCTAGCCGCCGGGCCGGATAGCCCCGACTTCTCCAGCCCCATGGCGAGCTCCGGCGCGGTGCCAGGCACCGGGGCCGCGCGCCCGTGCCGATCGCCCCCCTGGGCGAGGCCGACCAGAACGAGCAGGGTGGCGACGCCACGCGCCAGACCGCGCCACGCTGCCGTGGCCCGCGAACGGGTGTCCGGCACCCGCCCTGGACCGACCGGGCCTCTCGAGGTCACCGTCCCGGCGGCTCCCTACGCCTGGACAGACCGAGCGCGATCAGCATGGCCACGAGCACCCCGACGCCGTTGGCGGCGACGTCACGCACCTCACTGGTCCTGTACGGCACCGCGCGCTGCAGGAGTTCCAGCACGACCCCGTACCCCCACGCGGCGGGCCCGGCGAGCCACCGCCGGTCTGCCGCCGGCGCCGCCCACCAGAACACGCCGGTCAACCCGGCGTAGGCCACGGCGTGCTGCGCGAGATCCGAGACGGTGCGAACGGACGGCCCGGGAAGGAGTGAGGTCACCAGGAGCACCGTCATGTACGCGGCCGCCAGGCCGCGAGCAACCCGCGCGCGTCTTGGCACTCCATCGGAGTTCGCCAGCCGGGCCGGCACCTCCCTTCCCCGGGCGCGCACCGCACAGGGCGGCGCCGCATCGCCAGGCCGCTGTCGGGCCCCCTCCGCGTCCGGACGTGGAGACCGGCGGGCAGGAACGCGCTGGCGGGGATCGAAACTATAGCGCCTTGTTGCCGGCGCCCGCGCGCCGGCGTGCGCCCGAAGACTGTGGAGGACCGCGATGTGGCACCTGCCGAAGGCCGTCTCGCTGGTCGCCGGCGCCGGCGAAGGCGCCACGGATCTCACCGCGTTCGACAGCGCCCTGATGGACGCCGGCATCGCCAACCTCAACTTCGTGCGCGTGACCAGCATCTTCCCGCTGGGCGCGCGGATCGTCCCCCTGCGCCCCTACCAGCCCGGGCTGCTGATGCCGGCGGTCTACGCCCGCATCGTCCGACACACCCCCGGCGAGCGGATCGCGGCCGCGGTCGGCGTGGGCATCGCCGCGGACGGCTACGGCGTCATCATGGAGCACTCGCACACCGGCACCGGAGAGAACGCCGAAGGCATCGTGCGGCGCATGGTCGAGGAGGCGGTGGCCATGCGGGGCCTGCGCCTGGCACAGGTCCAGGTGGCGGTGAAGGAGCACACCGTGCAGCGCACGGGTTGTGTGGTGGCTGCCGTGCTCTTCTGGCCGGAGTAACCGTCGTGGCACCGGGCTCCGAGGGATGGATCACCGATCCCGGCGGCGAGGGGTTTGCCCACATCTACCGCGTGGACGAACTGCTGTACGATGGCCGCTCCCCCTACCAGCGCATCCGGGTCATCCGCAACGCCGACTTCGGCCGCATGCTGATCCTCGACGAGGCCGTGCAGACGACGGAGCGCGACGACTTCATCTACCATGAGCTGCTCAGCCACGTCCCGCTGTGCACGCACCCCCGGCCGCGGCGCGTGCTGATCATCGGCGGCGGCGACGGCGGGCTCCTGCGCGAGGTTCTGCGGCATCCCATCGAGCACGCCACCATGGTCGAGATCGACCGCGCCGTGGTGGAGGTCACGCGGCGGTACA
Organism: Candidatus Fervidifonticultor secundus; assembly: GCA_031459385.1. Taxonomy (GTDB): domain Bacteria; phylum Sysuimicrobiota; class Sysuimicrobiia; order Sysuimicrobiales; family Humicultoraceae; genus Fervidifonticultor; species Fervidifonticultor secundus. The sequence continues at coordinate 62,750 of JAVKIP010000002.1, read as the reverse complement.
TCCCGGAGATCCCCGGCCGGGCGTTCGACGACCCTCGCGCGCGCCTGGTCATCGACGACGGCATCGCGTTCGTCCGGGAGACCGACGAACGCTTCGACGTGGCGCTGGTGGACTCCACCGATCCTGTGGGACCGGCCGTCGGCCTGTTTACTGCGGCGTTCTACGGACAGCTGGCCGCGCGGCTGGGCCCCGAGGGCGTGCTGGCCGTCCAGAGCGGCTCCCCTCTCTACCAGCGCCACGTGATGGCGATGGTCGCCCGGCACATGGCTCCCCACTTCCACTGGATCCGCCCGTACCTGGGCACCGTGCCCACGTATCCGGGCGCGCTGTGGTCGTTCACCATCGGCTCGCAGGCGCGCGACCCGCTGGCGCTGGACGAGGTGGAGCTCGCGCGACGCCTGGAAGGCATCACCACGCGCTACTACACGCCTGCGGCCCACCGCCATCTGTTCACCTTTCCGCCCTTCCTGGCGACGACGCAGGAGGACGGGGCCGGCGCTCCCTCCGGGCCCGCCACGCCCGGCGCCTGACGATGCCGTTCCTGGCCGCGCGGGCCGTGCCCGCGCCGCAGGCCACCATCCTCGGCGCCCCGTTCGATGCCACGGCCACGCACCGGCGCGGCGCCCGCTGGGCACCGGCAGCGATCCGGTGGGCGTCGGATGCGCTCGAGTCCTACAGCCCCCTGCAGCAGCGCGACCTCCAGGAGATCCGGCTCGCCGACGCGGGCGACCTGGACCTGGCGGGCGCGGACAGCGCGACCGCCGTCGAGCGTGTCCGGGCAGCCGTCGCCGCGGGGATCGGGCTGCCCGTACTGCTCGGCGGCGAGCACACGGTCACCGCGGGCGCCGTGGCCGCGCTGCTCGACCGCCACCCGGACCTCGGGCTCGTGGTGGTAGACGCCCACCTCGACCTGCGCCAGGACTACGAGGGGACCCGCTGGTCGCACGCCACTACGCTGGCGCGGATCCTGGACCGCCTGGACGGCGGCCGCGTCGCGGTACTCGGCGCCCGCGCCGGGACGCGGGACGAATGGACCCGCGCGGGCGGCCTCCTGGCGGTGGCGTCCACCGGCCGCCTGCCGCAGGCGGCGTGGGCCGCGCTCGCCGACCGCCCGCTCTACCTGTCGGTGGACATCGACGGGCTCGACCCTGCGCACGCGCCCGGCACTGGCAACCCGGAACCGCTGGGCCTGGCGGTGGACGACGTGGTCTCGTTGCTCGGTGTCCTGCGGCAGGCGCGCGTCGTCGGTTGCGACGTCGTCGAGGTCAGTCCGCCGTACGACCCCGGCGGGCGGACCGCGATGCTGGCTGCCTGGCTGGTCCGGGAGATGATCCTGGCCTTCGCGCGCTGAGGCGCGGCGGCGTCCCTCGGGACGACGCCGCGCGCCGGGCCGTCGCGCCCAGGCCCGACCGCAGCTTCTGGCCTCCACCGCACACGCGTTACGCACCGCACGCGCACGGGCGCTGCCGGCACTTGGGGCAGCCCGCGGCATATCGCGCCGCCGCCCTGGTCACGTCCACGCCGCACAGCGACGCCAGGCTCACGGTCCAGGCCAGCACGTCGCCGACTTCCTCGTGCAGGCGGTCCGGGTCGCCGGCGCGGATGGCGCGGGCGAGTTCCCCGATCTCTTCCACCAGCCAGCGAAACGTCCCGTCGATCCCGCGCTCGCGGTCGCGGCGGCCGTAGGTGCTGTCGATCCGCTCCTGGAACTCGCGCAGGGTCATGGGCCGCGATTCGCGCCGTCGGCGGCCCAGCCCTTCCCTAGTCCTGCGCGCCGCCGGTCGCTCGCGCGCGGTGGCCGGCGGCCGGCACGGGCCCGGCTAGCGCGGGGGCGCCACGGCCTGCGCGAGTGTCACGAGGTCGGCCAGCGGGAGTGGCCCGACCAGGGCGTAGCGCATGCCGCCCGTCTCCCACTGCACCATTCGCGTCGCGCCCCGGGCGGTCGCCGCCGCGCGCGGGCCCAGCATGGGCACCGGGATCTCGCTGCGCGGCGGGCCCAGCCGGCGCGACGGTACCACGAACAGGCCCAGGGCCCGGGTGCCGTCGTGGTAGTGCAGGTGCGCGGCGCGCAGGACGCCGGCGCTGACGACCTCGCCGCCCAGCAGCCGGAACCCACCCGGCAGCACCGCCGGCGCGCGGACGGCGTAGCCCACCCGCCGTTCCAGCGCCCCAAGGGGCATCACGGGCTCCGCGACCTCCGCCGGGGAGAGGACGCGTGCGCCGGCCGGGATGCGCGGGAGGAACATCGCCGAGGGGAAGTTCAGGCCGTAGCTGATCCGCGTGAAGAAGCTGGTGGCGACCACGCCGTCGACGGGGTCGCGGTCCTCGCTGCGCAGCACCACGCCGGTGTAGCGGTCGATCCACAGGCGCCGCTCGCCGCCCGCGCCGCGGGGCCGCAGCCGCACGTGGACGGCCAGGCGGCCGATGACCTGCTCGAGGCCCATCACCGACGCCTCGTAGCGATCGGTGAGCCTCGCGGGCGGCGCTTCCACCGGCGGTGCGAGCGAGGGGCCCTGAATCACCACGTGCAGGCGCGGTTCGTACTGCCAGGTCTGCAGGCCGTCATCGACCACCAGGCGGCCCGCCACGGCCTCGGGCGAGAGGAACTCCAGACGGGTTCGGTTGGGGCGCTTGTGCGCCTCGCTGACCGTCACGCTCTCCATGGTGGCGCCCCGCAGCACCGAGATGATCTTCGTGCCCTCGTAGTCGATGATCTGCGGGGCGAGCATCGCGTGGCGCAGGAACTGGTCCAGCAAGACGCCGCCCAGGAGACGCTCCGGGGCGGGCTGCGCGGCTGCACGTCCCACGGCCAGCACGCCCAGCAGGCCTGCGGCCAGCGCGCCGAGCAGCGTCGCGGCGAGTACCGGCAGCCGGCCGGCCGCGCCCGTGGCCGCAGAGCGCCGGAGCTGCCAACCGGCGCGGGTGCCGAGGCCGAGCGCGCTCACCGCTGTCCCCCGATCTGCCGCGGGTCCTCGCCGATCAGGCGCAGGTTCGCATCGGTGACCAGCAGCCCCAGGTACGCCCGGTCCACCAGCGGGTCGACGGCGGCATTGGGCACGTACGCCCGTATGAAGAGGTCCGGTCCCACTTCGGCGGCGCGCAGGCGCTCGAGCCGGCCGCGCGCGAGCGGCAGGCCCACCAGGATCAACACAGCGACCACCGCGGCCACCAGGACGGCCGGCCGCGGCACCAGGACCGGCCGCCACCACGCCCGGCGGCCGGTGGCGGCTTCCGCTGCCAGACGGGCGCGCAGGCCCTTGAGAAATCCCTCGGGTACCGGTGGCGGCGACAGCCGGCGCAGCAGCGCCCGCACGGCCCTGAGCTCCTCCAGCTCCGCGGCACACGCAGGACACTCGGCCAGGTGCCTGCGCACCTTGGCAGCTTCCCCGGGGAGCAACTCGTCGTCGAGGTAGGCGCTCAGGTGCTGCCGCAGCCCGTGGGGTGCGCTCATGGCTGCATCAGCTCCGCCCGATGGGGCGCCAGCCGGTCGCGCAACGCGCGCCGTGCGCGGTGCAGCCGCGACTTCACCGTGCCGATGGGGATGTCGAGCATCGCGGCGATCTCCTCGTACCCGTAGCCCTCGACGTCAGAGAGTACCACGACCGCGCGCAGGTCGGGCGGCAGCGCCAGCAGCGCGGCCTGGATGCGCCGGTCGATGGCGCGGTCGGCCGCAGCACGCTCGACGTCGGCGGCCGGGTCGGGCCGCTCGCGGGCCACGGTCGCCTCGCCGGTGTCGAGGGGCGCGTCCAGCGATTGGACACGCTGGCGGGGCTTCCGGCGCACCAGATCGATGTACAGGTTCTTGACGATGCGGTAGAACCAGCCTTCCAGAGCCGTCCCGGGCTGGATCGTCCGCAGTGCGCGCCAGGCCCGGATGAAGGCCTCCTGGGCCAGATCCCGGGCGTCGGCCTCGTTGCCCGCCAGCCGGTAAGCCACCGCATACACGTGGGCACCGTACCGCGCCACGAGGGTCTCAAACTGCGCCACGTCCTCCGGGGTGTACGCTGGTCGGGCATGCCGGCGTTCGTCGGTCACATCCCACCTGCGCCCGTGCCCCTCTGCTTCTACGGAGGCCGGACGGCCCGGGTTCCGTCAATCGAGCCGCACCAGCGGCCGGAGGCGCCGTACGAGGCCGGGGCCGATACCGCGCACCCGTTCCAGATCCTCGACCCGTCGGAACGGGCCGCGGGTCTGGCGGTCGTGCACGATCCGTCTGGCCAGCACCGGGCCCACCCCTGGCAGCCGCTCCAGGTCGTCGGCGGAGGCCGTGTTGACGTTCACCGGCCGGCCCGGCACCCCTGCCGGGGACCGGGGCCGTTGCGCCGGGCCGGCGGGGCGCGGGGGACCACATGGAGCCCGGCGACGGGGCGAGGCGTCGCCCCCGGGGAACGCCGCTGACGGCGGCGTCGGAGCCCGGCGAGGGATCAGGACGCGGTCGCCGTCACGCAGCACGGCCGCCAGGTTGAGCTGGTCCAGGTCAGCCAGGAGCGTGGGGCCGCGCGCGGCGGCGATCGCATCTTGGACGCGGGCGCCGGGGGACAGCGCATAGAGGCCAGGCCAGACCACCTCGCCCGCGACGTGGACACGGACCGGCATGGGCGCCCGGGGCGTGGTGATGACGACGGGCGCGGGCGCACGGGCGCTCCGGCTGGCCACGCCGATCAGGAGCGCCGACGCGCACACGAGTGCTCCAAGAGCGATCTGCTCGGCACGCGAGATACGCCTCGCCCCCACCCAAAGACATCGACCCGGGCGGGGGCGGCGTACGGCGGCCTCAGCGCGTCACGACGTTGACCAGGCGCCCTGGCACAACGATGATGCTGGCGACCTGCCGGCCGTCAATGAACTGACGCACCCGCGGGTTCGACAGCGCCCGCGCCCGCGCCTCCTCGTCGCTGATGCCGGCCGGCACCTGGATGCGGTCGCGCACCCGGCCGTCGACCTGGAGCACCAGCGTCTGGTGCTCGGCGACGGCCTTCGCGGGATCGTAGGCGGGCCATGCCTGGGTGTGGACGCTGTAGGCCTCTCCGAGATGCTCCACCCAGAGCTCCTCCGCCATGTGCGGGCAGAACGGCGCGAGCAGGAGCACCAGCGTCCGCAGGGCCGCCTGCCAGGCCACCGTCGCGGCCAGGGCCTCCCGCAGCCGCTGCAACGTGTTGGTGAACTCCATGAGGGCCGCCAGGGCGGTGTGGAACCGGAACTCTTCCAGGTCGGCCGTGACCCGTGCGATCGTACGGTGTACCCAGTACTCCAGCTCGCGGTCCGCGCCGCCGTCGGGGGCTCCGGCCGGCGTGCGGCTGGCGGTCTGGGTCACGAGGCTCCAGACCCGGCCCAGGAAGCGCACGATCCCGCCGATGCCCTGGGGATCCCACGGGCCGCCCTCGTCCCACGGACCGATGAACATCAGGTACGCGCGGACCACGTCGGCGCCATGCGCGGCCACGAGCTCATCGGGATTGACGACGTTTCCCCGGGACTTGCTCATGCGATGGCCGTCGGGGCCCAGGATGATGCCCTGGTTGAACAACCGCAGCATCGGCTCGTCGAACGTGACCAGCCCGAGGTCGCGCATCACCTTGGTCCAGAACCGCGTGTACAGCAGGTGCATGACGGCGTGCTCCACGCCGCCGGTGTACTGGTCGACGGGTAGCCAGTACCGCCCCACGGCAGGATCGAACGGCCGCTGGCTGTCGTGCGGGCTCAGGTAGCGGTACTGGTACCAGGAGGAGTCCACGAAGGTATCCATAGTGTCCGTCTCGCGCTCGGCCTCCGCCCCGCACCGGGGGCAGGTCGTGCGCCGGAATCCGTCGTGGTACTTCAGGGGGGACTCGCCGGTCGGGCGGAACTCCGCGTCCTCGGGCAGCACCACCGGCAGGTCCTCCTCCGGCACCGGCACGATACCGCAGTGGCCGCAGTAGACGATGGGGATCGGCGTGCCGAAGTAGCGCTGGCGGCTGATCAGCCAGTCGTGGAGGCGGTAGTGCACCTTCCGCTCGCCGATGCCGCGGGCCACCATGGCGTCGGCGATGCGCTGCCACGCCACGGTTGAGGGCAGGCCGTCGAACTCGCCCGAGTTCACCATCGTCCCCTCGCCGAGGTACGCGGCGGCGAGCGGCTGCCCGTCCCACCCCGGCGGCGCCACCACCACCGGAATGGGTAGCCCGTACTTGCGGGCGAAGTCGAAGTCGCGGGCATCGTGCGCGGGCACACCCATGATGGCGCCGGTGCCGTAGGTCAGCAGCACGTAGTCCGCGATGTAGATGGGCACCGCGGCGCCGTTCATGGGATTGAGGGCATAGGCGCCGATGAAGACCCCGTCGCGCTCCTTCTCGGTGGACAGGCGCTCGATGTCCGACTCGCGCGCGGCCTTGAACTTGTAGGCGTCCACCACCGCCCGCCGGTCGGGGGTCACCAGGCGGTCGACCAGCGGGTGCTCCGGCGCCAGCACGCAGAACGTCATGCCGAAGACGGTGTCGGGCCGGGTGGTGAACACCCGGAACGTCACGCCGGGGTGCCCGCGGACCTCGAGGGCGAACTCCACCCCGTCGCTGCGCCCGATCCAGTTCCGCTGGAGCGTGACGACGCGTTCGGGCCACTGGATCGTCGAGAAGTCGAGCAGCTCGTCGGCGTACGCCGTGATCTTCAGGAACCACTGCTCCAGGTTCTTCTTGACCACCGGCGTCCCGCACCGCTCGCAGACGCGCTCGTCGCCCACCACCTGCTCGCGGGCCAGCGTGGTGTTGTCCTTCGGGCACCAGTCCACCGGCGCCAGCGCGCGGTAGGCCAGGCCGCGCTCGTACATCTTCAGGAAGAACCACTGGTTCCACCGGTAGTACTCGGGCTGGCAGGTCACGATCTCGCGGTCCCAGTCCCACATCGCGCCCATGGAGCGCAGTTGCTGGCGCATCCGGGCGATGTTGTCCATCGTCCACCGGTACGGGTGGACGCCCCGGCTGATCGCGGCGTTCTCCGCCGGCAGCCCGAAGGCGTCGAAGCCCATGGGGAGCATCACGTTGTACCCCCGCATCCGCTTGTAGCGCGCGGCCGCATCGGAGGGCGCCATGGCGTACCAGTGGCCGATGTGCAGCCCGTCCCCCGACGGATACGGGTACATCGTCAGGAAGTAGAACTTGGGCCGCGGGTCGAAGTCCGGCGCGTGGTACAGCCGGTCGGCCTCCCACCGCGCCTGCCACTTCGCCTCGACGGTCCGGTGATCGTACCGCATGGGTTCCGGACGCCTCCCGGGCGCGCTACGGCCGGCTCAGGACGGGCACGGCCGTGAGCCAGCCGTGCCGGTCGGGAATCCGGCCTTCGACGATACCGAAGAACTCCTCCTGCAGCCGCCGCGTGACCGGTCCGCGGGTCCCGCCGCCGATGCGCACCTTGTCCACCGACCGCACCGGGGTGATCTCTGCGGCGGTCCCGGTGAAGAAGACCTCGTCGGCCACGTAGAGCAACTCGCGGGGGATCGGGATCTCCCGCACCTCGATGCCCAAGTCGCGGCACAGCGTCGTGACCACCATACGCGTCACGCCGCTGAGAATTGAGGCGGCCAGCGGTGGCGTGTAGATCACGCCGTCGCGCACCACGAACACGTTCTCCCCGCTGCCCTCGCTGACGTACCCGTACACGTCCAGGGCGATCCCCTCGGCGTACCCGTTGTCCACCGCCTCCATGACGACAAACGCCGAGTTGACGTAGTTCCCGCCGATCTTGCCCATGCCAGGGTGCGTATCGGGGGCCATGCGCCGCCACGAGCTCACCATGACGTCGACGCCCTGCTCGATCGCCTCGGGCCCCAGATAGCGCCCCCACTCGATGGTGATGATGGCCACGTGCAGCGGCGAGCGGCGCGGCTCCACGCTCCACGACTCCACGCCCCGGAACACCACCGGGCGGATGTAGCACGACCGGTGCCCGTTGACCCCCACGGTCTCGAGGATCGCCCGGGCGAGATCCTCGGTCGTGTAGGGCAGCGCCATGCGGAAGATCTTGCACGAGTCCTCCAGGCGCCGCAGGTGCGGGGTCAGGCAGAAGATCGCGGGCCCGCTCGCCGTCTCGTAGCAGCGGATGCCCTCGAAGACGCTGGACCCGTACTGGATGACGTGGGCTGCGACGTGCACCGTGGCCTCGTCCCACGGCACCAGCTTGCCGTCAAACCAGACCCGACTCGATGGCTGCATCCCGCTCTCCTCCCAAAAAACGGCGCGCCGCCTCCTCCCCAAGGGCGAAGGCGGCCTCCGCGGTACCACCCCGGTTGACGGACGCGCCGATCACGCTGGTGGAGCAGGAGGGAATTGAACCCTCGACCTCCCGCACGCCAAGCGGGCGCTCTCCCGCTGAGCTACTGCCCCGTGCGTCCATCCACTCTAGACCCGTCTCGCGGGCCAGGCGGCGGACGCTTGGCGTCGCGTCCGCGACGCGTTCGCGCCCGCGGCTCCCGGGCGAGTTCAGCCGGGCCTGCCGCCGGTTCGCACCCTCCACCGGCTCGCTCGCAGGCAGACTTCCGGCCTACTGCTCCCGTTCGTCGCCGATATGGCGGAAATCTCGTGCAATTATATCGGTCGCCATCTGCCAGCGTCAAGGCAAGCCGCCACGCGCCCCCACCACACCCCGTCCCACCAGATCACCGCTTGGGGCTCCACCCTGCCGGAGCACCGGCGGCGCGGTGGGACGCCCAGCTGGCGCGAACGCGTCCCAGCGACGCAACACCAGCGCCTCGGCAAACCCGTGCGCGACCAGTATCGCCGCCCCGGCGAGCGCCACCGCTTCGCGCGCACGGCCCCGGAGGGCACGGGCGGCGAACGCCCCCAGCGCGGCCAGCAACCCGAGCACGAACGGCGCGGCCGCCGGCAGCACGGCGCCGGCTGTCTCGGGGTAGCGCAGGCGCATGATGACCAGACCGGCGACGGCCGGGACGATGGCCGCCAGCGCCACGCCTGCGGACGCGCGCAGGCGCAGGGGATCCCCGTCGGCGGCCAGCACGAAGCGCGCGGCGAGGACCATCGCTGCCGGATAGAGCGGCAGCAGGTGGTGCATCATCTTGTCCCCTGGCGACAGCGACAGCAGCAGGAAGTAGAGGCCCGCCCACAGGGCGCAGACGCGCAGGATCGGCGCGCCGCCGCGCACGGCCCGCCACCCCTCGCGCACCGCCCCGGGGAGCAGCCCCGTCCACGGCAGGACGCCCACCATCAGCGTCGGCACGAAGATCACCAGCGCCTGCCCGTAGGGCATCCTGGCCGTCACGCCCTGGAAGAAGCGCCCGACGCCCAACGGGCCCCAGAGGAAGAACGTGTCGACGAACGGCCGCCCGCCCCGGAGCGCACCCGCGACGAACCATGGCGATGCCACCGCCAGGAAGACGGCGGCACCGGCGCAGACGTCGCGCCAGCGCCAGGCCCCGCCGCACGGCGGCAGCCCCAGATCGCCGGCGACCACCAGTCCGAACACGACGAGCGCCACGATGCCTTTGGTCAGCACCGCCAGCGCGACAGCCAGTCCTGTCAGCACCGCGGCGCGCACGCCGGCCCCGGCCCGGTAGTCGGTGTAGGCCAGCATGGCCACGGTCAGGAAGAACGTCAGGGGGATGTCCTGTGCCGGATCGAAGGCCACGTAGAAGAACTGCCCGCTGGTCCCCAGCAACAGCGCGGCCAGCACTCCGCCCTCGCGCCCCAGCGCACGCCGGCCGAGCCGCCACGTCGCGGCTACCGTGGCCAGGGCGAGCCCCACGTGCCAGAAGCGCAGCACCCCGGGGTGGTCGCCCCCCAGGCGCAGCGAGATGGCCATGAGCCAGAACGTCAGGGGCGGCTTGTCCACCAGCCACCCGGGATGGTCGGGATGGGTCAGCGTGATCCACTCGCCGGAGGCGACGATGTGCCGCGCGATGGCACCGTAGAAGACGTCGTCGCCCTGCAACGATGGCAGGCCCAGGCCAGCCAGACTGAGTGCGACGGCTCCCAGGAGCAGCAGGGTCCAGCGCCGCTCCCACCGGCTCCACGGTGGTCCGGGGTCGCTCACCGGATGTCCGTGCGGTGCTCCTGGCCCCAGGGGGGCGACTCGCCGCCGAGCAGCGCTAGCGCGTGCGGCAGCACCGGCAGGAGAACGTCCAGCCACTCGCGCACGGCCCGGGGGCTGCCTGGCAGGTTCACGATGAGCGTGCGCCCGCGGATGCCCGCGACCCCGCGCGAGAGCACGGCCAGGGGGGCTGCGGCCGCGGTGCGCTGGCGCGCTGCCTCCGGGAGCCCGGGGACGAGTCGTTCCACCACGTCCAGCGTGGCCTCGGGCGTCACGTCAGTGGGGGAGAGACCGCTGCCGCCGGTGGTCAGCACGAGCGCCACACCCAGGTCGTCGGCGTAGGCGCGCAGGCGCTGGGCGATGACCGCCCGGTCGTCGCGGACCACGTCCCGCGCCACGATCTCAGCGCCCATGGCGGTCAGGCGCTCTACCACCACATCGCCGCTGGTATCGGTGCCCGCCCCTCGGGCCACGGTCTCGCTGGCGGTGAGGACGGCGACGCGCCGACCTTCCAGGGTGGTCATGACTCCTCCTGGGGAGGCGGCTCGCCTGGACGGCGATACTCCCCGCGGCGTCCGCCGGCCTTGTGCACGAGCCGGATGCGTTCGATCGTCATCGCGCGGTCGGCGGCCTTGCACATGTCGTACACCGTGAGGGCCGCCACAGCCACCGCCGTCAGCGCCTCCATCTCCACGCCGGTGGGCGCCACAGTCCGCACCGTGGCCTCGATGGCCACGCGCGCCGGCGCCCTGTGCGGGGTCAGCCGGACCTGCACATCCGCGAGCGGCAGCGGATGGCACAGGGGAATCAGCTCGGCCGTGCGCTTGGCCGCGAGCACGCCGGCAACCTGAGCGACACCGAGCACGTCGCCCTTGGCGAGCCGGTTGGCGCGCAGCAGGGCCAGCGTGCGGGGCTGCATGTGGACCTCGCCCCGGGCCGTGGCGCGACGGACCGTGGCGGGCTTGGCCGAGACGTCCACCATCCGGCTGCGTCCGGCGGCATCGACGTGCGTGAGCCTCGCGGCTGTGGCGGGCTGCCGGCTGGCTGCCAGGCCCCGCCCCCTGGGGCTTGGGCCTCCGGCACGCGTCCGCCCGGTCACAGGAGCCGCACCTCGACCTCGTCTCCCGCCGCGTACCCGGGCCCGCCAGCCGGCACGACGACGATCCCGTCTGCCCGCACCAGCGACGTCAGCACCTGCGACGCTGCGGGCAGCGGCTGTGCCCACAGGCCGTCGGGGCGCGCCTCCAGGCGCACGCGCCGGTGGTCTTCCCTGGCCCCGGCGGCCGGCACCGGCGCCGCCACGCGCGCCCGCACCCGGTCCCAGGGACGCGCGGCCGGATCCATGCCCAGCAGGCGCTCGAGCACGGGGCGCGCGAAGAGGTCGAAGATTACCAGCGCCGAGACCGGGTTGCCGGGCAGGCCGATGACCGGCACCCTGCCGGCGGCCGCCAGGATCGTCGGCTTGCCAGGCCGGACCGCGACACCGTGCACGATGATTCCCGGTGGACCCAGCGCGCCGATCGCCTCGGCGACGCTGTCCTGTTCGCCGACCGACGAGCCGCCCGAGACCAGCACCATCTCGTGGCTGCTCACGGCAGCCGAAAGCGTCGCCTCCAGCATCCCGCGATCGTCCCGCACGATGCCCAGCGGGTCCGCCACGCCGCCGGCCGCCTCAACAGCGCCCGCCAGCGCCGCGCTGTTCATGTCCCGCACCTGCCCGGGACCGAGCGGCGCCCCCGGCGGCACGACCTCGTCACCGGTGGACACCACTGCCACCCGCGGCCGCACCGTGACCGCGATCCTCGCGTACCCCAGCCCGGCCAGGATCCCCAGGTCCGCAGGCCGCAGACGGCGGCCACGGGCCAGGACCACCTCGCCCGCACGGACGTCGACGCCGCGCGGCACGACGTTGGCGCCCACGTCCACTGCCCGTCGGACCAGCACCTCCGGCGGGCGGAAGGTGACGTCCTCCTGCATCACGACGGCGTCGGCGCCTGGGGGCAGCATCCCGCCCGTCGGCACGCGGACGGCCTGGCCCGTGCCCACGCGCAGCCCTGCTTCGGCTCCCATGGTCACCTCTCCGACGTGGCGCAGGCTGACCGGTCGGTCGACCGCAGCCCCGGCCACGTCGGCCGCCCGCACGGCCCAACCGTCCACGGCGGAGCGGTCGAAGGGCGGGAGGTCGACTCCGGCCACGGCGTCCGCGGCCAGCACCCGACCCAGCGCCGCGTGTACCGGCACCTCCTCGACCCCGCGCGGCGCCGCCTCCAGCGCGGCCAGGTAGCGCTCGCGCGCCTCGCTCGGGGAGAGCAGCGCGCCGAAGGCCCTGGTGGGAACGGTCAGGTCAGATCACTCCCAGCGCGCGGCCGGCCCGCGCGAACGCGTCCAGCGCCGCCTCCAGGTGTGCGCGGGTGTGTGCGGCCGTGACGATGGTGCGCACGCGGGCAGCGCCACGCGGCACCGTGGGAAACGCGATCCCCACCGCGAAGACCCCTTCTTCGAAGAGCCGGTCCGAGAAGGCGAAGGCCGCGCGCTCGTCACCGATCATCACCGGCGTGATCGGCGTCTGGCTCCGGCCGGTGTCGAACCCGAGCCGACCCAGCCCCTCCTTGAAGAAACGCGTGTTCTCCCACAGCCGCTGGATCAGCTGCGGCTCCCGCTGCACCAGCCGCACGGCCGCCAGGGCCGCAGCCGCCACCGCCGGCGGATGGGAGGTGGAGAACAGCAGCGGGCGGGCCCGGTGCATCAAGATGTCGATCAGCGCGCGGCTGCCCGCGACGTAGCCGCCCAGCCCCGCGAACGCCTTGGACAGCGTCCCCACCTGGATGTGCACGCGGCCGTGCAGCCCGTAGTGGTCGACGGTGCCGCGGCCGGCATCGCCGAGCACGCCGCTGGCGTGGGCGTCGTCCACCATCATGATGGCGCCGTAAGCCTCGGCGGCCTCCACCAGCGCGGGCAGCGGGGCGATGTCGCCATCCATGCTGAAGACGCCGTCGGTGATGAGCAGCACGCGCCGCGCGCCGCGCGCCTCCTCCAGCAGGCGCCGCGCCGCGGCCACGTCGCCGTGGGGGTAGATCTTCTTCTCGGCACCGGAGAGGCGGCAACCGTCGATGATGCTGGCATGGTTGAGCTCGTCGCTCACCACCACGTCGCCCTTGCCCAGGATCGCCGCGACGGTACCGGCGTTGGCGGTGAAGCCGGACTGGAACAACAGCGCGGCCTCCGTCTTCTTGAACGCGGCGAGCTCCGCCTCGAGTTCCTGGTGCAGGCTCATGTTGCCGGCGATCGTGCGGACCGCGCCCGATCCCACGCCGTAGCGGTCCAGGGCCTCCCGGGCGGCGGCTTTCAGCGCCGGATGCGTGGCGAGCCCCAGGTAGTTGTTGGAGCACAGGTTGATGACCTCGCGCCCGTCGTAGCGGCTGCAGGGCTCCTGCGGTCCCTCCAGCAGCCGCGGCCAGCGCCAGGCGCCGCGCGCCCGCAGGTCGCGCAGCTCGTCGTCGAGGAAGGCCAGGGGGTTGGCCCGGGTGTCCAGCGCGTCGGTGCTCATCGGGTGGCTCACCGCCAGCGCGTTTCGACGCACCGGGGCGCGCGCCCTTTGAGTGACACCGCCGTTACCCGACGGCGCTAGCCTGCCCCGAGGAGGCCGGCCGGCCGGAGCCGAACGACTCTGACAGGCCGTGGGCACGGCCGCCGGCTCTCGCTGGCCGCGCGGCCCGACCGGCACCGCGAGGTGGTGTGATGCCCTTTCTGGTCCATCCGTTGATCGTGCACTTCCCCGTGGCGCTGTGGCTGACCAGCGCGCTGTTCGACGTGCTGTTCCTGCGGTCGGGCGACCTGGGCCACCTGCGCGCCTCGCAGTGGCTCGTGGGCCTGGGCCTGCTGGGCGCGGTGGCGTCGGTCGCGAGCGGCTACGTCGACTACCTGCCCCTGGTCGCGCAGGGGATCGGGCAGGAGTTCGTCACCCAGCACCGCGTGCACCAGCTGGTGGCGGCTGCGGCCACTGGGGTGTACCTGGTGAGCTTCCTGGCGCGGTGGCGCCGGCCGGCCCTGTCCCGGCCGGTGTTCGTCGGGCTCGCGGTTCTGGGCGCGGTCCTGATCGCGGCTACCGGCTACATCGGCGGCGAACTGCGGCGGGTGATGTGAGCGATGCACGCGCGCGTGCTGGTCGTGGACGACGAGCCGCACATCGTGGAGCTGGTGCGGTACAACCTGCTCCAGGAGGGCTACGAGGTCACCACGGCGGGCGACGGGCACGCGGCGCTGGCCCGGGCCCGGGCCGAGCGCCCCGACCTCGTGATCCTCGACCTGATGCTGCCAGGCCTGGACGGGATGGAGGTGTGCCGGCAGCTGCGCCGCGAGGGCCCGGTGCCCATCATCATGCTCACGGCGCGCGGCGGCGAGCTCGAACGGGTCGAAGGACTCGAGCGCGGGGCCGACGACTACGTCACCAAGCCGTTCAGTCCCCGCGAGCTGGTCGCCCGCGTGAAAGCGGTGCTGCGGCGGCGTGCCCGGGAGGTGCCGCCGCCTGCGCAGGAGCCGCTCCAGGTCGGGGAGCTGCGGCTCGACCCGGTCACGCACGAAGTGACCCTCCAGGGACGGCCGGTGGACCTCACGGCCCGGGAGTTCGACCTCCTGCGGTTGTTCATGCGCTACCCCAATCGCATCTTCACCCGCGACTTCCTCCTCGAACACCTGTGGGGGCACGATTTCTACGGCAGCACGCGCACGGTCGACATGCACGTGAGCCGGCTGCGGGAGAAGATCGAGGACGATCCCGCCGCACCCACCTACATCGTCACCGTGCGCGGCGTCGGCTACAAGCTCCGCGCGCCCGAGCCCGCGCGCCGGAAGGGACGCCCATGAGGCCGCGCTCGATCCGCAGCCGCCTGGCCCTCTCGTACCTGGCGCTGGCCACGCTGTGCCTGGTGCTGGTGGCCACGTTCGTCACCTGGCGCCTCCAGCTGCAGTACACGACCACCTACGCGTGGGTGATCGAGCGCCAGGCCCGGCTCATCGGCCGCATGCTCGAGGAGTACGCACGGGACGGCGGTGCCGACCCCGCGCGCCTGGAACGCCTGGCCCAGGAGTTCCGCTGGCGGCCCGACGCCACCATCCGGGTGCTTCCCGCCGCCGCGCTGCGCACCCCGGCCCGCACCGGCCCTGCCGGCGAACTGGCTGCCCTGGCAGCGTGCCTGGACGCGCCCCAGCGCACCGGCGACTGCACGTTCCGGACGGTCCGCCGGGATCCGGCCGAGGGCGGCCAGCGGGTCTTCGCCGCGTCGCCGGTGCTGGTGGACGGCCGGCTGTTCGCCGTCGTGCACGTATCGGTGCCGACGGGATGGGTGTGGGTGCAGTTGCGCCGGATGCTCCCGCAGCTGGGTGTCGGTCTGGTGATCGGGATGGTGCTGGCCTGGGTGCTGGGCGCACGCCTGGCCCGGGGGCTCGTCGAGCCCATCGAGGACCTCACCCGGGTGGCCACGCGGATGAGCGCCGGCGACCTCACCCAGACCGTCGCGCCCCGCGGGGCCGACGAGATCGCACGGCTCGCCGAGCACTTCAATCACATGGCCGGCCGGTTGCGCGAGATGGTGACGACCCTGGAGGCAGAGCGCACCCGGTTGGAGACGATCCTGGCCAGCATGTCCGACGGCGTGGTGGCGGTCGACCGCGGCGGCACCCTCATCCTGGCCAACCGGGCGGCCTCCGACCTCCTGGCGCCCGGGCGCAGGGGCGACGAGGCGTTCCTGCGGCCCGGCCCGCGCCTGCGCGCGCTGCTGGCCGAGACGGCGGCGCGCGGCCAGCCCTGCACCGGGGAGCTGCCGCCGGCAGAGGTCGGCACCCGCCTGGTGGAGGTCCACTGCGCGCCGCTGCCGGGTGAGGGCGGTGGCCCCGGCGGGGCCGTCGCGGTGCTGCGCGACGTCACCGAGCTGCGCCGGCTCGAGCGCGTGCGACGGGAGCTGACGGCCAACGTCTCCCACGAGCTGCGCACCCCTCTGACGTCGATCAAGGGGTTCGCGGAGACGCTGCTGGGGGGCGCCATGCACGACGAGGCGACGGGCCGGCGCTTCCTGGAGATCATCGACAAAGAGGCCAACCGGCTCGTGAAGCTGGTCGACGACCTGCTGGACCTCTCGCGGCTGGAGGACAAGCGCGTCACCCTACAGCTGGGGCAGGTCGACGTGGGCACGCTGGTGGACGAGACCCTGGCCCGGCTGCGGCCGCTGGCGGGCGCGCGGGTGTTCGACGTGCAGGCGCCGCCCGGCGAGGTCGTCGCCCTGGCCGACCGCGACCGCTTGAGCCAGGTCCTCACCAACCTGCTGGACAACGCCATCAAGTTCACGCCCGACGGCGGCCGCATCGCCATCGGCTGGCGCTGCACCGACGGGGAGGTCGAGATCTCGATCTCGGACGCGGGGCCGGGCATCGCCCCGGACGACCTGCCCCACGTCTTCGAGCGCTTCTACAAGGCCGACCGGGCCCGGCCGGCGAGCCCGGGGGGCAGCGGCCTGGGCCTGGCCATCACCAAACACATCGTGGAGGCCCACGGCGGGCGCATCGCCGTCACCAGCGCCCCCGGCGCGGGCACGACGTTCGTCGTCACGCTGCCGCGCAACGGGGACTGACCGGCGGGGCGGGCCGGGCTGCGCGGCCTGCGGGCGGCTCAGCCGCCCAGGTAGGCCCGCTTGACCTCGGGGTTCTCGCGCAACTCGGCGGCCGATCCCTGGAGGGTGATCTCCCCGGTCTGCAGCACGTAGGCGCGGTGCGCCACGGTGAGCGCCATGTAGGCGTTCTGCTCGACGAGCAGCACCGTGGTCCCCTGGGCGTTGATGTCGAGAACCGTCTGGAAGATCTGCTCTACCAGCACCGGCGCCAGGCCCATGGAGGGCTCGTCCAGCAGCAGCACCCGCGGCCGCGTCATCAGGGCACGGCCGATGGCCAGCATCTGCTGCTCACCGCCTGACAGCGTCCCGGCCACCTGGCCCAGGCGCTCGCGCAGGCGGGGAAACAACGTCAGCACCCGTTCCAGGTCGTCCCGGATCCCCCCGGGGTCGTGGCGCCGGTACGCGCCCATCATCAAGTTCTCGCGCACGGTCAGCCGGCCAAAGATGCGCCGCCCTTCGGGCGCATGCCCGATCCCCAGCGCGACGATCTCGTGGGGCGGCCGGCCGTCGATCCGGGCGCCCTCCAGGCGCACGGCCCCCTCCCGCGCCCGGTGCAGCCCCGATACGGTGCGCAGCGTGGTCGTCTTGCCGGCGCCGTTGCTGCCCAGCAGCGCCACGATCTCGCGCTCGTCCACGGTCACGGTGATGCCGCGCAGGGCGTGGATGTGACCGTAGTAGACGTGGAGGTTCTCGATCTCCAGCAGCGCCATTCGCTGGCCCCGTTACCGGATCGCGGCCACGCCCTTGGTAGCGCCCAGGTAGGCCTCGATGACCCTGGGGTCGTTCTGCACCTGCGCGGGCGGCCCCTCGGCGATCTTCTCGCCGTAGTCCAGCACCGTGACCCGGTCGGAGATGTTCATGACCACGCGCATGTTGTGCTCGATCAGCAGGATCGTCAGGCCCAGCTCGGCCCGCAGGCGACGCAGGAAGTCCATCAGGGCCAGCGCTTCCGTGGGCGACATCCCGGCGGTGGGCTCGTCCAGCAGCAACAGCGTCGGCTGGCTGGCCAGCGCGCGCGCGATCTCCAGACGGCGCTGGTCGCCGTACGGCAGGTTCTTGGCCAGGTCGTTGGCCCGCCCGGAGAGCCCGACGAGCTGCAGGAGTTCGCGCGCCCGCCGCAGGGCGTCGCGCTCCGTGGCGTGGAAGCGAGGCGTGCGCAGCAGCGCGTCCCACGCGCCCAGGCCCAGCCGGCTGTGCATCCCCACCAGGATGTTCTCGACCACGGTCATGGTGCCGAACAGGCGGATGTTCTGGAACGTCCGGCACATGCCCAAAGCCGTGATCTGGTCGGGCCGCAGGCCGACGATGGACCGGCCGCGGAACCGTACCTGCCCCTCCTCTGGCGCGTAGACGCCGGTCAGCACGTTGAAGAACGTCGTCTTCCCGGCGCCATTGGGTCCGATGATGCTGGCGATCAGCCCCTCCTCCAGCGTGAAGTCCACGCCGTGCACGGCGACCAGACCGCCGAAGCGTTTGGTGACACCCGCCGCCTGCAGCAGCGCCACGTCAGCGCCCACCGCCGGCCAGGGCCTCCTCGGCGGCCACCTGCCGGGCTTCTTCCAGCTCCATGCGGCGGCGCGCCGACGGGAGAATCCCCTGCTGGCGGAAGATCATCATGAGAATGAGGATGACGCCGAAGACCATGCGCTCGTACTTGGCGGGCTCCAGCTGCGTGGGCAGGTGGGCCAGGTTATACCCGAGGATCTCCACCCCGGCCTGCCGCCAGCTGTTCAACGTCAGCGACAACTGCTTGAGCACCTGCAGGTTGAGGATAGTGACCACGCTGGCACCCAGGATCGCCCCCGAAATACTGCCCATGCCGCCCAGGATCACCATGGCCAGCACGCCGATCGACTCCATGAACGTGAAGCTCTCGGGGTTGATGAACAGCTGCTTGCCGGCGAAGATCACGCCCATGGCGCCGGCGAACGACGCGCCGGCGGCAAACGCCAGCAGCTTGGTGCGCACCAGCGGCACGCCCATGGCCACCGCCGCGGCCTCGTCCTCACGGATCGCCTCCCAGGCCCGTCCGATGTGCGAGTCCTTGAGGCGCTGGGTGACCAGGATGACAAGGGTGACGACGACCAGGACCATGAAGTAGAAGTACAGCGGGTAGAGCACGATGGGCGTCGCCGGCAGCCCCAGCATCTCCACCACCGGCGCGAAGAACAACGGCGGCCGCCCGACGGGCGTGATGCCGATGGGGCCGTTGGTGATGTTGATGGGCTTGTCCAGATTGTTGGCCAGAACGCGGACGACCTCGCCGAACCCGAGCGTGACGATGGCCAGGTAGTCGCCGCGCACCCGCAGGACCGGCAGTCCCAGCAACACTCCGGTGAGCGCCGCCAGAACCACCGCCACCAGCAGGAAGACGAAGAACCACCAGCCCCCCAGCGGGAGGATGTGGGTGGCCTCCGGCCAGATCTTCAGGGCCTGCGGCGAGCCGACGATCGCCCAGCTGTAGGCGCCGACGGCGTAAAAGGCCACGTACCCCAGGTCCAGCAGCCCGGCCAGCCCCACGACGATGTTCAAACCCAGCGCCAGCGCCACGAAGATCCCGACCTGCGTGGCCACCTCGAGGTAGAAGGCGTTCCGAACGCCGACGTAGGGCATCAGCACGGCCAGGACCACCACCAGCCCGAGCCCGCGGAACCAGCCCGGCAGGTCCAGGTGGGCAAGGAGGAAGATCGACGCCAGGAACAGCAGGAAGGCGGGCAACGACCGGGGCACCGACGCCACGAGGTAGACCGTGCCGGCGATATAGAGCGCCAGGCCCAGGGCCCGCACGCTAGAGTTTCTCACGGACGACCTCCCCCAGCAGGCCCTGGGGCCGGAACATCAGGATGACGATGAGCACGCTGAAGGCGAAGATGTCCTTGTACTCGGCACCGAACGCGCCACCCGTGAGCAGCGACATGTACGACGCCGCGAACGCCTCCAGCATGCCCAGGACCAGTCCCCCGACCATCGCGCCGGGCACGTTGCCGATGCCCCCCAGGACGGCGGCTGTGAACGCCTTCAGGCCCGGGATGAACCCCGTGTACGGGTTGATCGTCCCGAACTGGACGCCGAACAGCGCACCGGCCGCGCCGCCCATCGCTCCGCCGATGAGGAACGTCAGGGAGATGATCCGCCCCACGTTGACGCCCATGAGCCCCGCGGTGGGCTGGTCCTCGGCCACGGCCCGGATCGCCATGCCGAGCTTCGTTCGGTTCACGAAGAGCGTGAGACCCACCAGCATCAGCAGCGACGCGGCGACGATCAGGACGGATTTGACCGAGATGTCGACCTCGCCGACCAGGGGGATCCGCGTGTCGAAGAAGTCGATGGTCGGGTACGTGAGGTAGAACGCGTTGCGCCACAGGCTCTCGAACAGCCGGATGGCGTCCTGCAGGAAGAACGAAACGCCGATCGCCGAAATCAGCGGGATGAGGCGTGGCGCGCCTCGCAGGGGGCGATAGGCCACCCGCTCGACGGCCACAGCCAGCATGCCGCTGCCGGCCATGGCCAGGGTGAGGATCAGCGCCAGCAGGAGCAGGGGGTGCAGGGCGTGCAGCGCGCCACCGGCCTGCAAGATCAGCAGGGTCTCCGCGCCCACGAACGCCCCCATGACGAAGATCTCGCTGTGCGCGAAGTTGATCATCTGCAAGACGCCGTAGACCATGGTGTAGCCCAGGGCGATCATGGCGTAGACGAACCCCAGCACGAACCCGTCGACGACGACGGTCGGCAGGATCCGCACGAGGATCTCCCACTCCACCCGATCCCACCCCCTACCGGCGGCGACTATTCACCGCCTGGCAAAGGAAGCCCTCCGACGCTGCCTGCGCACAGCAGGAGGGGCCGCGCCAGGTAGGCGGGCCCCTCCTCCGCAACGCCGCGGCGACCAGCCTGCACTACATACCGGCCCCCGGCGGGTTGATCCGCAGTGTCTTGATCAGCTTGTTCTGTCCCCACTTGGCCGGGTCGCCGCTCGTAATGTTGATGACGAAGTACGTGGCCGGCACCGGGTCGCCCTTCGCATCGAAGGTGAACGTGTCGGTCAGGCCCGGGAACGCCTTGATCTTGCGCACCTCGTTGGTCACCTGCTCGCGGGTCGGCTTGTTGCCCCCTGCAGCCTTGATGGCGTTCTCAAGGGCCTTCAGGCCGATCGCGGTGGCGTCGTAGGCCTGGGCCGCGAAGGGCTCGGGGTCCTTGCCGAACTTGGCCTTGTAGTCGCGGGCGAACTTGGCGGCCTTGGGGTACACCGAGACTGGCCCGGCGACGGTCGTGTAGTGCATGCCCACGATCGCCTGGCCGGCGATCTTGGCGAGGTCGCTGGAGTCCATGCCGTCTGGACCCAGGAAGCGCGCCCGCAGCCCCTTGGCGCGGGCCTGCTTGAAGAAGACGCCGGCCTGGTTGTAGATGCCACCGAAGTACACCAGGTCGGGCCGCCGGGCCAGGATCGGCGTGATGATGGGATCGAAGTTGGCCTGCTCCTCGGTCCCCTCGAAGCCGACGACCCGCATCCCCACCTTCGGCGCGTGATCGCGGAAGAACTCCGCGACGCCCTGTCCGTACGCCGTCTTGTCGTGGATAATGTAGACGGTCTTGACCTTCATGTCCTTGGCCGCGAACTCGGCGCCCACCACCCCCTGGACGTCGTCACGGCCCACCACCCGGAAGACGTTCTTGAGCTTCCGGTCGGTAATCTTCGGATTGGTGTTCGCCGGCGAGATCATCGCCAGCATGCTGTCCTTGTAGACCTCGGACGAGGGGATCGCGACCCCGGAGTTCAGGTGCCCGATCACCAGCAGGATGTCCGGGTCGGTGACCAGGTTCTTGGCGTTGGCCACGCCGACGTCGGGCTTCGCCTGGTCGTCGAACGGCACCAGTTCGAGGTCGAACCCCAGCCGCTTGATCGGCCCGCCGAGCTGCTCGATGGCCAGCTGGGCGCCGTTCTTGATGCCCTCACCCAGGGCGGCCTGCCCGCCCGAGAGCGGGCTCTGCGTGGCGATCTTGATCTTGCCCTTCGTCGCCTGCGCCTGCACCGGCGCCGGGGCCGGTGCCAGCAGCGCGGCGACCACCACGATCACCAGCGCCACGAGGACTCCACGGAATCGCGTCATACTCATCTCTCCTTCATCGTGTATTTCGCGCGGCTACGCGCACGGCTGTGCTCCGGCGACCGCGTACACGCCACACGCTCTGCCCGCTCGAGACCTCACCTCCCCCGCGGCCTGCTCGCGGCAGGGCTCCCAGTGTTCCCGCGCACGTCACTACCGGGTTCGTCCAACCGCCCGACACTTCCTGCCGTCCTCCGGCCGGGCGCGTGAGCGGCCGGGGGACGGGCCCGACCACGGTCAGGCACCGATCCGGCCGGCGGCCAGCCGGCACAGCGCCAGCGCGGTCACCGGAGCGCCCACCAGCACGACCAGCGTCACCGCACCCGCAGGCCGGGGGCATCCGCCGGAGGCGTCTGCCAGGGCCACGAGGCAGGTACCCGTCCACCGGGCGTGCCCTCGCATCGAGGGACCGTCGCTCCACCGGCGCGCCGCGTGCACGTTGTCGCTCACGACCACGCTGCGCTCGACCAGCGCGGGCGGGACCTCGGCAGCCCAGCCGCCGCCGGTCCCCGCCGCCACCAGGCACGCGCCGGCCGCGACCTCCTCGGCAGGCACCACCGGTTCCTCCGAGGCGGTCGCCATCAAAATGATCTCGGCGCCCCTGGTCGCCAGGCCGGCATCCCGCGCGGGCAGGACCGTGGCGCCCCGGACCCACGCCTGCGCCCGCGTCCGGGCCGCGAACGCCGCGGCGCGTCCGGCATTGCGGCCGACGACGCGTACCTGCGTGACGGGCCGCACGGCACACACCGCTTCCAGCAGCGCCGCCGCCAGCCCGCCGGTCCCGACCAGGGCCACCAGCCCTGCCGCCCGCGGGGCCAGCAGGTCCACGGCCGCGCCCGCGGCGGCCGCCGCCCCCAGGACCGCGACCTCGTACCCGTGGAGCACCAGCCGGCCGACGCCGGCCGCGTCGATCAGCACCGCGGTATCGTACGCGCGCCCCGCCGCGCGCGCCGCCGGCCGCAGGGCGGTCCACACGACGACGTCGCCCTCCCACGCCGCGGTCCCCCCGAGCACGCGGCGGCCCGGGCCGAGATCTGCGACGGTCGTGGCTCCCTCGACGACCGCGCCGGTGGCCAGGGCGCGCAGCGCCGCGGCGCAGGCGGAGACGGCCTCGGCCACGGGCAGGCGGGCCGGCAGCGTCGCGCCGTCCAGCACGACCACGCCGCGCTAAGGGTAGATGCCCCGGGTGAAGAGCGCGTCCGCCACGCGGTCGATGGCGCGGATCAGCGCGGCGGTGCGCAGGTCCACGTTGCGCTCTTCCGCCACCCGCACCACCTGCCCGAAGCTGCGCACGATGATGCGCTCCAGGTTGGCGTTGACCTCCTCCTCGGTCCAGAAGAACTGCTGCAGCCCCTGCACCCATTCGAAGTACGAGACGATGACGCCGCCGGCGTTGGCCACGATGTCTGGCAGCACCGTGATGCGGCGCTCGCGCAGGATCGCGTCGGCGTCGGGCGTGACCGGACCGTTGGCCCCCTCGACGATGACCCGGGCCTGGATCCGCGCCGCGTTGTCCTGGGTGATCTGGCCTTCCAGCGCGCTGGGCACCAGCACGTCGCAGGGCAGCTCCAGCAGTTCCTGGTTGGTGACGACGTCTGCCCCGGGAAATCCCACGACGGTACCGTTGCGCGCCTTGTGCTCGAGCAGCCGGTCGGGGTCGAGCCCCCTGGGGTTGAAGACCCCGCCGCGCGTATCGCTGACGGCGACGATGCGGCATCCCAGCCGGGCCAACAGCTGCGCCGCCACGGACCCCACGTTCCCGAAGCCCTGGATCACGACGGTCGCGCCCGCCAGATCCAGGCCGAGCCAGCGGGCCGCTTCCCGCGTCACGATCGACACACCCCGACCGGTGGCCTCCACCCGGCCGAGCGAGCCGCCGATCGAGGTGGGCTTCCCGGTCACCACCGACGGCGTCGAGTAGCCCCGGTGCATGCTGTAGGTGTCCATGATCCACGCCATGATCTGCGGAGTCGTCCCCAGATCGGGCGCGGGAATGTCCCCTTCGGGGCTCATGAGGATGGAGATCTCCGTGGCGTACCGGCGGGTGAGGCGTTCGAGTTCGGTGGTGGACAGCGCCTTGGGGTTGACCACGACGCCGCCCTTGGCCCCGCCGTAGGGTAGCCCGACCACCGCGCACTTCCACGTCATCAGCATGGCCAGGGCACGGATCTCGTTAAGGGTCACGTCCTGGTGGTAGCGGATGCCGCCCTTGGTCGGGCCCAGGACAGTGCTGTGGTGGATGCGGTACCCGGTGAAGATCTGCACGGACCCGTCGTCCATCTTCACGGGGAAGTGCACCGTGAGTTCCCGCTTGGGATAAGCCAGGAACTCGCGGATGCCCCGCTTGAGGGGCAGGTAGTCTGCCGCGTGGTCGAACTGGCGCAGGGCCGCCTGCCAGGGATCGCCCTGGGGCGTGATCAACACCGCCTGTGTCGCCATCCCTCTCGTCCCCCTTTTACGCCGGGGCGTCCCGACGCCTGCCTACCGGACCAGCGCCGACACCGGCACGAGCACCACCCCGGCCTCGTCGAACTCGTGCAGCATGGCAGTCACCACCGTCGGCGTCAGGCGCTGCACGTGGCCGATGGCAATGGCCCTGCCTTCCTGGCGGGCGCGGGCGATCGCGCGCCGGATCTGGGCCGCGATGGCGGCCGCCTCGTCCTCGTTGTCGAGGAAGACCGCCCGGGTCGCCGTGCGCACGCCGACCTCGGCGGCCACCTCGCGCACCACCGACTGCGACGTCGTGTAGCTGTCGAGGAAGAACACCCCGGCGCCGCGCGCCGCGCGCAGCACGGCACGCATCACGCGCCGGTCGGTGGTGGCCCGCGACCCCATGTGGTTGTTAATCCCCACCGCGCCCGGCACGGAGGCCAGCGCCGCCTGCACCGCCCGGTAGATCGCCGCATCGCTCATCTCGACGGTGATGCCGCCCGGCCCGGGGTCCTTGCGCGCGTCGTCGGGTTCCAGCGGCAGGTGCAGCAGGACGTCGAGCCCGGCTGCGCGCGCCCGCCGCGCCACCTCGGTCGAGTGCGCGAGATATGGCAGCACCGCCACCGTGACCGGTCGGCCGATGGCGATGATCGCTTCCACGCCCTCCAGGCTGCCGCCTGCGTCGTCGAAGACGATGGCCAGCCGGCCCTGCGGGGAAGGAGCTGGGGGCGCCGGGGCGGGGCGCGGCTGGGGGACCGCCCGCGCCTGGTTGGACGGTGCCGGCGCAGGTCGGGCGGGAGGCGGCAGGACGCTCCGTGGCACCACCGCCCGTGAGGGCTGGGCCGTGGTGCGGCCGGGCGGTGGGGTGCTCCGCGCGACCCAGGCCAGCGCCACGCCGGCCCCCAGGGCCACGACGACCAGCCCCGCAACCCCCAGCGGTCGCCACCGGGCGCCTACGCGACGAGGGCCGGGCATTCCCTCCGCTCCGGCGCTACCGGCCGCCGACGCGCTGCCTGAGGACGTCGATGGCCCGGCGCAGTTGCTCACTCTGGATGCGCGTCACCTCGGCGTCGCTCTTGCCCTCCAGCCGGTCGCCGGCGACGACGTCGGGCGGCACGCCCTTGCCGTGGATATCGTGATCCGCCGGCGTCAGGTACTTCGACGTCGTGATGGCTGCGCCGCCGCCGCCCGGCAGCGCGTAGACCGACTGGATGACGCCCTTGCCGAACGTCCTGATCCCCACCAGCGTGGCGCCCGCGGAGTCCCGCAGGGCGCCGGCCAGGATCTCGGACGCGCTGGCGCTGAACTCGTTCACGAGCACGACCACCGGCAGCACGACCCTGGGCCCGCGTCCAGCGCGCTCCGTCGTCCGGCGGCCCGCGCGGTCCACGATGTGCACCAGCGGCCGGCCCTCTGGCACGAAGCGCTCCGCCACCCGCAGGGATGCGTCCAGCAGCCCTCCCCCGTTACTGCGCAGGTCGATGAGGAGCCCCCGAACACCGGCCTGCTGGAGTCGGGCGATCTCCGTCGCCACCTCCTCGGCGGTGCGGTCGTTGAAGGTCAACAGCCGCACGTACCCGAGCCGCTCGGCCTGCAGCCGCTTCTGCACATCGGCGTCCAGGGTGGCGGCGCCCTGGACGGAGACGATTTGGATGCGCGCGCGGGTGATCTCCACGTCGAACGTCCGGTCGGCCCGCACGACGCGCAGCACGACCCGGGTCCCGGCCGGGCCCCGGATCCGGCTCACGGCTTCTTGCAGGGCCATCCCATCGGTCGGGACGTTGTTGATGGCCCGGATGCGGTCGCCGGGGCGCAGGCCCGCGCGATGGGCCGGCGTGCCCTCGATGGGCTGGACGACGATCAGGTGGCCGTCGCGGATGTCGATGAAGATGCCGATCCCGAAGAAGAACCCCTGGGCGTCCTGCGCGAACTCCCTGAACGCCTTCGCGTCCATGTACCGCGTGTACGGGTCGCCCAGCGCCTCGAGGATGCCGCGCGCCGCGCCGTCGAACAGCACGCTCGCGTCGGGCGCGGGCAACAGGTAGTCCTGCCGGATGTGGGTCAACAACTGCCGCAGCAGCGCGAATCCCTGGTCGTCGGCGCCGCGCGCCACGGACGCCTGCCCGGCCCCATAGCCAGCGAGGAAGACCACAAGGGTCAGGGCGGCTACGGCCGGCCACGTCGGTCGCTGTCGGGTGCCGGTCAACACACCTCTCGCCTCCCGGCGGCCGGTCCACCGGCCGCCTGTTGTAGATTATCGTGGGCAGGGACGGTGAACAAGCGCACCGGCGGATGCAGCAGCCATCGGGCAGGCGGGCATCGCGCCGCGCCGGGAGGAGGTGCGCGGACCCAGCGACGCGTGGTCAGCGTCCGGGATCAACCGGTCGCCCGTTGCGCCGGAACTCGAAGTGCAGGTGGGGCCCGGTGCTGTAGCCGGTGCTGCCGACGCGCCCGAGGATCTGGCCGCGGGTCACCGGCGCACCCGGCGCCACCAGGATCGCGGACAGGTGACCATAGAGCGTGCTGAGCCCATCGCCGTGGTCCAGGACCACCAGCTTGCCGTACCCGCCGTACCAGCCGGCGAACAGCACGGTGCCGTCGCCGGCGGCGCGCACGGGCGCCCCGTACGGGGCCGCGATGTCCACGCCCTGGTGGAAGAGACGCGCCCGGAAGATGGGGTGGCGTCGGAAGCCAAACCGCGACGTGATCGCGCCGCGCAGGGGCCAGATGAACGCACCGACCGCCATCCGCGACGGGCCGCCGGCCTGCAGGCGCCGGATGAGCGCCTCCAGTTCCGCAGACTCGCGGCGCAGGTCCTCGACGACACGCTCGACGGCCGCGCGCTCCTGCGCCACGCTCTCCAGCACCCGCCGCTTGGCCTCGATCTGCTCGGTCAGCAGACGGCGGCGCTGCCGGGTCTCCTCCATAAGCGCCGCCAGGCGGGCCTGCTCGGCTTCCAGCTGCGCGCGCAGGGCCTCGGCGCGGTCGCGGTCGTGCTGGTAGCCGGCGATGAACCGGGCGTCGGTGCGGACGACCGCGCCGACGACGCGGGCCCGGGTCACGAACTCCGAGAATGTCGCGGCCCCG
The DNA here is from genome assembly GCA_031459385.1 of Candidatus Fervidifonticultor secundus. Lineage (GTDB taxonomy): Bacteria > Sysuimicrobiota > Sysuimicrobiia > Sysuimicrobiales > Humicultoraceae > Fervidifonticultor > Fervidifonticultor secundus. Next base: position 35,452 of record JAVKIP010000002.1, on the reverse strand, counting down.
AGCACCACGTCCAGGTAGCCTGCCCGGCCGTACCGGTGGAGGTCGCGCAGCCGGCTGCCCAGCAAGGCGCGCCGCCGGGCCAGTCCCATCTCCGCCCGCGCCACCGCGGCGGCCGCTGCCGCGGCACGCACCTCCGCGCGCCGGCGCTCGGCTTCCAGCCGGTCGAGCCGCGCCTCGGTGGCCTCCCGCGCCCGGTCCAGGTGCTGCACCTCGTCGGCGAGCCGGCGCTCGCGCCTGCGCGCCACCTGGAGCCGGTGCCGCTCGACCTGAAGCTGCTGCTGCACGCGCCGAAGTTCCTGCTGCCGGTCGCCCAGCGGCGCGGGGCCGCCTGCGCCCGAATCGCTCACCCCGAGCAGCAGGGCGATGGCGCTGGCGGCGGCCAGCTCGCGCGCGGCCAGCCCCCTCACGGCACCAGGTAGCGGCGCACGCCCAGGGCGCTGCCGCCCACCCCTACCGCGACCCCCAGCCCCCAGACCAGGGCCAGCACGCCCGGCAGCACGGCGAGCGGCGGCAGCACCGGCAGGAAGGGCAGCGATGCCTCGACCCGCGCGGCCAGCCAGGCGTACCCCGCGCCCAGCAGCAGGCTCGTGCCCGTCGCGGCCAGGGCGCCCTGCAGGGCGCCCTCCCAGAGGAACGGCCCGCGAATGAACCCGGGGGTGGCGCCGACGAGGGTCATGATCTCGATCTCCTGGCGGCGCGCCGACACCGTGAGGCGGATCGTGTTGGTGATGATCAGCAGGGCCGCGGCTGCCAGCACGCCCGCGAGGAGGGCGCCGGCGAGCCGTACGGCCCGCGTGACGGCCACCAGGCGGTCCACCACCGGGGCGCCAAAGACCACCTCGTCGACGCCGGAGAGCCGGCGCGCGGCCTCGGCGACCTCGCGGATACGCGCCGCGTCGCGCACCCGCACCTCGATGGAGTCGGGAAGCGGGTTGGACGGCAACGACTGGCCCAGGGAGGGCGGCATCCCGTACGTCGCCTGCAGCCGCCGCAGCGCGTCGTCCCGGCCGACCAGCACGGCGCGCTCCACGGCCGGGAGGTCGGAGACGGCCGCCAGCACGCGCTGCTGCTGGGCCGGCGTGAGCCCGTCACGCAGGAGCGCCACCACCTCCACCTGGCCCTCCAGGAGCACGGCCAGGTGCACCAGGTTCGCCGACAGCAGCGCGCCGCCGCCGGCGACGGTAAGCGCCACGAGGATCGTGGTGGTGGCGGCCACGGTCATCAGCGTGTGCCGGCGCAGTTCCGCCACCGCCGCCAGGACGGCCGCCAGGCGCTGCCGCCGGCCGGACGGGGCCGGGCCGGACCAGGGCGCTCCCCCCGCGGTGCGCCGCGGGCGGGCGCGCGAGCGCGCGCCCGACTCAGTGCGCGGGGAGGTAGAGGCCCCGATGCTCATCCCGCACCACGCGCCCGGCCTGCAGCTCCACGACGCGCCGCCGGAGGACGTCCACCAGCGTCGGGTTATGCGTCGTGACGATCACGGTGGTTCCCCGCCGGTTGATCTCGCTGAGCAGGTGCATGATCTCCCAGGCCGCCCCGGGATCCAGATTGCCGGTGGGCTCATCGGCCAGGACTAGGCGCGGCCGGTTGACGATGGCGCGGGCGATGCCCGCGCGCTGCTGCTCGCCGCCCGAGAGACGCCCGGGCAGCGCGTGGGCCCGGTCGGCGAGCCCGACGACCTCCAGCGCCCAGCGCACCCGCGGCGTGATCTCCACGGGGTCGGTCCCGGTGACCTGGAGCGCGAAGGCCACGTTGTCGGCCACCGTGCGGTGGGGCAGCAACTTGAACTCCTGGAAGACCACGCCCAGCCGGCGCCGGAAGTACGGCACGTCCGCGGCGGTCAGAGCGCCCAGCTCCACTCCGTCCACGACGATGCGCCCCGTGGTGGGGTGTTCGACGCGCTGGATGAGCTTGAGAAACGTGGACTTGCCGCTGCCGGTGGGGCCCACCAGGAAGACGAACTCCCCGGGCTCGATGGCGACCGTGACGTCCTGGAGGGCGACAACACCGGTAGGGTAGCGCTTGACGACGCCGTGAAAGTGGACCATGCCCGCTCCGACGAAAACGTGCGACGATGACACGCCGACGTCGCGGCGTCGGCGTCAACTTCTCCGTGCCCCAGCCTTTTCCTGCCGCCGGCTCCGCGGCGTGGGCCCCGCGGGCCGCGGGTGCCGCTACGGGGGCACGAGCCCCCAGGCCGCCAGTTCCTCCACGAGCCGCTCGTCGGTCATGTTGAGGTGGATGGGCGTCACCGAGATGTAGCCGCGGGCGACCGCCCACCCGTCGGTCCCCTCCTGGTCGTCCGCCGGCTCGCGCTCGCCGGTGAGCCAGTAGTAGTACCGGCCGCGCGGGTCGGTGCGCCGCTCCAGCCTGGACAGGTAGCGCCGCATGCTCTGCCGCGTCAGGGCCACGCCGCGGATCTGCTCCCGTGGCAGGTTGGGGACGTTGACGTTGATGAGGGCGTCGGCGGGCAGCCGGTGGGCCGCCACGTGCCGGGCGAGTTGCTCGACGAACCCGGCAGCCACGTCGAACCGCACGTCCACGAACGAGGCGACCGAGACCGCGATGCTGGGAATCCCGAGGATGGCGCCCTCCATGGCGCCGGAGACGGTCCCCGAGTACGTGAGGTCCAGGCCCAGGTTGGCCCCGACGTTGATTCCCGAGACAACGAGGTCCGGGCGGTCACCTACCAGCTCGACGACGCCCAGCACGACGCAGTCGGCCGGTGTGCCGTTCGTCGCCCAGGCCCGCACACGGCCGGCGATCGGCATCGCGGTGGGCGTGGCCCGCAACGGCTTGTGGAGCGTGATAGCATGCCCGGTGGCGCTGCGCTCGTGTTCGGGGGCCACCACGACGATCTCGTGGCGCGCGACCAGAACGGCGGCCAGGGCCTGGAGCCCAGGGGAGTGAATGCCGTCGTCGTTGGTCAGGAGGATCTTCACGGCGCCGCGCCGCCCTCAGGTGCCGCGGGCGTCGCCACCTCCTCCACCAGCCAGGCCAGGTAGGGCGGCCACCCGCCGGTGATCGGGACCGCCACCACCTCGGGCACCTGGTAGGAGTGCAGCGCGCGCACCCGTGCGGCGAGGGCCTCAAGCCGGGGGGCCGTGGTCTTGAGCACCAGGAGCACTTCCTCCGCCGTCTCCACGCGCCCCTGCCAGCGGTAGACCGAGCGGACCCCCGGCACGACCGTCACGCAGGCCGCCAGGCGCTCGCCCACCACGGCCTCGGCGATGCGCGTGGCCTCCTCCATGCTGCCGGCGGTGCTGAAGACGAGCACGGGGCTCATCCGGCGCGCCTCCCTGGCGTCTCCTGGCCGCAGGGCGGCGACGCCGCGCAGCGGGTCAGTCCTGCTCGCGCCACCAGTCCGGGGAGAGGTCTCGCTCGGATCGGACTTTGCGCACGCTCGGCCGGGAGCCCGCGCGCTCTTTGGCGATGCGCGCCCGCAGCTGCTCGAACTCGCGAAGGTCGGTGAGCACCTTCAGGGTGTTCCAGACGGCGTCCTCCACGTGCTCGCCGCCCTCCTTCTGCAGCAACGCCACCAGCGGTTCGATCACCCGCTTGTCGCGCAGCTTGCCCAGGATCTTGATGGCGAGGCGCTTGACCTCCACGTCGTCGTCGTCGAGGGAGGTGACGAACTGGTCGGCGGCTCCTTCGCCGAACAACGCGAAGAGCACACGCAGCGCGAACCGGCGCACCTTCGGCATGGGGTTCTCGAGCGCGAGCCGCAGCTGCTCGACCACGTCGGCCCGCGGACGCCCGGCGAACGCCTCGACGACGGCCCGGGGCGGATAGACCTCGCGGTCGGCGTGCCCGGACTCGCCCGGCTCGATGACGCCGCGCTCCTCCAGGCGGGCCAGGGTCGCGACCACGGCCTCCTGCATGCGCGGGTCGCGCAGGAACAGCTCGACGAGCGGCTTCACGATGCGGCCATCGCCGACGCGGCCCAGGACGGTGATGGCCGTGACCTGGATCACCTGGCTCTCGTGCTGCAGGGCCTGCAGGAGCGCGTCGATGGCCCGCGGCCCGATGTCCACCAGGATCTTCATGACCGTGGCGCCGATCTTGCGCCGGAGGGTCTTGTCCTCGAAGGCTGCCAGGAGCGCCGCTACCGCGTCCGGGCCGATCCGCACCAGCGCCTCCGTGGCCGCCAGCTGGAGCGACCGCTCGCGGCGGGCCAGCACGCGGATCAGGGGCTCCACCGCCCCCCGGTCCCGCATGTCGCGCAGGCCATTGACGGCCTGCAGCACCACCTGCTCGCTGCGGTCGGTCAGCGCGGTCCGCAGCGCCTCGGCCGCCGCGGCCCCCCCGATGCGCCGCAGGGCCATGACGGCACTCTTGCGCACGTACTCGTCAGGGTCGCCAAGCGCCCGCGCCAGGGCCGCCACCGCGGCTTCGTCGCCGAGCTTCCCGAGGGCGTGCGCTGCGTCGCTTCGAACGGTGACGTCGTGGCTCTCCAGTTGCCGGAGATAGCGTTGCAGCTCTTCGGCCCTGGCGGCCTCCGGCATGCAGGACTCCTCCTCATGTGGGCACACGAATACCGCCCACCGGCTCCGGGCGGTCCTGGCAGGCATGCGCTACTCTATTCTACCACTTCCCCGGTCCCGCCCGCACCGACCCCGGTGGCCCCCACCGGCGCCCGACCTTGCGGGAGGCCCCGCCGCTCTCTATACTGGCACCAATGGCAGTCCGGTCGGGCGTCCGTTTCGCCCACGACAGCGAGGCGGAGTTCGCGCGGATCCTGGACTTCTACGGCATCCGGTGGGAGTACGAGCCTCGCTCCTTCCCGCTCCAGTGGGACGCCCAGGGCCGAGTCGTCGAAAGCTTCAGCCCAGACTTCTACCTCCCGGACCTGGACCTGTACGTGGAGCTCACCACGCTCAAGCAGAGCCTGGTCACGCGCAAGAACCGCAAGCTGCGGCGCATGCGCGAGCTGTATCCAGACGTCCGCGTGAAGATCTTCTACGGCCGCGACTACCGCAACCTGCTGGCCAAGTACGGCCTGCACCCGGTGCGGAGCCGGTGAGGCTGCCGTCGCCCGCCCGCGCGGCATCCCGCCGCTGGCCCTGATGGCCGCAGTGCCCGTCGAGGTCCTCTTTACCGAGGCGGAGATCCGCGCCCGCGTGGGCGAACTCGCGGCGGCGATCAGCCGCGACTACGCGGGCCGCGACCTCCTGGTCGTCACGGTGCTCAAGGGCGGCGTCTACTTCCTGACGGACCTGACCCGCGCACTGGAGATCCCGGTGACGATCGATTTCTTGGCCATCAGCTCGTATCGCGGCGGGAAGGGGCCGACGGGCGTCGTGCGGCTGATCAAAGACCTGGACGAGGAGGTCACGGGCCGCTCGGTGCTGCTCGTGGAAGACATTATCGACACCGGGCTCACCGCGTCGTACCTGATCCGCGCGCTGCAGGCCCGGGACCCCGCCGATCTGGCGATCTGCACGCTGCTCGACAAGCGCGTGCGGCGGCTCGTCGAGACCCTGCCCATCCGCTACCGCGGGTTCGAGATCCCCGACGTCTTCGTGGTCGGCTACGGGCTCGACCACCGGCAGCTCTACCGCAACCTGCCCTACGTCGGGGTCCTGCGGGCCGAGCCGACCGCCCACGCCTGAGGCGTCCCGCCCGGCCGCGCGGCAGAGGGTCCCACCGCGGCGGTGCAGAATCCGCGGGCATGCTCGAGCTGCGCGAGATCACCAAGCGCTTCCCGGGCGTGATCGCCAACGACCGGGTCACGCTGCAGGTCGCCCCCGGCGAAGTGCACGCGCTCCTGGGGGAGAACGGCGCTGGCAAGACCACCCTGATGACCGTCCTCTACGGGTTGCAGCAGCCCGACGCCGGCGAGATCCGGCTGCACGGGGAGCGGGTGCGGATCCGGTCGCCGCGCGATGCGCTGCGCCTGGGTATCGGTATGGTCCCGCAGCACTTCCTCCTCATCCGCCGGCACACGGTCGCCGAGAACGCGGCCCTGGGCCTGCCGGGTACGCCGTTCCTCCGCCCCACACGGCGGGTGGAGTCCCGCCTGGTCGAGCTGGCGACCCGCTACGGCCTGGGCGTGGATCCCCGCGCGCGGGCGGCCGACCTGTCGCCCAGCGAGCAGCAGCGGGTGGAAATCCTCAAGGTGCTGCTCCGGGGCGCCAGGATCCTGATTCTGGACGAGCCGACCAGCGTGCTGACCCCGCAGGAAGTGCGCGGCCTCTTCGGGGTCCTGGACCGGATGCGGCGCGACGGCCACGCGGTGATCTTCATCTCGCACAAGCTGGACGAGGTGATGGCGATCGCCGACCGCGTGACGGTGCTGCGCCGGGGCCGGGTCGTGGCCAGCCTGCCCGTGGACGAGATCGACCGCCGGACGCTGGCGCGGCTGATGGTCGGGCGCGAGGTCGAGCTCCGCCCGGCGCGGCGGCCGCGCCCGCCGGGCGACGTCCTGCTGCGCGTGGAGCGCCTGCGCGCGCGGAACGCCCGGGGCGTGGAGGCCCTGCGTGGCGTCTCGCTCACCGTCCGCCAGGGCGAGATCCTGGGCATCGCCGGCGTGGCCGGGAACGGGCAGCGCGAGCTGGTGGAGGTCCTGACCGGCCTGCGCCGCGCCACGGCCGGCCGCGTCCTGCTCGGGGGCCGCGACGTCACCAACCAGCCGCCACGCGCGCTCCACGACGCCGGCGTGGCGCACATCCCTGAGGACCGTCTGCGCGACGGCATCGTCCCCACGATGTCCGTGGCCGAAAATCTGGTCCTGCGCCGCTATCGTCAGCCGCCGTTCTCCCGCGGCCCATGCATCGACCTGCGGGCGATCACGGCGTTCGCCCGCCAGGTCATCGCAGAGTACGAGATCGCCACCCCAGGCCCAGAGGTGCCCGCCCGCGTGCTGTCCGGCGGCAATATCCAGAAACTCATCCTGGGTCGCGAGCTCGCGGGCCGGCCTACGCTGGTCGTCGCGGCGCACCCGACCGCCGGGCTGGACGTCAGCGCCACGGAACAGGTGCACGCACGGTTGCTGCAGCGGCGGCAGGAGGGCGCGGCGGTCCTGCTGGTCTCGGAAGACCTGGACGAGGTCATGGCGCTCTCGGATCGCATCGCGGTGTTCTTCGGCGGGGAGATCGCGGGCGAACTTGCCGCGGAGGATGTTGATCCCGAACGCCTCGGCCTGCTGATGCTGGGGCAGCGCGCATGAGGCGCCTGGGCCCGGTGGTCATCGAGCGCGCGGTGGCGCCGTCGGGCCCCTGGGTCCTGACGGTCTCGGCAGGCGCCGTGGCGGCGGCCCTGGCGGCCACGGTGGTCATGTTCTGGGCCTTCGGGCTGTCGCCCGCCCGCGTCTACGGCGCGATCGTCACCGGCACCGTGGCCGACCCGCGCGCCGCACCGGAGATCCTCCGCCAGATGACCCCGCTGCTCCTGTGCGGCGCGGGCCTGGTCGTGGCGTTTCGTGCCCAGTTCTGGAACATCGGCGCCGAAGGACAGTTGCTAGCTGGCGCCGTGGGCGCCACCGGTGTCGCGCTGTTCCTGCCCGCCGGGCCCTGGGCGATCCCGCTGCTGTTCGCGGCCAGCTTCGCGGCCGGCGCCCTGTGGGGTGTGCTGCCCGCGTGGCTGCGGCTGCGCCTCGAGGTCAATGAGGTCATCACGACGCTCATGATGAACTACATCGCGCTCTTCCTGGTCGAATGGCTGATCCACGGACCGTGGAAGGGTCGCGACGTGTTCGGCTTCGCGTACACCGACACCTTTCCGGAGGCCGCCTGGCTGCCGGTGCTCCCCGGCACGCACGTCCACTGGCCCACCCTGCTGCTGGGCCTGCTGGCGGCCGGAGGGCTGGCGCTCCTGCTGGCCCGCACGGGCCTGGGGTTCGAGATCCGGGTCCTGGGGCAGAATCCGCACGCGGCCCGCTACGCCGGCATCGACCCGGTGCGGACCAGCCTGGCGGCCATGGTCCTCTCGGCGGGCCTGGCCGGGCTGGCGGGCGCGGGCGAGGTCGCCGGGATTCACCACAAGCTCCTCTCGCCCATGCAGGTATCGTCCGGGTACGGCTACGCCGCCATCATCGTGGCGTGGCTGGCGCGCGGCAGCCCGCTGGCCGCCGTGCTCACCGCCCTCTTCCTCGGATGGATCTTCACCGGCGGCGACGTCATGAAGGTCTCCTTGCAGCTGCCGTTCCAGGTGACCCTGATGTTCAACGGGCTGATTCTCTTCTTCCTCATCGGGAGCGAGCGCCTGCTGGGGTACCGGATGCGCTGGAGCCCGGCACGCGGGGGCGGGGTGCCGGTGCTGGCAACCGCCCCAGACGATGGCGTGCCCCGCGGGGGGACGCCGGGAGGAGCGCCGCGGGCGTGATCGACTACGTCCTCACCACGGTCATCCGCGCCCTGGCGGTGGGTACGCCGCTGCTGTGGGCGTCCCTGGGCGAGATCTATGCCGAGCGCAGCGGCGTCGTGAACCTGGGCGTAGAAGGGATGATGATCCTGGGAGCCTTCGTCGCCTTCGCCGTGGCGCACACGACCGGCCACCCCGCCCTCGGCCTGCTGGTGGCAGCAGGCGCGGGCGGGACGGTTGCGCTGCTGCACGCCGTGGTGGTCATCACGCTGCGCGGCAATCAGTACGTCTCGGGCCTGGCGTTGGCGATGTTCGGCCTGGGGACCGCTGGCGTGCTGGGCCGCGGATGGGAAGGTACCCCGCTGCTCAACGCGCTCCCGGAGGTGGCGACGCTCACCTACCTGGGTCTGGGGCTCGCGGTCGCGCTCTGGGTCGTGCTGTACCATACGCGCCTGGGCCTGGTCCTCCGCTCGACCGGCGAGTCGCCCGCGGCGGCAGCCGCCATGGGCGTCAACGTGGCCAGGGTGCGCTACGCTGCGGTGGTGTTCGGCGGGATGCTGGCCGGGGTCGCAGGCGGGTTCCTCTCGGTCGCCTATCGGCCGTCGTGGACCGAAGGAATGACCGCCGGGTTGGGGTGGATCGCCATCGCGCTGGCCATCTTCGCCGGGTGGGATCCCCTGCGGGCCGTGGCCGGGACGTTCCTGTACGGTGCGCTGTTCTTCCTGTCGTTCCGGCTGCAGGCGTGGGTGGCGCCCGAGTTCCTGCGCATGCTGCCCTTCGCGTTCACCATCGCGGCCCTGGCGGTGATGACGCGCCGGCAGCGCGGACAGGGCGCGCCCGAGGCCCTGGGCCTACCCTACGCGCCGGGAGAGTAGGAGCGGCCCCCACCGCTGCGTGCCCTCCTGGGTCTCGGACGCGGCGGGGCGCGATGCGCGCTGCACCCACTCCCCCGGCAGCAGGTAAGGGCGCGTTCGAGGCGTATCCGAAGGGCGGGAGGGCGAGCGAAAGGAGGAGCGTCATGCGGTGGATGGCGGTGGTGGTCACGGCGCTGCTGGTCGCCGGCTTCGCGGGCGTCGGCGGGGCGCAGCAGAAGCTCAAGGCCGGCTTCATCTACGTGGGGCCGATCGGCGACTACGGGTGGACCCACGCCCACGACGTGGGCCGGAAGATCGCCGAGAAGCAGCTCCCCTGGCTCGAGACGGTCTACATCGAGAGCGTGAAGGAAGGGCAGGAGTCGCTGTTCATCGACAAGCTCATCCAGCAGGGCGCGCGGGTGATCTTCACCACCAGCTTCGGCTTCATGGACGGCACGCTGGCGGCCGCCCGGCGTTACCCCAACCACATCTTCGCCCATGCGTCGGGGTTCAAGCGGGCGCCGAACATGGCGACGTACATGGCCGACTTCTACCAGATCTACTACCTGAACGGCCTGATGGCCGGTGCCATCACCAGGACCGGTAAGACCGCCTACGTGGGCGCGCACCCCATCTCGGAGGTCAAGCGTCACCTCGACGCGTTCGCCCTGGGCGTGCGCGCGGTCAACCCGCGGGCGACGGTGCACGTGCGCTGGATCAACGACTGGTTCAACCCGCCAGCAGCCAAAGAGGCCACCGAGGCGCTCATCGCCGAGGGCGCCGACGTCTTCGCCTTCACCGAGGACTCGCCAACCGTGGTCCAGGTCGCGGCCCGGCGCAACCTGCCCAGCTTCGGGCACTACTCGCCCATGAAGAAGTTCGCGCCCCAGCACTGCCTGTCGGGACAGCTCGTCCACTGGGACAAGATCTACGTGGACTTCCTGCGCAAGGTGTACGAGGGCCGGTACACCACGGAGAACCTGCAAAACGTCGATTACTGGTGGCTGCTGGCGGAGGGCGCGGTCGAGCTCGGATGTGAGATGGGCGAGCCGATCAACCCGCAGTGGGCCGGGCGCCTGAAGGCCGTCACCGTGCAGACTGCGGACCTGGGGCGGCTGTCGGTCTACGACCTGGTCATGCGGCGCCACGCCCAGATGGCCCGGACCCCCGTCGCCTTCGACCCGTACACCGGGCCGATCCGGGACCGCAAGGGCGTCCTGCGCGTGCCAGCCGGCAAGCGGATGACTGTCGCGGAACTCACCAGCATGGAGTGGGCGGCCCCGGGCGTCGTCGGGCCCTGGCCCAAAGAGCCGTAGGCGCCTTCGAGCCTCCGCGGCGCGGGGGGGGCGCCTCATGCCCCCCGCGCCGCCAGCACGTCCAGCGCGCGCGCCAGCGGCATGCCTCGGGCCGCCAGCAGCACCAGGAGGTGGTAGATCAGGTCGGCCACCTCCTCCGCCACCCGGTCGGTCGTTTCCTCGCGCGCGGCCCACACGACCTCCCCGGCTTCCTCGAGCACCTTGGCACCCGTGACCTCCACGCCGCCTGCCAGCAGCTGCGCGGTGTACGACCCGGCCGGCATCGTACGGCGGCGCTGCGCGACCACCGCCTCCAGCCGAGCCAGCACCGGCCCGGCCTCGGGCTGTTCTGCGCCGCCCCCGTCGCGGTAGAAGCACGAGGCATGACCGGTGTGGCAGGCCGGACCCTGCGGCACCACCTGCAGGAGCACCGCGTCGCCGTCACAGTCCACGGCCACCCGGACGACCCGCTGGGTGTGGCCCGAGGTCTCGCCCTTGCGCCACAGCGCCTGGCGCGCACGACTCCAGAACCAGGCCTGCCCCGTGGCCAGCGTGCGCTCGAACGCCTCGCGGGTCATCCACGCGAGCATCAACACCGTGCCCGACCGCGCGTCCTGCACGATGCAGGGCAGCGGTCCCGCCTCCCACCGCAGCGCCGCCTGCACCGCGTCGGGCGCAGGGCGGGCGGCCCGGGGCGGGTGATCGCCGGCACCTCTCACGTTAACTCCCCTTCCCCGCGGTCCTGCCGCACCGGAATACCTGCCGCGGCCAGCGCCGCCTTGCAGACGGGGATCGGGTAGCGGCCGTAGTGGAAGATCGACGCGGCCAGTGCCGCATCTGCCCGCCCCACAGTCAGCACCTCGCACAGGTGCTCCGGGCGTCCCGCCCCGCCTGAGGCGACCACCGGGATCGACACCGCCTCGGCCACGCGCCGGGTCAGCTCGAGCTCATACCCTTCCTCGGTGCCGTCGCGGTCGACGCTGGTCAGCAGGATCTCGCCCGCGCCCAGCCGCTGCACCTCGCGCGCCCAGGTAACCGCGTCCAGCCCGGTGGGCCGGCGGCCGCCGTGGGTCATCACCTCGTACCACACGGCCTCGCCGGCCTCCCGGCGCCTGGCGTCGATCGCCACGACCACGCATTGGCTGCCGAACCGCTCGGCAGCCTCGGACACCAGGGCCGGTCGCGCCACGGCCGCCGTGTTGACGGCGACCTTGTCGGCCCCCGCCAGGAGCAGGGTCCGCACGTCGTCAGCAGACCGCACACCACCACCCACGGTGAGCGGGATGAAGACCTGCTCGGCGGTCCGCCGGACGACGTCGAGCAGCGTACCGCGGGCCTCGACGGACGCCGTGATATCGAGGTAGACGAGCTCGTCGGCGCCCTCGCGGTCGTAGCGCGCGGCGAGCGCCACCGGGTCGCCCGCGTCGCGCAGGTCGACGAACGCGCGGCCCTTGACCACGCGGCCCTCCGCCACGTCCAGGCACGGCACCACGCGCTTGGCCAGCATCAGCGCACCCCCGGCAGGCGCAGCAGCTCCGCCAGGCGGAGGCGTCCCTCGTACAGCGCGCGGCCGACGATTACGCCCTCGGCGCCGGCCGCGCCTGCGGCCCGCACGTCGTCGGGCGTCGTCACCCCGCCGGCCAGGATCACGGGCACCGGGAGGGCGCGGACCAGCGCGGCCAGCCCGCCGAGGTCCGGGCCGGCGAGCATGCCGTCGCGCGTCACGTCAGTGTAGATCACTCGCGGCGCGCCGTCGGCCACCACGCGCCGCGCGGCCTCCAGCACCGGAAAGGCCGTCACGGCCTGCCACCCGCAGACGGCGACGGCGCCGCGCCGGACGTCCAGCGAGACCGCGATCTGCTCGCCGAAGCGCCGGACCGCCTGACGCAGCAGCGGGCCCGCGAGCGCCGCGGTGCCCAGAATCGCCCTGGCGGCACCTGCGGCCAGGACGGTCTCGACGTCGGCCAGGCGTCGCAGCCCGCCGCCCACCTGCACCGGCACCGGCACGGCGGCGCAGATACGGCCGATGGCATCCACGTGCCTGGGCGCGCCGGCCAGCGCACCGTCCAGGTCCACCAGGTGGAGCCAGGCCGCGCCCTCGGCCGCCCACCGCCGGGCGACAGCGACAGGATCGTCCGCGAAGACGTCCTCGCGGGCAGGATCACCCTGCCGCAGGCGCACGGCCCGCCCGCCGCGCAGGTCGATGGCCGCGTACACGATCATGGGGCGACGCGAGCGCGCAGGCCCGCCAGGAGGTTGCCCAGCAGCCGGGCGCCGAGCCGGCTGCTCTTCTCGGGGTGGAACTGGAAGCCGAAGATACTGCCGGCGCGCACGATGGCGGGAAATCGCTCACCATGGGTGGACCAGGCCACGACGACCGCGCGATCTGCGGGGCGGACAACGTACGAGTGGACGAAGTAGACGTAGGCTGGGTCGGGCAGCCCGGCCACCAGCGGGCCGGGACGGTCGATCTCCAGGGTGTTCCAGCCCATGTGCGGTACCTTGACCCCAGGCGGCAGGCGCCGCACGACGCCGCGCAGGATCCCCAGCCCTTCGGTGACCTGGCCGCCCTCGTCGCTCTCGTCGAAGAGCAGCTGCATGCCCAGGCACAGGCCCAGCAGCGGTGTCCCGGACCGCGCCACTGCCCGCAGCGCGTCCACCAGGCCCGCAGCGTGCAGGCGGCGCATGGCTGGGGCGAACGCGCCGACGCCGGGCACCACCACCAGGCGCGCGCCGGCCAGGCCCTCGGGCGCGCGCACCAGCCGCGGCGCGCCGCCCGCCGCCGCCAGCGCCCGCGTCACACTGCGCAGGTTGCCCGCACCGTAGTCGACGACCGCGACCTCCACGCGACGTCCCCCTAGAGCACGCCCTTGGTCGAGGGCACCCCACGGCCGACCACGGCCACCGCGCGGCCCAGGGCCACGCCCAGGCCCTTGAACACCGCTTCCGCGACATGGTGGCTGTTGCGGCCGCGCACCTGATCCACGTGCAGCGTCACCGCTGCGTGGGTGGTGAAGGCGCGCAGCGCCTCCTCGACCAGCTCCACCGGGAGGTCCCCCACGCGATCCTGGGGAAACGCCAGGTCGGCGTGGAGGTAGGGCCGCCCCGAGACATCCAGGGCGATGCAGACCAGCGCCTCGTCCATCGGCAGGTGCAGCGACGCGAAGCGGGCGATGCCCGCAGCGTCGCCCAGCGCCGCACGGAACGCCTGCCCGAGCACGATGGCCACGTCCTCGACGGTGTGGTGCGGGTCGACGGCCAGGTCGCCCTCGGCCCGGACGGCCAGCGAGAAGCCCGCGAACCTCGCCAGAGCAGCCAGCAGGTGGTCGTAGAACGCCACGCCGGTACGCACGTCCGCCCGGCCGTCGCCGTCCAGGTCGAGGGTGACCCTGATCCGCGTCTCGACCGTGGCACGCTCGATCTCGGCGTGCCGGCTCATCGCCCGCGGCCCTCCAGCACTGCCCGCAGCGCGTCCAGGAAGCGCTCGTTCTCCGCTGGGCGGCCGATCGAGACGCGCAGGCACGCCTCGAGCCCGGCGACACGCGAGACGTCGCGCACCAGCACCCCCTCCTCCGCCAGCGCCTGCCACACCTCGCCCGGCGGGCGGCCGGGCTCGAAGAGCAGGAAGTTGGTCTCGCTCGGATAGACCGTGAGCCCCAGCGCCGCCAGGGCCCGGGCCACGCGGGCCCGCTCCTCGACCACGGCCGCCACGCGCGCCCGCGCGACGTCGCGGTGTGCGACGAGCACGGGTACCGCCACGTGCGCGAAGATGTTGAGGCTATAAGGCGGCAGCACCTTCTGTAACTCGGCCGCGACCTCCTCCGGCGCGGTGATCCATCCCACGCGCAGCCCGGCACCGCCCATGGCCTTGCTGAACGTGCGCACGAGCACCACATGCGGCCACCGCCTGACGGCGTCCAGGTGCGAGACGCTGGCGAACTCCCAGTAGGCCTCGTCGATCGCCACGGCGCCGGGCGCGCCGGCAATCACCTCGCGGACCGCGTCGGGGGCGAGCAGGTTGCCGGTGGGATTGTTGGGCGAGACCAGGTAGATGAGCTCGGCCCGGTGCGCATGGGCCGCCCGCAGCACCGCGCCGGCGTCCAGCGTGAAACCCTGCCCCAGCGGCACCTCCACCACCCGTGCGCCTGCCACGGTAGCGAGCGTCCTGGCCATCGAGTACGTCGGCGCAGGGAGCACCACCGTGCCGCGGGCCGCGTAGGCCGCGAACAGCGCCCACAACGCCTCGTTGGAGCCTGCCGTGGCCACCACCATGGAGGCCGGAGTGCCCTGCAGCCTCCCGATCGCCTCGCACACCGCCTCGGCGCGGGCCCCGGGATAGCGGTGCCAGGCGGCGGCCACCAGCTGCCGGGCCACCTCGCGCTTGACGGCCTCGGGCCAGTCGTCGGGCGCCTCGTTCTGGTGCAGCCGGATGGCGTCTTGCGGCTGGGCCAGGCGGTATGCGCGCAGGGCTCGCACCTCGCCCCGCAGCAGCATGGCGCCGCCGGCGCGCGCGGGCTGATCGAGCATCGTCATGCATGCACCTCCCGCGCGGTGA
Source organism: Candidatus Fervidifonticultor secundus (assembly GCA_031459385.1). GTDB lineage: Bacteria > Sysuimicrobiota > Sysuimicrobiia > Sysuimicrobiales > Humicultoraceae > Fervidifonticultor > Fervidifonticultor secundus. The sequence goes on along the minus strand of JAVKIP010000002.1, from coordinate 20,450 downwards.
GGGCCTGCACGTGCGCGGGGAACCCCTCGTACTGCCCCAGCCGGACCGCGACCGGTCCGACCGCCCGCAGGCCTCGCTCGTCGAGCTGCGCCAGGGAGGTCACCTTGAGGAACGACCACACCGTGACCCCCGACGCCGCCACCGCCGCCCCGCCCGTGGGCAGCGCCGCCGGGACGCCGATGGCATAGTTGGCCGCAGCGAACGGTGTGTGCAGGCCCATGAGGATCTCCCCGGCGTGGCGGATGCGCGGGAGCAGGGCTGCCGGGTCGCGCACCGCCAGCATGAGGTGCTCGGGCGCGTAGGCGTTCACCCAGGCGATCGCCTGCTCGAGATCGTCAGCGACGAACAGACCGCCCTGCTCGACCAGCGCGGCGCGCGCAAAGTCGCGGCGCGGCTGGGGGAGACGCCCGAGCAGGGCAGGGAGCCTGGCAGCCACGCCCCGGGCCAGCGCCTCCTCGACGGTGACCAGCATGACCGCAGAGTCGGCGCCGTGTTCGGCTTCGTTCAGCAGGTCGACCGCCAGGCGGTCGGCGTCCGCAGTCCCGTCGGCGAGCACCACGGCCTCGCTGGGGCCGAGCAGGACCGGGGAGCGCGCCCCGTAGGCCGCCGCAGCGCACTGGACCGCGGCGATGACCGGGTTGCCCGGGCCGACCACGACGTCGGTGCGTGGGATGGCTGCCGTCCCCACCGCCAGCGCGGCCACCCCTGCTGCGCCGTTGCACCGGAAGATGCGCCGGACTCCCAGCAAGTCGGCCGCGACCACCACCGCCGGGTCGGCGCTCCCATCGGGGCGCGGCGGCACCACCACAGCGATCTCCTCGACGCCCGCGACCACCGCGGGGGTCACCATGGCCACGGCCATCGACGGGAACGATCCCTTGCCGGAGGGCACGTAGATTCCTGCAGAGCGGCACGCCGTGTACTGCACGCCCACGGTCACGCCCGGCTCGAGCTCGGCCAGCGCCAGCGCCGGCGGCCGCAGCCAGAGGTTGTAGCGCCGGCTCCGGGCGATCGCCGCGCGGAGCGCCTCGTGGACGCTGTCCTCCAGCGCGCGGTGCGCAGCCCGAACCTCGTCGTCGGTCACGGCGAAACGGTCAGGCGCGAGCGCCACGCCGTCCCAGCGTGCGGTGTAGGCGGCCACGGCAGCATCGCCCTGGCGGGCGACGTCGTCGAGCACCCGCGCCGCGTACTCCCGGCGCGCGGCCGTGAAGACCTGGCCCCGGCCGCGCTCCAGGCGCGCCTGCCGCTCTGCGGGCGTCAGGGCGCTGAGGCGGCGCGGTGCGATCGTGCCCTCAGGCACGGACGGACCCCTCCATCGCGCGCACCCCGTGCCCGACCCGCTCCACGAACGCCGCCACGCGGGGGCGCAGCAGGCTGGCGCGGTTGACGACCAGCCGCGCCGTGGACTGGGCCACGACTGCGACCTCCCGCAGCCGGTTTTCGCGCAGGGTGCGCCCGGTCATGACCAGATCCACGATACCGTCGGCCAGCCCCACCAGCGGAGCCAGCTCGACCGAGCCGTACAGCACCACGACCTCCACCGGCCGCCCGATCTCGTCGAAGAACTGCGTCGTCATCCGCGGGTACTTCGTCGCGATGCGCAGCGCGCGGCCGGGCTGCCACAGGACGTCGGCGCGGTCCTCGGGCAGCGCGACGACAGCCCGGCACGCCCCGAACCCCAGGTCGAGCAGCTCGTAGACGTCGCGGCCCTGCTCAAGGATCATGTCGCGCCCGCTGATGCCGACGTCGGCGGCGCCGTGCTCCACGTACGCCAGCAGGTCGGCAGGCTTGGCCGCCAGGACCCGCACGCCGTCGGGGAACTCCACGAGCAGCCGGCGGTCGCGGCCCGACGTGTCCAGCGCGAGCCCCAGGCCCTCGAGCAGCGCGGCCGCGGCGCGCCACAGCCGACCCGTGGGGACGGCGATCGTCAGCGACTCGTGCACGACTCTGTCACCATCGCCTGGAGCTGCGCGCAGAGCGCTTCCAGCGTCGCAGGGGCCGGCCCCCGGGCGCTCTCGATCTCGACCCCTTCGCCGGCGATCCACACCTGGAACGCCTGGCCCTCCAGCGAGGCCGGCGCCCCTCCGGCCGCCAGCACGACCGCGGCGCCCGCGGTTCGCAGGCGCGCCGCGGTGCGCACCGCGCGCGCGTACCCGCCGCCGTCGTAGCGCACCACGACCGTAGGCCGCGCCGGGGGTGCGACCCGGGCAGCCTCCAGCACGCGCTCCACACCCAGCGCGAATCCTGTGGCCGGCGCAGGCTGGCCGAAGCGCGCCAGCACGCCGTCGTAGCGGCCGCCGCCCAGGAGGGGGCGGCCGGCCCGTGGCCCGTGCGCTTCGAAGACGACGCCCGTATAGTAGTCGAAGTCGCGGATCAGGCCAAGGTCGATCTCGAGGTGGAGGCCCGGGTCGTACGCGGCCAGGGCTGCCAGCAGCGCCTCCAGGGTCTCCAGCGCCTCGCGGCTCTCCGCGGTGACGGCCAGCGGCGCGGCGCGCCGCAGCGCGTCGGGGCCCCGCAACCCGGGCACGGCCCGCAACGCCTCACGGGCGGCGCCCGGGGGCACCACGCGCTCGAGCTCGGCGAAGGCGCGCCGGTAGAGCAGGTCCCGGGCCGCATCGACTGCCTCGGCAGGCAGCGTCGCCAGTACGCCGCGGAGGAAGCCGGCGTGACCGATACTCACCGTCGCCTGGTCGACGCCAGCCGCACGCAGCGCCTCCGCCGCCAGGGCGACCACCTCGGCGTCGGCGGCGAGCCCGCCGTCGCCGATCAACTCCACGCCCGCCTGGGTGAACTGACGCTCGCGGCCCGACCCGCGCTCCTGCCCGCGGAAGACCACGGCGACGTACGCGAGGCGCCGCGGGTGGGTGCCGGCGGGCAGCAGGCGCGTGGCTGCATACCGCGCCAGCGGAACCGTCATCTCCGGCCGCAGCGCCAGCACTTCCCCGCCGGTGTCCACCAGCTTCAACAGCCGGTCCCCGATGCCCGGGCCCGCCCCCTGCAGGAACGTCTCCAGGAACTCCAGCAGCGGGGTCTGGACCTCCACGTATCCCCACCGCGCGAAGAGGTCACGCCACCGGCTTTCCAGCCAGCGGTGCCGCGCCATCTCGTCGGCGGCGATGTCGCGCATCCCGGCCGGCACGTGCCGCCAGCGCGCTGCCTGCGTTCCACGAATGCGCACGGATCCCCCTGTCGGGTGGGTTCTTCACTGCTTTATTACGCTAAAGCAGTAGCGAAGTGAACACGCCGAGGATAGCACGCCCCGGACGCGCGGGTCAACCCCTCCAGCGTCGCCCGGACGCCGATCCCCTGCCGGCGCGCAGCTCGTCCCCGGGCCGATGTCGTCTGACCCCGGGCGCGCCCCTCACCCCCGGCGGCGCGGCCGGGCCATCCGCCCCAGCACCGTGCGGTAGCCATCTGCGCCGTACTCGAGGAACCGGCGCACACGGCTGATGGTGGCACTGCTGGCGCCGGTGCGCCGGGCGATCTCTTCGTAGGTACGGCCCGCAGCCAGCAGCCGGGCGACCTCCAGGCGCGCGGCCAGCGCACGGACCTCACCGATCGTGCAGAGGTCCTCGAAGAACCTGTAGCACTCCTCCTGGGAGCGCAGGCTCAGGATCGCGCGGAACAGCTGATCCACCAGCGGATCGCGCAGGCGGGGATTCACCCCGACAGTCTTACGTCGCGGCATCACCGCTCCCCCCGGCCTGACCCGCCGGCCTCACGGAAAGGCCTCACGTGCCCGCTTTGCTTCGACCAGCGGCGTCCCTCCCCTGCCACCCCGACGGCACGGGTTGGTCAGCGCATACAGGGAGGCGCGGGAGAGGGCAGTTGCCTGACGTCCGACATCACGATACACTGGACCCAACATGCCGCAGTCGCCGACGCCGACCGCCGCACGCACCAACCGCCCGGGATGGCTCCTCCAGTTTGGTCGTCGGCTCATGCTCGCCCGCAACCGGGCAGGCCTGACACAGCAGGCCCTCGGCGCCCCCGACCTGAGCAAGAGCTTCATCAGCCTGCTGGAGAGCGGACGCTCCTATCCGTCGCTGGAGACGGTTATCGCCCTCGCCCGCCGCATGCGGACCTCGGTCGGTTCCCTGCTCTTCGACCCGGCGGACCTCCGCCTCGAGACCGCTCTCAACCTGCTCCACATGGCGGCCGCCCTCGATCCGGTGGTCGGGGGCGCCGACGCGCTGCGCCTGGCGGGTGCCGCGGAGCAGGTGCTCGCCCCGCTGCCTCCCGCGCTCCAGGCACAGGCATGGCTCGTCCGGGCCCGCGTGTTGGTGGCCCAGGGGCAGTTCGACGAGGCCGTGCGCGTCATCGACGACGTGGCGGCACTGGCTGCCCGCCACCGTCTGGACGGCATCCACGGCCGCGCGCTCGCCCTCAAGGGCCTGACGGCGGCGCAGCGGGGCGACGTGAAGGCGGCGATTCCCGCGCTGGAGCAGGCCGTCGAGATGATGCGCCGGGGGAAGACCGCGCGCACGGAAGAACACGTGCGGGCGCTCATCGCCCTCGGCGGCGCGTACGTCGGCACCGGCCAGCTCGAGCGCAGCCGGCGCGCCTACCGCAGGGCCATGGACCTGGCCACGCGCATGCGCGCCCGGCGGCTTCGGGGCCGTGCGCTCTGGGGCCTCGGCGTCGTCGCCTGGAGCTGGCGGCACCCCGACCAGGCTGCCGCCTGGCTGGAACAGGCGGTCGAGGCGCTGCAGGCCGCCGACGGCTCCGGCGACCTCGGCGCCGCGCTGACGGCGCTTGGCATCCTGCGGTACCACCAGGGACGCTACGGCGACGCCCTGGCCGTGCTGCAGCGGGCGCTGGGCGTGCGGGAGCAGCACGGCGACGCGCCCGGCCGTAGCGACACGCTGGACCGCATCGCGCAGGTGTTGCTGGCCATGGACCGGCGGGGCGACGCTGCCAGGATGGCGCGCCGGGCGCTGCGCGAGGCCCAGGCTGCGGGCGCGCGCGGCGCGGAGGCGCAGGCACAGCTGACGCTGGCGCGGGTGCTGCGCGCCCAGGGTCGTCGCCAGGAGGCGGTGGACCTGATGCGTGCGGCGCTGGCGGCGTTCAAGCGGGCAGGGCTCGACCAGGGAGCCGCGGCGGCGTCTGCCCACCTGGTGCTGTGGGCCAGGGGGCCGGCGGCCCCCGGCGAGACGAAGACCGCCGAAGCCGTCCCGGCCCAGATAGCGCCAGACCCCCTGCTGTCGCCCCCGGCGGGCATCTAGACGCGACGGGCCGTCGGGGCCGGTTGGCCGCACCACGGCGCGCTGCCTGGAGGAGGCTGCGGGGGCCGGTGGCCCTGGCGCTTGGAGCCCGGAGCCCCGGGCGCCTGCACCGCGGGTGGGGTCTCTTCCACGGCCGCGTCGCTGCAGTGTACGCTAGGCGACAGGTGCGACCACGGGCAGCGCCATGTCGATCTCAGCCGGCCCCCGGCAGGTGAGCCCCAACTTCATCACGGAGATCATCGACGACGATCTCCGCCACGGCCGCTACGCGCGGGTGCGCACCCGCTTTCCGCCAGAGCCCAACGGGTACCTGCACATCGGCCACGCCAAGGCCATCTGCCTGAACTTCGGGCTCGCGCTGGACTACGGCGGCGAGTGCAACCTGCGCTTCGACGACACCAACCCGGAGACCGAGTCGCTGGAGTACGTGGAGGCGATCAAGCGCGATGTGGCCTGGCTGGGGTTCCGGTGGGCCCGCGAGTGCTACGCGTCGGACTACTTCGAGCAGCTCTACGAGTGCGCGGAGCAGCTCATCCAAGAGGGACAGGCCTACGTCGACAGCCTCTCCGAGGAGGAAGTGAGCGCCTACCGCGGGACGCTGACCGTACCAGGCCGCCCGAGCCCCTACCGGGACCGCAGTGTTGAGGAGAACCTCGACCTCTTCCGGCGCATGCGCGCGGGAGAGTTTCCCGATGGCGCGCATGTGCTGCGGGCCAAGATCGACCTCGCGAGCCCCAACATGAAGCTGCGGGATCCCGTCCTCTACCGGATCGTGCACGCCGCCCACTACCGCACGGGCGATGCCTGGTGCATCTACCCGCTCTATGACTTCGCCCACCCGCTCTCGGACGCCATCGAGGGCATCTCGCACAGCCTCTGCACCCTGGAGTTCGAGAACAACCGGGCCATCTACGACTGGCTCGTGGAGCGCCTGCGCGGGAAGTGCGGCCTGCCGGCCGCGCCCCGGCCCCACCAGTACGAGTTCGCCCGGCTGAACCTGGACTACACGGTGCTCTCCAAGCGTCGGCTCATCCGGCTCGTCGACGGCGGCTACGTCAGCGGGTGGGACGATCCGCGGATGCCCACGCTGTCGGGCCTGCGGCGCCGCGGGGTGACGCCGGAGGCGATCCGCGCCTTCGTCAACCGGATCGGCGTGGCCCGGGCCGACAGCCGGGTGGACGCGGGCATCCTCGAGGCCGCTATCCGCGATGACCTCAACCCCCGGGCCCCCCGGGTGCTGGCCGTGTTGCGGCCGCTGCGAGTGGTGCTGACGAACTACCCGGACGAGCAGGTCGAGCACCTGGACGCGCCCTACTGGCCCCCCGACGTCCCCAGGGAAGGCACGCGGCCGGTACCGCTGTGTCGCGAGCTGTACATCGAGCGGGACGACTTCGCCGAGCACCCCCCCAGGGGCTTCCACCGGCTGACCCCGGGGGGACGCGTGCGCCTGCGCCACGCCTACGTGATCCGCTGCGACGAGGTCGTCAAGGACCCGGCCGGCGAGGTCGTCGAACTGCGCTGCTGGTACGAGCCCGATACCCTGGGCCGCCCGCCCGCCGGTGGACCGGTCAAGGGCACGATCCACTGGGTGTCGGCCCGGCACGGCGTCCCGGCCGAGATCCGCCTCTACGACCGGCTGTTCCGCGTGCCCGAGCCCGAGGCCGCCGGCGGGGAGTTCACCCAGCATCTCAACCCGGCGTCACTGACCGTGCTCCAGGGCGTCGTCGAGCCCAGCGTGCTCGCCGATCCGGCCGAGACGCGCTACCAGTTCGAGCGGCTGGGCTACTTCTGGCAGGACCCCGTGGATTCGCGGCCCGACCGCCTGGTCTTCAACCGGATCGTCTCGCTGCGTGACTCGTGGGCGAAGGTCGTGCGCAAACTGCAACACGGAGGTGAATCGCATGGCGTCGGCGGACCTGCGGGTGTATGAGGCGCAGGCGCGCTCGTCGGGCATCTTCGGTCGGGTGGTGTGCTCTGCCCGCACGCACCACGTGATCGTGGACGGCCCTGTCCAGAACGGGTGCCCGGGCGAGGAACTCACGCCCGGCGAACTCTTCCTGGCAGGCGTGGCCACGTGCGCCGTGGAGCTGGTGGAGGTCCTGGCGCGCGAGAAGGGACTCCCGGTACCTCGCGTGACCGCGCAGATCACGGGGACCATCGACCGGACCGCGCCGGTGCGCGCCGACGTCACCCTGTTCAACAGCGTCCGCCTGGACGTACAATTGGCAGGCGTCGACGGCCCGCAGGCCGCGGACCTGATCGAGACGTTCAAACGCCGCTGACCGCTGTACGGAACGGTCGCAGTTGCGACCCCGAACGTGCAGGTGACCTGGCAGGCGACGGCGTGACGCGCCGGCGGCCTATCCCTTCAGCCCTGAGGTGGTGAAGCTGCTGACGATCTCGCGCTGCACCACCAGGAAGAGCGCCACGGCCGGCACCGTGGCCAGCGTGGCCGCCGCCATCAGGGGACCGAAGAGTGTCCCGCCCTCGGCGCTGACGAACCGCGCCAGGCCCAGTGGCAGGGTCGTGGCGTGCACGTCCTTGGCCACCAGCAGCGGCCAGAAGTACTCGTTCCACGACTGAATGAAGAACAGCACGGCCAGCGCGGCCAGAGCCGCGCGGTTGATGGGGACGACCAGGCGCCAGAGGATCTGCCACCGCGACGCCCCCTCGATCGCGGCCGCCTCTTCCAGAGACGCCGGAAACGCCAGGAAGTGCTGTCGGAGCATGAAGATCCCGAACGCACTGGCCAGGTGAGGCGCGACGAGTCCCGGGAGCGTGTTGATCCAGCCCAGGCGCGAGACGAGCAGGAAGTTGGGGATCATCGTGATCTGAAACGGCACCAGCATCGTCCCCACCGCCGCCAGGAAGAGCGCGTCGCGGCCCGGGAAGCGGAACCGTGCGAACGCGTACGCTGCTGCGATGCTGGAGATCGTCTGCCCGCCGGCCACCAGGAGGGCCACCACCAGGCTGTTCACGAAGTACCGCAGCATCGGCACCCGGGCCCACACGTACCGGACGTTGTCCAGCGTGGGCTGCGCGGGCAGCAGCGACAGCCGGCCGAACACCTCGGCCTCCGGCTTGGCGGCGGTCGACACCATCCACAGCAGCGGGAAGAGCTGCATCACGGTCGCCACCAGCACCACTGCCAGGGCCACCCGCCGGTCAACTCTCATAGTGCACGAACCGCTCCAGCAGCCGGAACTGCGCCCAGGTCGCGCCCAGGAACGCGGCGAACATGAGCACGGCCGCCGCCGACGCCATCCCGGTCTGGAAGAACTGGAACCCGAACTCGTAGATCAGGAAGATCAGGTTCGTGGTGGCGCGGCTGGGACCGCCGTTGGTCAGGATCTGAATCGGCGTGAACGTGTGCTGCGCCGTAGCCACCAGCGTGCTGAGCAGCACGAACAGCGTGGTGGGCGTCAGCAGGTGCCAGGTGACGTGGCGAAACCCCTGCCACGGGGTGGCGCCGTCGACCGCCGCAGCGTCGTGGTACTCGGCCGGGATCGCCGCGAGTCCGGCCAGGAAGATCACCAGGTTGTACCCGAAGCTCTTCCACGCCATGAGGACGACGATGACCCACAGCGCCCAGTCCGGGTCGCTCAGCCACGAGCGCCCGGGCAGGCCCACCGCCGCCAGCACCTTGTTGGCGATGCCGTCGATGGGGTTGAGGATCCACAGCCACACCATGCTGCCGACCGCGAACGAGACGATGGACGGCGCGAAGAGCGCGACCTTGAACGCGCCCTGCAGCCGCCGGGGGATGCTGGCCACCATGACGGCCACCACCAGCGGCCCGCCCACCGCCAGCGGCAGCACGGCCAGCAGGTACTTCGCCGTGTTCCAGATGGCCGTGTGGAAGTCGGCCGAGGTCAGCAGCGTGCGGAAGTTCTCCATGCCCACGTAGACCTTGACCGGCGCCACCATGTTCCAGCGGAAGAGGCTGAGGTACAGCGTCTGCACCAGGGGCCAGTACGTGAAGACCAGGAGCAGGGCCAGGGCGGGTATGGCGTACAGGTACGCCGCCGGACCGCGGCCGCTGGCCGCCCACGAGACGTCGCGGCGCCGCACCGGCGCTACTCCGGCGGCGCGAGGAGCCGGCCCAACAGCGCTCCGTCCTGGCGCACGCGCTCCAGGGGGGTGCCCGGCGCGTACTCCAGCACGTGCTGGCAGTGCGCCGGCAGGGCGCGCAGTCGCGGCAGCAGCCCCGTCCAGTCGAGGTCACCCTGTCCGATGGGCAGGTGCTCGTCCCGCGCGCCGTGGTTGTCGTGCAGGTGCAGCGCCACGAGCCTGGGAGCCAGGTCCCGCAGCGCCCCGGCCACGTCCCAGCCCGCGAGCCTGGCATGCCCCACGTCGAGCAACGCGCCGGCGCCCGCCGGCAGGCGATGGACCAGCGCGGTGAACTCGGCCTGGTCGCAGACCTCCAGACCGTGCCAGCCGACGTTCTCCACCGCCAGTACCACGCCCGCGGCGGCCGCGCGGGGAACCAGCACCTGTAGCGCGTCTTCTGCCCGGGCCAGCGCGGCGCGCCGGGGCAGGTGCGGGTCGGCCCGCCAGCCGATGTGGGCCACGACGTAGGTGGCGCCCAGGCGCCCCGCCCACTCGATCGCGCGGCTGTAGACGTCCACGGCGGTCTGCCAGACGGGCCGCGTGTAGCTGGCGATGTTGATGTCCCAGGACGGGGGGTGCACCGACAGCGGCCCGGCCAGCCGGTGCCGCCGGGCCTCGACGGCGGCCAGGGCGCCGCCGTCCCACCACTGCGTGCCCTCCATGAAGAGCTCGAGCCCGGGCAGGCCGGTCTCGACCAGGAGGTCCAGTCCCTCGGCGATGGGCGCGTCGAGCACCGTGTACTGCGAGACCCCGAGTTGCGCCGCGGGCATGGTGCTACCGCCTGGCCAGGTCGGCGACCTTGGCGTGCGCCTCGTCGAGGGCTGCGCCGGCCGGCGTCCGGCCGCTGAGGAAGGCCGCCACGGCGTCGAGAATGGCGCGTTCCGCCTGGGGGCCCTGGCTACCCGGGAAGTTGGTCCACACCACCACGTGTTCCAGTTCGTCGAGGGCCGGGCGCGCCAGCGGGTTGAGGGGCTTCACCTTCTGCGCCTCCACCATGCGCCTGACCGGCGAGACGTAGCCCAGCCCGTTCGTCCAGCGGCTCAGGCCATCGGCCGAGACGAGGTAGCGCACGAAGCGCCAGGCCGCCCCCACCTGCCGGTCGTCGGTTGCGAAGATGAACAGGTTGTTGCCACCCGCCACCACCCGCCGCGGCCGCGTGCCGAACGTCGGGAAGAGCGCCGTGCGCAGCTCGAACCGCGCGCTGCGCTGGAAGTTCTCCAGGTTGGCCACCGACGCCACGTGCATCGCGATCTCGCCGCGCAGGAACGACGCCTGGGCCTCGTCGGAGGTGGCCAGCGGCGTCACCTTGTGCACGTTGACGAGGTCGCTGTAGAACTGCAGGGCCTCCTTGTTGGCCGGCGCGTTGACGGTCACCGTCCGCCCGTCCGGGCCGAGCCAGGACCCGCCGTTGGACTCCACCAGCGACTGGATCACGAACGTGTCGCGGTTCCACATGAAGATGCCGAACTTTCCCGTGCGGGCCTTGATCTGCAGGGCGGCCTGCAGCACCTCCTGCCAGGTGGCCGGTGGCCGGTCCGGATTGAGCCCGGCGGCTCTGAACAGGTCGGCGTTGTAGAACATGATAGGCACGCTGACGCTGTAGGGCATCCCGTGCTGCCTGCCGGCCTTCTGGCCGAACGCCCGCACGCCCGGCGCCAGCCCGTTGAGGATCTCGCGGGCGCCGGGCAGGTCCCCCACGGGCCGGTGCGGGAAGTTGTCGATGACGAACCCCGTGAAGTTGTAGCCGATGACCGCCACGGCCGGCGGCGTCCGGGCTGCGATGGCCGCCTGCAGCGCGGTCAGCAGCCCGCCGTAGCCGCCGGGCTGGAACCGCTCCACCACCCGGACCGACTGGGATGACTCGTTGAACCGGCTGACGACGTCGCGCAGCACTGGGCCGCCAAACGTCTCCGAGAAGATGTGCCAGTACTCGATCGTCGTCAGCCCCGCGGGCTGCGCGCCCGCGGGTACCACGAGCCCCAGGGCGACCACGACGGCTGTGACAATGCGCGAGATCCGGCGATGCATGATATCCTCACCCCCCACAAGGTGACATCGGGCGGCATGTCCTCATATTGGGCGCGGCCCCGCAACGTGCCTGCCGCCGACGAAGACCGTGCGCACCGCGGGGCCGGTGCACAGCGCGTCCGCGGCATCGGCCGCGTCCAGCACGAGCAGGTCTGCGTGGGCCCCCGGACGCAGACCGTAGTCGGTGGCCATGCCCATCATCGCCGCCGGCACCGTCGTGCCCATGGCCACGACCTGTCCCAGGCCGTCGGCCGGCAGCTGGGCCGCCAGCAGCGTCCACCGGCCGATTTCGAGCAGGTCGCCGCTCCCCACCGGGGTGAACGGGTCCTGGATGTTGTCCGAGGCGTAGGCGACCGGCACCCCAGCCCGCAGCAGGTCGGCCACGCGGGTCAGCCCCCTCGGCGCGAGGATGCCCGCGCCACGCCCCTGGAGGAACAGGTTGGACGCGGGCAGGGTCACCACGCCCACCCCGGCGTCGGCGACGGCCTCGATGATGGGCGCGGCCTCCTCCGGGGGAAGCGCCGCCAGCGAGCAGCAGTGCCCGGCCACCACGCGTCCGGCCAGCCGGTGCTCCCGTGTGCGCCGCGCCACCCCCGCGAGGTACCGGCATGCAGGGTCCAGCGTCTCATCGACGTGGAGGTCCAGCGGTCGGTCGCGCCGCACGGCCACGGCGAAGAGCATGTCGAGGTACCGCTCGGGCTCGGAGGCGAGCGCCGGCACCCCGCCCACGACGTCTGCGCCCGCCTCCAGCGCCTCCTCCAGCAGGCCGCGCGCGGTCTCGGTGGCAAGCGGCGCGCCGCCCACCAGGGCCACCACCTGCAGGCGGAGCCGGGCGCGCAGCCGGGCGCGCAGCTCCACCAGCGCCTCCACCGCCCGCAGCCCCCACACATCGTCCACGTTCGCGTGCGTCCGAATCGCCACGGTGCCTCGTGCCAGGCAGGCCTCGGCCACACGCGCGGCCCGGTGCAGGATCTCCTCGCGGCCCGCACGGCCGGCGTACTCCTGGAACCCCATGATGGCCCCCGCCAGCGTGCCCGAGGGGTTGGGCACGGCCCGCGCGGTCAGACACTTATCCAGGTGCTGGTGGACGTCCACCAGCCCGGGCATGACCAAGCGGCCCCGCAGGTCCCACTCGTCGACGCCCCGCGCAGGCAGGCGCGGTGCCATCTCGTGAATACGGCCGTCGGGCCCGACGGCGACGTCGAGGGACCTGGGCGGTGCGGTGGGATCACCGGCGATCCGGCCACCGCGCAGGACCAGGGGATACCTGGGGGCGCCGTGGGTCCGGTCGCGCGCCACCCTGCGCCTCATCCGACGATCGTCGTCTGGCATACGGTGGTGGCGACCACGCGCCCGCGCGCGATCACGTACGCCCGGGGGGCCTGCATCTGCAGCGCCTCGTGCACGGTGCGCGCCTCGAAGACGACGAGGTCGGCCCGGGCCCCGGCGTGGAGCCCGTAGTCGGCCAGGCGCAGCGCCCGCGCGCCGTGGCGCGTGACGCAATCGAAGGCGGTCTCCAGCCCCTGCGGGGTGGTCAGCCGCGCGGCGTGCACCAGGAAGGCGGCAGCCTCCAGCATGTCCGCCCGGCCGAGCGGGTAGAAGAAGTTGTCGAGGTCATCCTGGCCGCAGCACACGGTGACGCCCGCGGCCAGCAAGGCCTCGACCCGCGTCAGGGTCCCCAGCAGGTTGAGGGTCGGGATCACCACGATGTGCGCGCCGGCGGTCCGCACCAGATCGATGACCGCCCGCGCGTGGTCCTCGGCGTAGGACCTGAGCGCTCCGGCATGGCTGCAGGCCAGGCGGCCGTGGTACCCATGCCGGATGGCAGCGGCCGCCGCCATCTCCAGCGTACGCGACCGGGGGTCGGGTAAGTCGTCGCACAGCAGGTGCACGTCGCGGTCCGCCCGCACCGCCAGGGCGAAGCAGCGCGCGATGTGCTCCTGCGCGGCGTCCGCATCGGGCTCGATCCACGGAATGCCGCCCACCACGTCGGCGCCCAGGGCCAGGGCCTCTTCCATCAGGGCGACCGTGGCGGCATCGCGCATCCCGCCTTCCTGCGGGAAGGCGCAGATCTGCAGGGTCATGCGGTCACCATAGCGATCCCGGGCCCGTAGCGCTGCCCGCAGCGCCACCAGCCGCTGGATCGGGTCGACGTCGACGAACATGCGGACCGCGAGGGTGCCGTGGCCGAGGGCCAGGGCCAGCGCCCGCTCGATGCGCGCGGCCACACCGTCGACGGTGTACCCGGGCTTCAGCGCCCGATGCTGTGCCACCGGATCGGCACCGGGAGCGATGCCGTCGGGATCCCGCAGCGGGTACGCGAACCGCCCGACCAGCGTGCCCGTGAACGCCTTGTCGATGTGGAAATGGCAGTCGACGAACGGCTCGGTGACGAGCCGGCCGGCGGCGTCGATCTCCTGGCGACCCGGCGCCTCGATGCGCCCGGCAACGGCGGCGATGCGCGGCCCGGCGATGGCGATGTCGGCCAGGGTGGCGCGGCCGCGCAGTTGCGCGCGGCGGATCACCAGATCGTACGGCATGGGCGCATGGGCTGCACAGGCATGCAAAGACCTTCCAGAATTCCAGCCACGCTGCCCGCTCTCCTCCGCGGGACCGGTAGGCCGCGCAGCTCCTGACAGTCCGCCCGGGCCCGTGCTATGATCGGCAGCGCACCGCTACAGCCGCGGGCGACGCATGGCGATCACCTCCTCCCCCATGGACGCCGCGGCGTCCCGTCCGCGGCCGGCGGACTCCCTCGGCGCGGCGCGCCGGCTGCGGGTCGTGGTCGTGCTGCTCAAGCTCGCCGGCGGCGGCGCCGAGCGGCTCGTGCTGGACGTCCTGCGCAGCCTCCCGCCCTCGATCGAGCGCGTCCTGCTGTTGATCCGGCGCGAGGGCCCGTACCTGGAGGAGATCCCCGCTGACGTCCGCGTGGCGTTCGTCGCCGAGCCCGGCGTGCGTCTGCTCCCCGCCGCACCCCGCATGATGGGGATGCTGCGACGGCTGTGCACGTGGGCCGATGTCGTCGTGGGGGGCATGGAGGAGGACGCCACCTACGCCGCCTTCGTCGGCGGGCTGCTGAGCCGCAGGCCTGTGGTGGGGTGGGTGCACACGTCGCTGGAACCGTACATCCGGCTCGTCTCTCCCCTCGCGCGGCATCCAGTGCGGTGGCTCTACCCCCGCCTCGCCGCTGTCGTGTGCCCCTCGCAGGGCGCGGCCCGGGCGCTCCAGGCCGTCGCGGCCGTGCCCGCGCACCGGCTGCACGTGATCCCAAACCTGGTAGATACCGCGCGGATCTCCCGCATGGCCACCGAGGCGATCCCGGCCGGCATGACCAGCGTCTTCGGCCGCCCCGTCGTGGTCGGCGTCGGCCGCCTGTACCGGTACAAAGGCTTCGACCTTGTGCTCAAGGCGCACCGAGCCCTGCGCCTCCAGGGCCTCGACCACCACCTGTTGCTGCTCGGCGACGGCCCCGAGGCGCCGGCGCTGCGGGCGCTGGCCCGCGGCCTCGGGGTCGAGGCGTCGGTCTTCATGCCGGGGTTCGTGCCCAACCCGTACCCGCTGGTCCGCAGCGCGCGGGTGCTGGCCCTGCCCTCCCGGCTCGAGAGCTTCTCGATGGTGCTCCTGGAGGCGATGACGCTGGGGGTGCCGGTGGTGGCTGCAGACTGCTGCTGCGGCCCGGCCGAGCTGCTCGACGGCGGCCGCTACGGGTTGCTGGTGCAGGAGGATGACGCCACCGCGCTGGCTGGTGCGCTGGCCCGCGTGCTCACGGACGACGCGCTGGCGCGCACCCTGGCCCGCGAGGGCCAGGAGCGGGCCGCGATGTACGCGGCCGGCCGGGTCATCCCGCAGTGGGAACGGCTGTTCACCAAGCTGGCCGGCGGCGGGAGACCGTGACGCCCGGCGCGTGCTGCTGATCCCGCCCGTGCCAGGTCAGCAGCGACCGAGGTCACAGGCGCGCTGTGACCCCCGCACACGGCCCGGACGGAAGTGTGCGGCCTAAGACAGGCTCAGCGTTGAGGAACTGACTCCGTCTTGTGTTTGTACCATGCTGGAAGGAACCTTTCCTTTAGCTGAATCGCTAGTTATAGACGAGATCGTCACACAGGATGGGATGAGCGGTCATGCCGAACGTGGGGGCACCCGAACTGCTCGTGATTCTTGTGATCGCATTGTTGCTCTTCGGCCCTCAGCGCCTCGTGGGCATCGGAGGGGCGCTGGGGAAGGCTGTTCGGGAATTCCGACAGAGCGTGCATGAGCTTGAGGAGGATGTCAAGGGGTCTGGCGAGAGCCGCCCTGACCGGCCGCGCAGTTGAGCGCGCGACCCTCCAATCGGGAGCAAGTTTCATGGAAGTGCTGATGGAACGCTTTCCTGTGCCCGCGGTGGGTGAGAATACCGAGGTGCGGCATGAGACCTTCGAGGGCCTGGTTCGCCAGCACGGCGAGGCCATTTACCGGATGGCGTATCGGCTGACGGGAAACGACGCCGATGCCGAAGACCTGGCGCAAGAAGCGATCCTCGAGGCCTTCAGGGCGTTCAGTCGTTTTCGGCCGGGCTCGCGGTTCGATCGCTGGGTCTATCGGATCATGACGCACACGTTTATCGACGACGTGCGCCGACGGCGCCGCCACCTCCTGGAGTCGCTCGACTCTCCGGACCTGCGGGAGCCCCTTGATCGAGCGCCGACTCCCGAGGAGCGTGCCGTGCGAGGGCAGCTGAGTGCGGCGGTGCATGCCGCCCTGGCTGCCCTGCCGCCCGAGTACCGCCTGACGGCCGTGCTGATCGATCTTGAGGGATTGTCGTACGAAGAGGCAAGTGAGATGATGCACTGTCCTGTGGGCACGGTGCGATCGCGTCTACACCGGGCGCGGGAGGCGCTCCGCGAGCAGCTTGCGCGTCACCTCGGCGAGGCCTAGCCATGCACCTGGGTGAACGCCTGACAGAGTTCGTCGACGGTCGGCTTGATGCCACGGCCGCCGCCGAGGTCGAGCGCCATCTTGAGCAGTGCGCCGCCTGCAGGGCGGACCTGGACAGTCTGCGGGCGACGCTTTCCCTCATCAGGCGCGCCGATACGCCGGGGCCACGCGCCGCGTTCTGGCATCGCCTGGAGGTGCGCCTTGCCGAGGAGCGCCGCCGGCGACGGCAACGATGGTTCTCGCGTCTTCTGATCCCGGCCGCGATCGCTGCCGCGCTTGCCGCAGCACTGGCCGCCGTCCCCGTAGGCTCGGTTGCGCTTCCCGTCGAGGGCTTCGTCCATGAACACGCGCGGTACCTCACCCTCCATCCCCTGGCTGATCAGGCCGTGATTACCCTGGTCAGCACAGATGCATCGCTCAGGCTCGATCCGAGGATCTTCCCGTGATCATGCTCATCGTGCTGCTCGCCCTGGGCGCCGCGCTCGCCGCGCCCGTCGGCGCGCAACCACCGTCGGGCGAGCAGTGGCTGGCGGCCGCCGTGGCAGCGCTCCCACGGGTCTCGTTCACTGGAACGAAAGTGGTGATGGCCTGGACAGATCGGGGAGCGGAGGCGTCGACCGTGGTCACGGCCCGCCGGGCACCCAATGGCCTACGGCTAGAGTATCCGCCGACCGCCAGCCGCAAGCGGCGGATCGTGATTGACGACGGGCACCGACGTTGGCAGTACGAGCCCGGAGCCAAGCTCGCGTTGCTCTCGCCATCGGCGTTGGCGGGCGATGGCGTCCTCTCCGGCGACCATCTCCCGCTGCTGCTGGCGAACTACACGGCAGCGGTTGTCGGAGAGGAGCGTGTGGCGGGCCGCCCGGCAGTCGTGATTGCCGTCAGGCCCCGCACCTCGGACCGTGTAGCACTGAGAATCTGGCTCGACCGCGAAACCTTTCTCGTGCTGCGCAGCGAGGGCTACCACGCCGACGGACGGATGGCCCAGGCGGCCGCCTTTACCGAGATCCGCTACCAGGAGCCCCCGGCACAGCTCTTTGCGTTCACTCCGCCCCCAGGCGTCGAGGTGCGGCGTCTTCCCTGGAACCCGCCGGTTGCCATCCACGACCTGGCGCGTCGCGTCCGTTTCCATCCCATCGCGCCGCCGCGGCTCGCAGGCGGTTTCGTGCTCGACCGGGCGTTTCTCAGCCGCTCCCACGCCGTTCCCGTGGCGGTGCTGCACTACACCGACGGGCTGGTCACGCTGAGTTTCTTCCAGCAGAAGGGGGTCGAGGGCGCGCGTCGCTCACTGGACAGGGGAAAGCCCATTGCCGTGGCCGAGGGGATGGGGTCGGTCCGACAAGTGGGCGGCCTCACCATGCTCCAGTGGCGGGCGCGCGGGCTGGATCTGACCCTGGCGGGCGATCTCTCTCCTGCCGAGCTCGTTAGCATCGCATCGACCATTGGGGTTGATGCCCCGCCCGGCGTCGTGGCGCGTCTGACGTTCTGGGCGAAGGCATTGCTTCAACGTCTCGAAGCCGACCTATAGCACCGCGTTTGGCGCCGCTCACTGAACGCTGGGCGCGTCTCACCATGGCGGCGGTCCTCATCGGGGTCGCGACGTATCTCCTGTTCGTGTTGCGCTTCGTCCTCGTCACCGTATCGCTGGCTGCGATGCTGACGTACGCGTTCCTTCCGCTGGTAGAGTCGGTTACCCGTCTTCGATTCGCGGGCCGTCCTCTGCCCCGCCTGGCCGCGGTCACTGCCGTGTTTGTGCTGATCGCCTTCGCGCTCGGCGAAATCGGACGGTTGGCGGCTCAACCAATCGGCGACGAGTTCAACCGATTCGCGCGGAACGTGGGGCAGTATCGGCGTGAAGGCGCAACACTTCTGCTGCGCACTCGCACTGCGCTTGAGCAGCATTTGCCGCCTGATCTCCAACAGAGCGTAGACGAGGCGATCGCCCGGGCTGGCGACCTGCTCCTGGTTGCCTTGGGCAACATGGTTCACGCCACCATCAGGTCGCTCTCCCACGTCGTTGAGCTCATCCTCGTTCCAATTCTGGCCTTCTATTTCCTTGTTGACACCCCCATCCTGAAGCACGAGTGGCTCCAGTTCCTGCCCAGCGCAGCGCGCCAACCCGTGCTCGCTTCGAGTCATCGTCTTGGGCGCATCGTCGCAGGGTACGTCCGCGGCCAGATGGTCCTGATGCTCATTGCCGGTGTCGTCGTGGGGGTGGGTCTGGCCCTGATGGGCGTTCCCTTCGCCTTGCTCCTGGGTATCGTGGCCGGACTGACACGTGCTCTGCCAATCATCGGACCGGTCCTGGGCGCCATTCCCATTGTGGGACTGGCCTGGGTGCAATCGGCCCCCACCGGCCTGGCGGTCCTGGTGTTCTTCGCCGTGCTCCAACTGGTCGAATCCAAGGTCATCATGCCCCGGGTCATCGGTCGCGAGCTCAACCTGCACGCAGCCACGATTATCGTGGCCCTGCTGGTGGGGAACGCGGTCTTCGGGCTCATGGGGATGTTCCTCGCACCGCCGGCCGCGGCATTCGCGAAGGAGTTGCTGGATCTGGCGGAACGGGGATTCGTGGAACCGTCGCCGGGGAACTTTTTGGACAGTGAAGCGCTTTAGTAGGTGCAAGTCACTGCCTGAAGGAGGCGATAGGCGATGAAGAAGTGGATGTTTGCTTCTCTGGCTGTACTTGTGCTGCTGGTCGTTGGGACGGCCGCCCTGGCGGCGCCGACGCCTTCGTCGTCCAGCACGCCGAGCAGCGCACCGAAGGCGACCGGCACGCGGAACTTCCAGCTCACGGGCCGCATCGTGTCTGTCAACGGCACCGATGTGCGCATCAGGGTGACCAGCGCGCCCAAGTTCCTTCGCCGCTATGAGAAGAACGGTGAACTAACCGTGACGCTGGGGACCAGCACCAAGGTGCTCATGGGCAGGAAGTCCATCTCGGCGTCAATGCTCAAGCCCAACGAGAAGGTGTCGGTCCAGGGGCACTTCAAGCCTGGGGACAACCCCACGTTCGAAGCGACCAGGGTTACCGTACTGGCCAGCAAGTAGGCAGCACCATAGGATGGGGGAGCAAGAGCTCCCCCGTCCCCACCGGCATGGACTTGACCACGCTGTTCAGCAACCTGTTCCTCCCGGGCGTCAGTGTTGCCGAGAAGATCATACGCGCGCTGCTGGTTTATCTCTTCCTGGTCATCATTCTCCGGGTCGGCGGCCGTCGCGAGCT
Organism: Candidatus Fervidifonticultor secundus; assembly: GCA_031459385.1. Taxonomy (GTDB): domain Bacteria; phylum Sysuimicrobiota; class Sysuimicrobiia; order Sysuimicrobiales; family Humicultoraceae; genus Fervidifonticultor; species Fervidifonticultor secundus. The sequence goes on along the minus strand of JAVKIP010000002.1, from coordinate 947 downwards.
GGCGCAGATGAACGCGTTTGACCTGGTAGTCTTGCTGACCATCTCGAACACCGTCCAGAATGCCATCATCGGGAACGACGATTCGCTCTTCGGCGGTATCATCGGCGCCACAACGCTCGTCCTCGCGAATCTCGTCGTTGTCCGCTTTCTGTACCGCCATCCTGCACTCGACCGCAAGATCGAGGGCGAGCCCGTCTGGCTGGTCCGCAATGGCGGGATCATCGAGGAGCACCTTCGTCGGGAGATGATCACGGAGGACGAACTGCTCGCCGCGGTCCGTCGCCAGGGGGTACCATCGATCGAGGACTGCGACCAAGTGATCCTGGAGACGAGCGGAACGATCACGGTAATTCCCCGGCGGCCTACCGCAGTGGAGGCGAGCACTGCAGCCATCGAGACGCGACTGGAGCGGATTGAGAAGCTCCTCACCGGGGGCACGGGGCAATCGACGGGGAGGGAGTAGCAGGGCCGCCCATGGAGCCGATGGAGATTGCGGACCGGATCCGCGAACCGGCAGACGAGGGCACACTGGCCGACGACCAATTCCGCCGTCGCGCTGCGATAGGCATTGGAGTCCTGGCGATGCTGCTGGC
>JAVKIP010000002.1:0-344 GCA_031459385.1 Candidatus Fervidifonticultor secundus | reverse complement strand
GCTGGTAGGGCTGTTGACGAGTCATCCGACGATGCCGCCGGAGGCACGGGCGTTCGTCCAGCAGGCCATCGCGCGGGCCAAGGCAACGGTGGCCCGTTACGAAAGCGAGCCAAGCCTGGAGGATCCGAGCAATCCACTGAAGGGCGAGGGCCGTAAGGAGCTGCGCACGCGAGCCGAATACCTGCAGCACAGGCGGGACCGGGCCGCGGCACAACTTCCGAACTTTGAGTATGCAGAAGCGCTGTTCCAAATCGCCATCGTCCTGGGCTCGGTCAGCATAGTGGCCACCTCGCGCCCGCTGCTCATCGCGAGCTTCGCGACGGGGTCGGTGGCGAGCCTCTTCA
>JAVKIP010000019.1:0-59424 GCA_031459385.1 Candidatus Fervidifonticultor secundus | reverse complement strand
CCGCCAGCAGCGCCGCTTCGATCTGGCGGATGACATCCGGCAGCGCATGAACGAGCTGGGTATCATCGTGGAGGATCTGCCGGGGGGAGCACGGTGGCGGGTGGCCGCGCGCCGGGAGCCCGCCTAGCGCAGCTCGAGGGCCGCCACCCGGTGCTGGAGGCGCTGCGTGCCGGCCGGCCGCTGCGCAAACTGGTCGTCTCGCGCGCTGCGGCCCGCAGCGGCGCGCTGCGCCTGGTGATCGCCGAGGCCAGGCGGCACGGCGTCCCGGTGCACGAGGTGGCCCCGGAGGTGCTGGCCCGCCTGGCCACCACGCGCACCCCGCAGGGGGTGATCGCCTATGCGGCGGTGCGCCCGACGGTGGACGTTGACGCGCTGCTGGACACCGCGCGCCGGCGCGGCGAGGCGCCGTTCCTGCTCTTCCTCGACGGCATCGAAGACCCGGGGAACCTCGGGGCCATCCTGCGCTCGGCCGATGCTACCGGCGTCCACGGCGTGGTGATTCCCCGCTGGCGGGCGGCGGGGCTGACGCCGGCGGTGGCCGCCGCATCGGCGGGCGCCGTGGAGCACGTCGCCGTGGCCTCGGTCGCCAGCCTGCCCCAGGCCATCGAGCAGGTCAAGCGGGCCGGGCTCTGGGTCGTCGGGGCCGATCCGGCGGCCGCACAGGAGATCTACGAGCCCACGCTCCGGCCGCCGATCGCCGTGGTCGTCGGGCGGGAAGGGCAGGGCCTGTCGCGCCTGGTCCGCGACCGCTGCGACTTGCTGGTTCGGATTCCGATGTACGGGCGGGTGGCCTCGCTGAACGTGTCGGTCGCCGCCGCGCTGGTGCTCTACGAGGTCCGGCGCCAGATGCGGTCGGCACCGGCACCCCCCTGACGGGGCGGCACCGGGTGTAGAGCGGCGGTGGCTCGGGCCGGCGGCCGTCCCCGGCGGGCACGGTGCCCGGATGGGGGCCGATCGTCGCGGCGCCCGCTCCGAGCGCGCGGGGCCGTTGCGCTTGACGCGCGCGGAGGCGGTTTCTATAATGAGGGCCAGCGTGATGCGCGGTCGAAGCGGTTCGTTCGTACCTACGATGCCCACTTCGCCTTCTGGGTTCCACCGGAGGGGGTAGCCGGTGGCCCTCGCGCGACGGGAAACCCTGACCTACCAGGAGCTTGCAGACGAGGATCTTGTGGACTATGCCAAGGGCGGTGACGACCGCGCCGCCGAGTTCCTGATCGGCAAGTACCGCAACTTCGTCCGCGTCAAGGCCAAAGCCTACTTCCTCATCGGCGCCGACCGCGAGGACATCATCCAGGAGGGGATGATCGGCCTCTACAAGGCCATCCGCGACTTCCGTCGCGACAAGCTGTCGTCGTTCCGGGCGTTCGCGGAGCTGTGCATCACCCGCCAGATCATCACGGCTATCAAGACGGCCACTCGGCAGAAGCACATCCCCCTGAACTCCTACATCTCGCTCAACAAACCCATCTACGACGAGGACTCGGACCGGACGCTGCTGGACGTGATCAGCAGCATCAAGGTCTCGGACCCCGAGGAACTGGTCATCAACCAGGAAGCCTCGGCGACCATGCGGGAGCGGATCCGCAAGAACCTCAGCGAGCTGGAGTGCAAGGTGCTGACGGCCTATCTCGAGGGCAAGTCCTACCAGGAGATGGCCAACGAGCTCAACCGGCACGTCAAGTCCATCGACAACGCCCTCCAGCGCGTCAAGCGCAAGCTCGAGCGCAACCTTGAGGGCGAGGAACCGTAACGTCTACCGCGTCGTCTGTCCGCGCTGCGCGCACGTCTTCCTGCTGCTCGTCCTCGGTGAGGACGAGCTGGTGACCTGTCCCCGGTGCCGGGAGCGGGTCCTGCCCGACGAAGAGGAGCTGGTGGATCCCGAGGACGAATAGCGGCGGCCCCGGCGGATCGCCGGAGCGTGGGGTCCTCAGCCGCCGATCTGGATCATGACGCGCTCTTTGGGGTAGCGCTTCTCGGCCAGGGCGTGGCCGAACGGCCGGCGGTACGCGGCCGCCGCGAAGATGGCCTTCAGCTGGTCGCGTGAGGCCCCCGCGCGCAGCGGCGTCAGCAGGTCGGCTTCGTCATCGCGCAGCAGGCAGAGCCGCAGCCGGCCGTCGGCCGTGAGCCGGATCCTGCCGCAGCTGGCGCAGAAAGGCTGGCTGACCGGGCTGATGAAGCCCAGGTCGCCGGCCGCCCCGCGCAGCCGGTAGGTCCGGGCCGGGCTGGCGCCCGACAGGTCGACGGGCTCCAAGGGCCCCAGCGCCGCTTCGATCCGCGCCATCGTCTCCTCGGAGGTGACGATACCGGCGTCGGCGACGTCGGCCACCTCCCCGAAGGGCATCACCTCGATGAAGCGAACTTCCCAGGGTCGCTCCAGCGTCAGCGCCGCCAGCGCCACCACGTCGTCATCGTTGAAACCGCGCACCACGACCGCGTTGAGCTTGATGGGGCGCAGCCCCGCCGCCTCGGCCTGCGCGATGCCGGCCAGCACGCGGTCGACGTGCCCGCCGCGCGTAATGCGGCGGAACTTCTCGGGGTCCAGGGTGTCCAGGCTGACGTTGACGCGCGTCAGCCCGGCCTCCGCCAGCGGGCGGGCCAGCATCTCGAGAAGCACTCCATTGGTGGTCATGGCGATATCGGTGAGGCCGGGGATGCGCGCAATGCGCGCCACCAGCGGCACGATGCCGGCGCGCACGGTGGGTTCCCCGCCGGTCAGGCGGATCTTGCGGACGCCCAACTCGGCGGCCAGTTCGACGAGCAGGACCGCCTCGTCGTCCTGGAGGAGATCGGCCGGGGGACGGAAGGCGATGCCATCCTCCGGCATACAGTAGACGCACCGGAGGTTGCACCGGTCCGTCAGCGACAGCCGGAGGTCGGTCAGAGGCCGCCCGTACTGGTCGCGCATGGTCGCCCCCATCGTATCACAGACGGGGCAGGCCCGAGTCGCTGTTACCAGACCGCGACCACCCGGGTGGGCCCACCCGAGCCGTCCGCGACCTTCGGGGCGCCTACGAACACCGTGGCGCCGGCCGGCGGGATCTTCGCCAGGTTGGCCAGGTTCTCCAGGCCCCACCGGTTCGCCGGCAGCCAGGTGGTGTGCACCTTGAAGTCCTTGGACGGCCCGTGGTCCAGGCTCAACGTGTCCACCCCGATGCCGATCGCGTCGCGCTCCTCGAGGAGGAACTCGACGGCGTCGGGATGGAACCCGGGGAAGTGCATCACGCCCGAGGCGTCCGGGTTCCGGAAGGCCTGCACGCTGCCCACCCGACTCTCCCAGCCGCTGTGCATGAACACGGCGGCACCCCGGGGCAGGCGGCCGTAGCGGCGCTCCCAGGCCCGGATGTCGTCGGCCGTCAGGCGCGCGTCGGGGTCCCGGGCCGCGCGCTCGTGGATGTGGACCACCGCGACCGGCGCCACCAGGGTGGCGGCCGGGAGCTCGTGCACCTTCATGGCGTTCTCGCCGAAGTGCGCCGGCGCGTCCATGTGGGTGCCGATGTGCTCGAAGTAGGAGACGTTGAGGGCGTAGTAGCCGTCTTTCTTCCACGAGACCGCCACGTCGGACTTGAAGGCGGGCTGCCCCGAGAACGAGGGGAACGTGGGCTTCAGCGTGTGCGTCAGGTCCTGCACCCGTGAGGCCCGCCGCATGGGAGCCGCCAGGACCTCCGGCGCGCCGACCAGGCGCGCAGCGGCCGCAGCGACGGTGGCAGCACCGGCCAGGCGGAGGAGCTCCCGGCGGCGGATCTCGCGGCGCACGGCGTCCATGACTACGGGCGCGCACATCGTTCCTCACCTCCCAGGCGTCGTCCGATCTTCCGGTGTTATTGGCAGGGGGCGACGGAAACCCTTCCCGGGTGCCCGCGCCGCGGGCGGTTGTGGTCAGGCTGCGGACGGGGCCGGAGAAGCCGCGTCCGTGAGCTACCGCAGCCGCGCGCGATCCTTCAGCAGCGGGAGGACTTCGCGGGCAAAACAGTCAAGCTGGCCGAGGGGGTCGTCGGAGGCGAAGCGGACGATGACTTCCGTCGCGCCCGCGGCGGCGTACTGATGGATACGCTGCGCGAGTGTCTCGGGCGGACCATAGGGTCCCCAGCGGTCCCCCCAGTAGTCTGCTCCGTAGTAGCGGGTCACCCAGGCGACAGCCTCCCGGCGCGCCGCGTCGGGATTGTGCTGCACGTTCACGGTCATGTAGTATACTGCCGTGAAGTGCTGCAGATCTCTGCCCAACGCCTGCATCTCCCGCAGGGTCTGTTCACGCACCCGGGCAAACTCCTCGGGGGGATCGGTAATGGAGATGATCCCGTCCGCCAGGCGTGCCGCGCGCCGGCATTGCGCATCTCTTGCCTTGCCGCTATGACATGCCAGCAAGATGGGAATGCCACGTTGCTGATGGGGGCGGAAGCCCAAGGAGATCCCTTCGAGGGCGAAATGCTCCGTGCGTACGGTCACCGTTTCCCCTCCCCAGAGGCGCCGCACGATCTGGATGACCTCTTCAAGCCGCCGGGCCCGCCGTCGCTGGTCCACACCTGCGGCCTGCCACTCCAGACGCTGGGCGGGCGTGAATGTCCCGCCCGCACCCATAGCCACCGTCAACCTCCCGCCCGAGAGCAGGTCGACGGTGGCTGCGGTCTGGGCCAGGAGCACCGGGTGGCGCAGAGCCGCCAGCAGCACCGCTGTGCCTAACCTGATCCGACGCGTACGGGCCGCCACGGCCGCCAGGGTTGACAGCGGCTCGAGCCTGGGCTTGGCGATCAGGCTGTCGCCCACCCACACCGAGTCGCATCCGACTTCCTCCGCGCGCTGCGCGACCATGAGCGCAGGCTCGACCTGCGGTGGACGTTGTCCCTGCAGCAGGACGCCCCGCGTGGGCAGGAGAACTCCGATTCTCGGGGTCTGGGCCATCTCAGGACGTTCCCGTCGCCCACGACCAGCCTGCCGGTTCGCCAGGCAGCGCCAGCCTGCGAATCGTCTGGTCGACCTCGTCCCACCATCCGGGCCGGCGTTGAAGGAGCACATCCAGGTCGCTTGGGGTATCAACGTCCAGGAGCAGCCCCTCGCTGTGACACACCTCCATCGGCAGGCGGAGATTTCTGGCCTGGGCTAGGTGCGCGCGAAAGCTGTGTGCGCCCAGCATGGGCCGAAAGGCGCTGGCGCTGGGGACCAGTAGCGCGTTGGTCCCCGTCTCGAAGCGGTCTGGCGCGATGACCAGCTGGCGAGCCCCTCGGCTGAGTTCCACCAGGCGGGCCATGTCGTCTGGGCCGAGTTCCGGCAGATCGGCTGGCACAAACACCGTGGCGCTCCACCCGTCCCGCTGGCCGGACCGGAAGGCGTGCCGGAGGCACTGGTTGAGACCTGGCGCAGGATCTGGCTCCCAGGGGAGCTGGAGCCGATGGCATATGGTGCTGACCGTGTCGTCTCCTCCGAGGACGCGAACCTGGGCGATACAGGTAGCACGGCGCAGGACCTGCAGGACATGGCACAGCATGGCGATGACAAGACGGCTACGGCGGTCCTCGGGAAGTCGCGGGGCAAGGCGTGTCTTGCTGGCCGCCAGCGGCTTGATTGGCACGACAGCCCGAACTCGTGCGGGCATCAGGGTAGGGCCCCGCACAGCCGGCCCACCAGACGTGCCAGGGCCACCTTGTCCTCCTCCGACGTCATGAGGGTCTGGGCAACGGTCACGCGATACCCCAGGGCCTCGACTGCCGCTCTCCGCTCTTCATCTTGCTGGTCGATCACGACGTGGGTGCAGAGATCGCCGTAAAGGCGCGCAACGCCCACGCAGCTGGCGGGTTCGCCCGTGACCTCCTCGAGCAGTTTGGCCGCCGGGCCTTTCACCGCCTGCCCCCCAATGATCGGGCTGACGGCCACACGGACACCCGGTACCGCAGCGAGACGCGCCCTCACGCCAGGAATAGCGAGAATGGGTGTAATGCTGAGCAGCGGGTTGGAGGGGCATACGATGAGCGCGTCCGCCTGGGCCAGGGCGTCGATGAAGGCAGGAGACGGCTGTGCCTTCTCTGCACCCTCAAACCGCAGGCGCTGGACCCTCGGCACGTAACGATGCCGGACAAAGTACTCCTGGAAGGACATGGTTCCCATGTCGGTCTCCACCACGGTCCGGACCGGGTCGTCGCTCATGGGGACGACAGTGTGCCGTACACCAAACCGCTCGCACAGATACCGGGTGGCCTCGGTCAGCGTGAGGCCCGCATGCAGCAACTCGGTGCGCCGGAGATGTGTGGCCAGGTCCCGGTCGCCCAGCCGGAACCATGTCTCCCCGCCAAGACGATCCAGCGCTTCCATCACGCGCCAGGTATCCCCGTGCACCCCCCAGCCGGTTTCCTCGTTGACCACGCCCGCCAGCGTGTACATTACCGTGTCCAGATCCGGACAGACGTAGAGCCCGTGGAACACCTCATCGTCGCCGGTGTTGACGACGATCGTCAACACCGGCGGCGGGAAGAGGCGGGTCAAGCCGAGAGCCAGCTTGGCACCACCGACGCCGCCGGCCAGGACCAAGAGATGGGTACTCATGGCGTCCAAGGGCCCCGATGGGGGTTCCTCGTCTCCGCTTGTGTAGGTTCTCTAGGCCCCCTGTCGACTTGTCAGGTCCAGCAAGTCCAGCTGCCCTTCATAAAGCGCACGGCCGACGACCACGCCCTCCACGCCGAGCCGTTCCAGCGCCACGAGGTCATCCAGGGAGGCCACGCCCCCAGCCGCAATGACAGGCGCGCCTACGGTCCGCACAAAGGCCTCAAGTGAGGGCAGATCAGGGCCCGCGAGCGATCCGTCGCGCGCCAGGTCAGTGTAAATGATGCGACGGATGCCGCGCGCCACCAGGACCTTCCCCAGACCGATCGGGTCAGGCGACCTCCCTCCCTTGTGGCTCGCCACGACGCGGTCACTCTGGACGGCGAGCAGAGCGGCCACCTTGTCACCGAACCGGCGACTGGCCGCTTCGGCGATGTTCACCGCGTCGGAGTCCACGAGCACGCGCGCCACCCCCGAGGCGAATCCGGCCTCGACGTCCTCCATGGTGCGGAACCCGCCTCCCACCTGCACAGGGACCCCGACGGCCGCGATCGCTCCCACCAGTGCGAGCTGCACCGGACGGCCGACGGCAAGCCCGTCGCAGTCAATGACGTGGAGCCACCGGGCTCCCTGGCGTGACCATCGCCGCGCCACCGTGAGCGGGTCATCGGCGTACACCGTCTCAGGCCGCGCACCACCCTCGGTCATCCTGACACAGCGGCCCGCGTGAATGTCGATAGCGGGAATAATGATCATCGTACGTCGGTTCGCCTCGCCTGTACCCGGATCCTTTGCATCATGGCGCGTCTATCCGCCGCACCCTCTGCGTGTCCCCCAGCGCGCGCAGCAGGTCGGCGACAGCCCGGCCGTCAGGCAGGCGCATCTGCGGATCGATCTCGGCCAGCGGCCTCAGGACGAAGCGCCGGCGCGGCAGTTCCGGGTGGGGGATCCTCAGGCGTTCCGATACCACAATGTCGCCATTGTACAGCAAGAGGTCGATATCGATTGTGCGGGGGCCCCAGTGGGCCTCACGTGTCCGTCCAAGCGCCGCTTCGACCTGTTGGACCGCATCCAGGAGGGCGTGCGGGTCGAGGGTGGTCTCAATCTGCAGCACCCGGTTCAGGAACCAGGGCTGGTCGGGAAAACCCACGGGCTCGGTCTCGTAGATCGAGGAACGCGCCCGAACCTGGATGCCAGGCGTCCTGCTCAGGTGCGCCTCGGCTGCGCGCAGCAGGGCCAGGCGGTCGCCCAGGTTGGACCCGAGGCTGATGTAAGCGCGGGGCATGCTCAGCCTTTCCGCCGGCGGGTGATCTCAACTGCCGCAGCGTCAAGTGGGCCACCGAGTCGGACCTGCGGCTTCCTGACCCGGACGGTCACTCCATCGACCCGAGCGAGCCGCAGGATCTTTGCCGCAATGGCCTCGCTCAGCGCCTCCAGGAGCTGGAAACGCTCCTCCTCCACCGTGTGCCGGCAGACAGCGTACAGCTCCCGGTAGTCTACCGTGAGCGAAAGCTCATCTTGCAGCGCCGCTTCGGAGAAGTCGCCCTCCACCTCCAGGTCGACCACGAATGCCTGGGGCCGGATCTGCTCCTCCGGGTCGACGCCGTGGCAGCCCATGAACCTCATGCCGTGCAACAGGATCTTATGCATCGCGCACGATGGCGTCGGCCATCCGGGCGACCCGGACCATGGTCTTGACATCGTGGACGCGGACGATATCGGCGCCGTGCGCAATGGCCACCGCGACCGTCGCGGCCGTCGCTTCGAGCCGTTCCTCCACCGGCAGCCCCCCCAGCACCCTGCCGATCGTTCCCTTCCTGGACGTGCCAATGACGACGGGCCGTCCCAGCGCCCGCAGATCCCTGAGGCGGCGCAACAGTACAAGGTTTTGCTGGACAGTCTTCCCAAACCCAAAGCCGGGATCGATCAGGATGCGATCGCGCAATATTCCTGCGCCGACCGCGGCCTCGATCCGCTCGGCCAGGAACTCCCCGACCTCAGCGATGATGTCGCGATTTGGGGCCCCCTGGCCCGTTCCCGACATCCCCATGTGCATAAGCACGACCGGCACCTGCGCCTCGGCCGCGACCGCAGCCATCTCGGGATCGGCGCGCAGAGCGCTGACATCGTTGATCATCCCGGCCCCGGCCCGCAGCGCCCGCCGCGCGACGTCCGCCTTCCTGGTGTCCACCGAGACGGGTGCGCCCAGTTCCCCGGCCAGCCGTTCGACCACCGGCACGACCCGCCGCAGTTCTTCCTCGAGCGGGACGGGCCGCGCTCCGGGACGCGTCGACTCGCCGCCTACGTCGAGGAAATCGGCGCCGTCGGCCAGCATTGCACGGCCCCTGGCCACGGCCTCATCCACATCCATCACGCCGTCACCGGCGAACGAGTCGGGGGTGACGTTGAGGATGCCCATGATGTAGGTGCGCCTGCGGAACTCGAGGAGGAGCCGACCGATCCAAAGCGGCGCCGGAATCTGCTGCGGTGCCGGCACTGGCGCTACGCTTTGGAGCTGGTGCAGTCGAAGGCCCGGGCCGCCCTCAGGAGGGCAGCCCGGGCAGCCTCGATAGGCGGACGGGTGTGCAGAACCGGCATCTGCACCTTCCTCGGGACTGCAGGGGGCAGCGCGGCGTGCGTCTTGGAATAAGGGCGGGATCTCCCCGGTCATGAGGAGGACGACGGCGGCTGCGCGGCGCTGATCGCTGTCCCAGTCAGGAAGTTTCGCCCTTCGGTGATTTCCTCCCACGACTCCAACAGCCGAACACTCACATCGGCCGAGCAACCGTGCACTCTCAGCGTATGGCCAACCTTGTCGAGTTCATAGCGGATCACCGCATTGAGAGGGCATGATAGGAAAGGATCGGCGTAGCGGCCCGCGAGCGCTGCGTACGCCTCCATTCCCAGCAAGTCTCTCCATACGCCGTGGGTCCCCCGATCGGGAGTCGGCTCCGCTTTCTCGAGCTGTGCAAACTCCAGACGCTCCAGGAACATCTTCAGCACGTTCCTCACCGTTTCGTCAGGAGTGCTGCCGATCTGGTAGGTAACGTTCTTCGTCCGGAGATACTCCGCCAGGTACCGCCCAAACTCCTTGTGGAGTTCCTGAGCAAACCGGGCGCCGATCGGTGATCGAGAGAGATCGCCGAACACGGCCCCGACCGCATACAGCACCGCGTCGTACGTTATCTGGCGTCCGTCCTGACTCACGATTGTTGCCTCCTTCGGAGTGTAGTGCACAATGCCAGACAGGCCGGAGCAGGCAAGGGCGAATTCACTCCGGCAGCAAATAACAACTTCCCTCCCCGACCATCATGTCGGGTGGGCGGACCGCTGGCGGAGACAGGCCGTATGCCTTCGGGAAGCCTGACAGATCAGAAGGGCGGCGAAGGCGCGCTCTGCCTCCGCCGAGTACAGATGCACTGTCGCGGGGCGCGCCTCTGTCGCGCGCCAAGCCTCACTGCCGATGGCAACCGGTGCAGTTGTACCACGGTCAACGGCTCCAAATTCTTCGGCTCGTAGCTGAAGACTACGCGGTGGCAGCGAGCATGTCAAGGACAGGACATATGCTGACTCCCACGCGGACCAATTGAGTCTGCATCGCAGGAACTGCAGGTCGCCGAGCGAAACCACAGAGGCATGCAGCTCCAGGCGCCGCACGTCGTGGGGGAGGCCTACCGGCTCATCCGCTGTTCTGACGACGCCCTCGATGACCTCTGCGCACGGGCGAACGAGGTACGGGACCGGGGCCGCGGCCGGCGCGTCAGCTTCTCGCCAAAAGTGTTCATCCCGCTGACGCGCTTGTGCCGGGATGTCTGCGGGTACTGCGCCTTCCGCCAGGATCCACCCGGCGCCGAACGGCTGTACATGACGCCAGAAGAGGTCCTGGCGGTGGCTGAGGCCGGAGAGCGCCTGGGCTGCACGGAGGCGCTCTTCACGCTGGGTGAGCGACCGGAGCAACGGTACCCGGAGGCGCGGGACTGGCTGGCCCGGCGAGGGTACCACACCACCCTTGACTACCTGCGGGAGATGTGCGCGCTCGTGCTGAACGAGACGACGTTGCTGCCCCATGTCAACCCGGGGAACATGACGCGGGCGGAGATGGAGCGCCTGCGGCCGGTCAGCGCTTCCATGGGCCTGATGCTGGAGAACGTCAGCGAGCGGCTGTGCGGCCCGGGCGGCCCTCATGAGTTCGCGCCCAGCAAGCACCCCCGGGCGCGCCTGAGGACGATGGAACTCGCCGGGCAGCTGCAGATTGCCTTCACCACCGGCCTCCTGATCGGGATCGGCGAGACCCCCGAGGAGATCGTGGATAGCCTCGTGGTCATCCGGGACCTGCACGAGCGGTACGGCCACATCCAGGAGGTCATCATCCAGAACTTTCGAGCCAAGCCCGGTACACCCATGGCCGGTGCCGCCGAGCCCACCGTCAACGTCATGCGGCGTGTGGTTGCTGTGGCCCGCCTCATGCTGGGGCCGGAGGCCAACATCCAGGTGCCGCCCAATCTCACCTGGCGGGACTATCCCATCTATCTCCTGGCCGGGATCAACGACTGGGGCGGCATCTCCCCGCTCACTATCGACTACGTCAACCCGGAAGCGCCCTGGCCGCAGATCACCGAACTGCGCCGCGAGACTGAGCGGCTGGGGTTTACGCTGGTGCCGCGCCTGCCCATCTACCCGGAGTACGTGCGGGCCCGCCCGCAGTTCGTGCCGGAGCCGCTTCGGCCGCACATCGATGCCCTGAGCGATGAAGAAGGCTACGTACGCGGAGGGGTGGAGCGCTATGCAGCCTGAAGTCGAGATGGAACCGTCCTCCCTGGAACAGGTGCTCCGCGCCATCGCGCCCGACGTGGCCGCCATCCTGGACCGGGCGCTGTGCGGTAGAGATATCAGCGTGGACGAGGCTCTGGTCCTTTACGGGACCACCGGTCTGGATCTGCACGCCGTGGTCATGGTGGCCGATGAACTGCGCCGGCGTGCGGTGGGTGATGTGGTCACCTACGTGGTGAACCGCAACATCAACTTCACGAATGTCTGCATCAAGCGGTGTGGCTTCTGTGCCTTCAGTCGGGACTACCGAGAGGAAGAGGGTTATTTCCTGCCCCTGGAAGAGATCCTGCGGCGGGCAAAGGAAGCCTGGGCTCTGGGCGCCACGGAGGTGTGTATCCAGGCAGGCCTGCCGCCGCAGATGGAGGGAGAGTTCTACATTAAGCTCACACGCGCGATCAAAGAACTGCTCCCGGAGATGCACATCCACGGGTTCTCCCCGGAGGAGGTGCTATACGGCGCCGTCCGTTCGCGCTGCACCATCCGGGAGTACCTGCAGGAACTCAGGGCCGCAGGCGTGGGCAGCCTGCCCGGCACGGCGGCGGAGATCCTGGACCAGGACCTTCGGGACCGCATCTCGCCCGGCCGTATTACGGCGGCGCAATGGATTGAGGTGATCACCACCGCGCACGACCTGGGCATTCCCACAACCGCAACGATGATGTACGGACACGTGGAGACGGATGCGGACAAGGTGCGCCATGTGGCGCTTCTGCGGGACCTGCAGCGGGCCACGGGAGGGTTCACGGAGTTCGTGCCGCTCAGCTTTGTGCACACGGAGGCGCCGATGTTTTGGCACGGGGTCGTGGACGGCGTGCGGCCCGGCCCCACGGGGGTGGAGGTGCTCAAGGTCCACGCCATCTCCCGCATCATGCTGAACAACACCATTCCCAATCTGCAGGTCTCCTGGGTGAAGGAGGGGCCGCGAGCAGCGCAAACACTGCTGGGTGCCGGCGTCAACGACATGGGCGGAACGCTCATCAACGAGAGCATCTCCACGGCAGCCGGCGCCGGCTACGGCCAGATGGTCCGGCCCGCTGAGTTCCGCCGTCTGATCCGGGACGCCGGCCGCATCCCGGCCGAGCGCACCACCACCTACGGGATCCGGCGGCTGTTCGACGGCCGCGATGAGCCTGTAGACCCGCTGGACTTGGTGGGCGCGGACGCGGAGGAGCGGTTTGGCTCCTATCACCGCCTGATCAGGATGGACCGGTTCCGCTACCGGCATCCGAGGAGCGAAAGAACGCGGTAGGATGGGCACAGAGGAACGTGTCTGAAGGACAGTTCTGGAGCCGCCGGGGGGAGTCGAACCCCCAACCCCCGCATTACAAGTGCGGTGCTCTGCCAGGTTGAGCTACGGCGGCCCGATGACGAGTCGATTATAGCACGGCGAGCGCACGGGCCGTCGTACGGTACGCGCGTCAGTAGACGTTGTGCCGTGCGACGCGGAACTCCAGGAGATCCTCACTGGCCTTCAGCCCGCAGTAGAGCCACACCAGGGGCGCCAGCAGGCCGCCGCTCAGGAAGGCGATGGTCAGCAGGATGGTCGCGTGGACCCACAGACCGGCCAGCAGGTACCAGATCGGCCCCAGGATCAGGGCCGGAATGTTGAGCTGCAGCCGCCTGGGGTAGTGCTGGTAGTAGAGCTCCGCGGGCGGGATGCTGCGGGGCAGCGCGATGCCGATCTCGATATCGAGGATGCGGTTCACCACGGTCATGACCCGGTTCCAGGTCGGCCGCGCGAAGCGCCGGACGGCGGCCAGCCCGACCGCCACCGCGATGATGGTCACGAGCAACGTCGTTGCAGGCGTCACACCCACACCTCGTCCAGACGACTGGCGCTTGCGCGCCACATTGTTCACATGTTCGGCGCGCGCATGGCCAGCCCCTGCGGCTCAGGGAGGCGGTCGGCCTGGTCGTTGACGCCCGAAGTGCGCCGTTTCTATAATGAAACATTAGGCGGGCGGGTACCCAAGTGGACAAAGGGGGCTGACTGTAGATCAGCTGCGCGACGCGCTTCGGAGGTTCGAATCCTTCCCCGCCCACCAGCCTTGCCTACCGTGCGGGAGTAGCTCAATGGTAGAGCTCCAGCCTTCCAAGCTGGCGGTGCGGGTTCGATTCCCGTCTCCCGCTCCACGTCGCTCGTGAGAACACCCGGCACCAGAAGGCCTCGCGGACCGGTCCGGCACGCCGGCTGAATCCCGGCCGGCGCTGGAGTGGGCCTGCGACGCCCTCGTTCGGTTGACGCTGGCGACCTGGAAGCCCTGGCAGCGCGCGCAGGCGTCCGACCCCCCGCGCCGAACCTGAGAGAGCGACATGGGCGTCAGGGCGTGGGTTGTCGCCGCGGCGGTGCTGGGCTCGGGCATCGTCTTCCTCGACAGCAGCGTCGTGGCGGTGGCGCTGCCGCGCATCGGCGAGACGTTGCCGGTGCACCTCCTGGGGGTGCTCGAGGGCCAGTCCTACATCTACACCGGGTACCTGCTCGCCCTGAGCGCCTTGCTGATCCCCGCCGGCGCCATGACCGACTCCTACGGCCGCCGGCGGACCTTTGCGCTGGGCCTGGTCGGGTTTGGGTTCACCTCGGTGCTGTGCGGGCTGGCGCCGACGATGGAGTGGCTCGTGGCCTTCCGCGTCCTCCAGGGCGGCGCCGGGGCCCTCCTCGTGCCGGGATCGCTGTCGCTCATCCGGGCCACCATGCTCCGCACGCCCCACGCGCTGGTGCCGTCGGCGCTGTTTCGCTCACGCGCCTTCACGATAGTGAACCTGGCCACGTTTCTCATCTACGGGGCGCTTACGTCATCCTGTACTACGTGCCGCTCTTCATGCAGGGGACGCTGGGGTACTCGGCCGCCGGGGCCGGCGTCGCCATCGTGCCGGCCACGGCGTTTTTGGTCCTCTTCTCCTCGAGGGTAGGCGCGGCGGCTGCCCGGCGTGGCCCGCGCGGGTTCATGGCCGCCGGCCCCGCGCTCATGGCCCTGGCCACGCTGTGGTTCGCGCGCGTGGGTGCCGGCAGCGCTGCCTGGGTGCTCGACCCCGGTCAGGTGGAGACCCTCGTGCCGTCGGTCGGCTACCTGGTCGACTTCCTCCCCGGTCTCGTCGTCTTCGGGGTCGGGCTCGTGCTGATGGTGGCGCCGCTGACCACCTGCCTCATGCAGGCCGTGCCGGCCCGCCATGCCGGCGTGGGCTCGGCGGTGAACAACGCGATCTCCCGGGTGGGACCGCAGTTCGCCGGCGCCATGGTCTTCGTGCTGGTGACCGCCGCGTTCTACGACGGGGTGGCCCGGCGGGTGCCCGCGGTTGACGTGCACGCACTCAGGGTGCGCGCGAGCCTCGCGCCCCTCAACCGCCCGGCCGCGGCCGTGCTTGGCGTCGTGCAGACCGCCGCCCGGGAGGCCTCGGCCTCCGCGTTCCGCCGGGCCATGGCGTTCAGCGCGGTCCTCCTGGCTGCCGGAGCCGTGATCAGCGCCGTGGGGATTCGCAACCCCGTGCCCCAGGACAGCGCGGCGGTGGCAGTTGCCGCGAGGGCACCGGGGGCGCGCTAGGGCACCGGGCGCCCGAGCGCCAGGGGACCCGCCGGCGCGGGGGCCGCGGGACGCGCCGAGGCGCGGGGCACGTAGATGCCGATCGTCGCGGCCACCAGCCCGGAGGCCGTGGGCTGGATGTCCACCGAGAGGCCGTGAGGATCCCACAGCAGCTCGGTCTGCATCCCCGTTGTGTAGAGGCCAAACGTCCGGAGGATACCGAGCAGCGCGCCGCCGACCTTGTGCCCGCCGGGCTCGGTGGTAAAGCGGGCGTCGTCGGTGAGCGCGAAGACCACGACGCCCGGGGAGTTCAGGTTCAGCCGGGTCCACCGGTCGAAGACGCACACTCCCACCCCGCGCTCGGGATTGCAGAACCCGCGGCCGAGGGTGCCCTCGTAGGCCTCGACGATGCCGAAGCCGGCCATGATTTCGCGGGCGCGCTCCAGCGGCATCCCCAGCTCGATGGGGCCGATGGCCTTGCCCGGGACGATGCTGACCGGCTGCGCAACCGCAGGCGCGAGGAGGAATGCCAGGAGCAGAACCGGAAGCGCGAGACGAGCACGACGCATGGGCACTCCCCCTTTCTCGTGAACCGGACTCGAGGACCTCACCGGTCCTCACATTCGTGAATATGCCCACCCGATCCGGCGTCTACGCCCGGGGCGTGACACGCTCTCTTCGCCGCCGGGTCTGCGGGCGCCTGCAGGAGTCGGCAGCAGCGCGGAGAAGCCAAGCGCCCGTTGGGCCGTCGTCCGGGGGCGCAGTGCGGGGGTGACAGCATGAACAAGGAGGAACTGGTCGAGCGCGTGGCCGAGAAGACCGGCGCCACCAAGAAGGACGTCGCCGCTGTCCTCAATGCTGCGTTCGACTTCGTGACGTCCGCGCTGAAACGCGGGGAGAAGGTCACGCTGGTCGGCTTCGGCACGTTCGTGGTGCGCAAGCGCAAGGCGCGCGAGGGCCGCAACCCGCAGACCGGCGCTCGTATCAAGATCCCTGCCAGGAAAGTGCCGGCGTTCACGCCGGGCAAGGAACTGAAGGCCACGGTGAACCGGTAGCCGGCACGCGCCGGACGGTTCCCCTGCGGCAGGCCGCCGGAGCCCGCGGCGCGCGTGTGGAGGAAGAGCCTGCGCGCGGCGCGAACACCGTATCCCGGCGTCCGGCGTTTCTCCAGCGTCATCATCCCCTGCGCAGGTATGGGGTGCGACCGGGCCCGGCTGGCCGCCGGGAAGGAAGAGGCGCGCGGTGTGGGTTGACCTGCTGGCCGACGAGATCCTGAAGGCGCGGCCCGAGGCGCGGCATGTCGTGAACGACGCCAAGAGCCCGTCGGGGCGCGTCCACGTCGGGTCGCTGCGCGGTGTGATCCTGCACGACTGCCTGGCCCGCGCGCTGCGCGAGCGCGGCCGGGACGTGACGTTCCTCTACGGCTACGACGACTACGACCCCCTGGACGGCGTGCCGGCGGGCCAGGAGGCGCTGGCCCCCTACCTGGGTCGGCCGCTGTGCGACGTGCCGGCACCCGACCCGGCAGCGGCGCCGAACTTCGCGCGCTACTACGCCGATGAGTTCACCGCGGCCTTCACGCGGCTCGGCGCCACGCCCCGCGTCTACTGGACCAGCGAGATGTACCGCGCCGGGACGTTCGATCAGGCGATCCGCACCGCACTGGACCGCGCCCAGGAGATCATCGAGCTCGACCGGGCTATCAGCAGCAGCCGCAAGGCGGAACGGCATCCGGTCCAGGTGGTGTGCCAGGCCTGCGGGCGCATCGGCACCACGGTGGTCGTGGCGTGGGACGGCCGCGAAGTCGCCTACGAGTGCCGGTCGGACAAGGTCACGTGGGCCACCGGCTGCGGGCACCGGGGCCGTCGCTCGCCCTTCGGTGGAGGCAGCAAGTTGCAGTACATCACCGAATGGGCGGCCAAGTGGGTCGTCCTGGGGGTCACCGTGGAGGCCGCGGGCAAGGATCACATGACGCGCGGCGGAAGTTACGACCGCGCCGCGGCCATCGTGCAGGCGGTCTATGGCGGCCGGCCACCGTTTGCGTTCGGGTACGAGTTCTTCCTGGTCGGCGGCAGGAAGATGCGGTCGAGCGCGGGGGTGGGGATGCCGGCGGCCGAGTTCGCCACCCTGCTGCGCCCGGACCTGGCGCGCTTTGCTATCGTGCGTCCCCACTACCGGCAGCACGTAGACTTCGACCCTGGGGGCGACACGATCCCGGCCCTGTACGACGAGTTCGACCGCGCGGCGGCGGCATACTTCGGGCGGCTGGACGACCCGGACCTGGCGCGGTCGTTCCATTACGCGCAGGTGGGAGGCGGCGCCCCGGCCGACGCGTACCGGCCGCGGTTCGTGCGCGTGGTGCACCTGTGCCAGATGCCCGCAGTCGACATCGTCGGGGAGATCGCGCGGGAAAAGGGCGGCGACCTTTCGGAGGCCGACCGCCGGGAACTGGACCTCCGCCTGGCTGACGCCCGGCGCTGGCTGCGCACGTACGCGCCGGAGAGCCAGCGGTTCGAGGTGCAGCCGACGCTGCCTGCGGCGGCGCGCGAGCTGTCCCAAGAGCAGCGCCGGTTCCTGGCGGCGCTGGTCCGGGAGGTGGAGCAGGCGGAGGACGGGGAGACCCTGCACGCGGCCATCCACGCCCTGAAGGCGGCGATGGGGCTCGCGCCGACGGCCGCGTTCGGCGCCATCTACCGGGCGTTCCTGGGCAAGGATTCCGGGCCGCAGGCCGGGTGGTTCCTGGCGGCCCTGGACCGGGCGTTCGTGGTCCAGCGGCTGCGCGAGGCCGCCGGCGCCGTCGAGGTGGAGAACCGGCATGGGTGACCCGCACGCGGCCGGGCCGCGCGATGAGGTCGTGGTGCTGGTGCTGGTGCCCATCGCCGAGCGCCACGTGCGGCTGATCCAGGCGGTGGACCCGCGTGTGCGCGTGCTCTGCACCACCGACCGCGAGCGCGCGCGGCAGCTGGCGCCCCAGGCGGAGGTCATCGTGGGCTGGCAGATCCCCGAGCCGGTGCGCGCCGAGGCCAGGCGATTGCGGTGGGTGCACGCCGCGGCGGCCGGGGTCGACGCGCTCCTGTTCCCCGAGGTGCTGGCAGGACAGGTGGCGCTCACCAGCAGTGTCGGCGCCCACACGGTGGCGCTGCCGGAGCATGTCATGGCCGTGATCCTGCTGTTCTCGCGGCGGCTGCACGTCGCCCTGCGCAACCAGCAGGCGCGCCGCTGGGATCGCCAGGCGGTGCTGGGTGAGGAACTGGCGGGCAGGGTGCTAGGGATCCTGGGGCTGGGTGCCATCGGGTCGGCCCTGGCGGCCCGCGCGGCGGCGTTCGGCATGCGCATTATCGGAACGAAGCGGGTACCGATACCGGTGCCCGATGTCGAGCGCGTCTACGGTCCCGAGGCGACCGACGAGGTCCTGCGGGCGGCCGACTACGTGGTGATCCTGCTGCCGCTGACGCCGCAGACGCGCGGGCTCATGGACGCCCGGCGCCTGCGCCTAATGAAGCCCACGGCGGTGCTGGTCAACGTAGGCCGCGGGCCGATCGTGCAGGAGACCGCGTTGATCGAGGCGCTGCGCAAGGGCTGGATCGCGGGGGCGGCGCTGGACGTCTTCGAGCGCGAGCCGCTGCCGGCCGACAGCCCGCTGTGGACCATGGAGAACGTGGTGATCACGCCCCACGTGTCGGGCGCCTCGCCGGGCTACTTCGACCGCGTGATCCCCTTGTTCTGCGACAACCTGCGGCGCTACCTGGCCGGCGCGCCGCTGGTTAATCGGGTGGATCCGGCGCGAGGATATTGAGGAGGGCCGATCGTTGAGGCGCTACAGTGCTGACCGCATTCGGACGGTGGCCGTCATCGGCCATGGCGGGACGGGGAAAACGACCCTGGTGGAGGCGATGCTCTACCAGGCCAGGGCCATCGACCGCATGGGCCGGGTGGACGACGGCACGACCACGACGGACTTCGATCCGGAGGAGATCCGGCGTAAGCACACCATCTTCGCCGCCATCGCGCCCCTGGAGTGGGCGGAGAGCAAGCTCAACCTGCTGGACGCCCCGGGCTATCCGGACTTCATGGGCGAGGTCGTGGGCGTCCTGCGCGTCGCGGACGCCGCGCTGGTCGTCGTTGACGCCTCGGCCGGGGTGCAGGTGCAGACCGAGGTGGGCTGGGCGCTGGCCGAGCGCCGGGGCCTGCCCCGGCTGGTGGTGGTGAACCGCCTGGACCGCGAGAACGCCAGCTTCGAGCGGACCCTGGAGGGGTTGCGGGCCCGCTTCGGGCCACGCATCGTGCCGGTGCAGCTGCCGGTGGGGGCGGAGGCCGCCCTGCGCGGCGTGGTCGACCTGGTCACGATGAAGGCCCACATGGTCGCCGACGGGCAGGAGCAGGTCGACGAGGTGCCGGCGGAGCTGCGCGAGGCGGCCGCGGGCGCCCGCGAGACGCTGATCGAGGCCGCCGCCGAGAGCGAGGACGCGCTGGTGGAGCGGTACCTCGAGGCTGGCACCCTGACCGATGAGGAACTGGCGCGGGGGCTGCTGGCGGGTGTGAAGGCCGGCAGGATCGTGCCGGTGCTGGCCGCGTCTGGCGCCCGGCGGCTGGGGGTCGCGCAGCTCCTCTCGGCCATGGTGCGCCTGCTGCCGGCGGCGGCCGAGGCCCGCGTGTCGGGCCAGCACCCCCGCAGCGGCGACGAGGTCGTACTCAAGGCCGACGAGCAGGCGCCGCTGGCGGCGCTGGTCTTCAAGACCATGGCCGATCCGTACGTGGGGCGGCTCTCGTATTTCCGGGTGTACAGCGGGGTGCTGGCGTCCGACTCCCAGGTGCTCAACGCCACGCGCGACAAGGTGGAGCGCGTGGGGCAACTGTACGTGCTGCGGGGCAAGCACCAGGAGGCGACCCCGCAGGTGCCCGCCGGGGACATCGGTGCCGTGGCCAAGCTGGCCGAGACCATGACCGGCGACACGCTGTGCGCGCGCGACCACCCGGTCCGCCTGGCGCCTATCGACTTCCCCCCGCCCGCGATCTCCATGGCCATCGAGCCCAAGAGCAAAGCCGATGAAGACAAGATGGGCGCCGCGCTGCACCGGCTGGCGGAAGAAGACCCGACCTTCCACGTGCGCCGCGACGCCGAGCTCAAGCAGACCGTCGTCTCCGGCATGGGCGAGTCGCACCTGGAGATCATGGCCGAGCGCCTGCGCCGGAAGTTCGGCGTGGACGTTCTGCTACGGCTGCCCCGGGTGCCCTACCGGGAGACGATCCGCGGCAAGGCCCAGGCCCAGGGGCGCTACGTCAAGCAGACGGGCGGACGCGGGCAGTACGGCGTCTGCTTCGTCGAGATCGAGCCGCTGCCTCGGGGTGCCGGCTTCGAGTTCGTGGACAAGATCTTCGGCGGCGCGATCCCCAACCAGTTCATCCCTAGCGTCGAGAAGGGCGTGCGCAAGGCGCTGGACGAGGGGATCCTGGCGGGCTACCCGGTCGTGGACGTGCGCGTGACGCTGTTCGACGGGAAGTACCACGACGTGGACTCGTCAGACATCGCCTTCCAGCTGGCCGGGGCCCTGGCGGTCAAGGAGGCCGCGACGCAGGCAGGCCTGATCCTCCTTGAGCCCATTCTCGACCTGGCGGTGCGGGTGCCCGAGGACCTGATGGGCGAGGTCATCGGCGACCTGAACGCCAAGCGCGCGCGCATCCTGGGCATGGAGCCCCAGGGAGACGGGACCACGATCGTCAAGGCCCAGGTGCCGCAGGCCGAGGTGCTGCGCTACGCCTCCGACCTGCGCTCGATCACGGGCGGCCGCGGCGCGTTCACGGCGACGTTCTCGCACTACGAGCCGGTCCCGGCCCACATCGCCGAGCGCGTGGCGGCCGACGCCCGACGGCAGAAGGAAGAGGCCGAGAGCCACCGGGCATAGAAAGCCCTCCTGCGGGGTTCTACAGGGCGTGCCATGGGCCGCGGCCTGCTGACACCAGAAGTCAAGGAGGAGATCCGCCGGCGGGTGGATCTCGTCGCGCTGATCTCCCAGCACGCCACGCTGAAACGGGCCGGGCGGTACTACAAAGGGCTGTGCCCGTTCCACCAGGAGAAGACACCGTCGTTCTACGTCGACCCCGACCGCGGGCTGTTCCACTGCTTCGGGTGCGGCGCCGGCGGCGATCTGTTCGACTTCGTGATGCGCACCGGCAGCCTGACGTTCATGGAGGCCGCCCAGGAGCTGGCCCGCCGGGCCGGGGTGCCCCTGGAGACCTCGCCCGAGGCCGCGCGGCAGGCGTCCGAGCGCGACCAGCTCTACCGGGCCCTAGACGCGGCCAGAGACTACTACCAGGCCCAGTTGCAGGGCAGGACCGGGGAGAAGGCGCGGGCCTACCTGCGGCGGCGCGGGGTGAGCGCCGAGATCGCCGGGCAGTTCCGGCTGGGCTACGCGCCGCCGGGATGGGAAGGCCTGGTGGACGCGTTGTCCCGCAAGGGATATGCCGCCGCGGTGCTGGAACGGGCGGGCCTGGTACAGGCCAGGGGGAGCGGCGACGGGTACTACGACATCTTCCGGGACCGGCTCATCTTCCCGATCACCGACCTCCAGGAACGCACGGTCGCCTTCGGCGGACGCGCCCTCGACGAGGGGCAGCCGGTCTACCTGAACTCGCGCGAGACCCCGGTGTTTGCCAAGGGGCGGGTGCTCTACGCCCTGCCGGCGGCTCGGGAGGCGATCCGGGAGGTCGGGGAGGCGCTGGTCGTGGAGGGCTACATGGACGCCCTGGCCTGCCACCAGCTCGGGTTCCGGCACGCGGTGGCGTCGCTGGGAACCGCGCTGACGGCGGATCAGGTCGTCCTGCTCCGACGGTTTGCCTCCCGCGTCGTCCTGGTCTACGACTCGGACCAGGCCGGGGAGGCCGCAGCCGAGCGGGGACTGGCGCTCTTCGAGGAAGCCGAGGTGGGCGTCCGGGTCGCGGTCCTGCCCGAGGGCGAGGACCCAGACTCCCTGCTCCGACGCGCGGGCCCCGAGGCGTTTGCCCGGCTGCTGGCGGATGCCCTGCCGATGTTCGAGTACCGGGTGGAGCTGGCGCAGCGCCGTCACGACGTGAGGACCAGGGAAGGGAAGATCGCCCTGGCCGACGAATTATTAACTGTTATTCAGACTGTGGCGAATCCTGTCCGCAGAGCGGAGTACCTGCGCGCGCTGGCGGAGCGTTTCGACGTACCCGAAGAGGCGTTGCGCCAGCGCCTGCGCGCGCGGGGAAGGCCCGGACGCACGGCGGCGGCCGGGGAAGGGGCAGAGGTACTCCCGCGGCGCGATCGGGCCCGCGAGGAGGCCGAACGGCTGCTCCTGCACGTGATGGTGCAGGAACCGGGCCGTCGGGCGGCCGTGGCTGAGGTCCTCACCGCCGAGACGTTTGCCACGCCCACGCATCGAGCCCTGGCCGCGGCGCTGCTGGCGTCGCCCGCGGCGGATCTGGGCACAGTGCGGGAAGGGCTGGACGACGAGGCCGCGGCCCTGCTGGCGCGCTTGGCGCTGGCATCGCCTCCGGTCACCGAGCGTGACAAGGAGCGGGCGATCGCCGACGCGCTGCGCTACCTGGCCCAGGTGGAACCCGCAGCGGCCGAGCGCCGCCGGCTGTGGGAGGCGCTGCAGGCCGCGCAGCGGAGCGGGAACGAGGAGGAACTGCGCCGCCTCCAGGCGGCGTATGCCCAGTTGATCGTGGCGTCGAAGCGCGGCCCGTAAGATGGCGACGCCCACCAGGACGAGCAGACGGATGCCGAAGAAGAAGGCACAGGCGCAGCCGCACCCCCCCGAAGAGCTGACGCCCGAACTGCGCGCGCTGATCGAGGCGGGGCGGAAGCGTGGGTTCGTGACCCACGACGACATCCTGGAGCAGTTTCCCGACATCGAGCAGAACGTCGACCAGGTCGACCGGCTCTACACGGTGCTCGCGGAGCAGGGTATCGAGGTCGTCGAGGACGCCAAGGACGTCGAGCCCAAGGGCAAGGAAGAGGACGAGGAGGCGATCGCCGAGGCGGAGGGGGTGTCGATCGACGACCCCGTCCGGATGTACCTCAAGGAGATCGGGAAGGTGCCGCTGCTGACCCAGGCGCAGGAGGTGGCGCTGGCGCAGCGGATGGAGAAGGGCGACGAGGAGGCCAAGCGCAAGCTCATCGAGGCCAACCTCCGTCTGGTGGTGTCCATCGCCAAGAAGTACGTCGGCCGCGGGATGCTCTTCCTCGACCTGATCCAGGAGGGCAACCTGGGCCTCATCCGCGCCGTGGAGAAGTTCGACTGGCGCAAGGGGTACAAGTTCAGCACCTACGCCACCTGGTGGATCCGGCAGGCGATCACGCGGGCGCTGGCGGACCAGGCGCGGACGATCCGCATCCCGGTCCACATGGTGGAGACCATCAACAAGCTCGTGCGCATCTCGCGCCAGCTGCTGCAGGAGCTGGGGCGGGAGCCCACGGCCGAGGAGATCGCCGAGGCCATGGGCATGTCGGTCGAGCGCGTGCGCGAGATCAACAAGATCGCCCAGGAGCCCATCTCGCTCGAGACGCCCATCGGCGAGGAGGAAGACAGCCACCTGGGCGACTTCATCGAGGACCACGATGCCCTGGCGCCGGCAGAGGCGGCGTCCTTCACGATGTTGAAGGAACAACTGGAGAACGTGCTGGAGACGCTGTCGCCTCGCGAGCGCAAGGTCCTCAAGCTGCGGTTTGGGCTCGATGACGGCCGGCCGCGGACCCTCGAAGAAGTCGGCCGCGAGTTCGGCGTCACCCGCGAGCGCATCCGGCAGATCGAGGCCAAGGCCCTGCGCAAGCTGCGCCACCCCAGCCGGAGCAAGCGGCTGAAAGACTTCATCGAGTAGGCCCGGTGGCTCACGGCGGTTTTGGGCAGACCCCGCAGCATGCACCCGACGAGGGCGCCGTGACGGCCCAGCGCACCGCCGACGACCGGGCCGCCTACGACGTGCGCGACCTGGGCCTGGCCGCCGAGGGCCTGCGGCGCATCGCCTGGGCCGAGCGCGAGATGCCGGTGCTGCGGCTGATCCGCGACCGCTTCACGCGGGAACAGCCGCTGCGCGGCGTGCGCATCGCGGCCTGCCTCCACGTCACCACCGAGACCGCGAACCTCATGCTGACGCTGCGGGCCGGCGGCGCCGACGTCCGGCTGTGCGCCAGCAACCCGCTGTCGACCCAGGACGACGTAGCCGCCGCCCTGGCCGCAGAGCACGGCATCGCCGTCTACGCCATCCGCGGCGAGGACCGCGACACCTACTACCGGCACATCCACGAGGTGCTGGCCCACGGCCCCCAGATCACCATGGACGACGGCGCCGACCTGGTCTCGACACTGCACGGCCAGCGCAGCGACCTGCTGGCCGGCGTCAGCGGCGGGACCGAGGAGACCACGACGGGGGTACTCCGGCTGCGGGCCATGGCCCGGGACGGTGCCCTGCGCTACCCGATCATCGCCGTGAACGACGCCAAGACCAAACACCTCTTCGACAACCGCTACGGCACCGGGCAGTCCACGATCGACGGGCTGCTGCGGGCCACCAACGTCTTGCTGGCGGGCAAGACGCTGGTCGTCTGCGGGTACGGGTCGTGCGGCCGGGGCCTGGCCATGCGGGCTCGCGGCATGGGTGCCCGCGTCGTCGTCACCGAGGTCTCGCCCCTGCACGCGCTGGAGGCCGTCATGGAAGGCTATCAGGTGCTCCCGCTGGCCCAGGCCGCGCGCGTCGGCGAGATCTTCGTGACGGTCACCGGCAACCGCGGCGTGCTGCGAGGCGAGCACTTCGAGGCGATGCGCGACGGCGCGATCCTGGCCAACAGCGGCCACTTCGACGTGGAGATCGATATCCCGGCGCTGGCCGCCATGGCGGCGGCGCGACGGCGCGTCCGCGAGCACGTCGAGGAGTTCACCCTGCGCGACGGGCGGCGCCTCTACCTGCTGGCCGAGGGGCGGCTGCTGAACCTGGCGGCGGCCGAGGGGCACCCGGCCGCGGTCATGGACATGTCCTTCGCCAACCAGGCGCTGGCAGTTGCGTACCTGGTGGCGCGCGCGCCACAGCTGGAGCGCACCGTCTACGGGGTGCCCGCGGAGATCGACGAGTTGGTGGCGCGCCTCAAGCTGGACGCCCTGGGGGTCGCTATCGACACCCTGACCGACGAGCAGCGCGCCTACCTGGCGTCCTGGAAGGAAGGCACGTAGCGGGCTGCCAGTCCGCGGCCGACCGCCTGGCCGTGTTCGCGCCACCCCAGGCCCGGCAGGTCCGGCTTCACTGGCGTTCCAGCGGTACGTAGCGCTTCCCCCGGACCCGACTGCCCCTGAACAGCCGCCCGCCCCTGGCCGATGCACCGGGTGTGGGCGGCGCTGTGGGATCTGCTCTTTCCGCCGCGCTGCGCGGCCTGTGGCGCGCGGGATGGGGAGTTTTGCGGCCGGTGCCGGGCCGGTCTGCGGCGGATTGCGCCACCCCTGTGCGCGCACTGCGGCGATCCCCTGGCCGCGGGGCAAACTCGGCTGCACGTCGGTGTGGCCGTCTCGCCGGCAACCGCCGCCCCGGTGTGCGCGGCCTGCGCCGTTGCGCCGCCAGCGTTCGCCGTCGCCCGCTCGCTGGCGGTCTACGAGGGCCCGCTGCGTGAGGCAATTCATGCCCTCAAGTACCAGGGCGCCCGCCGCCTCGGCGAGACGCTCGGCGTGCTGCTGGCCGAGGGCGTCCCTCCCGAGGTGGCCCGTGAGGTGGCCGCGGTCGT
Source organism: Candidatus Fervidifonticultor secundus (assembly GCA_031459385.1). Classification (GTDB taxonomy): domain Bacteria; phylum Sysuimicrobiota; class Sysuimicrobiia; order Sysuimicrobiales; family Humicultoraceae; genus Fervidifonticultor; species Fervidifonticultor secundus. The sequence continues at coordinate 33,819 of JAVKIP010000019.1, read as the reverse complement.
CCCCGTGCCGCTGCACCCCAGCCGGTTGCGCGACCGCGGCTACAACCAGGCCGAACTGCTGGCCCGCCCGGTGGCCAGGCGGCTGCGGGTCCCGTGGCTGCCGGCGGCGCTGCAGCGTTGCCGGCAGGAGAGCCCGCAGGCCCGCTCCAGCGCCGTGGCGCGGCGCGTCAATGTCGAGGGCGCGTTCGCGCCAGGCGTCCAGGCCGTCTGGGGTACGGTCCTGCTGGTCGACGACGTGTTCTCGACCGGCGCCACCGCCGAGGCGTGTGCCCGGGCCCTGCGGGCGGCGGGCGCGCGTCAGGTGCACGTGATGACGCTCGCCCGGGCCGTGCTCCGCGTGCAGGTGCGAGACCCCCGAGAGGCCCGTCTGGCGCACTGGACCACGGTGGCGATCACGCCGGGAGGAGGCTGACCAACCGTGGCGCTGCACACACCCCCATCGCCGCGGGGACGGTGCCTGCGCGCCGGCCTCTCCACCGCACTTTTGTGGGTGGTAGTCGAAGCGGGGCTCCGGTGGACAGGGCTGGGGCTCGTCTTGTGGTGGGACGCCGCGCGCGCACCGGTCACGGTCGGGACCCTCTTCTGGGCCAACGTGGTGGCGGTGATCCCACCCCTTTTGGTCCTGGCCTGGCTGGTCGCGCGCCGCGTCCGCCGTGACGGCCTGACCTGGACCGACCTGGGCTACCGGCCCTGGCGCGTCGGCGTGTGGCCGGCCGCGGGCGCCGCGGCCGCGGCGCTCGGGACCGTGCTGGCCATCGAGCCGTGGGAGGATGCGCTGTTTCCGAATGCAGCGCGCCAGCACCTGTGGGACGAGGGCCGCCGCCTGGCCGGGCCGCTGATCGGCCTCCTGGCCGTGCCCGTCAACGGCCTCCTGGGACCGCTGGTCGAGGAGTTCGCCTGGCGCGGGTACATCCAGACGCGGATGATCCTGGCGCTGGGCTCTTCCACGGGCATCGTGGCGACCGCGCTGCTCTTCGCGGCCAAGCACGCCGTCGTGGACGTCACACTGAGCCGCAGCGTCACGGTCACCGTCGTTGCGTTCGTGCTCGGGATCGTCGGGGCCCGATGGGGCACGCAGGCATCCACGGTCACCCATATGGCGGCGAACGCCGTGGCGACGCTGGTGGTACTGGTGCTGGACCCGCTGTTGCCCGGGCTGTTCAGCTGAGTCCCCCCTGACCAACCCCTCCGAGCCATCCGATGGATTGGATGGGCGCGCAGCGCGGACGATATGGCGCGGCCCGGGGGAGGAACGCTCATGCGAACGGTCACTGCGGTGGTCATCCTGGTGCTCCTGGTGGCGGGCGTGGCGATACGCGGCTCGATGGCCCGCCCTATCGCCGAGCCCGGCGCGGTGCTGCAGTGTCACGCAGCGGGGAGAGGCTCGGTGGAGTGCCGGCCCCTCCAGGGTCCCCTCTCGGTCATGATGGAGGAGGGGCCCGGGTTCGACGTCGGGGGCGACTATGGAGCACTCGCGGGCGTCGATGCCGCCGAAGCCGGTGCGGGCTACGGGGAGCCCGATCGGCTCAGTGCCCGGCAGGCGTTCGACCTTGTGACCCTGCTGGTCGAATTCGCGACACGGGCATTCGACTGGGCCACCAACGCGGGGCTCATCGGTGGATCCATGCCGACGCCACTGCCGGTCGCGGAACGGCTCTTCGACCCGCAGTGAACGAGCCGGCCGGGGAGGATGCCACCCTCCCCGGCCGGCTGGGCGCGAGGTGATGTCTGTGCAGCGCACGATCGTCCGGGTGGCGGTGCTGGGTCTCACCGCGCTGGTCGCGGCGTACATCGTGAACACCGCGCTCTACCTGGCACCGCCGAACCCGCTGACGCTCCGTCTCCTCCCTGTGGTGACAGCGGTACAGCACCCGTGGTTCTCGCAGAACTGGCACCTGTTCGCCCCGAGCCCGATCCGATCCAACGTGCTCCTCACGGTGCGGTGTCGCGCAGGTGACCGCATCACGCCGTGGTACGATCCGATGACGTCCTGGCTGGCCGCGCACCACCGGAGCCGGTTCACCCCCATGGGCAAGCTGTTGCGCCTACCCATGAACGCCATGCTCATGGTACTGGGGCGCACCAGCGACGACTGGCGGCACCTGCTCTGCCGCAAGGTGCCCGACGCCCCGGCGTGCAGAGGGGCGGATCCCGGGATGCAGCGGCAGCGGCAGGTGGGGCTCCGGGTACTGCGGCGCCTCGCGTCCGCCGCGTGCGACCGCCTGGTGACGCCGGTGCGGGCCGACGCCGTGCAGCCTCGCATTTTGATCCACGACCCGCCGCCGTGGTCCCGCCGGCACCTGCCGGCGGAGGCGGGGACCACGCGCTACGTGCTGCTGCCGTGGATGCCATACGAGGTCGTGCGCTGATGGCGCCCGCTGCCCCACTGCAGACCGTCGAGCGCTGCGTGACCCGCGAGCACGGACTGATCGGCGCCAGCCTGGCGCGCGTCAGCCTGGGCGCGTGGGCTGTGTACTTCTACGTGCTCCACTGGCCCCTGCGGCGGACGCTATGGGGTCCTGATGGGATCTTCCCCTATGAGGCGTTTCTCGACCTCGGCGCGCGCCTGAACGTGTTCGCGGTGAGTCGCTCGCCCGTGGTCTTTGAGGCGCTCATGGCAGGGGGGCTCGCGCTGGGCGTGATGGTGGCCCTCGGGGTGGCGCCGCGCATCACGCTGCTGCTCCACTGGGTGATGCTGTGGTCGCTCCAGGAGCGGAACCCGTTGCTCGCCGACGGCGGCGACAACGTCATGCGCATCGCGCTCCTGTTCCTGTGCCTCATGGACACGGCGGCATACGGCGCCGTGCACGCCAGCGGGACCCGGCCGGGGCGCGGGGACGGGTGGGAGCGCCGGGGACGTGCGCGCCTGGCGTCCTGTGATCGGCTCAGGCGGTGGCCAGCGACCGGCCGGGCCCTGCACGCCTGGCTCGGGCGCTGGGCGGCTACCGGCCGGGCCGTCCGCGCCGTCGCGCACAACGCCGGCCTGGCACTCATCGTCGCCCAACTCGGCCTCCTCTACCTGAGCACCGGGTTGTACAAGACGATGGGTGAGTTGTGGCAGCAGGGGACGGCCCTCTACTATATCCTGCGGGTGGACGAGTTCTCGTTGCCGGGCCGGGCCGAGATCGTCTACCGCAGCGTCCCGCTGGTCGTGCTGGGCACCTACGGCACCGTGCTGTTCGAGCTGATGTTCTTGCCGTGCCTGGCCAACCGGTGGACGCGGTATGCGGTGCTCGTCGCGGGGGTCTGCTTCCATGCGGCGATCGCCTATCTTATGGGGCTGGTCACGTTCGCCTGGAGCATGTTGAGCCTCTACCCGCTGCTGGTGACCGATGACGAGTACCGGGGTCTGGCTGCCTGGGTGCGGCGCCGGTGGGGGCTGCGGGTCTTCTACGACGGGTGGTGCCCGTGGTGCACGCGCAGCGCGCGGTGGCTCGAGCGCCTCGACCTTTTGGGTCTGGCACAGTGGGTCTCGTTCCGCGCCCCGGGGGTGCTCGAGCGCTACGGGCTCGACCCCGACCGCGCCGCGCGGCGCATCCAGAGCCTCGACAGCGTGGGCCGGCGCCGAGAGGGCATCGATGCGCTGCTCGCGGTGACCCTGCGCGCGCCCCTGCTGTGGCCGGCGGTGCCGGTGCTGGCGGTGGGCCGGTTCGTCGCCGGGCAACGGCTGTACGACCTGCTGGCGTCGCGCCGGTTGATCCTGGTGCCGGGAGCGTGCGGGACGCACTGCGAGGCGTCGCCGCCGCGCCGTGCGGAGGGATAGGGTCGCGGTCGCAGAAGCCCTCCGTGCATGCGTGGCCTGGCCGTAGTAGCGGTCGGCGGCAACTCGCTGGTCCGCGACAACGACGCCTCGGTTGAAGCCGCCCGCGAGGCGCTGGCGGAGACGTGTGCGCCCCTGGCGGCGATGGCAGCCGACGGCTGGGCGCTGGTGATCACCCACGGCAACGGTCCGCAGGTGGGGTTCGGGCTGCTGCGCGCCGAGGCCGCCGCCCAGGTGGCGCCCCGGCCGCCGCTGGACGTGCTCGGCGCCGAGACCCAGGGTGCGATCGGCTACCTGCTCCAGCAGGCGCTTGGTGCGGCCCTGGCGGCTCGGGGCGTGCGCCGGACGGTGGCCACCGTGGTCACCCAAGTGGTCGTGGATCCCGATGACCCGGCCTTCCGGCACCCGACCAAGCCCATCGGCCCCTTCTACCATCCCGTGGAGGCCGAGGCACGGCGGCGCCTGGGTTGGGTGATGGTGGAGGACGCCGGGCGGGGCTGGCGGCGCGTCGTCCCGTCGCCGGAGCCGGTGGAGATCGTGGAGGGCCCCGTGGTCCGCGCGCTGGTGGAACGCGACGTGGCCGTCATCGCCGCTGGCGGTGGAGGCATTCCGGTCGTCCGGGGCGAACGAGGGTACGTCGGGGTGGAGGGGGTCATCGACAAGGACCTGGCGGCCGCGGTGCTGGCGCGCACTCTGGGGGCGCGGTTGCTGGTCATCTCCACGGCGGTCGAGCACGTGGCCCTGTACTACGGCACGCCGCGCGCGCAGCCGCTGGGCCGGGTGACGCTGGCCGAGGCCCGGCGCTACCTGACCGAGGGACACTTCCCGCCCGGCAGCATGGGCCCGAAGATCACCGCGGCGGTGCGGTTCCTCGAAGCCGGCGGTCAGGCCGTGATTATCACCGCCCCGTGGGCGCTGGGCCGCGCGCTGGCGGGCGAGACCGGCACGCAGATCGTACCCGATTCGGCGGGCTGAGCCGGACCCGGCCGGAACGGCCGCGCCAGGGAGGGGATGCTGTGGAACTGGAGTGGGCGGCACGCATGAACACGCTGGGCACGGAGACCGCCTTCGAGGTCCTGGCCCGCGCCAAGCGCCTGGAGGCCCAGGGCCGGCAGATCATCCACCTGGAGATCGGTGAACCCGATTTCGACACCCCGCCGCACATCGTCGAGGCCGCGATCAAGGCTCTACGCGACGGGTACACGCACTACACGCCGGCCCCCGGCATCTGGGAGGTGCGGGCAGCGATCGCCGACTACGTGGCGCGCACGCGGGGGATTCCGGTGCGGCCCGAGCAGGTGGTCGTCACGCCGGGTTCCAAGAACGTGCTCCTGTTCGCCATGCTGGCGCTCGTGGACCCGGGCGACGAGGTGATCTACCCCGACCCCGGCTACCCGATCTACGAGTCGGTGGCGCGGTTCGTGGGCGCCACTCTGCGGCCCGTCCGCCTCCGCGAGGAGCGCGACTTCGCGTTCGACCTGGACGAGTTCCGGGCGCTGCTGTCGCCCCGGACGCGCATGGTGGTCCTGAACTCGCCTCACAACCCGTGCGGGTCGCTGCTGGACCGCCGGACGCTGGAGGCGGTGGCCGAGGCGGTGCTGCCTACCCGGGCGGTGGTGCTGTCCGACGAGATCTACGGACGCATCGCCTACGACGGCCGGGCGTTCAGCATCGCGTCGCTGCCGGGCATGCAGGACCGCACGATCATCCTGGACGGGCTCTCCAAGACCTACGCCATGACCGGGTGGCGGGTCGGGTTCGGCGTGATGCGCCCGGAGCTGGTGGAGCGGATGGCTCAGCTCCTCATCAACTCCAGCTCCTGCGCGGCGGCGTTCTCCCAGATGGCCGCGATCGCAGCCCTGCAGGGTCCGCAGGACGCCGTGGAGGCCATGATCGCCGAGTTTCGGGCCCGGCGCCAGCTCATCGTCGACGCGCTCAACAGCCTCGAGGGCGTGCGCTGCCGCATGCCGGGTGGGGCCTTCTACGCCTTCCCCAACGTCTCGGCCATCGCCGCCGACTCGAAGCGCCTGGCGGACTTCCTGCTCGAGGAAGCCGGGGTCGCCTGCCTGGCGGGCACGTCGTTCGGGTCGGGCGGGGAGGGCTTCCTGCGGTTCTCCTACGCCACCAGCCGGGAGAACATTCGCGAGGGGATGCGCCGCCTGCGCGAAGCGCTGCCGCGCTACCGGCCGACGGTCCGGGCTTAGAGCCTTGCGGCCGACCGGCGGGGCCGGAGGCCCGGCCGCGCCGGCGGGTCCCTCAACGTCCTGCTCAGCGCGCCGCGTCCGATCGCGCCGCTCCGGTGCGGCGCCGCAGGGCCCGCATGGCTTCCAGGTTCGCGGCCAGCACTTCCGGCGCCCGGCCTGGCACGTAGTCTTCGATGGCGGCGATGCCGCCGTAAGTGTTCTCCAGCGCACGCAGCGCGGGGCCCAGATCGTAGGCGCCGTCGGCCAGGGGCACGTGGACCGCGGTTGCCGTCGATCCCGACAGGTGCACGTGGCAGATGTGCGGGAGGAGCGCCGGCACGTCCAGCGGGTCGCGGTTGTAGAGGACGTGGGCGACGTCCAGGGCCAGTCCCAGCGCGGGGCGATCCACGGCGCGGACCAGCCGGAGCGCGAGGCCGGTGGTCGTGACGATCTCCAGTCGGCGGCGCTCCATGTTCTCTACGCCGGCCCGCAGGCCCAGCGCGCCGGCACGGTCGGCGAGCCGGCCGAAGAACTCCTCGAGCGCCGGCCAGTACGCCTCGGGGGCGTCGCCCGACGACGACATGGCGCCGGGGTGCACGACGACCACTGCGGCACCGAGCTCGCGTGCCGTCTCCAGCCCGGCCAGGTACTGGCGCTGCGATTCGGCCCGGATCGCTGGGTTGGACGACGTGACGTTCAGATCGCGGATGGGGCCGTGCACGGAGAGGGCCAGCCCGCGGGCTGTGGCAGCGGCGCCCAGCCGGCGCGGGTCGACACCCTGCTCCCAGACGTGCTCGGCCCAGACCTCGAGAGCGTCGTAGCCGAGATCCCCGGCCAGGCGGACCGCATCTGCCAGCGGCAGGTCGCGCGTCGTGGTCGTGGACGCGGCGATCTTCACGCGCCGCCCTCCCCCGGCGCGTCCGGGCCGCCCTCGAAGACGATGCCCCGGCGGATGCCCACGGTGACGGCCGCGCCCTCGTCGTACGGCGCCGACGGCGGGGCCTGAACCCGCAGCGGCGTCCCCCCGGCCAGCCGGACTTTGAACTCGACCAGGTTCCCCAGGAAGTTCCGCACCTCGACGCGCCCTGCCAGCCCCTCGCCGGCCTCAAGGTCGAGGTCTTCGGGACGCACGGCCAGGGTCACGGCTCCGGAGAGCCCTGCCGGGTTCTCGGCGCGGCACTCGTAGCCGTTGACGATAACCCGTGCGGCGCCCGCCTCGCTGGCGTGCACCTGCGCCGACAGGAAGTTCATCTGCCCGATGAAGTCGGCCACGAACCGGGTGGCCGGCTGCCGGTAGATGTCGGCGGGCCGTCCCACCTGCACGATGCGCCCCTCGGCCATCACGGCCAGCCGGTCGGAGAGGGCCATGGCCTCGGCCTGATCGTGGGTCACGTACAGCACGGGGATCCTCATCCGGCGCTGCAGCTCCTTGAGCTCGAAGCGCATCTGCTCGCGCAGCTTGGCATCGAGGTTCGACAGCGGCTCGTCCAGCAGCAGGAGGTCGGGCTGGCCGGCCAGCGCCCGGCCCAGGGCCACGCGCTGTTGCTGCCCGCCCGAGAGCTGGTGCGGGTAGCGCCGCTCCAGCCCCCGCAGGGCCACCAGCTCCATGATCTCGGCCACGCGGCTCGCGATGGCGGCCTTCGACCGGCCCGCGATGCGCAGCGGGTAGGCGATGTTGTCGAAGACCGTCATGTGGGGCCAGACTGCGTAGTTCTGGAACACCATGCCCAGGCGCCGGCGCTCGGGCGGCACGAAGACGTCGGGGCCGCTCACCAGCCGGCCGTTGATGGCGATCTCGCCCCGCGACGGCTGTTCCAGCCCTGCGACGCACCGCAGCGTCGTGGTCTTGCCGCACCCCGAGGGCCCCAGCAAGGTGAAGAACTCCTCGGGGCCGATGGCGAACGAGACGGCCCGCACCGCCACCACCCCGTCGAACCGCTTCCAGAGATCGGAGACCCTGACGGCGTCCATCGTTCCTCCCATGCCCCCTGTCGCCCGCGCTAGAAGCCCAACTGGCCGCGCGTCGCGGCCCGGACCGCGAGGCCACCCGCGAGGATGGCCGCGAGGACCAGGACCGACAGCGCGGCGGCGATCTGCGTGTAGCCCGAATCCTGCAGGTTGAAGATCACGACTCCGATCGTCTCGGTCCGGAGCCCGAACAGCAGGATCGACATCGTCAGTTCCCGGAAGGCCGGCAGGAAGATCAGGATCCACCCCGCCACGAGCCCGGGCCGGATCAGCGGGGCCACGATGTCGCGCACGGCCTGGAACGGCCCGGCGCCGGCGACCCGGGCCGCCTCCTCCAGCGAGCCGTGGACCTGGGCCAGGGTGGCGGCGGTGGTCCGTAGAGCGTACGGCAGGTACGCCACCAGATACGCGACGAGCAGGATGGTGAGCGTGCCGTAGAGCATCACCGGCGGCCGCGTCCAAGCCAGGATCATGGCGATGCCGATCACCGTGTGCGGCAGCGCGTAGGGCAGCATGCCCAGCGTGTCCAGGGCCGCCGCGCCACGCAGCCCCGCCCGCCGCGCGTAGCTGACCACCGTGGCGGCCAGGAGGGCGATGGTGGCGGTGCCCATGGCCAGGACCGTGCTGTTCCAGGCCGCCCGCCGAATCGACTCCTGGGTCACCACGTAGGCGAAGTGGCGCAGGCTGAAGCTGGACGCCGTCAGGGGCGCGCCATAGTACCGCAGCAGCGCCGTGACCAGCAGCGCGGTCAGTGGGAGGACCGCGATGACGACGGCCAGCGCCACGGTCAGGCCGGTCGCCGGGGCGCGCAGACGGCCCAGGCGCAGCGTCTGGGGGCGCACGCTCTTGCCCGCGATGACCGCGAACCGCTGCTCCCCGCGCTGCAGGCGCCACTGCGCTAGCAGCGCGACCGTCGCCACGCCCACCAGGAGCATCGAGGTGGCGGTGGCCAGCGCGAAGTCGGGGAGGTGGAGCGCGGCGTAGACGCTGGTGGTGAGAACGTAGTAGCGGGCGCGCAGGCCCAGCAGCGCCGGGATGCCGAAGTTGGCGATGGCGCCGATGAAGGCCAGCACACCGCCGGCCGCCACCGCCGGCAGCACCAGCGGCAGGGTGATGTCGCGCATGATCTGCAGGGTGCCGGCGCCGCTGGCGCGGGCGGCCTCCTCCAGGCTGGCGTCCATGCGTTCCAGCGCCCCGGCCGTGGTCAGGAAGACGAACGGGAAGAAGTGGATGGCCATCACGAAGATGATCCCGCCCGCGCTGTAGATCGACCAGGGCGCCTCGGCCAGGCCCAGCAGCGCCAGGATCGGCCGGGTGAGGTAGCCCTCGGGCCCGAGGAGCTGTGCCCAGGCCATGGCGCCGAAGAAGGGCGGAATCGCGTACGGGAGCACCAGCAACGTCCGCAGCCACGTCCTGCCGGGCACGTCGGTCCGGACCAGCAGGAAGGCCAGGCTCGCCCCCACCGCCACAGCGGCAGCCGCGGCACCAACGCCGACTGACACCGTGTTGAGCAGCGCGCGCACCTGGCCCGGCTGGGTGAGCGCCCGCCGGTAGTGCGCCAGGCCGATGCCCGCGTCGGTGACCACGCTGCGGTACACGAGCTGCACCACGGGCCAGACCACCACGGCGACCAGCAGGATCGCCACCGCGACCAGGACCACGCTGCGGCTGTCGTGGACCCGGGCGAGCGCCTGCGGCTCCGCTGTGGGAAGCACGACGACCTCGGGCATGACCGGCGGGGACGGCGGCTAGCGCAGCATGATCGCTTCGAACCGCGAGCGGATCTCGGCGGCGTTGGCTGCGGCCCATTCGAACGGGATCGGCAGCGCCTTGATCTCCGACGCCCGGGGCTGACCCCGCGGCGGCTCGACGTCCGCGCGCACCGGGACGACGCCCTGCGTGGCCAGGAACCGCTGTCCCTCGACGCTGAGCACGTAGTCCACGAACCGCCGGGCCGCTTCCGGGTTGCGGCTGGCCCGGGTAATCGCCACCGGGCTCGGGACGGACACCGCGCCTTCCTCAGGCCAGATGATCGCCAGCGGCGCGCCGTCCCGGATGTAGCCGTAGACGATGAAGTCCAGCGTCATGCCCACGCCCACCTCGCGGCCGGCCAGCGCCCGCGCCACCTCGGAGTTGCCGCGCAGGACCTGGATGTTCTCCCTGCGGGCGCGCTCGAACCACGCCCAGCCGTACTGCCGGACGAAGGTGGCGATCGTGACGAAGACCGACCCGGAGAAGAACGGGTTGGGCATCGCCGCGGTCTTGCCGTAGCGGGGGAAGTCGGCCCACCGCCGGGGCGCGGCGTGGGTCGGGATGAGGGTGGTGTTCACGGCCATGATCATGTTGATGAGCCGGCCAGCGACGAAGTGGTCGCGGGGATCGCGCAGGTGAGCCGGGATGTGCTGCGCTTCGGGTGAGCGGTACGGCAGCAGGTGGCCACGGTCGCGCAGCGTGATGAAGATCGGCGCGTCTGCGAGCCACAGCAGGTCGGCCCGGATCCCGCCGGTCTCGATCTCGGCGAAGAGCCGCTTCTCGATCTCGGTGCTGCCCGAGCGGAGGATCTCCAGCTTGATCTGCGGGTACGCGCGCATGAACGCGCGGCCGAACTCGGTGGCGAGTTCCTGCGGCACCGAGGTGTAGAGGACCACCGTGCCCGAAGCGGCCGCGGGCGCCTGCGCGCGGCCAGGCAGCCCCGCGACGGCCAGCACGGCCACGATCGCCAGCACCCCTGGAGTAGACGCGCGGCGCATCGAGGTCTCCTCCTTGACGGCGACGGCCGGAGCCATCGGGGAACTTTTCCGCGCCCTCTCGAGCCTCCCCTGCAGGCATTGAAGCCGCGCGCCGGAGCGCGGTAGGATGGCGGCGGCGCGGTACGCGCGCCGATCGGGAACGGGAGCCGCCGACGATGCCACACGACCGCACGCCCGGCGTCGATCTGCGCCAGAGCTACGAGCTCATCCGCAAGCTCTGGTGGATCCAATGGGGCGTGGTGCTGGCGCTGTGGCTGCTGGTGCCGCTGGAGCTGCCACCGGGGCGGGCGCGCCCGATGCCCGGGCTGGCGCTGATCTTCTACGCGGTCGGCGTGGTGGACATCGCGGTGGTCTGGGGCATGCGTCTGCGGGCAGCAGCGGCGCCGGGCCCGCGCGAGGAGCCGGCTGCGCGCCTGCGGCGCCTGCTGGGACCGACCATCACCGGCGTCGCCGTGTCAGTCACGCCAGCGGTGCTGGGGCTGGTCCTCTACCTGGTGTTCGGCGACCGCGCTGCGCAGAGCGTGCTGTCGGCGTTGAGCGTCGTGGCGCTGGGCGTCGCGCGGCCGCGGGCGAACGACTGGGTCACGTGACGCGGACGGCGCCGATGCGGATCGTCGTGCTCGAAGGAGACCAGACCGGCCAGGAGCTGCTGGTGGAGGCCCTCCGGGTGCTCGACCCCGAGGTCGTGGGTCTGCCGCTGGTGTTCGAGCGATACGACCTCAGCCTGGCCCACCGCCGGCGTACGCGGAACGCCGTGGTGCGCGACGCCGCCGAGGCCCTCCGCCGCCACCGCTTCGGGCTCAAGGCAGCCACCATCACTCCCGAGGGGCCCGACGACGTGGGCAGCCCGAACGCCCTGCTACGCGAGTGGATCGATGCCACGGTCATCCTCCGGACCGGGCGGCGCATTCCCGGGACGCGCCCGGTGACCGGCGTCGTGGCCCCCGTCGCGGTGGTCCGGATGGCGGTGGGCGACGCGTACAATGCCCGGGAGTGGCGGGCGCTGGAGGACGGCGGCGAGGTCGCCTACCGCACAACGCGCATCACGCGGCGGCACTGCCGGGCGGTGGCGGAGTTCGCTTTCCGGCATGCGCGGCAGCTGTCGGCCAAGGTTTTCGGGGGGCCGAAGTACACCGTCAGTCCGCTCTACGAGGGCATGCTCAAAGAGGAGATGGACGCGGCGGCCCGGCGCCACCCCGATGTGCCGTACGACCCGCAGCTCATCGACTCGGTCTTCGCGCTGCTGCTGCAGGCCTCCGGCGAGGGGCTGGTGATTCCGGCGCTCAACCGCGACGGCGACGTGCTCAGCGATTTCGTCCTGCAACTGTTCGGCAGCATCGCCAGCGCCGAGTCGCTGGTGCTCAGCGTGGACGAGCACCTCCAGGCCCAGGTGGTGCTGGCCGAAGCGCCGCACGGCACGGCGCCGCGGCTGGCCGGGCGCAACATCGCCAACCCCATGGCGATGATCCTGGCGGGCGCGGCCCTGCTGGCCCATCTGCCCGACGCCCGCGCCGCAGCGGTCTCGCGGGCGCTCTACGAAGCCACCTTCGAGGCCGTGCAGGCCGGGGTGCGCACGGTGGATCTGGGCGGCGATGCCACCACCACGGAGTTCACGGACGACGTCATCCGCCGGCTCCGGGTGAAGCTGGACGTCTGGCGCAGCCTGGGACGCACGTAGCCCGGCTACCGGCAGGAGAGCAGGTAGCGGGCGAGCTGCAGCAGGATGCTCCGGTCGGCGGGGGTGAGCCGGCGCACGATCACCTGCAGCTCGGCTACGGCCAGCGCGTTGCGGTCGAGGGGCGGGGCGGCGCGCGCGGCGGCCGGCGCAGGCGCATCGGCCTCGAACAACGGCAGGCCGCGGCCGCGGCGCAGCGGGAGCTGGACCGCGACAGGCCGGTCCTCGTCGGCAGGCGGGGCCGAGATCTCCTCCACGTACTGCATGAACGCGGCGACGCTGAGCCCGAGCGCCCGGGCGATGCGGGCGACGATGTCCGCCGAGGGGCGCTTGCGGCCCCGCTCGACGTCCTGCACGTACGAGCGCGAGATGCGTGCGATCCGCGCCAGGTCGTCGCGGGAGAGCGCCCGCGAGGTGCGCAGCGTCTCCACAGCCCGGCCGAAGTCGAGCCGGGAGCGGGGCGTGCGGGCGCGCGCGATCGCCTCAGGCATGGGGCCGGCCGGCGGACCCACAGGCCCGCCGAGGCTCAATTGGCGCGGGCGGCGCCCCGTTCCTGCCCTGCGCCGGGGCGCGCTCAGCGCCCCGCGGCCACGACGCCGCCGTCGCGCACGGGCACCGCGCGCAGCGGACGGTCGGCCGCCAGGTGGGCCTGCAGCGCGGCCCACGCGTCGCGCGCGCGCTGCAGGGCCTGGCGGATCCACTCCTTGTCGCCCTCGTTCAACGGCACGCCGGCGCCCAGCTTGGCCCAGACCATGGTGTGGTAGAAACGGAGGGCGGTGGCGGCGACCCAGACCTCGCTGCGCACGCTCCCGTCGCCGTTGGGGAGGAAGATGTCGCCGATGTTGTCAGTGCCGATGCGCACCGTCACGCCCGCCACCAGCATCTCGAGGATGCGGGCGATGGAGTTGTGCACGGGCGCGGGCAGCGGCCGCAACTGGAACATGGAGAGCGCCGCGGTCGGGCAGCAGATAACGCCCACGTTGTACCGCACCAGGTGCTCGACCAGGCGCTGGAAGCGCTCCTCGTCGTAGCAAGACGGCGAGATGGCGTGGACGGCCCACACCGTGGGGCCCACCTCGTCGGGCACCTCCGGCGCCCCGAGCCAGCGAACCGCCTGCACAAGCTGCTCGGTCTCGTCCTCGCGGGGGTCGTTGTCCTGGTCCACCTGGAAGTGCACGGGCTTGCGTAGCCGGTGGGCGAGTTCGAGAATCATGCGGACGTGGCCGTCGAACCCGACGCGGCCCTCGGCGCGGTCTTTCACCGGCAGACCGCCCAGCACGTCGGCGACCTCGGCCGCCTGGCGGTACGTCTCCCAGCGGTCCGGGTTGAGGGCGGGGTTCTTGAAGCCGAAGATGGGCGAGACCGCGATCTTGAAGACGAGCCGGCCCCGGAACTCGTCGCGCAGGCGCGCGGCCTGCTCGATGGCCACCAGGCCGATGTCCGGGGTCGCGTCGATGAACGAGATCACCTCGCGGACTCCGGTGGCCGCCATGCGCTCCAGCTCGGTTCGCATCCGCGCGTAGAGGCTGTCGGGGCGGTACGCCAGCCCCTTGTGCAGTTCGCCGACCAGGATCTGCTTGACCGGCAGTGATAGGCCCGCGGCGCCCATGGGGTCGATGTTGGCGTGCTGGAGGAACTCCGGGGCGAAAGTATTCGCACGGTCGAGGTGCGTGTGGGCGTTGAACCACCCGCCCATCGCGCGCACCATCTGCTCCACGGCCTGCTCCCAGGCACCCACGCGTCCCGGCGGGATCATGCCCGGTCTCCGTGGACGGGGCGGCGGCGACGGGCGCGGTCGGTGACGTGCAGGGCGGCGCGGGCGCGCTCAACACGAAACGCCCGCCGCACGGGCGGGCGCCGCAAGTCAGCGTGCGTCATGGGACCCTCCTTGTCCGCCTCGCAGGGCGGCCCTTAAAGGAGTGAGTGTTAAGCAGACCTTAGCATCGATCCTCCTGGCCCGTCAAGTGACCGCCAGCACGAACGCCAGCGCGTCCCCGGCGAACACCCGCGGGAGTGTCCGCAGGAACAGCACGCGCCCGGCGCGCGCTGCGCGGATCGCCGCCAGCACCGTGCCGTCGGGGTGCCGCACTTCTCCCAGGAGCTGGCCGGCCCTGACGGCGTCCCACACCTCGACGTGCGGGAGGAAGAGCCCGCCGGTGGGGCTCGGATGGTCGACCTGCAGGTGGCCCGAACCCGGCCGGGGATCTTCCACGAAGTACTGCGGGGACCGGGTAGGGTAGGGCCCCTCGATCATGCCCAGGTAGGCCATGACCCCTCGCAGGCCCTCACCCGCCCGCGCGCGATCCGCGGGCCGGCACCGACCCTCGCCGCGCATCTCCGCGTAAATGGCCGGGACGCCCATCTCACCCGCGGCCGAGAGCGTGCGGCCGGGCAGGCCGGCCGTCCCCCAGACCAGCGGGGCGCCGAAGGCGATCGCCGCCTCCCGCTGGATGCGGCCGACCTCGCCCTCGCGGAGCTGGTAGCCGGCAAGGTGGTAGATGGCGTAGGCGTTGCCACCGCTGTGGACGTCTACCAGCAGGTCGGCCTGCGGCAGCACGTGCGCCTGGAAGGCGTGGGCGATGCGCTGGGTGGGGCTGCCGCGGGCATCGCCGGGGAAAACCCGCGCCAGGTTGAGCCCGTCCCAGGGTCCTTCGCGTCGTGCCGCCGCGAAGGCCGGCCCGTTCATCACGGGGATGCCCACGAATGCGCCACGCAGCGCGGCCGGGTCGAGGGCGTCGAAGACGTCCTGGATCGCCACCGTCCCTTCGTACTCGTCGCCGTGCACCGCGCCGCAGACCAGCAGCGTCTTGCCGGCGCGGGCACCCTTCACGACCACAGCCGGGCACGCCAGGTGCTGTCCATCGGGGAGGCTGTCGATGACCAGCTCGTAGCGGCGCTTGCCGGGCGCGGGCAGGGCGGTGACGTCGAACGCGCTGATGGGAAGCACCTCTGGCGTGTGCACCGTGACCTGGCTCGACATCACGACACCGCTCCTTCCCCGACACCGGCCGCGCTGTCCGCCCGGTCGACGAGGCGGGCGGCCAGGGCAGCGAGCCCGGCGAGGTCATCGACCCAGAGCACGGCTGGCCGGACAGCCGCTTCCAGGGCACAGACGCTCGCGATCGCCGCGAGCGCCCCACCGCAGGCGCTGCAGCGCGCGGCTCAGGGGCGATCGTCCTCGAGTACCGCGGCTCCCTCCGCCGCGTCACCGCCCCGGCGGGCTCCCAAGCGGCGCGACACCTCGGCGCAGGCCGCGCGCAGCGCCGGCACCAGACGGGCGATGTGGGCGCTGTTCATGCGCGAGGCCGGCCCCGAGATGCTGATGGCGCCGACCACGCCTTGCGCATCGAAGACCGGCGCGGCGACGCAGGCCGCGTTGGCGTCGGTCTCGCGGCGATCGATAGCGTAGCCGCGAGCGCGGACCCGCCGGAGCTCTTCTAGCAGTCGCGGCAGGCTGGTGAGTGTATGGGGCGTGAACCGCGACAGGCCAGCGTTGCGGACGGCGACGCCCACCAGATCCTGAGGCAGGTAGGCGGCGACTGCTTTGCCGAGCGCCGTGGAGTGAAGGGGGGCCACGCTCCCCGGGGTCTCGACGAACCGCAACGGCTGCGGGCTCGGCAGGACCTCGACGTAGACCACGGCGCCGTTGTGCCACTGCCCCAGGTTCACCGTGTCGTGTGACAGAAGATGGAGGCGCTGCAGGACCGGTTGGGCTGCTCGCCGCAGTGCCAGCCCCTCCGCGGCTGCTGCAGCCAGCTGCACCGCGCGCAGGCCCAGGCGATACGCGCCCGCGGACGTGCGCTCCACAAAGTCCTGACCGACCAGCGTCGCAAGGAGGCGGAACGTCGTCGCCTTCGGGATGCGGGCCCGCACGGCAACCTCGCCCAACCCCAGCGGCTGCTCGCTGGCCGCGAGGGTCTGCAGGATCACCAGCCCGCGCTCCAGCGCCGCTACCGCGTACCGCCGCGTGTGCCTCACCAGGCGACCTCCGGGTCGAGCGGGACCACGGGGCGCCTGACCTTTCGGTACGGAAGCGCCTGGAGGTTCGCAGTACACACGCCGGGCGTGTCCACCTCGATCACCTCGCGGGTGATGGCGCCGTAGGCCGCGCGCCAGGCGATCGCCGACTTCACTACGATGATCCGGTACGCCGCGGGATCCAGGCCCAGCGTGCGCAGCTCCTCGGCATCGAACGGCATGACCTTGCGCTCCCGGACCACGATGTGCACGCCACCGGCGTCGAGGATCGCGGTCCAGCCGGCCGTCACGCGGCGCCCCGTCATGTAGGAGCCGCGGTAGGTGAACGCGGTCGGCGCCAAGCGGACGACGCGGGCGCGCACGGGCACCGGCGCCCCGTGCCGGGCGTCGGTCTTGCCCCCGACCTCGGCGTCCAGCCACGCGCCCTCTCCCGCCGCGCGCGCGGCCGCGACCACCTCGGGATCGGCGATGGCCACCACGGCGCCACGCGCCCCGGCGCGCAGCAGGGCGTCCAACACCACGGTGCCATCGCCCGGCGCGCCACCGCCGACGTTGTCGGCCGAGTCCACCAGGACCACCGGGCCGTCGCCCCTGGCCAGCGCCCGCGCCACAGCCTCATCGGGTGGGAGGCTGTGGGCGCGGAAGCGGTCGCGGGCATCCCACAGCGCGCGGGCCAGGTCATCGGCCACCACCCGGGCCACCGCGCCATCGCGATCGGCCGTGACCACGACGCTCGGGCCGGCCTGGGGTACATCGGCGTACGGGAATCCTGCCGCCACGGTGAGGGCCAGCACGCCCTGGCGCTGCCGGGCCGCCTGCGCCCGCTCCAGGACCTCCCGCATCGGCGGCTCAGCCGTCGCCTGGACCTGCGGCGGCAGCAGCAGCGGCGGCTGTGCATGCGCCCGCAGCGGCCGGACCTCGCCGGCCAGCAAGCGTTCCAGCAGCGCGTACACCTCGCGGCCGCGGTCGTAAGGGTCGGTATGCGGGTAGGTCTCGTAGCCGGCGAAGACGTCGACCAGTTCGGCGAAGCGCGCCGTGGTGTTGGCGTGGTAGTCGAAGACGACGCCAGTGGGCACCGTGCCCAGGCGGGCCCGCAGGCCCTCCAGCAGCGCGCCTTCGACGTCGTCGCTGTCCTCGGCGGCCATGGCGCCGTGCAGGTCCAGGAACACCGCGCCGGGCCGCGCGGCGACCAAACGGTCGAGCAGACGTCCGGCCAGCGCGCGGTGCGCCTGGGCGCTCACCAGGGCGGAGGGCAGCGCCCACGCGAAGAGCGTCGGGACGATCTCGATGCCCCGACCGGCGGCGGCGTCCAGGAACCCGCCCAGCGGGGTCCGGGTGCCGGCGAGTTCGGAAAGCATGGCCGCGCCTTCGACGACATGGAAGGCCTCGAGGCCGGTACGGCCAGCGGCGAACGTGTTGGTCTCGTGCCAGAGCCCGCCCACGGCGATGCGCACCGTGCTCACCTCGTGAGAGGGGTTCCGGCGCCCCCGCCCGCATCGGCGTGCGCCGGGTCAGCGCGCCACGGCGACGGCCAGCTCGGCGAAGGCGTCGCGCGCGGCCGCCACCGTCTGCGCGATGTGCTCGTCGGTATGGGCCGCGCAGAGGTACCACCGGCCGCCCGGGATGAGGCGCACCCCGTGGCGCAGCATCGCCAGCGCGAACCGGGCATAGGCCTCGGTGCCCGCCGCGCGCGCGACCCGGGCATCGGTCACTTCGCGCAGATCGGTGATCCACAGGTGGAAGACCGGCCCCGGGCCCTGGACGAGCACCGGAATCCCCGCGGCGTGGGCGGCGTCGCGCAGACCCTGCATCAACGCGCGCCCGCGCGTGGTGAGCTCGTGGTAGACCGCGCCGCCGTTTGCCGCGAGCACGTCAAGGGTCGCGCGGGCCGCGACCAGGGTTGTCACGTGCCCGTTGAAGGTGCCGGCGTGCAGCACCTGACCGGCAGCCACGGACTCGAGCAGGTCCCGGCGCCCGCCGACAACGCTCAGGGGAAAGCCGTTGGCGATGGCCTTGCCGAACACGCTCAGGTCGGGCCGTACACCCAGCAGCCCCTGGGCGCCGCCTGGCCCCACGCGGAACCCCGTGATGACCTCGTCGAAGATCAGCACTGCGCCCTCTCGGTCGCACCAGGACCGCACGGCCTCCAGGAATCCCGGGCGCGGCGGGATCACCCCGGTGTTGCAGAGGATCGGCTCGAGGACGACCGCGGCCAGCGTGCCGCGCAACCGGCGCGCTGCGGCGTCCAGTGCCTCCCGGTCGTTCCAGGGCAGGGTGGTGACGTGCCGGAGCGCGTCCGCGGGCTGCCCGAGGCTGGCCGGGCGGGCCCGCCCGCCTGCCTCCCCGGGTTCCAGCGCCTCGGCATGGATGGTGTCGAGCCAGCCGTGGTAGTGGCCGTCGAACCGGACCACGCCCCAGCGGCCGGTGGCGGCCCGGGCGATGCGTATCGCGGCGTGGACGGCCTCCGATCCCGACGAGGAGAACCGCATCGTCTCCATGGTCGGCACCGCGGCCCGGATGCGCTCGGCGACCTCGACTTCGAGGACGTGCTGCCCACCGTAGGCCTGCCCTCGGGCCAGCGATGCCGCCACCGGGTCGGTGACCCGTGCGTCGGCATGTCCCAGGATGATGGGCCCGTACCCGCAGACGTAGTCGATGAGCCGGTGCCCGTCGACGGTCTCGACGACCGCACCCTGGGCACGGGTGAAGAAGAGCGGGTGCGGGAGCTCGGCGAGCCGGATGCTGCTGCTGACGCCTCCTGCCAGCACCTGGCGCGCGCGCTCCCACCACTGCCGGGACGTGCGAAACGCCGTGGGATCGTATTTCATGGTATGAGACAGCAACTCACGGTGAAATGATGTTACGCTGCTCCCGTCCGGACTGTCAAGGATGCGAGTGATGGCGCGGCCAGTGCCAGGCAGATCGGCAGCCGTTGCGCCGACGTCGGCGGGTGTGGTATGAAGGACGTAACAACGTCCGGGAGTTGATTTCATACATTGAAACGCCTACCGGGCGCCCTGTGGCCCGCAGGTGGCCACCGGGCGGGAGGCGCGGACACCAGGTGGGCGGAAGCGGGGTGCGGTCGTGCCGGAGACGGACCATCCCGGCGGCACGGTGGTAGCGCCGCCGGCGGAGACGGTGCACCTGGCCGAGCTGACCTGGGAGGAAGTGCGGGGAGCGGCGGCCCGCGACGCCGTAATTGTGCTCCCGACCGGCTCGATCGAGCAGCATGGGCCGCACCTGCCGGTCAAGACCGACACGCTCCTGGTGACGGCCGTGACCGCCGAAGCCGTGCGACGGGC
The DNA here is from genome assembly GCA_031459385.1 of Candidatus Fervidifonticultor secundus. Taxonomy (GTDB): domain Bacteria; phylum Sysuimicrobiota; class Sysuimicrobiia; order Sysuimicrobiales; family Humicultoraceae; genus Fervidifonticultor; species Fervidifonticultor secundus. Next base: position 14,203 of record JAVKIP010000019.1, on the reverse strand, counting down.
CGCCGCGCGGGTACCCGTCTACCTCGCCCCCACCTTGTGGCTGGGGCTGTCCACCCACCACGCGGCGTTCTTCAGTCTGACGGTGACGTTCGACACCTACCAGCGCGTGCTGGTGGAGCTGGCCGAGAGCCTGATACGGGTCGGGTTCCAGCGTCTGCTGTTCGTCAATGGCCACGGGGGCAACAGCGATCCGCTGCGGCTGGCCGTCACGCGCCTCCGCGACCGGCACCGGGTGTTGGTGGCCACGGTCGACTACTGGGACGTCGCGCGCGACGAATTCGACCGCATTCGGGACTCGGGCCCCGGCGGCATGGGCCACGCCTGCGAGTGGGAGACCTCGGGCGTCTGGCACCTGGAACCGCACCTGGTCCGTCGCGACCGGATCGCCGCCGAGTACCCGCCCACCATCCCCGGCTGGTTCGCGATCGACATGACGATGCCCGGCGGCCCGGTAAAGGTGGGGACGCGCTTCGAGGACCTGACGCGGCGCGGGGTCGTGGGTGACCCGACGCTGGCCTCGCCGGAGAAGGGGCGCCGGTTCTTCGAGGCCGCGGTGGAGCGCCTGACCGAACTGCTCGTCTCGTTCGCCGACTGGCAACTCATCGCGGGGCTGGGGGCACGGGCGGGATCCGGGGGCGCCCAGGTGCCGGCGGCCGACGAGTCACCCCGGACGCTGTAGCGTCGGGAGTTCCGGAGGAGGGGGGATCAAGGTGCAACGGTGGGTGGCGGCAGCACTGCTCTGCATTGCGCTGGTGGCGTCCGGGCCCGCCCTGGCCCAGGCGCCGAAGGTGCTGCGGGTCGCGACCGACACGAACCTGCCCTGGCTCGACCCGCACATGGGCACGGCGTTCACGCTGCGAGAGCTGTCGGCCCATGTCTTCGAGGGCTTGGTGACTATCGGTGAGGACTATGGCGTCATCCCCCAGCTCGCCGAGAGCTGGACCGTCAGCGCCGACGGGCTGCACTACACGTTCCGGCTGCGGGCTGGCGTGAAGTTCCACAACGGAAAGACGCTGGGCGCCGAGGACGTCAAGGCGTCGGTCGAGCGGTTCGTGCAATACTCGGCGCGCCGCGGCGATGTCGCCGCGGTCGGGAGCGTCACCGTCGTGGATCCGCTCACGGTGCGCATCACCCTCAAGGAGCCGCAGGGGTCGTTCATCGGCGCGCTGGCCAACCCGGTGAGCCTGCTGGGCATCATGCCCCGGGAGGTCGTGGAGGGCGCCAGGGACCCGATCCAGCCCCCCAACCTGATCGGCACCGGTCCCTTCCGCCTGGCCGAGTGGGCGCGGGACCGGCAGATCACCCTGCGGCGGTTCCCCGACTACGCCCGCGACCGGCGCATGCCGGCCTCAGGTCTGGGCGGCGACCGCCAGGCGCTGGTAGACGAGATCCACATCATCTCGATCCTGGAGAGCGCGACGCGGCTGGCGGCCCTGGAGCGCGGCGACGTCGACTACGCCCAGTCGGTGGCGCCCGCGGCCTACGACCGGCTCCGGACCTCACCGGTCCTGGACGCCATCGTCATCAAGCCCTTCACGCAGGTGATCCTCCAGCTCAACGCCAACCGGCCGCCCTTCAATAACGTCAAGGCGCGGCAGGCCGTCTCGCGGGGCCTCGACATGGAGGCGATCATGCGGGCCGTGACGGGCAACCAGCCCGCGTTCTATCGGCTGCAGCCGAGCTTCTTTTTCCCCGAGCAGCGGGTCTGGCACAACACCGAAGGCGCCGCGGTCTACAACGGCAAGAACCTCGACCTAGCCCGTCGGTTGCTGCGGGAGTCGGGGTATGATGGCCGCCCCATCACCTTCGTGACCAATCGGGACATCGAGTGGCTGTTCCGCGCCGCCGTGCCGGTCAAGCCCCAGCTGGAGGCGATCGGGTTCCGCGTGGATCTCGTCGTGCGCGACTGGCCCGGGCAGATCGCGCAGCAGCGCGAGGGCAACTTCGACATGGCCACCAACGGCGTCAGCACGCGGCCGGAACCCACCGGGTTCAACTACCTGTTCCAGTGCGGGGCGTCGTACGAGACCTACGGGTACTGCGACCCCGAGATGGACAAGTGGCTGATCGTCGGGCTACGGGTGCGCGACCCCGAGCGCCGGGCCCAGGCCTATGCCATGGCCCAGCGGCAGTTCTACGAGAGCGTGCCGTTCGTGAAGGTGGGCGACATGTTCTCGCTGGACGGCGCCACCAGGGCGCTCAAGGGGTACAAGATCTACTTCCTGCGGCGCTACTGGAATGTGACGAAGTAGCGCGCGCCGCCGTACATCGGTCGCCGTGGGCCGGTACATCGCGCGGCGCCTGGTGCTGCTGGCGCCGGCTTGGCTGCTGATGGGCGTGATCGCCTTCGCCCTCATCCGGCTGGTCCCGGGCGATCCGGCGGCCGTGCTCCTCGGGATGGAAGCCACGCCCGAGGCCGTGGAGCGGTTGCGGGAGCGGCTCGGCCTCAACGAGCCGCTCCCGGTGCAGTTCGGCATCTGGCTGGGGCAGGTCGTCCAGGGGGAGCTGGGGCGGTCGTTCTTCCTGGGAGAGCCGGTGCTCCAGGCCATCGTCGCCCGGCTGCCCGTGACCCTCAGCCTGGCCGGCCTGGCGCTGCTGGTGGCGGTGCTGCTGGGCATTCCCGCCGGGATGCACGCGGCACGCCGGCCCAACTCGAGCACCGACCTGGCGGTCATGGGCCTGGCCGTGCTGGGCCTCTCCGTGCCCGACTTCGCCATGGGGCTGGGGCTGATGCTGCTGTTCGGCGTCACGCTGCGGTGGCTACCCATCAGCGGCTACGTGGCGCTCACGGCGGACGCCGTCGGGTGGGTGCTGCACCTGCTCATGCCGGCCCTGGCGCTGGGCCTGGTGCAGGGCGCGCTGGTGGCGCGGATCACCCGCAGCAGCCTGCTGGAGATCCTGGCGACCGACTACATCCGCACGGCGCGGGCGAAAGGCCTGGCCGAGGCCGCCGTCATGGGGCGTCACGCCTTCCGCAACGCCTTGATCCAGGTGCTCACCGTCGTCGGCAACGCCGCTGTGGTGCTCCTGGGAGGGGCGTTCGTGATCGAGACGGTGTTCAACCTGCCCGGCGTGGGCAACCTGGTGGTCATGGCCGTGAAGCGGCGCGACTACCCGCTGGTGCAGGGCTGCATCCTGCTGATCGCCACCGTCGTGATCGTCGTCAACCTGGTCGTGGACGTCCTGTACGCGTCTGTCGACCCGCAGGTGCGCTACCAGTGACGCAGCGCAGGCCCGGGGCCGGAGCGGACCCATGAGGCCGGGCGCGCCGCGGCTGGGGGCCGGAGAGGGCCTCGACGAGCGGGTCCAGGCGGTGGAGCGCGCCGCCCCCGCCGGCGTCGGGCCGGCGGGTGGGGCTGCGGCGCCGGCCGTCCCCGGCGGTCTCCTGTGGCGGCGCCTGCGGCGGCACCGCCTGGCGGTGGCCGGCGGGCTGATCGTGTTGGCGGTTGGTGCCCTGGCGATCCTGGCCCCCGCCCTGGTGGCGGCTGATCCCACGGCGATCGACGTCGACCAGATTCTGGCGCGCCCGTCGCGTCTCCACTGGTTCGGCACCGATGACTTCGGCCGGGACCTGCTGGCTCGGGTTATCTACGGCACGCGCCTCTCATTGGTGGTGGGCGTCAGCGTGCTGGTAGTGACGCTGCTGCTGGGCGGGTTCTCCGGCGTCCTGGCCGGCGTCACCGCCGCCGCCGACGCCGTCATCATGCGGGCGATGGACGCGCTCATGGCTTTCCCTGCCATCCTGCTGGCGCTGGCGGTGATGGCAGTGGCTGGCCCGGCCACCGCCAACGTCGTGGTGGCGCTGGGTATCGCCTACGCGCCGCGCATGGCCCGGCTGGCGCGGGCCTCGGTGCTCACGGTGCGCTCGCGCGAGTACATCGAGGCGGCCCGCGCCCTGGGCGCGCCGCCGTGGCGCATCGTGCGCCTCCACATCGTGCCCAACGCCCTGGCGCCGCTCATCGTGCAGGGCACCTTCACGTTCGGGTATGCGATCCTCGGCGAGGCCGCCTTGAGCTTCGTGGGCCTGGGCGCGGTGCCCCCGACGCCCAGCCTGGGCAACATCCTGGCAGATGCCCGGCCGGTGATGCGCGATGCGCCCTGGATGATCATCCTTCCCAGCCTGACGCTGAGCCTGACGATCCTCGGGTTGAACCTGTTCGGCGACGGGCTGCGCGATGTGCTCGATCCCCGCATGCGGCTGTGAGGGGCGCGGGCTGCCGCTCCCGCCACGGCGGCGGGTCGGGCGTCCCGGCGGGCAGAGCGGCTGCGCCGTGCGCCGGCTGGGGCGGTCACCGGGGCTGCACGGGACGGGGTGCGCCGGGCGGCGTCCAGCGATCGGCGTCCAGCGGCGCACCTGGCGCCCGAGGCGATGGGCGCGGGCCGATCGGCGTCGGCGCCGGCGAAGGCGGCGGGCGTCGGTTGCGCAGCAGGACGTCGCTCTCCGCGACGAGCGGTGGCGCGCCGCGGCGGGCCGCCGTGAGGGCGACGCGGACCCGGGTCACCGTCGCCGGCTCGCCGGCCGGGAGACCGTCGGCGTCGAGGTACGTCACAGTGAGGCCTGCGATGGCACCGGCCAGGTTGTTGGTGCCGCCGCCCACGCGGCGCTCGACCTCCTGCCGTGGGGCGTTGTGCTGGAAGCGTACCTCGTAGGCCTCGAGGCCGCGGTAGGGATTGCCCGCCGGCACGCGAAGCGTGAGACGGTCGGCGCACAGGCCCGCGGGCGGGCAGCCGGGATCGGCGACGACCGCCTCGGCCCACCGCGCCTCTTCCGTGATGCGTTCAAGCGCGCGCCGCGCGTGGTACTGCGCGTCGAGCCGGTGCTCCAGGGCCACGCCAGAGCGCAGCACGGCCACGAGGACGCCGGTCCAGGCCGCAGCGGCCAGGGCGGCCAGACCCAGGGCCAGCACGACTTCCAGTAGCGTCAGGCCGGCTGGCCGCCCCGCAGGAGGCGCCGCGCAGCCGGCCGGTGGGCGACTGTGGTGACGCATGGCCTGGCTCTCGCACCCCCATGGACACGTCGTGCCGGCGCGGCACGCCCACCCGTACCATCGGCCGCCGGGCGGCCGCCGTGCGGGCGCGATCCATGATCGGTGAGACCGCGGGCCTGGGCGCGGCCCTGGCCTTCGGGATGAGCACGATCCTGGCCCGCCGCTTCATGGTGGCGGTCCCGCCCGAAGCCGGCGCGCTGGTCAGCATCGCCATGAACGTCGTGGTCTTCTCGATCCTGGCCGCGCTGGCTGCCTGGCGGGGCGCGCTGCCGCCGGTGCACGCGGGATCCGTCGCGTTGTTCATCGCCGGCGGGCTGGCCGGCACGCTGGTGGGACGGAACCTCTCCTACATGAGCGTGGAGCGCCTGGGGCCGTCGCTGTCGAGCGCGGTCAGGTTGACCAACAGCGTCTTCACCCTGGCGTTTGGGCTGGTGATCCTCGGGGAACTCCCGCGCCCGTGGCAGACCGGCGGCATCGTCGTGGTGACGGTCGGGTTGTGGCTCACGCTGTGGGCCCCGGCGCCGGCCACCGGAGCGGGTCGCTCCCCGGCGAGCCTCTCGGGGCTGGCGCTGGCGATCATCAGCGCGGCGTCGTTCGCCCTGGGGGACACGATGCGCCGGCTGGCACTGGTCCTGACCCCGGCGCCGGTTCTCGGTGCGGCGATCGGCGCATCCTCGGCGCTGGCGGCGCACCTGCTGTGGTCGACCCGCCGGCACTCGGCGCGGTGGCCGGCCGCCTCGCTGGGCCGGGCCGACCTGTTGGGCAGTGCGGTGTGCAACACCGCGGCGCTGCTGCTGCTCTACGTGGGGCTGAGCCGCGCGCCGGCCGCCACGGTGGCGGCGCTCTACAACCTGCAGGCGCTGGTGGTGATCATGGCCAGCCCGCTGGTGCTACCCGGGCAGGAGCGGATCACGCCGGGGCTGGTGCTGGGGACGCTCCTGGCCCTGGCCGGGACGGTCATGATCCTGTGGGGATGAAGGTCACGACAGCAGGGGCGCGACGTCCGGGGCCTGCACGAACGACTCCCGCACGCCGTCGGGCAGCGTCGAGGCCACGCGCAGGAGCAGGTTGCGCAGCGCCGTCCGGTCGTCGTCGCTGGGGCGCAGGGCCAGGCGCAGCGCGTAGGCGTGCCGGGCGGAGACGACGTCGCCGACGCTGTGGCTATGCCCGAGCGCCTGCTCCAGGAGGTCGAGCGCTGCTCCGGTGCGTCCCGCCGCGTCGGCCAGGCGGGCATCGACGATGGCGAGGCCGGCGACGTGCGCTGGTGCTCCGAACGTCTCCACCGACACGCGCCGGCGCTCCAGATACTGCGTGAGGTCGTCGCGCCGACCCGCTTCCAGCAGTCCCTCGCCCACCGGGAGGATCGCCTCGGCGTCATCGGGCACGAAGATGCCCGAGGGCAGTCCCACGAGCTCGTCGAGCACACGATCGAGGGCGGCGCGGTCTCGCTCGCCGCGGGCGATGTACAGGTGGCAGAGGAGTTCGGCCTCGCGCCAGGACGGGTGCCGCGGGGCGGTGACCGGCGCGACGGCCAGGGCCTGCCGAGCCCGCGCGGGGTCACCCAGCTCGTAGCACAGCATACTCAGATAGAAGAGCGACCACGGCACGTGGATGGGGGCCACGTCGCGCACCAACGGCAGACTCCCTTCCAGGATGCGCAGCGCCTCGCCCCACTCGCCCAGCCCGATCAGCCCGCGCGCGACGAAGTTCGTGGTGAACGCCACGCGGCGGGGGTCCTTGATCTCCTCGGCCAGGACGTTGGCGGCGCGTCCCAGCCGGACGCCCTCGGCATACCGCCCCCAGAAGGTGTTGATCACGCTCTGGTAGCTCAGGCTCGTCGCCTCCCGCTGCCGGTCGCCGGACTGGCGCGCCACCGCCAGCGCCTCGCCTGCGGCCGCCAATCCGCCCGTTGCGTCGCCCCCAGAGAACCGGACCATGGCCAGCAGGTTCAGGGCGCGGGCCAGGCCGGAAGGCTCGCCGGCCTCGCGCAGCGCCGCGATGGCCTCCAGGAGTTCCCCCGGAACGCCCCGGACCTCGCCGCGGTCCCAGGCGATGTTGACCAGGTCGACCGTCGCGCGGGCCTGCGTGATGGCATCGCCCGCCGCCCTGGCCAGCCCTACCGCGCGCCCGTAGTGTGTGGCGGCCTCGTCCACCTGGGCGCGCCGATGGTAGGCCAGGCCCAGCCTGGTCTCCAGGATGGCTTCGAGCCGGGTCGCGCCTGCCCGCCGTGCTGCGTCCAGGCCCCGCGCGTAGTCCTCCGCGGCGGCCGCATAGCGCCCGTCGAGTTCGTGGGCGTCGCCGCGGCCCAGATAGAGCGCGGCCACCTCCGCCGGCGCGGTCCGCGCGCGGGCGGCCGCGTCGAGGGCCTGCGTGTAGAGCCCCACCGCCCGGTCCTTCTCGTAGAGCCGCAAGGCCTTGGCCGCGGCGCGCTGGAGGTACCCCACGGCCCTGGCATCGTCGCCCGACTCGGTCAGGTGCTCAGCCAGGAGCTGGACGACCTCCTCGACGCGCTCTCCCACGCGGGCCTCGATCCAGCGGGCGGCCTCCGCGTGGGCGCGCTGGCGCTGCGCGCGGGGCAGCATGCCGTAGGCCACGTCGCGGATCAGGATGTGCCGGAAGCTGTACTCCGCCTCGCCGGCGATCGAGGAGGTGTTCCGACGCCCGATCAGGTCCTTGCCCGCGAGCCCACGCAGCGCCGTGGCGGTCTCGTCGGAGGTGAGCCCGGTGAGCTGGGCGACCGCGGACGGCCAGAAGGCGCGACCCACGACCGCGGCTGCCTGCAGGGCGCGGCGCTCGGCCGGCGGCAGGCGGTCGACGCGCGCGGTGAGCACTGCCTGTACAGTGTCGGGGATGCCCGCGCCCGGCGTACTCCCCTCCAGCAGCATCCGGACCAGTTCCTCGACGAACAGCGGGTTCCCCTGGGCGCGCTCGGCGACAGCCCGACGCACCGCGGGCGACAGGCCCTGGCTGCTGAGCGCCACAGCCAACTCTTCTGACTCGCTGGGGCGCAGCGGCCGCAGGTCGATGCGCGTGCCGTTGCGCGCCTTGCTGCCCCACGTGGCCCGCCGCTCGAGCAGTTCCGGTCGCGCCAGGCAGATCAGGAACAGCGCCGCCGTCTCGCCCCGTTCGGCCAGACGCTCCACCAGGTCCAGCGTGCCGTCATCGGCCCAGTGCATGTCCTCCAGAGCGACGACCACCGGCCGGTCGCCGCCCAGACCCAGCAGCAACGTCGTCCAGGTCTCGAACAGCCGCTCGCGCAGCGCCGCCGGATCGGCGACCGGCCCGTCCTCGACGCCGAACGTCAGCAGCAGGCCAGGGAGCAGGTCAGGCATCTGGGAACCCTGGGCGCGCAGCCAGGCGTCGAGCTTCGCCCGCACCGTCGGCGGCGCGTCGGTGTCGAGAATCCCGGCCTGCCCCTTGAGGACGTCGAGCAGCGCATGGTAGCCGACCTGGCCGCCGAACGGTGTGCCGCGCCCGCGCAGCACCAGCGGCGGGGGCGCACCGTCGCGCACTTCGGCCAGGAACTCGCGCAGGAGCCGGCTCTTCCCCACGCCGGGCTGGCCGACGACCGTCACGAGGTGGATCGCGCCGTCGTCCCTGGTGCGCTCGTAGATGTGGCGCAGCAGACCCAGCTCGGCATGCCGGCCGACCAGCGGCGCGGCCAGGCGTGGGACCTCGGCTGGCTCCGGCCGTGTGGTCACGGCCTCCCAGACGGTCAGCGGCGCCGCCTTGCCCTTCACGGGCAGCGGCGGCAGCGGTCGGAACTCGATAGCGCCCGCCGCCAGCCGGTACGTGCGGTCGGTCACCAGCACGGCGCCCGGCGCCGCCGTCTGCTGCAGGCGCGCGGCGGTGGTGACCGCGTCGGAGATGAGGAAGTCGCGCTCGAAGGTGGATCCAGATGCCGCCACCACCTCGCCCGTGGTGATGCCGACGCGGATCTCGAGGCGCAGGCCGTGCGCCGCCTGCAGGTGCTCGTTCAGGCCGGGCATCGCATCGCGCATGGCGAGGCCCGCGCGCACCGCCCGCTCGGGGTCGTCTTCGTGCGCCACCGGCAGACCGAAGACGGCCAGCACGGCGTCGCCCAGCAGGTTGGCCACGCGGCCGCCGAACCGCTCAATGGCGTGCTCGGCGACGCGGTAGAACGTGCCGACGACGTCGCGGGCCTCTTCGGGATCGAGCGCCTCCGTCAGCCCTGTGGAGCCCACCAGGTCGGCGAAGAGCACGGTGACGATCTTGCGCGCTTCTCCCAGCGCGACGGCTGGGCCAGTGCTGGCGGTCGCGGTCTGCAGGGGAATACCGCACGTGGGGCAGAATCGCGCGCTCTCGTCCACCCGCGTGCCGCGCTCGGGGCAGGTGCGGCCCTGGGGTTTGCCGCACATCGCGCAGAAGCGGGCCTCGGGCGCGTTGGCCGCGCCGCAGTTCCAACAGGTGACCGTCTCAGTGGGCATCAACGGCAACCGACGTCCCCTGCGCCCGCAGCGCGGGCCACAGGTCCCGCCGCTGGTGCCGCCCCGAGATGTCGGCCATCACCGGGCAACCTGCGCGATCTGCGCCAGCGGCACGGTATCCCCCCAACGGGCCGGTTTGCTGGGGAATTCGGGGCCGGGGCCGGGCGTCCCTTGGTTGTCGCGCAACCGGCGGGCGCCGTCTGCCGGCAGCCCGCCTGCTGGCGCTGCGCGCCGGCAGGACATTCCGCGGGCGGCGGCGCATCATTAGGGGCACGACGACGCGCCCGTCGAGGTGCTGGCCTGTCAGCCTGGCTGTACTTGGTGCTCGCGCACCTCATCGCTGACTTCGTCCTGCAACCCTACGAACTGGTGGAACTGAAGCGGCGGCCGGTGGGGCTGGTGATCCATTCGGTGATCCACGCCGCAATCGCCACGGTGCTGGTCGCGCCCTTTCTGCCCGGGTGGCCGGTGGTGATTGCCGTGCTGGCCGTCGCGCACTACCTCATCGACTGGTGGAAGGTCGCCGCCAGTCCCTCCCGCGGCCCGGCGTCCCTCGTCTTCTTCCTGGCGGACCAGCTCCTGCACGTGGCGGTGCTGGGCCTGGTCGTGGTGGGCGCCGGGCTGTCGCTGCGGGGTGAGGTTACGTACGGGTCGCTGGCGGTCACCGGGGTGCTCTACTACGCCGTGCCCTACGTCGCCGCCACGTTCGCGGGCGCGGTCCTGCTGTACCAGGTGGCCGCGGCGTTTGGCACTCGGGGCGACCCCGTGCAGTGGCTGCTGCCGCGCCGCCGCGTCGAGGGGCTGGTGGCGCGGGGCCTGGCCCTGTCGTTCGTGCTGTTCGCCTCGCCGGCGCTGTGGGTGCTGGGCGCGGTACCCTTCGTGGTGCGCGCGCTCGCCGACGGCCAGGAGCCCGGCCCGTGGCTCGAAGCGGCGACCGGGTACGGGCTCGCCCTGGGCCTGGGGTTGCTGTTCCGGTAGCTGCGATGGCCGTCCCGCGCCCCGAGATGGGCAGCCAGCGTCGCGTCGTCACGGTCCTGTTCGCGGACGTGGTCGGCTTCACGGCCATCGCGGAGCGGCTGGACCCCGAGGTCGTGACCGATGCCATGAACGACGTCTTCGCCCTCCTCGGGGCCGAGGTCGCGGCGGTCGGCGGGCACGTGGACAAGGTCATCGGCGACAGTCTGATGGCCGTATTCGGTGCGCCCGTGGCCCACGAGGATGACCCCCACCGCGCCGTGCGCGCCGCCCTGGCGATGCAGCGGGCCGTGGCAGCCCGGGGCGATGCGCTGGCGCGGCAGCTGGGGCAGCCGGTACGGCTGCGCATCGGCCTGCACACGGGGCCGGTCGTGTGGGGTCAGGTGGGCCCCGCGGGCGGGATGCAGTGGACCGTGATGGGCGACGCGGTGAACCTGGCATCGCGGCTGCAGCGCGCGGCCCCCGAGGGCGGGGTGCTGATCTCCGAGGCCGCCTACCGCCAGGTGCGAGGGGCGTTCCAGTGCCGCCCGCTCGGGGGCATCGAGGTGCGCGGCAAGGCCGAGCCGGTCACGGTGTACGAGGTGATCGCCGAGGGCCTCGACGTCGAGCCCGTGGCACGGCCGCCGTTCGTCGATCGCGAGCCGGACCTTGCTGTGCTGGGGGACCTGTGTGCGCGCGCGGTGCGCGGCCGGGCCCAGGTGGCCATGGTGGTGGGCGACCCGGGCGTTGGCAAGACGCGGCTGGTGGAGGAGTTCGTCGCGACGCTCCCGGAGGGCACGGTGCTGCTGCGCACGGCCTGCCCTCCCTACGGCGGGCAGAGCCTGGCGCCGCTCGCCGACCTGTTCCGGCAGTTCGCGGGCCTGCCGGCGCAGGTGACGGTGCAGGACGTGGCGGCCCGCATCCCCCTGGGCGAACGTTCGGGGGAGGCGGCGGTGGTCCTCAGCCGGCTGTTCGGCCTGGCCGAGGTGCCCCCCGATGACGCGGTGAGTCGTGAGACCGCGCTGCTGCTGGCCGCGGAAGCGATTCGACGCATGCTGGTGCACCCCACCGTGGTCTGGATCGAGGACCTCCACTGGGCCGATGCCGGCACCCGCGAGGTGCTCCCCTTCATCGTAGAGCGGCTCGTAGCCACGCCGCTGCTCGTCGTGGGCACGCTGCGGGCAGGGGAGGAACCGCCACACTGGGGCCGCCGCACGGCGACCCACGTGCTCCAGCTGGAGCCACTGGGCGAGGCCGACGGCCTGCGGCTCCTGCAGGCCCTCGCCGGCGGCGTCCTGCCGCCGCCGGTGGCGCGCGCCATCGTCGACCGCGCCGGCGGCAATCCGTTCTATCTGAACGAGCTGGTCGCCACCCTGCGGCACACCGCCATCATCGTCGCCGACGAGCGCGGCCAGGTGGAGGTGCGGGGGACCGTGGAGGGCGTGCTGCCCGACACCATCCACGCCGCGGTGCTCGCGCGCTTGGACCGGCTGCCGGCTCCCGTACGAGAGCTCCTCCAGGTGGCTGCCGTGGCGGGCACGTCGATTACGCGCTCGCTGCTGGAGGCGGTGGGACCCGGCACCGGTGCAGCGACGTCGGATGCGCTGGCGGCGCTGGAGGCGGCCGACCTGCTGGCCTGCCCGGACCCCCTGGCGCCCGATCCTACGTATCAGTTCACCCATCCGCTGGTGCGGGACGTGGCGTACGCGAGCCTGCTCACGCGCCACCAGGGGAGTCTGCACCTGCGGATCGCCGAGGCCCTGGAGCGCCTGGCCGGTGATGGCGCCGACGCGATGGCCAAGCCCATCGGGACCCACTTCCTGCGAGGCGGCGCACCGGACCGCGCGCTACCGTATCTGCACCGCGCGGGCAGTCTGGCCGCGGACCGGTACGCCGTGGGCGAGGCGGTGGGCCTGCTGGAGCAGGCCTGTACGGTCGCGGCCGAGCTGGGCGACGGGGCCCGGCGCGCGGCGATCTGCGAGGTGCTGGGCGAGCTGTACCCGCACGTGCAGGGACGGAGCGCGCAGGAACGCCTGGCGGTCTGGCAGGCCGTGATCGACCACGTCGACCCCGCAAAGGAGCCCGCGCGTGCGGCCCGCGCGCTCGTCGAAGCGGCCGATGCCAGGGTGCTGCTGAACGCGCCGGACGAGGCGCAGGCGCTGCTGGCGCGCGCCGAACCGTTGCTGCCGGCCGACCACCCGCTGTGGAGCGCGTACCACCGCGTGCGCTCCCGGGTGCTCATGCTGCCGCCACAGGTCCGCTACGAGGACGCGCTGGCCGCGGCGCGGCGGGCGGTGGAGATCGCCGAGCGCGTGGGCGGCCGGCGGGAGCGCAACCTGGCGTATGGCCAGCTGTCGCATCCGGCGCTGCTGCCGCTGCTGGGCGACGAAGGCCCGGTGCTGGTCCGGGCGTGGGTGCGCCAGGTCGCGCAGTCAGGCGACGAGCCGCTGCTGGGTGACGCCACGCTAGCCCTGCTGAGCGACGCCTGGACGCGGAGCCAGGTGGACGAGGAGATGATCCGGCTGGGGTATCAGGCGCTGCAGCACGCAGAGCAGGCCGAGGCCACCAGCGACGAGGCCCGCCTGCGCACTCTGCTGGGGTGGATCGAGTTCCTCCGGGGTCAGTGGCACGAGGCCCAGGTGCACCTGGAACGCGCGCGCGGCCTGGTCGAGGCGGCCGGTGGCCAGATCCACGAGTTCGGCACGCTGATCATGCTGCCGTACTTCTGCGGCAATCTGGCCCTGGCCCGGGGGCAGCTGGAGGAGGCCCGCGCGATCTTCGCGCAGGCGCTCGTCAAACCGCGCTTCCACGCGCCGATCTGGCTGAACCACGACCTGGCCGTGGCGCACCTGCGGCTGGGGGACCTCGATGCAGCGCGCGACGCCATGGCCCGCGCGCTGGAGGCCCGGGACCGGCTGCGGTGCATCGTGTGCGGGTGCCAGGCGAACGGCATCGCCGCGGAGTTCTTCGCTGCGATCGGCCAGACGGACGCGGCGACCGCCGCCGCGCGCCTGGCCGCCGAAGGTGCCGCGCGCCTCCGGCACGTGGTGACGCGGGTGCGGGTGGACCGCGCGCAGGCCCGCCTAGCGCTCCGGGCTGGCGACGCCGCCAGCGCCCGGGCGGCCGCGGACGCCGCGCTGGCCCGGCTGGCCGCGCTGGCGGTCCCCCGGCCCTACGAGGTGGCGCAGGCGCAGGCGGTGCTCGGTGAAGCGATGCTGGCGGCCGGCCAGCGGGATGACGCGCTGGCGGTCTGGGAGATAGCCCGGACGGCGTTCGACCGTCTGGGCGCCGCGTGGGACAGCCAGCACGCGCGCCGTCGCATGGAGGAGGTCCGCGCCGGCGCCTGAGAGCCTGGGCTGCAGGTGCCCGGCGCAGCGTCGCGAGTTCGCGCACATCCGGGGTGCGGCCGGCAGGAGTTGCGCTGCTGGAAGCCAAAGTGATCTGCTGCCGGTCAGGGCGCGCGCCCCGCCGCGCGGCCCGCGCATGCGTTCCCCGAGAGGCGAGGGTCGGAGGAGCCCCATGACGGATCGGAACGAAGTCGTCGATGTCCTGGCCGGGCTAGCGCTGTTCGCCGACCTGTCGCGTCCGGAACTGGAAGCCGTGGCCCACACCTTCGAAGAAGAGTGGTTCACCGAGGGCCAGCGCATTCTCCGCCAGGGGTTTTCCGGCGCCAACTTCTACGTCATCCTCGACGGCGAGGCGGCCGTGCGCATCGACGGGGTGCAGCGCGCGGTGCTGCGGCGCGGGGACTTCTTCGGCGAGGTCTCGGTACTGTTGGGCGAGCCGCCCACGGCCGACGTGGTGGCGGTCCGG
>JAVKIP010000018.1:45589-69650 GCA_031459385.1 Candidatus Fervidifonticultor secundus | reverse complement strand
GGCGCGCACCGCCGCGCTGCCGATGGGCACGATGCGCTCCCTGGCGCCCTTCCCCAGACACCGGACGTACTCCTGGTCCAGGTGCACGTCCGCCACGTCCAGCCCGACGAGCTCGCTGACCCGCAGGCCGGCCGCGTACAGCAGCTCCAGGATCGCCCGATCCCGCACCGCCAGCGGGCCGGTCCCGCGCGGCTGCGCCAGCAGGCGGTCCACTTCCGCGACCGTGAGCACCTCGGGCAGGCGTCGCGGCCGCCGGGCGGGCGTCACATCGAGGGCGGGGTCGTCATCGATGAGCCCCTCCCTGAGCAGGTACGCCGTCCACCCCCGAATCGCCGCCAGGCGCCGCGCCACCGAGCTGGCCGCCAGCCCGCGCCGTCGCGCGGCAAGCAGGTAGGTCGTGATCGTCGCGCGGCGCAGGTCACCGGCCTCCCTGGCACCCTGTCGGGCGGCGAACGCGATGAAGTCGTCCAGGTCGCGGGCATAGGTCTCAATGGTCCGCCGGGCGAGGCCGCGTTCGGTGAGGCCGTATGCTAGAAACGCCTCCCGCGCTGCGTCCAGTGCCGGCGAGCAGGAGGCCGCCGGACGTCCCTCGCCGGTCGCGTCCCCGGCGGACGCCTGTTGCTCCGCCCGACCGCGGCCCCGCCGGGACGGGCGGCGTGCCGGATCGCTCACCGCTCGCCCCCGCCGGCGGTGCCCAGGGCTCGGAGCGCCAGCAGCAGCCCCACCAGCGACTTCCCGTCACGGATCTCCCCGGCGTCGATCAGGGCCATCACGCGATCCACCGGCACCTGCTCCACCCCGAGCCCCTCTTCCCCGGGATCCGCCGGCAGCCGGTGCGGCCGGAGATCCTGCGCCAGGAACAGCGTGATGGCCTCGGTGAGGACACCCGGCGAGGGGAAGTACGTCACGAGCGGTCGCAGCTGCCCCGCGCGCACACCGACCTCCTCGGCGAGCTCGCGCTGGGCGCAGTGCTCGGGCGACTCTCCGGGCTCCAGCGTGCCGGCAGGGATCTCGAGCAGCGCGGCCTCCACGGCCTTTCGGTACTGGCGCACCATGAGGACCTGGCCGTCGCCCGTCACGGGCACGATGGCCGCCGCGCCCGGATGTTCGACCACCTCGCGCCGCACGATGCGGCCGCCGGGCAGGCGCACGTCGTCGACGCGCACCGCAGCCACACGTCCCCGGAAGACCAGGCGGGACGCCACCGTGGGCTCCGCGCTACCTGCGCCCGAGGCGTTCCCCCCGCCGGCATCGCGGTGTCCAGGTCCGGGCGGCTGCGACGAGGCCCCCCGCGGTGTCATCGCCGCCCGGGCGCCTCCTCGGCGTAGACAGGCGTCCCGCTGTGCCGCACCAGCTCGTGAAACGCCTGGGTGAGCCTTCGCGTCACCGGCCCGGGCCGGCCGTCGCCGATCGGCCGGCCGTCCACCTCCACGACCGGGGCGATCTCGGCACCCGTGCCGGTGAGGAAGCACTCGCCGGCGGTGTAGACGTCGTGCAGGGTGAACACGCGCTCGGCCGCGGGCAGGCCGGCCTCACGGGCCAGCGTCAGGACCGTGTCGCGCGTGATGCCGGGCAGGAGGCCCAGGAACGCCGGCGGCGTCCACACCTGGCCGCCGGTGACGATGAAGATGTTGTCGGCACTGCACTCGCAGACATAGCCGTCCCCGGTGAGCAGCAGCGCCTCTTCCGCCCCCGCGCGGCGCGCCTCCAGGCAGGCCAGGATGTTGTTCAGGTAGTTGAGCGACTTGGTCTGGCCGTTGAGCGCATCCGGCGCCGGCCGGCGTACGCTCGCGGTGATGACGCGCAGACCCCGTGCATACGCTTCGGCGGGATACAAGCGGATCGCGTCCACGATGATGACCACCGTGGGTTGCACGCACTTGCGCGGGTCGATCCCCAGGTCACCCGGCCCGCGGCTCACCACTGGCCGGATGTACGCGTCCCGCAGGCCACTAGCGCGCACGGTCTCCAGAAGGGCGGCCCGCAGCGCGTCCCGGTCGAGGGGGATCTCCAGCATGATGCTCTTCGCCGAGGCATACAGCCGGTCGAGGTGCTCGTCGAGGCGGAAGATGCGGCCATCGTAGACGCGGATCCCCTCGAAGACGCCGTCGCCGTACAGGAAGCCATGGTCGAAGACCGAGACCGTGGCCTCCTCCTTGGGCACGATGCGGCCGTTCACGTACACCACTCCGCTCATCTATGTCCTCCTTGCCCCTCGTCGCCCCTGTCCCTCCGGTCGCGCATCGGCGCCCGCCGGCCAGGGGGCTAGCTCCGCCCGGCCGAGACGGCCGCGCGGTCCAGCGCGGCGCGCACGAACGCCCGGTACAGCGGGTGCGGCCGGTTGGGCCGCGACCGGTACTCGCCGTGAAACTGCGTCCCCACGAACCACGGGTGCCCGGGCAGTTCGATGATCTCCACCAGATCCTGCTCCGGGTAGACCCCGGTCACCCGGAGCCCGTGCCGCTCCAGGACCGGCCGGTAGGCGTTGTTCACCTCGTAGCGGTGGCGGTGACGCTCGCCCACCTCCGCGGTCCCATAGGCCGCGGCGGCCAGCGAGCCAGGGGCGAGCCGGCACGGGTACCGCCCCAGGCGCATCGTCCCGCCCTTGTCCACGACGCGCCGCTGCTCCTCCAGGAGGGAGATGACGGGGTGCGGCGTGCCCGGGTCCACCTCGGTGGAGTTGGCACCCTCGAGCCCGCAGACGTGCCGCGCGAACTCCACCACGGCCCACTGCATGCCGTAGCAGATTCCCAGGAACGGGACGCCCTGCTCGCGCACCACCTGGATCGCCCGGACCTTGCCCTCCACCCCGCGGGCCCCAAACCCCGGACAGACCAGCACCCCATCGTACCGGGTCAACTCCGCTTCCAGCGTGGCGCGGTCGTACTGTTCGAGTTCCTCCGAGTCGACCTTCGTGATCTCCACGGCGCAGCCGTGGGCGATGCCGCCGTGTCGCAGCGCCTCGACGATGCTGACGTACGAGTCCTCGACCCCCATGTACTTGCCGACCATGCCGATGCGGACCCGCCCCTGGGGATGCCGGATGCGGTGCACGATCTCCCGCCACTCCGTCAGGTCGGGCGGCGGCAGGTGGTCGAGGCCGAGCCGCCGGGTCACGATCCGGCCCAGCCCTTCCTCCTCCAGCACCAGCGGCACCTCGTAGATGCTCTGCGCCTCCAGCGCCTGCACGACGGCTTCGGGCTCCACATCGCAGAAGAGGGCGATCTTCTCCCGGACCGACCGCCCCAGGGGCCGCTCGGTCCGGCAGACGATGACGTCGGGCTGGATGCCGATGCTGCGCAGCTCCTTGACGCTGTGCTGGGTCGGCTTGGTCTTGAGCTCGCCGGCGCCGCGCAGGTAGGGCACCAGCGACACGTGCACGTACATCACGTGCTCGTCGCCGGCGGCCCGCCGGAACTGCCGGATGGCTTCCAGGAATGGCAGGCTCTCGATGTCTCCCACCGTGCCGCCGACCTCCACGATGACCACGCCGGCACCGGTGGTCCGCGCCAGCGCGCGGATCTCGTCCTTGATCTCGTTGGTCACGTGGGGGATGATCTGCACCGTCCCCCCCAGGTACTCACCGCGGCGCTCGCGGGCGATGACCGACGCGTAGATCTTGCCGGTCGTGACGTTGTTGGCCCGGCCCAGGTTCTCGTCGATGAAGCGCTCGTAGTGCCCCAGGTCCATGTCCGTCTCGGCGCCGTCGTCGGTGACGAAGACCTCGCCGTGCTGGTGCGGGTTCATCGTCCCCGCGTCGACGTTTACGTAGGGGTCGAACTTCAGCAGGGTCACCTTGAGCCCGCGGGCTTTGAGCAGCCGGCCGATGGAGGCAGAGGTGATCCCCTTGCCCAGGCCCGAGGCCACCCCGCCTGTTACGAAGATAAACTTGGTCACGGTCTCCCTCCTTGCGCCTTCCACGCCCCAGGCCACCGCACGCCGGCGGTGGCGCCTCCCGGCAGACATGCCGCCCGGGTGCTCCCGGCAGGCCCCACACGGAGACGTTCGCCGCCGACCGCCGCGCCGTCCTCGTGACCCGGCAGCCGGGCGCGCCCTCCCGGCGCGGCTGCCGCGTGCCGACGCTTCCTCACCGTTCGCCCCAGGCCAGCTTGGTGCGCAGGATGCTGTAGAAGCTGGGAGGGCGCAGCCGCACCAGGCGCGTGCGCGTCGCCGCCTGGCGCACAGTCACCCGGTCGCCTGCGGCCAGCGGGAAGCTCTCCTGGCCGTCCACGCTCACCCGCACGTCCTCGAGGCCGTCCACCGGCTCCACGGTGACCGTGGCCTCCCCTGAGACCACCACGGGCCGGGCCGTGAGCATGTGCGGACAGATCGGCGTGACGATCAGCACATCCAGCTGGGGATGGACGATCGGGCCGCCCGCCGACAGGGAGTACGCGGTGGATCCTGTCGGCGTGGCCACGATGACGCCGTCGGCCGGATAGGTCGCCAGGTGATCGCCGTTCACCCACGTCGTCACCCGCACGATGCGGGCCACCCCGGTCTTGGTCACCACGACGTCGTTGAGCGCGAGCCGGCGCGGCTGCGCCAGGGAGGGGCCGCGGATCTCCGCCTCGAGCATCGTCCGCTCGTCGAGGACGAAGGCGCCGGCCAGGATCGCCTCGGCCGCGCCGGGCAGGTCAGCGAGTTGGGCCTCGGCCAGGAACCCGAAGCCACCCAGGTTGACCCCGAAGATCGGCACGCGGCCCGCTGCCAGGCGCGCTGCGCTGAGAATCGTCCCGTCCCCACCCAGTACCACCAGCAGGTCGCCGTCCTCGACCAGCGCCGCGTCCGGCACGCCAAGGTCCGGCCGCCCCACGGCGTGGGCGCCGTCCAGGTTCAGGCGCACGGTCGCGCCGCGGCCCTCCAGGGCGTCCACCGTCTGGCGCAGCCTGTCCACGGCCTCGAGCTGCCCCGCGACCCGCGACATGTTCACCAGCAGCCCCACGCGTGTCACGGCTCCGCCCCACGGGCGCCCACCCTGGCGGCGGCCGGGGTTGTGGCGCGCAGGATCTCCTCGTCGAGTCCCTCGGCTGCCTGGCCCGCGGTGTTGCGCACGAGCAGGAAGAACTCGCGGTTCCCTTTCGGTCCCAGCAGCGGCGACGCCGCGACCCGTAGCGGCGACAGCCCGAGCGCCCGGGCAGCGGCGGCGGTGGCCCGCAGCACCCCGGCGTGCACCCCGGGGTCGCGCACCACGCCCCCGGGAGCCGCGCGCGGCCCGACCTCGAACTGCGGCTTGACCAGCAGCACGAGCAGCCCGGCCGGCCGCACCAGCGCGGCCACGGCCGGGAGCACCTTGCGGACCGAGATGAACGAAACGTCGACCGTGGCTAGGTCCACCGCCTCCGGCAGGTCTCCCGCCCGCAGGCGCGCCGCATGCCGGCCTTCCAGCACCACGACCCTGGGATCGCGCCGCAACCGCCAGTGCAGCAGCCCCCGGCCCACGTCCACAGCGTAGACGCGTCGGGCGCCGCGCTGGAGCAGGCAGTCGGTGAACCCTCCGGTGGACGCGCCCACGTCCAGCGCCACGCATCCCGCGACGTCCAGACCGAAGGCGTCGAGCGCGCCGGCGAGCTTGGCGCCGCCGCGACTGACGTAGGTGGAGGCGGCACGGCGCTCAAGCGGCGCGGTGGGGTGCACCAGAGCACCCGGTTTGTCCACGCGCCGGCCGGCGACGTAGACCTCGCCGGCACGGATGGCCGCCTCGGCCTGGTGCCGGCTCAAAGCCAGCCCGCGGGCCACGACGAGCCGGTCGAGCCTGACCCGTGCCGCGGTCTTCACGCCTCGCGCTCCAGCAGAGCCACCGCGAGATCGATCAGCAACCGTGCGGGCGGCCCCCAGCCCGCGATGGCCGCCACGGCCCGCGCCGTCTCCTCGCGCGCGATGGCGCGGGATCGCTCGACACCGAACGCCGCCGGGAAGGTGAGCTTCGAGCGGGCCGCGTCGACCCGCGCATCCTTCCCGAGGCGTGCGGTCTCGCCGGCCTCGTCGAGGATGTCGTCCACCACCTGGAACGCCAGCCCGATGTGCTCGCCGTAGGCGGTCAAGTCGTGCAGCGTGCGCTCGTCGGCCCCGGCCAGCAGCCCGCCAGCGCGCAGGCAGGTCCGGATCAGCGCGGCGGTCTTCCACCGGTGGATCTCGTAGACCCCACGGCGGCGGTCTCCGGGCCAGTCCCTCCAGCGGGCCAGTTCCGGACGTCCCTCGCCCAGCAGGTCCAGCACTTGGCCGCCCACCATGCCCTGGGTGCCGATCGCCCCGGCGATCTCCTCGATGACGCGCAGCGCGCGCTGCGGCCCCACCGTCCGCGCGTTGCGCGCCAGGAGCTCGAACGCCAGCGCGTGCAGCGCGTCGCCCGCCAGCACCGCCAGGGCCTCGCCGAAGGTCACGTGGCATGTCGGCCGGCCGCGCCGCGTCAGCGAGTCGTCCATCGACGGCAGGTCGTCGTGGATCAGGGAGTACGTGTGAATCAGCTCCACGGCGCAGGCTGTCGGCAGCGCGTCGTCGACCCGCCCGCCGGTCGCCTCGCACGCGGCCAGCACCAGCAGCGGCCGGAGCCGCTTGCCCCCGGCAAAGACGCTATAGCGCATGGCGGCGTGGAGTGGCACCGGCGGGGACGTTTCCGGAGGAAGGGCGGTCGCCAGGGCCTCCTCCACCAGGCGACCGCGGCTCGCCACGTATGCCGACAGATCCGACGCCGTCGCGGGCTCCCCCGGACGCTCACTCATCGCGGCCGATGCCGAACTCCCGGGCGCCTGCTGGTGGTTCCCACACGGTCTCGACGTCAGTGACAACCGCGCCGTCGGGTCCGCGCCGCACCAGGCGCACCAGCGCCTCGACCGCGGGCTGCGGCCCTTCGGCCACGAGCTCGACCCGGCCGTCGGCGAGATTCCGCACCCACCCAGCCAGGCCCAGCGCGCGGGCGTGGTGCGCCACGAAGAAGCGGAACCCGACGCCCTGGACGCGCCCCCGCACCCACGCGTGGACGCGGACAGGCTGCACCGCAGGCGCGCCCATCATCGGGCCGGCGGCTCTAGGGCGGCAGCCCCCTGGCTGGCACGCACCACGGCGCCGAGCACGCCGTTGACGAAGGGCGCGGAGGCCTCCGTGCCGTACCGCCTGGCCAGCTCTACCGCTTCGTTGATCGCCACCGCAGGTGGCGTGGAGAGGTCGCGCAGCTCGTAGAGCGCCATCCGGAGAATGGTGCGGTCGACGCTGGCCAGCCGCTCGACAGTCCAGCCCTGGAGGTGCGGTGCCAGGAGGGCGTCCAGCTCGGCGGCGTGCGCCGCCACCCCCCGGCAGAGCCGCTCCACGAACGGCCAGTCGGCCCCCCGGTGCTGGTCGCGGGCGTTGCGCAGCGCTTCCTCGATCGGTAGCCGCCCCACGTCGTGCTGGAACAGCACCTGGAGCGCCACATCGCGCGCCCGGCGCCGGCGTGCCTTCACCGGCGCCGGCGTCGCGCGCCTTCCACGCTACGCCGGAAAGCGGTCGCGGGCCCGACACACATCAGCCCACCGGGCCGCGGCCGGTGCCCGTGTCCGCGTCCCGCGATCCCGAGGGAACGCCGGGGAAGGTCGGCCCGCTGTCGGTGGCCCTGCACGAGCCTATTGTACCAGCCGCCCGTCGCAGCGTGAACACGCCCGCCGCGGCGGCGCCGTCATCCTACGCGCTCGACGTACTCGCCGGTCCGCGTGTCCACGCGGACGACGTCGCCGACCTCGACGAACAGCGGTACCTGCACGACGGCCCCGGTCTCCAGGGTGGCCGGCTTCGCCCCCCCGGTGGCCGTGTCGCCCCGGAATGCCGGCGCCGTCTCGACCACACGGAGCTCCACCGTGTTGGGCAGCTCCACGGCGATCGGACGGCTCTCGTAGTAGACGACGGTGACCACCGTGTTGTCCTTGAGGAACCTGATCGCCTCGCCCAGGAGCGCGGCGCTGAGGGTGATCTGCTCGTACGTCTCCTGATCCATGAAGACATACTGCTCGTCCTGGTGGTACAGGTACTCCGCGTCGCGCCGCTCCAGGTACGCCTGCGGTACGCGCTCGCCGGCGTTGAATGTGCGCTCGATGATCGCGCCGCTCTTGAGATTGCGGATCTTCGCGCGCACGTAGGCGCTGCCCCGTCCACGCTTCACGTGCTGCGAGGCCACCACGGCGTACAGTTCGCCCTCGAGCGCGATCACCACCCCGGGGCGGAAGTCATTGGTCGAAATCACGAGACCACCTCAACCAGCGCCTTCGGCGCCTGCGTCAGAACTTCGCAGCCGCGATCTGTCAGCACCACCAGGTCTTCGATCCGGCAGCCGCCCCATCCCGTGACGTAGACGCCGGGCTCCACGGTGACGACCGCCCCGGGCGGCAGCACGGCGTCGTCGCGCGGGGAGAGCCGGGGGCCCTCGTGGACCGCCAGCCCCACCCCGTGGCCCAGCCCGTGCCCGAAGGCCTCGCCGTACCCCGCCGCGACGATCCGCTCCCGCGCCACGGCGTCGGCGTCGCGCCCGGTCATCCCGGGCCGCAGCGCGGCGAGGGCCGCCTCCTGCGCGGCCAGCACGAGGGCGTAGATCTCCCGATGCCGGGCGTCGGCCGGCGCGGTCACGACGGTCCGCGTGCAGTCCGAGCGATAGCCCTCCACGACCGCACCGAAGTCCACGATCACGAACTCGCCCCGGCCGATGACGCGATCGGACGCCCGCCCGTGGGGGAGCGCGCTCCGGGGTCCCGAGGCGACGATCGTATCGAACGCGATGCCGTCGGCCCCCCGGCGGCGCATGGCGTACTCCAGGGCGGCCGCGACCTCCCGCTCGGTCGCGCCCGGCCGCAGGAGCGGCAGCGCCTCGAGGAATGCCGCATCGGCGACGGCGGCGGCGCGGCGGACCCTGGCCAGTTCCTCGGGATCCTTCCGCCACCGCAGCCGGTCCAACCCCTCCAGCGGGACGACCTCGGCGGGGTCGACCATGGCCTGGAGCCGCCGGAAGGCCGCCACGGCGAACGCCTCGCCTTCGACCCCCACACGCCGGACGCCCCAGGCACGCACCAGGGCAGCGGCCGCCTCGAGCAGCTGACCCTGGGCGCGCACCGCTTCCCAGCCCGGCGCCTGCTCGGCCGCCTGCTCGACGTACCGGAAGTCCACCACCAGGCAGGCGCGGTCGCCGGAGACGATGCCAAATCCGGCCGACCCGCGGAACCCGGAGACGTAGGTCAAGTTCTCCTGGGTCGAGACGATAACCGCCTCCACGCCCGATGCGGCAAGCCAGGCACGCAGGCGTTCCAGACGATCTGTGGCGATGGCGGCAGGCGCGGACATACAGCCCGTAGGATACTGGACGCCGCCCCGGCTTTCAACCGCCGGTGCGCTTCACCTGCCCGGCCCGGCCATCCCTGACACGCCGAGGGGGCGGGTGCTCCCGCCCCCTCGCAGCGTGATCGGCCCGCGGCCGGGACCTTACCACGCGGGCATGCGCGGTGTCCAGCCTGGCCGGACCTTGCCCATCATCTGCACCAGAAGCGCGTCGGCCTTGTCGAACTGCCCCATGAGCCGGTAGACGTCGTACAGCGCCAGGTACGCGGGCGCGAACGCCTCATCGAGCCTGATCGCCTCCTGCAGCGACGCGACGGCCCGTTCGCCGTAGCCGGCCGCGTACGAGGCGGCGCCGAGCTGCCACTGGCGGAACGCGTAGGCGTACGCGTACCCCAGCCAGTAGTGCGCCCGCGCGTGCTGTCGGTTGGCGGTGATGGCCTGCTGGTACGGCTGGATCGCCCGCGCGAACTCCGCCTCGGTCAGGTAGAGGCGGGCCGTGTTGAACGGCGGCAGCACCTGCGCCGCGGCCCCTCCCGCCAGGACCAGGACCAACAGACCCGCAACTCCCGCGCGCATCGGCGTCGCCTCACCGCTGGGGTGACGGCGCGGGCGCGGGCGCCCCGGGCCCCGGCAGGATCAGCGGTGTCACCACGAAGATGACCTCGTTGTCCGTCCGGCTGGTCGTCGACACCCGAAACAGCACGCCGAGGATCGGGATGTCGCCCAGAATCGGCACCTTCACCGTAGTGCGGCGCTCCTCCGAGCTGATGAGGCCCGCCAGCACGATCGACTCGCCGCTGCGCACCGTCACCGTAGTGGACGCCTTGCGGCTGGTCAGGCGGGGCACCTGGTTTTGCAGGATCTCGCGCACCGCCGAGATCTCGGGCTCGACCTTGGTGGTCACCAGCCCATCGCGGTTGACCTTGGGCGTAATGCGCAGGATCACGCCCACCGGCTTGAAGGTGAACGTCACCCGGCCAGTGGCGTCCACCGACGGGATCGGCAGCTCTTCGCCCAGGTTGACCGAGGCCTCGTTGCCGTCCACGACCGCCACACGGGGCGCGGTCAGCACGCGGGCCTTGCCGTCCCGCACCAGGGCCTCCAGGGCGGCGTTGATGGTGAAGTCGCCGTAGCCGACCCGCACCAACCCCGGGAACGTGCCCCGGACCTGGATCACGTTCACCGGTGGGTCACCGGTGAGACCCCACCGCAGCCCGAGCTGGTTCAGCGTCTCCATCCCGATGTCGACGACGCGCGTCTCGATCATCACCTGCGGGAGCTGCACGTCGAGGCCGGCCAGGATCTTCCGCACCTCCTCGTGCTGGGCCTGGGTGCCCACCACGACCACGGCGTTCGACCGCGCGTCCGAGGTCACCCGGATGCCCGGCACGGCAGCGCGGATCGCGTCGGCCACGTCCTTGGCCACGCCGAACCCAATGGGGTAGGTGATCGCTTCGGGCGCTTCCGGCGGCGGGGCCAGCCGGTCGGCCGCCATGATGATCAGGTTCCGGCCGACGCGGCGGAAGCCCAGGTTGTTGGCCTCCAGGATGAAGCGCAGCGCCTCCTCGCACGAGAGGTCGATCAGGCGCACGGTCACCGTGCCTTTGACCGAGGCGTCGGTGACAATGTTCACGTTGCACACCCGCGCCAGCGCGCTCAGCACGTCGGCCAGCTCGGTGGCGCGGAACTCGAGGGTGATGCGGCCCGGCGCGAGCGGTGGCGCGGCCGGCGTGGTCTGGGCCACCGGCACCGGGGGCGGCGCCGGGGGGTCAGCCGGCGCCTGCGCGACGGGCGCCGGCGCGGGGGCCGTCGGCGCCGCCGCGGGAGCGGGGACAGCGGCGACGCTGTGCGATGCGAACTGGGCCACCAGCACGTTCGGCGCCGTCGTCGCCAGCCGGAACGACAGGGGCGCGCGCATGTCCACGGCGACGCGCGCCACGGGCGGTCGGTCCTGGAACTGCCCGACCCGCACCCGGTCGACCGCGCCTTTCTCCACGTCGATCACGGGCGGGATCGCCGCGTCTACGATCGCGCCGGGCAGGTCGATGACCAGACGCGGCGGAGACGAGAGTTGCAGCGTCCTGTAGGTGAGCGGCCCGGTGCCGACCACGGCCACCTGTACCGTGTGCCCGAAGATCTTCACCGTCACCTGCGTGACGCGCACAGCAGGAGCCTCCGGCTGCGCCGGGCCCACGGGCACCAGCGCCAGCACCAAGACGATAGCTCCTGCGGCGAAGCTAGATGCGGCCCAGCGCGGTCGTCGCGGCAACATGCCGTGCCCTCACCTCTCCCATCTTCAGCTCGAACCGTTCTCCGTCTTCCTCCAGCACCACCAGACGCTGCTGCGGGTCGATTCCGGTCACGCGGATCTTGTCCCGGATCACATCGCCCGGAGAGACGATATACGTCTGGCCGCCCACCCGGACGATCGCCACCGCCACCGAGTCGTGCACGAGTCCCACAAGCTCCGCCGTGCTGGCGTCCTTCGGCGGCGGCGTCGGGGCGGGGCCCGGGGCCGGAGGCGCGCCCGGCTGGCCGGGCTGGCCGGGGAAGAGCGGTGGGGGCAGCGGTGCCGGCGGCGGCACCGGCCCGGGGGCGGGCCGTGGCCCCTCCGCCACGACGAGAGGCGCGAAGGGATCCGGACGCCCGGCGCCCGGCAGCGCGGGCGCGGGCGTAGGCGCCGGGGTCGGGCTCACGGCAGGTTGCGGGACCGTCGGCGCTGCGGGCGCGCCTGCCTGCGGAGACGCCGCGGGGCTCGGAGGTGGGGTGGCAGCGGGTCGCGGCGGCGGCCCCTGCCGGGGCCAGACCATGATCACCAGCGCGATGAGCGCCACCACGAGCGCGCCGGCGACCAACGGATGCGTTCGCAGATACGCACCAGCCTTGCGCATACGGCCCCCTAACGGTTTCGTCCAGTTCCCCGACCCCGCTGGAGCCCCGGCAAGGCCCCGCGATCCGTGACTGTTCAACAGATTGCCCTGAACTCCTGCCGGTTAGACCTGCTCGCCGCCCGGCGGCACCGCGGGGCTACTGCCAGTACCAGCGGATGATGGCCTCTCCCCAGAAGATTGCACCCAGGGCGCCGAGGGCCAGGAAGGGGCCAAAGGGAATCGGGTCCTTCCGCCCGCGGACGCGCAGCGTGAGCAGCGCCAGGCCGAAGAGCCCTCCTATCACGAACGCCAGGAACAGCGCGACCCCGGTGACGGCCGGCGAGGCCAGGAAGACACCGATGAGCACCGCCAGCTTCACGTCCCCCAGCCCCATCCCGCCACGGCTCGCGACCACGATGAGGAGGATCAGCGCCCCCGCCCCCACCCCCGCGATGAGCGCGGGCACGAGCCGCCCCAGCGCCGCCGCCAGGAGCACACCCGCGACGACCCCCGGATACGTGAGCCAGTTCAAGATGAGCTGGTGGTCCAGGTCGATGAAGGTGATCACCACCAGCAGGAACACGAACAGCAGCGCGCCGGCCACCTCCACGGCCGCCCGCCACCCCAGGGGCAACGGGACGCGCAGGCCGACCGCAACGGTCAGTACGGCCATCAGCATCTCGACCAGCGGATACCGCAGGCTGATCCGCTGGTGGCACACGCGGCACCGCCCGCGCAGCAGCGCATAGCTCAGCACCGGAATGTTGTCCCGCGGCCGGATCGGCGCTTTGCACTCCGGGCAGCGTGAGCCCGGCGTCACGACGGACTCCTCGCGCGGCAGACGGTAGATGAGCACGTTGGCAAAGCTCCCCAGGACGGCGCCCAGCGCGGTCAGCACCAGCACGTACGCAGCAGTCAGCATCGGGCTCCCCGACCGGGCGAGATCCCCCGGACGCCAGTCGCGCGCAGGGCGAGCGCCCTGCGCCCGGTCCCGACACGCCACGGCACGCCTCGCCGGCAGGAGATCGGGGCACTGGTCAGAATAGCAGGGCATCTCGACCTCGCGGCGGCCGGGGTGCCGCAGAGGCCCAGGAGGCGACGGTCATGACGCGTGGAACCTGGCTCCTGCTCCTGGCCTTTATCCTGGGGATGGCCTGGCCGGTCCTGGCGCAGCAGGGCTCGAGCCCCACGGTGCTCATCGTGCCCGGGCAGAGCATCGCAGGGGTCGCCCTCGGCCGGTCGGTATCCTCCGTCGTGGCGCGCCTCGGGCAACCGGGCGAGGCGCGGCTCCTGCGTGACGGGACCCTCTACACGTTCCCGCGCTACGGCCTCAACGTCTACGCCACCGACGGCGTGGTCCGGGCGATCTCGACGACCAACAGCCTGCTGCGCACCAGCGAGGGCATCACCCTGGGGTCCACCGTCACAGACGTGCGCCGGGTGTTCGGGGCGCAGTTCGCAGATGCCGTCGTCGAAGGCCTGATGGGCATGGCGTTCGATCAGCACGGTATCGCCTTCGGCCTCGACGGCGTGGTCGTGTCGGTCATCATCGTGTATCCTCCTCGGACCCAGGCGGCGCCGCCGAGCGCAGTCCCCGCACAGTCGTCCCCCCAGGGCACCGCCGTACCCGCAGCGGCACCCGCGCCGGCCGTCACCGCTCCCGGCGCCCCGCCTGCGCCTCCAGCGAGCCCGGCCGCGACCGCCGTCCCGTCGAGCCCCGCCGCTGCCACCGCCGGCCCGATACCGGCAGGACGGCCCGCGGCGGCGCCGGCGACCCCGTACATCGATCTGGGCCTGGTGGTCATGCCGCGGGTGGAGAACCTGCGCCCCTTCTCCCCGGAAACCCAGTACATGTCGGTCGTCGGGTTCCTCCGGTACGTCGTCTACCAGCAGACGGGCACGTGGCTGACCTACGCCGAGGCCACCCGAATGCTGCACCAACAGCAGCGTATTCGCCTGTAGCGGCCCCGGCGCAGAGGGCCCGGGGCCAACCTCCCGGCGTCACGCCGTTGCCTGCACCACCACGTTACCCCCGAGCAGCTGCGCCTCGTCGCGCGCGCGCCGGGCCGCGTGGTGTAGCTCCCGCCCGGTTTCGCCATGCAGGGGGTAGACCGCCAGCCCCACCGAGACGGTCAGCGCCTCCCCGGGCACGCCCGCCGCCTCATCGCGGCCCGGCGAGGGCAGCTCTGCCGCCCTCGTGCGCAGTCGCTCGGCGACCACCAGCGCGGCCTCCCCGCCGGTCTCCGGCAGCGCCACACTGAACTCGGTCTCCCCGGTGCGCGCCTTGACATCGAGCTCCCGCGTCAGGTCCCGCAGCATCGCTGCCACGGCGCGCAACGCGGCCTGCGCCACCGCCGGGCCGTACCGCGCGTGGCGCGCCTCGAACTCGTCCACGTCCAGCACCACCAGCGCGAACGGGCGACGGTAGCGCGCCGCGCGCTTCACCTCCAGGACCAGGTGCTCCTCGAAGAACCGCGCGGTGAACAGATCCGTGACCTCGTCCTGGATCGCCTGGTCGATCAGCGCGCGCTGCAGGTCCTCCATCTCCTTCAGGTGCGCCGCTTCCCGCTGGTCGGCCAGGTGCTGGTAGTGTGTAACGAACTCCACGATGGTGAAGTCCGTGGCCTGGGTGAGGCGCTCCAGCAGCGCCAGGCGGTCGGCCTCGGTCTCCACCATCTCCGCACACAGCGCCTGCGTGAGCTCGCGGAACACCACGAACCCCTGCACGACCTCGGCCGCGCCGAAGCCCATCGAGAGTCGCACCGCCGCCTCCCGGCGGATGAAGTCGCGCAGGCCGGCGGGGTCGTCAGTATCGAGGTAGAGGACCAGTTCGGTCAGGTAGGCCCGGCCCAGGCGGCGCAGCTCCTCCAGCGGCCGGTACACGAACGCCGACGGCCGCAGCCGCGAGAGGGCCGACGCCCACGCCGCCGCCACCCGCTCCTGCTCGCGATCGAGCAGACTGGCCAGCGGATGCGGCACCGGGGCGGCGCCCCCGGCTCAGGGCTGGGCTGGCGGCTGCTCCCGCGGCAGCACGAACGTGTTGGCCTGGACCGTGACCCGGAGGCGCGGCAGCTCAGTGGTGGGCGCCAGCGAGATCTGCCGCAGGACGAGGAAGCGCGGGAAGTTCTCCAGCCGCCCCATGTACGCGATGAGATCGCGGTACGTGCCCTCGAAGCCCAGGTCGAGGCGGAACAGCCGGTACGGTGGCTGCGCCTGGGGCTGCTGGCCCGCCGGCGGCTGTGCGGTCGCGGGCGGCCGCGCGCCGGCGGTCGGCGCCTGCGTGGGGCCGGGCCGGAGTAGCGTCAGCTTGATGCCGATCTCCCGGGCGACGTCCTGCAGCGCCCGAATCAGGTTGGGGATCTCGCGCTCGGGCGGCAGCCGCATCTCGACCAGGCGAATCTGGTCCACCAGCGCCCCGTACTCGCGCTCCTTGGCCTCGCGCGTGGCGGCCAGGGCCTTGAGTCGGCCGAGCTCTTGCGTCTTGCTGGCCAGTTCGCGATCCAGCCGGGCCAGCTGGTCGGTCTGCGGCACATAGACGACCAGATAGAAGGCCACCCCGATGACGGCCGCGATGACCAGGGCGACGAGAATGCGCTCGCGCGCGCTCAGGCCTCTCACTGGCGCACCCCTTCCGCCGACGCCTCCGGCTTCAACACCCGGGCGTTCACCTGGAACCGCACGACCTCCCGCACGCCGACCTTCTCCAGCTGCACCACGGTCAGGTCCACCGAGCGGAACAGCGGGCCCGTGCCCAGGTTGTCCATCAGCTGGGCGATGGCATAGTAGCTCAGGCCCAGGCCCTCGATGTTCAGCGTGCCCTCCTCGGGCACCGACAGGGACGTGAGCCAGACGTCCCTGGGGATCAGCAGCCGCACGTCGTTGAGCACCGACGCCGCCGGGAGCTGCTGCTTGAGCAGATCCTGCAGGAGCCCCTGTTTGACGCGCAGCGCCGCGATCTGCCGGTCCAGCTCCTCGACGCGTTGCACCGTCGGCCGCAGCGCGGCGATCTCTTGCTCGGCGGCGGCGATGCGCGTGCGCCGGTCGTTCACGGCGCCGCCGAGCCTGAGCGCCCAGATGACGACCACCACCAGCGTCGCCAGCGGCACGACCAGCTCAATGAGCTGGCGTGCGGGAAACCGGCGCCGGGGGGCTCGGGGAAGGAGGTTGATGCGGATCACGCGACGTCACCTCCGCGCATCGCCAGGCCGACCGCCACCGCCATGGTGGAGCCCACCGCCTCCATCCGCTCCGGCGGGATCGCCGCCGGATTCACCTTCACGTTGACGAAGGGCGACGCGACCACCGTGGAGATGCCGAGTTCGCCGGCGATGGCCTTGTCTAGGTGCCGCAGGCGCGCCAGCCCGCCGGCGAGCAAGATCTGGTTGATGACGGCTGTGCGCGATCGGGTCTGGTAGTAGTCGAGCGACCGGCGGATCTCGGTGATGAGATCGCCGATGTGCGGCGCGATGACGTCGTGGAGGCGTTCGGCGGTGTGGTCGGCCGTGGCGCCTTCCTCGAGCACCTCGCCCTTCTCTTCCAGCAGGCTCCGGGCCGTGGCGACATCCACGTCCATCGCCTCGCGGATGGCGGTGACGAGGGCGATGCCACCGATGGGGATGTTGCGGGTGAACCGCAGGCGGGTCCCCTCCGTGATCAGGATGTCCGAGGCTTCGGCTCCCAGGTCGACGACCGCCACCGTCTGCCCCCCCTGCCCGCCGCCCGGCACCACCGAGCGCAGCAGGGCGAACGACTCGACGTCGAGCACCTTGAGCTGGACCCGTGCCGCGTCGGCCGTGGCGACGATGTGGTCGACGACGTCCTGCCGGGCGGCGACGACGAGCACGTCGAGCATCTTGCGGCCGTCCTCGGTAGCCTCGCCCAGCACCTGGTAGTCCATGTAGACCTCACGGATGTTGTAGGGCAGGTAGCGTTCGGCCTCGTAGCGCACCGCCGCGGTCAGTTCCTGGCGGGTCATGGGCGGGACCCGTACCTCTCGCACCGTGACCGCCTGGCCCCCCACGCCCATGATGGCCCGATCCGTCCGGATGCCGGCACGGTCGAGCAGCGCGCGGAGGTGACTGCCCAGTTCCTCGGGAGCGACCGGAACGCCGTCGCGGATGACCCCGGGCGGACAGGGGGCGCTGTCCATCCGGAGGAGGCGGAACCCGGACCGGTACGCGCCCTGCAGTTCCACCACTTTCAGGGTATCGCTGCCTGCGTCGATACCCACGTATGCCTGGGCGCCGGACGAGAAGAGGCCCATCGGCGTCAACTTCACCCCCTCAGGTGGAGTCGTCCGGCAGGAGACCCCGGCAAAGCCCGCCTGCCCCTTTGCTTTCTCTTCGCAGCCGGAGGCACAAACCCCTGCCGGTGGGTGCGGCCGGCGGGGGGTCACGGTACCTCACTGCCAGTCAAGATGCCCAACTAGGGGCCGGATAGACGCACGTATCCCGTCACCTCCACCGTCACGCGGCGCTCCCGGCCCAGCATCGCCCCAAGCACGACGGTGCCGGCGGTCGGATTGCCGAGCGGACTGAACGTCACGGTCTCGGAGGGGAACGACGTATCCCGGAGGTCCACCCCTGCGGGCAGGCGCCTGCTGGCGCCGCCAGCCGCCGCCTCCGCAAACAGGGGTCCCTCCCATGGCCCGCCGCTACAGTGAGGGGAACCGTTCGCCACGGCGCCGGCGAAGCGCGCGATCGTGTAGGTCTCGCGGGCCGGCTCGAACACGACACGATAGCAGGTGCGCTCCGCGCTGGCACGGTGGCCGAGGACCCGCAGGTCGGCGGCCACCACGCGCGCGGCCCCGGCGAGGCGTCGCGACGCGAGCACCGCCGCGCCGCCCGCGGCCGCCCCGACCACCACGCCGCTGAGAATCACGGCCGCCAGTACCTCCGCGGTGCTGAAGCCGCGCCCGGCCGCAGGACGGAGGGAGGAACTCACCGCGCCACCAGCTCCTCCCAAAACGGTCGGCCGTAAAGGGGATCGCCGCCGGAGAATGCGGGGTCGCCGTCGTCGGCTGCCGTGACCACGGTCATGCCGGTCCGGGGGAAGAACGGCGGCAGCACGATCCGCAGCGCGCCGTCGTACCTCACCACGCGGTTGTAGCCGGTAAGCGGGTCGAACCCCCCCAGCGGCCCGAGCGTCCGTTGCACCACCGCGCCGAGCACCGAGGCCGCGCCCTTCTCCGGCAGGCGGTCCCAGTGCTCGACCCAGAGGCGTCCCTGGGGAACCAGGATGGCCGCGTCGATGAAGAGGTCGCGTGGGGCCAGCGGGCCCGCGATGGTGACGTCGCCCGTGCGCGTGTACAGCCCCAGCAGGCCGCGCGATGCCTGGCCGGCGTCGGCCGCGGTGACCTGGTAGACCAGGTGGTCGGCGATGGCGATCCCGCCGGAGGCCGCGATGGTCAGGTGCAACTGCGGGTGCAGGACACCGCGGAGGCCGACATCGGGGTCGTCGAGCGCACCGTCCTGCCCGGGGTCGTACGGGGCCACGATGGCTCCGGCGACGTAGACGAGGCCGTTGAACGTGCCCGCCGGATACGCGCGCACGGCGCCGCCGGGGTCGGCGACCTGGATCGCCCGCGTCCGGGGATCGACGGTGACGCGCACCTCCGCGGCCGGCTGACCGTCTGCCGCCTCCACCGTGACATAGAGCACCTGCACGTCGTCCTCGACGGCCAGCCGCATGCGGCGCACGGTGCCCGCGATATAGACACCGCCGCAGCCGCCTCCCTGCGGTCCGCACTGATTTGCGACGTAGAGGCCGGCCGGCACCGGCGCGCTCCCGTCGGGCAGGTCGGTCGTGGCCATCCGGATCTCCTGGTCACCGGGGTCGGGGCCGTCTGCCGGCTGGAGGCCGAGAGCAGCCCGCGCTGGGTTGGTCGCGCCGGGCAGGCCGGTCGGATCCGCAGCGACCGCGACCCCCTGGTTGCCGCCGCGCACCGAGGCGGCGAACCGCGGCAGGTCGCACCCCGGCACGACCAAGCTGTCGGCCGCGCCGTCATCGGGGATCTCCAGGCTGCGCGGCCAGCCGCATGCGTAGAAGCGCATGGCGGCAGCCGCCTGGGTGACGGGCCCCGAGAACTCCGGCGTGCCGGCCACGCCGAGGTCGCGGTTGGCGTGGATGCTCCCCTCGATGCGCGCCCCGGATGCCAGCCACACGGGGCTCTCGCCGAGCACCAACAGGGCCCGCGCGGTCGGCGGCACCTCGGCGACCACCACCGGCCAGCCACCGAGGCCGCCCCCGGTGCGCACGTGACTCCCTTGCCAGGAGGGCGCAATCTGGGGGAACCACCGGGCGCAGGCATCGGCGCCTTCGCTGCGCAGGCAGACCACCCGGCGCGCCGCGCCGGCGCGGCCGACGGCCACCACGGCGTGATCGAACCAGACCACGTAGCGCTCAAGGTCGCCTTGCGACGAGGCCGCCCGGCACGTCGCCGGACGTTGCGACCAGCGCACCGCCACGGTCGCGTAGAACTCGGTCACCCCCTCCCCCGAAGCGCCGGCGAGAACGCGGATCGGGTGATCGGCCGTCCCGACGGAGAGGTACGCGGTGTCACCTGTGCGCGTCCAGTCGGTGTCGACCCGATCCGCAGGCACCGCGAACCGGACGATCAGGTCTACCGGCGCAGGCGAGCCCCCTGGCGGGCCACCAGCCGAGCGGCAGATGGCGCGGGCCACGGACACATCCTCCGGGCGCAGCCGCAGCGGCAGGTCGACGCGCACGCGGCGCCGCAGTTCGGCCAGGGCCCGCCAGGCGCCGGCCTCGGCTGCTGCCAGCGCCTGTTGCCCGTGCAGGTGGTCCGCGGCCATGGTCGCCTCGCCCATCGTGGCGGCGACCAGTGCCATGACGACTACCGAGATGACGACCGTCGTCACGACGACGCCGACGAGCGCCGCTCCCCTCGCTCCGGGGTCTACCGTGCCGGCGGCACGACGGGTGTCCCTCATGCCTGCTGCCTCCGCGCGTCCCACATCCCGCCGCGCATCCCGCCTCAGCGCACCTCGCGCAGCGTTGCCGACGTCACCTGTGCCAGCACCCGTCCGCGGAACGTCACGCGGACACTGATCCACTGGAGGAGGTCGCCGTGGGCCCCTGGGGGCGGCCGGCAGGGAGCCGCAGCGGCCGGGTGGAGCCAGGACGGCGCCGTGGCGGCCGGATCCACCTGCACCCCCGCGATCGTCACGGTGTACGCGTAGCCGGTGTACGGCCCGGCAAGCGCCTGTGGGCCCTCGGCGCGGAGGCAGTCGAACCCCTGCTTCCGCGCGGCCGCCGTAACCTGCGCCTCGGGGCGCGCCCGCACCTCTTCGAGTTTCTGCGTGGCCAGTGCCGCTGCAACGGCCCGGCGCCCCTGATCGGCCGCCACCCGGAGCAGCAGCCCCATCGTCCGCGTGGCGGCAGCGGCCACGACCGCGAACACCGCCGCGGCCACCAACACCTCGAGCAGCGTCAGTCCCGCCTGCCCATGCCATCGGCTGCCCATGATCTCCCCCACCCCGGTCATCGGCGCCTTCTCCCGCGACGTGCGGGGGACGCAGGGCTTCACGCCCGGCCGTCGCGAAGCCTCCGGTGCGCCCGTACCTCCAGAGCGCGCCCGGCGCAGGGGGGTGGACGGTTGCGCCCGCGACAGGCAGGGGTGGGGGTCCGGACGCCTGGCGCACACGAATGGAGACCTCAACGCGCACGTCCCGGCAGTGGTGGAACCTGGCGGCAGCGGGTTTGGCGCTGCGCCTGGTGCTGATGCCGCACGGCGGCTATCCGTCGGACATCGCATCGTTCAAGGCGTGG
This sequence comes from Candidatus Fervidifonticultor secundus, assembly GCA_031459385.1. Taxonomy (GTDB): domain Bacteria; phylum Sysuimicrobiota; class Sysuimicrobiia; order Sysuimicrobiales; family Humicultoraceae; genus Fervidifonticultor; species Fervidifonticultor secundus. The sequence continues at coordinate 48,696 of JAVKIP010000018.1, read as the reverse complement.
GCGCTGGCGCTGGCAGGCGGCGGGCCGGCCGCGTTCTACGCCTCCGGCTTCGCCGACTACCTGCCGGGGTATCTCTACGTGCTGTGGCTCATCGGCGAGCTCGACGGGCTGCTCCGATTCAACGAGGTCGCCTGGCTCGTGGCGCTGAAGGCACCGGCGGTCCTGGCCGATATCGTCACGGCATGGCTCATATTCCGCATGGGGGCGCGCGCCGGCGAAACCGCGGCGCTGCGCGCATCCGCCACCTACCTGTTCAACCCCGGCCCGATCTTCGTCAGCGCGGTGTGGGGGCAGGTGGATGCCGTGGGCGCGGCCCTCATGCTGGCCGGGCTGTGGGTCCTGGCCCGGATGCACCCGGCTCCTGTCACGGGTGCGGTCCTGCTCGGCGTGGCCTCGCTCGTCAAGCCGCAAACGGCGCCGGCGCTCCTGCCGGCCGGGCTGGCCCTGCTGCAGATCGCTGCGGCCGATCCCTGGCGGCGCTGGCGGCTCCTGGGGCTGGCGGCCGTGGTCCCCCTGGCGGTCGTGGCGCTGCTGGCCTGGCCCTTCGGCCTGACCCTCGTCGGCCTGGCACGGCTGCTGCAGCATGCTGCCGGCATCTACCCGTACGGGAGCGTGATGGCGTTCAATCTCTGGGGCGCGGTGCAGGGCTTCTGGGTCACGGACGCCGCGCGCTGGGCCGGGCTCCCCGTCGCTATCTGGGGGCTGGCCCTCAGCGGCCTGGCCGCCGCAGGCGTGGCAGGATTTGCGTGGCGCGCGGACGCACGTCGTAGCCTGTTGCCCGCGGCCGCCGTCGTCCTGCTGGCGGCGTTCGCGCTGCCCACCCGCGTCCACGAGCGCTATCTGCTGCCGGCCCTGCCGGTGCTGGCGGTCGCGGGCACCGTGGATCGCCGCTTCTGGTGGCTATATGGTGGCGCCTCGGGCGTGTTCGCGCTCAACGTGCTCTACGCCTACACCCGACCGCACCTCCACACGCTGCGCCTCCCGGCCTGGGTCGAGGAGACGCTGTTCGCGGCGCCGGTGACCCGCGCGCTGGGCGTGGTGACCGTCGTCGCGCTGGCCTGGGGGCTGGTTATCCTGTGGGACCTGTCGCGGCGTCCGGTGAGAAGCGCCGTACCCGCCACCACAGGCGCGCCAGCTCGTAAAACGCCCTGAGGAGGACGCGCAGGCTGCCGCCCGTCTGCCGGCCGTGACGTCGCGGCCGGTGGGAGACCGGCACCTCGGCGATGCGCGCGCCGTACCGCCGCGCCTTCCCGAGCAGTTCCGCGCTGATGAACGCGCCCGCTGACTCCAGCGCCAGGGCCTGCACCACTGCAGTGCGCATGAGCTTGAACGCGCAATCCACGTCCCGCACCTGCACGTCCAGCAGCGCGCGCATCAGCCACCTCCACACCGCCGCCAACGACCCGCGATGGCGGGGATCGGCGCGGCGCACGCGGTAGCCGATGACGAGATCGGCCTCGCGGGCCAGCGGAAGGAAGCGGTCGAGCTCGGCCGGGAGGAACTGGCCGTCGGCGTCGAGCAGCAGGATCCACGGGTGCCGCGCGGCGCCGAAGCCCGTCCGCAGCGCCGCGCCATACCCGCGATTGCGGTCGTGGCGCAGCACGCGCACCGGCAGCTCTGCCGCCAGGCGCTCCGCCACGGCCGCGGTGGCGTCGGTGCTCCCGTCGTCTACGACCACGATTTCGACGTCCGCGGCTGCGGCCGCGACCTCCGGGGCCAGCTCGCGCACGGTGGCCTCCAGGTTGCCGGCCTCGTTGAAGGCCGGCAGGACCACGCTCAGACCGCCTAGATCCACGTGCCGAACCATATCAGCCGCTGGTAGTGCGACACTGCGATCGGCCGGCCCGCCAGCAGGGGGAGGAACGCCACGAACCACGCCGCGGCGAGCACCAGGTACACCAGGACGGGGCCGTCGCCGGCGGCCGTGCGTACGCGGCCGAGCCCTCGCGCCAGGGCCACGAGCAGGAACGGCAAGGCCAGGAGGAAGTGGTAGAGGAACAGCACGCGCGAGATGAACGCGTACTGGCCGTAGGCGAGGGCGAAGGCGGCCAGCAGCACAGCGTCGGGCAGGCTCCGGGATCGCGCGGCCACGACGGCCGCCGCCACGCCGGCCGGCAGCGCTGCCCACCAGATCACCGGATTGCCGATGGCGAGAATGCCGCGCACGACCTGGGGGGCCACCTCGCGGTACTCGTACCAGATGGGCCGCAGCAGCAGCGGCCACGACCACCAGGCCGACTGGTACGGATGGCTCTGGGTCAGGCTCGCGTGGAAGGTCAGCATCCAGCGCTGCAGGCCGATCACCTCGCCCAGGGTGTGCCCGAGTCGGAGGTACGGCACGTACGCCAGCAGGTAGATGCCCACCGGCACCACGGCCAGGGCACCCACGAGCGCCCACGCGTCGCGACGCGCCGCCGCCAGCACGCGCCGGCCGTGGGCGAGCCCGAACACCGCCGCGAGCCCGGCGAGCGGGGGGATCGCGGTCCACTTCGTGGCCACGGCGCAGCCGGCCGCCGCGCCGGCCAGGAGCAGCCACGCACGGCTCCCACGGCCAGGCGCGGGCACGTGTGCCGGTGCCGCCGCGACCCCCGCCCCGGGTTCCGCCGCGGCGCCAGCCACGGCGTCCGGCGTGGACCCACCCCCGGTTCCCGGCGCGGGTTCCCCGTTCACCCCCAGATAGCGCCAGAACGCCCAATAGGCGACCAGGACGAACAGCGCCAGGAACACATCGGGCTTGGCGATCCGGCTCTCCACGAAGACCAGCCCGTCGAGCGCCGCCAGGAGGGCACCGGCGGCGGCGACCAGCGGGTCGGCATAGAGCGCGCGCGCGAACGCGTACACCACGGCCACGAGCAACGCACCCGCCGCGGCGCTGGCCAGCCGCCACCCGGCAGGGCGGTCGCCTGCGACGCGTATCGAGGCCGCAATGATCAGCTTGGACAGCGGCGGGTGGGTGCGCTCCTCGGTGACCTCGCGGCCCGCCAGCACCTGCCGGGCCGCGGGTACGTAGTAGACCTCGTCGAAGATCATTGCGGCCGGCTCCCCGAGCTCCCAGAACCGGGCGGGGGCGGGGCGCCCCGCCGCCCCCCCCCCCCCCCCCCCCCCCC